>DAOTZC010000012.1:0-715146 GCA_034434535.1 Anaerolineales bacterium | reverse complement strand
TTCGCGCGGAAAGGGCAAAGATAATCTGACAGCAGGCGGCGCGGCGGCAATTGCGGTGGGACTGCTCCTCCTGACCATTCAACACACGATGGGCGCAACCCACACCTGGGGCGGCGTTAATTATGCCAATGCCTTCAACACGGCGATGACATTCAGCGGCGCGGCCTGCCTGGCAACTGGCATGAGCCTGTTCGCTAAACAATGCTGGTGGGGGCTGGCAGAACAGCCCAAATTACAAAACGCATCTCGTAAACTTCCTGGAGGTCAAGAGACCATTTAAAAAGCGGGCCAGAGTCCTGGCTTTGTCTGAATCCGGGAAAGTTTCGGATTCTCCCCAATCCCCTTGAATTTGGACAACTATCGGTTATAATCTCGCCGCTTTGGAAAGGACAGCCCCATGTTGAGCGTCCGCGAAGCGCGCGAGCGCATTCTTGCCCAATTTTCTCCCCTGCAAACAACTCAATGCCCGCTGGAAGCGGCCGCCGGCCGCGTGCTGGCGGAAACTATCCGTGCGGAAACGGATTTACCGGTTTTCGACAACTCCAGCGTGGACGGATTCGCCGTCCGCGCCGAAGATGTGGCCGCTGTTCCGGTCATGTTGCCGGTCATTGGCGATATTCCCGCCGGGAGCGCGCCCGATTTCAGGCTGGAATCGGGCCAGGCTGCGCGGATTATGACCGGGGCCAAACTGCCCATCGGGACCAATGCGGTGGTGATGGTAGAAGAGACCGATTTCGGCCACCGGCCTGCCGGAACGCCCGCCCCGTCGCAAGTTTCCATCCGAAAGGCCGTCAGGCCGGGCGAAAACGTCCGCAAACGCGGCGCAGACCTGCGCGCCGGAGATGAGATTTTGTCCGCCGGACAAGTATTGCGCCCGCAGGATATTGGGATGCTGGCAATGCTGGGCGTGGTGCAAGTCCCGGTATATCGAAGGCCGAGGGTTGCCATCGTTTCGAGCGGCGATGAACTCCTGCCGGTCGATGCCCCGCCCGAAGACGGGAAAATCCGCGATACGAACACCTACACCCTGGCCGCGCTGGCCGCCGAAACCGGCTGTGAGGCGTTGCGCCTGGGCGTGGCCGCCGACCGGCGCGAAGCCGTCCAGCAAATGCTCGACCAGGCGGTGGAGGGCGGGGCAGATGTCATCATCTCGTCGGCGGGGGTGAGCGTGGGGGCCTTTGATTTCGTCAGGGATGTGGTGGAAGGCGCCGGTTCGCTGGATTTCTGGAAGGTGAATATGCGCCCGGGCAAGCCGCTGGCGTTTGGTTCATACAAGGGAATTCCATTTTTTGGGCTGCCGGGCAACCCGGTTTCGGCCTTTGTGGGCTTCCTGGTTTTTGTGCGGCCCGCTCTCAGACGGCTAACCGGCCTCGAAACGGCGAGACAGGATACAGTCCGGGTCGTTCTGGCTGAGGCAATCGAAAGCGATGGGCGCGAGAGTTATCTTCGAGCGGTAGTCACGCGCGAAAACGGGATAGCCACCGCAAGATTAACCGGTCACCAGGGGTCGGGCAACCTGTTTTCGCTGGTTCAGGCAAATGCTTTACTGATTATCCCAAGTGGGGTAAAATCCTGCCCGCCCGGAACCGAAGTAGACGCATGGCTGTTGGAGAATTGACATGGATAAAAAATTGTACTGGGCTTCTGTGACCCTTGCCGTCATCGGCGCATTGATTGCTACTTATATGACCATATATAAGTGGACAGATAACAATACAATGTGCCTGGGCAGCGGCGATTGCGCCACCGTGAACGATAGCGCGTATTCGGAGATTTTTGGAATTCCGGTGGCACTGGTTGGCGTGGGCGGGTACCTTGCCATCCTGGCCGTACTTTTGCTCGAAAAATATGGAAAAAATAAATTTTTGAAAGACAACGGCCTGATGGCGGTTTTTGGCCTGGGCGTGGGCGGGTTTGGCTTTACGCTCTACCTGGTTTATGTCGAGGCGTTCATCCTGAAAGCATGGTGTCCGTTCTGCGTCGCTTCACAAATTACCATGACCATTCTGTTCATCATCACCATTGTTCGCCTGGTTCGCCAACCGGTGTAATTACGAGGAGGAATTTATGCCACGCATTCGCTGTCACTATAACGATTGTGTTTTCAACGACGAGGGCTACTGCTCTGCCGCCGCAGTAGAGTTTGACCCCGACACTGGTTGCGCCACATACTCCCCTACGGATGGCGCAGTTGCGGATGAAGACCAATGGGACGAGGAAGAAGAATTGGAGGAATGGGAAGACGAAGACACCGAAGACGATGACTTGTGGGCGGAAGACGAGGAAGACGAATTTTAGCCCGCGCGCCTGACCGTTCGATAACCAGAATCTACAGGAACTGCCCAAAAAGCCCCTTCAAGCAGACAGCGACCACCAGATGCAGTGGTCGCTGTTTTTGGTGACGCCAGATGAACAGGCAAAATACTACTTCGCCCCATTTTTTGGACAACCCCTATTTACTGTAAAAACCGGTTAGACGTCATCAATTGAGAGGAATTCCTTGCGCATTACGGGCGCAAGCCATACAGGAAAATCCCCGCCGCAACAGCCAGGTTAAGCGAAGAGGCCCGTCCGCGCATGGGGAGCGAGAGCAAGTCATTGCAAACGGACATTTGCTCTTGCGTCAGCCCTTTTTGTTCTGAGCCAAGCAACAGGATGGTTGGTGTCTCGGTCAGGGTCACATCCGCCAGGCAGGCCGTAGCGTGAGCAGACGTGCCAATCATGCGAAAGCCCCCCCGTTTTGCCCAGACCGCAAAGTCGCTGAACCCGGTCTGAACAAAAGGTTTCCAGAACATCGTCCCCATGCTGGCGCGGACGCAAGCCGGTTGATACGGGTCGGCGCCGCCTTCAAGCAAGAGCAGGCCGTCAGCGCCTACAGCATCTATCGTGCGAAAAATCGAGCCGGTATTGCCGGGGTCTTGCGGGGAGACGAGAGCAACAGCCAGGCGGAAGGGTGGGAAATCTTCCAGCGCAAGATGCCGCTGTCGAACCAGGGCAGCAATGCCCTGTGGATTTTCTTTTTCAGCGAAAGATTCAAAGGCCAATTCGGAAACCGGCGCGCAGCGGATGCCCTGCCCGGCAAGTTTTTCTACCAGGTCTCGCCCAAAATCGCTGCGCAAACGCGCCGGGCAGTAGAGCAGAGTTTCGATATCCCAGCCCGCTTCGGCAGCTTCGCCAACATGCAAAATGCCCTCCACCAAAAACAACCCGCTTTCCTGACGGGCTTTCTTCTGCCGCAGGGCGCGCGCCTGTTTGATGAGGGCGTTGGAGGGGCTGGTTATCAGGTCAGGCATGGTTATTTCACAATCAGTTTACCCGCCATGCCGGCCGCCAGGTGGCCGGGAATGCTGCAAATCACCTGATATTCACCCGCTTCCTCAACCGTAAAGGTGAACGTACCAGATTTGCCGGGGTCAAGTCTCGCCTCAAACAAGATGTCATCCAAATTGGCATTGTGGTCAAAGTCGTTCGCAGCGGTGACACCTTTCTTAAGAATAACAAAATTATGTTCGATTGCGCCTTTGTTGACCAGTTCGAGGGTGATTTCCTCGCCTGCCGGGATGGTAAAGGTCTTCGGCTCGAACATGAATTCAACCATATCCACCCGGAGGGTGGTAGCCGCTTGCCCGCCGCCGCAGGCGGTTAGCAGAAGAAAGAATATGAGCAAAAAAATGGAAAAGTATTTGCGTTTCATCGGAAGGTCATCTTTTTCTATTGTAGTGTCTAAAACAGAAAGGGAATGAGTAGACTGCTTTTTTTCTTGTACTCGGCAAATTCTGGATAGCGCGAGAGCGATTTGTCTTTGTTGCGCATCAGGCCAAACCAAAAACCGAACACAAAGAAACCCAGGATGAAAAACGGAAGCCAGTGCATGGCAAGCAGGGCAAAACTTAAATAGATGAGCAGTTCACCAAAATAATTGATATTGCGCGAGCGCGCGAACATGCCGTCGGTAATCAGATGCCCTGGATTGTACTTGAGTTGGATATATTTTTGCATATCTGACGTGAAATGACAGAACACGCCAAAAATGTTCATGCTCACAGCCAGGCCAATCAGCCAGGCAGGGGCATTGACATCCAGCCAGGTAATGAGAAACGGCGGGACCCAATAGGCGCTCAGCCCAACCAGGATAAATAGAGCATAGGCCGGGCCTTTATCAATTTCCCACTGTTTATCGGGAAAAATGTTGCTCTTCAGCACCCACAGCAAACCATATGTGCCGTGTAAAGCCAGATACACCCAGGCCGTGACATTTTCCCAGCGGCCAAACCATGCCATCAGAGCCAGTACGGCCAGGAAAGTCACGCCTTTATGAGCATTGAGAAAGTATTTTTGCTTGAACATTTTCACGCTTTCCTTTTTGATTGGTATTTCCACTGCAACGCGCCGTAATCCTTGCGGCCTGAACCGCCCATGCCAACCAGTTTGGAAAATAATCCTGGCGCAATGGCAAAAAACAGATACATAAACGGCAGGTAGCCAGGCATATCCAGGCTGGCCTGCCCCGCGCGCAGAGCGCGCAGAATGCCTTCCGCTACTTGGGGCGGAGTCAGGCCGGGCAGAAAGTCACCCAGGCGCGGCATTTGCGAGGAAGCAACCTGCTTACGGAAGAAATCCGTGCCTTCGACCGGCCCCAGACGCACTGTTGTGACACGCACGCCTGTGCCTTGCGTTTCGAGCCGCAAAGTTTGGCTAAAACCATCCATGGCTGCTTTAACCGCCGCATAGGGCGCGTTGCCCTTGCTCACGAACAGCCGCCCCGCTGAGGAACTCAGGTTGACAATATGACCCTGGCGGGCTTGCAGCATGAAAGGCAAAACAGTCTTGACAGTGTAAATCATGCCATTGTAGCCAACCGCCATCATGCGCTCCATGTCTTCGAGCGGCATTTCAGCCACCGGCGCCCAGCGCACAAAAACGGCATTATTGACCAGAACATCGAACCGCCCGGTCTGCCGATGAACTTCTGAAAGCCAGGCCTCCACTTCGGCGCGAGAAGAGACATCGCACTGACTGAAATGAATTTTTTTGTTCAACGGGCTTTCAGCCAGTTCTTTTTGGGCATTGGCGATATTTTCGGGGCTAATGTCGCAAACGTACACATTGCCGCCATAATCGGCCAAGGCCTGAGAAACCGCCCAGCCAATCCCCTCCGCCCCGCCTGTCACCAGGCAGGTTTTATCGAGTAAAAACTGCAAACTCATGTTCAGCATCCTTGCAAGGTGGAATGATTGTCCAAAAGGCGCGCAGGCGAAATGAACATTTACAGCAACCTTCGGAACGTTTCCTGTATAATACGGCGGCTGGATTATAACTAAAAATTTTGACTTCACGCATTAACATTTCAAGTTTTCATCCAAAAGAATCTTCCATGCGCCGCTACCTTTACTTCACCGTCTTTTTCTCCGGCATGTCCACCCTTGCCGCCGAGTTTGGGGCATCGCGCCTGCTTCAGACCATCTACGGCTCCAGCAACCTGGTTTGGGCCAGTGTCATTGGGCTGATTTTGGTCTATTTTGCGGTTGGATATCAATTGGGAGGCCGCTGGGCCGACCGTTCCCCCTCGCCGCGCACACTGTTCACCATCCTGGCGCTGGGCGCGTTTGCGCTGGGCGTTGTGCCGTTCATTGCCCAGCCAGTCTTGCGCGGCGCGGCATTGGCCTTCGACAGCCTGAAACTGGACGTGGCTTTTGGCGCGTTCGCCGCCACGCTCATTCTGTTCAGCGTTCCCATCACGCTGCTGGCGGTCACATCGCCGTTTGTTATCCGCCTGCTGGTAGATGACCCCTCGCGGGCCGGGAACGTGGCCGGGGATGTATACGCGCTTTCGACGCTGGGTTCGGTCATCGGGGCTTTCCTGCCCACCCTGGTCCTGTTTCCGTTAATTGGCGTGACGCTCTCCTTTCTGCTCTTTAGCGGAATCATGCTGCTCGTATCGCTGTTTGGCCTGTGGCGGGCGGCAGGCTCCAGGGCGGTTGTCCCTTTCCTGCTGATGCCACTCTTTGTAACGGTTCTGGCTTTCGCCAACGATTACCGCATCAAATCCACCCCAGGGCAAATTTACGAGACCGAATCGGCCTATAACTACATCGAAGTACTGGAAGTGGACGGCGTGCGGTATCTGCGGCTGAACGAGGGCCAGGGCGTGCATTCGCAGTATCATCCCAACGAATTGTTCTACGGCGGGCCATGGGAACAGTTTTCGGTCGGCCCGTTGTTCAACAGCCCGCCTTTCAGTACAAGCCAGGTACAGCGCATGGCAATTATCGGCCTGGCCGCCGGAACAGCCGCCCGCCAGGCAACCCAAATCTACGGCCCGATTCAAATTGACGGCTGGGAAATCGACCCAAAAATCATCGAGGTCGGACGCGAATACTTCGGCATGACCCTGCCCAACCTGAACGCCTACGCCGCCGATGGCCGCTGGGGGCTGGAACACAGCCCGTATAAATATGACATTATCGTGGTAGACGCCTACCGCCCGCCCTACATCCCGCCGCACCTGACCACGCAAGAGTTCTTTGCCATTTGCGCCGAGCGGCTGACCGAAGACGGAGTGCTGGCAATCAACATCGGACGCGCGCCCAATGACCGGCGGTTGATTAACGATCTGGCGGCCACCATCCAAACAGTGTTGCCCTCGACCCATGTAATGGATTTGCCCAACACATTCAATTCAATTTTATTTGCCACCAGACAACCAACCTCGCGCGACAACCTGGCCTTTCACCTGACGGCGCTTTCGCGTGACCCCAGCACGCCGCCCCTGCTCTTGCAGGCCGCCAGCGTCACCTATGCATCCCTCCAGCCATCCCCCTCCGGCGGCACAGTCTATACCGATGACCGCTCGCCCATCGAATGGGTGACGAACAGCCTGGTGTTGAACTTTATTCTGACGGGCGGGGTGGAGGAGTTGAAGTAATTGATCAATGGGGATTGGGCATCACAAATGACCATTTACCAACGTCCAATGACCCCACCGGAGTTTCCCATGTCTTCCAAAATCATCCCCTGGCTCACCGCTTTACTGACCCCCTTCGCGCTCATCATGCTCGGCGCGCGGCTGCTGATGACGCCGGTTTTTCCGGAAATCGAATACCGCATGCCCGACTTCCCCGATGACCCCTACGGCTTTACGCTGGAAGACCGTCTGCGCTGGTCCAAACCATCCATCGAATATCTGCTGAACAACGCCGACCTTTCGTTTCTGGCCGAACTCCGTTTCGATGATGGAACGCCCATTTACAACGAGCGTGAACTCCAGCACATGCTGGATGTCAAAAATGTGGTGCAGATGTTGCTGCGGGCGTGGACCATCAACCTCGTGCTGCTGGCGCTGATTAGCCTTTGGGCCTGGCGCGCCGGGCAAATGAATGTCTTCCGCGTCGGGTTGCGCTGGGGCGGGTGGCTTACCATCGGCCTGTTGATGGCGCTGGGAGCGTTTGCGGCAATCTCCTTCTGGCAGTTCTTCGCCTGGTTTCACAGCCTGTTCTTCGAGGGCGATTCATGGATTTTCCGCTACGACGACACCCTGATTCGCCTGTTTCCGCTCCGCTTCTGGCAGGATGCCGTTCTTTACATCGTTAGCTTTGCCATTCTCTCCGGCCTGGCGCTGGGGTTTGGATTTCGGAAACGCTGACCCATTCATCATTCTGTATTCAGTCCCGTCACTCCTGCCCATTCCCCGTGTTCTATCCTCGTGTATAATTCCCCCACAGGAGCAGACCCATGAGTGAATTTTTATCATTGCAAGACAAAGTGGCCGTCGTCACCGGCGGTTCGCGCGGAATTGGGCGCGCGATTGCGCTGGAACTGGCGCGGCGCGGGGCAAAAGTAGTCGTCAACTACCACAAATCGCCCGAATCGGCGCAGGCCGTTGTCGGCGAGATTCAAGGCTGGGGCGGGCAGGCTGCCGCGTTCCAGGCCGATGTGGCCGATGCCGGGGCAGCGCAAAATCTCATCAAATTTGCCATCGAAACCTTTGGAGACCTGCACATCCTGGTCAACAACGCCGGAATCACGCGCGATAAGTTGATTATGATGATAACCGAAGAAGACTGGGATGCCGTGCTGGATACCAATCTGAAATCCACTTTCATCTGCTCCAAAGCAGCGGTCAAGCACATGATTCGCAAACGCTATGGGCGCATCATCAACATCGCATCCGTTGCCGGGCAGATGGGCAACCCCGGCCAGACCAACTACTCCGCCTCCAAAGCCGGGCAGATTGGCTTCACCAAAGCCCTGGCGCGCGAGGTGGCCGGACGCAACATCACCGTCAACGCGGTGGCGCCTGGCTTTGTAGATACCGAAATCCTGCTGGCCATGCCACCCGAAACCCTAGAAGCGGCGCTCAAACTCGTCCCGCTGGGGCGCAAAGGCCAACCCGAAGAAATTGCTTACGCTGTGACGTTCCTCGCCAGCGACCAGGCCGCCTACATCACCGGCCAGGTGCTGGGCGTGGATGGCGGCATGGCAATGATGTGATGTAAGGAGAACCCATGACCGAAGAATATCGTTCCCCTGGCAAAACCACCCTGGCCCCCGAAGTGCTTCTGACCATTGCGCGCATGTCGGCGCTGGGTGTAGAAGGCGTTGCCCGCCTGGCGCCCGTCCCTGGTGGGTTCGACCGCCTGTTCCGGCGCGGCGCCGATGACGGCGTGCGTCTCACCGTTGAGGATGGCATGGTATACATCGACCTGTACCTGGTTTTGTCGAGCAATGTCAACGTGCGCGAAGTCAGCCGCAATGTGCAGTCCCAAGTCGCCCGTGCCATCTCCGAAATGGTCGGCATGGAAGTCGGCCATGTCAACATCCACATTGAAGACATCCAATACCAGGCAGGCGAATAAGTCATTATGAAATCCCGCACCAGGGCGCGCGCGCTGGCCCTGCAAGTACTTTACGAAGTGGATATGACCAACCATCGTCCGGGCGATGTCCTCGCGCAGCGGCTGGACGATGAATATGGACAAGGTCAGGACCAACTCAGCCAGGAATTGGTTGAGTTTGCCCATCAAATCATCTTTGGCGTGTATCCCCTCGCTCAAAAAATGGACGATGTGATTGCAGAATATGCGCCCGAATGGCCCTTCGACCAGATAGCCGCCATAGACCGTAACATCCTGCGCATCGCCGTTTGGGAGTTTTCCATCAGTGGTATTACCCCGCTCAAAGTTGCCATCAACGAAGCCGTCGAACTTGCAAAACTCTACGGGTCCGATACCGCGCCTCGTTTCATCAATGGCGTTTTAGGCAGTCTGGCCGACCATCAACACATCATTGCCCTGCAATTCAAGAAAGGTTCTTCTTAATAATGGATATACTGGGAGTTGGCCTGCCCGAAATTGTATTCATTGTCATCATTGCGCTCATCCTGCTCGGCCCCAAAGACATGGTCAAAGCAGGGCGAACCATTGGGCGTACCTTGCGGGCATTCGTCATGTCGCCCACCTGGCAGGCCATGCGCGCCACCGGCAAAGAGATTCAGCAGATTCCCACCAAATTAATGCGCGAAGCCGGTATGGAAGAAATCCAGGCCGAGTTGCAAGGAATCAATCAAGGGGTACAATCGACAGCCAAACAAAGCCTGAACCAGATTCAATCCGTCGAAAACCAGATTCTCGCCGGACCTGTCCCACTGAAACCTGCCTCGTTGCCCCAAAAGCCGGAGGCCACCCTCAACCATCCCCCCGCCTCTGAAAAATAAACCATCATGCAACGCATTCGCAGCGCCCTATGGTGGCTCATCGCCGCGCCCTTCAAACTGGTTTGGTGGATACTCAGCCTGCCGTTCCGCTTTCTGGCCTGGCTGTTTCATCCGGTCCGCGAAAACTTCAAGCAAAATTCCATCTACATTTTTCTGACCGAAGTTCCAGAAGACCGCCCCGCGCTCGATGCCATCAGCGACGCCTTCCAACAACCCGAAGCCATTCTGGAACAGTTGGATGCGGTTCGCAAACACCTGCTGCGAATGCTGGCAGTCGTCATCATCACGACCGCTTTTTCGTTCTACTTTACCAACGACCTGGCGGCTTTCCTGGCGGTTCCCGTTGGCGGGCTGGAACGGCTCCAGGCCGTGGCCGTCACCGAAACGGTGGGCGTGTTCATGCGGGTTGCGCTCATTTCAGGCCTGGTGTTTGCCTCTCCTTACATTGCTTTTGAAATCTGGCTGTTTGTGGCTCCTGGGCTTATGCCGCGCGCCCGGCAGTTCAGCCTGGTCTTCATCCCGCTGGCGGCGCTCTTCTTCGTCAGCGGCATGGCTTTCACTTACTACGCTATGCTGCCAGTTGCGCTCCCTTTCATCGAAACCGGCTTCATCCAGGTCACAGTCAACTGGACAGTAGATAGTTACATCAAATTCGTTACCGGCCTTTTGTTCTGGATTGGCCTGGCCTTCGAGTTCCCGCTGGTCATTTATGGCCTTTCTGCCATTGGAATTGTCAAACCCAAAATGTTGCTCGAACAATGGCGGCTGGCGCTGGTAGGAATAGCATTACTATCTGCCATGATTACCCCCACCACAGACGCCCTGACAATGGGCATCACCATGCTGCCGCTGGCCTTGCTCTACTTCCTCGGAATCCTGTTCAGCGCCATTGCCCAGGTCACCAATCGCCAGCCAGAAACTGGAACCATACAACGCGCTTTGTAGTAAAATAAATCTATGTTTAGTACATTTCATGCGATGTTCATGATGCCCATGCCCACCCTCGCCGGGACAGTGTCGAAGGGAACGCGTTAGCACGCCAGAACGCCGAAACCGGAGGGCTGTCCAGCGCGAGGGCAGTCCTTTTTGTTTGCTCGATGCTCGATAATTCGATATTCGAGCATCGAATTCCAAATACTCAAAACCGAATAACAAATAACGATTATGGAATAACGAATATCGCGTCTCGAAAAGGAATCGTCTATGCCCGAACACATCTTAATTGCCATCGCCTGGCCTTATGCCAATGCCGAAATTCACGTTGGCAACATCACCGGCTCGCACCTGCCGGGTGATATTGTGGCACGCTACCACCGCCTGAAGGGAAATCACGTCCTGGTCGTCTCCGGCACCGATTCGCACGGCACGCCCGTCACCATGAGCGCTGATAAACTCAACCAGCCGGTCGAGGAAGTCTACAAGCACTTTCACGCCACCTTTCTGGAGACCTTCCAGGGCTACGGCATCACCTACGACCTGTTCACCAGCACTCACACCGAAAATCACTTCAAAGTCTCGCAGAGCATCTTCCTGGCTCTGAAACAAAACGGCTACCTGTTTACCAAAGTCGAACCACAGTGGTATTCGCCCGGCCTGGGCAAATTCCTGCCCGACCGCTATATCGAAGGCACCTGCTACATTTGCGGCTTCGAGGGCGCGCGCTCCGACCAGTGTGACAAATGCGGCAACGTGCTGGAGCCAGATAAGCTCATCAATCCCAAATCCAAATGGGCCGGAGACACCTCCACCCCTCAACTGCGCGAGACCGAACACTTCTACATTGACCTCTCCAAACTGGAGCCAAAGGTCGTCGAGTTTCTGAAAGCGCGCTCCGCCTACATGCGCGAGACCGTCTTGGGTGAATCGCTCGGCAAAATCAATGCCGAGGGACTCAAGCCGCGCCCCATCACCCGCGACCTGGATTGGGGCATCCCCGTGCCAGTGGCAGGCTGGGAAGGCAAATGCCTCTACGTCTGGTTCGAGGCCGTCATTGGCTATCTGTCAGCCTCCATTGAATGGGCGCAAATCTCCGGCCAGCCAGAAGCCTGGAAGCAGTGGTGGTCGAACCCGCAAGCCCGTCAGTTTTACTTCATCGGCAAAGACAACATCTTTTTTCACACTTCGCTCTGGCCTGCCGAACTGATGGGCGTGGGCGAACAATTTGCCGAAATTTTCAGCGGCGAAAAGAACGTCCCGCTCACCCTGCCCTATGACGTGCCAGCCAACCAGTTCATGAATCTGGAAGGGCAAAAAATCAGCGGCAGCCGCAACTGGGCCGTGTGGGGACGCGACGCCCTGACCCGCTACGACCCCGATGCCCTGCGCTACTACCTGACAGTCAACATGCCCGAAGCCAAAGACAGCGATTGGGACTGGGCCGAATTCGTCTCCCGCAACAACGGCGAACTGGTTGCCACCTGGGGCAACCTGGCAAACCGCGTGCTTTCGTTCAGTTACAAACACTGGGAAGGCCACGCGCCAGAAATTGACCCCGCCAGCCTGCGCGATTCCGACCGGGAACTGCTCGCCACTATTGAGAACGGCTTCCAAACCGTCGGCGCGCTCTACGATTCCATCAAACTGCGTGACGCCCTGAAAGAATGCCTGCGCCTGGCGACGGAAGTCAACCGCTATCTTGACGCCAACGCCCCCTGGACGGCCATCAAAACCGACCGCGCTGCTGCCGCATTGACAATTTACACCGCCTTGCGCGCCATCGACTCTCTCAAACTGCTCTTTGCCCCCGTCCTGCCGTTTACATCCGAAAAGCTGCACATGTTTTTCGGCTACACAGCACCTCTCTTTGGTGAGCAATACACCGAAGAAATCCGCGACAGCCTCGGAACGCACACCGGCCTGCGCTATCGCCCTCTAGGGCACGAGGGTATCTTGCCCTACCAATGGGAGCCAAGCGAACTGAAACCCGGCCAAAAACTCAACCCGCCCGCGCCGCTCTTCAAAAAACTGGATGAAAAAATCATTGAAGAAGAACGCGCCCGGCTGGGGCAGTAGGCCATGTTTGGAGCAGTCGGCGAGCAACAAAAGGATTGCGCTCGGGCCCAAACCCGGGCGCAATCCTTTTCCTGATACCCACCGAAATTATGAAGCATGAATGACCAACCGGTCGGAGCGTAGAAAGAGTAAGAAACCCAAAAGCCGAAGCCCAGCGCTGACCAACAAGGCGGCTCCCAGCCCAAGGTGGTCAGCCAGCCAGGTTCCTGCCAGTGGGGCTAACATGGCCGAGAGATATTGCAGACTCTGGGCCAGAGAAACAAACGTCGCGCTATATTCCGGTGGGACCGTTTTCATCAGTTCATCGAAAAAAACCAGGTCAATGCCCGCCTGAAAGAAGCCCGATGTCCCGGCGTAGAAAATAATCCACCCTACCTGGGGAGTTAGCGTGGAAGCCAGCGGATACAACATCAGCCCAAAAGTAGTCGCCAGCAAGACAAACCGCCCACCTTTTTTGCGCGATATCCAGGTCCAAAACGAATAACCCACCATCATCACGGCACTGGTTGCCATGTTAATGGTGCCAATTTCGGCATCCGTTGCATGAACCTCGCGCACAAAGAACAACGGAAAGATGGGCGCGCCAAGCGAAATGGCGGAAAGATAAACAAATCGCTTTGAGACAAAAGAAACAAAAGCCGGGTTTTGGCGCATCAGGCGCAGGTAATTTTGAAGCGTTTCGCCCAAGGATTTGCTCTCCGCCAGCGGCGGTGGGGTTTGGTCAGGCAGGGTAATCCGGCTGGAAAAATAGTAACTAATCAGGCCGCCCAGCGAAAGTGAAATGAACAAAACCTGGTAGTTGAGAGGAAAAACCACCCGGTCAAGCATTTGGGTAGCAAAAAAAGTCACAATCGTGTTCGTCAGACCAAAAATCGTCCAACGGCGGCTGAGCAAGGCATAGCGGCCTTGTGGCCCGGCGACGGCATTCATCACCACGCTGAAACAAACCGCCAGCGAGGTCTGCGGAATGGTGGCCAATGCCCAAATCCCAAGTACAGAATTGACCAGAAATTCTTTCGGTATTGCCATCGAAACCAGACCGGTCAGGGCGTAACTGGAAAGCACCAGTAAGCGTGAACCGCTGAACCAGGGAACAATGTTGCGGCGCGTCTGCAAAAACCGCCCGATGAAAAGCGCCAGCACCAGGCCTGTCACCCCTGGCATGGCAGTCAGCAAACCGACTTGCAGGTTGGTTGCGCCCATGCGAGTCAGAAAAACCGGCAGGAAGGGCGCTGCGGCGGTCGAGAGCGCAACGCCTACGGCGTCGATTTGCACATTCCGAAAATTTCGCTTTTTGATGTCATAGGATTGTTCAGGAGGATTCGCATTCATTTGAAGGATTATACCGCCATGAACTATTAGACAAACATTGAAATAGCACTTCATAAACAAAAAAACTGGCAGGGTTTCCTGCCAGTTTTGTTAAGAAACGTTGCAGAATTACTCTTCTTCCTTCTTGCCACGTTCTACGCTAAGCTCGGGTTCGATGCCTTCCACCACTTCGGCTTCTTCCGTTTCTTCCTTCGTTCCAGTCGCTACGGCGACTACTTCATCGCCATCGGTCAACACCTCAACACGAGCTGGAATGGGAAGGTCTTTGACATGAATTGCATCGCCAATGGCAGCCAGTTTGCTCAAATCGACCTCGATGCGCTCCGGCAGGTCGGTGGGCAGGGCTTCCACTTCGATTTCAGTCAGATTCGTAACGACCGCAGCCTGAAACTCCTTAATCGCAGGAGCCGTGCCAAAGAAGTGCAGGCTAACAGAAGTACGGATGGTCTCGGTGAGCGAGACCGCTTGAAAATCGACATGGGTGAAGAAATTCTTGATGAAGTTCTTCTGCTTTTCGCGCACCAGAGCCGCAACCTGCTTACCTTCCAGGTCGATGGTGACGATGCTGGAGGACGTCAATTTGGGCAACACCAGTCCCGCATCATGGGCATTCAGCGAAATCGGGGTCGGCTCCATGTTATGCCCATAGACCACCCCAGGCAAGAGCCCCTGGCGACGGAGTTGCTTCACCTGCTTGCCGGTGACCGTGCGCTTTGTGGCTTTTAAAACAACTTTTTCCATCTTTCTTTTCTCCTCGGGCGCCTCTCACCCTGTTCCTTACCAGTACACAGGATTACCTTCGCCCTTTTAGAATGTATGGCGGCCGAATTGCCGCTCATTTTGACTACTTCTTACGTCCAAACAATAATCTTCCGGTCAGCATGACCAGGCCAGCAATCAGCCCGCCCAATACACCTGCCGCAAGCGCAGCGCGCCCCTCCACCAGCGTTTGGACATTCCCATGGATATTGCGGCCAATCAACACCCCGGCGCGGATGTTCTCTGCATTAATTTGCGCGCCCGCGACAATGGCAGCCTTTGCCTCAGGCGCGTGAATCGTGTTGGCGACCATCATCGCCGTTGCACCACTGACCGAAATCGACTCAGCACGCACGCCACCCACATAGGACTCGCGCAGGTCGGTCTGCTGCGCATTTATCGCGCCAATGACCACCCTCCGCCCGCTAAACGTTCCAGCCGTCGCCGCGCCAACGATGATGCCGTTCACATCCGCTTCTTCTGCCTCCAGGTTTCGGATGGCAACCTGATTGGCACGCACCAGTTCAGCGTGGACTGCTTCTACGCTGACGTTCGACAGGTTGACCACCTGTGGGATTTCAATTTCATCTTCTTCAGATACAACCATGGAAACCTCAGGCGAAAAAACGCGCCTCCCTACTTTGGAGGCGACAGGAACATCAAGGTAGAATTTTAGCCTGTCGGCGGCCGTTCGTCAAGATTTAAACACCACGCGCGTGTATAATTGCCCCATGCGCGCAAAACAATTTTTCACCTGGCTGCTGCTCATGGTTCTCGGTTTTGGGTGGCTGTTGCCACCCCAAGCCGTCCGCGCCAGTCAATCACAACCTGCTCCCTCTGGCGCCGTCAGCGCCTATGAATTGATTGCCGCCATGAACACCCTGCGCGTCGCCTATGGCAACCCGCCACTCATCGAAGACCCCATCATCAACGCCGTTGCCCAATACACCGCTCAGGTAATGGCCGACAACGAAATGTCATGGCACATCGGCGATGTACGCGGGCGGATTGCCGCAGCAGGCTATGGCGGCGGCGCAACCGTTTGGGCCACCGAAAACTTCGCCGTCGGCACATCCATGGGCATCGACCAGATTATGGCCGCCTGGGCCGACCCTGACCACATGCGCCCGGCTGTCACCGCGGCTTACTGCCACGTTGGCGCAGGAGTCGCCACATCGCCCAATGGCAAAACCTACTATGTCTTGCAGGCCGCTTACATCAGCGGGCAGGCCTGCGGCAGCTATACCCCAGGAACAGGCGCAACGCCTGGCTCCACCGGTTCGGGGTACGTTTCTCAGTATATTGTCCCAGTCAAAATTGCCACGCCCGACGCTGATGGCAACATTTATCACATTGTCCAGACCGGTCAATCCTTCTGGTCCATTGCCATTGCCTACCAGATTACCATCGCCGATTTGGAAAAATGGAACAACCTGAGCCGCGAAATCCCGCTCACCACCGGGCAAAAGCTCTACATCCCCGGCAAAAACACCGCCGGGTACGCCACCCCGACCCCAAAGGGCATGATTACGCGCAGCACGCCCGATGCTGATGGCCGAATTATCCACGAAGTCCAGGCCTACCAGGCGCTCATCACCATTGCCCAGGCCTACGGCGTCACCGTTGACCGGATTTTGGCGCTGAACGGCCTGCAACCCGATTGGCCGCTGCAAATCGGGCAAAAACTGCTCATCGACCCCGGCCATGTCACCCCCAGCCCCACCCTGAGCGCCATCCAAAAGCTGACGCCCGAGGCCGACGGCAACTACTATCACACCGTGCAGAGCGGGCAGACGTTATCATGGATTGCGGGCTATTATGATGTCCCACTCGCCAGCTTAATGGCCTGGAATGGCTTGACCAACGATTCGATTATTCGCCCGAACCAGAAATTGCTGCTGCTGGTGACGCCCCCCGTTACCGAAACGCCCACCCCCACCCCGCTGACTCCGACTCCTACATCCCAACCCACATACACGCTGACGCCCCCTCCCGCGGCTGAAGCCTCCACGTCTCCCCCCGCGCCAGCCTCAACCGGCAACGGGTGGCTCGCTCTGGTGATGGCTGTGATTGTTTTGGGGCTGGGCGGACTGGCCTGGTTCTTATTCACTCGAAAAATCAACTTGTAAGGTGATTCGGGACGGCTTGTTATGCGAAACTACTGGTTTTTCCTGGCTCTGGCGGTTTTGATTGTGAGTTTTGGGCACACTCAAAACGTTTTCGCCACCCCCGCCCCACCTCGCGTGGTCATCAACCCACACACTCAGCAATGTGACGAAGATTTCTACTGGACTGATGAGTGTGGCCAGGCCATCCTGCCCACCGGTTGGGAATTCTATGCTGGGGAAAAGTGCCCGGCCGGGTATGGACATGTTCATTTGGCAGCCGAATGGGAAATTTATCCGAGTGAGCTATGCTGCAATTTGTATGGCGGCAACCCCAAATATTGTCCCTCGGCAATACCGCGGCTTTCAGTTCCAAACCAATGGCTTCCATGGTTCGGAGGTCTATTGATATTGACGGGGATCAGCTTGGGAAGCTACCGATTGTTGCTCAAGAGAAAGTCCTGAGTAAGATATCCCGCCAAAATCGGCGGGGCATTTACTCCTCGACCTGAATTGTCCCCAGCACTCTCTGCCGCGCCGATTCAATGTGCTGGAGCATGGCGCTTTTGGCGGCGGCAGCATCGCGGGCGCGGAAGAGGGCGGCCAATTGACGGTGTTCCTCCAGCGAGGGCCTGGCGTTGCGTTCGCGCCGCCAGGCGGCAAAGTTAAAGCGCCGGGCCACCTGATGCAGGCGGCGCAGGTACTCGCTCAGGTAACGGTTTCCGGTGGCTTGAGCCAAAACGCTGTGAAATTCGTAATCCAGCTCGCTCAGGCGTTCAAAATCGGCGGTTTGGGCGGCAGTTTCAGCCTGGGCCACCAGTTCATCGAGTTGGGCCAGTTCGGTCTCCGTCAGGCGCTTGCAGGCCAGAGCCGCCGCCGGGCCAATCACCAGGCTCATGGCGTCCATCACTTCAACAAAATCGAACAAGTCAAGCGGGGTGACGATGGCCCCGTGCTGGGGAATGCTCTGGAGCAGGCCCTGCTCCGAAAGGCGTTGAAAGGCCTCGCGCAGCGGGGTGCGGCCCCAGTTGTAGCGCTTCATCAGCGCGGATTCACTCAAAGCCAGGCCGGGTTCCAGTTCAAGAGTCAAAATCAGGCGGCGGAGTTCGGCCTCCACCTGGTCGCTGGCGCGGGGTTTGGGGGGCTGAGGGGTTTTTGGCATAAAGATATCCACAGATGACACAGATTACGCAGATTTTTTTAGTATTGTACATCAATATTCAAAAAATATACAATTTGGATATTTTTATTGACAGACCACCCCGCCGGGAGTAAGATTCAGATATGACCAGCGGCATGGTGTTCGACATCAAGAAATACTCCATCAACGACGGCCCCGGCATTCGGACAACGGTTTTTATGAGCGGCTGTCCGCTCTCGTGCCTGTGGTGTCACAACCCGGAGAGCCAGCCGCTTCAGCCGGTGCTGCTCTACCGGCAAAACCGCTGCCTGGGGTGCGGTGCGTGCGTGGAGGTTTGCCCGCAAGGGGCAATTTCAGTCACTGAAGAATTTTCGGACACGGAGTTAACGGAATCACACGGAGAGAGCTTAAAAAACTCCGTCCAACTCCGTCCGCTCCGCGTCCAAAAAGTTTTTACCGACCAGCCAAAATGTACCCGTTGCCAGACCTGCATCGCGGCCTGCTACTCCGGCGCGAGGGAGTTTTCGGGGCGGGAGATGACCGTTGGCGAGGTGATGAGCCAGGTGGAGCGGGAAATTCCGTTTTACGACCAATCGGGCGGCGGGGTGACGTTTTCGGGCGGCGAGCCGCTGATGCAGCCGGGGTTTCTCTCGGCGCTGCTAAAAGCCTGCCGGAGACAGGAAATTCACACGGCGGTGGATACCAGCGGGTTCGCGAGCTGGCAGGTGTTTGAACAAATTCGGGGAGATGTGGATTTGTTCCTTTACGATTTGAAACAGATGGACAGCAAAAAACACCGTGCAGTGACCGGCGCGCCGAACGAGCCGATTTTGGAGAACTTACGGAAGTTGAGTACGGCGGGTGCGAGGTTCGTGGTGCGGATTCCGCTCATTCCGGGAATCAATGACGATGAGCAGAATTTGGCCGAAAGCGCAAAGTTTTTAGCCAGTTTGCCCCACCTGGAAGGCGTGGAACTGATGGGGTATCACGACATTGCCCAGGCCAAGTATGAGGCGCTGGGGCGCGAGTATGCGCTGGTCGGGGTGAAGCCGCTTTCCAGTGAAACTATGCTCTCAGCCCAGGAGATTTTTCGGTCTTTCGGTTTACGAACTTCGCTACACGGATTGGACGGATAACACATATTTTTAAGCGTTTTCATCCTTCATCATTCTGAATTCATCCTTCGGAGGAGCCATGCCAATTACTGAACGTGTCAAAATGCTGCGCCAGAAATCCCTGGAGGCTAAGGAAACGCTCTCCAGCGAGCGGGCGGAGTTGTTGACGGCCTTTTACCAGCAGGAAACCGGGCTGATATCTGAGCCGGTGCGGCGGGCGAAGGCTTTTACTTACATTTTGGAGCACAAGCACATCGAAATTTACCCCGGCGAGTTGATTGTCGGCGAGAAAGGCCCCGCTCCCAAGACCGCGCCGACCTTCCCGGAGTTGTGCTGTCACAGCCTGGAAGACCTGGATATTCTCAACAGCCGCGAGAAAACATCCTTCCGCGTAGAACCAGCCACCCGCGAAGCCTACGAGAAAACGGTCATCCCCTATTGGCGCGGCAAGTCGATGCGCGAACTCATCCTGAACGAGATGACCGAGGAGTGGAAAGCGGCCTACGAAGCCGGGATTTTCACCGAGTTCATGGAACAGCGCGCGCCGGGGCATACCGTCCACGATGACAAGATTTACCGGATGGGAATGCTCGATTTTCAGGCCAAAATCGAGGCGCAGCTGGCGGCGCTCGACTTCCTGAACGACCCGGAAGCCTACGACAAGCAGGAAGAACTGAAAGCCATGCACATCGCCGCCGGGGCGTTAATCCGCTTTGGGGAGCGATATGCCGATTTGGCGGCGAAACAGGCTTCAGTGGAGTCGGACCCGGTGAGAAAAGCCGAACTGGAGAAAATTTCAAGGGTCTGCCGCAATGTTCCGGCGAGAAAACCTTCCGATTTCCATGAAGCGCTGCAATATTACTGGTTCGTGCATTTGGGCGTGACCACCGAGCTGAACACCTGGGACGCCTTCTGCCCTGGCAAACTCGACCAGCACCTTTTGCCGTTCTACGATGCTGAAAAGCGCGACGAGGCCGAGGAACTTTTACACTGCTTCTGGATTAAGTTCAACAACCAGCCCGCGCCGCCCAAAGTGGGCGTGACCGCCGCCGAAAGCGGCACCTACACCGATTTTGCCCAAATTAACCTGGGCGGCCTGCGCCCCGATGGCTCGGACGGCGTGAACGAATTGACTTACCTGCTGCTGGATGTGATTGAGGACATGCGCCTGCTCCAGCCGTCGTCGTCGGTGCAGGTCAGCAAGAAAAATCCCGACCGGTTCGTGCGCCGGGCGGCCAAAATCATTCGCACCGGGTTTGGGCAGCCTTCAATTTTCAACGCCGACCTGATTGTGCAGGAACTGGTGCGGCAGGGCAAGAGCGTGGCCGATGCGCGCTGCGGCGGCTCGAGCGGCTGCGTGGAAGTGGGCGCGTTCGGCAAGGAAGCCTATATTTTGACGGGGTACTTCAACCTGCCCAAAGTGCTGGAAATTACCCTGCACAATGGCATTGACCCGCGCACCGGGCGGCGGCTGGGGATTGAAACCGGCGACCCGCGCAGTTTTGCGTCCTTCGACGACCTGTTTACCGCCTTCGAGCGCCAAATGCTGCACTTTATCGACATCAAGGTGCGCGGCAACAATACCATCGAGCGGCTGTATGCCAGATATATGCCCGCGCCGTTCCTGTCGCTGTTGACCGATGACTGCATTGCGCGCGGCAAGGATTATCACGCGGGCGGGGCGCGCTACAACACGACCTACATTCAGGGCGTGGGGATTGGGACAATCACGGATGAACTTTCCGCCATCAAAAAGCACGTTTTCGAGGACAAAACTCTCAGCATGGACAAACTGCTGGAGATTCTCGCCGCTGACTTCGCCGGGTATGAGCGCGAGCGGCAAATGTTGCTGAACCGCACCCCGCGCTACGGTAACGACGATGATGCCGCCGACGACCTGATGGTGCGCGTGTTCGAGGCTTACTTCAACGCGGTGGAGGGGCGCAAGAACCTGCGCGGCGGCGAGTACCACATCAACCTGCTGCCAACCACCTGCCATGTGTACTTTGGCTCGGTGACGGGCGCGACCCCCGATGGCCGCAAAGCCTGGACGCCGCTCTCGGAGGGCGTGTCACCCGTCCAGGGGGCAGACCGCAACGGGCCCACCGCCGCGGCGCGCTCGGTGGCCAAGATGGACCACGCCCGCACCGGCGGGACTCTGCTCAACCAGAAATTCACACCCCAGGTGCTGGCAAATGACGAAGGGCTGGATAAACTCGTCCAGTTGGTGCGGACGTATTTCAAGCTGGACGGTCACCACATCCAGTTTAATGTGGTGGACGCCGCCACCCTGCGGGCCGCCCAGCAGAACCCGGAGCAGTATCGCAGTCTCATTGTCCGCGTGGCGGGCTACAGCGATTATTTCTGCGACCTGAGCAAGACGCTGCAGGACGAGATTATTGCGCGGACGGCGCATGAGGGGTTTTAGTGGGTCAGTCATCAGTGAGCAATAATCAGAACGCCGCTCCGCGACAGGAGCGGCGTTTTGATTGAGCAGACTGACCGATAACACAGGAAAGACCCTGCAGAGCTTTTCAGCATGAAGAAAACCCGCCCGCTGTTGGCCCTTTATTCCATAAACAGACGTATCTTTTAGGGAATGGCCTGCATGACCGCCGTCGTGAACGCCGCGCTCACATCCACATCGGCGGGAAGGGCCTGATATTGGACAAGCATCTCCGCCAGCGCCTGCCACTGTTCAAGTGATTGCCAACCAAAGCCGTGTTCGCTTTGGGCGTCTTTTAACTCGGTTTCGAGCATGTACTTCATGTGAGCCGGGTCAGTTTCGGGACCAGCGTACTTCATCACGATTTCCACCGCTTCATCGGGATGGGATTCGGCATAGGCAATGCCTTCAAGCGCGGCGCGCAAAAAGCGGGTCAGCTCTGGGGCATGGGCTTGGAGGTAGTCCTGGCTGGTAATATAAGCCAAACCCAGGGTAGGCACGCCATAATCGGCGGCATCCCAAAGCGTGATTTCGTGACCCCATTTCTGGAGGAGATACGGCTCGTTCGATTTGAACAGCGGGTATATCTCCACCTGTTTTTCAGTGAGCACGCGCGGGTCGAAACCCACGTTGACCAGGTTGAGCTTGTTCACATCCGCGCCTGCAGCGGCAAGCAAGGCATACAAATCAGGCGGTGGCGTGCCTTTATAGCCAACGGTTTTGCCTTCCCAATCTTTAGGCGTTTGGATGCCTGATTCTTTCAGTGCAGCGAAGGCTTGCTGTCCTTTCTGCCCAATCAGCGCAATGGACACGACGGGCAGGCCAGGGTCGGCGCGGCGCTGGAGGACAGTGGCGGCATCCATAGTGGTTACTTGCACCGTTCCCGCTACAAGCAGTTGGACGTGTTCGCCTTTGCCGGGTGAATGCTCAATGGTGACGTCAAGTCCGTTCTGCTCGAAGAAGCCTTTTTCTTTGGCAATATACACGCCGACAAAAGGAAGATTCGCCTGCGGCTTGTAGCCTGCCATGAACGTCATGGGGGTGAGCGCCGCCTCCGCCGGGAGGCTTGTAGCGGGTTCAACGGCGATAAGCGGTTCGTCAGGAGCAGCGCTCTCGCCCGGTTGCCCTCCCTGGGGAAGAGAGGAAGCAGGAGAACAGGCGCTCAATAGAAACAAGAGAAGCAAGCACAACGAGAGTATGGTCCTATTCATGATGCAATCGAACTCCTTGATGAATTGAATTTTGAATAACCGCATCAGCGGTGGAGAAAGGAATGACCATTCTGCATGGATAAACTCTGGCGCAGGATGTCAGCCAGACGTTCGTCCAGGTCATTGCCAAAATACAAGCCAAATTCTTGCCTGTCACGGGCTGGCTCGCGATAGGTCCACATCGTCCAGTGCAGACCGGCTTCATTCATCACGCCGATTTTGTCAATTGCCAGACGATAGCGCGAATCGCCAGGTGCGGTGGCCATGGCGCCAAATTCGCCGACGTATAGAGGGACGTGATTGGCGGACGCCCAACGGAGATAGGGTTGCATGTTCGCAAGCAGGCGGGCGCGATCATAGGTTTTGTAAATGCCGTTCAGGTAATCCATGCCCAGGCTGATGTTGCCGTGGTTGCGAGGCGCATACACCCAGCCGCGCAGGCGAAATGTGTCGCCGGGTTGCACGCGGAAGAGCGGGGCCGTGAATACCCATTCCGATTGTGTCCATATGCCAAGGCCATTGCCATCCCCGCTGATTTTCAGACTATGCGTTCCGCCATGAGCCTGTTCGCTGCTCCACTCACCACTGAAGCCGCTATCGCTCCAGAATGACCAGTGTGCGGGACGGCTGGCGTCAGCGTTTGAAGCGTCTTCTATGCCGGGATTGTATATCGTTTGTGGAACGCCGTTGTGTTCCACCTCCAGGTCGTCAAACCAGACTTCGCCCACATCTCCATCGGCGGCTGGCTTGAGCGTAGCAAACTCGACACCAGAGGGAACGGTCAGTACACCGCTATCCCAATAAACCCACTCGCTGGCCTGGCTCGTAAGTACGGCAGCATCTTCAGACCAGTCTGCCCATTCCAAATTGACAAGAACCGCGCCAGGGTAAGAGTAGTCAACCGGTATCGGCGAATCGCCGACCCATTCCGCGCCTGCATGGCTGACAAGAAATGGTTCATAGTCATGGAAAGAATAGACCACATTAGGGTCAGCCATCAAGTGAAAGCCGCCATCCTCAATAAGGGGGTTTTCGATAAACAGAATGTGATTGGCATCCACCGCGCGGATGGCGGCGCGCGCCCGTTCCACCAGGGACCACCACTGAGATGCATGTGGCGGGGCAGGTTCGTTGTAAATATCATACCCGGCGATGATGGTTCGGTCGGCATAACGGGCAGCGATGGCAGCCCACAGGTCGAGAAATTTTTGCTGGGCGGCAGGGTCATTCCACATTTTCCCTTCCAGGATGTCGTCTTCAGGTGGAACAACATGCATGTCGAGAATGACGTAGATACCAGCCTGTTCGCACCAATCCAGGTAGGCATCAATCAGGTCGAAACCCAGAGAGGTGTCGAAGTAACGCCAATGAAGTCCCAACCGAATCACGGTCACGCCCAAACGCTCGAGGAATTGAATGTCTTCTTGAGTGGCATATTCCCACGGTGACGTTCCCCAAACATACCCGTAGTAATAGGTGTCCATATTGACGCCGCGCAAGAGGATAGGCCGTCCGCTGGCATTCACAATGTGGCGCCCCTGGACGCGGAGAAAGCCGTTTGCAGCCGCAGGCGTAGTCCGAGGCATGTCGGTCTGCGAGGGCAGGCAGGATACGGCCAGCAGGGAAAGCAGAAGGAAGTGGAAGATATTTCGGCCCATTGGTCTGTCTCGGTGTGGCACCAAAGAAATTTTCCTGGTTCGCAAGCGCGCGGGACGACTATCCCTTCCAGCGTAAAATCTTTTTCTCCAGCCAGGCAATCAGCCCATAGGAGGCCATGCCTGAAAGAGACAGAATGAAAATGGCGGCAAACATGGGCGGCAAGTTGAGGTTACTGTATGCCAGCCACATCACGCGCCCCAGGCCACTGGAGGCGCCAGCCCATTCAGCAATCACCGCCCCAACCAGTGAAAGCGGGGCAGTCACCCGTAAAGCCGCAAACAGATAGGGAAGAGCCAGCCAGGCGCGCAGATGGATGAGAGTTTGCCAGCGAGTCGCGCCGTAGACGCGCATCAGGTCAAGCGAATCGCGTTCGGCGCTTTGCAGGCCCACCAATGCATTGACCAGGGTTGGGAAAAAAGTCAGCAAAGCAGTAATGATGATTTTGGGCAGGATGCCAAATCCTAACCAAATGGTGAGCAGGGGCGCAATCGCCGCCAGCGGCGTGGATTTGACCAGAATGGCAATGGTCATCACGCCGCGTTCCATTTGAGGCTCCAGGCTCACCAGAGCAGCAACCAGGATGCCGACCAGCGTGCCGATGAGCAACCCAAATAGCGCCTCGAACAGGGTAGTGAACAGGGCTGAAAAGAAGTGCCCCGGCTGGTCAAAGAACGTCTGCGCAACACGAGTAGGGGCAGGCAACAAATAAACCGGAATATCCCGCCAGCACACTACCAGTTCCCAGGCGGTGAACAAGCCAGCCAGCAGCAGCAAGGCCAGTAAAATGGAACGATGGGCAGGGCGCATTGGGTTCAGGTCAATCCTTGCCATGCAGTCAGCGAATTGGGAACAATGCGGAAGGCTTGCCAATGGGCTGCCGGCAAGGTACTGTTTTGACCAAGATAACGGCGGCGCAAGCGGTTAAGCAAGCCATTTAATCCACCCGGCAAGTCTGATTTCTGGAGCGGGAAAGCCTGCCCGCGCGCCAATACACGCCGCAAGGGCGGCCAGGGTTCATCAATTGCCAGGGAAACTTTGGGGTTAACCAATAGATATTCTGCCCATAACGCCCCCTGCCAGGCGGTAACATAAAAATGCTTTCCATCCCATTCCTGCCAAACCGGAACGACATGTGGAGTTCCATCGGGGCGCAGACAGGCCAGTCGGGCAATCCAGGGAGCAGAGAGGAAGGCTGTGGTCTGGTCAATATTGAGGGCGCGACGTTGAATCGATGAATCACTGAGAACAGGTTTCCAGGGGGTATAGCGCATGGCACCCAGACGATACGACAACCTGGCAGCCATTTCACGCAATCGGAGCAGGTGTTCACTCAGGCGGTCCTGACCCCATCGGAAAAGTGGGGCGCTCAAAACCAGAGCCGCTACAGGGGCCAACCCATCGCGGCAAATGGGCAAAGCCAGTTCAACGCTTTCTGGTCCAAAGCTCAAAGCATACCCGTTTTGGACAATTTCTGCCGCAGGCGAATGTTGTAACGCCTGAACAGGCGCGCTTTCGGGGGGAAATTGGAATCCGGCAGGGAAGAGACTGCGTACTTGAGCTGCCCCCTCGAATTGAGCAACAAGCAAAGCGCCTGTCCCGGCGGGTAAAACCAGCAAAATGGTTTCAACCAGCGCAGCCGCAGAAGCTTCCTGGTGAAAAGCCAAAAGCAGATTGGGCGCAAGTGTTGTACCGCCGCGCCAGGCCAACAAGCGCGGCCCGGCGCGATACCGCCCGCGTTTTTCGGCTTGTTCTACATAGCCAAGGGTTTTGAGCGTATTGAGGAGAACAAACAGGGAACTGCGCGAGACATCAAGCCGGGTCAGAAATTCGGGAATTTCAACCCCCTGAGATTGCTCGAGCAACGTTTCGAGAAGCAGTAAGGCGCGTTCAATGGAAGAAGAATCCTTATTTTCGGACATTCGTCCATTATATCAGACTAATATCCAAAAAAAAAGGACTTTCTAATCAAATCATCAGAAGCCGGTCTCGAATATTCTTGCGCGGAACTGAACGCTTTCGCCGGTTTGCCGAGCGGTCACCGCTTATTTACCACCCTGCCGCAGCCAGGCCTCCATGAAACCGTCCAATGCGCCGTCCAAAACAGCCTGAGCGTTGCCCATTTCGTAGTCGGTACGATGGTCTTTGACCAATTGATACGGGTGAAGAACATAGGAGCGAATCTGACTGCCCCATTCGGCTTTGGTGTAATCGCCGCGCAGAATGGCGATTTCGGCCTCCTGTTTGGCCTGCTGCAATTGGAGCAGGCGCGCCCGCAGAACGCTCATGGCTGATTCGCGGTTCTGAGTCTGCGAACGTTCGTTCTGGCAGGTGACGATAATGCCAGTCGGCAGGTGGCGGATGCGCACGGCAGTGGAGTTCTTCTGGACGTTCTGCCCGCCCGCGCTAGAGGAGCGATAGACTTCAATTTCGATTTCCGCCGGATTAATTTGCACGTCCGCATCGTCCATGGCTACCTGGGGCAGCACTTCGACCAGCGCAAAGGAGGTGTGGCGGCGATGGGCGGCATCGAAGGGCGAAAGCCGCACCAGGCGGTGAACACCCTTTTCAGAGCGCAGATAGCCATAGGCATAGCGCCCACTGACGGCAATTGTCACCGATTTGATACCGGCTTCTTCGCCCTCGGTCAGGTCAATGATTTCAGTCTCGAAGCCGCGCGCTTCAGCCCAGCGCAGGTACATGCGCTGAAGCATTTCAGCCCAGTCCTGGCTATCGGTGCCGCCCGCCCCGGCATGGATGGCAAGGATGGCGTCGCCTTCATCGTATTTTCCAGAGAGCATGGTCTGAAACGAGCGATTTTCCAGTTCCCGCTCAATGGTCTCGATTTCCGATTCCAGTTCGGGGCGTAGAGAATCGTCATCCATGCCGGCCAACTCAAGCAAATCGTGAATGCGCTGCTCGAAACCGCGCCAGTCTTCGATTTCGTTGCGCAGCACGGCGGCGGTTTTGCTCACTTTTTGCGCCGTTTGGGGGTCGTTCCAAAAATCCGGCGCGCCAATTTGTCGTTCCAGTTCAGCAAGTTGGGATTCTTTGGAAGGTAAGTCAAAGACGCTCCAAAAGCTGGTGAGTCAATTCCCCGGCTTGTTGTAATCGGTCAATCAGGTCTTGCATAGCATCTCCTGGGCGCAGGTTGGCAGATTGCGCTGCGAATTTAATCTAAAATTCCATTTACGAACGCATCCGGGTCGAAGGGCGTCAGGTCTTCGGGTTTTTCGCCCAGCCCGGCGAATAAAATCGGCAGTCCCAGTTCACGCTGGATGGCAAAAGCCATGCCGCCGCGCGCGGAGGAATCAAGTTTTGAGAGAATCACGCCGGTCACTTTGACGGCATCCTTGAATGCCCGTGCCTGCTGGAGGGCGTTCTGTCCGGTGGTGGCATCCAACACCAGCCAGACGGCATGGGGCGCGTCGGGCATGGCCTTGTTGACCACGCGATAGACCTTTTTCAATTCTTCCATCAGGTTGAAACGGGTATGCAGGCGGCCAGCAGTATCTATCAGGATGATATCCACGCCGCGCGCGATTCCCGCCTGGACGGCATTATAGGCCACCGCGCCGGGGTCCGATTCGGGCGCGCCAGAGACCACCTCGGCTTTGAGCCGGTCGCCCCAAACCTGAAGCTGGTCCACCGCCGCGGCGCGAAAGGTATCTGCCGCGCCAAACAGGATTTTTTTGCCTTCTTTCAGGAAGCGCTGGCCCAGTTTGGCGGCAGTGGTGGTCTTGCCAGAACCATTGACGCCTACCAATAGAATGACCGCCGGTTTGGTGGAAAACGCTATCGGCGGCGGGGTGATTAAGCGGGAGCGCAATTCCGCCTTGAGAACAGCCTGTAACTCAGAAGCCCGTGTCAGCCCGTCGCGTTTGACCGCGTCTTTGAGCGATTTCAACACCAATTGAGCTGTTTCAATGCCCACATCAGCCTGAATCAGCAACGCTTCCAGGTCATCCCAGGTATCGGAGGTAATTTCAGTGGCGCCCAACATGCTTGCCAGGCGGCCAAAAGCGGCTTTGCTCGTGCGCGCGAGTCCCTCGCGCCATTTGTTGAAAAAATCTGCCATAGCGCGGCGATTATATCAGAAATCATGTTATACTCCCGCCGCGAAGGAGAGAGACGATGAGCGAAACAAAACCAAAAAATCAGTGGAAAACGGTTGAAACGACATGGGACGGCGGGGCCGGGTATATTGCCAGCAACCAGGCTGGAGCAACCGTTTTGATGGGTAAAGATAAAGAGGGCAACCCCGGAATCGGCCCGATGGAAATGCTGCTATGCGGGCTGGCTGGATGCACAATGATGGATATTGTCGAAATTTTACGCAAAAAACGCCAATTGCCAGTTGCCTTCAAAGTGATTACGCGCGGCAACCAGCGATTGACCGAATACCCATATCACTTCACTGAATTCCAGGTTGAGTACCTGTTATGGGGCGAAAACCTGCAAGAAAAAGACGTTGCCCAGGCCGTGCAGCTTTCAGAGGAGAAATATTGCTCGGTGGGCGGCACGCTCGCGAAAGCCGGGCCCATCCGCTCCACATTTCGGATTTTGAAACCGGGCGAGGCCGCGTAACCGCGCAACTTTTGCGACCCCAAATCATCTAAATAAATCATAAACCACATGCCTGCCAAAAGTCATTCTCAAAACAAGAACGGCTTGACAGAATAAAAGGATAGCGGCTCGTTTTTTCATTCAACTCTGTTTTGTGTATTGTAATAAGCAGGCTGTTACGATAAATTTTTGAACTGCTCTCTTGAGAAAGGAAGATTTGAGATGATTGATACTCCCATCCACGTCACCGACGCGGCCTTTGAAAAGACCGTACTACAATCTTCTACCCCTGTGATTGTAGATTTCTGGGCGCCCTGGTGCGGCCCCTGCAAAATGGTCGCCCCCATTCTGGATAAACTTGCCAAAGAGTATGCCGGAAAAGTGGTCATTGCGAAAGTCAATACCGATGATAACCCCGAGTGGGCGATGAAATATGGCGTACAGGGCATCCCAACCATGCTATTCATTGCAGGTGGAAAAATTATCCACCGTCAGGTAGGCGCGCTTCCAGAACGGATGCTGCGCGAAGCACTGACTCAGTTCCTTGAAGTGGCTGGCAACCAATAAAACGTTTTCGAGTATACTTTCTTTCCTCTGGTGTTGTTCCGGGCCTGGAACAGGCCAGAGGAAAGAATTTTTTAACCGAGGCCTGGATTTTAATGAAACGTCTCCTTTTGATTTTGAACCTGTTCGTCCTGTTGAGTGCTTGCTCTCCAGCGCAAGTGGCTGTGCCGACGGTAGACGTAAATGCCACAATCAGTTCCCTATCTGGGACGATGATGGCAGAAACGCTGACCGCTGTGCCAACCGCTACACCCCAACCATCCTTCACGCCCGAACCGCCTACGCCAACCCCGCTGCCTGCCACTGCCACCTACACATCATCACCAGAACCAACCGCAACGCTGACGCCAGAACCTTTCTTTGGAACACTCGACCCCTTGGGAGCGGGCGACTATCAAAAAGGTCTCTTTCGAATTGAAAACAACACGGGAGAAGAATTAATTATCAACATCAACGGGAGCACGAACCAGGGCAATCCAAAACCGATTTATTTCGCCATCAAAGTGTCAAACGCTCCATATATCTTTGATATCCCATGGGGCGATTACATCTACTCTGTCCAAATCGGCAATAAAAAGACCCTTACAGGCAGTTTCATCATTCGCAACAAAGACAAAACGACCATGCGGGTTTCTATGGATAAAGTTGTGGTTGTTGGGCCATAACCCATCCCCGCAGGCTCTCAACCTGCGGGGAAATTGTGGTTGTGAAGGCTATTCCATCCAAACCGTGCGGTCCTCGAAAGAAGGCCGTTCCGGTCTGGTCAACGGGTTTTCCAGGTAGCCAAGATAAATAAAACCAATCAAGTGTTGGTCAGGGGCAAACCCCAGAAATTGCTTAATGCGTGGGTCGCGCGCTGTATCGCCGGTGCGCCAAATCGCGCCTAAGCCCTCAGCCTGGGCCGCCAGCAGCAGGTTCTGGCAAGCCGCCGCGACCGCGCAGATGTTCTCCACTTCATCGACTTTAGACTCGATGGGCTTATCCACGCCTACCGCAATCACCACCGGCGCCCGCAGAGGCTTGGCGCGTTCTTTGACAAGGGCCTCTTCACCCACAGCGGGGAATTTATCCTTGAAAGAGTCTGACATCGCCTGGCCCAATCGCTCGCGGGCTGCGCCGGTCAATACCACAAAGCGCCAGGGACGCACCTTATAATGGTTAGGCGCTTGAGCACCTGCCTGAAGCAGTTTCTCGATGACCGGACGCGGCACAGGGTCGGGGCGCACTTTGCCAACCGATTGACGGGTAAAAATTGCTTCGTAAAGTTCCATTGCTACCTCCATTATGAATTTTATAAGCATACAAGAGAGAGGCAAAAACGTCAACGAATGCACGACAAGTTTTATAATTTTCTCACACCCAAACGGGGGATGCAAAGTAGAAAACCAGGCCGTACAATGGGGATATGAACAGACGACTACTATATCTCTTCATGTTGATTCACCTTCTCATTGCGGCCTGCAACCTGCCAGCCAGTTCCCAAACATCCCCCACGCCGATTCCGTCCGTACCAACTGAACATATTTCCCCTCCCTCGGCAACCCTCGCCCCCAACACATCCACCCCCACCCCAACGCATACCGCCCCCCCCGCGCCAACCGCCACAGAGACGCCCATTCCGCCCTCTCCCACCACCACCCAAACCCTTGCCCCAACGGCCACGCCCACTTATGCCTTTCCGCAGGTAACCGTCAAAATGCAAGCGCATTGCCGCTATGGGCCATCCAAAGCGCACCTGCACGCTGCCGATTTATACCCCGGCGATACCGGCACTGTGCGTGGAAGATTCCGTTATAGCCAATGGCTGTATATCAAATTCGACAAACTCAATTACTTCTGCTGGGTTGCGCCTAGCGTAGTAGATGTAGTGGGCGATATTTCGCTCATCAATTACACTGAAGTCAAATTACCTGTGCCGGGCGTTTACCTGTATGGCCCACCCGATGAAGTCTATGCGATGCGGGACGGTAAAAAAGTAACCATCACCTGGAGCCAGGTGAACATGACCAAAGATAAAGACCGGGGCTACTACCTGGAACTCTTCGTCTGCCAAAATGGCGCCTATCTGTGGTGGCCGGTCTCCTTCCCAGACCAATACACAACCAGTTACACGGTGAATGACGAAAAAGGCTGCCCGGCGCCCTCAAGTGGAGTGATATACACCGTCGAAAAACACGGCTACAGCAAGCCTAAAACCATCCCCTGGCCCGCGCCATAAGCCTTTCAAGACCTGCAACCCACCCGTTGCAGGTCTTTTTTTATTCCCTGCAATGTTTCTGCAATGAAACCTGCGCTATCGAAAGGAACTTTTCCAGCATGAGCGCCATCTATGTCGCGAACAACATCAATTCAAAGTTCTGTTTCTTACCTGGAGGTTCGAATGTTAACTAAAAAGTTCGCCCAATTCTTCTTTTTACTGGCGTTGGCACTGGCTTCTTTGACGACCACCACTGTAGCGCAAGCAGCCTCATCGTGCGGCAGCAGTTACACCATCGTCAAAGGCGATACGCTTTATAAAATCGCCGCCAAGTGCGACACTACCGTTTCGGCTTTACGCCGCGCCAACCCCGAAATCGGCTCCGGCAACGCCATCTATCCCGGGCAGGTCCTTCTGTTACCTGGCGCTATCATCACGGGGAACAACGGCTTCAACATTTACATCATCGCGCGCGGCGACACCCTCAAAGCACTGGCAAATCGCTTCTCCACCACAGTCGATTACCTGATGAGCCTGAACAAAGACATCAAAGATTCCAATGTCATCTACGAAGGCCAGCGGTTGGTCTACCCGGCCAATGGCGGCGGCAACCCCAACCCGCCCACCCCGGCGCCCGGCGGACACATCTACACCGTCCAAAAAAGCGACACGCTTCGAAAAATCGCCACCTGGACATTCACCACCGTTGATGATATCTTGAAGGTCAACCCTCAGATTAAGGATGCCAATAAAATCTATGTCGGGCAAGTCATCAACCTGCCGGCAAGCGTTAACAGCTACACCATCCAAAAAGGTGATACCCTGAGAAAGATTGCCGACAAATTTGGGACAACAGTTGACAGCCTGAAATCGCTCAACAACCTGTCAGACCCAAACAAAATTTATACCGGTCAGGTGTTAAGGTTGTGGTAACCAAACGCCCCGAAGTTTCAATGACCTTCGGGGCGCTTTCGTTTATTTTTCAACAGGCATCGCGCCAAATGCCCAATCTCATCAGGAATTTGGTATACATCGTTTGTTTTCAGGACAAACGCAACGAACCGCTCAGACAAAATCCAGATTCACCTGCGGTAACTTCATGATATAGTTCAGCGTCCATTATAAAAAGCGAGGTCTAAAATGAAATCTGTTGTTCTACTTGTCACCATATCCCTGCTTCTGTTTGCAAGCGCGTGTTCACCTGAAATTGATGAAACACCCCAACCCAGTTACCCGTCCTATCCATCCTACCCATCCTACCCATCCAATTCACAAAACCCTGTACAAACCTATCTCCCGCCCGCAGAGCCAGCCAACCCCAATAACCCGTATGCGCCCTTACCTGACGATGCAAAATTACAAAGCGATAACGCCTATATTGAAAGCCACGAGTTGCAAACGGTATCCACCTTCCCGCCAGAATACCTGCTCACCCTGAAAGGTTCACTACCCACCCCCTGCCACGCTTTGCGCGTCAAAATCTCTCCGTCTGATGAGACGAAGACCTTGACAATTGATGTCTACTCCGTTATTGACCCCAAGGCGGTTTGTGCTCAGGTTCTACAACCATTCAATGCTGAAGTTCCTATTCGCAATCTTGTTCCAGTTCGGTACAAAGTATTTCTAAATGGCCAGGAAATTGCCGAAATTGATGGATAAACCTTTCCTGTCTGGCCTGGACAATTCTGCACTTTCAATATCCCAATCAAAACGAAGAAAGGCGCTTGTACGTCTTTCTTCGTTTTGATTTTCATCAGACGCTTTACTTAGAGTCTCAACGTTGAAAACGTTGTTGTTTCGGGTATCCGGTCTCGCGCCGGGCAAAAAACCGCTGCCAGAACCAGCACATCTGAAATACCCTTATAACTCGCTGGTCATAATGAACAACGGCTTCATCTCAAAGTTTTCGTAGCGCGGGCGATAGCGGTCAGTGTCGTAAAACTGTTCGACATTGACCAGCTTCTTCTTCGATGTCACCACATCCAGCGGGACGTTATCATAGCGGCCATTTTTCAGCACCACCAGCCGCCCATGAATTCCCTTCAAAATAAGGTCAAGCGCCAGGTTGCCAAAAGCCATCGGTACAACCGAGTCAATGGCATCCGGGTCGCCGCCGCGCACCATGTAGCCGAGTTTCTGCTCAACCACTTCCACCGTTTGCCCATTGTTGAATTTCGGGGAAATGTCCTTCATGGCCGCGCCCACCAGGTCGCCAATGCCGCCCAGTTTGGCATGTCCGTAGGCGTCGGTTTCCATCTTCTCAAAGACCATCTCCCCCCCTTCAAACATCGCGCCTTCCGAAACCAGGCAAATCGAATATTTGCTGGGATTACGCTTGCGGTCAAGACTCATTAATTCAGTCAAGCGTTCAATATTGAACTTGTATTCAGGGATAACACAACGATTGGCCGCGCCCGCCATGGTAGGTAGCATGGCCGTAAACCCGGCATAGCGCCCAAACACTTCCAGAACCAGAAAACGCTCATGGGACCCGGCGATGGTGCGAAGGTTATTGACCAGAGCAATCGTGCGGGTAACGCAGGTGCTGAAGCCAATGCAGTAATCCGTTCCCGGCACGTCGTTGTCCATCGTCTTGGGAATGGCAACCACCTTCACCCCTTCCTGGTACATGCGCACGGCATATGAAAGCGTATCATCGCCGCCAATCGGAATGAGATAATCAATGCCCAGAAAGTCGAGGTTCTTGAGCACTTCCTCAGTCAGGTCGCTGCGTTCCTCTTTGTACTTGTCCTTTAAATGGTCAGGCATGTCTTTAAGTTTGACCTTGCTGGGATTGGTGCGCGAGGAATGCAGGAAAGTGCCGCCCGTGCGCCCGGCGCGGTTGACAATTTCCTCGCTCAAGAACTGGTAGTTAGCGCTGTTATCGTAGTTTTTATCGCGCACAATTTCGGTCAGCCCACCCCAGCCGCGCCGAATGCCAACCACCTGATAGCCCTCCCGCAGGGCGCGGATAGTGACAGCGCGAATAGCAGGATTTAACCCCGGCACATCACCGCCGCCGGTTAGAATGCCAATCACTCCGGGTTTCTTTCTGGTCGCCATGCGATTCTCCTTCGATGAGTTTTGAACTTGCCTGTATCTTACACCCGCGCAAAGCGGTTTTCAATACCTTTTTCACTTTTCCTGGCAAAAAACTTTCGCCAACTACCCGCCCCGCCCCAACATCTCATCACTCACCTCATCCAGCCTCAACGAAATCTGCTGACTGGCCGAATCGCGGCCCATGGTGATGCCGTAGATAACATCGGCCACCTGAACAGTGTTGCGGTTATGGGTAACGACAATAAATTGCGTGTGCTGACTCAACTCATCCAGCAAGTCTCTAAAGCGGCCCACATTGGCCTCATCGAGCATCGCATCCACTTCATCCATCACGCAAACCGGGGTCGGCGAAACTTTAAGCAGCGCAAACACCAGCGAAATGGCCGTCAGCGAGCGCTCGCCGCCCGAAAGCAGTGAAAGTCCCTGCTCGCGCCGCCCCGGCAGTTTGGCCTCAATATCAATGCCGGTTTCGGTCAGGTTCTCAGGGTCGGTCAGCACCAGGCGCGCCGAACCACCGCCAAACAGCCGCGTGAAAATAGACTTAAACTCCGCCGCCACTGCCTCGAAGGTTTTGGTAAATTCCTTTTTAGTCACTTCATCCAGTTCGGCAATCACCTGACGCAGGTCGGCTTCGGCCTGCTTCAGGTCGGCCACCTGGGTTGTCATGAACTCATAGCGTTCTTTGACCGAGTCATATTCCTGCTGGGCTTCCATATTCACCGCGCCCATGCGCCGAATTTGAGCGCGCTTTTGCGAGAGGGCCTCTTCCAGCTCTGGAGAAAGTTCGGTCACATAGGGCAGGGTCTCCACCATTTCGCCGAGCGGCAAAGGAACCGCGCCAGTGACATTGGTTTCATACTCAAACTGCACCAGGCCAAAATCTTCCTCAATGCGCCGCCTGAGCGCTTCAAGGGCCTCCTGCTTGCGCCCCAACTCCAACTGAGCCTGGGCGTTGTAACGCTCCACGTTGGCCAGCGACTTCTGCGCAGCGGCCTCTTGCTCTTGCAGGGTGGCTTCCTGCTGTTCGGCCTGGTTCAACTGCGCTTCGGCGGGTTCAATCAGGACGCGCAAGGCCTCAATTTGCTCATGCAGTTCCCGCTCGCGGGCTTGCAGGCGCGTCTTTTCGCCCTCCAGCGTCTCCAGCGCCGACTGTACCTCGCCCTCGCGCCGCCGGGCGGCCTCAATTTGAGCCTTCACCCGCTCCAACGCCTGAGCGCGCTCGTTCTGACGCGCGCGCGCATCGTTCACCGTCCGCTCTGAAACCGAAACCCGCGCGCCCCAATAATTGACCTGCGAAAGCGCTTCCTCCAGGCTCAGCCCGGCCAGTTCGCCGTTCAGTTTGCGCAGCGCGTCCTGCGCCGCGCCCAATTTTTCTTCCACGTCCTCCAGCAGCAGGCCGGTTTCGGTTTGCTCACGCTCCGATTCGCGGATTTCCTTTTGCAGGGTCTCTTTCTGCCCGCTCTGAAAATCTCTCTGCCGCCGGGCCGATTCCGCCGCCAGCGCGGTCTCGCGCTCCACATTTGAGGCCTCGTTGAGAGCCTTGCGCGCCGCGCGAAGCGCTTCCTCGCGGGCCGAAATCTCCTTTTGGGCCGCGAGAATCTCCGCGCCCAGGCCGTTGAGCATCTCGATGAGCGCGTTCAACTGCCCGGCCGCCTGCTCCAGCCGCTCGGTCAGTTCGCGTTTCTCGCGCGGGCGTCCCAGAGCGGCGGCGCGCGCCTCGCGTCCGGCGGCAATCACCCCATCGGGCCGGAACACTTCCCCTTTAACGGTCACAAAGCGCGCCGCCGGGTATTTCGCTCGCAGAGATTGCGCCACAGCCCGGTTCTCAACGATAAAGACATTCCCCAGCAACGCATCCACCGCAGGCCGGAATTCCTCCGAAACATTAACCAGTTCCGCAGCCACGCCAACCACATTTTTGGAAATCTCTCCCTGGAGCATTTCCCGCTCATCGTTTCGTTTTCTGACTTCCGCATTCCCCGTTATCGGCAGGATGACCGCCCGCCCGGTAGCCTGCTCCAGCAATTCGAGGGCCTGTTCCACACTCGAAGTGGATTCAACCACCACCACGTCGAACGCATCGCCCAGCGCGGCGGCAATGGCGGTTTCATACGCGGCGGGGACTTCCAGCGCGGCAGAAAGCGCGCCCTTCGCGCCGCCCAGCCTGGACTGGCGGGCGGCCTCCAGCAGGAATTTGGCCCCGTCGGCATAACCGGAAAGCGACCGTTCGGCCTGTTCCAGCACATCCAGTTGCGCCCGAAGTTTGGTTTGCTCACCCGCTTTGGCATTGCGCTCGTCCTGACGCGCTCTCCGCGCCGCTTCGAGTTCACTCAGCCGCTGGCGGATGGCCGTCAAATCGGCCTCGGCTTGCTGGAGGGCGGCTTCGGCCCCCTCGCGGGCTTTTTTAGCGGCGAGGTGCTTCTTCTCGGCAGCGGCAAAGGTCTGTTCGGCAGTGGCAATGACCACATCGGCATCGCGCAGTTTTTGGCGCTGGGAGTCGAGGCGATTTTTGAGTTCGTGCAGGCGCGCCTGGTGACGGGCGCGGCGTCCGTTCAGTTCGTTGAGTTGGTTGCGGGCGGCGTTGAGTTTCTGCTCGACCCCGGCGCGTTCCATCTGGCGGGCCGAAAGCGCGGCTTTGGCGGCGGATTCCTGGGTTTTGGCCTCGGCAGCCTCGGCCTGAATGCGCTCGAACTCGGCGCGGGCTTCCTCCAGGCGTTCCCCGGCGGCGCGCTGTTCATCGGCCAGCCGCTGCTGTTCGGCGGCGGCGTTGGCGCGACTCTCGGTGAGTGAGCGGCGGCGCTCCTCCAGCACGGCCAGTTCGCGGCTAATGGCCTCGCTCTGATTGTGCAGCCCGGCAGATTGCCTGTGCCACTCATTCAGGCGAGCGCGCAGGTCAAACAGGCGCGCGCGGGTGCTGGAAAAGCCCTCGGTCAGGTTGCGGTAGGTCTCGCGGGCTTCGTTGAGTCTGGCTTCCTGCTGGCGGGCAATCGTCTGCGCTTCGGTCAGTTCTTTTTGAGCGCGGTGCCAGTGATAGCCGTACCACTCGCGCAAAATCAGTTTCAGGTCGGCCTGAATTTGCAGGTACTCCTGAGCGCGTCGGGCCTGGCGCTCCAGCCCGCGCAGGCGCGGCTCCAATTCCGCCAGGATGTCCAACACGCGCTCCAGGTTGCGCTGGGTGTTTTCCATTCGGCGCAGGGCTTCTTCGCGGCGGGAACGGTACAGACCAATTCCGGCGGCTTCCTCGAACAGGCGGCGGCGCTCATCGGCCTTGAGAGCCAGCGAAGCATCCACCATGCCCTGACCGAGGATGGTGTACGTCCGCTCCGAAAGGCCAGACTGGGCCAGCAGTTCGTTGATGTCGCGCAGGCGCACAGTCTGACCGTTGAGCAGATATTCGTTATGCCCGTCGCGGTAAGCGCGGCGGGTGACGGCCACTTCCGAGAAATCGACCGGCAGCCAGCCGGTAGAATTATCGAAAGTGATGGTGACGGAGGCCATCCCGGCCCGGGGGCGATGCTCGGAGCCGGAGAAAATCATGTCCTCGGTCTTTTTGGCGCGCAACAGGCTGGCCGATTGTTCCCCCAGCACCCAGCGCAGCGAATCGGCAAAGTTCGACTTGCCCGAGCCGTTTGGCCCAACAATGGCGGTGATGCCGTCGGCAAATTCAAAGAGCGTTTTGGAAGCAAACGTTTTGTAGCCGTGCAATTCAAGAGATTTGAGACGTAAAGGCATAAAAAGTCAGAATGATGAATGCGGAATGTTGAAACAAGAACGTGGATTTAAGGCAGAATGATGGACAGGGGCTGAATGGCTTTTATTCATCATTTTGCATTTCAATCCACTCCAGCGCATTTTGCGCGGCAGCCTGTTGGGCAGCATGTTTTGAAGGGCCGGAACCGCGCCCCATGCATTTCCCGCCAATATGAACTTCGACCTCGAAGGTGCGGGCGTGGTCGGGGCCGGTCGAATCGCGGGTAAGATATTGGGGCGTGCCAAGTTTATGGGCCTGCGACCACTCCTGCAGGCGCGATTTCGGGTCAATGGTGTGCATTTGGACGAAAATCCGCTCGGCGGCGGGTTCGAGCAGCGGCATGACGAACTGGCGGGCAGCTTCCAGACCTTTGTGCTGATACAGCGCTCCAACAATCGCTTCAAAGGTGGCGCACAGGAGCGCATCGCGGTCACGTCCACCGCCATGCAGTTCGCCGCGCCCCAAACGCATGGCATTGCCCAGGTTCAACTGGCGGGCAAAATCGGCCAGCGACTCGGTACGCACCAGCGCCGAACGCATGCGCGTCAATTCGCCCTCGGGCATTTCAGGATAGTTGTTGTACACCCAGGCGCCAACCAGGAAATCCAGCACGGCATCGCCCAGAAATTCCAACCGCTCATTGTCAGCGGGAACATCCGGGTGTTCGTTGACATAGGAGCGATGCGTCAGGGCGCGGGTCAGCAGGCGCAAGTCATCGAACGGCAGGTTGAGCCGCTGCGCCAATTGAGCGGGGGTCTCAGACCCAGCCCGCTCGGTCATGGGTTCGTTAAATTCCAACAAGGAGAATCTCCCTGGAACTCAGGGAGCGCCAACCCCGCCCCTTTCCCATCCATCCTGATGGCAGGGCGGGTGGGGGCTGGGGTTCGCGGCCACTCAGTTCCAATATTCAAGATGTAGGGTTGATTTTACACGGGTTTTGGGGTTTCATGGGAAACGGAAACCTCACCAAACCAATTTATCCCCCGAAAGTCCTATCGGGTGATAAAATTCACTGGAACAAAAGGAGAAGACCGCATGACAGACATCCCCGAATCAGTCCGCTTTTTGCATGAAGTTGAAATTGGTCTGGGCGCCTGGGCCTGGGGAGACAGACTGGTATGGGGCTATGGCAAAGGCTATGCCGATGCGGATGTAGAAGCAGGCTTTCTTACGTCCATCGAAAATGGCATCAGACTGGTTGATACGGCTGAAGTCTATGGCAATGGCCGTTCGGAGCGGCTGCTTGGGCAATTTCTGAAGAAAACCGACCAACCGGTCATCGTAGCAACCAAATTCTTCCCCATGCCCTGGCGCATTCGGCGCGCTTCGGTTACGCGCGCGCTACGGCAGAGCCTGGAACGTCTGGAACTGGAGCGGGTGGACCTTTATCAGATTCACTGGCCCAGCCCCATCGTTCCCATCGAACAATATGTTGAGGGCCTGGTTGCAGCGCATCGCCTTGGACTGACCCGCGCCGTGGGAGTCTCCAACTACGACAAAAACCAGATGCAGCGCGCCATCACCACCCTGGCGCGGCACGGTATTCCGCTCGCCTCCAACCAGGTAGAATTTCACCTGCTCAACCGCCGGGTGGAAAAAAACGGACTGCTGGCCCGCTGTCAGGAACTCGGCGTGCGGCTGATTGCCTACTCTCCGCTCGCCATGGGATTACTCACCGGGAAATATTCCGCCGAAAATCCCCCAGCCGGTATGCGCGGCAGCCGTTACGCATCCATCTTGAAAGAAATCCAACCGCTGCTTCGACTGATGACCGAAATTGGGCAAGATTATGGCGGAAAATCACCGACCCAAATTGCCCTCAACTGGGTCATCTGCAAGGGCGCGTTGCCCATCCCCGGCGCAAAAAACGCCCGCCAGGCCGAGATGAATGCCGGGGCCGCTGGATGGCGGCTGACAGCCGAGCAGATAAAAGCACTGGATGAGGCCAGCGACAAGTTTACGAAATAAACCGCTCTTTGCCAATCTCGCAAGAAAAACCAGGTGCTTCCAATCATCCGGGAAAACTCATCCAGAAAAACCAATCAAAACGCGGATACAATAAGGCATCCGCGTTTGACTTTAACCCCTCCAGGAGAACATCATGCTTTTCGGATTCAACCTGAACCATATTTTCCTCTTTCCGGTTGCAGATGACGAAGCCCGCAAGAATTTTCTGATTGGCGCGCTGCTCATTCTGGCAAGTTTCATCCTTCCCATCGTCCCCTATCTGCTCATCATGGGCTACACTCTTCGCATCATGCGCCAGGTTCTCGATGGAGAAAAACCACGCATGATTGCCTGGGACGACTGGGAAGGCCTTCTGACAGATGGTTTGAAGCTGTTTGGCATACGGTTCGTGTATAGTCTGCCCTTCTTGTTGTTCATTTTGCCGCTCATGCTGGCATTGTGGAGCCTGCCCATGCTGGCCGCCCTGCTGGAAGAAGAAGGACTGTTTCTGGCATGGCTGGTTGCCTTCCCCCTCTTCTTTGCCTGCTTCATTCCCTTCAGTCTGGTCTTCGCCATCCTCCTCCCGGCCCCCGAAGCGCATGTGGCCGCCACGCGAGACTTCAGCGCAGGCTTCCGCATCGGCGAGTGGTGGCCCATCTTCCGAAAAAATCTGGGCGGCTTCGTAGTTGCCTTCCTGATTTTTTATGGAATCAGTATGTTGCTCGCGCTAACCATTCAAATTATGATGATGACCATCATTCTGCTTTGCCTTTTGCCCTTGCTCTTACCGGCAATTTCAATGTATATGACGATCATTCAATATGTCCTGTTTGCTCACGCCTACCGCGAGGGACGGGCAAAACTAACCATTGCGCCCAGCGCAAACGGCTAACCAGACTTTAACCTGCCTTGCCATGCAAAATAGATTCTCTTCTTCTCTTCTGCTGGCAATTCTTCTACTCGTCAATGGCCTGCCGTTTGCTGGAATTGTAGCGTACCTGAGTCGTGCGCTTTACATCCGAAGGCGTGCGTGAATACACCTTCACCAGAAACGTCTATTCCCGCCCGGCGGCCTATGAACCCGGCCAAAAAGTGACCGTCCTTTACCCACCGGACAAACCCGGCAAAGCCAGACTCAAAGACGAAGACAATACGCTCACAGTGGTCTTCGGCATCATCGGCGGTCTGGAAATCTTACTGGGGCTTTTCGTTTTAGGCAAAGCCGCTCTCTCCCATGTTCAAGGAAAATAATGCGCCCGCTTGAAATTGCCCTTCCGCTCCTGCTCGCGCTCTACCTGTGCTGGCCGCTCATCAGCCGCCGCCGCCCGCCCGCGCTTGGCCTCCTGCCCACCTTCACCCTCGTGGTCATGATAACCCACCACCGCGTAGAGGGCATGCGCTGGCAGATGTTTTCGCTCTACACCTTCACGGTCATTATATTTTTCTGGACTCTCCCCGCTTTTTTGCGGGCGCGCGGCGAGGGGGAGACCCTCGTCCGCCCAACGGGAAGGCGGCTGTTGGGACTCATCGCGGCACTCGGCCTGCTGGCCATTTCGACGGCGCTGCCCGCACTCCTGCCGGTTCCCACCCTGCCCGCCCCGCGCGGCCCCTATTTTGTAGGAACATTCACCCGCCTGCTGGTCGATGAATCCCGCCGGGAAATCTACTCCGAGAAAGACGAACCGCGCCGCCTGATGATGCAAGTCTGGTACCCGGCGCAGCCTGCGCCGCCCGAAGCCAAACCCGCTGCCTGGATGCCTGATGCGCAGATTGTGGCTCCCGAAATTGCCGAATACATCGGCCTGCCGCGCTTTTTCCTTAACCATCTCGCTTACGCCAAATCAGCCGCTTACGAAAACCTGCCACCCGCCCGCGAGAGCGGCCCTTATCCGGTGCTGGTTTTCGTCCACGGCTGGAACGGCTTCCGGCAGCAGGCCACCTTTGTTCTGCAAGAACTGGCCTCGCAAGGCTATATCGTCGCCTCACTCGACCTGCCTTACGGCGCGCGAATGGTCGTCTTCCCCGATGGAAGCGTAGCCCGCAACAACCCCGCCGCCCTGCCGCCCACCAACGGCCTGACCCAGCAGGAATACGAAACCATTGCGCGAAAACTGGTTCACCAGTGGTCTGCTGATATTGGCTATGCGCTAGATACGCTCGAAAGCATCAACATCCACCCCCAAGAGCCGCTGAACAACCTGCTCAATATGGACAAAGTTGGCGTTTTGGGCCATTCCACCGGCGGTGGGGCAGCCATCCAATTCTGCGGCACAGACCAACGCTGTAAAGCCGGACTGACTTATGACGCCTTCATGCGCCCCGTCAGCCTGGATGTGTTGCAAAACGGCACACCGCAACCGTTTTTGTACCTGTTTAGCGAGTTGTGGCCCTTTGCGCGTAACATCGAACTATTTGAGGGTTACTACCGCCGCGTCCCGGCCTCCAATCGCGTCATTACCATCCTCGGCGCCGACCATTACGACTTCACCGACCTGCCCGCTCTTTCCCCGCTGGCGCCCCAACTGGGTCTGAAAGGCCCCATTCCTGGCGCGCAGGTTCAAAAAATTCTGATGGATACCACCCTGGCCTTCTTCGACCTGGCCTTGAAAGGAAAACCAGATTCTCTGCTCGATTCGCTTTCGACGCAGTACCCCGAAATACGCCTGGACCATTAAGCAATAATGAAAATCACTGCTTCACGCTTCTGGCCTGGAACTCTCCTCCTGCTCGATGCCCTCGGGCTGGGTTATGTCAGCCTGGTCATCTTCCGCATATCAGGCGGAAGCGAGCGCCCCCTGCTGATGGGACTCTCGGCGCAAAGTCTTGTGCTGGTTGGGCTAACCCTGGTGGGGACTTTTGGGTTTCTCGCTCTCAGCCTGCTCATCCTGCGCGGCAAACTCTCTGTCGAACCCCTGCTCCCCCCCCCAGCCTGGAGTATCGGCTTGCTGGCAGGCCTGGCAATTGCCTGCTGGCTGCTGGCCTGGACCCCGCCAGACTATTTCAAGAGTTATTACTACTACGCCTTGCGCTTCATTCCCCTGGCCGGATGGCTGGCCTTTGCCAGCGGAACATTCGCGCTGTTCCTGTTTGCCAGCCACCACAAAGTAAACAAGGGAAGAGCGCAAGAGTATTTGCAGCAAAACCATGCAATCTTCCTTGTGAGCGCAATGACGCTCCTGGTCATCGGGCTAATCGCCTGGCTGGCCTCGCATCGGATTGTGGGAATGTCCCCGCAAGAGGAAGATTACTGGTACGGAGCGGGCGTTCCGGTGTTGGCCTGGCAGGTCTTAACGGCAATTCTCAGCGGGGGGAGCGCCGCCTGGGGCGAGAAAAAGTTCCTGCGCCCCGGAACAAAGGTTTCAGTGGGGCGCCTTCCGGTGGATGTCGTGGCGTTTGTCATCCTGTGGGGGGCGGCAGGATTTCTGTGGTCGCAGGCTCCCATCCAATCCAACTTCATGGTTTCACCGCCTTATCCGCCCAATTTTGAAGTCTATCCTTCAGCCGACGGGACCAATTACGATATTGCCAGCCAATACGCGCTGATTGGGCAGGGGCTTTTCAATAGCGGGCAGATGCGGGTCTATTTCGAGCGCCCGCTGTATTCGGCATTTCTGTTCTACCTGCACCTGCTGGCAGGCCAGGATTTTACGCGCCTGCTCAACCTGCAAGCCTTCTTGTATGGAGTCTTTCCGGCGCTGGCATATCTGCTAGGCAAAAACCTGCACAGCCGGGGAACGGGCGTTGGACTGGCGGTTCTCCTGACGCTACGCGGCTGGAATGGGCTGGAAACGGGCGGCGTTCTCGAAAATTCGACCCAGAAAATGCTATTGACGGAGTTTCCCGCCGCAATTGGTCTGGCGCTCATCTTGCTGCTGGCGATTCGCTGGGCCCAGCAGCCGCAGAACCGCTGGCAGTTGGCCGGTTGGCTGAGTGGCTGCATTGGCCTGGGGGGATTCGTGCGTCCGCATCTTCTGTTTCTATTGCCTGTGGGCATCCTTCTGGCGATCGCACTGTATTTTCGCAGAAAACGCATTGCAGCCGCTGTGACGGGCTTCATGCTTCTTGCCTACCTGGCAGTGACCATGCCCTGGCTTCAGTTTAACGGTAGCGGGACGTCGTTGATAAGCATGTACCTGTGGCGGGTGCAGGCCATCATCAACGAACGATTTGATTGGACGCTTCCCCCGCCAAACGGTACGCTGGCGCCGCGCCAAATAGCCAGCCTGGAGATTTATGGCGGTTTCCCGTCTCTACCTTCAAAGCCGCTGACAGAATTTGCGCTTGACCATTTTCTGAACAACCTAGCCCTTTCCGCGCTGGCGTTACCGACCACTCTGCGCAATCTCGAACTGATAAGCATCGTGCAAAAGACGGAGACATTTTGGATGGCCTATTGGGACGGCGCATTAAGCCCCTCGGCCCAAATCCTTTTGCTGGTCAACCTGATTCTCATCGCTTTGGGGATTGGGTTGGCCTGGAAACGCGCCCGCCTCATCGGCCTCTTCCCGCTTTTTGGCATGCTGGCTTACTTTTTCATCAACAGCCTGGTACGGACTTCAGGAGGGCGCTACCTGGTTCCTGCTGATTGGGTCATGATTCTGTACTACATACTTGGGCTGGCAGCCTTATTCGAGATTGCGGCGGCCTGTTTCGGAAGCGAGGTTTCGCCTTCTTTTAAGATAATGGACGAACCAGTCAGAAGCGGGAAGCCGCTCTGGCAAGGATTGATTGTCCTGGCGCTGCTGAGCGGGATTGGCAGTGCCATTCCACTGACCAGTTCTATACACCCGCCGCGTTACGAACGCCTGGACGAAATCCAGATTGCGACAAAAATCGAACAGCATGTCCTCGACCAATTGAGCATAGACCCGGCAAAGTTGCAGGCCTTCCTGGCGCAAAAACCAGCCAGGATGGTTGAAGGCCGCGCGCTCTACCCGCGCTACATCTGGCGCGGCATTAATCCTTTAATCCCTGGTCATTTATTGGAATCTCGACCTTACTCACGGATGACCTTTGTAGCGCTTGGCGTCCATGGGCATCAACCGGTTGTCCTGGTGACCGGAGATGAATGGTTTCCTTTGCCAAACGCATCCGATGTTATCATCCTGGGTTGCCAGGAAGATGAATTTATAAACGCATGGGGAGTTTACTTGCCAGAAACAGGCGTTATGCACCTGCGGCAGCCTGAAACGCCACTGAACTGTCCACTGCCTGAACCCATCTGCGACAATAACGGAGGATGCAGGTACGAGTAACCGCTGGTAAAGCGGCGCGAAAGCGTGCTCAGATAGGCGTTCAGAAGACCCGCAGAACAAACCAGTGTTGGGCAAGTTCATGGTGAAATTTCAGAAAAAGTCCTTGCATCTAAATCGGGCATGCGGTATAATCTTCTGATTGATGTCCAATTGTTAAAACTTCAGCCCTGTATGCGAGCGCTTGAGACGCAAGAAGTCTCTCGCGCTTGCCTTTCTTTGTCCTGGGAGCAGCCTGGGAACGGACATCGGGGCAGAAAACCGGATTTTTATTTTAGGAGGACTCCGTGGAAACCAAAGGCCTGACCGCTCTCCGCATCAGCCTGGCTTCGCCTGAAACCATTCGCTCGTGGTCCTATGGCGAGGTCCTCAAGCCGGAAACCATTAACTACCGTCGCCTGCGACCCGAAAAAGATGGCCTTTTTTGTGAAGCAATTTTTGGCCCAACCCGCGACTGGCAGTGTTATTGCGGCAAATACAAAAATCCTCGCTACAAAGGGATTACCTGTGACAAATGCGGGGTGGAAGTTACCCGCGCTGCCGTGCGCCGCGAACGGATGGGGCATATTACGCTGGCCACCCCCGTAGCGCACATCTGGTATACCCGCCGCATCCCATCCTACCTGGGACTTTTGCTGGATATTTCGCGCCGCAATCTCGACCGGGTGCTTTATTTTGCGCAATATATCATCACATATGTAGATGAAGACGCCCGCCAGAAAGCGCTCAGGCGACTGGAAGATGAAATTTCCGTCTCCGAACGCGAGCAAGCAACAGCCATCAATACCAAAATCGCGGAAGTCAAGACCCGGCGAGACCAGGTTGTTGCCGAACTCAACCAGCGCAAGTTGGACATCGAGCGGTCGTATGACGAACAGATTGCCTCCCGCCTGGAACCAGTCATCCAGGAAGGCCAGAGACTGGAATCGCAACTTCAGGAACAGAACGGTAGTACAGCGGCCAAAGCCATCGTGTTCAACGCCACTGGCGAAGTGATTGTTAAAGCTGGCGAGGTCATCGCAGCATCGCACATCTCCAAAATCCAGAAAAACGTGCGCGAACAACTCGAATCAATTGAAAACGAGCTCAAAGACCAGAAAGCCCGCGAACTCGAACACATCAAGCTGGAAATTGAACGCACGCGTGCCGAAGCCGCCGAACAGATGGAAAACCTGCGCAACCAGTTGGAAGACCAGGCCTCCTCCAACAAGGACCAGTCATCGCATGTGCGCGATGAGTTACTGGAGTTGCGCCCCTTCACCTTCCTGAGCGAAAGCCGCTACCGTGAATTGAAATCGCGCTGGGGCCAGGTCTTCCGCGCCGACATGGGCGCCGAAGCCTTCCACGATATTTTGAGCCGCCTCGACCTGGATAAACTCTCCGAAGAACTGTGGAAGGAAGTTCGCACCACCAAGAGCAAGCAGAAGCGCAAGAAAGCCACTACGCGCCTGAAGGTGGTGGAGGCCTTCCGCCGCTCCGGAAACCGCCCTGAATGGATGATTCTGACCATCCTGCCGGTCATCCCGCCCGACCTGCGCCCAATGGTACAGTTAGACGGCGGGCGATTCGCCACTTCCGACCTGAACGACCTGTATCGCCGCGTCATCAACCGCAACAACCGCCTTAAGCGACTGCTCGAGCTGGGCGCGCCGGATGTGATTGTTCGCAACGAGAAGCGCATGCTACAGGAGGCGGTCGACAGCCTGATTGACAACTCGCAGCGCGGCAAAGCCCTGAGCCGCCGCGGGCGCCGCGAACTCAAATCGTTAAGCGACATGCTCAAAGGCAAAAAGGGCCGTTTCCGCCGCAACCTGCTTGGCAAGCGCGTAGATTATTCGGGACGCTCGGTCATTGTCGTTGGCCCCCAGTTGAAGCTTTACCAGTGCGGCCTGCCAAAAACGATGGCGCTCGAACTTTACCGCCCCTTCGTAATTGCCCGTCTGGTTCTTCACAATTACGCCGCCAATGTCAAAGGCGCGCGTCGTCTCATCGAACGCAACCGCCCAGAAGTGTGGGAAGTTCTGGAAGAAGTCATTAAAGAACGCCCGGTCATGCTCAACCGCGCGCCCACCCTGCACCGCCTCGGCATCCAGGCCTTCGAGCCGATTCTCATCGAAGGTTCGGCCATTCAGTTACACCCTCTCGTCACCACCGCGTTCAACGCCGACTTCGACGGCGACCAGATGGCCGTCCATGTGCCGCTCTCACAAAAAGCGGTGCAAGAAGCGCGCAAACTAATGCTGGCCTCCAAAAACCTGCTCAAACCTGCCGATGGCGAACCGATTATCTCGCCATCGAAAGACATGGTATTGGGTGTCTATTATCTGACCATGCTCGACCAGCATCCGCACAAAGGGGATGGCCGCCTGTTTGCAGACCTGGATGAAGTGGACTTAGCATATCAATTGGGACAGGTCGAGGTTCATACCGATATCAAAGTCCGCGCGGAAACCTGGTACGACGAAAACGGCAGCCGCATGGCCGAACCCCAAACCCGGTTAATTGAAACCACCGTCGGACGGGTACTGTTCAACCGCGTCTTACCACCCGAGGTACAGTTTGTCAACGAAGTGCTTGAAAAAGGCGGCGTGAAAGACCTGATTGCCGATGTCTATGAAATTTGCGGACAAGAAGTGACCACTACCGTCGCAGACGCCGTCAAGCAGATTGGCTTTCAATACGCCATGCGCTCTGGTATCACCCTGGCAGTTTCAGATATTGCCGTCCCCCCGGCAAAAGAAGAGATTATCGCCGGCGCGCTCAAAGAAGTGGAAGTGGTCCAGCGTGATTTCCGCCGTGGTCTGCTGACCGAACAGGAACAAAACGAACGCATCATTCAAATCTGGCAGAAAACCACGGTCGATGTTGCTAAAGCCGTCAAAAGCAACATGGACCCAAGCGGCAATCTCTCTACGATGGCAAATTCTGGCGCCACCAAAGGCGGCTTTGGGCCAATTTCTCAATTGGCGGGCATGCGCGGCCTAATGGCTGACCCCTCCGGACGCATCATCCCGCTCCCCATCCGGTCTAACTTCCGCGAAGGGTTAACTGCGCTGGAATACTTCATCTCCACGCACGGCGCGCGCAAAGGCCTGGCCGATACCGCCCTGCGTACCGCAGATGCCGGTTACCTGACCCGACGCCTGGTGGACATTGCCCAAGACATCATTATCAACGAAATCGACTGCGGCACCAAAGAAGGCATCTGGATTCGCAAATCGGACGATGTTGCCGGGCAAAGCCTATCGAGCCGCTTATATGGACGTTTGGCTGCCGAACCCGTTATCGACCCATCTACCGGTGAAGTTCTGGTTGACCGTGATGAAATTATTACGCATGACCATGCCCGCCGCATCACCGCTGCTGGGATAACTGACATCAAAGTGCGTTCGGCCATGACCTGCCAGTTGACTCACGGCATTTGCGCCAAATGCTATGGCGTAGACCTGGGTCGTGGCAGTATGGTGGAAATGGGCGCGGCAGTGGGCATCGTAGCGGCTCAATCAATTGGCGAACCTGGCACGCAATTGACCCTGCGCACCTTCCACACCGGCGGCGTGGCGGCTGGCGGTGACATCACCACCGGTCTTCCGCGCGTAGAAGAGTTGTTCGAAGCTCGCAAAACACCCAAAGGCGAGGCGGTTGTTTCTGAAATTGACGGCGTGATACGAATTGTTCAGTCAGATAAATATACCGACCTGCGCCTGGTCAAAATTGAGCACGCTGAAATGGTCTCCGACGCCTACGACATTCCGGAAGAGTGGAAAATCGAAGTCAAGGATGAAGGAGAAGCCAAAGCCGGAGAAATCCTGGCCAGCCTGGGCGATGCCACCATCACAGCCCAACACGCGGGACGAGTGCGCATTGAAGGCCGCCGGGTCATTGTCTCTTACGAACAACGCGAAGAAGTCGAACACGAAATCCCAACCACATTGCGGATGCTGGTCAAGGATGGCGAACACGTCAAGGCTGGTCAGCCCATTACCGAAGGCTCGCTCAACCCACATCAAATCCTGAAACTGCAAGGGCGAGATGCCTGCCAGATGTACCTGATGAGCGAAATCCAAAAAGTGTATCGCTCACAAGGTCAGAACATCCACGACAAACACTTTGAAGTCATCATTCGCAAAATGCTGAGCAAAGTGCAGGTTACGCGCCCCGGCGATACGCGGTTCTTGCCTGGAGACACGGTTGACCGGCTGGAAATGAAACGCATCAACGAGCAGTTACTGGCTGAAGGCAAGCAGCCAGCCCGCTTTAGTGAAATCTTGCTCGGCGTAACGAAGGCTTCGCTTTCCACAGACTCCTTCCTCTCTGCTTCGTCCTTCCAGCACACCATCAAAGTGCTGGCTGGCGCAGCCATTGCCTCTACTACAGACCCGCTCTACGGTCTTAAAGAGAACGTCATCATCGGTAAACTCATCCCAGCAGGTACCGGCTTCAAACATGGGCGGTTTACCGAGTTAGAAAAAGCGTTAGGCGCCAGTTCTACCCAGATGGCTGAACTGCCTGCAGAAGGCGATTAATCAACGCTCATTTTTCGCCCGTAATTCTTGCTCGGTAAACCCAAACGAGAATTACGGGCGAAACGTAACAGCGGCTCGTCAGAGAGCCGCTATTTTTACGTCCATTAGATTAAAATTGACCAGAGACAGGAGCCTTGAAAAGTAATCGTTTTTTCGGTATTGTTATAGAGAACCAAGTTTCAGGAGAATGCATGAAAATGACATCACTTCGCATTTTTGGCTTGTTAACTATTTTCGTCTTGCTTGCGCAAGGCTGCAATTTGCCCAACAATGCGCCAGTTCAGGACATGACAACGCCAACCTTGAACGCCATAGAAACAGCGACTTCGACACCACTTCCTCCCACCAATACGCCCCTGCCACCCACCGAAACGAACACCCCGGCGCCAACCGCTACCGAGACACCCACTCTCGAACCATCCACCACTCCAACAGAGGCCTTGCCAGTTGCAGAAGTGGCACGTGAATCGAACTGCCGCATTGGCCCGGCAGGCGCCTACGAACTGGTTGCCACATATCAGCCCGGCAAAATCCTGAACATCATTGCACGTGACCTGGGAGGCGGTTTTGTCTTTGTCCAAAACCCAGATAAACCCGAAGAACAGTGTTACATATTAGAGAATAACATAAAAATCAGCGGCGACGTTTCCACGCTGCCAAAAATCACCCCTCCTGCCACGCCAACCACTGCGCCCAACTTCACAGTCGAGTTTTGGAAATTCGACACGTGCAAGGATTTTTATGCCGCGCACTTCAAAGTCGTTAACACAGGCAGCATCCAATTCCGTTCAGCGTATGTTAAAGTAACCGACCTGAGAAAAAACCAATCGGTCGAACACTCTCTGCTCGCGTTTGATTTATACGAAGGCTGCATTATTGCCAAAAATATTGCCCCGCTGCAGCCTGGCGGCTCTGGCTACCTGCAAAGCGCCTATTACAAGTGGGACCCGCGCCCCAACAAACAGTCGGCCATCTTCATGCTTTGCACCGAGCAAGGGCTAAAAGGCACATGCATCACCAAAACACTGGAGTTCAGGAACAAATAAGCGCCGCCAACTGCAGTTTTCCTCTCTTATCTTCCTCTGAAAGGCAAGATGAGAGAGGAAATTATTTTTTAAGCGGGCTTGACGCATTGAGTCTTTCCCTTTAAGATAGAACAAATTTGCAAAATAAAAGAGACGTTTATGGAACTCGGCCTCGTCCGTAAAATCGACATTGACCACGAAATGCAGCAGGCGTATCTCGACTACGCCATGTCCACCATCGTCGCACGCGCCCTGCCCGATGCGCGCGATGGGCTAAAGCCTGTCCACCGGCGGATTTTATATGCCATGTACGACATGGGGCTGCGCGCCGACAGCGCCTACAAAAAATCAGCCCGTATCGTCGGCGAAGTGTTGGGTAAATATCACCCGCACGGTGACGCCGCCGTGTACGAAGCGATGGCGCGTATGGCGCAGGATTTCTCGCTGCGCACGCTGTTGGTGGACGGCCAGGGCAACTTTGGTTCCATAGACGGCGACCCCCCTGCCGCCATGCGCTACACCGAAGCCCGCCTCACCGCCGCCGCGCTGGACATGCTGGCCGACCTGAACAAGAACACCGTTAACTTTGGCCCCAATTTTGATGACACACTCACCGAGCCGCTTGTCCTGCCAGCCGCCATCCCCAACCTGCTGGTCAACGGAGCAACCGGCATTGCCGTTGGCATGGCAACCAGCATTCCACCGCATAACCTGGGCGAAGTGGTAGATGCGCTCGTTTACATGCTCCAGCACTGGGAACAACTCGATGATATTGACCTCAGCCACCTGATGCAGTTCATTCAGGGGCCCGATTTTCCCACCGGCGGCGTCATCCTGCAAGAAGCAGGCGAGGAGGGCCTCGAGGCGGCCTACGGCTCCGGCAAGGGAAAAATCACCCTTCAGGCACGCGCTCATTACGAGGAAATGGAGCGGGGCAAAAGCCGCATCATCGTCACCGAACTACCCTATCAGGTGAATAAATCCAGCCTCATCGAGCGCATCGCCGAACTGGCGCGCGAGGAAGTCATCGAGGGTCTTGCCGACCTGCGCGACGAATCGGACCGCCAGGGCATGCGCATCGTCATCGAACTGACCAAGAATGTGGACCCGGAAAAAGTATTGGCCGAACTTTACAAACGAACGCCAATGCGTACCACCTTCAGCATCATCCTTCTGGCGCTGGTCGATGGCGAGCCGCGGATGTTGACGCTCAAACAGGCCCTGCGGGTGTATGTTGAACACCGCTTAACGGTCATCAGGCGTCGGGCCGAATTTGACCTGGAAAAAGCCAAAGCGCGGGCGCACATCCTGGAAGGGTATCTTATCGCGCTTAAGAACCTCGACGAACTCATCGAACTCATTAAAAAGTCGCCAGATGTTGAAACCGCCCGCGAGCGGCTGATGAAACGCTATAAACTGACCGAAATTCAGGCCAACGCCATCCTCGAAATGCAATTGCGCCGCCTGGCCGCTCTCGAACGTAAGAAAATCGAAACCGAATACAAAGAAACTCTGGCACTCATCAAGGAACTCGAAAGCCTGCTCCAATCGCCTGCCAAAATGCGCGCTTTGGCCGCCGAAGAATTGCTCAAAGTTAAGGCTGCTTATGGCGACAAACGCCGCACCCAAATCGTCAACCTGAAAGCGGGCAAAGAAAAGAAACACGTCCTGACCTCCACCCAACTGTTGCCCGAACAGGTCGTTTGGGTGGGGATGAACGCGGAGGGGATTTTATCGAGAACGAGAGACGAAAAGCCCCCGCGCCCAGGCGGAAGCGATGCCCCGAAATTGCTCGTCAAAGCCCGCTCCACCGACACGTTATACCTCGTCTCCGGGCGCGGACTGGCTGCGGCAGTGGCCGTCCACACCCTGCCGGAGGCCGATAAACTGGCCGATGGCGTCCCCTTTCACAAAGCCTGCGCCCTGAAAGCCGATGACCGCCCGGCGACAGCCTTTGCCCTGCCCGCCAAACGCACCAAACTACCGGAAGAGACCTGCATTCTGACCGTCACGCGCGGCGGAATGTTAAAAAAGTCGCTGGTCAGCGAATTGCCCGGCCCCTCGGCGCAAACTTTTTACCTGTGCAAGGTCAACGAGGGCGATGCTCTCGGCTGGGTGGCGCTGACCGATGGCCAGCGCGAACTATTGCTAATAACGGCCCTTGGCTTTGGCATTCGCTTCCGCGAAGACGACATTCGCCCCATGGGGCTGGTGGCGGCAGGCGTTAACGGCATCAAACTTGGGGTTGGCGACCAGGTCATCGGAGCAGAAGTGGTGGTCAACGGAGCAGACAACGGACGAAACGGAAAAACGGAAGATGAAACGGATGTTTTCCTGGTCTGTTCCGACGGCAAAGCCAAGCGTGTACCGCTCAAAGAGTTTCCGGTACAGGGTCGCTATGGCAAAGGCGTCATTGCCTGGGAACTGCCGTCAGGCGTCACACTGGCCGGGATGGCAATTGGGAAACCCAATCACACCGTCACCCTGCACTTGCGCAAAGCTGCTGCCAAACAGGCTCGTCTTGATGAAGCCGGTCTTAAAAAACGCGCCACGATACGCGGAGATGTGCTGGTGGATGTGAAGCCTGGCGACGCAGTCATTGGGTTAAGCAATGGTTGGATGGTGGAAAAATATGTGGCGGTCGCAGGCGAAAAAACCCACCCAGGAACAGATGGAAAAACGCACAAACAAATTTCCCATCAGACAACCAAAGACGAACAGATGGAATTGATGATAGAGCCTGCCAAAGGTAAAAAAGCAGAAAGCGGCGCAAAGAAAGCCACCGTAAAACCAGACTCCAACGGCAAAGCCGGGAACGCCGAAAAAACATCCACAACCAAAGCCACGAAACCGGCTCGCCCTCAAAAACTGGCAGCGGCAACTCCAACCAGTTTCAAAAAACCAAACACGAGCAAACCGCCTGCCCATTCCACCCCAGGTAAACAGCCGACCAAGAAAACAGCAAAAATCACACCAATCAGGTAAACAGATAGCCCCGTGACGTCAACCCCACAGGGCCTGTAAAGGTGGGCTGGAGTTAATTCCGTCTTATGATGCGACACACTCATCGACTTGCATACATCGAGGCATTATTTTCGGTCACCATTTGGGGAGGGACGTTTATCGCCACCAAGTTGGCCTTACAAGATGTCTCGCCTGCCACCCTGGTTTGGTTAAGATTTGGGATGGGCATGTTAATTTTGGGCGCGACAGTGGCCCTGCGTCATCAGTTTGCGTTGCCCACGCGTGCCGAATTGGGTTATTTTGCGTTGGTGGGGCTGATTGGAGTGACATTTCATCAATGGCTGCAGGCCACTGGCCTGCAAACCGCCGCAGCAACGACAACCGCCTGGATTGTGGCAACCATTCCGGTCTTTACTGCGCTGTTGGGCTGGCTGTTTTTGAAAGAGCGCCTGACGGCTTTACGGATTTTTGGCATTGGGCTGGCGGCGATGGGCGTGTTGTTGATTGTAACCAGGGGCGACCTGTCTGCGCTGGCGACAGGAGATTTTGGAACCCCCGGCGACTTCCTGATTTTGGTAAGCGCGCTCAACTGGGCGGTTTTTTCAATTCTCTCGCGCCAGGGGTTGCAGCGCCATCCCCCGGCGCGAATGATGTTCTATGTGATGCTCTTGGGCTGGCTGTTCGCGAGCATCTGGCTGTTCGGATTTGGCCCCGGGTGGAGCGAAATTCCAGGGCTCACGCTCAACGGCTGGAACAACGTCTTGATTTTAGGAGTTTTTGGTTCTGGATTGGCCTATATTGCCTGGTACGATGCCCTACAGGCCATCCCGGCCAGTCAGTTGGGGGCATTCATCTATGTTGAGCCGCTGGTCACAATGATATTGGCAACTTTCCTGCTGGGAGAGACAATCACGGCTGTCTCCATGCTTGGTGGGGCAGCAACCATTGCAGGAGTGTACCTGGTGAATCGGTAAAGCGGACAACCGATGTGGAAAGGGATTGCTCATCGAATGAATCAGGCAGAAAGCAACCACGAGGCAATGTCCCGAAAGTTCCCCTTAGACCTTCGGGACATTGATTTTTCACAGATTACTTTTTAGCCGACACCGAAACCAACACCGCCTGAACAATCGTTCGCATCCGGTAGGTATCCGAACGCGCATCATACTCCCTGCAAGTGATAAGCGTTAACCAGGCCTCTTTTTTGTGGGCAAAAGGGCGCTGGTCCCAGGGCCGAACGATGTAGGTCGAACGAACTTCGTAGGTATAGACCTGCCCGTAGGCTTCCACCTGAATTTTGTCACCCCACTTAAGAGTTCCCAGATTGGCGAAAGGCCCTGGCAAGCCATTCGAGTCGTAGACATGGGCAGTGATGACACTATTGCCTTCCCAGGTAGGGAAGGCTGTACCATACAGATAACCCGCTGAATTCCCAAGCCAGGTAACATCCCAACTGCCATCTACAAAAGGAACGCCAACGATAGGCAGATTTACTTTCAGCGCTGGGATGTTCAAACTCAAATCTGACTGCGCTGAGTAAGCAAGGTGGTCAGGCTGCAGGGGAAGTTTTGTCTCGCGGCCTGGAGCAAACCCCGTGACCGGGATGAGGAGCGCGGAAAACGAAGAGGGAGAACGGGCGGGTGTTGGCCGGGGCAAGCCACTGGAATCAGAAGAAGTCCGCCACTCGGAAGATGCGTCGGCCACTTCTTGTTCGCCCGAGTCATTGAAATCACTGTCATTGTTCTGGTCCATATCGATAGTGGCGCGGTTGAAGACGCGCGTCACAGCAGAATCGACCGCCACCCGGAAAGTAATTGAGATTTCGTTTTGAGCTGTGCTTACATCCCGAATGCCAAAATCAGGGCCAAGGATGCCCTGCCAAATGATGCGGCCACGCGGGAAAGTCGCGGTAGGGCCTTCGTAATAACACTGGCTCGTGCTGGTCGTGGTGGAGGCGGGGTCGGGCTGGCAGATTACGCCGATGTTGGTTGACCCGGCAGGAGCGCCAACCGGGACAGGAAACCCGCTGGGCGCACCGCTGGCGAAGAAGGTTGTCCCTTCGGGAATGGGGTCGCTCGAAACAGCCAAAACTGGCACGGTGTTGGCGTCGTTAATCCAGGCAATTGTCCATTGCAAGAGGGGCAGCCCATCATCATCAAAGACCTTAATGCCAAAGGGTGGGTCAAGAAGACCGCCAATTCGGTCCGTAGTGGAATCCTGTAGAGGCTCGGTCTGCTGGTCGCTGGCGGCCTGGGCCACATTAACGACTTCGGTCTGGTCGGGCGGCATGGGGTCATTCAGCAGGACCTGGTACGAGATAATCATTTGCTGGCCGGAGAGCAGGTTGTAGCCATCCGCCGCAGTGACCAGGTTGGGCGGCGCGCCGCCGGGGGCAACCGTGGAATTGTAACAGTCGATGCGCACATCATCAAAGAAAATGTTCTCTGCCGCGTCAAGAGTGGGAGAAGCAAGCAATTGAATTCTCGCCTGGGCGTCAATCCAGTTGGTGATGTTGGTTGTATAAACCTGGTAAACGGCATCGACGGTTGCTCCGGCGAACTCGAATAATGTGTCGGTGACGGTACCCCCTGTTCCAATCTCCAGGCGGACGAAATCGGTGGGAGCATTGACCACAGCCCGACGATAAGTCAGACTCAAATAGGCAGAAGTACAACCCTGCAAGTCCACGTCGCGGAGAATGCCATTGTTCGCGCCCTGGATACGCAGGCGGGTATCTGCCAGGTCGGTCAGCACCTGCACGTTGCCAGCGGCTGCGCCGTCAGCCTCGCCAATTTCATTCCAATCACCGCTCCAGTTGGGGACTGCCACGCCATTGCTATCCTGATTTCCATCGAAAGCAATGGCACTAAAAGCATCACCCACCGTGCCGTTCAGAGAGGGCGCAATGACCTGGGTGCTGCCAGAGACGTAGGTTGTCCCAGCGGGGAGAGGGTCGGTAATGACCAGGTTGGTTTGAGGGGCTTCTCCGCTGTTCGTGACGGTAAGAGTATAGGAAATCGTTTCACCAGGTAAAACAACGCCATTTGTGTTCGATGTTTTCTCCAGCCGTAATTCAGAAATCTGGACTGCGGCAGTGTCGGTAGCATTAAACACTTCTGTCCCCAAAGAGCCTGAAACCGAGGCGTCGTTGATGATGTATCCGGCATCGGGAACAGCCGTTGTGATAGATTGGAATTCAATCGTGAGCGGCTGCCCCGCAATCAAACCACCGGGTGCAACATCGTTCCAGGTCAGGCGCTGACCGACGATAAGCGGTTCAGCCGCTGCTCCAGTGACGACCACCCCTCCCGGCCTGGTAATCGTGGTGCTTAATGGAACATATCCCCAGCCATTCGGCATGTCATCGAACACATTGACCGGGTTGAGCGGCTGACTGCTCTGAACCACCAGCCGGAATGTGACCACCTGTCCAATTTCAGCAGGGATGACTGGCGGCGTAACCGTTTTGTCCAGCGAAAGGACAACATTCATCCAGGTGGGGTCAAGCGGCAAAATTGTGTAACCGGCATCAATAAAGGGATTACCAACGGCAGCAAACGCGCTATCTTCGCCCCAGGTGATGGCAAAAGGCCCGCTGCCCCAGACATGCATGCCGGTATTGTTGTTGTCGGGGTCGCGGAATTTCAGTACCTGAAGGCGGTTTACCACAAAGGTGGCATCCACCAGTCCATCCGCTGGGCCATAATCCACAAAAAGGGTGGTGTTGTCCTGGGTTGGCGTGACGAAAACGGGTGAACCATTGGCCGATAAATTCGTTGAACCCGGAGCCCAGCCAACGTAGTAATCGGCGGCAAGCAGGTTAGCGGGAACCAGCGTAAAACCGTAGTTGTAATCGGCGTTTTCGGTGTCATACGAGCCAATCGCCCAAAAGCGGGTTGTTCCATCTGCCGCAGCGAGATAAACGGCTGAGTTGAAGGGAACATAGCGACCTGTCAGGTCAAAATAACTGCGGGTTGCGCCAGCGGGGACGTTCAACGTGCCATTTCCGGCATTGTCTTGATAATTAATACTTAATGTGCTGGCAGTTGGGTTGTAGATGTAAATATCCGTATCAGAGGCCGCGCCGCCGCCAGGGACCGGGCTATAGTAGGCATTAGACCACAACCCATCGGGAACCGCCGTAAAGCTGCGGCTATCGGAGGAAATACCGGCATTGAACTGCCCCACCATAAATTGCACCTGAACCGGGTTGGTGGCGATGACGGTCGTGCCATCGCCAATGTGGAATAATTCAGATGCCTGGCCTCGATTTAAGAGGACATTCACATCCACGCCGGGGGTCAGAGGGTCATTAATTTGGATATTCGTCCCATCTACGGCAGCCATCACAATCACATAGACGTTCTCAAAATCGGCATACCCCAAATTGGTGAACAAATCTTCGCCAACCGGAATTGTATAACTGGTCTGATATGGTTTGACGGGGTAAACCTCCCAGGCGTTCGCATACACCGTCGCGGTTGCTTCCGGCCAAAAAGCCTGAGCCACTGCAACCGCCCCGCCTGCAACGTATATTCGGTCACGGCCATCATAACAGGCAGTTGATGCGCCGTTCGGGTTCGTACTCAGGCAGGTATTTCCCGCCGCGCGTGGAACCTGAATATTGCCCGATTCAAAGACCAACACCTCGCCCTGGTCCGCCAGATAGACTTCATCCCCTGCATTGGCCGTGCCATAACCATTCTCCCATTGGTCATAGTAAATCGTCGTACCATCGCTCGTCACCGAAACCGTAACCACGTTGTGCATATAATTACAACCACCCACCCCACCAGCAGGGACAACTCCTGTCGCGCATGTGCCAATTCCAAACGCATTGCCAAGTTCTGGGCTGTTATCGATGTCCTGTAAAATGCGGAACAATTGGTCAATACTGCCTGGGATAAAATACTCCGAGTAGCCAGCAGTCGCCGCCCGAGCAGAGAATGAGCCAAGCATGGAGACCAGCAGGGAAAGTATAACAACCAGCATGAATTCACGAACAAGGGCCATCGAAAACCATTTCATGTTCTCCTCCACCTTGCAATGCCGTATGAAGTTGATGCTGGAAAATAAAAACGAAACCAGCATGGGCCGGTTTCGCTATTCGCTCGCTGCATCCGTTTGCCTTTACAAGGCTAAGCGACCATGTTCGAGATGCAGGTCATCGCTTCCACAGTTGAATAACTATCAGTTGTTCACGCGTTTTAGTCATTATAAACGACCTTACAGGTAATTTACAATCCCTTGACCGGTTTTCAAACCACATCAAGGTACAATGTATTTATGCTCAAGGCGCGCAACAAAAATGTCATTCAAACCGAGACAGGCTGGATATTCCAATTGCCGGAAGGAGGTCCTGCGGCTTACCGCTATGCCCAAGTGGATGATTATTCATCTCTGGCGCGGAGTCATTTCTTGTGGCGGGAGCCAGCCGGGCTGAATCTGCGCTGCCGTGTCAGTGAACATTCTCTGCCTGGAACATGGGGATTTGGCCTTTGGAATGACCCGTTTTCGTTTGCGCTCGGCCTGGGTGGAATGGGACGCCGCTTGCCTGTTTTGCCCAATTGCGCCTGGTTCTTTTACGCTTCGCCTGAGAACTATCTTTCGTTTACAAACAACCTGCCTGGCAATGGATTGCTGGCGCAAACGTTTTCCGCGCCACGCATTCCGTCGGGTTTGCTGGCATTGGGGCTTTTTGGTCTCCCGCTCTTGCTGGCAAAGCCAATTTCAAGATGGCTACGCGCAAATCTGGCGGCAAAATTAATCCGCGAGGACGCAAAACGCCTGGAGGTAGATGTCACCCAATGGCATGAATATCGGATTCGGTGGGGAGGGGAGCGCGTGGAATTCGTGATAGACGAAAAAACTGTCTTTTTAACAGCAACCAGCCCCCAGGAGCCGCTGGGTCTGGTCATCTGGATAGACAACCAGTTCGCTGCCTGGAGGCCGGATGGAACGCTGCAGACTGGCACGCTCGCTAATCCGCCCGCGTGGATGGAAGTTTCAATAATCAGTAATCAGTGAAGAGTATCCAGTTTGCTGGTTTTCCGGTTTTCATCTCTATTTCATTGATTACTTGTTCCCCTGTTTTTCTCGCAAGAAACGAACGGTTGCAATGGAAGCGCCAATCGCAAGAGCAACGACTCCCAGCCAGTTGATGGAAAGCGGCAGAGCGAACTGACGAAAGACAACATCCAGCAAAACTCCTAAAATGAACATGCCGCCAAACATGCGGTTGTGGTAGAAGGCAAAGCCCGAAAACCAGGTCGGCCAGAAGGCTTCAAAGCCAGCCGGAGGGCCGGCAGGACGGGGTTTGGAGAGAACAGCAATGGCGTAGAAAGCGCGTTTTGCTGCGAATAAGATAAGCAGCATGAAGATGGAGAAGTAGCCAGTGACAACAAGATATATCACCACGGTGTAGGCAATCACAATCGCGGCAATGGTGGTATAGCGCGCAAATGTTTGCCCGGCGCGTACCGGAAAAGTGCCAACGCCTTTGGCCTTGTCATCGTCCAGTTTATCGGTGTGTTTGGCAATGTTGATGCTGGCAACGCTCAACCCAAAGGGAATGCCCGCCAGCGCCACCAGCCAATTCCACTGACCGGAGAGAACGAGATAAACGCCCGCAATCATAATGGGCCCCCAGATGAGAAAAATAGAGAGTTCGCCGAGCGCCCAGTATTTCATCGGCCAGGTGTAAAAGAGAAGAACAAGCGCGCCAAAGGCAAACAGCCCGATGACGAGCGGGTTGAAGGCGGTGTACCAGAGCGCATATACCCCTGATAGGAAGGCTATCGCGCCGCTGACCAGAAACCACTGAATTTGCTGAGATTTCGTCCAGAAGCCTTGCACAAGGGGGTGAGCGCCGTATTGGGTTCGGAAGTAATTGTCTTTATCAACCCCCCGCGAATAATCGGTATAGTCGTTGAGGAGATTGTTGGTTCCGTGCGCAATGAATAGGCCGAGTGTCACAACCAGCCAGGGCAGGAACGAAAAATAGCCATCGCGCCAGGCCAACAGCCCGCCGATGATGGAGGAATAAATCGTCACTGCCGTCACCGCTGAGCGGGTGGCAATCAGCCACTTCGAGATGACATCGAGCGCGTCCCATTCTCGCTTGTCATTCAGTTTGATGAGTTCCCAGGCGGCTTTGCGCCACATTCCAAAGTTGACCGGCATATCACACTCTCCTTTTACGTTGAACGGGCGGAATTATACAGCCTGGCCTGTGAAATTCACCACTTTTATCCAGTTTTTTGGGGTGAAATCCACATCACCCGAAAGGAGGAAAAGGGGTTTACCGCCAGAATGCCGGGGCGTAGATGCGAATCAGGACATCCACCAGCAAGCCAAGCATGAACAGGCCGCCAAAGGCGCGGTTGTTGCGAAAAGCCAGCGGCGCAAAAAACAACGGCCAACCGCCCTGTCCGTCAGGGAACCAATCGGGGCGGGTGGCGGGGCGTGGTTTCAAGAAAAAAGGCAGAGTTGCTTTGAGAGTGGGAAAGGCAAAGAGAACAACCAGCATCACCGGCGTGAAATATTTGAGAGCAATCATCGCCAGCACGAGCAGGTAGGGAGTAACCATCATGCCAACAACAGCAATACGCGAATTTCGTTCACCCAGCAAAACCGGCAGGGTATGAATGCCCTTTTCTTTATCGACTACGATTTTATCAATATGCTTGCCAAAGATGACGGTGGTGACGCCAAAATAATACGGGATGCTGGCCCAGACCACGTTCCAATCCCACTGATGCGCCAGGACGTAGTAGCCGCCACCAATCATCAATGGCCCCCAGACCAGCAGGACGGCTACCTCGCCCAGGGCAATGTATTTAAGCGGCCAGGTGTAAAACAGGACGAAAAACGCGCCCAGGCCAAGTAGAAGCCAGATGACCGGGTCCCAGCCGTTGATGGCAGCGAGATAAATGCCCAGTGCGGCAGCAATCGCGCCAGTGGCGGCGGTATAAGTCAGGAGTTGGGTCGTGGTGAGCAGGCCGTTAGCAACCGGTTGCGGGCCATACATGGTGCGGAAATAGTTGTCCTTATCCACGCCTTTAACATAATCCGTATAGTCGTTGAACAGGTTGTTGGTGGCGTGCGCCAGCATCAACCCCAGCGCCAGCGCCAGCCAGGGCAAGAAATCAAAGGCCCCATCACGCAGGGCAAACAACCCCGCCAGGGCGGCGGAGATGAAGGTCATGACCAGCACAGCAGCGCGGGTCGAAATCAGCCACCTGGAGACCCAATCAAGCGCATCCCACTCTTCCTTGCTCACAGAGGGGATAACATTCAGGGCTTTCTTCCACATTGCGAAATTCATATCCATACTCCTTTTGTCTGAATTCAGGCAATTATAACAAACGGGCGTATAATCGGCCACGCGCTGGAGACTTTATGAAAAATCGCAACTTGCAAATCCTTTCGTTTACTCTGGTAGTGGTGATGCTCGGCTTTGGCATCATCATCCCCATCCTGCCCTTCTATGTCGAACGCTACGGCGGAAGCGGAATCGCCATGGGTTCGCTCATGTCGGCTTTTTCAGTGGCGCAGTTCATTTTTTCGCCCATATGGGGAGGGTTTTCGGACCGGTATGGCCGCAAACCCATTCTGATGATTGGCATGATTGGCAATGCTGTTTCACACATCCTGTTTGCGCTCTCAACCCAACTGTGGATGCTGACCGCCTCGCGCGCCCTGGGTGGAATTCTCTCTTCAGCCACGCTGCCAACCGCAATGGCCTTCATCAGCGATTCGACTTCTCAAAAGGAGCGCGGCGGGGGAATGGGCGTCGTCGGGGCTGCCTTCGGGGTGGGGATGGTGCTGGGGCCGGGCATTGGCGGGATGATGGCAGGGATGTCGCTCCAGGCGCCGTTCTACTTCGCCGCCGGGCTGTCGCTGGTCGCCCTGTTCCTGGTCTGGATTTTCCTCCCAGAGTCGCTCCCCGCCGAACAGCGAACGCCCGCTTCGGCACGAATTCAAGGCCCCCGAGTGGGCGAGATGCTCCGTGCGCTCTCCGGGCCGATTGGCTTCCTGCTCATCCTGGCCTTCCTGCACAACTTTGCCCTGACCAATTTCGAAGGCATTTACGGATTCTACGCGCAACGACGCTACGGCTATGATGAAAAAACCATCGGACTCATCTTAACCGTCGTCGGACTGGTCTCGGCCATTGCCCAGGGTGCATTGACAGGCTTCTTCTCAAAACGCTTCGGCGATTCGTGGGTGGTCAAAGGTTCGCTGTTTGCCAGCATTTTCGGCTTCGCGCTGATGATTCTGCCCGAAACCCTGCCAATGGTTCTATCCGCCGCCGGGTTTTTCGTACTGACCAATGCCATGCTGCGACCAGGCGTGGCCTCGCTGATTTCCAAGAAGGCCGATATTGGGCAAGGCGCAGCCATGGGACTGAACAATTCGTTCATGAGCCTGGGGCGCATCGTCGGGCCGCTGTGGGCCGGAGCAGCCCTGGATATCAACCTAAGCTACCCCTTCATCACCGGGGCGGCCATTATGCTGATTGCTTACCTTGCCAGTCTCAAATTTTTGCCAGAGGATGCCGCTGAGACCGCCCAGACAGTGAGCACAGATTAAACCTGCCTGCTTCAATACCTGCCTCCAACCAAAAAAGGGCGCGAACGCGCCCTTTTTTGGTTGGAGGCTCATCTACTTATCTTCAGCAATCGCCTTACCGCTATACTTGAGCGCAGAGTGCGCCGCCGCCAGACGGGCAATCGGTACGCGGAAGGGCGAGCAAGAAACGTAGTTGTTGCCGATAATGTGGCACCACTCAATGGAGTTGGGGTCGCCGCCGTGTTCGCCGCAGATACCCACTTCCAATTCAGGGCGGGTTTTGCGGCCTTCATTAATGGCCCATTGCATCAGACGGCCAACGCCATCGCGGTCGAGTTCCTGGAAGGGGTTCTTGGGCAAGATACCCTGCTCAACGTAAGTGACCAGGAAGTTACGCTCGGCATCATCGCGCGAGTAGCCGAAGGTCATCTGGGTCAGGTCGTTGGTGCCAAAGGAGAAGAATTCGGCCAGTTTGGCAATCTCTCCAGCAGTCACAGCGGCGCGCGGAATTTCAATCATCGTGCCAAATTTGTAATCGAGCTTGGCCACACCCTTTTCAGCCAGAACGGTCTTGGCAATGCGCTCCAGACGCGGCTGAATCCATTCCAGTTCCTTCACAGTTCCGGTCAGCGGAATCATGATTTCTGGCTTGACGGTAATGCCGCGCAGAGCGCAATCAGCGGCCGCCTCGAAGATGGCGCGCACTTGCATTTCGACGATTTCCGGCATGGCAATCGAAAGACGCACGCCACGCAGCCCCATCATCGGGTTGGATTCGTGCAGACTCTTGATGGCAGCCAGCAGGGATTCTTTTTCTGCCAGGCCATCCGTCTCGCCTTTGACACGCATGGTGATGACTTCTTCGAGCAGTTTTTCTTCATCGGGCATGAATTCATGCAGCGGCGGGTCAATCAGGCGGATGATGACCGGGTAGCCGTCCATTGCCTCGAACAGGCCATCGAAATCAGAGCGCTGGCTGGGCAACAGTTCATTGAGGGCCGCCACGCGTTCGGCACTGGTCTTGGAAAGAATCATGCGCTGAACGATAGGCAAACGTTCCGGCTCAAAGAACATATGCTCAGTGCGGCACAGGCCAATACCAACAGCGCCATAAGAGCGGGCGCGGCGGGCATCCTTGGGATAGTCGGCATTCGTCCAGACCTGGAGACCCCGTCCCTTCTTGCCATCAGGCATGGTGCGAATATCAGGTCGGGCGCAAATTTCATCGGCCCAGCTGAGTAAAGTCATCAGTTCGGTTTGTTCTTCGAGGGAGGGAGCCGTCATCGGGATTTTGCCAACAAAAACCTGACCCGTCGTGCCATCCACCGAAATCCATTCACCTTCTTTGACGGTTGTTTCGCCAACAGTCATGGTGCGGGCTTCCATGTCAATTTTGATGGAAGAAGCGCCTACCACGCAGGGAATACCGAACTGTCGAGCAACCACTGCCGCATGGGAGGTCGCGCCGCCTTCGCTGGTGAGAACGCCCTTGGAGGCAATCATGCCATGCACATCATCCGGCTTGGTGAAGGGACGCACCATAATCGTATCTTGCTTGTGTTCCTTGGCCATTTTCTCGGCGGTATCGGCATCGAAATACGCCTGCCCCACTGCCGCGCCAGGCGAGGCATTCACGCCTTTGGCAAGGAACTTGCCGGCTTTTTCGGCTTCTTTCTTGGCCTTGTCATCGAACTGCGGGTGCAGCAAAGTATCTACGTTTTCGGTGGTGACGCGCAAGACAGCTTCTTCTTTGGAAATCAGGCCTTCGTTTGCCATATCAACAGCAATCTTGATGGCGCTCTTGGCGGTGCGCTTGCCGTTGCGGGTCTGGAGCATCCACAATTTACCGCGCTCAATGGTGAACTCGACATCCTGCATGTCCTTGTAGTGCTTTTCGAGTTTAGCAGTAATTTCCATAAACTCGTTGTAGGCTTCGGGCATTTGGGTAGCGAGATGCTCAATCGGGTCAGCATTGCGAATACCGGCCACCACGTCTTCACCCTGGGCGTTGAGCAGATATTCGCCCATCATTTTCTTTTCGCCAGTGGAGGGGTTGCGGGTAAACGCCACGCCCGTGCCGGAGTCATTGCCCATGTTACCGAAGACCATCGTCACAATGTTAACAGCCGTGCCGAGGTCGTCAGAAATGCCGGTAGCGCGGCGGTAGTCAATGGCCTTTTTGCCCATCCACGACTCAAACACCGCTTTGGTTGCCAGTTCAAGCTGTTTGTACACGTCCTGAGGAAAATCCGAGCCGATATGTTTCTTGTACTCTTCTTTGAAGATAGATACAAGAGCTTTCCAATCTTCGGCGGTCATTTCGATGTCGAGTTTGTACCCCTTTTTGGTTTTGTACTCGGCCATAGGGTGTTCAAAAACTTCATCTTCGACATTGAAGACGGTGGTGCCGAACATTTCAATCAGACGGCGGTACGAATCCCAGGCAAAGCGCGGATTACCGGTCAGTTTTGACAGCCCTTCGACCACCTCGTCATTGAGACCAATGTTGAGAATGGTGTTCATCATGCCCGGCATGGAAAATTTGGCGCCCGAGCGGCACGACACCAGCAGCGGATTAGACGGGTCGCCAAATTTCTTGCCAGTCGCCTTTTCGATGGCCTTCATCGCCTCGAGTTGCTGCTCCCACTGACCTTCGGGGAAACCGCCCGTTTTGCGGAATTCATTGCAAGCCTCGGTTGTCACAGTAAAGCCGGGAGGAACTGGAACGCCTGCGCGAGTCATATCTGCCAGACCAGCGCCTTTACCGCCGAGCAAGGCACGCACGCCTTCCCAGTTTCCAGCCTGCTTCTCGGCTTCGGCAACCTCTTCAAAAAGATATACCCATTTTTTTGCCATGTATGGCCTCCTGAATAGAGAAAGTATGATAGCGACAAGCCCGATTAAGGCATATCAGGCAAAGTTTACCACAAATGGATTGGTCAGGGATGGTTTTAGGCAACCAAAGTTGTGATTTCTCTCACAATAAACCCTGACTTAATTGTTAGTCATATGCAAAGTCGCGGGCTGGTAAAATCTGGGATAATTTTTTTAAAGGATAATGTCGCATGAGCATAAAAATTTTAATGATTGACGACGACCCTGCGATGACAGAATTAATTGGGCTTTTGTTGCGCAGTCACGGCCTGGAAGTCGTTACTTGCAACGAAAGCGAACGCAGTCTCGAAATGGTAAAAAGTGAAAACCCGGATATCATCTTGCTCGATTTAATGATGCCAGGACAGGATGGCTGGGAGGTCTGCAGAGCAATTCGCGCGCATACAAGCACCCCTATTGCAATTCTTTCCGCAATTGATGACCCAATTGTCATCTCCAGCGCACTCGATGCAGGCGCCGATGATTACCTGGTCAAACCAACCCCGGGAGGGGTATTGGTCGCGCACATCAACAATCTGGCGCGGCGTCATCTGGTCGAAAAGAATAAGAACATCTTGATGCGGCACACCAGTCCGCTCACCCCGCTCACCGAACCTTCTGTCACACTTAATCAAAAACCTTTGCAGGCTTAATGGCCCGCAGTACAATCAGCGACAGTCACTCTTGCGGGTGGCTGTCATTTGTTTTTTAGAAGGAGGCCGATTTGCAAACCTGCTCACTTTGTAATGCATCATCGCCGGATACGGCCAAACGCTGTCTGAACTGCGGTGCCAACCTGGGAGAACTTTCGGTCAATGCCGTTGCGCTCAAAAAGTTCCGCGAGAACCCGCGCGTAACATCCATTCGGATTAATGTGGCTCACGATGCCTGCCCGTTATGTTACGAGTTACGCGGCACATTCGAGAAAGATGCCGTGCCAGCCCTGCCCCACGAGGGTTGTTCGCATCCGCAGGGTTGCCGTTGTAATTATGCGCCGGTTTTGAACGAAATCTACCCGTAGAGTTGGCGCTTGAATTGCAATACCCCACCGCCTGTTAATTCAGCGTAACAGGCGGTTTTGTTTCAGAGCAGATTTCTGAGTGCGGCGGCAGTTTGTTCTGGGGCTTCGTAAGGCGGGGAATGTCCCACGCCAGGCAGTTCGACCAGGACGGCAGATGGCAGGGCGGCTTTCATCTCGCGAGCGCGTTCGACAGGCACAAGGACATCTTCCATGCCATGCGCAAGGACGACAGGCACGGTGAGCGCGGCGAGCGTGGGGAGCGAATCGGGGCGCTCGGCCATGGCCTGAAGCGCGCCCATCACTCCGATAGGATTTTGCCGCTGGATAATTTGCCGCAAGTCGGGAGCATGGCGCGGGTCGGTAGTCAGTTTGTCGGCCATGCCGAGGACGGGGCCGACTCCCTCGCGCCGTATCTGCTCGATGGTCTCGTAGCGCGTCTGACGGCGTTCTGGAGAATCAGGCGCGGCCTGGGTGCCGAGCAGGCCCAGCCCAAGCAGTTGATGCCCAAAGCGGCGGGCGAATGCCAGAGCGATGTACCCGCCCATCGAATGCCCGGCGACAAAGGCTGAGGCGAGGCCAAGTCCGAGGAGGAGCGCGCTCAAGTCGGCGGCCATGTCGTCGAGACTGTACCCGGCTTCAGCCGCCGGAGAGTCCCCAAATCCCCTTAAATCAGGCAAGATGCAGTCAAAATGGCCGCGCAGATAGGGGAGAATCGGATTCCAAAAGGCGCGGTCGAGCGGGAAGCCATGCACTAGAACGAGCGGCGCGCCGTGTCCAACGCGGTGATAAGAAAGAGGGATGGTCATGGTTCGCGTCCTTTCGCCAGCCAACCGCGCGCAAAGGCCAGCGCTTCCTGACGGGTGGCAATTTGACCGGCGGCCTGGGTTTCGCGGATGGCTTCGAGCAGTTTGCCAATTTCAGGGCCAGGTTTTATTTTGAACTCGTTGATAAGGTCGCTTCCGTTGAGAAGGGGGGCTGGTCTGACAATTTCTTCGGATTTTTCGTAATAGGCTTCGAGCAAGGCGCGCGCCACGTCCAAATTGGTAATCCAATGTTCTTGAGTCAGCGCGTGGTCATAGGTGGCACGGACATCGGCCAGAGCAAGCAGGACGAGTGAAACGCCTGCTTCGCCCATCTCGCGGAAGAAGCGATAGATGGCCCTGCGAGTGGGGTCAGCGCCGCTTTCGGCCTTGCGGCTGACATGGAAGTGAAAGCGCATGTGGTGGCGGACGAGAAGTTTGAGACGGTCGAGTTCGTCATTGCTCAGGTGAAGCGCCATGCCACGCCGGAGGGCGGTCAGCGCGCCCTGTTGCTCGTGACCCAGAAAGCGGATGCGGCCATTTTCTTCGGTCGTTTGGGTTTGAGGCTTGTTGACATCATGGTAAAGTGCGGCAAAAAAGAGCAGGGCGCGCGCTGAGCGGTCGGCGTTGAGCGTGAAACCAAGATGTGCGCCGATTTGCTGGCGGTACCGCCCCAGGCGCAGGACAAGCAGGCCGTTGAACAGGTCTGCGTTGCCTTTGCTTTCATCATAGTGCGGCGCAAGAGTCGCCAGGAGGTCCTCTAAGTGGCGCAAAACGGCCAGAGTATGCGTCCAGACATCGTGAACATGCGGGGCAGATTGCTGAACGCCCTTCAGGGCAGGTAGTTCGGGCAGAAAAATTGGGAAGACTCCAAGCAATTCGAGAGCGCGCAAAGACGCGTGAGGCTGGGGACCATCAAGCATTTTGAAAAGTTCATCGCGCTGGCGTTCCGGGCTGATGTTGATAAGCAGAGGAACGGCGGCCTTCATCATCTTTCGAGTTTCGGGGTCAATGTGAAAGCCCAAGGCAGCCGCCTGGCGAACGGCACGCAGGATGCGCGCCGGGTCATCGGTGAAAGTGGTCTCGGCGCAAGCGCGAATACGTTTGGCGCGGAGGTCGCCGAGGCCGCCCAACGGGTCGGAAATTTGGCCGGTGTGAATGTCCATAGCAACGGCGTTGATGGTGAAATCGCGCCCGCGCAGGTCGGCTTCGAGCGAATCTCCGCGGAAACCGGCAAAGTCGAGAATATCGCGCGAGCCATCGAGATTCTGGAGGACGATGCGGGCAGTATCGTTTTGCTCATCCAGCGGGAAAAATGCGCCGGACAGTTTGTGGGCCAGGCTGCGGGCAAAATTAAGCGCGTCAAATGGGAGGGTAAAGTCGAGGTCGTGAGTCTCGCGTCCGAGCACAGCGTCGCGCACCGCGCCGCCAACCAGGTAAACCGGCAGGCCGGCAGGCAAAAAGGCGCGCACGCGCTCGATTAAAGGCGATTGAACAGGCATTTCGGGCATGTATTTAATTTCCAGGCGGTCTTTGCGGCGAGCCTGACGGGCAGCGAGCAGGGCGTCCTGACGGGTTGTACCCTGGGCAACCACTTTGCCGCGCACGAGCGCCACCCATCGCCCGGCGTAGAGCAGGCTTTCGGGGGCTTCTTGCCTCGGTTCGGTTGCGCTGGACAAGGATTACCTCGTTTTTATGGTTCTCTGGGAATCACCGTGACGAACGCTTTCAAGACGCGGAAAACACAGAGCAACACGGAAGAAATGTGAATTGAAATATCTCTTCGGTGTATTTCCATCCATTGCGTGCGTTCCATTTCCGAATCTACTTATCTTCTTGTATTCTTTTCAGGCTCGAAAGAGTCAGGCTGGCCGAATATATTTGCTTAAATCGGCAGAACCGATGAATGGGAGATGACGGAATCGCTCGTCAATATCGATGCCGTAGCCGAAAACGTATTTGTCAGGCACATCAAAGCCGATGTAATCCACTTGCACCGGCACTTCGCGGCGCATTTTCTTATCCAGCAAGACGCAAACTCGCACGCTAAGCGGGTCGCGCGTGCGCAACATGGAGAGGACATGCGCCAGAGTGCGCCCGCTGTCCACAATATCTTCTACGAGCAGGACATGGCGGCCTTCAATGTTGGTTAACAGGTCAAGGTTGACGCGCACATTGCCGCTGGAAGCGTAATTTCCCCGGCCATAGGAGGAAAGCGACATGCAATCCAGTTCATGCTGGATGGTGAGCTGGCGGGTCAGGTCGGCGGTGAAGGTTATCGCGCCGCGCAACAGGCAGACGACCAGCAAATCCTGTCCGGCATAGTCGCGGCTGATTTGCGCGCCCAGTTCAGCAACGCGCGCTTTCAGAGCCTCTTCGCTGACAAGGACTTCATCCATAAAGTCAGTGTAGTCTTGCATGGGGTCACTCCGGTTTGTATTTTTGCAAATCAACCACGGCCACGAAAGGCAGGTTGCGGTAGTACTCGTCAATATCGAGGCCATAGCCGAAGACAAATTTATTTTCTATGGTAAATCCGCGATAGTGGATGGGGACGACCACCTCGCGGCGGGACTCTTTATCGAGCAAAGCACAGACGCGCAGAGATTTTGGGCGACGGGTCTGGAGCATTTCCAACACATGAGCAATCGTATGACCGCTATCGACGATGTCTTCCACCAGCAGGACATGGCGGCCCTCAATATTCGTCTGCAAGTCGTAAGTGACTCGCACGTTGCCAGTTGCGGAACGTACGCCCGCGCCATACGATGAAATTGCCATGCAATCGATGGCGTTTTGAACAGTGATGTAGCGCATCAGGTCGACCAGGAAGGGCAGCGCGCCGCGCAAGATGCAAATGAGCAAGAGTTGTTCCCCGGCGTAATCACGGTTGATTTCGTCAGCCAGTTCGCGGATGCGTTTTTGCAGGGTCGCCTCATCAATCAGAATTTCGGCCAGGAACTCGTGGTAATCTTGCATTTTTTCTCCATCGGGCTAGAAATGAACTTCGCGCCCCGCTCTTTAACGCGGGACCTCGTGATGCTGGCGGCAGCGGGCTTCGTAGAGTTCGGATGCACCCACAATGACTACTGGGTCATCATAGCGGGCAGGTTTGCCATTCACCAATCGCTGGGTGCGCGAGGCCGGTTCACCACAGACGATGCAGATGGCGCGCAATTTATCGACCTGCTCAGCTTTCGACATCAACGCGGGCATGGGGCCAAAGGGTTCGCCGCGGAAATCCTGGTCAAGACCGGCCACCAGAACGCGAATGCCGCGGTCTGCCAATTGACGAGTGACTTCCAGGATGCCCTCGTCAAAAAATTGGGCTTCATCAATGCCAATGACGGTGGTATCCGGCTCAATTTTGGCGAGGATATCGCCCGATTTTTCGACCGGGATGGCAGAGAAATCGGCCCCGGCATGCGAGGTAACTTTTTCAACCGCATAACGCACATCAATGGCCGGTTTAAAAACCTGCACTTTCTGGCGGGCAATGACCGCCCGGCGCAGGCGGCGAATGAGTTCATCCGTCTTGCCGCTGAACATCGAACCGCAAATGACTTCTATCGAACCGTGAATATGCTTCATGTCCTCTCCCAGGAGAATAATAACAGGCAGATGATAGACATCTGCCTGTTAAGTTTACCTGATTTTAATCGCGCCGCAGGAATTTTAAGCGGCTTCGCCGGTGGTTTCGGGCAGTTCGTAGCCCATTGCGCGGATTTTCTTCTTGCTATCAATAAGCGCCTTGCGGCCAAAGCCTTCAATCGCCAAAGCGGCTTCGTCGCCCTGGGCAAGTTTCGCCATCAATTGCGCAATTGTGGTAATTCCAGCTTTGGCAAGGGCTTCGGTCACGCGCGGGCCCAATTCCAGGTCGGCAATTGGCTTGGGTGGGGCCTTCCTGGCCTCCTCACGGCTTTTAACCTGCTCCACATAGTCCTGGCGGGCCTGCAATTTCTTGTAGAAGCGGTCCACCTGTCCTTCCACGTCAAGAATGCGAGACTGCTCACCCGAGAAAAACGGATGGCATTTAGAACAAACTTCTACGTGAATGGATTTTTTGGTCGAGCCAGTCGTCCAGGTGTTGCCGCATGAAGCGCAAACAACCTTCGCGTCTTCGTAATATGTCGGATGGATTTTTTCTTTCATGGCGAGCCTCTGTTATTCAGCCGCTTCCAACGCTTCCGCGGGGATAACGTTGGCGCGCTTACGCCCATGCACAATATCATAAACCACAACACCATCAACCACAGCGAAAATGGTGTCATCTTTGCCCACCATAACACCCATGCCGGGCTTGATGTGAGTGCCGCGCTGGCGAACAAGAATGTTGCCAGAGAGAACATACTCGCCAGCATAGCGCTTCACGCCCAATCGCTGAGAATTGCTGTCGCGTCCATTTCGGCTGGAGCCGCCACCTTTTTTATGAGCCATAGTTACCTCTCTTACTTTTCGATTGTCTCAATCGCAAGGCGGGTGTAAGACTGGCGATGACCGGTCTTCTGACGAATGCGCTTCTTGGGGCTATAGGTGAAGTTAATGGTTTTCTCGCCCTTAAAGTGCTCCACCACCTTCGCGCTGACCGAGGCGCCCGAAACGACCGGCGCACCGACGGTAACGTTGTCACCGTCCACCAACAAAAGCACTGAGTCAAGCTTCAATCTCTCGCCAGGCTTGACGGGCAGCAGGTCAACATCAATGACCCCGCCTTCGACGGCTTTATATTGTTTGCCGCCGCTTTCCAAAATAGCGTATTTCATAGTTCCTTTCTCCTGGTCTTCGCTTCGCCACAGCCGCCGCGTAAGGATTTTTCCTATTCGCCGCGCTGCGGGTAAGCCCGGAATGCCGCGCAAATGCCCCTGGCAAGGGACAGGCGCGAAGGGGTATTATACTACGAGGCGGCACAGTGTCAACATTCTCGAAGTGAAACTTTATATAGCCATCTTGCCGCCCGGAAGAAAACCGCGCATTTTACAGATGCGCAGGGTATAATCAATTTGTCTGACAACTTTCTCCCACCCCAAGGAGTTTTTATGACCACCATTGACCTGACTATCCACCCTGAACGGCGCAAGCGCGCCATCCAGCGCGCCCGCGAACGCAACATCATCATCCCTACGTATGCGCAGATGAAAAATCCGGCCAAAATACCGGCCAAAATCAAGCAGGAACTGGCCGAAATCGGGCTGTGGGATATTCACCCGCGCAACCTGTTCCGCATCACCTGGCACAACGAGCCAAAAGCGCGCGGCGGCGGCTTTGGGGGCGTCAATTTCCTCGAACTGCCTCCGGCGTTGACAGGCATCCCGGCCCGAATTATCGCCCTGGTTGGAAAGTGGTTCCCCACTGGCGCGCACAAAGTGGGGGCGGCTTTCTCGTGCCTGGTACCGCGCCTGGTCACCGGGCAATTTGACCCGACCACTCAAAAAGCCGTCTGGCCTTCCACCGGCAACTACTGCCGGGGCGGCGCGTATGATTCGGCGTTACTGGCCTGCGACTCAATTGCCATCCTGCCGGAGGGCATGAGCCGCGAACGGTTCGAGTGGCTGGCAAAAGTGGCCGGGGAAACGATTAAGACCCCCGGTTCCGAATCCAACGTCAAAGAGATTTTCGATAAGTGCTGGGAACTGCGCAAATCGGGCCAGGATTTGATGATTTTTGACCAGTTTCAGGAATTTGGCAACTACCTGTGGCATTACGAAATCACCGGCCACGCAATGGAAGAAGTTCTCAAACAGGTCATGCGTCCCGGTGACGAATATCGCGGCATGACCAGCGCCACCGGCTCGGCCGGGACAATTGCCAGCGGCGATTACATGAAGCAACTGTTCCCCAACAGCAAAATCGCGGCCAGCGAAGCCCTGCAATGCCCAACCCTGCTCGAAAACGGATTCGGCGCGCACCGTATTGAGGGAATTGGCGATAAGCACGTCCCCTGGATTCATAACGTCAAAAACACCGACCTCGTAGTCGCCATTGACGACAATGCGGTCGTTAACGTCGCCCGCCTGTTCAACGAAGAAGATGGCCGCAAATACCTTGCGCAGCGCGGTGTCCCCGAATCTGTGATTGCCAATCTCGATTTACTGGGATTCTCCGGCATTTCTAACGTGCTGACCGCCATCAAAATGGCGAAATATTACGAAATGGGCGAAAACGACATCGTCCTGACCGTATTGACCGACTCGATGGAACTGTATCACAGCCGAATCCAAGAAATGCGCGAGGAGATGGGCCAATACTCCGAGCACGAAGCCGCCGCCGATTACGCCCGCTGGATTTTGGGACAATCTACTGATAACATGCTCGAACTGCGCTACCCGGACCGCCGCCGCATTCACAATCTGAAGTATTACACCTGGGTGGAACAACAGGGCAAAACCTACGAAGAAATCCAGGCCATGTGGTACGAGCGCGATTACTGGACGGACATTCAGAAACAGGCCAATGAAATCGATGCTTTGATTGAAGAATTCAACGCGGAAGTGGGCCTGTCGTAAACAGATTGTTTGGTATACTTTTGCCTATCAAATTTTTTATGGAGGAACCCATGTCTTTTATCACCGAGCGCAAACGCGAAATCAACCGCCGCCGACATCGCAAAGCAAAGATTGCCAAACTGAAAGCAAAATATCTGGCCGCCACCAACAAAGCGGATAAGGAAAAGATTGCCGCCAAAATCAAGCGGATGAGTTTCTACATGGAATTACCGACCGGCAAGTAATTCTCGCGCCGCCAAAGGCAATCGAGCAAAAAAGAGGGAACTTTCCCTCTTTTTTGCTTCTTACAAGAAAATCAGCCGCGCCTTACGAAATTGTTAGGGCTTTTGCGCTCGTTTTTTTTAACCTAGAACGTTCAACAAAATGAAACAAATATGCGATAATATTCCATCATGACCGCAACTCCAACCAACCGCGAGCAGGAACTCAGCACACTGATTCGCGCCCGTTACCCGTTGCTGTACCTGGTAGCGTGGGAAGAACGGCGCATCGAACAATTGCTGCGCCGCGTGGCGGGGAATTTACGCAAGAAGCTCTACGGCTGGTCTATCACCGATGGTCTGCGTCCGCTGGATGAATACGCCCCGCAACGCCCCGACACGGAAACCTGCCCCCCACTCAACGCGCTCGATGTCATCACCGCTTCGCAGGAATCGGCCATTTTTCTGCTCAAAGATTTTCACCCCTATTGGGATGACCGCCGACCCGTGCAGGAACAGCCCATCATCACCCGCCGAATGCGCGACATGGTTAACCACCTCAAAGAAAGCCGCAAAACGGTCATCCTGCTCTCGCCCCTGCTCATCTTCCCGCTGGAAATGGAAAAAGACATTATCGTGCTGGATTATTCCCAGCCGGAACGCGAAGAACTGGAGCAGTCGCTGGAGCGCGTTTTACGCTCGGCGCGCGAAATCGGTGGGGTAAAGCTTGACCTGACTCCCGCCATGCGCGAACAGGTATTGGCCGCCGCCCAGGGGCTGACGTGCAGCGAAGCCGAAAACGTCTTCGCCAAATCGCTGGTGATGAACCGCAATCTCGATGTCAGTGTTATCATTGCCGAAAAGAAACAAATCATCCGCCGCTCACACATCCTGGAGTACTTTGAGACCTCTGAAACGATGACTTCAGTCGGCGGCATGGCCCTGCTCAAGGACTGGTTGAACAAACGCGCCCTGGCCTTCAGCGAACGCGCCCGCGCCTTTGGCCTGCCCGAACCCAAAGGCCTGCTCTTACTGGGCGTGCAGGGCGCGGGCAAAAGCCTGGTGGCAAAAGCCGTCGCCAGCCAGTGGCGCCTGCCGCTCCTGCGGCTGGATTTGGGCCGCCTGTTCAGCGAACTGGTCGGCTCCTCAGAGCAAAACATGCGCGCCGCCCTGCGACTGGCCGAATCCGTTTCTCCGTGCCTGCTGTGGCTGGACGAATTGGAAAAAGGCCTGGCTGGGGTTGCCAGTTCGCACGTCTCCGATGCTGGCACCACCGCGCGCGTCTTCGCCAGTTTCCTGACCTGGATGCAAGAAAAAACCGCCCCCGTATTCGTAGTTGCCACCGCCAACGACATCAGCATCCTGCCGCCCGAAGCGCTGCGAAAAGGCCGATTCGATGAAATCTTTTTCATTGACCTGCCCTCCCTGTCGGAGCGGATGGAAATTTTCGCCATCCACATTCAGCGGCGTGGTAGAGACTCGCAGGCCTTCGACCTGGCGCAACTGGCGCGTCTAAGCGAGAATTTCTCTGGCGCGGAAATTGAAAATGCTGTCATCTCCGCGCTATACGATGCCTTTGAGGCCGGGCGGGACCTGACCCAAACCGACATAATGGAAGCCCTTCAGCATACCGTACCGCTTTCTCGAACGATGGAGCCGCAAATTAAAGCCCTGCGCGCGTGGGCGCGCACGCATGCGCGCCCGGCCTCCGCGCCTGGGCAAATGACCGAAACTACGAGCGGGTTGAGGCGACTCGAGTTATGAAAGCCTTATATTCCCTGCACGCTTTTCTGCGACGCCATCTTACCTGGCTGGAACGCCTGCTGGTTGCCTGGGGCTTTACCATTCTCCTCGCTGAATTGTTGAGCGCCCGCCCAGTCTATCCTATTTACTGGGATACGGTGTTGCTGACCGGGGTTTTTCTGTTGCTTCTATTCTGGCCAACGTGGGGCTATTTCGCTGCGCTGGCAATTGCGCTCTACCCACTTGGCGAAATTTCAATTTATCTGGCCGTGCTCGTGCTGGCAACTGCCCTTCTCGGCCAACACTGGTTCATCCCCAATTTAGGACTGGTGTTGCTCATCGCAGGCGCACCGTTCCTGAATGGGATTTATTTAGCCTGGCTGGTTCCGCTTTTGGGCGGTTTGTGGTGGGGGCCGCGCGCCGGTCTGCTGGCCGGGGCATCAGGCGCGCTTTGGGGCAAAATTCTATTTGGACTACTTGGCCTGCCGCCCGATTGGCTATCGCTCTCTGGCCTATATCCCGACCTGGCGCCTACCCTGTTGCGCTTTGAGGGATTGACCTCCTGGCAAGTGCTGGAAATTCTCACAGCGCCTCTACTTGCCGATTCCACCGCCACGCTATATCACCTGTTGCAAACCATCATCTGGGCCTTCACCGGCTGGCTGATAGGCTATCTGGCGCTTCAAGACCAGGTACAATATAATCGTCCGCGCTCAACCCTGGCAATCATCATCGGCGGCGTCTTTTTGATGAGTATCCTTCAGCCCTTACTCTCCTGGTGGATTGGCACAGCAAACCCCACCGAGGCCCTGCTCGATAACCTGTTACCGAACGCTCTGCTTACGCTCTTTGCCGCCGGTCTTTTCGAATTATTCGCCTTCTTTGTAGAATATCCCTGGAACCCACCACCAACTGTTTCTGCATCTTTCCACTCTCCAGCCAAACTCATCGAGAGAGAAACCATCCATCCCTCGGCGCCGCCTACCCCTGCAGCGGACACTCCAAATACCCCGTCACGCAGCAAAACGGATAAGGATGAAGAGTCGCTCATCATGATTGAACTTGATTGAGACCGCCTGTGCAATCGCAACGCCTTCGCCCGCAACGTCTACAAACCTTGCGACCCCGGCAACTGTATGCCACGCCGGGTGTCCTGGTCACGGCTGGGAGCATCGGTCTGGCGCTCCTGCTCCTGCTCACTGTCTTCTTCGGCGATTGGTTGCGCGCCCCCGGATTGCAAGTATTTGCCTCGCGCGTCTCATTCTCCCCCAACAACGACGGTAGTTTCGACATCTTCGACCTGACCTACGACCTGCAAAACAGCGCAAATGTGACAGTAGAAGTGTTCTCCAACACTGCTCGCGTGCATCTATTGGAAGACCAGCGCAATCAGTCCCCCGGCAAGCACTTTCTGACATGGGATGGACGCGACCAAAACGGCGCAATCCTGCCCGATGGCGCGTATCGCGTCCAAATCACGGCCCAATCAGTTTTCCGCAATGAAAGCCGCACCCTGAACGCGCAAATCGACACCACCCCGCCTGGCGTTCAAATTCTCAATTCCAGTGAGCAAATGCGAGTCAATTCTGCCGAATTGCTCCTGGAAGGAGTAAGCGAACCCGGCGCCGTCTTGTGGTGGAATGGCGCCATGCATAGCACCATCGCATCAGATGGGCGATTTTCTCTGCCCTTGCGCCTGCAAGAAGGCCCCAACCTGGTATCTCTTCGCGTGATTGACGAAGCCGGAAACGCCGCCGAAATCCGCCGGGAAATCCTGCTCTCCACGCGCGGGCCGGAAATTACCCTCTTGCGCCCCACCGAAAACGAATGGACCAACCAGCAGGTCATCGAAGTACAGGGACGCATCACTCCCAATGGCGAAGTGACCATCAATCAGCAAAAAGTCCAGACTACCGAAGACGGCTTCTTCAAGCACCAGGTGATGCTGAACGCCGGCGCCAATCTGCTACACATCGAAGCCAAAGACGAACTCGGCAATATCACCAGCATCAACCGCACGGTGTACTTCAAAACCGGCGCGGCGGCCATTCAGTTGAACGTGGAAGACGGGGCAATTCTCACCAGTTCCACCCTGCAACTGGTGGGCAAGGTCGAACCGGGCAGCCGCGTCTCGGTCAACGGCCAACAAGTGAATGTGGGCATGTTGGGTGATTTTCAGGTGGCGTTGCCCTTGCTGGAGGGGCAAAACGTCATCGAAATTCAGTCCATTGACCAGGCAGGCAATACCAGCCGCGTCACGCGCAACATCTCTTACAACCCCAACCTGGGACGCGAAGCGAACTGGAATCAGGTGGGAGCAAACTTCAGCCAGGCGCCCTGGCTGGTTATCCCGGCCCTCGTTCTAACGCTGATGGTCTTGGGCTTCCTTTACTGGCGACGCAACCATGTGGAACTGGCGCTTTCGGTCAACCAGACCACCTTTGCGCCCGGCCTGCCCGCCGAAAACAGCGTGCTGGAAATCTACCTGGATTTGAGCCAGACCGCCCGCGTGACGCTGGAAGTATTGGACGGACAGGGCTACCCGCGCGCCACGCTCCTGCGGCAACGCCGCAAAATGGGACGGCGGCACGTCATTCCCTGGAACGGACTGGACGACCAGGCGCGCCTGTTGCCACCCGGCAGTTACACCATCCGCGCCGAAGCAGGCAGCCCGCCCCTGCAAGCCACCTGCACGCTTCCGCTACAAATCGAACGAAAGGGCGTCGGCAGCAGCGCCCAGCCGGTAGGGACGCGCCAAACCGTTGGGAGCGACTGGCGGCGCTGACAGGGAGAAACCGTTTGCTCACGCCAAATTCCCTGGTCCTGGTCTGTCTGCTCCCCACCCCGCGCGATTTGGAACTGGCGCGCCTCCTGGGCTGGTACCGCATTCCCCTCAAATCGGCCCCCAAAGTAGTGGCGGTGGATTACCTGGCCTTTTACCAGCCTGCCAGTTTTGGCGAGCAAGGCGGTCAAATCCAATATGTCGCCGAGGTACGCGGCCACGAACTGACCACCCGCGCCGAACTCTTGCGCGATGAACCCGAACACCCGCGCGCACGCGAGGAATACTTCAAACTCCAGTTGGGGCCACTGGAACGACTCAAAACGCCGGTTAAGGCCGAAAAATGGCGGCGAATCACCTTCTTTTACACCACCGGCGAATATCTGCTGCGCGCCCAAACCCTCAAAGACCTGATACTAGAGGGCGAAGAACGTCAACTGCTCTGGCATTCCTTGCGCGAACGCGCCGAAAACGAACCGCTTTACCACACCAACCTGCCCGAAGCAGACCTGCCGCCCGATGTGCTGCTGGTGCTATTGGGAATTAAAGAACTGGCGACGCCCTACCACGTCAGGAAAAACCATCAAACTCTTTAGCCAGCTTTCTTTCCGCCATCCGCGCCTTTCAGAAAATCTTTGAGCCGGCGCGCGACCAGCGTTATCTTATCCTGCAAACCGAGGACCGTATGCCCAACCTGCCGCGGTGGATGCTGTGGAAACCCATCCGCCACTGGGTGCGTGAAACGGGCATGTACCCGCCCACCTACCACCCCGTGCCAAGGATTCTGGCCTCGCGCAAAGAACGGGTGGAACTGTTCGCGCGGTACTGGGCAAAATACGTCGGCGGCGGGGAACTGGTTTTCACCCGCTCCAAGCAGGGACGCGCCATCTTACTGGCCGCCCGCGCCCAGCAGCGGCCAAAAGTGAAGCAACAAGCCTTCGAAACCTGGAGATAAGACTATGAGTCTCCCCCCCTCCAACGAGCCGGTCTGGACTTTTCGCGGCTATCAACTGAAGGCCAGCGAATTTACGACCGCGATGGTACATCTCTTCCGCGCCGAAGTGCAGCGCGCCAACGTCTGGCGGCAGCGGTTGGATACCACCACCAACTGGGCAGTCGTCACCACTGGCGCAGCTATTTCGTTTGCCTTTACTCAAAGCGGCGGGCATCCGGTCATCTTGCTTAACATTCTACTGGTCACTATCTTTCTCATCATGGAAACGCGCCGTTACCGCTACTACGAACTTTGGGCCGCGCGCGTGCGCCTGATGGAAACGGACTTCTTCGCGGCCATGCTCGTGCCGCCTTTTCACCCCGCGCCCGATTGGGCTGAATCGCTGGCCGAAAACCTGCTCACCCCGCACTTCCCCATCTCCCACTGGGAAGCCTTTGGCCGCCGCCTGCGCCGAAACTATCTCTGGATTTACGCCATCGTGGGCCTGGCCTGGCTGGGGAATCTGTGGTTCCTGCCTATCCCTGCTCAAGACTATCACGAAGCCCTCTCCCGCGCCGCGCTCGGACACATTTCCGGCGAATGGACAACCACCTTCGTTGCAGCATTCTTTCTGACCATGGGGCTGATTGCGGTCTTCACCGCCCGTTTGCAGGAAGCCCCCGGCGAAGTGTTGCCGCGCTACGGCGCAGAGAAACCACCCGAAGGCGCTTCCCGCCCACGCAGAGGGGTAGCCTGGTTCCGGCCTTCGGCGCGGCGAGAGCAAAACCTGGCGCTCATCATCACCGAGCAGGCCGAAAGCGTTTGCCAGCGCATCCTGACCGATATGCGGCGCGGCGTGACCACCCTGCCCGGCAAAGGAGCCTACACCGGCCAGGAACGCGCCGTGCTGATGGTGGCGCTCACCGTCACCGAGTTTGCTCAACTCAAAGCCATTGTGGCCGAACTCGACCCCAACGCCTTCGTCATCATCTCGCCGGTGAAGAGCATCTTTGGGCGCGGATTTTCGCCCTTACAACCAGAGTAAACCAGCCGTTACCAATCAGGCGAATAGCCGCCTGCCTCATACATAAAGCTGAAATATTGGCGGGCAAGGGCCCCATCCTGTTCACGAACCTGAAAACGATTGATTTGATACCCGGCAATACTGGTCAGGTACTCCTTCCAGCGCGGAAGCACCTCACGCGCCGAAAGCCCCAGCGCTTCATAAATGCGCTGCAATTCATGCAAAGGGTCTGCCACCAGGTCTTCATAACGCACCGAAACCAGCCGGTGCGACGGAATGAGCGCTTTGTCTTCCAGCCACTGACGCATAGACTCAGTGAAAACATATAACTCATCTTGCATCACTTCATCCCGGTCATACGGTTGTAAATGATGCATAGCAAGCAATACTTTTTCTAAATGGCGGTAAGAAAGCCAGGTTCGCAGTGGGCGGCGAATGATTTCAATAAAACGCGCTTCGGGGAACAGTTTGAGCAGTTCTCGCGTGCGGGTCAGGTTGGTGGGCGATTTCAGCACCAATTGCCTGCCGCCTTGCATATAACTTGTCTGACGTAACACCCAAAAGTAGGCCGAACGCCATTCTTCGTACTCTTGCGGCGTGAGTGTACGCAGACGCATGTACTTCTCATACAAAAAACGCATTTGACGTGGAAAAAACCAATAATTGTAGTAACTGTGCGGCGTCAGGTTGGCAACGGCCAGTTCTTCCTCCTGCGGCATATCCAGTTCCACCCGCATATTGTCAAACAAGCGCGTAGGAGGCATGACTTTGGAGAACAACCGGCGCATGACCGCCTGGTTTTTTATCACAAAACTGGGAGCCAGGCATTGCAGAGTGGTCGCATACCCCAGGTTGGGGTCTAACCCCATCAGATTGTGCAGGTGGGTTGTGCCACTGCGCCACAACCCCATAATAAAAATTGGCTGTGGGTGAAGAGGCGCGCGCGCCACCACATCACGATATTCCCGCTCCTCCTGCCAGCGTAAAGGCTCAACCAGCCAACCAGAAAGCTGCATCCGCGCCAGGCGTGGCCAATAACGCGGCGGAACGCGCGGATTTTGGCTTAAAATCCGCCTCCAATTGGGGGGCGGGTTGAACAAATACATGTGCGCAAAAGTTTCGAGTTTGCTCATCGGAACGCCTTAATGTGAAATGAGTGCATATTATAATTTTGCCATTCTGGCTTGCCTTCGCAAATTTACCCAATTTTGAGAAAAACTTCGCCAAACAGTTCTGTAAGGAGCCTCCCATGAAAACGCTCATCCAAAACGGAACGCTCATCACGGCTTCGGAAACCTTCGAAGCCGATATCCTCATCGAGGATGAGCAAATTCGCGCCATCCTTGCCCCTCAATCGGAACTCGCGCCCGCCGCGAATATGGAAATTGTGGATGCCACCGGCAAATTTATCACCCCCGGCGGCATTGACCCACACTGCCACTTTGACCTGCCCATGTTCGGCACGGTCTCCTCTGATGACCATTACACCGGCCACAAAGCCGCCGCGTTTGGTGGAACAACGACCGTGATGGATTTTGTCGTCCAGGAGCAACAAGGCTTTCAGTACTCGGTTGATTTGTGGCTAGAAAAAGCCGCCAAAGCCGCGGTAGATTACTCCTTCCACATGAACCTGACCCGCTTCGATGAACAAATCGCCGCTGAAATCCCGCTCCTGCGCGAGATGGGAATCACCACCCTGAAGGTCTTTACTGCCTATAACGGACGCCTGCGCCTGGACGATGGCAGCATCTTCAAAGCCCTGCGAATTGCCAGAGAAAATGGAATGCTCGTCATGGCGCACTGCGAAAATGGAGATATTATCGAAACGCTCATTCCCGAAGCGCTGGCGGCGGGTCACACCTCGCCCGAATGGCATGCGCGCACCCGTCCGGCCTGGAGCGCGGTTGAATCCACCTTGCGAATGGCAGCCATGTCCAAAGAAACCGGCGCGCCGGTTTATATCGTCCACATGAACACCGGCGGCGAGGCCGATATGCTCACCTATGCCCGGCAACATGGCGCTCCAGTCATGGGCGAGACCTGCCCTCCCTACCTGTTTTTCACCCTCGAACACTTACAACGCCCCGACGGCGCCAAGTGGATTTGCTCCCCACCCATGCGCACCGCTGCCGACAACGCCCGCCTGTGGGACGCGCTCTCCAGGGACGAAATCCAGACCATAGGCACCGACCACTGCCCCTTCTTTTTCGACGGCGCAAAGCCAATTCTCTACGAGGGAAAAGAAATCGCCATCCCCGGCAAGGAACTGGGCCGGGAGGACTTCACCAAAATCCCCAACGGACTGCCCGGCGTGCAAGACCGCCTGCCCATTTTATGGACCTACGGCGTGCGGGCCGGGAAAATCACCCCCAACCAGTTCGTAGCACTTACCAGCACCAACCCGGCCAAAATTTTTGGCCTGTATCCGCGCAAAGGCGCGCTGCTACCTGGCTCTGATGCTGATATTGTGATTTGGAATCCGGAAAAAAGAGTCAAGCACGGGGTGGCCTACTCGCACCAGCGCACCGATTACAACCTGTACGAAGGCTGGGAACTGACTGGCTACCCTGAAAAAGTTTTCCTGCGCGGCAAACTCATTGTTGACGGAGAAAATTGGCTTGGAAAGCGCGGCAACGGGCGGTTTTTGAAACGAGAAACAGGACAAGTGATTTGAATAACACAGTCAACACAACTTAAATCACACCCATCTGCCGTCCAACACGCTCGAACAATTCCAGCGCCCGGTTGATTTGTTCGTCAGTATGAGTTGCCATGTAGCTGGTGCGCAGGAGTTGACGGCCCTCTGGTACGGCAGGAGAAAGCACCGGGTTGACGAACAACCCGGCCTCAAAGAGCGCTTTCCAGGTCAGGAGCGTGCGCATATCATCGCCAATGATGATGGGGACAACGGGGGTCTGCGAGTTGCCGATGTTGAATCCCAACCGGCGCAGCTCGTTGCGCACTCGTTCGGCAATCTGGTTGACACGCTGCACCCGCTCCGGCTCCTCGCGCATCACCTGAAGAGCAGCCAGCACTGCCGCCGCGTTGGGGGCTGGAATGCTGGCGCTGAAAATGAGGGAACGGGCGTGATGTTTAATGTAATGAATCACGTCCGCATCCCCGGCTACGAACCCGCCCAGCGAGGCAAATGACTTGCTGAAGGTGGACATCACTAAATCCACTTCGTCCGTCATCCCAAAATGCGCGGCAGTCCCGCGCCCGCAGCCCAAAACGCCCATTGCATGGGCATCGTCTACCATCAGACGCGCGCCATATTTTTTGCAGACCGGCGCAAGTTCTGGCAAGGGAGCAATATCGCCTTCCATGCTGAACAGGCCATCCACAACCACCAGCTTGCCCTTGTCCGCAGGAATGCCAGAGAGAACACGCTCTAAATCCTTTGCATCGCTGTGCCGAAAACGCTTCGTCTCCCCCCAACTCAGCCGCGCCCCATCGATAATACTGGCATGGTCGAGCTTATCCAGCACCACCACATCAGAACGACAAACCAGAGCGCTGATTGCGCCAAAGTTGGCCTGCATTCCGGTTGAGAAAACCAATGCGGCGGGCTTGTCTACCCAGTCGGCCAGTTCGCGCTCCAGCCGCTCGTGCAATTCCAGGGTTCCATTCAAAAAGCGTGAACCAGTACAACTCGTTCCATAACGCTGAATCGCATCCAGCGCGGCTTGCTTGACCTTCGGGTGAGTGGTCAGGCCTAGATAATTGTTCGACCCGCACATCAGCAGACGACGTCCCTGATACGTCACTTCTGTGCCTTCGTTCTCGTTGAGAGGAATGAAATAGGGATAGTAGCCCTGTTCGATGGCTGTTTTTGCTTCGGTAAACTGCGAACACTTCTCGAAGATGTCCATGGGTGCTCCAGAGGTCAATGAGGTTTGGAACTGCCTGCCATGGCATCCAAAACCGCAAACACCAGGCCTTTGGGCAGGAATTTGTTAAGAAGATAAATCAGACGCATATCAAGGGATGTGAAAATGGCATATCGCCCCGCCTGGGCCTGTTGAACAATCGCGCGGGCAACCTGACTGGCTTCGAGCGGGGCCGATGTCCCAGAGATGGCTTTCGTCTCTGGCGGCTTGAAGCGGTTTTCGTATTCCAACTGCGGAGTTTTCGTATCCGATGGATACGCAACCGATACGCGAATGTGATACCGCTTCATTTCGGCGCGCAAGGCATCCGAAAACCCTGCCACCGCAAATTTGGATGCGCCATAAGCAGTATAACCGAACACCCCCAGGAAACCCGCCGCCGAGGAAATATTAATGATATGCCCGCTGCGGCGCGACATCATGCCTGGCAAAATGGCCTTGACGGCATAAACGGTGGCAAAGTAATTGGCATCCATCATCCAGCGGAATATCGAAGGGTCGAGCTGCTCCACATAACCGGGATGGGCTGCGCCTGCCGCGTTGACCAGAACATCGGGAACACCTGCCTGGCGGATGGCGTTGTCGAGCGCCGGGAAAGCCTGTTCTGGCTGACTTAAATCCACGCAGGTCATGCCAAAACGTTGCTCTGACCGAAGAGCTGCAGCGCGAACGCTCTCCAGCGCGGTTTCCAACACATTCTGGCGGCGCGCCAACAACCAGGTGTCAGCGCCCTGCGCAGCAGCCATGCGCGCGATTTCCAGGCCAATCCCGCTCGAGCCACCCGTCACAAAGACTAATTGTTCGTTCCAGGAAGGCATGCAAGCAATTCCCTCAGTCGTGGATATTCCGCATACACGCCGCGATAGCGCTCCGGCAAAAGGGCCGCAATCCGGCACATAATTTCATCCGTGGCCGCTTTAAGCGACTGGTCGCGATTCTCTCTGGAAAGCGGCGGTATAACAAAGGGAGCGCCGCCTGTCAGTGTGACTTTTGACTTTCGAAACCGTTTGAGATTTCCCAGAATGACTTTATCCTCCGTCCCCGTAATGGCCACCGGCACAACCGGAAATCCAGAGCGCGCTGCCAGGTAAGCCACGCCTGGTTTGGCCTCAATTAACGCCCCGGTACGTGAGCGGGTCCCTTCGGGAGCAATCACCAGGGCATTGCCTGCTTCCATCAAGTCAATCATTTTACGCAGGGCTTTCAAATCAGGGTTGAAGCGGTCCACAAATAGAAAATTGAGATGCTTTCCCAAAAAACGGATGAAAGAATTCTTCTCCCATTTTTCACCCACAGGGATGAACATATCAAAACGGTCAAACACATAGTGAAACATGGCGATGTCAATGATACCGATATGGTTGGTGGCAATCACAAAGGCGCCATGTTCCGGCACGTTCTCCCTGCCAGTCACTTCGATATCGGCAATCAGGTCAAAGACAAAACGTATCAGCCACTTCAGGAAATTTCTCATCAGGCGGTCTCGGCTTGTTTGGGCTGGGGGTGCAGGGTGGAGGCTTCCGATTTCAAAATCTGCGCCAGACGGGGGTGATTGGCATAAACGCCGCGATATTTTTCCGGCAGCATGGCAGCAATCCGGCACATGATGTCATCTGTCGCCGCATCCAGTGCCTGTTCACGCGCCAACGCCTCATCCAGTTTGACCTGAATGGGTGTGCCAGCCCGAACAACGATGCGCGAACGACGCAGACGCTTGAGATTTTCCCGGACGAGGCGGTCTTCCGTACCTGTCATGGCCACCGGAACAACCGGCGCGCCGGTCTTTGCCGCAAAAAAAGCCACGCCTGAATGCGCCCGCTGAAGAGACTCTGTTTTTGAGCGCGTTCCCTCAGGCGCAATCACGAAAATCCCGCCTTTTTTCATGCGCCGCAGAATCTCGCGAATGGCCGCAAGGTCTGCATCGAAACGGTTGATAAAAAACCCGCCCAACGAGCGTACAAGCGGGCCATAAAACCAATGCGCCTTGTACTTTTCGGCCACTGGCATAATCACATCCTCGCGGTCAATGGCATAATAGAGGATGGCTGAATCAAGGCGGCCCAGGTGATTGGAGGCCAAAATGAACCCGCCCTGTGGCAGATTTTCAATCCCGTGAATTTCCACCCGGGCAAGGATGGGCAATACAATCCGAACCAGAATACGAAACCATTTTTGCATGGGTCGAATTTTATGCTGATTCTATGAAAATCGCCACTTAAAAACAAACCCGGAAGTCGCCTTCCGGGGATGCAACAGCTTGTTACCATCTACTTTCAGGGGAGCCATATTTCTCAACAACCGCCTGAAAAATTTTCCCATCCATCACCGAAATGTTAACAATCTCAAACCCGACATTATGCACGAAGGGGTCCATCGAATCAGGCTTGCACCACTTACTGCGGGCGATAAAAACGATGTAAGGCTTGTCTGAAACATCGCTGGTCAAGTCCATGCGCAAGCGGAAATCCGTTTCCACTGGCAAAGGCTGAGAACAGTCTAATTTGAACCCACGTGGACTGATATCCGCAAGGTGACCGACCAGATGTTCCGTCTTATCATCCACAACGCGCATGTAATACGAAAAATTGCGACGAGGCGTCGTTCTGCGTTCCGCCATATTATTTGTCCTTTCTAGCGAGCGACATTTCTAGTATAGGACAAGAAAGCAAGAAGTTCAACCCTTTTGAGTAAAACATTTATTCAACTTTTAAGATGTGCGTCAAAATCGTCGCGCCGCTGCCGCCAATATTCTGGGCCATGCCCACTTTCGCGCCGTCCACCTGGGTCGCGCCACACTCGCCGCGCAATTGCTGAATCACCTCAACAATTTGATACATGCCGGTTGCGCCCACCGGGTGACCGCGCGCTTTAAGCCCGCCCCGGGTACAGACCGGAATGCGGCCTGTCACCTGTATTTCGTTATCCAGGCCGAGTCTGGGTCCCTGGCCGCGCTCGGCAAAGCCGCAGGCTTCCAGCGAAAGCGCCGACATAATTGAAAAAGCATCGTGCAATTCAAAGACATCAATGTCCTCCACGCCAACCCCGGCCATCTGGTAAGCGCGCTTCGCCGATTCGTAAGCCGCTGAGAGAAAAAGCGGGGCGCGGCGGCTATGAACCGCGATTGAATCTGTGGCCGAGGCCGAGCCCGCTACCAGCACGCGCGGACGGCCCGGCATAGGCAGCACCTTTTCTGCCGGAACGAGAATCGCCGCTGCCGCGCCATCGCCAATCGGGGAGGCATCCAGCAGATTAATGGGCGTGGCCACCATTGCTGATTTCTCGAACTGCTCCAGCGTAATCTTCTCGCGCAGGCGCGCGTTGGGGTTGTGAACGGCATTGGCATGCGCGTTGATGGAAAATGGGGCAAAATCGGCATGTTTCCAGCCATATTCGTACATATAGCGGCGCATCACCAGGGCATTCAGGCCCACAAACGAGACTCCCTGCTCTACCTCGTAATCGGCATCGGCGGCGGTTGCCAACGCGGCAGTGACATCGTGACCAGCCATATCCGTCATCTTTTCAACGCCCAGCGCCACTGCCACTTCCACCTCGCCCGAAGCAACCGCCATCAACGCGGCGCGGAAAGCTGCCGCGCCAGAACCACAAGCCGCCTCAACTTTCACGGCTTCTTTATGCCACATCCCAGCCCAATCCGAGAAGAACGTGCCAAGTTGGTTTTGACCGCTTACCAGCGGGGAAAGCATGTTTCCGACGTATAACGCATCGGCTTGTTCCAGGCCAGCATCAGCCATAGCCGCAAAAATGGCCTCGCCGCCAATCTCACGCAGCGATTTGTCCCAATGTTCATCCACGGGGGTCTGTCCAATTCCAAGTACTGCAACAGGTCGCATAGATATTTTTCTCTCCTTAAGGTTTTGAAGCGCGCTGTCTATGTCATAAAAAAGAGACGGTTTACTTTAAAAACTATTCTATCTTGTTCGCCTGTCAGGAACTATCCAAAACGCAGAAAGTTATTTCTTGGGTAAGAGACGTAACAAAACCACCATGCCCGTCAATAGAAAAGCACCCAAACACAAAAGCCCAGCTGCCACCCCTGTCATACCCAGCCCGGTAAAGAGTGTATTACGAAGGCGCGCCGCATCTTTTTCGCCCGGCTGGACTTCAAAGCTCAGGTAGGCTGCCCGCTCGATGCGATTGTTTTGAGTGGTCATGCCAACTACCAACACATCCACCGTATAAAGACCTGCCTGGTCAGGGATGTAAACAGCGGAAAATTCCTGCGCGTTAGGAAGTAAATCCACCTGTTCGGTGCTGCCATCCGGTTTGCGCAAAAAAGCCCGCGCCGAATCCACCTCAAAAGATTGCCCGTCCACCTTCAGGCTGGCCGAGATGTTAACCGCTTCACCCAGCGCCAGAATGGTAGGGTCAGCCTGCGCCGAGAGCATTGCGCCCCCAATATAACGAGCCAACAGGGCAAAATCGGCGCCTATAGCGGGTGTGTGGTCCGTAGGAAGTACTTTGATAACCCAGGCGCCAGGTTTGGGTTCGGCAAATCCATATCCCAGGTAAATCATTAGTTCAGGGTCATCCACTTTAACTAACCCATTTTTCTGAGGGTCAAGGGCAATGACATTACCACTCGCGCCACGCACCTCAATTTGGAGCGAACGCGTGTTATCGAACATGCTGAAATTAGCCAACTTTACATTTGGGTCAATCGAAATGGTTATCTCCTGCGATTGGCCGGGGTTGACATGCCCAGTAAAAATGCGGCTAAATTGCTCCGGTGCTGATTGCATCGATGGCGCGGCGGGGTCAGGACGTGGTTCGAATGCTTCTGAACTGGCCTGCAAAAGAGGCTTAACTGCCTGGTCAAACACAATACGACTGGATGTCAGGTCGTTGTGTATGAGCGGGATGCGCTGAACGCTATCAAGCAAAATAGAAGTAGCGCTATCCAGGCCTACTACAGTATCGGAAGGAACATTGGTGCAGGGTGATGCAATTGGCTCTATCAGGCGCGTTCCGGCTATCATGTGAAAAGGCACACCGCGACGGCGTACAATTTGCTGATTGAAGATGCCCTCCATATAGGCTGGTTGAATTTCAATAGCAGCCGGCAACAGATACCCTAAAGCCGCTACCGGAAAGACGCAGGCTGAGCCTGCATGAGGCGTGCCAAGAAAAATGACCTGCGCAACGTTATCAGTTTCCATCACCCGGTCAAGATAATAGCGGGTAATCATGCCCCCCATGCTGTGAACCAACAAATCAACCTGCTCGGCTCCAGTTTTCTGTTGAACAGCAGCAATATACTGTCCCAAGATGACTGCATTCTGCGCAATAGAGTTGGTTCGGCCCTCGGGATGGAAAGGGTTGCCCGTATTCAACACGCCTGGCACCTGCCCATCACCCACCGCAAAGCCCGGCACACCAATCGAGGCCAGGTAGCCATCATCGCCAAGATAAGATTGCCAGGTTGTCCAGTTGGAGATAAAACCATGCACCATCACCACCGGGCGCGGCGCTACATCTATCACCGTTTCGCCTGGTAGCGAGAGACCGCGCACCTTTGCAGTAAGACGAGCCTCCGGCAGCCAATACCAACCGAACGCCGAAAAGCGCTCACTCAGACACGAATCTCCGCCCATCTTAACCGTACAGGCCGCAATGGCGCTTTCTATCCCCGAAATGAAAAATTCAACCGGAGTAGCATCGGTCGTTGTAACAGGTAAAACCGCTTGCAATTGAATCTCATCGCCATCGGTAATCCGGTTCTTAATTTGCCCATTGCGCCCCACAACATGCACCCCTGTTGCAGATTGCCCGTTGACCGGCTGGCTCGGAAACAACAACAGCAGCAGCAAAATTAATAGGAAATGTAACTTATTCATTGCGCCACCTCCAAATAGAACAAGCATATTATACTTTTCAGGTCTATTTTATACATAATTACACCGTTCTTAAAGTTCGCAGGCAGCCCTCCCGAATGAGACGCAGTAGTATCCATCTGACGATAAAACTGGTAAACTTTTGGCAAAATAAACGAGGTTGCCATGCAACTCGACCATAAAAACATCATCCTGACTGGCGCGGCCTCTGGCATTGGGCGCGCCCTGCTCAATCTGTTGGTGGAATTCCCGGCCCAACTCATGGCCGTTGATAAGGATTCCGCTGGGCTGAAAGACCTGCCTGACGGCAAGGCGGAAATCATCCCGCATAACTGCGACCTGTCGCAGCCGCAAGCCGTTGACATGCTGTTCGAGCAGGCCATCCAAAAACTCGGTTCAATTGACCTGTTCATTGCCAATGCCGGATTCGCCTATTACGAAAAGATTGAAACGGCAGATTGGGCGCATATCGAGCAGATTTACCGCGTGAATGTCTTTTCTCCACTGTACGCGCTTGAAAAAATGCGCATTTTGAACAACGGGCGCCCGCACAAAGTGGTCATTATTGCCTCGGCCATGAGTTTTCTGGGCCTGCCCGGTTACGCGCTATACAGTTCCACCAAAGCCGCGCTACACCGCTTTGCAGAAGCCTATCGTTACGAGATGAATGACCCCTCCTGTCTGATGTTGGTTTACCCCATTGGGACCCGCACAGCCTTTTTCAGCGCGGCCTCGCGCGCCCATCCCGCGCCTCAAACCTGGCCAACGCAAACCGCTGAACAGGTGGCGCGCGCTATTCTGCACGGAATCCAGCGCAACAGCCAGTCCGTCTTTCCATTTGAAGCCTTTCGTCTCTTTCTGGCCTTCCCATTCCTGGGAAAACTGGAACAGGCCATCGAATCCTGGCGTTTGAAAAAATGGTTGCGGAATGCCGTATAATATTTCCATGCATCAAAAAATCATCTCCGCTATCTGGATAGTCCTGCTCTCTTTTCTGGCTGCCTGCCGTTCTGACTCGCAAACCACCCTGCCGCTTTCTCCTTCGACCGCCGCGCCACCCACTGCCACCCGCGCGCCGCGCCCCACCCTTACCCCCATCCCGCCTCCCACCCGGCGCGCCACCATCACTCCAGAGCCAGGCAACACGCCCATTTCCGTCACCGTTACTCCAAATTGGAATCCGGCGGGAGAGCGCATCACTATCCAAACGGAAGATGGATTGGAACTGGTGGGATATTATTACATTGCCCCCCAACCCAACTCACCCGTAGTCATTCTGATGCACCAGTTCGGCAGCAGCCAGGCCCAGGCCTGGCCCATTAGCGACCTGATTCCCTGGCTGCAGAATTATCCGGTCAAAAGCGAAAATCCGCCTGAGCCAACCCTCAGCGCGCAGGGAAAACTACCGCTGATGCCTGCTGAAATTCATTTCAACGTTCTGACCTTTGATTTTCGGGGGCATGGCGAAAGCCCAGGCCAGGTTATCCCATACATCACTGACGATGCGCAACGCGGCTACTTGCTCGATGCCAAAGCGGCCTATGCACGTGCCGCATCGCTGCCTAACGCTGACCCCACCCGCATCATCGGAATTGGCACCAGCATCGGCGCCGATGCCGTTGTGAATGCCTGTGAGCAGGGCTGCGTTGGCGCCTTTGCCATTTCGCCAGGCAGTCACCTCGGCGTAGATTGGACAGCCAGCGCCTATCGCGTCTCAAATGCTGGCAAACCAGTCCGTTGCATGTATTCTTTCAACGATGGAAATACAGCCGCTACCTGCGCAAGCCTGCCCGTAAATACATATTATCGCATCGCAGGCTACGAAGGCAAAAAACATGGACAAGATTTCCTGGTTCCACGCAAAATGGAAGCGGATTTTGGCCAAATCCTGCTGGAGTTTTTGCTGGCGGCGGCAAACCGCTAAGATGATTTGCTTTGATATGCTATGATTATGCGCGTAATTTAATCGAGCAAATAAAATAGAAGCAACATTTTATGAGGTAGGCTTATGAACCCCACCTATTTACCCCGCAAACAACTGCCATCACCCAAAGAAATTATCCCACGCGCCTTTCCCGGAATCAGTCAACTGGAAATTGATGAACTTCTCAACCGCAGCCAGGTCAGAAATTATGCCAAAGGGTTTGTTCTTACGCAAGAAGGCAAAATCGAGTCAAAGTTTTACATCTTGCTCGATGGGCGGGTAAGCGTCACAAAAACTATCAATAACATCGACCAGCGGCATCTCAAAGAACTGGAAGCCGGGGACTTTTTCGGCGAGATGGCACTTATCCACAACGCCCCACGCGCTGCCACTGTAACCGCCCTGGAACCTGTTACAGTTCTGGAAATCGACCGCGAGGACTTCGACCGCGTCTTGCGGCGCTCCTCCAGCGTGGCGATGGCCATGGTGCGCGAAATTTCCAGCCGCTTGCGCGAAAACGACGAAATGGCCATTGAAGACCTGCGGATGCGTGCCAGCGAACTGGCCGAGGCCTACCAGAAACTCGCCGAGCAAGAACTGGCACGGCGCGAGTTCCTGACCAACATCGCCCACGAACTGCGCACCCCCTTGATGGCCGCCGGTGGGTTCCTGCAACTCATTCAAAAAGGACTCATTACCCCCGAAAAAATGCCTGGTGCAATTGAGAAAATCGCTCGAAACATCGGGCAAATTACCACCCTGGTCAACGACATCTTGTTTTTACAGGAAATGGACCTCATTTTGCCAAAATTCCAACCTGTAGATATGAAAATGATTGCCAGGGATGTGGTCGATGCTTTCCAGGAAAAGGCCGCTGCCAACCTGGTCACCCTGCACCTGGAAACTACACCCCAAATTCCCACCATCTCTGGAGACCCCAAAACGCTGGAGCGCGCCCTGGCTGCGTTGGTCGACAACGCCATCAAATTTAGCCCCGATGGCGGACAGGTAACTGTTTCAGTCCACGAAGGCGATGGCGCAGTCATCGTAGATGTCATAGACACCGGCATTGGCATCGAAAAAGAGCGCATTCCACGCATTTTCGACCGTTTTTATCACCTCGAACAAAGCGGCGACAATTTATTCGACGGCATTGGACTGGGACTTGCCATCACCCAGCAAGTCATCAAACAACATAACGGACGTCTGACCGTCGAAAGCGAACCCGGAAAAGGCAGCACCTTCAGCATTCATCTCAAAGTGATGAAAGTAGTGTTTTAAAAAACTCGAGATTCGCAAGTCAGCATTCAAGCCTTGAATCACAAATCACGAAACACCACCCTCAACTGCCCTTCTTCATAAAATGACTTTGCGCAAAAGGGCGAAGCGCTGGGCTGCATCGATAAAACTTTTTCAATCAGCACCGGGCCATCATCCACCAGCGGAATATCTGGCAACCGTTCAAGCGGAATCCATTCCGGCTTTCCCTCGTGCGTCGAGAGCAGTTCACCCGAAAGATAATCCCCACCAAAAATGTGCAGTTCAATGCCAACCTCTTCGCCCGTATCGACCAGCAAGACTCCGCACAAGCGCAATTTCGCCGTTATCCCGGCTTCTTCGAGGAGTTCACGGTGCGCCGCCGTCAACGAATCCTCGCCGCGTTCGATGTGACCGCCCAAACCATTATAACGGCCTGTCCAACGGGTCACCTTGCCGTTGCGCGGCGCAATTTTCAGCAAGAGAATCTCATTGCCTCGCGTCACAAACACAACCACGCGCGGAATGACCATATAACGAGAACGGTTGATATTTTGTTCTTCAGGCATAGGAAGGCTCCATAAACAAAAAGCCCCGGGCTGCCCCGAGGCTTTCTTTTTTTACTGGCTTACCAGGGCGCGGACTTCATCCAGCCGCCCGGCAGAACCGAGTTTCTCGTTCTTGTGAGCGATAAATTTGGCATATTCAGCCATAAAGACCTTGCCAATCGGCCGCAAGTCGAATTCGGAGGGCTTATCGCGGAAATATTCGCGGTGAACGCGCGTCCAGACCAGGCGGCCATCGGTATCAATGTTAACTTTGGTCACGCCTAGCGTGGCAGCGCGGGCAAATTCATCCTCGTTAACACCTTTTGCGCCTTTCAAATCACCACCTGCCGCATTAATGCGCGCCACTTCTTCTTGCGGCACAGAGCTGGAGCCGTGCATCACCAGGGGGAACCCGGGAAGCCGCTGCTGAATCATTTCCAGCACATCGAAACGCAAACCCTGATTCCCGGTAAACTTGAACGCGCCATGGCTGGTGCCAATCGCGCAAGCCAGCGAATCACAGCCGGTCAACTCCACGAACTGCTTGGCCTGGTCGGGGTCGGTGAGGTGCGCATTCGATTCATCCACACTGACATGCTCTTCCACGCCGCCCAGTTGACCCAGTTCAGCCTCGACAACAATCCCCCGCGCGTGAGCGGCTTCCACCACCCGGCGGGTGATTTCTACATTTTTCTCGAACGGTTCGTGGCTGGCATCAATCATCACAGACGAATAGAAACCGCTATTGATACAGTCGTAGCAGGTTTCCTCATCGCCATGGTCGAGATGGACGGCGAAAATCGCTTCCGGAAAGACCTCATCCGCAGAGCGAATCAGGCCTTCAAGCATCTTCTTATGCGTATACGAGCGCGCGCCTTTGCTAATCTGGATGATAAACGGGGCTTTACTCTCCAGGTTGCCCCGGAACAAGCCCATTGTCTGTTCCAGGTTATTGATGTTATACGCGCCAATTGCGTACTTGCCATAAGCGGCTTCAAATAACTTTTTAGTTGTAACAATCATGGGAGTATCCTCTCTTTCAAAAATTGACCCGTCCGAGCGGGGCGAAATGCAACTTTGCGTTTGAGCCTGCGTAAATGATGATGTAGCCCGCTTGATTATACCCACAAATACAGGCTATAATGAACAAAATCGTGCCAACTCACCTTTCCAGGAGGAACTCATGAGCGACTATTTCGGACGTGTGACCAGCGACCAGGACCCTTTCAAAAAACTGGCCTCCTACATCCCTGGCTTTAGCGGATACATCGAGCGGCAGAACCGCCGCGCCGCCGACAAACTATTGCGCGATGCAGTTGCGCGCCGTTACGAAGAACTCTACAAGCGACTCTCCGCCCTGCAAACCGACCTGATTAGTCAGAGCAACCTCGAATTCGTGGATGACCTGGAAAAAGCCGCGCTGCTGATGCGCACCTTTACCGACAAAATTCGCAACGCCACCTACGGTTATTCCGGCCTGTTCGACGCTGTAAAAATCAACGAACAAGAACTGGCCCAGCTCTACGCCTTTGACAACGCTTTCTTCGACCTCGGCGACCAAATCAGCGCCGCGCTGGATACCGTCGAGCAGTCGCTCAACAACCCCGAAGCCCTGCCAGCCGCCATCCGAAACCTGACCTCTCTCAACCGTGAGGCCGTTAACACCTTCGACCGCCGCTACGAAGTCGTCAGCGGGGCGAAGTAACCCCCATAAACACTCAAGAGGCTGTCATCTCTCCAATGACAGCCTCTTTTCCAAATGGTATAATCACCCCACGTAGCAATTCAGGAGCATCGGAATGACGGATACCCTGTAGACATCCACCGCTTTTTTGGGGTACGACCCGCTTATTTGCTTTTAAGCCGGGGGCGTTGGCCCCCGGTTTTCGTTTTTCTACAGGACATCACCCATGCTTACTGCTCACCAACTCACCAAATCCTACGGCATCCAAACCATCTTACAAGACATCTCCTTCAGCGTCAGCGCAGGCGACCGGATTGGCTTAATCGGCCCCAACGGCTGCGGCAAATCGACGCTGATGCGCCTGCTGGCTGGTCTTGAAACGCCTGATTCGGGAAAAATTGCCCTAACCGTCCCCCATTTAAGGGTCGGATACCTGGCCCAGGGCTTCGAACCCGCTCCCGGTCAGACCATCTCCGACGCACTCAACCTGCATCCCGTTAACGAGACAGAACTCGCATCCCAAATCGCCGCCCTGGCCCTCGAAATTGCCCAAAACCCGCGCAACACCGCCGCCCAGGCCTCCTACGACCACCTGCTCGGTCAACTTTCAACGCCAATCATCCCCCCCGAAACCGTTCTCGCCCCGCTTGGCCTCGGCGCCCTGCCCCTCGAGACGCCCGTCGCCCATCTCTCCGGCGGGCAAAAAACCCGCCTCGCGCTCGCCAAAATCCTGCTCAACGACCCACATTTATTATTGCTCGACGAACCCACCAACCACCTCGACATCACCATGCTCGAATGGCTCGAAACCTGGCTAAACAGTTTTCACGGCGCAGTGTTAATCGTCTCACACGACCGGGCATTTCTCGATAACACAGTCACATCTACGCTCGAACTCGACCCAACCACGCACGGCCTGAAAGCCTACCCCGGCAACTACACCGACTACGTCGAGCAAAAACTGACCGAGCGCGAACACCAACTCCAGGCCTGGCAAGACCAGCAGGACGAAATTGCCCAACTCAAAGCCGCCGCCGCCCACATTCGCGGGCTGACCAAAATGAAAAAAGGCGGCAAAGCCGACAGCGGCGATAAATTCGCGGCGGGCTTTTTCGGCAACCGCGCCACCAAAAACGTCGCCCGACGCGCCAAACACATCGAAGCGCGCATCGAAAAGCTGCTCAACGAAGACAAGATTGAACGTCCGCGCCCAAGCTGGCAGATAAAGCTCGATTTTGGCGCACCCGCCCACCAGAGCAAAGATGTGCTAATTGCCGACCACCTATCTATTGGCTACGCGCCAGAAAAGCCAATTTTGACCGGTCTCCACCTGCACATCCGCGCCGGGCAGCGCATCGCGCTGATTGGGGAGAACGGTTCGGGCAAGACCACGCTCATTCGCACCATCACCGGCCAGATTCCAGCCTTATCCGGCACGCTCAAGGTGGGAGAAACCGTCAAATTGGGCTACATGGCCCAGGAGCAGGAACTGCTCAATCCGACTTTAAGTGGCCTGGAGACCATTCAGAAAGTAGCCCCCTTCAACGAAACCGAAGCTCGGCACTTCCTGCACTTTTTCCTGTTCAGCGGCGATGACCCGCTGCGGCCAAGCGGCAGCTATTCGTATGGCGAACGCGCCCGGTTGATGCTGGCCCTGCTGGTGGCGCAAGGCTGCACCTTTCTGGTGCTGGATGAACCCATCAACCATCTCGACATTCCCTCGCGAGCGCGCTTCGAGCAGGCGCTGGCGAACTTTAAGGGCGCAGTGCTGGCGGTGGTGCATGACCGCTATTTCATCAACAACTTCGCCGAGGAAATCTGGTCGGTCGAAAACGGAGGCATTCGAAAATGGTAACAAGGAACCATCCTCCACATAAAGGCATCTATGGGTATGATATGATGTAAACAATCCATCCTTTCCTGGAGAACCACCCTTGAAAACGAACTTCCCGGCCAGGGTATTCATTTCTCTGTTGATTGCTCTGCTAGGCCTGCCGCTGTTCACCCCAACCGCGCAGGCGCAGGACGAGTCGCCCATCACCCTGACCGCCCGGGCCGGGTTCGACGGCTATTGCAAAGAAAATCGCTGGATTCCCGTACAGATTACAGTAGAAAATACCGGAAAAGATGCGCAGGCACGCATTCAGGCAGGCTACCCCAACCTGTCAAACGGCCAAACGGCTTATGGCCTCGACCTTCCCTTACCCTCTGGCGCACGCAAGGAATTTTTCCTTTACGTATATCCCGAGAATTACCTGCAAAAACTGACCGTTACTGTAACCGAAAACGAGCGGATGCTGGTCAAGCGCGACCTGAACATTACATGCCTGGGCGCAAAAAATCTGCTGGTGGGCCTGCTCTCCGAAACCCCTTCAATTTACGCCAGCCTGGGCAACCTCAAACCGCTCGATGGCACAGTGCGCATCGTCCAACTGCGCCCCGCCGACCTGCCTGACCAATCGCAGGGCTGGCAGGCGCTCGATGCGCTGGTTATTGCCGGAGCAGATACGGGAGCGTTCACCACCGCGCAACGCGCGGCGCTGGGGGCCTGGCTGGCCGAGGGCGGAAAACTGCTGGTGACGGGCGGCAGCAACTGGCAAATGTCCGCCGTTGGCCTGGCAGAATTCCTGCCAATCACCCCAGAAGCCACTCGTCAGGTAGAAAATCTCTCCGCGCTGGGAGGGTATTTCCGCCAAAATCCACCTGTCGCACAGGGCGCAACCCTGACCGCAGGAACGCTTCAGGCCAATTCACAAGTCCTCATCGAACAGGAAGGATTACCCCTCCTGACGCGCCGCGCCATTGGTTTTGGCGAAGTTTATTACCTGGCCGCCGACCCTGGCCTCGCCCCGCTTAAGAACTGGGACGGAATGGAAACGGTCTATAGCCACCTGCTCGGCGCGCAAATGGCGCGTCCGCGCTGGGCAGGCTGGCCCTGGGAAGAATACGCCATCCGCAACGCCCTGGCAGCCCTGCCCGAACTCGGCCTGCCTTCCTTCTTGCTGGTATGCGGCTGGCTGGGATTCTACCTGGTTATCATTGGCCCGGTTAATTTCATCGTCTTGCGGCGTCTCAAACGCCCCGAACTGGCCTGGCTGACTGTTCCGGTGCTGGTAGCCATGTTTACCGCCTTTGCCTACGTTTCGGGATTCCTCTATCGCGGCACAAGCCCAACGCTCAACCGCCTGCTGGTCGCTCAGAGTTGGGATACTGCTCCGTTGGCACATGCAAACGCAGTTGTGGGCATCTATTCTCCGACCCGCACCCGATACGACCTTGAATCAGACTGGCCTTTCCGGTTTCTGCCGCAAGGCAACAACGGAACCAGCCTTCAGACTGGCGGCAACTGGCTTGCTCTCGAAATAGACAAAGGTCAACTCCTGCCCGAAACCCGGCTCGAAATCGGCGGGATGAAATCGGTAGCGGTGGAAGGCAACCTGCCAGCCCTCAACATTACTCACAACCTGACTGTAATTGTGAACGAGCGAACGCCACTGCTGACCGGTGAGGTCACGAACACGGGCAACCTGACGCTCAAGGATGCCCTCCTGGTAACGCCAGGCAGCGTAACACAACTGAACGACTTGAAGCCCGGCCAATCGCGCCCCATCAACATCCCCTTACAAGTTGACCGTTACCAGCCAGGCTTTTACCAGATGGACTCAATTGCCCTTCCAACCGGCTCCGACTCTATCTTGATAGACGAGGAAAATGAAAGCGCAGAGCGCCGCAACGCCCTGTTGCGTGCTGCCGTCACCCCACAGCAATATTACTCCATCCCTTCCAACTGGGGCATTTACCTTATCGCTTGGCTGGAGACACCGCTTTTACCGGTCAATGCCAGAAACACCGATTTCAACGTTGTTGACACATCCCTGTTCATCCACATGCTCACGCCCACCTTCCAATTCGAGGGAGATTCCTGGAATTTGAACTCGGCTCTGTTTGCCTGGGAATCGTCGCAGCCTGATGCTACGCCGTACTCCAGCAGCAGAGGCCTGGTTAACCAGGGTTACATGTTCCGATTCCGCCCCGCCATCCCGCTCCAATTTTCAACCGTCGAAGTGCTGAATATCACGCTCGAAGGCGATTCGATGCCAGGGAACACCCTTCTGCAAGTATGGAACTACGAAGCAAACCGATGGAGCCAGGTCGAGTTTGCAGGCTGGGGCCAAATCAACATTCCCCAACCTGAGCGATTCGTCGGCCCGGGTGGTGAAGTCCGCATCAACCTGTTGGCCGACCCCAACAGCTGGAATGAAATTTACGAATCAAGCATCAGATTGGTGGTGGCGCCATGACCACCGTGGTTGAAATCCAAAATCTCAGTAAACGGTTTGGGCGGCGCGCCGCCGTCGACAACATTAGTCTGAGCATCGAACAAGGCGAAATTTTCGGGCTGGTCGGCCCCAACGGCGCGGGCAAAACCACCACCATGCGCATGCTCGTCACCCTGCTCCAGCCCGATAAAGGCGAAATCCACGTCGGCGGCCATTCCGTTCAAAAGAACCCCCGCGCGGTGCGGCGCATCATCGGCTACATGCCCGATTCCTTCGGCGTCTATGGCGATATGACCACGCAGGAATACCTGGACTTTTTCGGCGCGTGCTACCAAATCGAACCCGCCAAACGCGCCGCGCTGATTGATGACCTGCTGGAGCTGGTGGAACTCAGCCACCGACGCAACGATATGGTAGATACGCTCTCCACCGGCCTCAAACAGCGGCTGGGCCTGGCGCGCGTGCTTATTCACGACCCCGAAGTGCTGGTGCTGGACGAACCCGCCTCCGGCCTCGACCCGCGCGCACGCGTTGAAATCCGTGAACTGCTGCGCGAAATTGCCCGCCTGGGCAAGACGATTCTCTTTTCCAGCCACATCCTGGCCGATGTCGCCCAACTTTGCACGCGCGTTGCCATCCTCGAAAACGGCCAACTGGCAGCAGTGGGCAGCCTGGAGCAGTTGAACGCCAGCCTGATTCCGCACCGCACGCTGCAAATTGGCCTGCTGAAAACGATAGACCCACAACAGGCGCGCCTGACCCTCGCCACCCTGCCCGGAATTGTGGACGCGCGCCCCCTGGAAGGATTACAGGATAGCACGCGGATTGCCTTCGAGGCCGATTTCGACGGCGACGATTTGGCCCTGCACGCCCTGCTTCAAGAAATGCTTGCGCGCGGCTTGCCCCTGGTTCAACTCAGCGAAGACACCCAAACGCTCGAAGAAGTCTTCCTGCGCGCAACCAAAGGGATTGTTTCATAAAACGTTTGAAAAACGCTCCCTCAAAAACCGCCTGAATTGACAAGTATTCACCAAGCGCCTGCGCTACATTACTACTCCGAACCCCAACACCATGAGCGAAACCACCGCCTTCCTCACCCCAAAGCCAGAACCTACACCCAACCTGCTGGCTCGCCTGGCAAATAACCCCGTCCTGCGCAAAGAACTGCGCGGAATCATGCGCGGACAGCGTTCCTTCTGGCTGCTCACCGGCTATGTGACCGTTCTCAGCGCATTCATCTTCCTGCTCTACATCACCTTCAGCGTGGAAACGGGTTTTGCGCAAGCCGACCCACAATTCCGACAGACGGTGGGCAAATCGGTCTTTGGGGGAGTAGTGCTCATCGAACTCATCCTCATCAGTTTCATTGCTCCGGCGCTCACCGCCGGGGCCATCACCAGCGAAAGAGAACACCAAACCTTCGACCTGCTACGCACCACGCTGCTCTCGGCGCGCGCTCTGGTCTTCGGAAAGTTAACCACCGCCCTCACCTACCTGCTCTTGCTCATGCTCTCGGCCCTGCCCATCCAAAGCCTGGCTTTCCTGCTGGGAGGCGTTGGGATGGCCGAGCTGCTCATTTCTGGCTTGCTCTTGTTCGTCACCGCCCTGTTCTTTGCCGCGCTAGGGTTGTTCTTCTCCAGCCTTCTGCGCCGCACGCTGGCCTCCACCGTTAGCACCTATGCGGCAATTGTGATATCCTACATCGCATTGGGGTTCGCGTTGTTCGTTGCAATCAGTGTAAGCGGAATAGCCACTAACGACCAGGTGGCCGAACTCATCATGACGGTTTCGCTGTGGGTGATGATTTGCACCAACCCCCTGCTCGCGGCCATCGTCAGCGAAGTCATTCTCATCGAGGACCAATCGTTGTGGTACACCACTTCGATGTCTGGCGCGCTGAACCTTCCTCTCCCCTCACCCTGGATACCGTTCACCCTGCTATACTTTGCCGCAGCAATTGTCCTGATTTTGTTGAGCATCCATTTTGTCCGCCGCCCGAGCCGCATATGAACCCCTACGATGAACTCATCCGCCATCTGCAAGCCTGGATACGCTGGCGGCGCATCCGGCGCGGTTTGACCTGGGGCTTGCGCGGGCTGACCCTGGGATTGTTATGGTCTTTATTGTGGGGGGCGGCAGGATTAGGACAGGGCTGGTTCATCGCCGCGGAATTTGCGGCTTTTGTGACTTTGCTCACCCTGGCAGTAACCCTCGTCACAGGCCTGGTCGCCGCGCTCTGGCCGCTGCCGCACCTGCAAACAGCCCGCGACTTTGACCGCGCCTTTGACCTGCGCGAAAGGGTCTCCACCGCTCTGGAATTGCGCCGCAATCCCGGCCTGGTTCCCGACGAACTGCGTCAGCGGCAGTTACAAGACGCCCTCTCCGCGGCGCGAACCATCAACCCCCAGCGCAGCCTGCCCCTCAAAATGCGCCCCCTCGAAATGCTCCTGCCACTCGCGCTGGCGTTGCTGCTCGGCATGGTCTATAGCCAGAGTGAGCGCTCCTTCCAGGCCGCCCAACAGGCGCGGGAAGCGCAAAAAGCCATTCAGGAGCAGGTAGAAACCATCGAGCAACTCCTGCAAAAGGTCGAAAACAACCCCTTGCTCACCGAAGAACAGAAAAAAGCGCTCTCGGCCCCGCTCCAGCAGGCGCTCACCGACCTGAAGCAAAACCCCAGCCTGGAAAGTTCCGTCTCTACGCTGGTCAGTGCCGGAGAAAAGCTACAGGCATTGACCGACCCGCAGGCCGCGCAAACAGTTCAGGCCTTGCAACAGGCCGGAACGCAACTCGCCGGGCAGGAAGGCTCGCCGCTGCAATCGGTGGGCGAACAATTGGCAAATGGCAGCCCCATGGCAGCCGCATCAGAACTGGCAAATCTCGACCTGAGCCAACTCTCCCCCGAAGATGCCGCGCAACTGGCAGAGCAGCTTCAGCAAATGGCGCAGTTAGCGGCCTCTAGCAACCCGCAGCTGGCAGAGCAATTGAATCAGGCTGCGCAAGCCCTGCAAAATGGAGATACCGCCGCCGCGCAGCAAGCCCTCAACCAGGCGGCGCAAACAATGGCGCAGGCCGGTCAACAGCAGGCCATGAACCAGGCTGCCGGTCAGGCTGCCGCGCAAATGCAACAGAGCGCAGGGCAGGTCATCGCCGCCGGGGGGGGGCAACCTGCCGCTCAAACGGGAGCAGGCTCCAGTCAGAATCCACAGACGGGTTCGGGAGCAGGAAGCGGCACAGGAACCAGAAATCCAAATACGCAATCCGGCGAGGCCAGCGACTCCCCCCTTCCCCAAAATAACCAGCCCGGCGATGGCGGCGAAACCACTTACGAACAGATTTACGCCCCCGACCTGCTTGGCGGGCAGGGTGGCCCACAGGTTGGGCTGAACAGCGGCACCGGACAGGAAGGGCAGGTCATTGGGCAGGCTCCTGCTTCGCCCGGCGAACCCGGCCAGAGCCTGGTGCCTTATACCGAAGTGTTTGGACAATACGAAGCACTCAACCGCCGCGCCATCGAAAGCGGGCAAATTCCGTTTGAGTTTACGCAGATTATTCGGAGTTATTTTGATTCGCTCAAGCCGTAAGGGGTAAACAGGTAAACAATGACCGAACTATCCATCGAACAATTCCGAGAAACAGCAACCCGAATCGAGGCCGAAGTCGGCAGGGTGATTGTCGGCCAAAGCGGAGTAGTGCGGCACGTGCTGGTGAGCATTTTAGCAGGCGGGCATGTGCTGCTGGAAGGCGTGCCAGGCCTGGGCAAGACCATGCTCATTCGCACCCTGGGGCAGGCGCTGGATTTGAAGTTTTCGCGCATTCAGTTCACCCCCGACCTGATGCCCGCCGACATTCTCGGCACGGAAATTCTGAGTGACGAGAACGGGCGGCGCGAATTCCGCTTCCGGCCTGGGCCGATTTTTGCCAACCTGGTGCTGGCCGATGAAATCAACCGCGCCACGCCCAAAACCCAAAGCGCGCTGCTGGAGGCCATGCAGGAAGGCTCGGTGACGGTAGCGCAGAAAACCTACCGGCTGGAAGAACCCTTCTTCGTGCTGGCAACCCAAAACCCGCTTGAGATGGAAGGCACATATCCCCTGCCGGAAGCCCAACTCGACCGCTTCTTCTTCAAAGTAAACGTCAATCTTCCTGACGTGAGCGAAATGGTCGAAATCCTGGAGCGCACTACCGGCAAAGAGACGGCATTGGCAGGCCGGGCGGCCAGTGGCAAGGACATCGTTGCCATGCGCATCCTGGCGCGGACGGTGCCAGCGGCTTCGCACGTCAAGGAATACATTGCCCGGCTGATGCTCGCCACCCATCCCAAAGACCCCAACGCCCCTCCTCTGGTAAAACAATACGTCCGCTATGGCGTTTCGCCGCGCGGCGGGCAGGCGCTGCTGCTGGGCGCAAAAGTGACCGCTCTGCTGGAGGGGCGCTACAATGTGGCCTTCGAGGATGTTCATGCGGTTGCGCGGGCAGCCCTGCGTCACCGCCTTTTGCTCAACTTCGATGGATTAGCCGAGGGCGTAAAGCCAGATGAAGTGATTGGGGAGTTGTTGCAAGCTATGCCCGCGTAAATTGGCCAATTGCGCAAATCAACCCTCATGACCGCCGGAGCCTTCCGGCGGTTTTTTTGGTTCCCAAAGAGTACCCATTTGGGTCATTCAGCAGGGGTGAAGCCGCCGCAAGCGCGTCCGAAACTCTCCATACGGGTAGTTTCTTGCGCGCAATGCTTTTTATACAATGCTTCCAAAGACTCAAAACCCTGTCCTGGAGGTCCGTATGATTTTAGCAGTCGTCATCTTTCTCATTGCTTATGCAGTCATCGTAAGCGAAAAATTTCCCCGCCATTGGGTGGCCTTGCTGGGCGGGGGCGCGCTGCTGGTTTTTGGCGTTCTCACCCCGCAAGATGCGCTCACTTACATCAACTGGGAAACGCTGGGGCTGCTCTCAGGGATGTTCATTCTGGTTTCGATATTGCACGAGGCTGGCTTCTTCTCCTGGCTGGCGCTCGCGGCCATGCGGCGGGTAAATTATCACCCCACCGCGCTGTTTGTCATTCTCGTCTTGCTGGCGGCTGTTCTGGCAATGTTTATAGACAGCATTACCGTGATGTTGTTTCTCTCTGCTCTCACGCTGCAATTGGCGCGCCTGTTGAAACTGGACCCTGTGCCGGTCATCATTGCCGAAGTGTGCGCCGCCAACACCGGCGGAGCGGCAACCCTGGTTGGCGACCCGCCCAACGTCATTTTGGGGACTTCGCTCGGTTTTGGGTTCAGCGATTTCGTCACGCATACCGGCCCCATTTCTGCGCTGGTAGCCGTAATTTTGCTGCTGGTCTTTTACCGGATTAACCGGAAAGCGTTGCAACACGCCCACGAAGCATTGACGCCAGAAACGATTGACGAAATCGAACGCCTGCATAGCGAGCCGGTTCATGCGCACCTGACCCGGGTGGGGTTGGTCGGGTTTGGGGCCGCCGTATTGCTGCTGGTCTTCCACCTGCCGCTCAGTCACCTGACCGGGGTACATATCAATACCGCAATGGCTGCGCTGATTCCGGCCATTCTGTCCATCATTGCGCTCAAACCAGGCGATGTGAAAGCCGTTATCTTAAAAGTGGATGGCGAGAGCATTCTGTTCTTTGGCGGCCTGTTCTTACTGATTGGCGGCCTGGAGAAAGTCCGCCTGTTTGAATTGCTGGCCGAACTCCTGGCTGGCACCTCTGCCTCGCATAATGGGCTGGTGATGGCCCTGCACTGGATTCCCGGCCTGGCAAGCGGAGTGGTCGATAACGTACCACTGGCGCTGGCGATGAGTTATGTACTGGAAGAGCTTGCGCGCACGCCAGGCATGCCTGCTTTGGGCCTTATGGTCTGGTCGCTGGCGCTGGGCGTGGATTTGGGCGGCAGCCTGACTCCCATTGGCGCATCGGCAAACGTGGTGGCATACACCTTCATGGAACGCAATCAGGTCAAAGTCGGGTGGAAACGCTGGCTGGCGCTGGCCGTTCCGCCCACGCTGCTGGGGATGGTGGTGGCTTCGCTTCTGGTGACAATGAAAGGGCACTGGGGCTGGTATTGAATGGCCGGATGACCCATTTGGGTAGCGCCGTCTTTCAAGAATGGGCAAATATGCCCTTTTTGGGTACTACGCCGCAAGCGCAAAACTCTCCGTATGGGTAGTTTTTTCAGCCAGGCTAATTCCGTACAATCCAACCAATCAAATCAAAAAAGGAGAGAGAACATGATGAAAACAACCCTACTGAAAAGCATAAAGTGGATGCGCTGGGTGCTGTTCCCGGCCATCGTCGCGGTCTCGCTGCTGGCGGTCACGCCAGCTTACGCGCAAGAACCCGACCCATTAGCGGAAATCACCCGCAGCCTGAACACGGTTTGGGTGCTGGTCACCGCTTTCCTGGTCTTCTGGATGCAAGCCGGTTTCGCCTTTGTGGAGGCCGGTCTGACGCGCTCCAAGAACACCACCAATATCCTGTTCAAAAATCTGATAGACTTTGTCTTTGCCTCGCTCGCCTTTTGGGCTTTTGGCTATGCTTTCATGTTTGGCGCCTCGGCCAATGGGTTGGTTGGCACCACCGGCTTTTTCATCAGCGGCGGCGAGGACGTTGCCGGACTTCCCATCCTGGCTTTCTGGTTCTTTCAGCTGGTCTTCGCCGGAACGGCAGCCACCATCGTTTCCGGTTCGATGGCAGAGCGCACGAAATTCTCTTCGTATCTGATTTACAGCTTCTTCATCTCAGCCATCATCTACCCCATCTCTGGCCACTGGATTTGGGGCGGCGGCTGGCTGGCAACTCTACCCTTTGGCGCCGGGTTCAAAGATTTTGCCGGTTCGACCGTTGTTCACAGCGTGGGCGGCTGGCTGGCCTTAATTGGGGCAGTGGCGCTTGGTCCGCGCATCGGACGTTTCACCAAAGATGGCACTCCCCGGCCTATTCCGGGTCACTCCATTTCTCTGGTTGTCCTGGGCGTCTTCATCTTGTGGCTCGGCTGGTTTGGCTTCAACCCCGGCAGTCAGTTGGCCATTCATGGCGGAAATGCTGATGCCGTCGCGCTGGTGGCGGTCACCACCAACCTGGCAGCCGCCGCTGGCGGCCTGGTGGCACTAATTTTGACCTGGGCTTTCATCACCAAAAAGCCCGATTTAAGCACCACCCTCAATGGAGTTTTAGCCGGTCTGGTAGCAATCACCGCCCCATGCGCCTTTGTCACGCCAGGCTGGGCCATTGTGATTGGCGCGATTGGCGGCGTCATCGTAGTCTATGGCGCGTTGCTGCTGGAAAAACTGAAAGTGGATGACCCGGTTTCGGCGGTGCCAGTTCACCTGATGAATGGCATTTGGGGTACGCTGGCGGTGGGCATCTTCGCCACTGAAAACGGCGTCACCGGTCTGATTGCAGGCAACAGCGCCCAAATATTGGCCCAGTTCATCGGCATCCTGGTCGTCGGCGGGTGGTGTCTCGTGACTGGCGGGGTTCTGTTCTATGGCATCCTCAAGGGCTGGTGGGGGCTGCGAGTCTCGCGCGAAGAAGAGCTCAAAGGCCTCGATGTGGAAGAACATGGCGCCGAAGCCTACCCGCAGGACATCGTCGGCTCGTTGGCGGCGGCTGATTAGCGAAAATCATCTTCCGGGTGAAAGGTGAATTGAGCAAAGGGGAAACCCTGCGCAAAGTACCGGCATGGGTGAGTGCCGGTACTTTTTTAAAGCTCAAAAATACCCATTTGGGTAATGGACTCAGCCCAGGCGCGCCCATATAATCACCTCGACATTAGGCAAGGCACCGCGCAATCAAACTATCCATAAACAAGGAGAGAGACAATGGCTAAAACAGTTGCAGATGCGCTAGAACTGGCAAAGAACGTCAAGATGGTGGATATCCGCTTCACCGACCTGCCGGGGCAGTGGCAGCATTTCACCATTCCCGTGCGCCGCTTTACAGCGGAGTTCTTCGAGGAAGGCATCCCCTTCGATGGCTCTTCGATTCGCGGCTTCCAGGAAATTCACGAATCAGACATGCTCCTGAAGCCCGACCCGGAAACCGTCTTCGTTGACCCGGTGGCGAATATCCCCACCCTGGTTGTGACCTGCGATGTATATGACCCCATTACGCTTCAGCCTTACTCCCGCGACCCGCGCTTTGTGGCGCGCAAGGCAGAAGCCTATCTCAAGCAAACCGGCATTGCCGATACGGCCTTCTTTGGCCCGGAAGCGGAATTTTTCATTTTCGATAACGTCCGTTACGGCAGCGGCACGCACGAATCGTTTTACTACATCGATAGCGAAGAAGGCTGGTGGAACAGCGGACGCGCCGACCGGCCCAATTTCGGTGGTCAGATTCAACCCAAGCGTGGTTACTTCCCCGTCCCTCCCGCCGACACGCTCCAGGATGTGCGCTCTAAAATTGTGATGGCGCTCGAGGCCGCCGGCGTGCCGATGGAAGTTCACCACCACGAAGTTGCCACCGCCGGGCAGAGCGAACTGGGCATGCGCTTCACCACCCTCACCCGCATGGCCGACCAGTTGCTGCTCTACAAATACATCGCCAAAAACGTCGCCCGCCAAAACGGCAAGACCGTCACCTTCATGCCCAAACCACTCTTTGGCGATAACGGCTCCGGCATGCACGTTCACTCCTCCCTATGGAAAGGCGAGACCAACGTCTTTTATGACGCTTCGGGTTACGCGGGGCTGTCGGATACCGCCAAATTTTACATCGGCGGCCTGCTCAAGCACGCTCCTGCCCTGCTGGCGCTCACCTCGCCTTCCACCAATTCGTATCGCCGCCTGGTGCCGGGCTTCGAGGCCCCCGTCAACCTGGCCTACTCGCAGCGCAACCGCTCGGCCATCTGCCGCATTCCGGTGACGAAGAGCAGCAAAGCCAAGCGCGTCGAATTCCGCGCTCCCGACCCCTCCAGCAACCCCTACCTGTGCTTTGCCGCCATCCTGATGGCCGGGCTGGATGGCATCCAGAACCGCATTGACCCTGGCAACCCGCACGACAAAGACCTGTATGACCTGCCCGCCGAAGAAGCGAAGTTAATCAAACAGGTTCCCGGCTCGCTGGAAGCCGTTCTGAACGCGCTCGAAGCCGACCACGAGTTCCTGCTGAAGGGCGATGTCTTCACCACCGAACTGCTCGAAGCCTACATCAGCTACAAACGCACAATGGAAGTGGACCCGGTGCGCCTGCGCCCAACGCCTTACGAATTCACACTGTACTTCGACATTTAGCGGCTCATCCTTTCTCCTTTCTTCCTTACCCGTAACCCTTCTCCTGACCGCCGACAACTGACCGCTGACCATTTTGGCCTGCTGTCAGCGGTCGGCGGTTCAACATTCCTGAACCATGCCCCGATGTATAATGCAGAAAACGAACCGAGAGTTATTGATGAGTATGCAAGAAAGTCTCCCGCCGGGCAAAACCAACCCGCGCCTGCCGCGCCGCTTTGCCGGGCTGCTCGAAGCAATTGCCAGCCTGAACCAGATTAGCGGCGCGATTAACCGCATCGGCTCCGATGACGTTATCAGCAGCGCCGACAGTCTGCAACTGATTGTCGAAAGCGCCATCCGCGTTGTGCCGGGCTCCTCGGCGGTGATTTACACCTACGACGAAACGCGCGGCATTTTCGAGCGCGAATCGCGCGTTTCGGCTTCTCCGTTTTCTGCCGCAAATCAAGCGCGAGAAAGCGCCGAACTGCGCGAGGATGATGACTTCCCCCGCCCCAACGGCATCGGTACGCGCACCATTCAGCAGCGGCGTGGACTGGTCTCTTACGAACAACCCGACCTGGATGTCCACCCCTATCACGCCGCGCAGGGTGTGCGGGCAGTGGGCTGTTTCCCGCTCATCGTGGCTGAACAGGCGGTGGGGGTCTTGTATGTATACCTGCGCGAAGAACGTCCGTTCACCCGCCTGGAACTGCTCATGCTCGAAAACTTCGTCCACCAGGCGGCCATGGCCATTTACCACACCCGGCGGCTTTCGGCCATGCGCCGCGACCTGGCCCGCAAAGAGGAGGAACTTAACCGCCTGCACCGCGCCGGAATGCTGATTTCCTCGCGTCTGCGGCTAGAAGAAACGCTCGAATCCATCCTGCAACTGGCGCTGGATGTGACCAACGCCCACTACGGCATCTTCCGCCTGCTCGATAAAAGCGGCCAAAACCTGGTAACGCGCGCCTACGCAGGAGACTCCCTGACCCGCCCCAAAATCGAAACCCTGCCGCTCCATGCCCCCAGCGTAATGGGACACGTCGCCCGCAGCCGTCAAACCATCCTCATCCCCGATTTGCAGGCCGAACCCTGGGCGGGCATCTACTATCCGCTCGATGCCGACTTGCAAATGCGCTCCGAACTGGCTGTACCGCTCATCAACGCCAGCGGGCGGCTGGAAGGCGTCCTCAACCTCGAAAGCCCCGAGCCGGGCGCCTTCGACGAACACGACAGCCACATTCTGCAATCGCTCGCCACCTATGCCGTCATCGCCATTCAGGAAGCCCGCCTGCTCGATGTTTTGCAGGAAGTGGCTCGCCAGATTTTCTCTCAGCCCTGTCAGCAGGTGCTGAACTACCTGACCGAAGTGGCCTGCGACTTGCTGAACGCCTCGGCCAGCGCCTTGTGGCTGCTCAAAGAGGACGAACTCGCCCTGGCGGCTTCCAGCGGCGGCTATACCCATAGCGACCGGATTCCGCTGGAGGGGAGTCTCACCGGTCAGGCTGTCTTAACGAGAGAAGCCGTTGTCGCCAATGATGTGCGGGACGACCCGCGTTTCCATCGCCGCGACCTGGCACGCTCCCAACACTGGGCGCGCGCCCTGATTGTGCCGTTGCTGGCCGGAGATGAAGGCCAACCGCTGGGCGCATTCGGCGTCTATAGCGCCGCGCCGGAGACCGGGCGGTTCATCGAATCGGATTGGGATAAAAAAGTATTGACCTTTCTGGCGCATTACGCCACCCTGGCCCTGCAAAACGAAAGCCGCCAGCAAGCCCTGCGCGCTGCCCAAGAACAGCGCTCGGTGGCCGAAACCTTCGCCGCCGTCGGCGATATTGCTTCAAATTTATTACATCATCTGAACAACAAAGTCGGCACCATCCCGGTGCGCGTGCAGAGCATTCAGGATAAATGCGCGCCCGCCCTGGAAGCCGACCCCTACCTGACGCGCAATCTGACCGAAATCGAACGCTGCGCCATGGAAGCCATGCAAACCGTGCGCGACAACCTCTCGCACCTGCGGCCCATTCGACTGGAACCGGTCTATGTCGCCGCACGCCTGGCCGAAGCCATCAACGCCGCGCACCTGCCGCCCGGCATTCAGGTACGCACCGAAGGACTCGACCATCTGCCGGTCGTCATGGCTGGCGGGCAAAGCCTGACCTTCGTCTTCACCAATTTGCTCGAAAACGCCGCCGATGCCATGCGTGGTCAAGGAGTCATCGAAATTCGCGGGCGCGCGGGCGAAAAATGGGTCGAAATCACCGTCAGCGATAGCGGCCCAGGCATCCCCCCTGAGCTGCACGACCGCATCTTCGAGTTGAACTACTCCGGGCGGGCCGCCTCCCGGCCTGGCAAGCTGGGCTTCGGCCTGTGGTGGGTCAAAACGCTGATGACCCGCCTGGGCGGCTCAGTCAACATTGAAAACGAAAACCCCCGAAGCGCAACAGAGCGAGGCGGACAAGGCGGCGCGACCTTCCGCCTTCGCCTGCCACGCATCCAGGAGGACGCATGAACCCACCCCTTGCGCGCGCGCTGGTCGTCGAAGATGACCGTTCGTGGCAGCAAATCTTATCGGAAATTCTGGCCGATTGCGGCCTGGCGGTTGATACGGCTGCCAACCTGGAAGACGCCCTTCAACTGCTCAAAGCCCAGCCTCACCGCATCGCGGTCCTCGACCTGTCCCTCTCCTCCGCCGACCACAACAACGCCGATGGCCTGCGCGTGCTGGAATCGGCTCGCAAACTCGACCCTAACTGCCGTTCAATTTTGTTGACCGGTTTTGCCACCGTCGAAGTGGCCGTTGCCGCGCTCACCGAACATGGCGCTTTTTCTTTTTTGAGAAAGGAAAATTTTCACCGGGGACAGTTTCGGGAACTGGTCTCGCGCGCTCTGGCGGCCCCTCCAGGCGGAGCGAGCCTGCCCTCGTCTCAAACGGCGCCCGTTTCCAGGCCGGGCAATTCTACCGGGCTTATCGCCTCCACCCTGCCCGGCCGGGCCGATTCATCCATCGGGCGCGCGCTGGTGGTGGAAGACGATGCCGGCTGGAGGAGCATTCTCTCCGAACTGCTGACCGATTCCGGCTTTCAGGTGCGCGCCTGCGCCAGTTTTGGCGATGCCCTGGGCTTCCTGCGCCGCGAAAAATACGCCCTGGCGGTGGTTGATTTATCACTCAGCGGCAGCGTTTCGGGGCTGTGGGATTCAAAATCGCCAGAGGACGAACCAGAAGGCTACCGCCTGCTTGCCATCGCCCGCGCCGGGGGCGTTCCGGCCATCGTCGTGAGCGGAATTGCCTCGCCCGAGGAAATCCAACGCGCCTACGCCGAGCAGTCTATTTTTGCTTACCTGGAAAAACAGGCTTTCGAGCGGTCCGCGTTTTTGCGGCTCGTCGAAGAAGCCCGCAAAGCCGGCCGTGTCGGAAGCGAACTTTCGACCCTCACCGAGCGTGAGCGCGAAGTGTTAGACCTGCTGGCGCAAGGCCTGACCAATAAAGAAATTGCCGAACGGCTGGTCATCACCACCAACACCGTCAAACGACATCTCAAGGCCATTTTTGAAAAGCTGAATGTGCATACCCGCTCTGGCGCGGCGGCCAAAGCCCTGGGAGAAAAGTAACCCTACCACACGCCCGGCAGCAAGCGCCAGCGCACCCGTTTTTCGTAATCAGCATACCCTGCAAGAACCCGTTCGAGGAACTTTTCTTCGTCTCGGGCTTTGAGTGCATATCCAAGCGCAATCCCCACCACCGCGAGCAGGTTCCACCAGGCCGGGAATGCCAGTCCCAGGCCAGAATAGAGCAGGATGGCAAACAAATAAATGGGGTGTCGCACCATGCTATACGGCCCGGAATCAATGATAGCATGGCCTGATTGGCAGGCCGTCTCCGCCGTCCAGAATTTGCCCAAAACCGCGCGGCAATAGAACGTGCCGGTGACGCCGGTCAGGGTCAGAAAAAAGCCAGGTGCGGCAAGCCAATCACCCGCAGCGGGTTCGGCCCAATTCAACGCAGCCCAAACCGCCGTCAGGGTCATCCCCAGCCCCAAAACCGCGAGCACCACCAGCAGGAAAGCATCCAGCTGCGAGGCCCCGCTCCTGAACGCGCTGCGGATATCGGCCAGGATTTTGAAGCCGCCCTGCCAGTAAAAGAGCAGCCAGGAAAGGAAAAGTAACAGGGTCAGCCAGCGAATCATGCATCATCAGCCTTCCACTCGTCTTCGTCGTCCTCCATCCATTCCATATCGCTGAGTTCGATGATTTCTGTGTCAATGCGGTTTTCGGCAAAAGCGGCCTCAATCACCGGGCGCAGCACGTCCTGGGCTTCAATTTGACCCAGGAAGTGGACCAGGTAGGCGTTCAATTCAGGCGGGTTAGCAGGATTGGCAATCAATCGTCGGAAAGCATCGATTAGCTTGCCGCGCAGAGCGAATTCCTCGTCAGCCAGGATGCGCAAGGCATCGGCTGCCAGACCGCGTTTTTTGTGAGAATTTGCAGGGCATACCAGGGTCCCCAAGTAGACGAGTCGGCGGGCCAGCCATTCAGCAGGAGCGGGTCGAGTGCCATGCGCGTCAGAGTGGGAATGTGCCTGCGCCAGGGTTCCAGGTCGCGGGCAAATACAACATTCGCTGTCCATCAGCAAAAGGTCAGACAGCTCATCCTGTCGCTCTCTATGAATGCGTTGTCTTTTGGGCAGGGTGACAAAATTATCGCCGTGTTCATCCCGCAGTTTCGCGTATTTCCCGGCAGAAAAAAGGGACGCCCGCCGCCGTTTACTCTGAGCAATACAGGATGGTGCATAAATAAATTGCAGCACAGCACTCCGCCGCCCTCTATCGCATCTGCGTCCTTTGGAACAACCAGACTCCCGCTCCAAAATAGAGCGCCGTTAAAACAACCAGAGCCGCCAACTCGAAGGTCACTTCGCCCAGGCCCGCGCCAAGGGTGAAAATCTTGTTCAGGGCAACGACGGCGTGGGTTGGGGGGAGCAGGTCGGGCAGGGCAAAGCCGCGCCCAAAGAGCGAGAACAGGGTAAAACGCGGCAGCGGGAAGGCCGCCCCGGTCAGGAACATCAGGAACCCAAGCGGGAAATTGGCAATGACAAAGGCCTGCGAGACGGTTTTAGAGAAGCAGGCCACGATTAATCCAATCCCGATAATTGAAAAGCTGGTCAGGATGACCATTAAAATCGCGAGGCCGAGCGGCCCCTGGCTGCGAAAGCCAAAGGCGACCGCCGTTCCAAAGGTCAGCAGCACCGCCAGAACGGAAACCAGCGCCAGCCAGAGCGAAGTCCCGGCCAGGTAGTCGAAGGCCGTCAGGCGGGTCAGGCGCAGGCGTTTGAGCGCGCCGCTTTCGATATCGCGGGCGGGCGTCATGGCGGCCTGGAAGACCATCAGCACCACCGCCAACACCAACAACCCCGGCACGTAATTCTCGAACTCGGTGCGCGCCGCTGAAGCGCCAAGCGGGATTTCGACCCATTCCACCGGGCGCGGCGCGCCGGTCAGGCCCTGGAGATAACCATCGGCGGCGGTCATCGCCAGCACCGCCGCAACGGTGTAGGTTGGGTTGGTCAAGTCGCCGATGAAGGTCAATTCCGCCGAAGCAGAGCGGTCCCCGGCCCGGAAGGCAGCCAGTTTTTCCGAAAAATCGAGTGGAATGATGACCAACGCGGCGGCCTCGCGGTTGCGCAGGCGCATCTCGGCTTTGGCGCGGTCGCCAGTCTCGGTTACTTTCAAGAGCGGCGAACCGTTCTGGTAGGCCATTTTGCGCAGGGCCTGCGCAACCCCAGCCCCGGCAGACAGCCCTCCGGCTGGAACATCCTGGTTGATGACCAGCACGCCATACGAAGTGGAGCCAGTGCCGCCAGTCATCAGCCAGTAAATGAAAACGAACAGCGGGGCAAAAGCCAGGCTCAGGCCAATCACCCACAGGTCGCGGCGCTGCTCGCGCGCCGATTTCAGGAAAACGGGGAGAAGTTTCATATTCGATATTCGGTATTCGAGGGTCAAGTCTGGTGTTGAGCTTATCGAAACAAGCGGGTGGTTTTCTGGTGTATCGAGACCCGCGCCGGGAAGATTGCTTCCCGTTTGGTCTCGATACGTCCCGCGAAAAACGCGCGGGACTACTCGACCGGCGACTCGTTATGCCATGGCTACTCCCTCAGCCGCCTGCCGGTCAGGCTGAGAAAAACATCCTCCAGGGTGTTGCTGCGCAGCCTGATTTCAGAGTGAGATATACTGGCTACGCGCAGTTTTTCGAGCAAGACTGGCAATTTTTCAATCAACCCGCGCCCGCGCGCAGTCAGGGTATGGTGGGTCATCGAGACGTTCCCGAAGACTTCACGCGCGAGGGGCAGCGCGCCCTCGCCGGTTTCCATCTCTAGCACATCGCCCTCGCCGAGCGAGCGTTTGAGCGCTTCGGGCGTATCACAGACCAATAGTTTGCCGTGGTCGATGATTGCTACCCGGTCGGCCAGGCGCTCGGCCTCGTCCATGTTGTGGGTGGTCAGGATGACGGTTTTGATTTGCGACAAGGACCGGATATAGTCGCGCACCAGGACCCGGCTTTGGGGGTCGAGACCGGCTTCCGGCTCGTCGAGGATGACGATATCTGGATTGTGAATCAGGGCGAGGGCCAGGTTAAGCCGCCGCTTCATCCCGCCGGATAACTTGCCCGCCGTTTCGTGGGCTTTGCGCGCCAGTCCAAGCGATTCCAGCAAAACCAACCCATGCTGTCGCGCTGCTTGCCTGCGGACGCCATACGCCTCGCCGATAAATTCCAACTGCTCGAGGCAGGTCAACTTATCCCACAGGATATTCTCCTGCGGGCAAACGCCGATTCGCGCGCGCAGGGCCGGGTCGCCGTTCAAGAAGAGTCTCCCGCTCAGTAACACCTGGCCGGAATCAGGGCGCAAAAGCCCGCACATCATCTGGATGGAGGTCGTTTTCCCGGCCCCGTTCGGACCGAGGAAGCCGAAAATCTCCCCGGCACGGATTTCCAGCGACAGGTCATTGACGGCGGTCAGCGCGCCGAAGCGTTTGGTCAGGCGGCAAGTTTCGAGGGCAATCATTTCAGCAACAGCCAGGGAGTGAAAGATGAGTGATGAGAGACAAGTGAAACGCGCATCAAGGCTTCAAACCAGTAACAAGAATATCAATGGCGCTGGAGAGGGCGCGTTCGAAAGGGATGGTCTCGGTCGTAACCTGGAAGTAGTTGTTGAGATACGGCAACAGTTGGCTGTCGCCGAGAGCAATCATCCAGGCGTTAACGGCGCGGGCGGTGGCTTCGAGGTCGAGGTTGGGGCGAATTTCGCCGCGCTGTTGGGCAGCCTGCAAAATCTCGAACATCGTCAGGCGCATGGAGTCGGCTACCGGATGGACGACTTTTTCAGCCAGCAATGGGTCGCCCTGATAGGCAGCCCGCCCAAAAAACTGGATGAGGCCGAACATGGTCTGGCTCCACTCCAGGCCACCGGTCAGGTAACAGGTCAGCGCTTCGCGCAGCGGCATGGCCGCCAGCATAGGACGGAATTGGTCAAATGCGGAGGTCAGGAGGTGGACGCACAGCCGGGAGGAAAATTCGAGCAGCCCAGCGCGGTTGTCGAAATACTGGTAAAGCGAACCCAACGCCACCCCAGCCCGTTCGGCCACTTTTTTGATGTTGATGGAGGCCGGGCCCTTTTCAATGGCCTCATCCAGGATGGCCTGGACGATTGCGTGCTGGCGCTGCGGGTCGAGCCGCCGAAAGGTACGCGTGACAACCCCTTCCTGCTCAAGGATGAGGACGATAGCATGAATGTGAGTCCATTCTGGACGCATAAAATATGAACCTTATGTTCATATTTTATGCAAGCATAAGTATAAAATCAAGTCGATTTGCTGATAGGAAAGCGTGGATAGATAAGAGGAAATGAAAACATCCTCCGCCAGGGAGAGGGTTGGGGTCCGGCATGCTTCGCACCAATACTTGTTCATTTGGCAGTATGGCATGAGGAAAAACGGGAGTCCACAGTATAATTAAACGTTTGCAGGACTCTCTTATGACGCAGAAACAGAATCATTTCCAGAAAATTAAGTCGTTTTACCAAGACCCTGAATATTTTCGACAGGTACTGCAGATTGCCGTGCCGATTGCGGCTCAGCAATTGGTGACATCATCGCTTAACATGGCAAGCGTGGTCATCATCGGCCAGAAGGGTGAGGTTGCGGTAGCGGCAGTTGGGCTGGCCAACCAGATATTTTTCTTGCTCAACCTGGTCCTGTTTGGGATTGGCAGCGGAATGGCAATTTTCACAGCGCAATTGTGGGGCAAGCGCGATGTTCCAAACATTCGCAAGGTCCTGGGGCTGGCGCTCAAGTTACAGACAGGAGCCGCGCTTGTATTCTTTGGGCTGGCGCAATTCATTCCGACCCAACTCATCAGCATTTATTCAACCGACGCGCGCGTCATTGCAACCGGCGCCGAGTATTTACGCGCCTTCAGCGGGTCATTCATCTCGTTTGCGGTGACGTTCACATATGCCTTCACGTTGCGCAGCACGGGGAATGTGCGCCTGCCAGTAGCCGTCTCGATTGGCTCACTGGTAATTAATGCAGGGTTAACCTACGGGTTGGTCTTCGGCGCATGGGGGCTCCCAGCCCTGGGCGTGCTTGGGGCAGCCTGGGCCATTAATATTGCGCGCGGGTTGGAGATGCTGATGCTCTTGTTGATGACCTACCATCAGCCCGATTCGCCTGCTGCCGCAACGCTGTCCGAATTGCGCTATTTCGACCTGGCCTTCACCTGGAAAATCATGAAACCGGTCATCCCGGTTGCGCTGAACGAGATTTTGTGGTCGTTTGGCATCACCACCTACAATATCATTTACGCCCGTATGGGAACGGAGACGATTGCCGCGGTCAACATATATAGCACGGTTGATAACATCGCCTTTGCGCTGTTGATTGGGCTGGGCAATGCAACGGCGGTGCTGGTAGGCAACAAAATTGGCGCAGGCGAGGAAAAACTGGCTTACACCTACGCCGGACGCTCGATTGGGCTGGCAGTTGCCTTTGGCTGGCTGGTTGGAGGGGCGTTATTACTCATCCGCACGCCAGTGCTGGGGCTATATAACGTCTCACCGACTGTTATCGACAACGCTTACCGCCTGATGACGTTTGCCGCGCTGGCAATTTGGGTTCGCGCCTGCAATATGATTATCATCATCGGCGCGCTGCGCTCTGGCGGCGATACTGTTTTTTCGCTCATCCTTGATGGACTGGTCATCTGGGTGGTAGGTGTGCCGCTGGCGGCGCTGGGAGCGTTCGTATTCGGACTGCCACTCCAGTTTGTCTATCTGCTGGCATTGAGCGAGGAAGCGACCAAACTGGTTGCCGGGTTCTGGCGCTATTTCTCGAAGAAGTGGATTAATAACATGACCGAAGTGGTTACAGAGAAATAAGCGAGAAAAACGCGGGACAAATTCCGTGTTACGCTGCGTTCCAGGTGTAACAAAGATTAGTGTTTTATTAGAGTTCTGAAAGATGCTTGACTTCCCCCTGCAAATTATTGTATAGTAAAAACCGATTGCTCATCCATCATTGGCACCGCCGCCTTTGGCTGCTGTGCCTTTTGTTTCGTCCAATCCCAACGACCGGGAGACTGCATGATTAGAGTCAACGAATTATCCAAAAATTTTGGGCTGAGAAAGGCCATCGACAATATCTCCTTTGAAGCGCGCCAGGGAGAAATCCTGGGATTCCTGGGGCCAAACGGGGCCGGGAAAACCACCACCATGCGTATCCTGACCGGCTATATGCCTCCTTCGAGCGGCGAGGCAACCATTGCAGGGTATGATGTAGTTGCCGATTCGCTGGAGGTGCGCAAACGGGTTGGCTACCTTCCTGAAACCGTCCCGCTTTACACGGACATGACCGTGTTCGATTACCTCAAGTTCATGTCAGACTTACGTCACCTGCCAAACGGCGAAGACCGGGTGGAGGAAACGCTTGAAATGGTCGGTCTTTTGGACCGTGCCGAGGGTTACATTGGCAATCTATCTAAGGGCATGCGTCAGCGAGTCGGGCTGGCCCAGGCACTCTTACACCGCCCCGAAGTCTTAATTCTCGATGAACCAACCATCGGCCTCGACCCCGCGCAAATCATCGAGGTGCGCAATGTCATCCGTGAGGTGGGCAAGGAGCGCACCGTAATGCTCTCCACGCATATACTCTCGGAAGCCCAGCAACTTTGCGACCGCATCCTCATCATTAACAAAGGAAAAATCGTGGCCGAAGACACGCCCGAAAATTTGCAGGCTCGATTAACCGGCGCGGAGCGGGTGCAGTTGCGCGTACGCGGCGAGGTAGACGAACTGGCCGAAAAAATCGGCAAATTGAAGGGAATTCAGGATATCCAGCCCAAAGGCGAGGGCGTGCTTGAGTTCCAATTCGCGCCAGGCCAAGACTTGCGCCCCGAAGTGGCACGGCTGGTAGTGCAATCGAACTACGATTTGCTGGAAATGCACTCGCTGAGCCTGAGCCTCGAAGAAATCTTCCTGCAACTCACCCGCGACGACTCTGCGTCGATGGCGACGAACGAGGAGTAAGTTCTATGCGGAACATTTGGACATTAGCCAAGCGTGAATACAAAAACTATTTCAACAGCTCTATCGCCTACGCGATTGCCTTTTTTATTTTGATATTCCTGGGCGGATACTTTACTGCCTATGTCGTATATTTCTCGTCATCCAGTGGGTTTACGATGGATGCTCCAGACGCATGGCAGGTTACAGGAGGACTACTATCTACCCTGTTGGTATTCTCACTGCCGTTTTTGACCATGCGCTTATTGGCAGACGAAGTTCGCATGGGGACAATGGAATTACTGTTAACCGCGCCCTTGCGAGATTACGAACTCGTCATCGGCAAATGGCTAGGGGCTTTCCTGTTCGTTCTCACCCTGATTGCAGTCACATTGGTCTTCCCTTTCATGCTCGACCAGTTGGTTACTCCTGGGATTGACCAGATTTTGATGCTTTCAGGATATTTAGGATTAATTCTGATGGCGGCGGCTTTTCTGGCTATCGGCGTAGGTATTTCGGCTATCTTCGATAACCAGTTTGCGGCGGCATTTGTGACTCTGCTCGCCCTGCTTTTCCTGTGGTGGCTGGTTGGACTTCCCTCGTTTGTGATGACTTCAGGCGGAGAGATTTTCCGCTACTTAAGTGTAGGAAGCCACATCCAGGATAACTTCGCAACTGGAACCATTAACATGTACAACATCGTTTACCTGTTAAGCCTGACCGGCCTGGGGATTGCCATCGGCTCCACAGCCGTCGAAATTCGGAGGTGGCGCTAATGAAAACCGAACCACGCCGTTTCGCATTCCTGGGACTGGTCCTGTCCCTGCTGTCCCTGCTGACCTTTGTGGGATTCGCGCTGGTGCGTGGGTTAACCACTGCGGGGCTGGCAACCATCGACCCAAACATCGTCAAAAATGGATTGCTCTTCTCCGGGTTAAGCATCATCCTTGGCCTGGCGGTAACAGCCATCCTCGACCCCGAAGGCACGCGCCGCTTCCTGGTAGGGCGCCAGGCCCAATACGGAAGCAACTCATTTATTACTTTGCTGGCCTTCATCGGAATTCTCATCTTCGTTAATGTACTGGCTTACCAGAATCCCCAGTCGTGGGATTTGACGGAAGACAAGAGTAACTCGCTGGCGCCTGAAACCATCCAAATCCTGGGTTCGCTCCCTCAGCCGGTCATGGCGCGCGCCTATTACACGGCCCGCACCAATAGCGAAGAAACCCGCAAATTGCTCGAGCGTTTTGAAGAAAACGCAAACGGAAAATTCACTTACGAATTTTCTGACCCGGAAGCCAACCCCATTCTCGCTCAGGCCGATGGCGTCGAGCGCGACGGAACGATTGTCCTGACAATGGGCGAACAGAAAGAACCAGTTACCTTCGCCACAGAACAAGAACTGGATGCTGCTCTGTTGCGCTTAATGAACCCAGAAACGAGAGTGGTGTATTTCCTGACCGGACACGGCGAACACTCCATCGATGAATATTCGGACGCATCACTCACCCAGGCGAAAGGTAGTTTGCAGAAGAAAAATTACACCGTCAACGCGCTCAATTTGCAAGGCACAGGCAAAGTGCCAGACGATGCAAAAGTCATCGTAGTGGCCGGGCCGCAAGTTCCGCTGGCCGAATCAGAAGTTCAGGCGCTGGATACATACCTGTCCAACGGCGGCTCGTTAATTGTCATGTACGAACCCCTTCCATTGACCCGCTTTGAAGATATGCCCGACCCGTTGGCCGGTTTGCTCACAAAGTGGGGTGTTACCCTGAACAACGACTTCGTTATCGACCCCAACGTCAATCCAGCCTCCTTCGCTATCTCCGATGCGGCGGCTTATGCCCGCCATCCCATTACTGAAAAACTGATGGGGCTCAACTCCGTTTACCCAACTGCTCGCTCTCTCAGCCTCAACCTCGAAGTGAGTGGAATCACCATTACCCCGCTGGTCGTCACTGGTTTTAACGCCTGGGGCGAGACGGATTTCCCATCGATTGACCAAAACCAGGTCAACTTTGCCGAGGGCAAGGACAATCCGGGCCCGCTCACCTTAGCAGTTGCAGCAGAGCAAAACACAACTGGCGGACGATTGGTGGTATTCGGCGACTCGGAATTTGCCGCCGACGCGTTCTATCCGCGTGGCAATGGCGATATCCTCATCAATGCTGTCGACTGGGCAGCCGAACAGGAAGACCTCATCAACCTGACGCCCAAACCGTCCACCCCGCGCAACTTCAACGCGCCAGGTACGCTTGGCTTGATTGGGATTACCTTGACCTCGCTGTGCATCATTCCACTGTTAGTGATTGGTGGCGGCGCATGGGCCTGGTTCTCACGCCGCAGGAGGGGCTAAAGGAATGCGTCGCTCCACGCTTGTCACGCTCAGCATCCTGATTATCCTGGCCGGGCTCTATTGGTACATGCAGCAGCCCGAAAATGTCATCAAGCGCGCCATTCAGCCCACGCCAACAGCAACAAAAGCCAACCTGGGAAGCCTTATCGGCCCTGAAAAAGGCGCGGCGGTGCGCCTTTCCATCCAGCAATCGGATGGAAAGGCAGTCGAACTGGATAAAAGCACAGGCATCTGGATGCTGATAACAGCCGATGGCAATATTCCGGCAGACCCAAACGCGGTTGATGTGGCCGTATCTGGATTATCAGACCTGCGGATTCTGAACAAAATTGAACCTGCGCCAGACCCGGCCTCCATTTCACTGCAACCGCCCGCCTACCAGTTTTCGGTTTCAATGAGCGATGGCAGTCAGGTCAATTTCAATGTTGGCGCAAAAACCGTCACTCAGAGCGGCTATTACGTCCAAACTACCGATGGAAACGTCTATGTGATAGCCACGTATAACCTTGACACGCTCATCAAACTTATCTCGACGCCGCCTTACCTGCAAACACCAACGCCAGAATCTTCACCAACGCCCTGAAACTGCCTTGCGGAATTGACAATAGAAAAACAATTTCAGGTATTGAATTAAGCCTTGAAAAAGAGTATCCTGATTTTGATTTTATGAATGAATAGGAAAATAAACGAATGGATGAACCTCTACTGATTGTGGAAGAGGAGGAAGAATATTCCCCGATTGCGCGCCTCATTGAACTGGGGCGTCAAAAGTCTTACGTCACCATCGATGACATCCTGCACTTTTTTCCCGAAGCCGAGCAGGATGTGGAACAACTGGAAGAGGCGTTTGCGGCGCTTTTGAGCGCAGGGATCCCCTTTATGGAGGATACCACCCTCGCCGAACCTGTAGAAGACGAACTGGTCGCCACAGAAGCTGCTGCCGAAGCCGAACCAGACCTCGATATCGACGATTACCTTGCCAATATCGACACCGACGACACCATTGGCCTGTACCTCAAAGAAGTCAGCCGCGTTCCCCTGCTGACCGCCGACGAAGAAGTGCAACTCGCGCAGCGCATCGAAAATGGGCGCATCGCCCGCGAGGAACTTGCCAAAGGCAATGCCAGCCCGCGCCGCCGCATGGAACTGCGCGCCTTGATTGAAGACGGGTGGGCTGCCCGCGAACATCTCATCACCGCCAACAGCCGTCTGGTCATCTCGGTTGCCAAAAAATACATGGGGCGCGGTGTGCCGTTCCTCGACCTGATTCAGGAAGGCAACATCGGCCTGATTCGCGCCACCAAAAAGTTCGACTACCGGCGCGGACACAAATTCTCCACCTATGCCACCTGGTGGATTCGCCAGGCCGTCACCCGCGCCATTGCCGACCAGGGACGTACCATCCGCGTTCCCGTTCACATGGGCGACCAGATTAACAAGCTGCTGCGCGTTCAACATCAACTCACGCAGCGGCTGGGGCGCGACCCATCCGTAGAAGAACTGGCAGACGCACTCGAAGTGCCGCCCAAGAAAGTTGAGAACATGATTCAAGTGGCGCGCCGCCCGCTCTCGCTGGAAACTCCCACCGACGACGAAGAAGATTCGGTCCTGGGAGATTTCATCGAAGACGACGAAGCCGCCCCGCCCGACGATACGGCCACCTACAACCTGTTGCGTGAACATCTGGGCGAGGTGCTGAACGGGCTTCCTCCCCGCGAAGTACGCATTCTACAACTGCGCTATGGGTTGCTTGATGGACAGGCCTATACCCTTGAAGAAGTGGGCCGCAAAATGGGCGTCACCCGTGAGCGTGTGCGTCAAATTGAGGCACAAGCCCTCAGCCGCCTGCGCCATCCCTCCGTGCGCCGCAAACTGCGCGACTATTTGGGTGAGTGAATTCTGACGATGACACCAGCATTCTGGTGACAAACACAATCGACAAAATCCCGGCAAAACGCCGGGGTTTTTGCTAAAATCATCGGTGTTGCTATAAAAAGTCGCTGGGATTTTAATTTTTTATGAAACCTTATATGCTCCCTCGTCTACGAGACGTCCTGTTCATGGCTGTGTTTTTTGCCGCGCTACTGCTCGGCCCGCGCATGTTGAACATGGATGGAGACCTGCCGCGTCACATGGCAATTGGCCGCTATGTTCTTCAAGGCAACCTGCCGCCGGTCAACGATATTTTTTCCCACACCGTGCCGGGCGCGCCGTTCGCGCCGCACAAGTGGCTTTCGGGAGTTTTGTTCTACCTGGCATATCTCGTTTTTGAGGAACGCGGAATGGTGCTGCTCTCCGCGACAGCATTGGCGGCCACGTTTACAATTATCTATGTTCGGGGGGGGGGCCAGGCTGGTGTCAGGCTGCCCTTCTTCCTCCTGGTGGGATATGGCGCGGTATTGACTTCCCTGCACTGGATTGTGCGCCCGCACATTTTCACGATGTTGTTGTTTGCGCTGTGGCTGGTTTTGACCGATAAACTTTCACGCGGCGAAAAAGTGAACCTGTGGTCTTTTGCAGCACTCATGCTGCTCTGGAACAACATTCACGGCGAATACCTGGCGGGCTTCCTGCTCACGGGCGCGTACCTGGCGGGGTGGGTTTGGGATTTTCTTTTCGAGCGGGAGAAAGCGCCGCTTGAAACAGGCAAGCGCCTGGCAATGGCCGCCGCGCTCTCAGCGCTGGTCACCCTCCTGAACCCAATCAGCGTGCGGGCCTGGGGAACTGTCACCGGCTGGCTGGGAAACGAATACCTGATGGCGCGCACCGATGAAACCATCCCGCCCAACTTTGCCGAGCCGAAATTCCTGGTCTTGCTGGTTTTTCTGAGCCTCTCCCTCTTCCTCCTGGCAATCAAACGCGAGAGACTACACACCGGGGCGGCCATTGCATTGGCCGGCTTTACCGTGATGACCCTGACTTCGGCGCGCAATATCCACTTCTACGGGGTGATAGCGCCTTTCGTACTGGCAGGCACGCTTCAGGGGAGTCTGGCAATCCCCCTCGTTCAGCGGTACGAATCCCTGTTCGCGCAGGTTGAATCCAGAGCAAGGGGAATCGTCTGGCCAGTCTTGAGCGTGATTTTGGGCATTTTTCTGCTGATATTCTCCCCTCTGCGGGAAGTGGAACGTTTCTCCCCGGCATTCTTCCCGGTGCAGGCCGTGCAGTGGCTGAAAGAGAACCCCCAGGAGGGTGAAATGTTCAACCCATTCGATTGGGGCGGCTACCTGAGTTTCTATCTGCCGGAAAAAAAAGTTTTCATTGATAGTCAGGGAGATGTTTACGGCGAGGCATTCATTCGGAAATATGAGCGGGTCATTACCCTCGCGCCCGGCTGGCAGACCATCCTGGAGGAGTACAACGTGCGCTGGGCCCTGGTCAATGCCGATTGGCCGCTGGCCCATGCGCTGGCTGCCGCAGGCTGGAAAGAAGTCTATCGGGATGAGACCGCCGTTGTTCTGGTGAAAGGAGGGAAGTAATGGAAAAAAAAGTGGTCATCGTTTTGCCTGCATACAATGCGGCCAAAACCTTGCAGCGCACGCTGGATGAAATTCCGCCAGAATACCGCAAGCACATCATTCTGGTAGATGATGCTTCTCAAGATAACACGGTTGAGCTGGCAAAACAGGCCGAATTGACCGTCTTTCGTCATGAAAAGAATCGCGGCTATGGAGGCAATCAGAAAACCTGCTACCGCGAAGCGCTCAAAATAGGCGCCGATATTGTCGTCATGCTTCATCCCGACCATCAATACGACGCCAAGGTCATTCCCCGCATGGTCACGCCCTTGCTCAACGATGAAGCCGATGCCGTCTTTGGCTCGCGCATGTTAGGCGGCCGCCCGCTGGAAGGGGGGATGCCTTTCTGGAAATACGTGGCAAATGTGCTGCTTACCGCGCTGGCAAACATCATCTTCCGCCGCTATCTGACCGAAATTCACTCCGGCTTTCGGGCCTACACACGAAAATACCTGGAAACAGTGCGGTTGGAAGAAAACAGCGATGATTTCGTCTTCGATACAGAAATCATCGCCCAGGGCATGGCAAATAACCTGACGTTTCTGGAAGTACCTATCGTCACGCGCTATTTTCCGGAAGCATCGTCCATTAACTTCTGGCGCAGTATGAAATACGGTTTCGGTATTTTAGGCGTACTCTGGAAGTATTCCCTGCATCGCAGCGGCGCAACACAAAGGATATTCCTGCCCAAAGAAAAAACGCAAGACCTTCAAGGGTGAATCTCAAACACCAGCGCGTCCTGGCTTTCATACACCAGGGTCAGCCGTTCATCGTGGCCCAGTTCATCTTCCACATACCGAAAGGTGCGCGGCGGGGCGAGCGGCGCATCCTGCTCAGGAAGACAAAAGCGTCCTAACGGCGCTGATAAATTGTAACGCCATCGGTCTCATAGACCGCCACAAAACGAGGGTCGTTATCCAGCCCCTGCTCGAGGAACGGAAAAGTTTGAGCATACTCTAAAGGTACGCAATTTTCTACGCGCAACTCTTTAGAAAGATAAATATAATCAAAACCCGTGGTATTCAGTTTGTCTTCCAGGCAGGCAGCGCCTTCCGGCACGCAGGCCTGCAAAGCGGTCGCTTCTTTCACGAAATCGCCAAAATCCTTGCCAAGCGTCCATTCGGTACCTTGCACGGTGAACAGACTATTGCGGCCTGCCAGAGCCGGAAACCATTCGGGAACGGAATCACAAGACACGGAACGAGAACCCGTCAACACCAGAAAGCGGGCGGTCTCAGGCGTGTTCTGCCGAACCCACTGCATCGCCACCCGGTCCGGCGCATAGAGGGTAGCGGATGATATCTGCCAGCTAAATAAATATCCTGAAAACAGCAAATACATGAACAGATACAACACGGCGCTGCGTTCAATGACACCAACCTGTTCCGGGGGAGGTTCGGTTTCACCAGCAGAACGCAACCCCGGCAGGATAATATCAACAAAGGCAGCTGAGGCCAGCATAGACAGGGGAATAGCCGCCGGCCCGGCAGCGCTGCGCCCCTCCACAAAAAATGGGATGATGAGCCACAGAGGAAGCAGATATTGGCGCTTTGATAAATGGAAGCCAAGACCAATCATCCCCAGAATTGCAATCGGGGTGGCATAAATTTCCTCGGTAAATGAAAAAAAGACCAGGTGAAAAATGGCGAGTAACTTTTGCCCGGTCTGCGCCGCAGCCAGAATTGGCGCAAGACCGTGCCTGGAAATCACAGTGAACCACCAGGGAGAAGAAAAGATAAGCACCAAAGCCGCAACTTGCAAAGAATGCCAGAACGTTTTGCGCGAACGCCCTAACGCCCCCCAAAAAAATAAACTGGAGACGGCGGTATGCACAGCGGCTTCAGGATGACTCAAAACCGCCAGACTTCCCCACAGACCAGTCCAAAAAACATCGCGGCGGCGGCCCTGGCGATACAGGCTAACCGCGCAGGTCAGGGTTAACAGCATAAAAAACTGGCCGGGGCTGCGCGTCAGCCCGCCCCCCATGACGAACCACGACATGGCGCGCGGCATGAGAGCAAAGATGAGCGTAGCAATGGCCACATGATAGCGAGTCTTAAGAAACTGCGATGCCAGCAACGCAAACGCTGGCACGGAAAGAGAGGCAAAAAAGGCCGGCAGCCAGCGCAAGACTTCCGCAGCGGGCAAGCCGGTCAGGTCTGAAACCATGCGCCCAACATAAAACCCGAGTGGTGGATAAGCGTAGGGGATATTCAGGCCGTTATAAGAAGTATAAACCGGCAACGCGTAACCGCTTGCGCGCAAATCATCAATCATCACAGCAAACATCCCGCCGTCATTAATTGCAAATCCTGCCAGAGAGGTGGGCGAAAAGCGCACAAACGCGCCCAAAAGAAGGGAAAGAAAAATTATCAGGCTGGCTAAATCAGCACGGCGGATTGATTTCATGCGCGTTCTCCAAACTTATTCTGCGCCAGCAAAATGGAACCAGTGAGCCAATGGTCAAAATCTTTCTCCACAACGCCAGAGAGTAGACGATTCGGAAGATGGGGCGATTGTACCAAAAAGGAATGCGCTACTCGATTGAATCTTTAAGCCTGCGCGCCAGGCGGCCAAAATGCAGGGTATAGCGCATCTCGTCCTCGCGCGGACGGGGCAAATCGACCTTCAAATCCAGTTTCACCCGGCCTGGACGCGCAGTCAGCACCAGCACACGGTCGGCCAGGAAAAGCGCCTCGCTGATGGAGTGCGTGACCATGATGACCGTCTTCTGGCGCGCCTGCCAGATGCGCGAGAGTTCCGTCCACATCCGCTCGCGGGTCAGGGCATCGAGCGCGCCAAAAGGTTCATCGAGCAGCAGAATGTCGGGGTCATGAATCAGAGCGCGTGCCAGGGCTACGCGCTGCGCCATGCCACCCGAAAGGTCGCGCGGCAGGCTGTTCTCGAAGCCCTGCAAACCAACCAGGTCCACCATCTCCAGAGCGCGCTGACGGGCTGCTCCCGCCGGAACATTCTCAATTTCGAGCGGCAGGGTAATATTCTCCAGAACCGAGCGCCAGGGCATCAGATTGGCTTGCTGAAATACGAACCCGATTCGAGGGCGTTCTCCACCTGCAAAAGTGATTTCACCGGTTGAGGGCGGCAGTAACCCTGCCAGAGCGCGCAGCAGCGTGCTTTTGCCACTGCCCGAAGGCCCCAATACGCATACAAACTCGCGCGGGTAGACCGAAAACGTAACAGAGCCAAGCGCATGAAGCCCCCCATTGCCATCGGGGAACAAAACGCCCAAATTATCAATAGAAACCGCGGGAGAGGGTGATTTACGGGTCATCTAGGGCAGGTAATCATTGCTAAAGGCTTTAGAAACATCCACCGGATTGGGGTACATGCCCATTTCGAGCAAAACAGTCTGCATGTTTTCCCACGCCGCCGGGTCAGAATAGCCCAATTTCGGCGCTTTCCACATTTCGATAGAGGCCGCCAGCACCTGTTTTTGGACGGCTTCATCGGCCTGCGCCAGGTTTTCAACGAACTTCTTGCAAATTTCGTAGGCTTCCTCGGGGCTGGCAAGGGTATCTTGCAAGCCGCGCAGAAAAGCGCGATTAAAAGCACGCACCAGGTCGGGGTTTTCCTTAAGAACAGTTTCATTGGTGAGAATGCCATTCGAGGCCAGTTGCACATAATCGGAAACACGAATTTCGCTGACGGCGTATCCTTTGGCCCGCAGCACAATCGGTTCGTTGGCCGTGTAGCCAACCACGACCTGTTCCTGACGGGCGGCAAGCGCTTCCACTTGATTGAACCCAATCGAGTCGAGGGTCACATCGCTCTCTTTCAGCCCGGCGACATGCAACAAAGCACGCAGACCAACATAATTGGCGCCAAACAACCCCGGCAGGCCAATACGCTTGCCACGCAAATCGGCAAGAGTCACAATCTGCTCATCCTGATGCGAAACCACCGAAATCGGGTACTTCTGATACCAGCCCAAAATATAAACGACCGGCAGCCCCTGGGCGCGCGCCAGCAACACCTGTTCGCCCGAAACCAGCGAGAATGGCAATTGATTCGCGCCTACCAGCGCCACGCCATCCGTCTCGAAGGAATAATCAAACTCCAGTTGAATGCCCTCGGCGGCAAAATAGCCCTTCTCAACTGCCACATAGAACGGCGCATATTGGACATTCGGAATATAGCCCATTGGCAGTTTGATTTGCGTCAACGCAGAAGTGCCCTGCCCGCTGGCCGCCCCGTCCGAACAGGCGCTCAGGCCCATTGCCAAAAACAGAATTGAAAGAAATATTTTTTTTATATCGAACATATCATCTCCGTTGATGGTTAACAATCCACTGTTTACTGTTGATTGTTCTCTACTCACTGCCTCTGCCACGCCAACAAACGGCTCTCAAACCAAAGGACGAGAGCATATAACCCCAGCGCCAGGGCAACCAGCGTGAGAATGGCAACGAACACCAGGGCCGTGTCATATTGCCCGCGTCCAACATTGATGAGAAAGCCCAGTCCCCGGTCTGACCCGACCAGTTCGCCCACCACCGCACCGATGACCGAGAGGGTAGCCCCAATGCGTAACCCACCCAAAAAAACTGGCATGGCGGCATGGACTTCGAGCAGGCGCAAGGTCTGCCAGCGGCTTGCGTGCAGAGAACGCATCAACTCGTAAAGCGAACGCGGCACGGCGCGCAACCCGACCACCGTATTAACCAGCACCGGAAAGAAAACAATCAACGCACAAATCAGCACTTTTGAAAACATGCCCGGCCCAAACCAGATGACCATCAAAGGCGCGATTGCAACAATCGGAATGGCCTGGCTGGCAACCAGAAAAGGCGAAACCAGCCGTTCGAACAGGCGACTCTTAGCGATTGCATACCCCAAGACAAGCGCCCCTGAAACGCCCGAGAGCAGCCCCAGAACAACCTGAAGCAGTGTTACCGCAGCATGATAGAGCAGGCTGCCATCAGATAGCGCACGCAGAAAACGTTCGGCGACCATCAGTGGAGATGGTAAGATAAAAGCCGGCAACCCTGCCAGGCGCGCAGCTGCTTCCCACCCTGCAATCGCAAAACCCAACATCAGAATTGGAATGAGAGATGGCAACCTGGAGATTTTGAAGGCAGGCAAGAATTCTAATTTTCGGGAAAGGTTCAAATCCATCGTCGGTCCTCTTTCAGCCAGGAAAACAAAACGCCCCGGCAACACACCAACGGGGCGCAAAAATGCCTTGTCTAAACAATGCCCCGAAAACGTTCGCGTTTTCGGGGCCTTACGACAAAACAAACCCAAAAATGGGTCTTGGCCTTCTTCTATCCGGACTATACCGTCGGCCCCGGAATTTACCTGCGAGACGCCATTTCTGGCGTTTAACAGGCCTCACCGGGTCATGTGCTTCGATTTCACTCAGCACTCGTGGGCTTTACCACCGATCGGGAATTCGATTGCGCGTTTTTGGAACGCAAACGTCACCCTGCCCCGAAGGTTTGAATATTCAATTGTCAGGATTATAACGATATTTCTACTAAACGGACAGGGCGCAGGCCCAAAATAACACTGGCTACGCCCAGGGTTGATTACGCCTTGACAATGCAGTCTACGGGGCAGACCGCAACACACTGGGGCGCGTCATAGTGGCCAACGCATTCCACGCAGGTTGCCGGGTCAATCACGTAGATATCGCCTTCGCTGATGGAGCTGGTGGGGCATTCCGGCAGGCAAGCGCCGCACGCAATGCAATCATCTTGAATTTTCATAGCCATAGGTTTTTCTCCTTGAGTAATGTAAGTGCTTATGTTCTTATACTTATCTTGGGGAAGACTGTCAAATGACATCCTTCTGTGAATCCGGGCTAATTTGTCACATTACAGGAGCTTATCCAACTGTCTAATCGCGGTGCCTTGCCGGCAAATCGCGCTATGAAAGAACTTCGTAGACCTGAATTGTATTTTCACGTCCGCGCAAATTAAGCGCGCCAATGCGATTAAAGCGGCATTTGTCCGCAATGGCCGCAATGGTCGCCGGCCCAGTAATTATTTTATAAGGACGAGCATATTCCTGCATGCGATAGGCTACATTGACCACATCCCCCAACGCATTAAATTCAACCCGGTCCTTCGTGCCGATATAACCAACCATAGCATTACCCGTATTTATGGAAACGCCAAAGACCAGGCGGCGGTTCGTGTCGAGCGAGCCGGTGCGGTTAATCTGGTGAATAAGTTCACGCCCGGCTTGCACAGCCTTATTTTCGGAAGAGGTTTCACCATCCCGCTCAGTGAAGATTCCCAAAACGCCATCCCCAAGATACTTAATCAAACCACGATGACGAAAGACGATTTCGGAGGCCTCTTGGTAGAAATTGTTAAGGATATTCGCAAAACGCTTCGCTCCCAAGGCTTCAGCCATGCGCGTCGAATCAGCAATATCGGCAAACAGGACGGTTACTTTTTGCTCGGTCAAGGATGGGAGTTCGCCGGTAGCGAGGTAATCTTTTAGAACGAACTCGGCTTCAGTGGGAGAAACAAAACGCAACAGTAACCGACGAACATATTCTTCCTAGCGGACCTGCTCAATCAGTTCCATGCGCTGAATGGTAAGAGCCGCCTGATGACTGATAGCAACCGCCAGTTGCAGGTCACGACGGTCAAAGGGAATGGCATCCGGGCGCGATTTGTGCATGGCTATCAGCCCTATCACCTGCTCATGGATAATAATAGGGACAAACATGGTGGTGGGCGATACCTCGGCGGCCTTGTTGCGCAAAGCCTGTTTTGCGAGCGGGTCGGTCAGGTCAGACGTTTCCAGAAATTTCAATTCCCGCCGCTGGACGATTTCGCAATAATCCACCCCCATCGAACGTTTCATCATCTGGGTCACTTCTTTGATTGCCGTTTGGGTATCCAGGATGGTGTTGAGTTTTTGGGCAATTTCAGAAATCAGCAGGGAGTGTTCTTCGACCGATTCAAGCACCAGTTCGCGGGTAAAATGATGCGTCCCGTTAATACCGGGCGCCTGCCTGATTTTGCCCGTCTGGTGAGAAACATGAATAACCACCGTCCCGATGCGAATTAAGTCATCGGGATGCAGGTGACAGGAGCCAACGACACGCTGGCGGTTGACGTATGTACCATTGGTACTGCCGAGGTCAGTCAGGGTGAGAGTATTGGTGGGGCCATCCAGAAAAATTTCAGCATGACTACGCGATGCAGAAACATCTTCAATGACAATCTCATTGCTCGAGGCGCGGCCAATCGTAAATTTACCCGGTTTGAGTTCAACAAGTTTGGGTTCTTTATCGGGCGAAGTGACTATCAATTGCCACATAATTTAACTTTCCACTTTGGGAGAAAACGGTTCCTAAAATTACACCAACCTGGGGCAAACCTGTTTAAAATAATATCACTCTTTCGCGCAAGTTGTAAACAAAAAGCATTACTACATCATAAAAAAGTTACACGCGTTTCAGGTAGCCCACCGCCCGGCCTTCTTCATCGTCCATGATGATGTCGAGCAAGAAATTGGGCCGAAAATCCTGCACATCCACCAGGCGCAAGGTGTTCGATAGGGTTTCATCGACGTTCTGGCACCATTCGGCCAGGCGATTGGGGGTGGAGTAGAAAAACTCGCGGTTGAAGACGACATCCGGGTCATCAGTGTAAATTGCCAGCGGGTAAATGTGAGCTTCCATCAGGTCCTGGAAGAAATGCGTACCGAAGGAGGGTTCCGGCGATGTACCGATTTCTCGGCCAGAGAGTTCCACCAGCGCGCGGGTGTTATAAATATCGCTATACGCAACATGCACGCCCAGGTCCGGGGTAGAAGTTCCCCAACGGCCTGGCCCAACACAGATAAAGTTGCGTTCTTTGAGAGCCTGGTTCAACTGACCGATAGTGCGTTCCAGGCGGATTCGGTCGGCAGCGGAAGGCAGATGGAAATACCCCTCGGGAGTGACGAACAGAACATAACGGATATCCTCTATCAGCCCGTGAGGCACCATGCGCCGGGTAGAGAAAACAATATCCCGCTCCAGCAATTCTTCGGGAATTCGAGTCTGTTCACCCGCATCCATGTGGCTTTGCGGGCGGCATTGCAGCAGGGTGATTTCGATTTCCGGCTGAACGCTGTAGGGGTCTGGCACGCGCACGGTAAATTCGGTATCTACTGGAGCCTGGTAATGCGTTTCAAGCAATTGGAGCATTTCGCGCATGTAGGCTGCAAAGGGCGTGCGGCGCAGCATTTCATCAAAGGTCACCACCGCATAGCGGGTATCTATAGCACTGGTGCGAATGGCAGAAAGATACCCGCCCTCGTCAATTTGGGCAATGTAACGCAGCGGCGGATAGCGCGGGTCTAGCACCTCTTGGAGGGGGACGGTTTTCAGGGCATTTTCTTCCAGGTCGAGTAGGTCCACATATTTTTGTGAGTAGCGGCTGATAAGTTCCACGGAAGAAGCCGGGTGCAACAAGGGATGGCTGAGCGCCACCAGACGCGGATGGTCATCGGCAACGGCCTCCACCGCCCGTGTACCAAGTCCCCATACCAGGCGCAGAAAACCGTCTTCGCGCCGAATCTGCGGCGACCAGCGATACAGATTGCGGCTGAAGCCAACCCCCGCACATTGTGGATAGAAATATCGCCCGACTTTTTCGCCTTCCACAAATTGAATCAGTACCGCCAGGCGTTCATCGTAATCCACCAGTCCTTTGTGATGCCGATACAGCAGGGCATTCGGATTGAGCCCGCTGGCATAAATTTGGGTGATGGCGCGCGTCAGGTCGCGCAGTTTTTCTTTTTCGGTACCCTGATTAGGGCAAAAGAAACTGTCATATTTCCCGGCAAACGAGGTGCCAAAATTATCTTCCAACAGGCTGGAGGAACGCACAATCAGCGGGCGTCCATCCGCTTCTCGAATAATAGCGCGCAGGCGTTCCGCAATATCTTCCGGGAAGCGGCCCTGCTTGAATTCCTGCTGGATAATTGGAAATTCGGCCCGCATTTGGGCTTCAGGTTTGTATTTCTGGTCAGACCAATGCACCAGCCCGTTGGTAGCCAGAAAGGAATAAAAGACATCAGAAGCCAGATAATACGAAACCGGAATACGCAGCGAGGCGCGCAGCCCAGGCGAAGCCACCTCGCGCAGGATGCGGTACGCCAACAGCATCCCCGCCGACTTGCCGCCAATTTTGCCATAACCAATTTTGCGCTTGCGGATTTCCTCCAGGTCGGCAATGGTAAACCAGCGCCGCGCAATTTTGATGTAGGCCAGCTGATCGCTAATCATCGTGCGAATGAGGACGACTTTGATTTCCTGCAAGCGCGCATCGAGCATTTTGCGTTTATCGGGCGGCAGGCGTTCAATCATCTCCGCCTGCTCGAAGAGCATATCTTGCGGAGCCAGTTCGGGATTGAAATAAATCATGCTGGGAACTTCGCCGCGCTCGCCCACGGTCTGGCGCACCAGCGATTCGAAATCTTCATAGAGCAGGTTATAAGCAAAGTAAAAGTCGGTTAACGCATCGCGCACGCGCTCTAAACGCAGTTCCCACAACTCAAACGATTCTTCTCCGTAGGGGTCGTGTAAACCCTCCCGAACTTGCGACTCTATCGCCTTTTTGCGCACCTCGGCTTCGAATTCTTCGGCATGAATAATGCCACGCGCTAACAACATCTCACGCATCTTCTGTCGAATGCGCGAAGCCAGAATGGGATACTGCGTGAGCGCCAGGTAAATATTCAGAACACGGTCGTTAGATGGGCTGGGAAGGGTCATAATTTCAAGGGTGAAAGCAAAATGCAGAATGCAGAATGGCCTGCTGGCACCATTCAGCATTCTGCATTCGTCATTCTACATTCTGCATTTATCCAAGGTGCATCGGCATAATCACATGAATAAAGCCATCTTCGCCCACCGGCTTGACCACGCCCGGCGCGTTCGGCGCGGACGTTTCAATGGCAACGTTGGGGGTTTTGATAACTTCCAGCACTTCGCGCAAGAATTTGACATTGAACGCAATCAGCAGCGGGAGACCGTCCACCGTCGCCTCCACAATCGTCTCGTTCGAGCCGGTTTCCTCGCTATGGGCCGAAATTTCCACCTCGCCCGGTTGGAGTTCGCCGCTGTTTTTGATATTCATACGCACCACATTCGAGCCTTCGCGGGCGAAAATCTCGGCCTGCTTACACGCTTTGAGCAGCGAAGCCGTTGAAACTAGCGTGCGCGATTTGTACGAGCGCGGAATAATCTGTTGATAATCGGGAAACGTGCCGTCAATCAGTTGCGAGACCAGTTCGGCATCCTTCACGCGGAAGACGACCTGCCCACGCCCTTTGGGAAGCACCATCTGAATCATCTGCTCGCCGTCGCTGGCAATCCGCGCCAGTTCCGAAAGCGCCCGGGCCGGGATAATGGCGCTCACAGGATGCGCCGCCGGGCTGGAAAGAGTCGCCGTGCGCACCGAAAGCCGGAAACCATCGGCGGCGGCCATTGTAATCGTCTCCCCTTCCACCTTCAAGAGAACGCCCATCAGCACCGGGCGAGCCTCGTCAGTCGAAGCCGCGAACGCAACCTGGTGAATCATCTCCTTAAAATCAGCAACGTTAATATTAATCGCGTCGCCAAAATCTGGCACGGGCAAAGGCGGGAACTCTTGCGCATCAATCCCTTTGATGTCATTGGTGGAGGGGCCAGAGCGCACGTTCAGGGTTTGGGTGCGCGAGTCGAGCGTCAGGCTGACCTGCGGATCGGGCATGGTGCCAACCAGGTCGGCAAAGGTACGGGCAGGGACGGTGGTGGAGCCTTCCTCCTCAATCCTGGCCCCAATCCAGCAGGTGATACCCATTTCCAGGTTGGTGGCCGACAGGCGCAGGCGGCCTTCATCGGTGGCAATCAACACATTCGCCAGCACCGGCAGAGTGCTGCGGGGCGATACGGCGCGCGAGACAATACTCAAACCGCGCGCCAGATTCTCTTGAAGTACGGTGACTTTCATCGGCGTCCTCTCCTGCGTGGATTATTGCATGTGAATATCTCTATTTTACATCATCTTCTCGATATAATAGCCCTCATGACCGAACAACGCAACCTTGAAAAAGCCGCCCTGCGCGGCGAACCGTCCTACGTCTGGCGCGCCGGGCAACAGCGCCGCCTTGAAATGATAAAACGAGCCGCCGGAAAACGCATTGGCGGCAAAATTTTGGAAAATGGCTGCGGGGTTGGCATGTACGTCGAAAAGCTGGCGGCCTTCGGCGGCTCTGTTTTTGGATTGGAATTTGACTTTGAGCGAACGCTGGAAGCGGCCCGCCGCAACCCAAACATCCTCAATGCCGCCGGAGAATCCCTGCCGTATCCTGCTTCCGCTTTTGACCTGATTCTCAGCCACGAAGTCCTCGAACACGTTGCCGATGACCGCCGCGCCGCGCAGGAGATGATACGAGTACTTAAACCTGGCGGCCGGGCGGTGATTTTCGTCCCTAATATTGGCTACCCCTTCGAGACTCATGGCATTTACTGGCGCGGACATTACCGCTTTGGCAACATCCCGCTCGTCAATTACCTGCCGCGCTTGCTGCGCAACCGGCTAGCCCCGCATGTGCGCGTCTATGCCTTTGGCGACCTGGCCGCGCTGTTCGACGGCCTGCCGGTCCAATTCATTGAGCGTCGAGTCATTTTTGGCGCTTATGATAATCTGATTGCCCGCTTTGGTCTGTTTGGGAAACTTCTGCGCGCCATCCTGCAATTTTTAGAGCGCACCCCACTCCAATGGTTCGGCCTGTCGCATTTTTGGGTGGTAGAAAAGACCAGCGACTAAATCGTCATCAAAATTATCGCCACCAGGGCAGCCAAAATGCCCAGTCGCTGTTTGCGAGAAATCGATTCTTTCAGCACAAACCAGGCCAGCAAGGCAGTCATGCCGGGGTAGAGCGAACTCAAGACAGCGGCGATGTCCATTCGCCCTGCCTGAGCCGCCAGTACATAAAACAGATTGCCTCCTACATCTAGCGCGCCGCTCATCATCACCAGCGGCCAGCCCTCGCGCGGAATTTTGACCGATTCGCGGCGCAAAAGCAGAACAGCAACCAGCACCAGCGTCCCGCCAGTGCGCGAGGCAATCATCGGCCACAGGGTGGCTTCCTGCGCAACGCCGTGAATCAGAATAAAGTAAGTTCCAAAGCCAATCCCGGCCAGCAACGGCAAACGCAAATCGGAAAGCCGCGCCAGGCGCGGTTTAGCATCTACATCGGTCTGCGAGACCAACCAAATCGACAGCAGCGCCAGCCAAACACCGCCTATCTGCGTCAGCGGCGGCAGCCCAACCGTCAGCGCGCCGACTAAAACCGGCAGCAGAGCCGCCAGCAAAGCCGAAACCGGCGCGGCTATGCTCATTTTGCCAACTTGCATGGCGCGATAGAGGGCCAGCAGACCGAGAGAGCCAATCGCGCCAGCGGCAGCTCCCAGCAAAAGCCCGCGTGTTGAAATCAGCCTTTCACGGTAAATAGCCAGGGCGGCCAGCAGCAACACCAACCCAACGATTTCGGCATAAAAAACAGCACGCCAGGCCCCCGCCCGGCGGCTGGCCAACCCGCCCACAAAATCCCCGCCGCCCCACACGATGGCGGATAATAGTCCAAAGAAAATGGCCATGGTTCGTTCTCCCGACGATGGATTAAATTCAATTGTACTTTGAGAAGCGCTACAAAATGCAAAAATGAAATACATGAAAGAATGGCTGGTTACAAAAAAGATAACCCCTTAAAATATTGTCCGCCGTCTCGCGCAAACACCGATGAAACAGGAAAAGTATAATAAAGCATATGCCCCTGCCTCCCCTCATCGTCATTGTTGGCCCGACGGCTGTTGGAAAGACTGACCTCGCCATCGAGCTGGCCCTGCGCCTGGGCGGGGAGGTCGTTTCGGCGGATTCTCGCCTGTTTTATCGGGGCATGGACATCGGCACGGCTAAACCATCCGCCGCCGAAAGGCGCGGGGTGCCGCACCATCTGATTGATGTGGCCAATCCCGATGAGACCTGGTCGCTGGCCGTGTTCCAGCAGGAAGCGCGCCGGGTGATAGAGGACATTCACGAGCGCGGCCGCCTGCCTCTGCTGGTGGGCGGCACGGGGCAATATGTCCGCGCCGTAACGGAGGGCTGGCTCCCGCCCGCAGTGCAGCCCGACCCGCGCCTGCGCGGCGTTCTGGAAAGACTGGCAAAAGACCGCGATATTTATTGGCTACACGATAAGTTGAGACTTCTCGACCCCCTGGCCGCCGATTCGATTGACCCACGCAACCTGCGCCGGGTGGCGCGCGCTCTAGAAGTGATTTTTACAACCGGTCAGCCATTCTCCGCCCAAAAACGGGCGGCAGGCTCTCCATATCGGCAAATCGCTCTCGGTCTGAAACGCCCGCGCGAGAAACTCTATCAGCGGGTAGACCTGCGCATCGAAGCGATGTTTGCCCGGGGGCTGTTGGATGAAGTCCAATCTCTCATCGAAAAAGGTTATTCGCCCGACCTGCCATCCATGTCGGCCATTGGCTACCGCGAGGCAGCGGCGGTCTTGCGCGGCGAAATGACCATAGAAGAGGCCAAAGCACAAATGAAACGCCTGACACGAATTTTCGTGCGCCGTCAGGCGAATTGGTTCAAGGAAACCGACCCATCTATCCGCTGGTTCGAGGCCGGGCGTGTTTCAATGCAGGAGATTGAGCGCTTCTTGCGAGAAAATTTGTGAATTTTTTCCTGTAGTTGACTTTTTATTGTGTTTCCTTATACTTTTAAGTATAAATTAGTTAAAACACAAAATCGGAGGAGGAGTGACGATGGAGAGCCGTCCCTGGCTGAAGAATTACGACGAGGGCGTTCCGGCCAGCCTGGAATATCCCAAAGTGCCGCTGTTCCACTTTTTGGAGGAATCGGCGCGCAAGTATCCTGACCGGCCTTGCACGCTGTTCAAGGGCGCTACCATTTCCTTCAAAGAAATGAACGAAATCACTGACCAGATTGCCGGAGCGCTGGCGGCCATGGGGGTCAAAAAAGGCGACCGGGTCGGTATTTTTATGCCAAATACGCCACAGTTTGTGATGTGCTATTTTGGCATTCTCAAGGCCGGGGGCGTGGTGGTGGCGACCAACCCGCTTTATACGCCAAGCGAAATCGAACACCAGGTGAACGATGCGGGCATCGAGGTTATGTTCGTGATGACGAATTTCTATAAGACCATCAAAACTGCCCAGCCCAAGACCAAAATCAAGACGCTGATTGTCACCAACCTGAAAGAAACTCTGCCGCCCGTGTTGCGGCTTTTGTTCACGCTGGCAAAGGAGAAGAAAGGCGGCTTCCGCATTGAGGGCGGCCTGCAGGCGGGGGATGTATGGCTGCAAGACCTGTTGAAAAAATATACGCCTGCCGACCGGCCCAAACTGGAGATTGGGCCGGAGGATACCTGCCTGTTTCAGTATTCAGGCGGCACGACCGGCGTCTCCAAAGGCGCGGTGGCGCTGCACCGCAATATTGTTGCCAATTCGCTCCAGATTAAGACCTGGATGGGCAAAGCACTGGAACCCGGCAAAGATATTGTGCTGATGGCGATTCCGCTTTTCCATGTGTATGGCATGGTGGCAGGTATGAACTTTGCCCTGGCCGCCGGGGCAACAATGGTGATGGTCCCCAACCCGCGTGACCTGAAAGACGTGCTGGAAAATATCAACAAGTACCGCCCTACCATTTTCCCGGGCGTGCCAACGCTGTACAACGCGCTCAACAACCACCCTGACGTGGCGGCGGGCAAGTACAATCTCCGTTCCATCAAGGCTTGCATTTCCGGCTCGGCGCCGCTCCTGCGCGAAACAAAAGAGAAATTCGAAGCGCTCACTGGCGGAAAACTGTTTGAGGGCTTTGGCCTTTCGGAAGCGCCAACCGCAACCCACTGCAACCCGCTGTTTGGAACGAACAAAACCGGCTCCATTGGAATGCCGCTTTCGGATGTGGAGTGCAAAATTATCAGCCTGGATGATGGCATGACCGAATTGGGTCTGGGCGAAATCGGCGAGCTGGTGATTCGCGGGCCACAGGTGATGAAAGGGTATCATAACATGCCCACAGAAACCGCCAACACTCTGCGCGACCTGGGCGACGGCGGCGGACCCTGGCTATTCACTGGCGATATCGCCCGCATGGATGAGGACGGATATTTCTACATTGTGGACCGCAAAAAGGAACTCATCAAGCCGGGCGGATTCCAGGTCTGGCCGCGCGAAGTAGAAGAGGTCATCATCGCCCATCCAAAAGTGCTGGAATGCGGCGTAGCGGGCATCCCCGACCCGTATCGCGGCGAAACCGTGAAGGCCTGGGTTGTCAAAAAAGACGAAAGTCTGACGGAGGACGAAATTAAGGCCTGGTGTAAGGAAAAGCTGGCGGCTTACAAAGTACCCACCCATGTCGAGTTCCGCGCAGAACTGCCCAAAACCACCGTTGGGAAAATCCTGCGCCGCGAGTTGGTGAGGCAGCATAAGGAAACAGAGAAGTAGACAGGTAAACAGAAGAATAAAAGAGCCTCCTGATGTTCAGGAGGCTCTTTTGTTTTCCGGTTTCTACCTGTTTCCGCGTTTCCGTATTTCCTTCCGCGCTTTATTCCACAGCAGCCCACGCCAATTGCGGGGTGCCGCTTTTCTTGGGGAAAGGCGGCGGAAAGACTTTTTCAAACTCTTCGCGCGTGATGGTTTCTTTTTCGAGCAGCAAATTGGCAACATCATCCAATTGCTTGCGATATTGCCTCAGGATGGATTGGGCGCGTTTGTGGGCTTCATCGACAATCCGGCGCACTTCGCGGTCAATTTGCTCAGCCACGGCCTCAGAGTAATCGCGCTGTTCCGAAATTTCACGGCCCAGGAAAATCAGTTCTTCCTTTTGGCCATACACCCGGTTGCCCAATTCTTCGCTCATGCCCAGGCGAGTGACCATCGTGCGAGCCATGCGCGTCACCTGCTCAATATCGCCAGAAGCGCCAGAAGTAATATCATCAAAGACCAGTTCCTCGGCAGCGCGGCCACCCAGAGCGTAAGCCAGAGTAGCAAACATCTTCTTGCGCGACATCAAAATGCGGTCTTCTTCTGGTCGGAACCAGGTCACGCCGCCAGCCTGCCCGCGCCCAACGATGGTGACTTTTTGCACCGGGTCGGCTTCGGCAATGGCATTGGCGACCACTGCATGACCGGCCTCGTGATAGGCAATGATGCGCTTTTCTTCGTCGCTAATCAGACGTGATTTGCGCTCCGGCCCCATTACCACGCGCTCAATCGCTTCTTCCAATTCAGCCTGACCAATCGAACGCTTGTTGCGGCGTGCTGCCAGAATTGCGGCTTCATTGACCAGATTTTCCAAATCGGCCCCCACAAAACCGGGCGTGCCGCGTGCAATAGATGCCAAATCTACTTGCGGGTCGAGCGGCTTGCCTTTAACATGCACCCGCAAAATAGCCTCGCGGCCTTTCACATCGGGACGGTCAAGGGTCACCCGCCGGTCAAAACGACCCGGGCGCAGCAAAGCAGGGTCAAGAATATCGGGGCGGTTGGTAGCCGCCACAACGATGATGTTGGTATCGGTATCAAACCCATCCATTTCGACCAGCATCTGGTTGAGGGTTTGCTCGCGCTCATCATGCGAACCACCCAGCCCCGCGCCGCGCTGGCGCCCAACAGCGTCAATTTCATCCACAAAAATAATGCAGGGCGAATGACGCTTGGCCTGGTCAAACAGGTCACGCACGCGGCTGGCACCTACGCCCACAAACATTTCCACAAATTCCGAGCCGGAAATCGAGAAGAACGGCACACCCGCTTCACCAGAAACGGCCTTGGCAAGCAGAGTCTTGCCCGTGCCAGGAGGCCCAACCAGCAAGACGCCCTTCGGAATGCGCGCGCCCAATTGAATGAACTTCTGCGGTTCGCGCAAAAATTCGACCACCTCTTTGAGTTCTTCTTTCGACTCATCCGCCCCGGCCACATCTTCAAAAGTGACGGTTGGGTGCTCACCGCTAAACATGCGCGCCCGCGATTTACCAAACGACATGGCGGCATTGTTCGAACCCTGCGCCTGCCGGAAAATCCAGAAGAATAAGGCAATAATCAAGATGAACGGCAAAATATAGCCAAGCACGCTCAAGACGGTCATCCACGAACTGGGTGGATTGATGACAATTTGCAATTTTTCAGGAGCAAGTTGTTCCGGGGTGACGCCTAATAGCACGAGTTGATTGAGCAACGATGTCCCATCTTCCTTATGAGCGGTTCTTTCTACTTCAGAGCCGCTGCTGCCCGGGTAAATCACACGCAGGCGGTTATCCGATTCAGCCACAATCCGTTTGACTTTCCCGGCTTTAATATCGGCAGCGACCTGGTTGATGGTCAACGGCGATTCTGTGTTAGACGGTTGGCGAACCTGAAAGAGTACCATTGCAATAATGGCAATGAACAGTAAGGCATAGATGAGAAATGACTGGTTTCGAGAGTTATTCACACAGACCTCCTATAACGGTCAGAGGGATTATATACCATGCACTATCACAATTGGTTTGCAAATAAATTACTTTATATGATTTTCTAATATATTCCTTCCAAAAACCATCCAAATTCAAAGAATCACCAGTTCTACCGGGCAGTGGTCTGAACCAGTCACACCATCGTGAATGATGACATCGCGCACACGCCCGGCCAGGCTCTCCGAAACCAGAAAATAATCGATGCGCCAGCCAATGTTGCGCTGACGCGCCGCCATGCGATATGTCCACCAGGTGTATTGAACCCGTTCCGGGTACATGTGACGGTATACATCCACAAAACCATGTTCGAGATATTTCTGTACCCAGGCGCGCTCTTCGGGCAAGAAACCAGAAGTGGTTTCATTTTCGTCAGGACGGGCCAGGTCAATTGGCTGATGAGCGGTGTTGAAGTCGCCAGTGAGAATGATGTTCTCGCCCGCCGCATGCAAAGAGTCACAAATTTCCAGCAGACGGGCGTAAAAATCGAGTTTGTACTCCACCCGGTCATAGCCGCGCTGTCCATTCGGAAAATAAATGTTGTAGAGGAGAAAATCATCGTGCCGGGTGCAGATAACGCGCCCCTCAACATCGAACCGCTCTTCATCTAATCCCAACCGGACTTCGATTGGCTCCTGTTTCGAGAAGGTCGCCACTCCACTGTAGCCAGGTCGCTGAGCAGGATTCCATATGGCGCGATAACCAGGAAAATCCCGTTGTTCGTCAGTCAATTGCTGAGGAGTGGCCTTAATCTCTTGCAGACAAAACACATCCGGCGATTGCTCGAACAACCACGACTTGAGATTTTTTCCCAATGCCGCGCGAATCCCATTCACGTTCCATGTAATAATTTTCATGTTCTGAGACATCCTTGCTTATGGTAAACTTAATACAGCATCGCAAAAAGGATATTTGTTATGAATAGTTCAAACCGCCATATCCTATGCATCGAGGATGAAACCGAAATGATTGACCTTATTCGTATCATCCTGGAGCGGAAAGGGTTCGAGGTGGAAGGAGCAACGGGCGGTGAAGAAGGGCTAAAAAAGGTCCACGAAAAGAAACCTGACCTGGTCTTGCTCGATCTGATGATGCCGGATATAGATGGTTGGGAAGTATACCAGCAAATGAAAGCGGACGAAAAAACCAGGGATATTCCAGTCATTGTCGTGACTGCCAAAGCGCAGAATATTGACAAAGTACTCGGATTGCAAATTGCCAAAGTGGATGACTACATCTCCAAACCATTCAGCCCGGAAGATCTGCTCTCCAGCGTAGAACGAGTGCTGGAGCGCAAAAAGAAAGATTAAAAACCGAGGCGGCCTTCATCAACACAGGCCGCCATCTTTTTTAGAGCGCATGAAAGACCATCCGATTACTATCCGAAATTTGAGCAACCCGACAATTACACCCATCCGCGGAAAGTGGTGTCAATCGTTCCGCGCCCGCCTGCAAGGATTCACGTTTCGTTCCAACCTGGGATATGATGAAGGTCTCGTGTTGGTGGAAACGCGCGACAGTCGGATTGACACATCCATCCACATGCTGTTCGTTTGGACAGACCTGGCAGTGGCCTGGGTTAACAGCGAGGACATCGTGGTAGATACCGTGCTTGCAAAAGCCTGGCGACCTTTCTACGGGCCATCCAAACCCGCGCGTTACGTCATCGAATATCATCCCGCCCGGCATGGCGACCTGCAGCCGGGTGACCATATTGCTTTTGACCATGATTAAAAGACTCGTTCTTGTTTCTCTGCTTCTAGCCGTGTTCTTGCCCATGAATCTGGCCCAGGCCCAAGATTCGACCCCCCCCTCTGGCCCCATTTACATTGTCCAACCCGGCGATTTTCTCTCGACCATCGCCAGCCGCTTTGGCGTGACCCTGACGGAACTGATGTCTGCCAACAACATCAGTGACCCCAACAGTATTGCAGTTGGGGCGCGCATCATCATCCCCGGCCTGGAAGGCATCAGCGGAGTGTTGACGACCGAAGTTCTCAATTATGGTGATACCTTGCGCAGTCTGAGCCGCCGCAACCGCGTTGCTGAATCTTTTGTGCGCAAACTGAACCATATCACCAGCCCATCGGAACTGTACGCAGGAATGGGTGTTATATTGCCCCAGCAGGAAAATTTCACCCCGCTGCAAAATCGTGTCAATTTAGCCCCAGGCGAAACCCTGCTCGAAGCCGCCATTCGCACCGACAGCGACCCGTGGACCTTAAAAACTATCAACGAACTCTCCGGTACCTGGGCGGCCCTGCCCGGCGATGTTCTGTATGCGCCAACCGGAGAAACGAACACGAGCAAAGCAAACGGAATGCCTTCGGCATTTATCAACGTGCAAGTCACACCATTGCCAATGACCCAGGGAGGCACCAGCAAAATCGTCATCCAGACTCAGCCAGGAGTCTCGCTGGCAGGGATACTGGTAGATAAGCCGCTCAACTTCTTTCCGCAGGAGGATGGAAGTTACGTGACCCTGCAAGGGATTCACGCTATGCTCACGCCAGGGCCATATCCCCTGCGGCTAGAGGCCACCTTGCCCGATGGTTCACGGCAGAGTTATGAACAAATGGTTATCGTTCAATCCGGGTTTTACCCGAATGACCCGGTGCTTTTGGTAGAACCCGAAACGATTGACCCGGCTGTGACCGAGCCGGAAACGCAAAAAATTCTCGAACTGACCCAACCGGCCACGCCCACCCGCTACTGGCAGGGAATTTTTCAGGCGCCTGCTTACGACCCCAACTGCTTCACGTCGCGCTACGGAAACCGGCGCACCTATATTGGCTCTGGAACCGGGGAAGAATATTCATCGTTTCACAGTGGAGTGGATTTTTGCGGCGGTGAGGGATTGCCCATCCTGGCCCCTGCAGATGGCGTGATTATCTTTGCCGACTTTTTGACTGTACGCGGGAATGCCACCATTATCGACCATGGTTGGGGGGTTTACAGTGGCATCTGGCATCAGTCGCAAATCAAAGTAACGGTAGGGCAAGTCGTCAGGAAAGGCGAACTGATTGGAGTAGTCGGCGGCACAGGCCGCGTCACTGGCGCTCACCTGCACTGGGAAGTATGGGCCAATGGCACTCAGGTCAACCCGCTAGAGTGGCTGGAGAAAGTCTTTCCTTAACGCGAATACCCGCAGTGCGCATCTTGCCCGTTGTTTCAGTATCTGGTTTATGCTACACTAGTCTCGTATTTCACAACAGACTGAGGCGAAAATGAGTGAACTCATTACTTATCTCAAACAAAGCGACATCTTCTATCAGTTCACGCAAACGCAATTAGAATTGGTCGCCAACCTGTGTCAGCAAAAATCCTTCAATGCAGGCGAAACCATTTTCGAAGAAAACAGCACCAGCAAGGAACTATACGTCATCATCCAGGGCGAGGTAAACATCATTGTTGACCCTGGGCTTGTCGGCACAAAAGGAAAAACCGAAAAAATCGTCTTGACCACCCTGCGGCGGGGTCAATCCTTTGGAGAAGTGGCCCTGGTTGATGAGGGATTGCGCTCTGCCACTGCCCAGGCAAAAAACAAAGATACCCGCCTGCTGGTCATCCCGCGTGACAAACTCATTATGCTGTGCGAAACATATCCTCAACTGGGCTATCGGCTGATGTATAACCTGGCCGCCGACCTGGCCATGAAAATTCGCAACACCGATTTGCGCGTACGCGAGAGAGTGCTCTACGGACAACAAGCAACATAACCCAAACGGGTAAATGCCCAACGCCTGTCACAAAAGTTCTTGCTTTTTTCGAAAATAAATTGTATGATTTTGGTTAGTTTGTCGACAACCTTTGTGAAAAAGCAGATTATCGGCAAATCTGCTTGAAAATTTCGCGCATGCGATAAAACCAATCAGTTCTGAGGAGGAAGAAGTATGTCTAAACGTCTGTTCGTTGTACTATCTTTGTTGGTGGTTGCCAGCTTGATGCTAACCGCTTGCAGTGGTGGTGGCGCAGCCAGCGGCCCAATCAAGATTGCGATTCTGGCACCTTTGAGCGGACAGGTGCAGACCTTCGGCGAATCCACGCGTGATGGCGCCCTGCTCGCCATCGAAGAGTGGAATGCCAAAGGTGGCGTGCTTGGCCAGAAAATCGAACCAGTCATTGCTGACAGCCAGTGCTCAGCCGACCCGGCGGTAAATGCCGCCAACAAGGTAATTGACCAGGATAAGGTCAAGTACATTGTGGGCGAAGTCTGCTCGAGCGCATCGATTCCGATTTCGGAAATCACTGAGGCCAAAGGCGTGGTGCAAATCAGCCCCACCTCCACCAACACCCAGGTGACCCTCAACCAGGACGGCACCACGAAACAATATGTTTTCCGCGCCTGCTTCATTGACCCCTTCCAGGGCCTGGTCATGGCGAAATTCGCTCTTGGACAGGGTCACAAAACTGCTTTCATTATGTTCGATAAAGGCAACGACTACGTTCTGGGGCTGGCCGAAGCCTTTGAAAAGTCGTTTACTGAGGGCGGTGGCACCATTGTGGGCAAAGAAGCTTACACCAAGGATGACACCGACTTCTCCGCCATCCTGACCAAAGTGGCAGACAGCAAAGCCGATGTACTGTTCCTGCCCGATTACTACAACATCGTCAACCTGGTTGGCGCACAGGCCAAGGAACGCGGCGTGACGGCGGTGATGATGGGCGGCGACGGTTGGGACTCTGCCGACCTCGACCTGGCCGCTGCCGATGGCGGCTTCTTCTCGAACCACTATTCGTCCGAAGATACCCGCCCGATTGTGCAGGACTTCGTAAAACGTTACGAAGCCAAGTATGGCGCTCGCCCGGATGCCCTGGCCGCACTGGCTTACGATGCCACCAATCTTTTGCTGGCCGCTATTGAAAAGGCTGGCAAGGATGACCCGGCGTTGGTGAAAGACGCTCTGGCCGCCCTGGAATATGATGCGGTTTCTGGCAAAATTACCTTCGATGCCCAGCATAACCCGGTCAAAGCGGCAGTGGTGATGCAGGTGAAGGACGGCAAAATCAGCTTCACCGAGAGCATCGCTCCGTAACTGATGCAGTATACCGAAGGGGCGGTCGCCATGACTGCCCCTTCTTTTTCATCCCAGGATGGACATGAACACATCTACCAACTCTACATTCTTTCAAACAGTCATCCAAAAACGTTGGCTGGGAAAAGCGTTCCTTTTGCTTTTGACTGCACTGGCAGTCTGGCGAATTGCGACTGCTCTGATGGCTGACCCGCTCCTCTTTCTGCAGCAAGTCGTCAACGGGTTGCAACTGGGCTTCGTGTATGCCTTAATCGCTCTGGGCTACACCATGGTTTATGGGATTGTTCGCCTGATTAACTTCGCCCATGGTGATGTTTTCATGGTTGGTTCGTTTGTCAGTTTCTATTCCATCACGCGTTTCCAGTTGCATCTTTGGCCAACCAGCGTCTTCCCGGCCATGTCCGAAAATCTGTCCAACGTCATCGGCGTCCTGACCGTCATTGTGGTTGCCATGATTGCCTGCGCACTCCTGGCAATCGTAATTGAGCGCGTGGCGTACAAACCACTCCGCAACGCCCCTCGAATTTCAGCCTTGATTACAGCAATTGGCGTCTCCTTCTTTTTAGAGTATTTCGCTGCGTTAGATTTTGTCTTCAGCGCCAATTTCATCACCTACAAACGCCCTATTGAGGTAGTGACCTGGGCTATTGGCGCAAACGGAATCACTCAACTCAGCGGCGATGCTCCGCCTGAAGGGACAATCCTGTTATCGAACATTGCCCTGATTATTATCGTCACTTCGATTTTGCTCGTAGTGGCGCTGCAGTTCATTGTTCACAAAACCCGCATTGGCAAAGCCATGCGCACGGTCGCCTATGATAAACAGACCGCGCGTTTGATGGGCATCAACGCAGACGCAGTTATCTCAACCACATTTGCCATCGGCGCCGCCCTGGCCGGAGCCGCCGGCGTGCTTTATGCCATTGCATTCTCGCAAATCTTCTTCGTCATGGGCATCTTGCCCGGCCTGAAAGCGTTTGTGGCCGCCGTTCTTGGGGGCATTGGCAGCCTGCCAGGCGCCTTGCTGGGCGCACTCATTATGGGTCAAGCCGAGGTGCTTTCTGCTGCTTATATCTCCACCCCCTTACGTGATGCAATTGCTTTCAGCATCCTGATTGTGGTGTTGCTGGTACGTCCAACCGGGCTGTTTGGCGAACCAGAGCGCGAAAAGGCATAATCCTATGATGAGCAAACTCTCCAAACCTACGCTATGGTTTCTGGGCAGTTCCGTCGCCATTTATGTAGTATTGCAAATCCTGGTCAGCACCGGATTGCTTAATTCTTTCTGGGACACCATCATCCGCATCGGTGCGGTAATGGCCATCGTCAGCATAGGGCTGAACTTGATTTACGGGTTCAACGGTCAATTTTCGCTTGGGCAGTGGGGGTTCTACGCCATTGGAGCTTACGCTGCCGCCGATGTCACCTATCGCTGGACGGTCAATAAAAGCGCAGATGGCCTGGTGATACTCTTCCTGGCAACCGCGCTCAGTGGCGCATCTATCTTATGGCTACACCAACGCATCGCAAAAGTACGGGGCATCGACCCACTTTCTGCGTTCACAATTTATCTCACCTCAACCATCGCATGGTCTGCGCTGGCGTTCTGGGTTGGAATTACCGCTACTCCAGCCGTTACAGCGTTGCTCAACATGCTTCCGGCGGCAATCGCGCTTCAAATTGTCTTCATCGTGGCTGTTCTATTCAGTGCCATACTGGCGGCTGAAATCAGTTACCTGTTCGGACTGCCTATCCTCTCGCTTGGCTCGGACTATTTCGGAATAGCAACGTTGGGATTCACGGTTATTGTCAAAATCCTGCTCGACAACTCCGATACCCTGCTCGGATTTGTTGAAATGAAGGGCGCGCGCGGCATGATTGGCATCCCAAAAATCACCACGCTGTTCTGGGTATTCTTCTTTCTGATGGTGGTCATCGTCCTGGTTCGCAACCTGTTGCGCTCCAGCTATGGACGCGCCATCATTTCAGTACGCGAGGATGAAATCGCCGCCAAAGCGATGGGCATCGATGTTGCAGAATACAAAATTGTCGCCTTTGTGCTGGGCAGCTTCCTGGCCGGATTGGCAGGAGGCTTATATGCTCACATCAACGGATTCCTGCACCCCAACACCTTCAACTTCATCAAATCCTTCGACCCAATGATTATCATCGTCTTTGGAGGACTGGGGAGTATCACAGGCACCATCTTTGCATCATTCGCCTGGGCGCTGGTACTGGAAGGCATTTTGCGCATCTTCCTTCCTCAGGGGTTTGAGACCTGGCGTTTTGTGGTTTATCCACTCTTGTTGCTGGTCATTATGCTGCTCAGACCCAAAGGCATCTTCGGCGACTACGAAATCCCCTTTCTGCGCCAGGTGTTGCCCAAACCCCGTCATCCAGAAAAAGAAAAAATTGAAGCAGAGAAAATCGCTGAGGTGCAGCCATGACAGCCAACACTCAACTTTCGGTGTCTGGGCCATTGCTCAAGGTGGAAGGTCTTAGCAAAAACTTTGGCGGCCTGCGCGCAGTGAATAACATGGAATTGGAACTCAACCCGGGTGACCTGGCCGGCCTGATTGGACCAAACGGCGCGGGAAAAACCACCGTGTTCAACCTCATCACCGGGGTCTATGTGCCAACGAGCGGCAAAATCACTTTCAATGGGCAAGAAATCAACGGGTTGGCTCCGCATGTTATCAATCAAATGGGCATCGCTCGCACCTTCCAGAACATCCGTTTATTTCCCAATCTGACTGTGCTTGAAAACGTCTGCATCGCTTACCACTCTCATGCTGGGTATAGTATGCAGGATGCCATTCTACGCAGCAGAAAATTCGAGGCCAAGGAAAAAGAACTGCTCGAAAAAGCGCAAGATTTTCTGAGCATCTTCCGGCTCGAAGACCGACAGGGTGAAATTGCCCGCAACCTGCCCTATGGTGAACAACGCCGCCTCGAAATTGCCCGCGCCCTGGCAGCCAACCCTAAACTGCTGTGCCTCGACGAACCCGCAGCCGGGATGAACCCTGCCGAATCGGTTGCGCTCATGGACCTCATTCATTTCATTCGCGACCGTTTCAGCCTAACGATTTTGCTCATTGAACACCAGATGCGTGTGGTAATGGGCGTATGCGAGAAAATCACAGTGATGGATTTCGGCGAAAAAATCGCTTACGGCGAACCGCGAGAAATTCAGTCAAACCCACGCGTGGTCGAGGCCTACCTGGGACGAGGCGCAGCCGAACTCGCTGAAAAGTTTCGACGGAGTAAAGCCCAATGATGCTTGAAGTAAAAAACCTCCATGTCTATTACGGGGCCATCCATGCCTTAAAGGGCATCAACTTCCATGTCAATGAGGGGGAAATTGTAGCCCTCATTGGCGCCAATGGCGCAGGCAAAAGCACCACCCTTTCCACTATCTCCGGGCTGTTGCAGCCACGCGAAGGAAATGTCATCTTTCGCGGTGAAGACATCACCATGATTCCCGCCGAGCAAACCGTCCAAAAAGGGATTGTACAAGTACCAGAAGGCCGAAAAATCTTCGCCACCCTGACCGTGATGGAAAACCTGGAAATGGGTGCATACACTCAACGAGACAAAAAACTATTCAAGCAAGACCTCGAAAACGTTTTTACCTTGTTTCCACGACTGCGCGAACGCCAAAATCAATTAGGCGGTACCTTCTCAGGCGGTGAGCAACAGATGCTTGCTATCGCACGCGCCCTCATGTCGCATCCTACCATGCTGTTGCTGGATGAACCATCCATGGGACTTTCTCCCATCCTGGTCGAACAAATCTTCGAAATTATCCAGAACATTAACAAGCAGGGAACCAGTGTTTTGTTAGTCGAACAGAACGCACAAATGGCGCTCTCAATTGCCGACCGTGCCTACGTTCTGGAAACTGGCCAAATCACGCTGGAGGGCAATGCCGAAGAAGTGTTGCACAACCCCAGTGTAATTGAAGCCTACCTCGGCGGGCACTAGCAGCCAGGAGGACCAAGATGAAAATCAACAACCGCATTTTGCTATTTTTTGTCTTGCCAACCCTGGCGCCCCTTATCCTGCCGCCCTCAACCCTAATCAGTGGAATTGGGGCCGTGTTGGTGGCGGCGATGCTTTTGTTGGCAACAGGCTATTTCCTGCAACGTGGAAAACCGCTCGCACTGACTTTAATGATATTCCTGCAAGGCCTAAATTTTATTACCAAACTGATGATGTTCTTCTCGAATTCCATCAGCGAAAAAGGAGTGGCCAACCCGGCCTTTGCAGTTACTGCACTCTTGAGCATGGGACTCTCGCTCTACCTGCTCTTACGGCTTGACCAGCCAGACATCCGCGCTCAATTGCGAACCTGATTGCATAAGACTTTTCTGCCGCGCCAAGACGCGGCAGAAAAGTAAAAGGAACAACAAGAAGACAATTGTCAGACAAGTAAAAATTATTACTTAATTCACTTGACCTTTGTTCTAAAAAACTGTAGTATTCTTCTGTGTAGCCCGCCGGGCTGCGAAAATCGTCTCACATTCATGTTCACAGGAGGAAGAAGAATGTCTAAGCGCATGTTGTTTCTCGTTTCGATACTGGTCATTGCCAGCATGGTGTTGACCGCTTGCGGTGGAGGCGGTGCAGCGACCAAAACCATCAAAATTGCCACCCAATCTCCCCTCTCTGGCGACCAGTCTGTCGTGGGCGTAGACATCAAACGCGGCGCCGAACTCGGTCTGGAGCAAATGAGCGGAGCACTGACCGAAATGGGCTTCAAGGTTGAACTAGCCCCCTTCGATGACATGGCCAACCCCGACACCGGCGTTGCCAATGCCAAGCAAATTGTGTCAGACCCGGCCATCTTGTGCGTAGTCGGCCACTACAATTCCGGCGTGCAAATTCCATCGTCCGAGGAATATCATAACGCCGGGCTGGCAAACGTTTCTCCTGCTAACACCAATCCAAAAGTCACCACCCGCGGCTATGCCGAAGTCAACCGCATTGTGGGACGTGACGACGTGCAAGGCGTAGTCGGCGCAAACTTTGCCTTCAACAAAGGCATGAAATCTGTCTTTGTGGTTCACGACAAGACCGCATACGGACAGGGCATCGCAGAATTCTTTAAGCAAGAAGCAGAACGACTGGGAATGCAGGTACTGGGATTTGAAGGAACCGAAGAAAAAGCCAACTTCGATGCCATTCTCTCGCCCATCCTGGCCGCCAACCCCGATGTTTTGTACTTCGGCGGCATGGCTTTTCAGGCGGCTGTTCTCTTCAAGCAAGCTCGCGAAAAAGGATACATGGGCATGTTCCTGAGCGACGACGGCTTCGACAGCCCTGACGCAGCCAAAATCGGCGGCGATGCACTCGTGCAAGGTGCTGGCACGTTCTATTCCACCGTTTCCGGCCCGGCTTCCGTTTATCCTGGCACTGCCAAATTTATTACCGACTTCAAAGCCAAATTTGGCTCTGACCCACAACCCTTTGCTGCTCAGGGCTATGACGCAATGGGCATCTGCTTGAAAGCCATTGAAAACGCTGCCAAAGCCAAGAACGGCGAAATGCCTACCCGTGCCGAAGTCACCCAGGCTATCCGCGCTTTGCAAGGGTATAACGGCATCACCGGCAATTTCACCTTCAACAGCATCGGCGACCCGGTTTCTGCTCAATATTTCATTATCCAGGTCGTCTCGCCCGACCCGGCAAAATGGGCTGAGAACACGATTGTCGAAACCCTCGACATTGCGCCTCCCGCTCCGTAAAACCCTTCGCGCCTCACAACTCCCGGCATCTCATGGGATGCCGGGAGAAATTTCACATTTGGGATGGTCTATGAAACGATTCTTCAGCACCATCAATACCCGCGAGTTGTTGCGTCCGCTGGGGCAAATGTTGGTCTTTTCGGTTGGGAGCGCGGTTTTCCTTTCTATCATCGTTTTACTGCTGGCGCTGCTCCTCGACAAATCTGCCGCAGGGCAAAGCGTTGTGTCCCGATTCAACGTTTCCCTGTTTACTTATGTCCTGGTCAACCTGCCCCAGGTTCTGATTGACGGTCTGACAATCGGCTTCGTTTATGCCGCCATTGCCCTGGGCTACACAATGGTCTATGGCGTGTTGGAATTTATCAACTTTGCGCACAGTGAAATCTTTGCTGTTGGCGCCTTCGTGGGCGTAGAAATACTGATTGCACTGGATACAGCGGGTATTCTGGGGACCGCTCCACTCGGCACAGCGTACCTGTGGCTGGTTTTAGCCATTTTAGCCGGGATGGTCGCCGCCGGAAGCCTCGCAATGGCAGTTGAAAGAATCGCCTACCGCCCGTTACGAGGCGCGGCACGGCTGGTCCCGCTCATTTCGGCCATTGGTGTTTCCTTCTTTCTTCAGGATATGATTCGCCTGGTAGAAAGCCTGACCACCGGCCAGTTCAACCGCATCTTCCCTACTTTTGGCAATTTTGACGAGCGATTACTCTTTGGAGAAATGAACATGGGTGGAACTGCCATCATGCTCGGCATTTCCATCAAGTCTCTGATTGTCATTCTCGCAGCAGTAATTATGCTGGTCATCTTAAACTACCTGGTTAACGCCACCAAGATTGGCAAGGCCATTCGGGCGGTTGCTCAAGACCGTCCCACAGCCAGCCTGATGGGCGTAGATGTCAATCGCATCATATCCCTGACCTTTTTAATTGGCGGTTCACTGGGAGGAGCCGCCGGCGTATTGTACGCAGCCAAATTTACCCGCATCGACCCTTTCGTCGGGTTCTTCCCGGGCATCAAAGCGTTCACTGCCGCTGTAATGGGCGGCATTGGTAATCTGACTGGCGCCTTATTAGGTGGAATCGTGCTTGGGATGCTGGAAACTTTTGCAGGCTCATACCTGTCCGCCTTCACGATGGGCGCGGCAGGCGCAGAATACAAAGATATTTTTGCGTTTGGTATTCTCATCCTGGTCCTGATTTTCCGCCCGCAAGGCCTAATGGGCGAAAACGTTTCCCAAAAAGCCTAGGAGGAACCATGGCCCGCTTCTCACTGACCAAACTGCTACAATTGACCCAGCAAGGGAAATGGCCCTACATCCTCACCCTAGCACATGCTCTCCTGGGCACCATCCTGGTCTACCTCAGTCCGCGCTCCAATCTCGCGTTTCTCCTCTTGCTCACATCTTTCGCAACTTTGTATGCCCTGAAAACAGAAAACCGCTTCAAACTCGGGCTGGGCATATTCATGGCATTGGTCGTTATCCCCATCCTTGGAGTACGCAACATTTTCTACCTGGAAATCATTTTCCAGATTAGCGTTTTTGTTGCGCTAGCGCTTGGCCTGAATATCGTAGTCGGTTTTGCCGGGTTGCTTAACCTGGGGTACGTTGCGTTTTACGCAGTTGGCGCTTACCTGTGGGCATTCTTTGGCTCACAGCAATACTATGTCCTGCCCTTTGCGCCGGGAACCCAGCCTCCCGACTTGCCCTTCTTGTTGCCCGGTGATGCTTTCTACCTGTTCATGTTCCTTGCCATCATCGTGGCCGCCCTGACCGGCATCCTGCTTGGTTCCCCTGTCCTGCGCCTGCGAGGAGATTACCTGGCCATCGTAACGCTCGGCTTCGGCGAGGTCATCCGTCAACTCGCCAATAACCTCGATAAGCCGCTCAACTTCACCAATGGCCCGCAAGGCATAACCCCCATTCAGCGCCCCACGCTACCACAATTTGTGGTGGATAGCTTCAATGCCGTATTTCAACCCATTGTAGGACGCCAGGTTGAAACATCCACCCTCTACAATGTCATGTTTTACCTCCTGGCTCTGGTCATCATCCTCGTAATTATCGTGGTAACGCTGCGCCTCGAAGACTCCAAAATCGGACGCGCCTGGACCGCCATTCGCGAAGATGAAACCGCCGCCGTTGCCATGGGCGTGCCGCTCGTCAGCCTGAAACTCGGCGCTTTTGCTGCCGGAGCCTCATTCGCAGGGGTCATGGGTGCGCTCATGGCCGCCAGCCGCACCTTTGTAAGCCCCGAATCCTTCTCATTTATGCAATCCATCGGCGTGCTTTCCATGGTCATTCTGGGTGGCCTGGGCAGCATCCCCGGCGTCATCCTTGGCGCAACCACCGTCACCATCCTCAACTTGCAAATCTTACAAGGGTTTTCGCTCTATTTGAGCCAATTGCGTCAGAGCGATGCGGTCATCCCCATCATCAACTTCGCCTGGAGAGACCTCTCCACGCAACTTGACCCGGCCAAATACCAGCGCCTCCTGTTTGGTATTATCCTGATAGTAATGATGATATTCCGGCCCGGCGGTATCATCCCAGCCAGGCGGCGGCAGCGAGACCTGGCCCTGGATGAATCGGAAGAAAAACGGGAAGGATAGGGCGAGGACACTATGCACAGCTCTTCGACACTGCTCAACACGACGGATGTCGTCAAACGCTTTGGCGGCCTGACCGCCGTCAACAAGATGTCCTTTCACCTGAAAAAAGGGGAAATCGTTAGCATCATCGGCCCAAACGGCGCCGGAAAGACAACCTTCTTCAATACCCTGACCGGCATCTACAAGCCTGAGGAAGGGCAAATCGAATTCAATGGCAAATCGTTGCTTGGCCTGCGCACCGACCAGATTGCCGCGCGTGGCATTTCGCGCACCTTTCAAAATATCCGACTGTTTGGCGAAATGTCAGTCATCGAAAACGTGCTGGTTGGGATGCACACTCAATTGAAGCAAAATCCCTTCGAAATCCTGGCAAACCTGCCATCGTTCAAAAACGAGGAGCGCGCAGCTGAAAAGAAAGCCGAGGAACTGCTCCGGTATGTGGGTCTTAAGGGTGTTGGCAACGAATTGGCCAAAAACCTGCCCTATGGCGGGCAACGCCGCGTTGAAATCGCCCGCGCCCTGGCCGCCGACCCGCTCCTGTTGTTGCTCGACGAACCCACAGCCGGGATGAATCCCCAGGAAACAGAAGACGCAATCCGTTTGTTCCGCCGTATCCGAGACGAAAAAGGCGTAACCGTATTGCTTATCGAACATGATATGCGCGTGGTTATGAACATCTCCGAGCGCATTAGCGTCATGGACTACGGCGAAAAGATTGCCGAAGGCACGCCCACCGAAATCCGCTCCAACCAGCGTGTCATCGAAGCCTATCTTGGACGCGGCACCGTTGCCAATCAGCACGAGGAGAGAGTCCAATGAGCCTGCTCACCCTAGAAAACGTCCACAGCTACTACGGGCGCATCCACGCTCTTAAAGGCATCTCGTTCGAAGTGAACGAAGGTGAAATCGTCACGCTGATTGGCGCCAACGGGGCTGGCAAATCGACCACTTTGCGCACCATCTCCGGACTTTTGCATCCCAAACAGGGCAAAATTCTGCTCGGTGGCAAAGACATCTCACAGATGGAACCGCATAAAATTGTCCAGGCCGGAGTAGGACACGTCCCAGAAGGCCGTGGAATTTTCCCCAAGTTAACCGTCAAAGAAAATATGGAAATGGGCGCTTTCACCATCAACGACCCTGCGGAGGTGAAACGCCGCATGGAATATGCCTTTGAGTTGTTCCCGCGCCTTAAAGAACGAATCGACCAGAAAGGCGGCACGCTCTCTGGCGGCGAACAACAAATGCTCGCCACCGCGCGCGGTCTAATGCTTAACCCGAAAATTCTCATGCTCGACGAGCCTTCGATGGGCCTCGCCCCCTTACTGGTGGAATTGATTTTCGACATCATCAAACAAATGAACGAAAAAGGCACCACCATCCTGCTGGTGGAACAAAACGCGCTCATGGCACTTTCAATTGCTCACCGCGGTTATGTATTGCAAACCGGGCAAATCGTCATCGCAGATACCGCTGCGAATCTGAAAGCCAACCCCACCGTTCAGCATGCCTATTTGGGCGTGGAGTAAGCGGCGCGAGACGCGCAATCACCACAAAACAACATCCCGAAGGTTCGAGCCTTCGGGATGTTGTTTTTTACAAACCTAATGCCGCCAGTTTCTCTGGGGCCGGAATGCCACCCGGCCAATTGCGATAGGCATAATATTCAGGCAACATCTTATCCAAATCAACCACACGGCCTTTAGCGGGGCCTTCGGGCAGTGGTTCATTAAGCAGACGCGGCGAAAGCGTATCTTGCTCTGGCCCCGAACCGGCTTTCAGCAAGAACATCCGCTCCAAAGTGTAGACCCGCTCAGCAGCCTGCAAGGCTTCGGCAGGCGTATAGTTCGCGCCAGTGGTCAGATTGAGCAGTTGCGACAGACGATTGGGCCAAACCATCATCTCTTTCGTAAACGCATAGCGAATGGCAAAGAAAACGCACACGCCACCCGAATCAATCAGCGCAAAGGCATCCTGGAAGCGGGCCACCAGTTCGGCCTTGCCCTCAGTCGAGAGCGGGTCGGCTTTGACCGGCACACCGAAGACTTCCTCGTAGGCCACATCGCCCTCCATATGCGAAGCGCCCTTGTTCGAAGTGGCGTAAAGCAAGCCCATACCCTGCGCGCCGCGCGGGTCATAGCCGGGGAATTCCTGCTTGCGGGCAGTAACAGACATTTCCGGGTGGTCATAACGCTCTCCAAGCCGATAACTGCCCTGGGCCAGGATATCCCCAAACCCTTGACGATACCCTATTCGGTTGACCATCTCAATCACCGCATCGGCATCTCCAAAGCGCAGCGGCATGCCCGTTTGCTCATCAGTGATAATGCCCTTTTCGTACATCTCCATCGCGGCGGCAATCGTCAGGCCGGTCGAAATGGTATCCAGGCCAAGTTCGTTGCAGCGATAGTTGGCTTTCAGCAACCCGGCCAGGTTATCGAGACCACAGGCCGTTCCGAGCGAAGCAATGGTTTCGTATTCCGGCCCTTCGCCCTTCCCCGCATATTTGCCTTCGGGGACTTCGGTCAACCGCCCACACGAAATGGGGCAGCGATAACAGGGCTTATGAGTAATCAGATACGAATTCTTAAGCGCCACGCCATCGATTTTGTCGGTACCCTCGAAAACGCCAGTCTGAAAATTTCGGGTTGGCAGAATGCCAAGCGCATTGGTCACTTGCGGCACATAAGCCGTACCATAAATGCGCAGATTCGAGCCTTTCTTAACATCCGCGCCAACTTCTTTCGAGAGCTCCACGCTCAAGGCACGCATCCCAGCGTCATCATAAAAAGCCGGGTTCTTCTTACCCATCGCCACCACACCCTTGAGATTCTTACTGCCCATAACCGCCCCCACGCCAGAACGGGCCGCAGCGCGATGGTAATCGTTCATAATACCAGCCATCAGGACCAGTTTCTCGCCTGCCGGGCCAATGCAGGCGACTTTCGCCTCGGGCATGGTCTCTGCTAACAGAGCATCGGTCGTTTCTGGCACTTCTTTCCCCCACAAATGCTCTGCCGGGCGAATTTCCACCTCGTCCTCGTTGACCCAAACATAAACGGGGCTTTTGGCCTTACCCTCGAAAATGTACATATCGAAACCGGTGCGCTTCATCCAGGTCGGGAAATCACCACCCGAGTTCGAATGCGCGAGCGCCCCCGTCAACGGAGATTTTGTAACGACCATATAGCGGTTGCCGGTCGGAGCAGTGGTGGCCGTTAATGGGCCGGTCGTGAAGATGAGTTTATTCTCCGGCGCGAAAGGGTCGACTTGCGGGTCAACCTCATCATACAGGTAACGAATCGCCAGCCCGCGCCCGCCAATATAGTCTTTTAGAACTTTTGGGGAAATATTTTCGATGGAAACTTTCTGGTTGGTCAAATCCACGCGCAAAAGTCGTCCGTGCCAGCCGTACATATTCATCTCCTTCGTGTTAATGATTTGGGTTGCCGGTTATCCAGTCAACCGGTTCTGGGTATCTGGCTATCCAGAAATGCGTTTATCCGATAAAACATCCATTCATCCATCCGCTCCCCCTCCCGCAATCGCCGAAAACGCCGTCACAATATCGCCCTCCGCCAGCAGCGCATCTGCTTCAGCCTGGTAGCCATTCAACAGCAAAACGGTCGTATCATCCAGCGGAACGCCCATCGGCCCCAGCAAATCCCCAATCGACGCGCCAGGCGGAGCATCCAATTCCGTCGTGTTACCCTTCGTACCGGGCGGTAACAATTTCATATAGTTGGCAATCAGTTTGACGCGCACGCGCATCGGCCATTCTCCATCTGATAGAACAAGTGTAGACCAAATCCCCCTCCTCGGCAAGCGCATCTTGTCATAAAAAAAGCATATCGAGTTTCACAATTTCTCGTAAATCGGACTGAATACGGTAAAATAGCGAAAGGAGATGGAACTGCAAACGCAAACAAACAACCGGAAAGCAGTTACCAATCACCGATGACCAACTTAGCCATCCCAAGCCCAAAATCGAACATTGTATATGCCCGCTGCTGAAATCATCACCATTGGAACAGAAATCCTGCTCGGCGAAATCGTTGATACCAATTCGGCCTGGCTGGCACGCGAACTGCGAAATTTAAACGTGGATGTCTTCCGCACCTCCACCGTCGGCGATAACACCAACCGCATCGCCGAAGTCATCCGCGAGACGCTCCAGCGCGCCGACATTATCATCACCACCGGCGGCCTCGGCCCAACCGTCGACGACCCAACCCGCGAAGCCGTGGCCCTGGCCTTTGGCGTCTCAACCATTTACCTGCCCGAACTATGGGACCAGATTGTCGAACGAATGCAACGCTTTGGGCGCTTTCCCACCGAAAACCAAAAGCGTCAAGCGTACATTCCCATGGGGGCTATCCCCATTAAAAACCCCGTCGGCACCGCCCCAGCATTCATTGTAGAAAACGGCTCAAAATGCGTCATCTCCCTGCCGGGCGTGCCGAGAGAAATGGAATACTTAGCAGAAAACGAAGTCTTCCCCTACTTGCGAACGCGCTACTACCTGAACGGCCTCATCAAGGCCCGCATCCTGCACACCGCCGGGATGGGCGAAAGCGTCATTGACGAACACATCGGTGAATTTGAAAAACTCGCCAACCCTACCGTTGGCCTGGCAGCACATTACGGCGTAGTCGATATCCGCATCACCGCCAAAGCCGCAAGCGAAGAAGAGGCCGATTCACTCATCGCCCAGGTCGAAACCGCCATCCGCCAAAAATTGGGCAATGTCATCTACGGCGTAAATGACGAAACGCTCGAATCCGTCGTTTTACGCGCGCTCCACTCATTTGGTTACACGCTCACCGTGGTCGAAATCGGCACAGGGGGCGAACTCTCCCGTCGGCTCTCCAGTTCCAACAACGGCGCCTTCCTCGGCGGGCAAATCCTGCCCGCCCTGGCAAAAGACCAGTCGTTCGCAGAGACAGTATCCGCCCAGAAAAACACCACCGGAGCGAGCATCGCGCTTGGAGTAGCGGTCACGCCAGCCACAGGCGCATCCGAAGCCGAATTCTTCCTCATCACCCATCATGCCCAATTCGCAGAAAAACGCGGCTACGGCGGACATCCCAAAAATGTCGCCGCCTGGGGCGTAAATTCCGCCCTGGATTGGCTGCGCAGCCGGGTAAATGGATGAGCGGAAAACACCTGCACGGGTTGGCGGCAGTTTTATGGATAGGAAACCTGCTCCTGTGCCTTCTCCTGGCCGGAGGCTGGCTCTGGTTAACCAACCTGCCCCAAGCTCGGGCCGAATCCAACCCCGCACAAGCCTTTGCACCGTTAAAACATCCGACCCGCACCCCCAGGCCAACCGTCACCCCTTGGCCAGCCCCAACGAGAAGAGCCACCATTACGCCCTGGCCCACCCCCTCCCCTGCCCCAAGCCTGACCCCCTGGGCAGTGCGCCCGGCTAACGTGCGGGAGATTGGCAAATCGGTAGAAGGACGCTCCCTGGAAGTTCACCGCTTTGGGAATGGGCCATCCGTCAAACTGATTGTGGCAGGCATTCATGGCGGCTACGAACATAACACCATTGCGCTTGCAAACGAACTGATTGCCTACCTCGGCGACCACCCAGAGCACATCCCCTCCGATACCAGCCTTTACATCCTGCCCAACCTGAACCCAGATGGCTATGCTCGCAAAATCGGCGTGGATGGACGCGCTAATGCCAACAATGTCGACTTGAACCGCAATTGGCCTTACAACTGGAAAGCTGACTGGCCGCGTGACGGCTGTTGGATTTGGCGTCCTATCACGGGCGGCGAATATGCCGGTTCCGAACCAGAAGTGCAGGCGTTAATCGCGTTCATCGACCAGGTCAAACCGGCAGCAATTATCAGTTATCACAGCGCAGCGCTTGGCATCTTCGCCGGGGGCCGACCCGATTTTCCCCCCTCCATCCGTCTCGCTCAGGCAGTATCCGAAGTCACCACTTACCCCTGGCCGCCCATCGATACCGGATGCGATTACACCGGCAACCTGACCGACTGGGCCGCCAACACCCGCAACATCCCCGCGATAGATATAGAATTGACCAATCACCGCGATACAGAATTCGAGATGAATTTAAGAGTACTGCAAGTCTTTTTAGAATGGAGACCATAAACCGATTTCACATTAAAAAAACATAAGTTTTTGGAACTTTTCCTTTGCCAGGTTCGTCTTGTTATGGTATACCCACCTATCTGGAGGTTCCATGGCAGACAAACCACATATCAAAATTTTCCTGACCCTGATGATAAGCGCCCTGGCGCTTTCTGCGTGCAACACAGCAAACAGCCAACCAACCCCTACAGAAATCGGCATCGAGGCAGTTTATACTTCGGCTGCCCAAACGGTAGAAGCCCAACTGACTGGCACTGCCGCTGCCCAACCCAGTCCTACGCTTACCCCCTCTCCGACTGAAACGGTGACCATCACCCCTACGCTCGGAGTCACAAATACCCCGGCTGCCACCGCCCTTCCGCCCATTTCGGGCGGTAGCACGGGTGGGGCAGGCGCGGTAGGATGCAACAATTCGGCATATGTTGCTGATGTCACCATCCCCGACAACCAGCAAATTGCCCCAGGAACGACCTTCACCAAAACCTGGAAGGTGCAAAACACAGGCACCTGCGCCTGGAACACGAATTACAAACTGACTTTCGTACGAGGCGATGCGATGGGCGGCGTATCGACCCCCATCAATCAGACCGTCAACCCAGGCGCAACAGCAGATATCTCAGTGACGCTGACTGCGCCCTCGACCTCTAAAACCTATGTTGGCTATTGGACGCTTTCTACCGACACCGGTCAGGCTTTTGGCGGTTTAGTTTATGTACAAATCGTGGTAGCAGGCACGCCGGTTACACCCGGCACGGGCACCGTTCTCCCCTCCCCCACAGCGACTTTTGGCGCAGTTGGGTGCTATAACGCCATGCTGGTGAGCGCATCACCACAGGACGGCGTGAATATAAAAGCGGGCGATACCTTCCGCAAGACCTGGGTCATCAAGAATACCGGCACTTGCGAATGGAACAGCGATTTCAGGTTCGTGTACATCAGCGGTGACATTTTGCGGGATAATACGACCAACCGATTGCGTCGGGGAACCATCAAAACAAACGGCACCATCGAATACTACCTGGACTTCACCGCCCCCACAGCGCCTGGCACCTATACCAGCACCTGGCGTCTGATGACCGACACCGGCACGCTGTTTGGGCCAAGTTTCACGTCGCGCATCGTGGTACCAGGCGCAACCTTTACGCCCACTGTCCAACCGTCGGTCACGCCGCCTCCCACAGTAACGCCAACACCAACCGCAACGGCAACAATATCTACATATCCATAAATCTCTGGTTCTTAATCAACTTCCCGAAGGGTTTGGCCTTCGGGAAGTTTTTATTATTAAGAGATAGCGTGGCTCTGGGCTATTGGGGGATATTTCGGTCAAGCCAGGCCAACCCCAACCCAACAGTGGTCGTCCACGAGAGCATCTTGAACTCGCCATTCAACATCGATTGGCGAACCTCCTCACGGGTCAGGGGAATAATTTCCTGCTCTTCCAGGTCACCAGAGTTGGGTTCAGCCACCTGGCGGGCATCCAGCGCCAGAAACAAGTACGCCGTGCCACAACGGCGGTTGGCATCGACGGCGTATTTCCCCAGGAAAATCATCTCGCGCGCCTCGCACCCCATCTCCTCGAGCATTTCGCGGCGGGCAGCCTGCTCAGGCGTCTCCCCAGCGTCAATCATGCCGCCCATGGTGGAGAGTGAAACTTCGCCCACGCCATATTTGAACTGGCGCATACACAAAATGCGGCCATCTTCCAACACAGGCAGCACATCCACAAATTCAGGAATGATGACCCAGGGCCAGTTTTCGATGACCTGTCCATCGGGCAATTCGACCGTGTGACTTTCCACGGAAAGAAAGCGGCTAAAGTCCAGAACCAATTGACGAGAAAGAGTCTTCCAGGGTTTCATGCAATCTCTTAAAAAGTTTCCTGGCGTTATTCCAGCCCAAAATCGGCCCTGGGTGGCAGCCACTCATCGATGTTTCGCAAGATGCGTGGGACAAGCGCATAGCGGGTCACCGTCAGACCAGGGATGGTCGGCAGGGTATGACGAATGAATTCACGCAAGGCATCGTTATCTTTGAAGCGGGCTTCAATGGACATTTCAGTATTGCCCTGCCCAAAAGCAAGATAGGTGATTTCAGGCATCGACATCAGCGTTTGCAATATTTCCGCCTCGTGGGCCGGGTCAGCATCGAGCAAGATGTCGGCAGCGGTGACATAGCCAAAAGCCAGCGGGTTGAGGATGGCAGTCAAACGAATAACGCCATCCTCAACCAGCCGGTCGATGCGCTTGCGCACGGTGCGCTCATTGGTGCCGGTCTGACGAGCAATCGCAGAGGCGGCCATGCGCGCGTCAGCGTGGAGAGCCTGGATGATGGCGTAATCCAACTGGTCAAGGTTAAGTTTTCGATGCGGCATAATTCCCTTTCGGCAATAAAAAATTCCAAAGCAGAAAGATTATATCGCGAATTCAGATGCGCCAAAAAAATCGAGCGGCAAGCCGCTCGATTTTTTTGGCGCTAATCCACCATTTTATACCCTTTCGATTCGAGGTATTTTCGCTCTTTCTCTTTATGGATTTCAGCCAGTTTGGCCTTGATGCCGAGCCATTCAGAGCCGTCGAGCGGGTACCAATGAAGAACCAGGAAGGAAACGAACAGCAAGATGCCCGGCACCAGCGCCCAGCCGAGTAAAATCCCGGTTTCGGCGCTGGCCGATTGCAGTCCTTTGCCCAACGTTTGGTCATACCCCCAGGCCGTCATCAGGGTCAGCAAAACCCACTGGGCCAGGCTGATGGCTGGTTTGGTGATAAAGCTATTGACCCCGGCATACATCCCTTCGCGGCGCAAACCGGTACGATGTTCATCCATGTCAACCACGTCACCGTTCATCAGTGGAATCAGGTACATGCCGCCGGCAAAACCAATCCCAAACAGGAAAAAGGCGAGAGTGGCCGCTACCGTGTTTTTGCCGAGCAAAACGATGAGAAAACAGCCAAGCGCAAAGGCCAGGCTGAAGAGACGCGTGCTAAGTTTGACTCCCCATGGTTCACGGCGATTAATCCACAGAAAGACGCCGCCGATAATACCAGCCGCCAAAGCAACATAGAGCGGGACGCGAGTCACATCAATTTCGTCGAAGTAGTACCACAGACCCTGCATAAGCGAAGTCTGCACAAAAATAATCGTGAAACTGATGACTTCGAAAATGACAAAGGAGCGGTTGCGGAAGCATTGGAACAGGGCGCTGAAAAAGCCCGGCTGTTCATCTTCCTGAGTGTAGTGTTTCTCTTTATAGAAAAACGTGCTGAAATAGATAATCAAGCCCATCCCAATCGAAAACAGAATCATAAACCAGCGAAAAAAACTGATTCCGGCCAGGTCGCCCACTTCTGGCTTGATGGTGCCTTCGATGGCAACCGGAACGACAATGGTAAATACCATAAAGATAATTTTCCAAACGAAAATACTGGAGCGCGCTTTGTTCGAGATAGCAACCTCATAGGGCATGATGTACAGGCTGGTGGCAATGGCCGTATAAAGCGCATCGTAAATGAAGAGCGCCAACAACATTTGAACAAACAAGCCAAACTGAGAGTTGACGCCCGGCACATCTAACCAGAAGAGGATAAAGCCCAGCACGAAAATCGGTGTCCCAAAGCGGATGTAAGGAATGCGCCGCCCAAGATTGCTCTTTGTCCGGTCGCTGATGTAGCCAAAGAGCGGGTCGTTAACCGCATTCCAGATGCCAAAAAGCAACCAGACAATGCCGGTGTAATAGGTCGAGAGGCCGCGCAGGTTAACGAAGTAATAGGTTAGCGCCCCGGCAGCCACCAGAGATTGCAGGATGGCAACCGAAGCATCGGCCAGCGAAATCCAGATGCGGCTGGCAAGCGGAACACGTTCTTCTTGCAGGGCAGAAATGGTCATGGGTTTCATCTCCGAATAGCGATTTGGATAGCGCTATTTTACTCGATTTAATGTGACCGGTAACATCAATTTTTACCTAAAGGTGACCGTCTCCTGACGGGTAACGGTCACCTTCTGCGCTCAGGCGGTGGAATGAATTCCGCGCTAAGACATCGTCAGCGCCATGACGGCTTTTTGAGCGTGCAGGCGGTTTTCGGCTTCGTCAAAGACCACCGAGTGCGGGCCATCCAGCACGGCGCTGGTGACTTCAATATCGCGGTCGGCGGGCAGGGGGTGCATGTAGATGGCATCGGGTTTGGCAACTTTCAGTTTGTCGTCATCCATCAGCCAGTTTTTGAAGGAATCCTGCAGTTTCTTGCCTTCCACCTTGTCATTGGTGGTCAGCAGCGGACCCCAACTCTTGGCGTAGATGACATCGGCATCTTTGCAGGCTTCGGTCATGCCGTCGGGGTCTTCGATGATTTCAAAGGCAGTTCCGGCAATCCTGGCCTGTTCTTTGGCCTGTTCCACAATCTCGGGCATAAGGTGGAAGCCGGGCGGGTAGGCCAGGGTGACATCCATGCCAAAGCGCGGCATTTGCAGGATGAGCGACTGCGGCACGGAAATGGGCTTGAGGTACGAGGCGGCATAGGCCCACGAGACAACGATTTTCTTTTTGCGCAGGTCGCGGCCTTTCTTTTCTATGATGGTCATCAGGTCGGCCAGGCACTGGAAGGGATGATAGATGTCGCACTGCATGTTCAGAACGGGGGCGCGGCTGTTTTTGGCAACATCGTTCAGGTACTTGTTGCCATCGCCAAAGTCGCAGTGACGGATGGCGATGCCGTCAAAATAGCGGCCAAAGATTTCGCCAATTTCGACCGGGGTATCGCCGTGCGCAATTTGGGTGGTGTTGCTGTCAATGAAGGCCGCATGGCCGCCCAACTGCGCCATGCCAGCCTCGAACGAGCCGCGCGTGCGGGTGGAGGAGAAAAAGAACAACATGGCGAGGACTTTATCGCGCAGGTAGGGGTGCGGTTCGCCGAGAGCGCGCTTGCGCTTCAGGTCCCAGGCCACATCGAGAACGGTTTCGACTTCTTCTTTGGTGAAGTCGAGGTCGCCGATAAAATCACGACCACGGAAGTTGGTTTGCATATTGAAATACTCCTTTTGTGTGAGTTGTCAAGTATCAGGTGTGAGGGTCACACGCGTAAGACTTGCAAATCGATAAACTGGCCATCCTGCCAGCTCAGGCGAATGCCCTCGCAGCATTCGATGTAATCTCCCAGCGCGGCGAAATCGGCGGCGGGAAGGCAGCCAACGGCGCTGAGTTCGACCACGCCGCCATGATTGACTACCAGCGCCGAGCCACCCTCGGGCAGAGATTCGGCCAGTTGGTCATAGAAACCAGCGAGGCGTCGGGCGTAGGAAAAGGCCGCGCCCCCTCGCCGGTAGGCGGCTGCGTAATCGGAAAAACTGGCGGGCCAGGGACATTCCATCTCCACATCATCCCCATACGTGGCGATGAGCGGCTCAGTGGCATCGACCTCGAAGCCCATGGCCTGGGCGGTTTGCACGGCGCGCGGCGCGGGACTGGTGATGACCCGGTGAAACTTGCCCATTTCCAGGCCTACCAGACGCGCCAACGCCACGCCCTGTTCCGATAAATCCTGGCCGGGTTTGTTGCGGATGGAGTGACGGCGGATTTCGATGGTTTTCATGCGTTTTTCTCCCCTCTCCCGCTCTGGGAGAGGGCCAGGGGTGAGGGACTACTCCATTGCTCCCAAAACCAGCGCAAGCAGCGCCATGCGCATGACGACGCCATTGAAGGCTTCCTGCCAGTAGCGCGACCAGCGGGTGATGTCCACATCGGTGGGGACTTCGTCCATGCGCGGCAGGGAATGGAGCAGGATGGCGTCAGATTTGGCTTTGGTTTCGAGCAGTTCACGGGTGATTTTGTAATTGGCCGGGGTCAGGCCCACGCTGCCGGAGCGTTCATCGCGGCTTTTGGTGTAATCGGGCTGAACAACCGGTTCGACCAGGATGACATCGGCTTCGGCGATGGCCTGCTCAACGTGTTCTTTTTCGCTGAAGTTGACGCTGAGCTGCTTCATTTCGGCTTTGAATTCGGGGGTCAGGCCCATGTCGGGCGGGGCAACAAAGGTGATGGGGCAGTCGAACTGGCTGAGGGCATAGCCGAGCGAGTGCATGGTTCTCATGCGCATATCGCCCACCGCCAGCCACTTGAGGCCGTCAATGCGGCCTTTTTCACGCAGGACGGTGTACAGGTCGGCGAGAATCTGGGTGGGATGCTCGCCCCAGCCATCGCCGCCGTTGATGACCGGAATGCTGGCCCATTTGGCGGCCTCGTGCGGCGCGCCCTGCTGGAAGTGGCGCATGACGATGACATCGCCATAGTATTCGAGCATTTTGACGGTGTCTTTGATGGATTCCTGGTAGAAATCACCGGCGCGGGTCATTTTGGGGTCGGCAAACCCTACCACATGCCCGCCCAGGCGGTGCATGGCGGCCTCGTGCGCCAGCCGCGTGCGGGTGGATGGCTGATAGAAGGCGGCAACCAGCGTCTTCTCTTTGAGCAGTTCGGCGTTGCGGCGGTTGCGGGCAATTGGTTCCAGCGTTTCGGCCACTTCAAAAACGCGGAAGAACTCGTTGCGCTCAAATTCCTTGAGCGAGAGAATATCACGACCGGCAAAGCTACGCATGACAAGCCTCCTTTTGTGAGAAAAAGCGTGGATGACGGTTTTGTTTTTCAGTGACCCTGTTTCCCTGTCTCGTTGTTTACCTGTTTCCCTTCCGCCCTACTCGTTCACATGCACTTCTTCGGCCAGCATTTTAGGCAGAAGCGCGTAGAAGGCAGTGGCCTGGACAACATCTTCGAGCGGGACGCATTCGTGGTTGGTGTGGGCGGTTTTTTCGTTGCCGGGGCCAAAGCCAATGGAGGGGATGCCCGCTTTGCCAGCCCAGTAAGTGCCGTTGGTCGAGAAGTCCCAGGTGCCGGTTTTGCGCGCTTCGCCCCACAGGGCTTCGATGGCGCGCTGTCCGGCGCGGACGAAGTGATGGGATTCATCCAACAGCCAGGCGGGGTAATATTTGGAAACGGGAAAAACAAAGCCGGTGTAGGATGGTTCGTTGTAGTAAAGTTCCTCGACCTTGATTTCATCCTGCAAGTAATCGGCAATCAGGCCGCGCGTTTGCGCCAGAACATGCTCACGCGGCTCGTTGAGGGTGATGCGGCGGTCAATGTAGATGGTGAACTGGTCGGGCACGGCGTTGAGGGAGGCGGTGCGCACCTCGACATTGGTAACGGCGATGGAGGGATTGCCCTGCTCGGGGTGGCCGCCCATGCCAAAGCGGAAGCGGCGGTCGAGTTCGCGAATCTGGTTAATGACGGCAATCATCTTGTAGACGGCGTTATCGCCGAGATAGTGCGAGGCAGCGTGCGCCGAGCGGCCTTCGGCGGTGATTTTCATCTCGATGCGGCCTTTGTGTCCACGATAAACCTGCATACGGGTCGGCTCGCCGATGACGACATAATCGGGCCTGACCTGCGGGTCGGCCTCCACAAACGCATTCGGGGCAATGCCATCACACCATTCTTCCATGTTGCCGAAGTAGTAGGCGGTATAGCCTTCCAACAGGCCGAGGTCGCGGGCAATTGCCAGTCCATAGACCATGCCGGGCGTTGAGCCTTTTTCATCGCACGCGCCGCGCGCGTAAAAAATGCCATCTTCCACCTTGCCAACAAAGGGGTCCCAACCCCATTCCGCCGGGTTGCCCACGTCCACCGTGTCAATGTGCGAGTCAAAGACGATGACCTTCGGCCCATTGCCGATGCGCCCGAGGGTATTGCCCATTTTGTCAAAACGGACTTCGTCATAGCCGAGTTTGCGCATTTCGGCCTGAATGCGCTCTCCAACCGGCCCAATTTGCGAGTTGATGCTGGGGATGGCGCAGATGTCGCGCATGAACTGGATGATTTCTTCGCGGTGCTGTTCAACGCGCGCCTTAATTTTTGCAACTTTTTCTGGCATACGAGACTCCTATTTTTCGGTTTTCCAGTTGGCGGTTTGCGAGGTAATTTGTAACTCAAGCATTGCCACCAGACACTGATTACTGATTACTGATTACTGATTACTGAACTGCCCCCACCCACCTTGCGGACAACATGGAATTTGAAATAGCCGGGCAGAAAATAGCTGTGCGAAAAATCAACCACCTGCCCGCTGGCAGTGTAGAGTTTGGCCGTCAGTTTCAGCAAAACATCGCCGCGCTGGATTTCGAGCATTTTGGCAACTTCGGCGCTGGCGTTGGTGGCGGTAATTTCGGCCCGGCTGGTGACGAGCGGGTCGCCGCGCTGGAGCAGGTAATCTAACACCGAGCCGTTGAATTTGCTGGTCAATTCCTCGGCCTGTAAGACGTTTTCGGGCAGGGTATCAATCAAATAGGCCACCGGGCGCGATTCGGCGCGCATGGTACGCGAGACGCGCACCAGGCTGGTTCCTTCGGCAACGCCCAACGCCGCCGCGCAGTCCTTATCGGCCTGGATTTGTTCGACAGCCACCGGGCCGGGGCCAACATCCAACCCGGAGCGGCGCGCCAGGGTGAGCATGGATTCCAGCACTTCCAGCCCGCTCTCGATGACAGGCGGCTTGCCCACCACAAAAGTTCCTGCCCCCTGGCGGCGGCGGATGAGTCCCTGCGTTTCAAAGGCGCGCATGGCTTCGCGCAGGGTGGCGCGGCTGACGCCCAAATCGGCGGCCAGGTCTGGCTCGGAGGGCAGGCGTGCCCCGGCGGGCATTTTGGCAATCAGCGCGGAAAGGTCGGCTTGCAGGCGTTGAAAAGGGAAATGGGGCATGGGAACTCCAGGTTTCAGTAATCAGCGAGCAATCTCATCAATGAGCAAATGATGGAATCAAGAATTACTCAATCACCGGCACAAAATCGAACTTCGTTACATCCACCAGACCCTTATCGGAAATCCGCAGTTCGGGGATGACGACCAGGGCAAGCAGAGAAAGCTGCATGTTGGGGTTGTTGAGCGTGCAGCCACAGGCGCGGAAACCCTCCAGCACGGTTTCGGCGTTTTGAGCAACCACTTCGGCGCGTTCGTTTGACATCAACCCGGCAATCGGCAGGCTCACCTCGCCGATGATTTCTCCGTCTCTGACCACCACCTGCCCGCCGCCGGTTTTGGCCAGGCGGTTGGCGGCCTGCGCCATGCAATCGTCATCCGTGCCGAGAACAATCATGTGGTGGCTATCATGCGCAACGGTGGTGGCGATGGCGCACCGGGCTTTCAGGCCAAATCCGCTCACCAGGGCCGCCTGCACCCCGCCAGTCGCATGATGGCGCTCGACCAGGGCGGCTTTGGCAATATCGGGGGCTTCGTGACGAGTGAAAAACGAGGAGCGGATTTCCCCATGTTCAGGGGTCAGTTTCAGGCGCAGGTGGCGAGTGGGGGCCTGGTTTTCGATGACGCCAATGACATTCGCAGTAACTGGCGACTGGTGATTGGTAATTCTTATTTTGAAATCATCGGCAGTCAACGCGCGTTTGAGTTTAACACTGTGCCTGACCCAATCCGGGTATGGATAGGCAGGAAGTTCCTGCTTCCACTGTCCATCCTGAGCAATCACCCGGCCTTTGGCAATCACCAGGTCGGCGCGGAAGTCATTCAGGTCGCGGACAAGCACCACATCGCCCCAGCGGCCGGGAGCAATCAGACCGATTTCGCGGCTGAGGCCAAAATGCTCGGCGGTGTTGAGGGTCGCCATCTGAATGGCCGTCATCGGCGGCAAGCCTTCGCGGATGGCGTGGCGAATGACTCTATCCATGTGGCCTTCGTGAGCCAGCGTGGCGGCGTGGCTGTCATCGGTGCAGAGGATGAAGCGGCGCGGGTCGAGGCCCTGTTCGGTGATGGCCTTCGCCTGTTCGGCCACATCATGCCAGGCCGAACCATAGCGCAGCATGGGCTTCATGCCCTGCCGGGCGCGGGCGATGGCGTCTTCGGCGCGAGTGCCTTCGTGGTCGTCTTCCGGGCCGCCCGCCGCGTAACCGTGAAAGGCCAATCCCAGGTCGGGGGTTGGGTAATGCCCGCCGATGGTCTTGCCCGCGTGACGGGTAGAGTGCATTTCGGCGTGCATTTTCTCATCCGATTCCACCACGCCGGGGAAGTTCATCATCTCGCCCAGACCGATGATGCCCGGCCAGGTCATGGCTTCAGCCACATCGGCGGGGCTGATGGACGCGCCGGGCGTCTCCAGACCCGGCGCGGAGGGGACGCAGGAGGGCATTTGCACCCAAACGTGAATCGGCTGAACGGCGGCTTCGTCCACCATCAGTTTGACGCCTTTCAAGCCGAAGACATTCGCAATCTCGTGCGGGTCAATGAACATGCCGGTCGTGCCGCGCGGCGCAACGGCGCGGACAAACTCCGTCACTGTCACCATGCCGCTTTCAACGTGCATGTGACCATCGAGCAAACCGGGGACGAGGTAGCGCCCTTCGGATTCGATGATGCGCGTGCGCGGACCTATCGTATGCGCGGCGTTTTCGCCTACATAGGCAATATGCCCATCCACAATGGCAATATCGGTATGCGGAATGATTTCCCCGGTCTGGACGCAAACCCACTTTCCGTTTTTGATGACCAGGTCGGCGGGCGCGCGGCCCATGGCTACGTGGACGAGGGTTTGAGAAAGCATGAGGCTCCGAATTCAGGATTGCAGATTTTTGATTTGCGATGGTCGAAAAGCGGCAGGTTTCTCCGCGTTCATCCGCTCTTGCCTGCGTCTGGCTGTTTGCCAATCATGCTTATTTTGGCAAGACGGGGGCAAAATTCATCACCCCGACCATGCGCAAAAGCGAGTTGCCGGTGTTGCTGAACTGATGTTGCTCGCCGGAGGGGATGAAAATCGCCGCGCCAGGGCGAATTTCGACCACACCATGCGGGGTGGTCAACTGGCCGCAGCCTTCAAAAACAAACAATTCGTGTTCATGGTCGTGCTGGTGAAAGGGCGTGGTTTTGCCGGGCTGGAGTTCGTAAATGCACATGGCGAAATTCGTTGCTCCCTGTGTCGCATTGATTACCCAGCGGGCGGTCAGGCCATCGGCGCCTGCCGCTTCGGCAGGAACTTCGAGATAATCCTTGACGTACATGGCATACTCCTTTCGCGGAATGGAATAGAGAGAAACTACCCGGAAATCAGCCGTTTCGCGGCCCGGTTATGGCGGGCGGTCAGTTCGCGTTCATCCACGGTGACGAGTTGGCCCTCCCTGACGACAAATTTCCCACCGACCACGGTGTAATCCACCCGGCGCGGCTGGCAAAAGACCACCGCTGCCAGCGGGTCGTGAACCGCGCCGCCCGCCAGGTCGAGCGTATTCAGGTTAATGGCAAAAAAGTCGGCGCATTTGCCCGCCTCGAGGCTGCCAATATCGCTGCGTCCCAACACCGCCGCGCCGCCGCGCGTGCCGAGCCACAAGGCCTGGCGGGCAGTCATGAGTTTTCGCGTCGGGTCATTGGAAAGCGAGAAGCCGGTCACACCTTCGCGCACACGGGAGAGCAGCATGGCCTGGCGCACTTCGGCCAGCAGGTGCGAGCCGTCATTGCTGGCGGAGCCATCTACGCCCAGGCCGACATTGACCCCGGCGGCAAGATACTCTCGAATGGGGGCGATGCCGGAGGCCAGGCGCATGTTGGAGGTGGGACAGTGCGCCACGCCGCAATGGTGCCGCGCAAAAACGTTGATTTCTTCGGCGTTGACATAGACCGAGTGCGCGAACCAGACATCGCCGCCGACCCAATTAAGAGACTGCATATACCCGACCGGGCGGTAGCCAAATTTCTGGAGGCAGAACTGCTCCTCGTCCTCGGTTTCGGCCAGGTGGGTGTGCAGGTGAACGCCGTATTGACGCGCCAGCGCAGCAGATTGTTTCATCAGGTTGCCTGTCACTGAAAATGGCGAACAGGGCGCCAGGACGATTTGGGTCATTGAACCCGGTTTGGGGTCATGGTAACGCTGAATGACGCGCTCGCTATCCGCCAGGATATGTTCCTCGTTGTCGGTCACAGAGTCAGGGGGGAGGCCGCCCTGCGATTCTCCCAGGGACATCGAGCCTCTCGAGGCGTGAAGTCGGACTCCGAGCGAGAGTCCGGCTTCGATTTCATCATCTAACTTTGAACCGTTTGGGAACAGGTAGAGATGGTCAGAAGCGGTGGTGCAGCCGCTGAGCGCCAGTTCGGCCAGGGCGGTTTGGGCGGAGGTGAAAATATCCTCCGGCTGGAGCCGCGCCCAAATGGGGTAAAGGGTTTTGAGCCAGTTGAACAGGTTGGCATCCTGCGCGGCAGGCAGGTTGCGGGTGAGGGTCTGATAAAAGTGATGATGGGTGTTAACCAGCCCAGGGAGGACAACGTGGCCGGAGAGGTCGAGAACTTCATCGGCGGTGGTGGGCAAAATAGAATTTTGCCCTACGAGTTCGATGAAGCCATCGCGAATGAAAAGACCACCGTCCGCAATCTCGGTCTGGTGGTCGTCAAAGGTGGCAAGGTAGGCGTGTTTAATCAAGAGGGTGGACATGGGGCATTCCAGGGCCGCAAAATTTGTCTGACAACTTCTAGTTTAGCAGAAAAGCCTAGACAAGTCAATTGCATCAGATGCCTGGACAATTCAGAAAATTTGACTTGAATTTTCCAATAACCTTGTGTATAATCTCAAAAATCATGGTAGCTTATTGCACATATCAATAAGCAGGGTGGCATAGCTTGTTACAAATGGGGAACGCAACCACCAAAGTAGCAGCAGTAATTTTGAAATAAAAGTTAGATTTTGAAACAAGGGCGAATTGTTAAACAATTCATCGTTTCCATTGGCAAACGGAGATAACTATGGGTTTGCAAATGGAGAAGGGATGCAAGTTGGTTGATGGGCATGGAACATCGTAAATAAAGGGAATGAAGATGGATGAGCTGAAAAAGAATTTTGTATTATTGGTTTCATACCTGTTACTGGTATTCTCTTTAGGTGAAGTATTTAGCGACTATGGAGCAATTTTTCAATTTCCATCCCATTTTTATTTTTTGATTGTGCTGGTTGTTTTTACCAACCTGTTCGTGCCGCGCCTGAGCTGGATGTCGGTAAACGCTTTGCTGGGTTTTTGGGCAGTTACCTTTCTTGTGGTGGCTTACTTTTATGTGAGGGTCAATGGGTTAGCTTATATTCAAATCCTGGGAGTGGAATTTATTCTGGTCGAGGTTGCCGTCTGGATTTCGTATCAGTTGAACGTTCAGCTTCGATTGGCGCAATCGCTCATGGACAGCCTGGCTTCCTCAACCTATACCAACCGCATGATTGACCTGCGACAAGCCACCGAACGGATTGAGATTGAGATGACTCGCAGCCGCCGCCATCATCGCCCATTATCTGTTCTAGTTTTCAAACCTGAAGAGTCATCTTTGCAAGAAAATCAGCAAGCCTACCAACTGATGCAACAAGATTTGTTACGCCACTTTATGGCAGCGCGCATCGGGCAAATTATGACCAATGAGTTGCGCCAAACAGACTTGATACTCCGCGCGCCTGAAGGACATTTTGTCATTTTATGCGCGGAAACGACCAGGGAAAATTCAAAGCTTCTGGCGGAACGCATCAACGAGGCTCTTACAAAAATCATGGGGGCCTCTATGGAGTGGAGCGTAGCATCGTTTCCTGACGAAGCCTTGACTTTTGACGAGCTGCTCAATACAGCAAAGACCAAGCTATCGTCCGTCAAAGGTCATCCATTTGAAAAATCGAATGTACCTCATTTGCAGGATGCAGAAAAACTCTGATAAAAACATGCAAATTGCGTTTCGATTTTTGCTCAAGTGACTGTTCGAACTCCAAAATCAAGGGTGACAGAAGGAGAATCTATCATGTATCACTACGCAGAATACTCATGGCTTTCTAAATTCAGCCCCCACAAACGAATCTTCGTGGGTAAATCGTATCATTTTATGAAACGCGTCATGGATTTGTCCATCGTTATCCTGGCCATGCCGTTTTGGCTCCCCATCTTTCTTTTGATTATGCTTGTCATAAAAATTACCTCGCCGGGCGCGCCAGCCATCTTTACGCAATGGCGCACTGGTCGGGGCGGACGACGCTTTCGCATGTATAAATTTCGTTCGATGGTGCCGAATGCAGAAGAACTAAAAGTGAAATACGCCCACTTGAACGAATTACAGTGGCCTGATTTTAAAATTACCAATGACCCACGCATCACCCCGATTGGTAAAATCCTGCGAAAAACCAGTTTGGATGAATTGCCTCAACTGCTAAATGTCCTAAAAGGCGACATGAGCCTGGTTGGCCCACGTCCGACTTCTTTTGGCGCAGATACTTATAAGCTCTGGCACACATCCCGGCTGGATGTGCTGCCCGGCATTACCGGATTATGGCAGGTTTACGGACGAGCATCTTTGGAATTTGATGACCGTCTGCGGCTGGATATTGCTTATATTGAAAGAAGAAGCCTGTGGCTGGATATTTGTTTGCTCTTTCTGACAGTCATTGCGGTGTTCAAGCAACGTGGCGCAAAATAAAATGCATCTTTTCTTGAACTGGAACAAGCCAACGCGAGGAAAACTTAGAGGTAACCAGGGTTCCTGGGGAGTGATTATTTGAATTTCGTCTTACGGATTCTTGCCTTTTTCGGGTTGTTTTTGTTGGCTTCCTGCCGCGAACAAGGCCCCAACCCGGCGCCACCTGCCGATTCCCCTGTAACGTATGCGCCCACCCCGGTTCAGATGCTCTTAACAGCCACGCCAGGCTCTGCGACATGGCTAACAGGGAAGGACATCCCGCTCCCGCCAGAGAAGCACCTGTATCACGGCGTATTTCCGAGCGGGGGAGAGAACGTCGTTGTCAGCCCCGAAGCATTGCAGGAATACGAATCCGCCGCAGGAAAGCAGGCTGCCTGGGTGTATTTTTCGCATTTCTGGTTCGATGACAAAGCCTTTCCACTGGAAACAGCGCGCTGGATTCGGCAGACCGGAAGCGTGCCATATTTGCGTTTGATGATGCAATCCTACTTCAAATCGCATCGCAACGAGCCGCTCTACACCCTCCAAAATATTCTGGCCGGTGAATTTGACAAGGACCTGCGCGCCTGGTGCCAGACCGCCCGTGACTTTGGCACGCCGCTGATTGCGGAATACGGCACAGAAGTTAATTCTGATTCATTTCCCTGGTCCGGTGTTTATAACGGCGGCGGACAAACAGACGGATATGGCAACATCAATCTGCCCGATGGCCCAGAGCGCTTTCGCGATGCGTACCGTCACATTATCCGGCTGTGCCGCGAGAGTGGAGCAGACAATATCACCTGGGTCTTTCATGCAGGCGGCAAGAGTTATCCAAACCAGGAATGGAATGCGTTTGAAAACTATTATCCGGGTGATGAATGGATTGATTGGCTAGGCTTTAGCGCGTATGGGACGCATACGCCCTTCAGCATGTATTACGGTTCGTTTCGCAGCGAAATCGAAAACACCTACCCGCGCATGATAAAAATGGCGCCAGAGAAACCTATCATTGTCGCAGAAATGGGAAGCGCAAAAGACAATCCTTATGTTGACCAGGTGGAATGGACGCGCGAGGCATTGGAAACCATCCTGTCTATGCGGTATGAAAATCTGATTGGGTTTACCTGGTGGAACGAGGCCTGGCAAAATGACGAAAACCCAAACCACAACACGACGATGCGGGTGCAAGACAATCCACAACTTCTGGCTTTGTTTCGAGCAATGATTGGAAACAACCCGCTCATTCTGGGAGAGATTACCAGGCCGTAGGATATCGTCCAAAGAAAGCATGGGTCAGGTGAACCGACTGAAATTTGCCGAATATCATCCCAAGACAGACATTGCCCTGATAGAACAATACTGGCGGGGGCTGCTCAAAGAATGCCCACATCATTATTTTCTCTCGTGGGGCTGGATGTCCACATGGCTGAACAGCCTGCCTGCCGAACACGGCGTCCGGCTCGTCGTGGGATTTCAAGAGGACAAGAACGAGCCTGTCCTGGCATTTTTTGCAGGCCTTTCAAGCAAGAAATGGATAAAACTGCTTCGCACTAAAGTCGTTTCGCTCAACACTACTGGAATTCCATATTTCGATAAAATTTACATAGAATATAACACCATACTGATTCGACCGAACATAAAAATTGACGCCAAAGGACTGCTTCACGCGCTGCATGGATTGGACTGGAATGAATTTTATCTTCCCGGTCTTTCGGCACAATTCATCAAACAGTTCAGCGAATTTATCGATGAGAAAAAACTTCCTGTCGTCATCGAACAAAAATCCGCCGCCCCCTATGTGGACCTGCGCCAGGTGCGTGAAGCGGGAATGGATTATCTGCATTTGATTAGCGCAAACAAGCGCAGTCAAATCCGAAGGTCAATCAAAGAATACGAAAAACACGGTCAAATTACCCTTCAAGCAGCGCAAACCGTTGAGGAAGCCCTCCAGTTTTTGGATAACCTGGCAGCCTTCCACGAAAGGGAATGGGGACAGCGCGGTATAGAGGGTGCGTTCTCGAATGAATACTTTTACCGATTTCATAAAGATTTAATTACCGCTCGATTTTCGAGCGGGGAGATACAGCTCTTGCAGATTGCAACGCCCACCGCCGAAATTGGCTACTTATACAACTTCATGGACCAAAACCGCGTGTACTTTTACCAGAGCGGCTTCAATTACCTGCCAGGCAACGTGTACCGGCCTGGACTGGTTTCTCATTACTATGCGATTTTGTATAACGCGCGCGCAGGAAAATTGGCCTATGACTTCATGGCTGGCGAGGCAGATTACAAAACCAGCATGGCGACCGCGGCAGAAGAAATGTACTGGGTAAGAGTGTTTCGCAATCGAGCAATTTTTATGACGTGGAAATGGCTAAACTGGATAAAAACCAGGGCAAAATCTGTGCCAATGCTTTCCAGCCTGCTTAAAAAACTCAAAAAGGTTGCGGTTTTTAGCAACAGTTAGACCAATGCAGCAAAACATGCGAGAGAGCACCATGAAAAACGCGCTCACCAGGTATCTTTGGATATTGTTTCCAGCCCTTGCCTTTGGGCTTGTTTACACACTAAGCGGAACAAATGTGTACATCGATGGGGATGATGCCACATCGGTTGCGTATCATGTCATGGGAAGAAACCGCGCCATGCAGCCTGCATATTCTCCCTATCATGGCATGATGGACGTTGTATTGAGTGTTCTCCCGCCTCGAGAAAGCCTGGTACGGGTAATCGCATTCAGCATCACCCGCTGGGCAAATGTTGTGATGTTTGTTCTCATCCTGTTGCTGATATTCGATTGGCTGCGAGACTACACCAGGGAAGAGATTTCTCCCGGTTTTTCTCTGGTACTGCCTGCTGGCGTGTTGCTATCTATGCCAGAGTTTTTTTATCTTGGTCTTGTGTACGCCCCAACGCTGGTCGCAATGTGTTTTATCCTGACCTCGCATTTAATTCTGCGATATGCCTGCCGTCAACCTGACTTAAGCGTCTGGCGTCAATTTGTGCTGAACAGCTTTTCGGCAATATTATTTGGATTGGGCGGCGCTTTCCGATGGAACGTTGCTGCTTACATACTGGTCATCATCGCCGACATTTTCGTTCAACCCACCCATAAAACAAAAGTCGAGCAGGCAAAATTTGCTCTTCTGTGGGCTGGCTTTGCTTTGTTCACGCTTCTGGCAGCCATTCTGTTGAGCGGCTACGGGCCAGACGATTTTCTTGCTGCGTTTGGCACAGTCTTACACGTTGTTAATCAGGTAGGAGTGTTATCGGCTGGAAGTCAGGCTTCACTCTCTGAAATCATCTTGCGCGCTGGTTTGAATCTAACCCCCCTGTTTACCCCCGCTGCCTCGCTGCTCATTCTGACTGGCATGGTCAGACTGACCCAAAAACGCAGTCTAATAGGGCTAGTCATTCTAGCAAGCGTTTTAAGCGGTCTGCTCTGGCTCCGGTCAGGCGTACCCAAATTTATTATCACTGCCCTTCCAGCACTTATCTTGTTGTTTACCATAGGCTTCAAGGCAATCATGGAATATGCCCAAAATAACCCATCCAAAAAGAATTTGGTTTATATGCTGCTTCTGGTTGGGTTGCTCACTCCCTGGATGGCTGGACTTCGTGTTGCAAGAGAAAACACATCATGGGGACCTGGCTTTGAAATTCGACGTTTCGACTATCCGGAAACAGATGAATCCTCGATGGCAGTCACCCTGGGACCCGGCATGGCATTTCCCACTCCCGAAGGGGTACGGCCTCTTTACGGACATGCTTACATCTTGCTGGGCGGGTGGAAAACTTTCGCAGAAAATCTGGCGCAAGAACGCCAGGAATTAATCGACACAGCCTTGCGTCTCAATCTCCCAATCGTTGTTACCAGTTGGTCTCCTGATTATTACCTGAACAACCTGTACAATATGGGGTTCCACACGTCGGATAATTATTTGCAAACCGATGAAAGTGGCCTTTTCGTTGAGCGTCAATATACCAACGAGCAGGGAGAAAATCTCACCATGCTGTATGCTGAGATGGAAAGCGTGGAAATCAATGTTTTGACCGACCATCTGATGCAGATTACAGACCACGACACAGTTATCCTGGCAGGGTATGCACGAACCATGCGCGATTTGTACCTGATGTACCCTCACATCATTCAAGCAATAGGAACAAATTCCGCATTGATTGACATCAAAACGCTTCGCCAGGATACCGCAAATTAACCAGTACCCAAAATATATACCGGGTGATTCAATGTCACAAAATACCAGCCACCTGAAGAAAAATCATTCTTACACCGTCCGGGTTCTCAAACCAACCGAAATCAATTCCAGATTAATCGACGCATGGGATGAACTGGAAGCACGCGCCATTGTTCCAAATGCTTTTTTGTCGCCCCATTTTGTTTTGCCAGCCTTGCGGTACCTGGAATCTTCCGACAATACTTTTGGGTTGTTTGTCGAAAAGTCATCAGGAGGGTTGCCCGAGTTAGCCGGAGTTGCTCTATTTCAGGCGCGAAAACCAACCCGAAAATTCCCGCTCAAGCACCTGGCGGCTTTTGCGTCCATGCATTCTTACCTGTCTGATTTTCTCATAGACCAGGAAGATGCGCACCATGCGCTGAAGGAAATTTATGGATACTTAACCAACAAACGGCATGCATGGCATGGCTTGTATTTAAATAACATCTCTGTTGAGGGTCTCTTTACAGAAGAAGCCCAAGCCATAGCCACCGACTTTGGGATGAAATGGAAACTCTTTGAACAATGGTCGAGAGCAATTTTCTTGCCAGGGCAATTAGAACAAGACCCATTGGCGCACCTTTCCAGGGGGCAAAAGAAAAACCACTATCGAAACCAGCGCAAACTGCAAGAGTTGGGAACACTGGAATGGGTTGTCCAGCGCGGTACGCAATCGCTGCAAAAATCTATTGAAGAATTCGTCCACCTGGAGCATATGGGCTGGAAAGGCGAGGGAGGAACCTCCCTGTATTCTAACGCCAACCATTTACGCTTTTTTATCGAAATGATGACCGGGTTCAATCAAAAAGGCCGGGCTTTTTTCACTGAATTAAGACTAAACGGCAAAAATATCGCATCCACATCAAATTTAATATCAGGCAAGGTAGGTTTTGGTTTCAAGGTGGGCTGGGATATTGAGTATGCGAAATATGGGCCCGGCACCATCAATGAGATAAAAGCCCTGGAAGATGGTTATAAATATATTTCCGACCTGGAATATATGGACAGTTCAGCCGGGCCAGATTCGTATATGAATGACTTATGGCCCAGAAGACGAGAACTTTGCGAGGGGATGTTCTGTCTCACCCCAGCAGGCCGCGCAGCACTTGCCAGCGTGGAAATTGCGCGAAAGCTGAAAAACACCCTATTCCGGCGTAGATACAAAATAGCCAAAGGAAATGGGCAGCCTCTACCCTCAGAACATTCTGAAACGACGAGTTAAACGTGACCCAAAATATTCAATCGGACAACCATACTTCTATCACCCGCAAAGCCGGGCGAGGCGTCATATGGAATTTTCTGACGTTTGGGGTCAGCAAGGGAATTCTTCTTCTGACAACCTCCTTGCTGGCGCGCTTGCTGACCAAAGAAGATTTTGGACTGGTAGCCATTGCCGTTGTTGCCATCAACTACCTCTCGGTCATTAAAGACCTGGGGTTGGGACTGGCGCTGATTCAACGGCGGGACGATGTGGAAGAGGCTGCCAACACTGTTTTTACAATCAATACCCTGCTCGGCATCGGGCTTTCCCTGCTGGTACTTCCAATTGCGCCCTTGTTTGCCGCCTACTTCCAAGAGCCACAAGTCACGCCCGTCTTACGCTGGCTGGGACTTTCGTTTACCCTCAATGCGCTGGGCGCAACGCATATCAATCTCTTGATGCGCGACCTGGACTATCGCCGTAAATTCATTCCAGATATCAGCAATACCATTGTCAAAGGAATCATCTCTTTATGGATGGCTTTCGCAGGTTTTGGAGTTTGGGCGCTCGTTTTTGGGCAACTGACAGGCGCATTGGCTTCTGTCATTGCAGCATGGGCGGTTAAGCCCTGGCGACCGCGCATAACGGTCAATTTTGCGATTGCACGGCAATTAGTCCAATTCGGCGCTTCAGTCACAGGGGTGGATATTCTAACAGTTTTTGTGGATAACCTGAGTTACCTCATCATCGGCAGAATGCTGGGAGTGGCCGCTTTGGGTGTGTTCAGCATCTCCTACCGTCTACCCGAAATGCTCATTGTGGGCAACCTGTGGCTTATCGCTTCTGTGCTCTTCCCGGCCTTCTCGTCCATCCAGGACCAACCTGAAGAACTGCGGCGCGGCTTCCTGGTCTCTATCCGCCTGGTACAACTGATTGTCATGCCGCTCTGCCTGGGACTATTTGTGGCGGCTGACCCAATTGTACGCGTCTTCTTCGGCGAACAATGGCTGGAGGCCATTCCCTTATTACGGCTTCTGTCTCTGTATGCGCTGGTTTACTCGGTTGGCTACCATGCGGGAGATGTTTATAAGGCCATTGGCCGTCCCGATATCCTCTTCAAACTCAATCTCATGAGCATTCTGGTGTTGGTGCCGGCGCTGATGATTGGTTCGCAATTCGGCCTGATTGGATTTGCCTGGGGATACCTGATTGCAATTGCGCTTGACCAAACGATAACCATCTACGTTGCAACCCGTTTTCTGAAAGTGTCCTTTCTAGATATTTTGAAAGAACTCAAGCCCGCCATATTGGGCGCGCTCTGTATGACGCCAGTCGCCTTTGGAGTACTCACCCTGACCAGCGATATAAACGTCTTTTTGCAATTGACACTCGTCGTTATCTCTGGCGCAATCACTTATCTCAGCATAATATGGTGGCAGGAAGGAAAAAGCCTGCTGCGATTAGTACAGGTCATCATCTCTCCCAAACAATAGAAACCAACATTACTTAAAGCACATCCACGCGTAAGGAACCATTATGACCGAACAAACCAGTACATCCCTGCTCCCCCAAAAATCGCAAGAAAAAAGCGACCTGAGCCGCTACCTGCCAGAAGTTTACATGCGCAAAATTTCCTGGGTGCCTTTTATTCTCACCGCTTTGCTTGCCTCCGTAATTGGAGGCATTGGAATCTCGTTTGGTTCAATGGAAGTCAAGGTTTTTGCCTTTGCGGCCATCATCGGCATCATCGTCGTGATGGCCATTTACCAAAAACCAGAACTTGGTGCTTATTTGCTCACCATCATGGTGTTTACCAATGCGTCAGATTTATTAACAGATGAAGGTCTGCCGGGAGTCAATAAACCACTGGTTGCCGTAATTTTCGTCAGCATTCTGGCAAATTATCTTTTGCGCACCGGAAAATTCTCCAATCTCCCTGAAATGACCCGTGTTGAATGGTCCTTGCTCGGCTTCTATCTGGCAATCGTGCTCTCCACGTTTGTCGCGCCTGACAAAGGAGAAGCCTTTGATATCATCATTGATGTTACAAAAGACATCCTGATTGGGGTTATCTTATTCATCACCTTAAATACCCGCGAAAAGTGGGAAACCTGTCTTAGGCTCTTCCTGACTGTGATGACCGTAGTTGCTGGCCTCGGCGTACTCAAAATGGCACTAGGGCTCGACCAAACTTTCCTGGGGTTAGCGCAATTAAGCAATTTTGGGCAAGTCGACGACAGTGGCATGCTGAGATACGGTGGACCAATCGGCGAATCAAACATGTGGGGCCAGGCTCTTGCAGCAACCTTCCCCATCGCTGTTTACCGGCTCAAGTACGAGAAAAAAAACAGCCGGAAATTTCTCATGGCAATTGCATCTCTCCTCATTTTGTTGGCAGTGATTTATACAAATAGCCGGGGCGCTTTTGTAGCATTAGGCATTGTCATCCCGCTAATTTTATTGCAAATGAAAGTCAAGCCCCTGTACATCATGATGGCAGGCCTGGCGCTTGTCTCTCTCTTTGCGGTCTTACCAGAAAATTATTCACAGCGGCTGATGTCGCTGAATGTATTCTTTGCTCCGCAAAATGAGTATGCCATCCAACAGGATGACTCGCTCGTTGGGCGCAGCAATCAGATACGCGCCGGGTTAGCCATGTTCCAAAATAACCCTCTCCTGGGCGTTGGCTTTGGCAATTTTTCCGCAAATTATTGGGACTATGCCAACCAACTTGGATTAGTAAACGTTGGCATGAGGGCATCCAGCCAAATCGCCCGACATCCACACTCGCTCTATGTAGAAATTCTCTCGGAGACGGGGATAATAGGGTTCATCACTTTTTCCATCTTCTTCTACTACCTTTTTGCCTACATGATACATGCGCGAAAAAAGTATGAGGCGCATGTTACCGACTCCGATTGGGCTTCCTGGATGACTGCCCTGACCTTCGCGCTCATCACCTTCCTGATAAGTGGCCTGTTTTTACATGGCTTGCTCTTCCGCTATATCTGGCTCTTAATCGGATACATCCTGTCGGCGCTAGCCATCAACAAAGATTTACTCCGGGCAATGCAACCCCGCCCTCTTAAAAATCACCACAATCATCATGGATAACGCAGTGAAACCCAAAATCATCTGGATGATAGACAGTTTGGGACACGGCGGCGCAGAACGATTGACGCTAGCCATTTTGGAGCGTTTCGACCGAGAGCGATTCGACCTGCGCGTCTGCGCGCTGCAAGAGCGCGGCGGCAACCCCGTCGCAAAAGACCTGCAAAATGCTGGCATTCCTGTAGATTTGTTGAGCATCCCCACCCTGCGGCATCCGACCAATTTGTATAAAATCATCACCTATCTGCGCCGTCACCAACCACAACTGGTTCACACGCAGCTTGAATTTTCAATCATTCTGGGCAGTCTGGCAGCCCGGCTCATGGGAATTCCATGCGTCGCCACTCTGCACACCCTTGATAACCCGCAAGAGCAGCGCGCTCGATGGCGATACCAAATCACGCTGGCTGCGCTTAAGCATCTTTGCAACCGGTCCATCGGCGTCTCAAAAATTACCCGCCTGCACTATCTTCGGGACGGAAAAATTCCAGACGAAAAAATTATCACCCTTTACAACGGAATTGACCTGTCCATTTATAAAGATACTTCGACGGAAGAGCGCATTGCCAAACGAAAAGAATTCGGTCTGGCGCCTGATTCCATCGTCGCCGTAACAGTCGCCGTACTGCGCGAACCCAAAGGCATCCAGTTCATGCTACAGGCAATGGCGCAATTGAGAGACACCCATCCCAACCTGCAATATTTAATTGTGGGGGATGGTGAACACGGCCCCACCCTAAAAGAAATGGCGCGCAACCTGGGGTTGACAACGCAGGTTATTTTTGCCGGACAACGTAAAGATATTCATGAAATTTTGCCAGCATGCGACTTTTTCGTCTTACCCACATTAACAGAAGCCCTGCCAACCGTGCTGATGGAAGCAATGGCCGCCCAAAAGGCAGTTATCGCCTCGAACGTAGGCGGCGTGCCAGAGATGATTGAAGACGGTGTCAATGGCCGGCTGCTCCCGCCCGGAGACGTATCGGCTCTGGCCCATGCTTGCGCCCAATTGGCCGAAAATTCAGCCCTGCGAAAGGCCTGGGGAACCGCCGGACAGGCCATTTGCCAGAAAAAGTTCAACATTCAGGCGCAAATCACAGCGCTCGAAGTACTATACCATTCCCTGATAGGAAAGCGTTCATCATGAAAATTTTCGTTGTCGAACCCCGCAGCGCAGGCGGCATGATTCACTACGCCTACCAACTATGCCAGGCCATGGCGGAACAGGGCGCCGATGTCACCCTGATTACCAGCCAGGGCTATGAATTGCAAAAGTTTCCGCATAACTTCACAGTCAACCAGTTCCTGAAACTCTGGCCACTCTCCGACCCCCGGCTGACCAGGCCACCCCATAACAAACTGGAAAGCATCGCGCGAAAATTGTTCTGGACGGCGCGGCGAGGCATTCGGGCAATCCGGCTAGTCTATCAGTTAATGCGGCTCACCCGTTATTTGGTTCGTTCCCAGCCTGACATCGTACAGTTTGGCGAAGTGGAATTTCCTTTCGAGGGTTTCTTCCTGCAATACATGAAATGGCGTGGGCTAAGACTGGCTCAAATTTGTCACGAGTTTGAGTCGCGTGAAACGCAGGGAATAATGGCACGCCTTGCAGACCGAATGAAGGTCATCGTCTTCCAATCCTTCGACATCATTTTCCTGCACGGCGCAAGTAACCTGAACAAATTTCACGCGCTATATCCAATGATTCCGCGCGGGCGGCTGCGCGAAATTGTACACGGCAACGAGCAAATCTTCCCCCAGCCGCCAGATATGGAAGCGCGGCTCGCCGCTATGCAAACAAAATATGGGCTCACCGACGAACACCGATTGGTTCTGTTTTTTGGCACGCTCACGCCCAGCAAAGGCCTGCCCGATTTGATTAAGGCATTCGAGGGAGTACATGCGCAAAATCCACTGGCACGCCTGTTGATTGCTGGCATGCCTACCAAGTACATGGATATGAATGCGCTTTTCAGACAGGTGGAAGAATTGAGGCTTCGAGATGCAATCCTCTTCGACAGCCGTTACCTGGCGATGGAAGAAGTAGCGCCACTGATGCACCGGTCAGATGTTGTGGTTTTACCCTATCTGAACAGCTCTCAAAGCGGCGCAGTTCAAGTGGCTTACTCGTTTGGCAAACCAGTGGTGGCAACCAACGTGGGCGCCTTCCCCGACGTGGTGGATGAAGGGTTAAGTGGCTTTCTTGTAACCCCCGGTTCCCCGAAAGAATTGTGCAAGGCAATTACAACCATCATCAATGACAAAGCCCGGGCCACCGAAATGGGACATTACGCTAAAAACTTATCAGAAACCAGGTTTGCCTGGCCCCCCATAGCCCGCAACATATTAGATGTTTACGCCCACCAGCTCAAAGCCACTTAAGCAGGCGCGGAAGCCCGGCCAGCGCAGCCACAAACCGGGGGAAAGAATGGTTTCGCCCAATATAGACCCGGCGAATGTCCAATGGTTTGTTTTTGACCGTGCTCAAGCGCGTTGGCCCTGGCAACAGACTGAACGCCAACCGGAAACCGGTTTCGGCCACAATGCGCATGACAGCCCTTGAAAAATCCGCCCCTTGCCCATTTGGATACGCCAGGCTCGTGACTGGCTTTTGAATTTCTTCCTCCAGGCGGCGTTTCGATTCAATCAGTTCGCAACGCGCCTCTTCCGGCGAGACGCGCGTCAGAATGGGATGGTTGACGGTATGAGAGCCAAACTCCATCCCTTTCTGGCTCATCTCTCGCACCTGGGTCCAGGTCAGGTACAGGTTAGAAAACCTTTCTTCTGGAATAGGCACATCCAGAAAATCCCCAATCCTTTCAATCAGGACGCGCTTTTGCGTTTCGGGGACTTTTTTTAGAGCTTCTACCCAGGCGAGCATAACCTTGTCACGAGAGGCAGCATCCGCCCAGTGACGCTCACCTAAAAGAGGTAAATCGGCATGGTCACGGCGAGTATGATGAAAACAATAAGCCACGCTATCCCAATAAAAAGGCTGTCTGGTTCCAATAAAACCGGTGGTCAGGAAAATAATGGCGCTCAAATTACGGGCTTGCAAAACGGGGAAAGCGTTCAAAAGGTTGTCAGAATACCCATCATCAAACGTGATAATGGCAGGGCGCGAAGGCAAAGTCGCTTTGCCCTGAAGCCAGTGGTCCAGTTGTTCACATGAGATGACATTATAGTGTGCCTGAAGATAATCCATCTGCCGGGCGAATTCTTCTGGGGTGGCGCTGACGTTGGGTTTGAACAGGTCGAAATCAGGGGAATCCGCATTGTCAATCCGGTGATAATTCAGAACAGTAAGTGTTTCAGGTGCAAGAAAACGCGAAAAGTTAAAAACCCCAGCCCGAATAGCCAGGTTCAATCCAGTGTCGAGAACTTTTTTTCGCCAGGATGCCATGCGCAAACTCTCTAAGGACGACTGTTCAACGATTGACGCGCTTCCAAAGATGGGGGTTTTTATTCGTCAGAAAACTATACAACCCTAACAAGGCCGCCAAATTGGAATTGACCAGGAAGGTCGGAATATACAGGAGTTTCCCTAATTTGCCACGCGCAGGAAAGAGATTGCCAAGCACTGCTAACCCATAAAATAAGCCCTGCAAAGCCAAAAAAATTTGGTTGAACGGGGGCGCAACCGCCCAGAAAGCATTTAGACTGGACGGAGCGGGCCAAAAAAACAACGCAAAATTAGAAAGCAGAGCAAGCAGCATCACAAACGGCACAAAAGCCCTGAAAAACTTGTGCGAAACCATTTGCCACAAAACCAGTGGACGGTCGAACGGCAACAGTTTGGCTGCCATAGCCATTGTCTGGTATGCGCCAGCGGTAATGCGCGTGCGGCGCACAATTTCGTCGCCAGCAGATTTAGAAACAGTTTCGTAGGAACGCGCCCGAGGAGTATAGTAAACGCGGTAGCCGCGCCGAATCAGGTCAAAGACCATATAGCGGTCATCGTTCACAATGCTGCGCTCTGGGGCGACGAACAATTCTTTACGAATAGACAGCATCTCCCCCACCGCAGATGTACAGGTACTGAGACGGGTTTCGCTCTCTTTAATCCAAGATTCGTATTTCCAGTAAAAGCCTTCGGACGAGCTCAACGGACGCCCATCTTCGATAATCAACTTGGCGCCAGTGGTTGCGCCGACTTTTCCATCGGCATAAGGCGCAACCAGCCACTGAATAGCCTGTCGGTCATACATGTTGTTGGCATCTGAAAAAATGACGATTTCTCCGCACGCCAGCGACATTGCACGGGTAATGGCCGCCATTTTCCCGTTTCGCTCAGGAATGTAACTTAACACAACACCCTGTGGCTCAAATTGCCGCACGATTTCTGGAGTTTTGTCAGAAGACCCATCCGCCGCAACGATGATTTGGAGTTTTTCGCGCGGGTAATCGAGCGTTAATGAATTATCCAATTTTTGGGCGATAACTTTCTCTTCGTTGTAAGCCGCAATCAACAAGGTCACAACCGGTAACTCACTTGTCTTTGGGAAACGAGCTGGCCTTAACCGGGAAAGTAAGAAGACCAGTAGCGGATATCCCAGGTAAGTATATATTACGAACGAAACAGCCAGCCAGAACAGAACAGCCATGACATCTTATCCTAATCGTCGGCAGATTTCTCGCCAACTTGTTTTTTGGCAGGAACCTTCTTGGCCATGAAGGCCCGTCCAAGAAGAACAAACAACATGATAACCGTTGCCGCGCTGAGAGTAATGATGGAGGGCAATACCCATGAGGGCGTTGCTTCGATTTCAACCGCTTCGCTAAAAACATCCGGCGTTGGCTGCGTCGGCGGGGATGAGGTCGCCAGGGCTTCCGCCGGCAGGTCAGAAATGACCGGCTCTTTGGATTGTCCCAGGCGGGTATCAGTCGTCAAAATCTGGTCAGCGTAAAGCACCGCGAAATTCCCATTCAATTGAGAACTGAACTCCGACCTGGTCAATTTTTCCCCGGCCATTGGCAGGCCAGCATCGGTATTTCCAGCAACCACCAGGATGTTGTTGGCCGCATTCCAGGGCGACTGGATGAGTTGCAAATAACCAACGCTGATGCCCGGCAGCAAGCGGTAATTGACCAGCAGAGCAGGCTGGGTGGCTTCATCGCTCTCGGGCACAAAAGGAGCCGGTAGTTTGTCATTCAATTCAGCAAGGATGGGCATTTTGCTGGCACGTCCTACCAGTATCAGACTGCGCTCATCGCGAACAGGCGCGGGGACAGAATCGCCATAAGATACGTCAAGGTTCGCAACGGGAATAGAGGCGGCTGCGCCAATATCAAAAGCGAGTTTCGACGCCACCTCCCAGCCGGTTGGGTCATTTCTGGCAACAATGAACGCCAAATCACTCAGGTTGCGGTCTGTCATGAACATGGACGGATAGTCGTTTAACTTAAGGAGCGTATTCAATTCAATTTGTTGGTCAGTCACCGGCAGATGGATATTGGTCAGGCCGCTCACGACAACCGTGCTGCTGGACAAATCAGGAGAGTAGCAGTCATAAATTGGAACCAGGTCGCTGTAAATTTCCAGCAAATTATTGCCGCGGCGAATGGTGCCAGGCAGAAGATTCAGCCTGGTCGTAGTCACCTGGTCAACATCGCCCGTAAATTTAATGCTGCCAACGAAGGTCCTGTTCAGATAAACCGTAATTCCACTGCGTTCAAAATCGAGCAGATTAGTGTGCGAGGATACAAAATCAATATACCCGCCAATCGAAAGCACTTGTTCAGCCGAGGCAGGGAAGAAATAAGATAAATACGTTCCCTCGAAACCGCCAAGCGACCTGTTTTCGTAACCCAGGCTGAAGAGAGTCTGGTCTTGGGGAATGGTATCACTCACAGAAAGAGGGTTGACCGCGCTGATGACCGAAACATCGGGTCGGCCTGCTGGAACCAGATTACCAGCGCTGATGGCCTGCGCAGCCTTCACCAGCCCTGCTTCAGAATTTCCACTCACGACCAAAGCTAGATTGTTTTGATTCCAGGGTGAAAGAGCCATTTGCACGAGGCCGTCGTCAGGCTCCATGCCAGCCAGAGCCCATACGTCATTTTGAAGAGGGTACGGTACAGCAATATTCTTTAAAACAGGCAGGCTTTTGGGCAATCCAACCAGGATGATACTGGAATCCGATTTTTGGGCTTCAGAAACCTGAGCGGCTGAAACCATGCGATATTGCAATCTGCCATTTGTCAGAGCGCCCAACCCGGCAGAAACCGTTAAGGCAGCCCGCATCTCCGCTTCGGATGGATTATCGGGAATAATAATGGTCGTGAGTGAAGGGATAATTGAATCGGGCTGGTAAATGGGACGGGGAAAAATCGTCAAGTCTGGCGTAATAGGGACAATCTCATGATTCAAGGCGATGGATGAGCCAGCGCTGATGATGAGCGATGCGTTGGCAGAAGTATCGTCGCAATTAAAGCGGGAATCAAAGAGAAAAGAGATGCGGTGACGCCCATCCACCGAATTGGCGGTCAGCGCATCCGAAGGAATAGAGATAGTTTCGACAAAATCGCCATTGGCAGTGAGAAGAATGGTTTTCAAGGTTACGCCATTGAAACTAACGCGCAGAGTGCCCCCCGGAATGCCCCCAAGACCATCGACTGCCGATATAACCTGGTTACTGGCATAGTTGAAACGTAAAGTAAGTTCAGTTCCAGGAATTAATGCCCAATTCGATGGCACTCCAAAAAGAATTTGCAACGAATCATAAGGGCTAATCATCACTTTTTCGGCATACCCAAGCTGACCAAACGTAAAGGCATCCCCGGTTGAGTCGGTCGACTGATTCTGAATCCCCAAAGCGGCAACGGGATGAATATTTGTTATCAGTAATGCAACAAGAGCGAGCGCCAATACGCTCATCGTTAAAATGCGATTGTCATTTGTACCCATGTTCAGTCCTCTCAAAAACCTGGCAGGATATCAGTCACTGGTTCCGTTTTTCTCAATCGTGCTGCCTATGCGTTCTTCAGAAAAATAGGAATTTTTCAGAAATACAACGGTCGCTTCAGACAAAGCAGAGGCTTTTTCAACAGCCATTTGCGCGCGCTCAATGATGCTCTCAACCGTCTCAAACTGTTTGTGCATAATAACGCCAATACACGGGTCGGGATTAAAAGCCATATCCCCGGCATTATCAACCGGAACGGCTTCGGAAAGATAGACCTGAATGCGCCGAAAAGCCGGCTCTACGGCTGATTCTGGCGTTCCTGGAAGGATAACTGCAAGTTGCGTGTCGCTCCAGCGTCCGACAATATCCCGCCCGCGCAGTTCATTCTTAAGTTTTTTGGAAACCGTTCCAAGGACGCGGTTGAAAATCGGCTCGGGCAATACGTTCATGACCTGCTCAAGACCACGCAGATTGATAATTCCCATCACAAAATTGCCATCCGGATGTTGGGTAGTTTCCTCAAGCAGTCGTCGCTCAAAATAAGCGCGAGTATATGCGGATGAAACCGGGTCGATAATCGAGCGTTCGCGCAATTTGTCGAGCGTATTTTGCAGTTGTTCGCGCGAAAAAGCCAGCACCAGCCCCACCATGCCTCCAAACAGGGATGCCAAAAGAGCATTTTCAAGAGGTTGGGGGCGAATAGGGGCAGTGGGTAACTGGGGTTCCTCGAGAACGCTCAGGTTATAAATTGGGTTCAACTCGTTCATGTAACTCAGCACTTCGGTGCTGATAGCATGGGCCACCACCACAATCCTTCGAGGGTCAGGGCCTTCTACAGTCAGCCGCAAGATATTGGTATCGGGGATGACTGCTACAGAAACTTCAAAATCATCTAAAGATTGCTGTTTGATTTTCTGAATTTCTGGAGACCGCTCATAAACCGATGGACTTGCAATCATCTCCCGATAAGTGTTCACAATCGAGCGCCGGTCTAGCGTATCCAGGCTGGATAGCAATTCCCAACTGCTGGAAAAAAGACCAGCGTTGGGCGAAACGACATAACGGGCAGTCGTTTGATAGACAGGCGGCGTTATGTATGAAATTGCCAGCGAGACGTTGGTTGCGATAAAAATTGACAAGACAATTATCCACCATCCGCGCTGCAACGTGCGTAGAAACAGGTTAAATTCCATAGCCTCTCTCTTTTCCCTTTGACGTTTATCCATCACGAGGAGAAAACATTCATCATCCGTTTTGCTCCCCAACACCCCCATATCAACATTCACGAACGCATCATCAAACCACCTATCAAATTTGAAAGCTCACTGGAATAAAGATTATAGCCGATTTTTTGGTCATGGCAAGACTTAAAAGCCCCAAATTTCTTTATTTTTATCCAAATTATGAAAATTCAATGATGAACAAGCACTTTTTGATACACCTCCAACGTCGCCCGGGCCTGGGCTTCCAAACTGAACGACTGCTGAACCCGCGTCCTGGCATTCCGAACGAGCCGCGCGCGCAATTCAGGGTCTTTGGCAAGTTGAAGCAGGGCTTGCGCCAGCACCGTTGAATTGCCCGGGGGGACGAGCAGGGCCTGTTCCCCATCCGTGACCATCTCTGGGATGCCACCGCAAGCGCTTGCCAGGATGGGAACTCCCATGGCGGCAGCTTCAAGCAGGGCAAGCGGCGTTCCCTCCTGACGGGATGGCATGACGAAAATATCGCTGGCTTTGAGCGCGGCCAAAACCGTATCGCGCGGCTGATATCCGGCCAGGATAACGCGGTTCGCCAGGTTATCCTGGCGGATTTTCTCTTCCAGACTTGCCCGCAATTCCCCATCCCCAAGCACCAGGCAGTAGATGGATGAATTTTCCACAACGACTATGCGCATTGCATCCAGCAAGTCTTCATAGCCTTTGGCCCACACCAGCCTGCCAACCGCCAGGCAAACCAGGGCATCCCGCGGAATCCCAAAGGTTTCGGCCAGCCATTGCCTGTCTCCGTTGATTGAATTCGCATCCAGCCCAATCGCATTGTAAATCAGAGCCACCGGCGACTTCCTGTGCGCCGCTTGCACGGCATCGCGGACAGTTTCGGAGACGACGATGTAACCGCCCAGCCGAAAATTCGTCGCCAGTTCAAGCGCCGTATACAGTTTTCCCTTCCAACGGCCACCATGCTCGAAGTCATACCAGCTGTTGAGGGTGGAAACCAGCGCCGCGCCGCTCCACAATGAGGCCAGACTGCCCCAAAATTTGGATTGAATATTTTGCGTATCCAACACCTGATAGCCCTGTTCGCGGATGAGACGAACCAGATTAGGCAGGATGCGCCAATCGGTCTTTCCCGTCCCCACCGGGTGCGCAGCCAACCCCATGCGTTTGGCCTGCTCGAACACGGGGCTGCCCTGGATGGCCGCCAACCCGGCCCGCCCTTTCGGCAGAGCAGATAATAATCCCAAAACACGGGTGCTGGAGCCGCCGAATTGATGCGAGAGGTCAACCAATAAAACCTTTGGGATTGCGTTTGTTTCCATAAAATTTTTCATTAGCGAACCGTTTTAGGGTCGTAGGCGCGTCCCTTCCAGGTGACGCCCTGACCGGAGAGGACTTTCCAGGCGGAGGTGAACATCATGGCGGCGAAGATGCCCGCGCCAAGCGGAGTGGTGAAGGCATACCAGCGGGGAATGTCCATTTGGTCATTGACGCGCATCCGAAAATAGAGCAACGCAGCCCAAACTGCCAACGCCTGAAAGATGACAACCAGCGACATCCAACCGCCGCCCTGAAGATACCACAACAGCCCCAGCAAAGGCCAGACTGGCATGACCAGCGCGGCCATCAGCGCCAAAAACGCGCCAAACGCGCCCAGTAGCAACATGGCAGGCTTATCGGCCAGGCCGAGGTAGATGTTTTTGGTCCAGCCTTCCCACATGGAGGGCAGGTCGGTGTACATGCGGGTTTGGGCAATCCCGCGCCCATCTGCCACCACCAGGCGGTAGCCATTCCATTTTACCTGCTCGGAGATGGCTTTGTCCTCGACTATCTGGTTTTTGAGTTTTTCATGGCCGCCGATGGCTTCATAGACAGGCCGCTTAATCAGGATGAACTGGCCGTTGGCGATGGCGTCGCGGGTGTGGGGGTCGTTGACCTTGCGGGGAGAGAACCCCACCGAGAGCGCGGTCATGACCAGCGGCATGACGGCCCGCTCCCAGAATGAGCCGGTGATTTGCTCGGTCATGATGGTGTACAAATCGGCCCCGTTTTTTTGGGCCGAAGCCAGGGCGGCGGAGACGGCGTTCGGGTCGAGAAAAGTGTCGGCATCCACGAATAAAAGCCATTCGCCAGAGGCGGATTTGGCAGCCTGGTAGAGGGCATGGGGTTTACCGGCCCAGCCAGGGGGCAGGTCGCGCCCTGCTAAAATAACGAGACGGGGGTCCTGGGCGGCGAGTTCGGCCAAGATGACGGGAGTCAGGTCGGTCGAGCGGTCCTCCAAAACCAGGATTTCAAGGCTGGGGTAATCCTGGGCAAGCAGGGATTGGACGCAGCGACGGATGTTCTTTTCCTCGTTGCGGGCCGGGACGATGAGCGAGACCAGCGGCCCGGCGGCAGGCGGGACGACATGCGGAGTGTGAACATCGAGCCAGGCCTGGTTGTGCAGCCAATAGAGAATGAGCAAAGCCGCCAGAAAAGCGAGAGTGGAGAGGACAAACAGAAAAATCATGATGGGTTTTCACTCAATAACGTCACGCTCATATCGGTAACAGGGACGAAGCCAAGAAACAGAAAGTGTGGCCGGTAGATGGCGACCAGCAAAAAGAACAGGAATACAGCCCAAATATCGCGGGTGATGCCGGGATGACGCTGAAAGGCAGGGTAATACTGAAGCGGAACGGCCTCGTAAGCATGACGGTAAGGGCCGGGCGGGACGCAGAGCAGTTCAAGGGTTTGCCCTTTTTCAAGACGGTTGAGCCAATCGGCAGGGTAAAACTCCAGAATGCGAATGACGGCAAGTTCTCGTTGCTCATTTTCGGCAGGGTAGAACAGAGTAATGCGGCCTCGCTGGCTCTCGAAATCAATTTGATTAATTTCGGCGGAGACGACCCGCCCATGCGCGGCCAGGTCGGCCAGCAAGCCGCGATGCTGCGCAGCCTGGTCGAACCCGGCAATGAGGCTGAACAGGAACATGAGCGGCGCGAGAGCCGCCAAAAACCAGAGCAGGACATCAGGGAGAAGCGCAAGTTCCGAAAGAGAGCGGGGCCAGCGTTTGACGCGCATGAGGTTAGAGCCTTTCGGTCAACTGGAACGGGCGCTCCATAAAATGAACCGCCAGCAAAATCAGGAGGTTGAGGGCGCTGATGGAGGGAAGCAGTCCGGTCAGCCGGTTGAGCGCGAGAATGGCGCCAAAAAGCGCCAGGATGACCAGGAACTTCAGGCGTGGAATCTGCTGGTCATCGAAGAGTTGTGGCATAGCAAGAACAATGAGATGACGATTGGCAGGCCGGATGAGGGCGGTGAGCATGAGGAAAAAACGCGCCAGGAAAATGCTGTGCAAGAGCAGGAAAATGCCCGCCGCGCCGCCGATGAAATAATCGAGGAGCGTTAATTCGAGTTCAGAAGTAGGCCGAATGAACATCTCGAAGTTGTTCTGGAGGGCCATGATGAGCAGGCAAACGAGATACCAGAAATACAAGAGGCTCTTAAGATAGGGGTGGATGACGCGGGTCGTCAGCGCCATTCCAAACACGCCCAGCGCAGGCAGGAGCAGGGCGGTAAGCCAGAACCATTCCAGCTTCGCCAGGCTGAACAGGCCGTAGAAAGCTACCAGGCTGATGGCAACGATGGTCTGCTCATTGACGCGCGGCAGGAGTTTGGGGCTGACCATGCCAAAGATAAACAGGAACATGAACGAGAACCCCATTATGGCGTTCTGAATCGCGCTCAAGGCCGCCAGGCTCAAGGGCGGGTCGAAATAGTCCGCCAGGGCAATGCCCCCCCAGGAAACGAGCAGTACCAGGCCGATAACCTCCTGCAAGCGGCTCAGACCCGGCGAAAAGAAACCCGACGTGGATTGGTTTTTCTTTTGGCGGTCGGAGGTCTCCCAGAGTAGCAGAATTTCGACGATGATACCGGCGGCAATGGCGAGATTGGATGCAAGGTTCATAGAATTTGAGTTGTTCAGGCGCGGCTGGCAGGCAACTGAAGGATGAAATTGGCCCCGCCACCGGTAAGCGTATCGAGCCAGAGTTTGCCTTCGTGCATTTCAAGAATTCGGCGCGAGACTCCCAGCCGCTTGAAGGGCTGAAACATGCGGTTGACATGCTCCGGGCTGATGCCGGGGCCAGAATCGCGCACGGAGAGTTGCCACACGCCATTGGGTCGCTCATGTAGTGAGACGGAAATTTCGCTCCCCGCCGGGCTGAATTTGCTGGCCGTACTCAACAGGTTGACTAAAACCTGCTCGATGCGGCGGCGGTCAACAAAAGCGTAAGCAGTTTGCTGAGGAATATCGAGATTTAACTGCTGTTTCTTAAGCGCCAATTGTTCATCAAGCAGTTGGGCGGTTGAGCGGAGGAGAGGAATCAGGTCCACCGAGGTCCGCTCCAGTTTCAGCGTCCCCATCTCCAGGTCGCCCAGGTCGAGGATGTAGTTGATAAGAGCCTGCAAAAAACGTCCGTTGCGATGAATGCGCGCCAGTTCGGGGTTGCGCAGAATACCAGTGGATAGTTCGTCGGAGACATTGGCGCTGGCCTGCAAAATGGCTGTCAGCGGGGCTTCCAACTCGTCGCGGAAGGAGGCAAGGAACAGGTTTTTGAACAGGTTGGCCTGTTCCAGACGGGTATTGGTCAATTCCATCTGCTCTGAATATGCCTGAATCGTCTGCGTCGCTTCGGTGAGGCGTGCGACGGTTTTCTTGAGACTTTCCGTCCGCTCGGCCACCAGTTCCTCCAGGTGGTCGAGGACGCTTTCCAGGCTGGCGGCGGCCAGCCAGGCCACCCCGGCAATCGCGAGCAGGCTGATGCCATCGTAAATGGGATAAATCTCACGCCCTGGAACGGTGAGGCTGGCAAAAATTTGCACTTCGAGGTTGATGAGCAAGGCCACCACAAAACTGGCCGCTGGAGAAAGGATAAAACTGGCGCTGAGGATGGGCAGCGCAAACAGGCTAAAGGAAGACCCCCACACCACGCTTTCAGGCGAGTCGGAAAAGAGGATGCCAACCGCCAGCAGGAGGACAGTCAGCGGGCGGGTAAAACGGCTGAACGACAGGCTGCGGTTGACGGCCCACAACAAGGCCAGCAAGCCGGTCATGGCCGCAACAAAGAGCGTGTAAGAAAGGTTATCGGGATTGTTGAACGGCCAAAAATAAAAGATGGCATTGACCAGCGCCAAAAGCGCCAGGATGAACAAGAACAACAACAAGACCCCCGCCAGCCATTGACGGCGGACGTTCTTATCGCCATGCACCGGAAACTGAAACACCCGACGCATTTTTTTTGCCCATTGCGGCCATGTTGCGCCCATGCGAATCCCTCGAAGCGTGATGGAGGGATTTTACCAGCAGGGCGAAGTTTTTTTCAGGGCAATCCCGTCAATCCACGCGCCGGGGCCGAAACCTGACCTGCCGCGCCAATCAGAGACTTTCGGCGGAAAATGTCACCCAGACCTGACGAATGCTCCCATCGCGGGAGAAAATGTGGCGGCTGGTTTCTTCGTCCAGCGCGCGCCCCGCCAGAGTTTGAATGGTTTCATCGGCGCGGTGAAGAGTCACCTCGTCTCGCGCGCCAAACCGCAGGATGACGGGAGTTTGGCAAACAAAACAGGCCAGAGAACCAGCCGGCAAAGTCAGGATTTGCTCCTCGCCGGTCACATCCAGATAAGAAAATTCGCGGGGTTCGTTCAATAATTCGGTTTTGGAAAGCAAAAAGGGGCTGAAGGTTAATTTCCCATCCACAAAAAGTAGGCCGGTTTCAGCCTGGCGGGTGAGAATTTCTTCTTTTACTGCGCCGGTCATGCCCGGCTGACGCGCGCCATTGTGCTTGGGGGTATGTGAATACGGGTCGGTGGGAAAAGCGCCATATTCCGCCGGGGATTTGTGATAACCCATGCCTGCGCGAATTTCTTCATAAGCGGCGCGTAGTTCCAGGCCAAGAGGATGTTGCTCGAATCGTTGAGCGGTTTCCTGAACGGCCAGCAAGAGTTTGGCAACCATGTGCCAGTAGATGCTGCCCAGCCCTTCGTAAGCAAAAAATGAGCCAGAGCGGCCAGTAAACCCGGCATGGTGGAAAACGCGCTCAAACAAATCTAAAATAGCCTGGCTTTCGGCCTGCGCGAGTGAAGCAAAAGCTGGTTGAGTTTGCAAAGCGTCCAGCGCGCGGCGCACATCACGTTCGTTACGAATGCCGCCGCTGAAATGGAATTGTCCGTTCAAATCACGAATAAAAAGCGAGGATTCGCCATGCTCAGCCAGCAATGCCGGTAATTGCAGCGTGGAAATATCTTCAGGGAAGATACAGTTCTTTTCCAGAAAGCCAGTCAGAGATTTATCGGGATAGAGAATGTAACTGTGCTGGTCAGAGCGGTAGAGCGCACTGCGCCGGAGACTGCGCAATAAATCGAGCGATTCCCGGGCAGAGAGCATGCCCGAGGACAAAATGGCAACCTGCCCTTCGAGCATTTCATACAACCGGTCAATGTGGGCTTCATCATCTTGCAGGCGCAATAAATTGTAAGAATGATAGAGGGAATCGGAGCGGCGGTTGGCGCGCAAGCTCTGTTCCACGTACTGCTGGGAAAGCAGGAGAAAAGACCGCAATTCCCCGGCTGGGAGGCAGGTAAAGGTCTCAGAAAAACCGTTTTCATAGACCTTCCAGCGATAATCACTGCCTGCCTGACCAAGTTGATTCATCATGGCGCGGCGCGCGGCGGGAGTGAACTCTCCCGCCAGTAAATGCTCAAACCGTTGCAAAGCCGTCCTGATGGCGCGAAGCCATTCCACCACTTCGACGCGCACGGCGAAAGAATCAGTTTGGCCTTCCAAAAGGCGCTGGAAAAAAACCAGAAAACGCCGCAGATAACTCAGCGTAACCACAGAAAGCCCGCGCCCAACCAGAGCGTTATTGGCGTCATTCCATTCGGGGCGTTGGGTATTCATCCAAATGCCGCCTTCAGGAACAAAGTTGACCAGTTTGGCAAGCAAGAGGGTGAGTAATTTTTCGGTTAAAGAAGCCAGAAGCGGCTTTCCGTCGGGAGCGCGCAAAAGGCGGGCATCTGTACCATACACACAGACATCGCGCTCAATCTGGGCGTGCAGAACATCATCGAAAACAATGGTATGGTAGGGGTCTTTGAGCAGGTCAGCGTAGGGCTTGATGCGGTAAGGAACGTTGGCATAACTCCAAAGCGGCTGAGACAGCCAGGTACGCAGCGCACCAGGATGCATGCGCTGGCTGACTTCCATCAATTTTTGCAGGTAAATAATTTGATGGTCGCTCCAATAACCAATATTTGCCCAGGGATTGCCTTCTTCAGGAACTTCCCAATCCACCCCGGCGCGGGTGATGCGATAGGGATTGTAGCCATCGGCGGTGGTGGCGCTCAGAAAAACGCCTATCATCGCTTCGACATAATCGGGATACGAGTAAGCCAGCGCTTCCCAGTTCTGAAAAATATCGCGCCAGTTTCCTTCGTAATTCAAGCGCTGCGAACCATCAGGATTTTGCAAGTCGATCGAGAAGCGGTTCCAGGGGCGGCTGGGGTCGCCGTGACGACGGCTGAACGCCAGGGGTAGATAGGTAAGCAGAAGTCGGCGCAAGGCCAGGGGCGTTTGGGCAATGCAGCGCTGAAGGTCAGCAAGCGTAAAGCGCTCGGGCAAAGGGTCAAAGAATTCGGATTGCTGCTGGACGATTCCGCGCTGGTGGGTTTCCAAATAATTGAGCAGGTCAGATTTTTCTATCCAATACTGGTGTGTAAACACGCCGCCACGCATGACGTTGAAGAGAACATTGGCAAAATGGTGAGCAGTGGCAAGTTGATTTTGAGAAACCTGCGCTCCATCGGCGCTTGCAACAATTTTTTGCAGGTTAGAAGCAGTAAAAGCGATGTCCTGCTCGATGTTCTGGCGTTGAGCGGCGGCAGGAGTGCGCAAAAATCGGCGCAATTCCATAAGAGCCGCATGGTCTTGATGTACATCGGCGACCAGGTGCCAGGCATGTTCCTGACCCGCATCGAATGATAGTTGAGCATGAACAAAATACGCGCCGCGCTGGCCGCGCGCTTCGCTTTCCGGCTGAAGTTCGCCGCCAAAGCGGAAAGCATCCAACTGCCGCGAGGCGAGCAGAAAACCAAGCGGATTCAACCCCACCTGAAAGACGGATGTGGCTCGAAGTGATTCGCTCGGCTCCGCCAGGTCGGTCAGGCGCGAGTTGAGGCTGAAAATTCCTAAACCGGTTGAAGAGTCTAGTTCGCTGCGCTTATAGGCATCAAGCAGACAACTATACTGGTTTTGGACGGCTGAATCGACATGGGCAGGCAACAGGTTTTGCAAGCCGTCCAGAAGTTCCACGCGACAAGTGGTCTCGCGGCTGATGTTCTGTAGCCAGACCGTTTTGACAAACCCAAAGCGAGCGCTGGCGCGCCAGGCGTAGCGGAAGACAGACTGGAGCGAATGATTAACTTCTTCAAAAAGAACTGCCGTGCCAGGGATGTTCTTGTATAGATTGCGTTCGATGCGATAAACGCCCTGCTGCCGGACGGAGAACGGCTCCCACAGCCAGGTCTGCGCGCCGCGCGTCAGGCGCAAGATGGCTTTGTGTCCGGTATTTTCGCTGTTATCGGTCAGTTTATCTTCGGTGTAATAGGGAAAGAGCGCCTGGTCGGCATGAGCGCGGCCTGCCGTCAGCCCGCCGGTTGATGATATGAACAACCAATGATTGCCGCTGCTGACAATGCTCATGAAAAAAGGCGGCAAGGCGTCATAGTGAGCAATTTTGTACCAGGGTTCTCCCAAAAGAGGGACGTATTCGCCGTTTGCTTCAGCGGGAGGCGGCGGGAGCAGGGTTTCACCGAGGTAAATGGGGCGAGTTTTGAGCATGGGACGTTCTCCAAACTCTCAGGGCTGTTTTTCGTACACGCGGACGTAATCTATCAAATATTGGGCCGGAAAAACGGTCTGTGGGCTGACCATGCCGCCGAGCGTGCCTCCGACCGCCAGGTTGATGATGAAGAAAAAGGGTTGGTCAAAAACCCAGGGGCGACTGCCAACATCTTCGCGGGTGACGGTATGGTAGGAAACCTCGTCATAAAACCAGGTAATCTGATTTTCATCCCATTCGATAGCGAAAGTGTGAAAATCGTCGGCAATGTGATAGTCTTGCCGGTTCCATTTGCTCACGCCGAGCGCACCAGAGTAGCCAGGGCCATGCAGCGTACCAAGAATCAGGTCGGGTTCTTTGCCAAGATATTCCATGATGTCAATTTCGCCGCAATCGGGCCAGCCAACCTGAGGGAAGTTCGAGCCAAGCATCCAAAACGCAGGCCAAAAGCCTTTCCCCTCCGGCACTTTGAGACGGGCCTCGAGACGCCCATACTGGAACTCGCGCAGTCCCTGGCTCTTAAGACGGGCAGATGTGTAGTAAGAGCCTTCGTATTTTTCCTGACGGGCTTCAATGATCAGATAGCCATCTTTGAGATACGCATTTTCAGGGCGGTCGGTGTAGTATTGCATTTCGCCGTTGCCCCAGCCATGACCACCGATGTCGTACGTCCAGTTAGAACGATCAATTGCTTTGCCATCGAATTCATCATGCCAGACGAGTTTCCAGCCGGGGCGTTCCGGCGCAGGGGAAGATACAGTGCTACACGCAAAAACGTTCATCAGCAACGCGGCGCTCAACAGAAGTAAGACGAGGCGGCGAAACATAGGCATTATCCTTTCACAGCGCCTGCGGTCAGACCGGAGACGATGTAGCGCTGCAAGAAGAGGAATAAAATCAGCATAGGCAGGGTGAGGAGAAGAACGGCCGCGGCCAGAGTGGGCCAGTTGCTGCCATAAACACCCTGAAAGACAATCAGGCCGCGCGTAATGGGATAATAATCTTTGTTGGTCAGGTAGATGGTGGGCGCAATCACTTCGTTCCAGATGCCGATGGCGTGCATGACGATGACAGTGGCAATGGCAGGTCGAATGAGCGGGATGACGATGCTCCAGACGAAGCGGAAATAACCACAGCCATCCAGCGCGGCGGCTTCATCCAATTCTTGAGGAATGGTTTTGATGTAATTCACAAGAATGACAATCCCTATCGGATTGACAATAAAGAGCAGAATGTAACCAATCGGGTTGTTGTATAGCCCCAGGTTAAGAATCAGTTGAAACTGCGGGATGAGGGCCGGTGGCAGGAAGAGGGCAATCACGAAGAGCGTCAACACTGCGCCAGAATACTTGATGTAACCACGCGCAATGGGAAAAGCCACAAAAATAGCGGTGATGATGTAAATGGTGGTAGCCGCAAAGGTATAAATGACCGAATTAAGCAGATACTTGGGGAAATTGGCTTTGTTCCAGGCTTCTACAAAGTTCTCAAAACGCAGTTCAGTTGCCAGGGAGGTTGCGTCCTTCATAAAGGACGGCATCGTCTTGAGGGAAGTATTGACCAGCATGAAAAGCGGCCCAATGTACAACAGGGCGAAGAAAATCATCACCAGGTAAGAACCAATCACTCCCCAGGGAATGCGGGCGGCGCGATAATAAACCGGGCTGGAGGCGTTTTTCGCGTTCATCCTAAAATCCTCGTTTCTCTGCGCTGCAGATAGTATTGAACGGTCATGCCAATGACCAACACCAACAGGAAGAGGATGATGGATGCGGCAGCGGCATAACCCTGTCGAAAGCTACTGGTCACGCTGCCGGAGGTCTGTCCAAACCCGGTGGCGTAAATCAGGTAGCCTAGAACCTGCGTGCCGTTACGATACCCCACCAGCACCAGAAAGAGTTGCCAGGCCTGCAAACTACCAATGACATTGAGTAGAAGATTGGTGTTGACGCTGGGAGTGAGCAACGGCCAGGTAACATTGGCAAACAGTTGCAATGGGTTGGCGCCATCGATACGGGCGGCTTCGTAAAGTTCGGCAGGGATGGTCTGAAGCCCTGCCAGGAAAATCATCATAGTAATGCCCATATTGGCCCAAATCTGGATGAAGATGACCCACGCAAAAGCCTGTTCGGGTGGACCACCTAAAAATTCGGAGCGCAACCCCAACCATGAGAGCAGTTTGGCGGCGGGGCCTCCTAACGGATACAAAAACAGAGACCACATCAGACCTTGAATCACCACGCCCAGGATGACTGGCATAAAGTAGATGGTGCGGAAGATGTTTGAGCCTTTCAGATTTTGGTTCACAATCAGGGCCACGAACAATCCGAGACCAAACTGGATGAAGGTGACGGCCACCGAGAAAACGAGAGTGCGTTTAAGCGCCTCCAGGTTGTCAATTGAGGCGCGCCCCATGAAAAGAAATTCACGGTAGTTGTCAAAGCCAATCCAATGCACGGGCGCGCCTTTGATGCCAGTCGCATCCGTAAAGGAATAGAAAGCAGTTGCAATGGATGGCCCGAGGGCAATCAAAAAGTAGAACAGCAAACCCGGCAAAAGCAGAATATAGGGGGTCCATTTCGACCGGCCTCGTCCAAAGTGGTAGGACATGGAAGCACCCGTTCCTTTCCGTGAAAAATTCTGGGCTTCCCACGCCGCGTGAGAAGCCCAGAAGAGAGAGTGGCTACTTGTTGACGGCGTCCAGCCCGGCCTGCAAGTCTGCCTGCACTTTATCAGCCAGTACTTGCGGGTCGTCATCGGTGCCAAAGGGCTTGAAGTACGAAGCCCAGGGGTTGGCAAATTGCCCAGCGCCTTTGGGCGCAACCCAGTATTGTTCATAGCCTACGCGGAAGTTAGCGAGATAGGGAGCGACTTCCGTGCCAATCTTGGTGTTAAGTTTGGCAGTTGGCTGGGTGGGGATGAAACCAACGGCATCCACAAAAGCCTGGTAATTGGCCGGGTCAGAGAATTCAGCCAGGTAAAGCAGGGCGGCTTCTTTGTTGGGGGTATTGGCGGCAATGGCCCAGCCCTGGTCGTATTTGCCGAACAGATATTTGTTATCATCCGCATTGTCAGAGCCAGGGAAGGGGATGTAACCCCACTCAAAACCAGGATTGGCGGCTTCAATCGCGGCGGCATACCAGGTTCCGCCGGGGAACATGGCAACCGCGCCAGATGCAAAGCGGCCAGGGGCGGCATCGCCTGCAATTCCGCTCGCGCCTTCTTCCATCATGTCGCGGGCGTACACTTGCATCTTCTTCCACATCTCCAGCGATTTTTCATCGTTCCACTTGATTTTGCCCGTCCACAGACCTTCCACCAGGGCGGCCTGGTCGGGGTAGATGGAGCCGAGCAAACCATACGCGCCGACGAAGATGGGCCAGCCGTCTTTGCCACCGGCGGTCATGCAGGGGATGTTCGCGGCTTTGAAGGTTTCGCAAGCCGCAACCAGTTCTGACCAGGTGGTAGGAACCTTGACGTTGTTGGCAGTAAACAGGTCTTTGTTGTAGTAAATGCCGCTATAAGAAACGCGCCCCAGGTTGACGGCATACACTTTGCCATTGTACGAACCAGCGTCCTGTAGGGCAGATTCATCGTAATATTTCAAGAAATCCTGCCCGGTCAAATCCATCAGCAAGCCAGCTTCAATCAATTGTTGCCAGTTGGGTGGGTCCACCTGCTTCATGTAAGGCTGAGCAGCGTTGGAAAAGCCGAAGATATCGAGAACGTCAATATCATTCGCTGAAAGGCGGGTTTGCGAAACGGTGCTAAGGTCATTCGCATTCACCACAGACATATCTACGACGATGTTGGAGTGCTTTTCCTGGAATTTTTTGTTGAACTCTTCCATGAAAGCGACCATTGGCGGGTTCTGGTGAACCAAGACGCGCAGGGTCACTTTTTCGGCAGGCTGCGCCGGGGCCGTATCGCCGCTGCTGGCAGTTGGCGCGGCTGGAGAGCCGCAGGCAGCCAGCAGGGTGGCAAGCAACACCAGCAGGCTCAGAAGGGAAAACATTTTCTTGGACATGGGGGGTCTCCTTTGAAACAGGAATTGTGAGTTGGCGCTGTAAACAGCAAGGATGTTCCTGTTTCATATTCTATGAAACTCATTGCCCCCGGTCTTGGAGAAAAGCGCGAAACGATTGGAGAAAAGAGAGAAAAGGCAAAAGAACGGATAAAACGGATGAGCGAGCCTCCAGAGAAAGCAAAAATCTAGCAAGAAGATTGCAACGGTTTAACCCGACTGATGACGAAAAGATTCGGGAGCCAGGCCGGTTTCGCGGTGGAAAATGCGGGTAAAGTAGCCGCTGTCAGAAAATCCTACATCCAGGGCTATCTCCGAAACAGTGCGCTGAGTGTTCTTGAGCAGAATTTTAGCCTGATGAATGCGGTAGCGTTGCAGATACTTAATGGGAGTGGTACCAAGTTCCTGACGAAAGCAAAAAGTGAGATAATCTTCAGCAATGTTGATGTGGCGGGCAATGTCGGCGCGGGTAATGGGCTGGGTGTAGGTTTGGTGAATGTAGAGCATCGCCTGCCGCACTAGCCGCTGCGCATCCAGGCTCAGACGGCGTTTCCGCTCCAGCGCCGCGCGAATGTGCGCTATGGTCTCCTCCATGCCAAACAATCCCTTGTGCAATACAACAGCCACGCCCTCGTTGAGGCGTTTCAGGTCGTTTTCGTCTAAATCTCTGCCAGTAACGACGATGACAGGGATGTTCTGCGTCCAGGTGGCTTCACGCATGGCTTGCAAAACGGCAAAACCATCCATCTCCGGCATTTGCAGGTCAAGCAAAACCAGGTCTATCTTCTCTTTGAGCAAAATCTTCAGCGCTTCGTGACCGTTTTGGGCAACCAGCACGCGATTGGATACGCTGTGCAGCCGGAGAATGCGGGCGTGCATTTCCAACGTATTCACATCATCATCTACGACTAAAAAGGTACGCACGCTTTGGGAGGGCAATTCATTCAAAGAGAGATTTTCATCTAAAGCGCGCAACAAAGATTCGGGGGAGATGGGCTTTATAAGGTAATCCAGGCTGAGAAGGGATTCTCCCTGCGTGGATGCGCTATGAAAGAGGATGGGAATATTTTGGACAGAAGGCAGGCTCTTAATCATCTGCATCGCGCGCCAGGCCAGGCCTGATTCGCCTTCTACATCCAGCACGATAGCCTGGGGTGGAGAAACGGCCAGGAGCGATTGCCACTCAGCAGGGTTCGCCAATGGAGCCATCAGAAGGCGCACCCCCTCTTGGAGCAGTCGCTCTTTAAGTTGCTGGCGGTCGAACGGCAAATGAAACAAGAACAAAACGGTCTGTTCGGCGGGCGAAGGAGTAGAGTATGCTTGCCCTGAGGCTGGAGCAACCTCAGGCAAGGTAAACCAAAAACGGGCGCCTTCTCCTGGCAGGCCGCTGGATGAGACCCCCACATGTCCGCCGTGCATTTCTATAAGGGTTTTGCAAATGGCAAGCCCCAAGCCGAGACCCGGATACCCCTGAGAAACGCTGCGTTCCGAGCGGTTAAAAGCCTCAAAAATGCGCTCTTGTTCTTCTGGTGGAATACCCAAGCCAGTATCACTGACCTCGACACGCGCCTGACCATTTTCCCTGAAGAGAGAGATGCGCACTTCACCCCGCCCAGTGAATTTGACCGCATTGCTCACCAGATTGAGCGCGGCTTGCCGCAAGCGAGTGCGGTCGCCCCATACCCATATTGGTTCATCAGGAAAGGCAACCCACCATCCCAATCCTTTGTCCTGCGCCAGTTGCGCGCCGCTTTCGGCTACCAACCGCAAGGTTTCGACCAGGTCGATTGTCTCATATTGCAAACGTAACTGCCCGGCGCTACTGGAAGCCAGGTCAATCACATCGTTAATTAATCCACCGAGGTGTTGAGCATAAACGTGGACTCGCTCAATGTCGCGGCGAACATGGTCAGACAGAGATGGGTTTTGCTCTTCGCCTTCTTCCAAAATCAGGCCGGTTAGCCCGACAATGAGATTGAGCGGGGTACGCAGTTCATGGCTGATGGTAGAAAGGAAGCGGCTTTTAAGGCGATTGGCTTCTTCGGCGGCGCGACGAGCCTCAGTGGCCTGCCGATAGAGGCGCGCTGTATTCAGAGCGCTGCCGAGCTGCTGAACGATGGCGCCATGCAAGTCAAGATGCGCGGTATCCAAAGCCATGAAACCAATCTGACCTGTCTGGTCTGTGAGGGGGATGAGCGCGAGCGAGAAAGCCCGGTCAGGAGAGAAGAGCCCCTGGGGATGAAAATGCTGGCTGCGAAGACGGCGCAAAGGCTGTTGCGGGTCAAGAGCATCACGCAAGACAATCCAGGCGAACCGGTCATTATTTTCTGGCTCAAACAGGCCCACGAACGCGGTTTGGATGCCAAACTCAGGCAGATGGCGAGCCAGCACATCATACACGCCGGTTTCATCTAAAACAGTGAGAAGGCGGGCCGTCAGCAGGCTCAAACGGCTAAAAGCCCATCGCTCATCCAGCATGTATTGGCGGTGTCTACGATGCATACGCGCGCTGATGGTCAGCCGGGCTTTTTCCAATAACGTTTGGGCCAGGTCCGGGCGCGTGCTCCAGGCCAGGCTTTTGGGCAGTACAGAAAGCGCCTCCTGCCAGACATGCGCATCATCGCCAGTGCGAGAGACGCGCGCAAGAATATCGGTGAGCGCGCTCTGAAAGTAGGATGCGTCATTTTCGGCCAGGCTACGCTCAAAAGTTTGCGCCAGGGTGCGGCTCAGGGCAAAAATTTCGGTCTCTTCCAGGTCGTAGATTTGTTGGCGGACATAGTCGCCAATTTCTTCGCCCAAAGAGGTGCTTTTTGATGGTAGGTGGGCGTTATTTAGCAAAGAAGCCACGCCACATCCACAGGATTGTCGCACAACTAACTGCGTATCTACTTCCTGGATGTCGGGCAAGGCAGAGCCTTGCGTCAAATGCCGCCAGAGTTCCTGCACGGCACGATAGCCCATATCGAAGAGTGGAACATGAATACTGGTGAGCCCCGGCTGTTGTACTGCGCCTTCGAGACGATTATCAAAACCGATGACTGCTACGTCTTCAGGGATGCGTCGTTCGGCCTGATGGAGCGCATCCATCGCTCCAATGGCAGATTCATCATTACTGGCAATAATTGCATCGAACTCTATGCCGTTTTGCAACAATTGGGAGATGGCGGCAAATCCCCCATCGTATACATGACGACCATACAAGACCCGGCGGGGGTCTTGTTCTAAACCGAATTGGCGACAAGCAGATTGAAAAGCCTGCAAGCGTTTCCCCGAATCGCCGGTCAGGTCATCGGCAGAACCAGCAATAAAAGTGAGTTTGCGGCGTCCATGCCTGGCCAGATGAGCAACAGCCTGGGAAATGCCAACTGCGTTGTTGGCAGCAATGGTCGGCCCTACCTCTCCAGAGCCAATAAACAAAACGGGAAAGCCCGATGCACGCAGTTCTTCAATATAAGCCGAGCGGGCCGGGGAGTGAAGGGGAATGGCAACAATCAGCCCCTGCACATTCCAGGGGCCAATTGGCACAAAATCATGTTCGGCAGAAGGAACAGGCCAGGCCGGGCGATAAGGGTCACTGGGGCTGGCCGAGGGGCCAATACCACAACCCAGCAAAAGATTGCAGTTTAGCGTTTGCGCGGCACGGCAAATTCCCCGAAAAATAGGCGCCAGGTAACTGAGGTTGGTAGCTGTTCGGTAAAACTGCCAGCCTGCCAAAACGCCAATAGTGGGGATGCGCACGTCAGAAGATGCAGATGCAAACATATGGACTTTCTTATTCGCGATTTTAAAATCTTGGATTTTGCAAGCATAGCACACACTGACGCAGTTTACCAATCACAACTTGCAAATTATGGCAGGCCCTTAAAATGTCGCAACTTCCAGGCGCGGAAACGTTCCCAGCCAAGATTGGACAACATCAGAGTCATGCCAAAGCCAATCAGAACACAGGTGATGAAGAAGAAAGCGATTTCTTCAATCGGCAAGATGCCAAAGAAGTTAATTCCGAGGGTCTGGTCTTTTGAGATGTTCCAGGTGGTGGCGGTGAGAGCGATGATGTCGGTGAGGGAAAGATACAAGCCAGGGACAAAGATAGCCCAGGAAACCAGTTTTCGATAATGCCAGAGAATATCTGCCCCAAACAGGAATTGCGGGATAATGGGCGGCAAAGCCCAAAAAAAGATGATGCCGAGGTAGTTCCACTCGTCTCCGGCAAAGAAGAATTGAAAGGTGAAGAAGAGCCAGGCAGCGATGAGTACGCCGCTAGACAAATAGACAAAGGAGCGGTTGGGACGGAAGGCTTCAGGGACGGGCAAAGATAGGCGTTTTGCCAGAAACCACCACCACAGGCCAACCAGAATGGTTTCTACCACAAAAAAGGTGTATTCTTCGATGGGAACGTAGCCGATGGTGATGCCGGTGATGAGTTCCGGGTTGTAGTACCAGACGCCGGTGGCAACTAGGTAGTTGTCCCATGGGGTGGTGTAGGTGAGCGCCAAAATGACGTGAACGAAAATGATGAGCGGGACTTTTTTTGCGTCAAAGCCAGGGGTAGGGCGTCCGGCGCGCAGGTCGAACCAGGTAATGACCAGGAAAATGAGAATGGGGATGCCGACGAACAGGAGGAGGAAGTTGAAGTAGGTCATTCGATTTTTGATTTTAGATTTTAGATTGGTGAGTGGCTCTTGCGGCGCGCCACGCGCAGGAAAACGCCAGGGCGGGGTTCGAGGGTGGCACCCATGCGAGGGAACAGATTGGACAACGGAGGAAGCGGAGAAGCGGAGGGGGAAACGGATTCTGACAACGGAGAAAACGGAAAAACGGAGGGGGAAACAGGTTTTTGAAGCGGAAAAGCGGATGAAATGGTGGTGAACTCGAAAGTTTCGAGCAGGAAACGCAGAACAATGCGGGCTTCCATTTGACCAAAGGCCGCCCCAATGCAGGCGCGCGGGCCGCCGCCAAAGGGAATGTAAGCCATAGGGGGAGTCTGGCGGCCATGCGCAAAGCGAGCCGGGCAGAAAGAATTGGGGTCTTCCCAAATCTGCGGGTCACGGTGGGTCAGATAAATGGAGTAGAACATGCGCGCTCCAGCGGGGATGACCTGTCCTTCTTCAAAGGTTACGTCTTGGGTCACGATGCGATTCCCAATGTGAATGGGGGGGTACAGGCGGAGGGTTTCTTTGATGACCTGGTCGAGCAGGGGCGGGGTTTTGTCGGGCGGGGTTTCGACCAGTTGGCGCTGGAGGTGGGCATATGTTTCAGGGTGTTGCCCAAGCATGGCAAAGACCCAGGCCAAAAGCGCAGTGGATGTATCGTGACCGGCTATGAGCATAGTGAGCATTTGGTCGCGGATGATGTGGTCGGAAAGGCCAGCGTCGATCAGATGCTGAAGCAAGTCACCATAGATTGGTAACTGGTGATTGGCGATTGCGGCGCGGCGCTCTGCGATGATTTGATAGAGGTAAGCATCGAGAACCTGGAGATGTTTTTTGTAGCCAGGACGGGGAATTTGGCGCCATAAAATCCATGCGCCGGGAGAAATGTAGTCAATGGCTTTCAGGATGGGCGTCCAAATTTTGGGTAAATCGTCCCAGGCATCGCGGCTGAAGAGGGCCTGAATGATGATGAGTAGAGCAATTTTGCGGCCTTCGACGAGCATATCCACGACCTGCCCATCCTGCCAGGTGGCGCTGACGCGGCGGGCTTGTTCGCGCATCATTTCGGCATAGCCGGGCAATTTGCCGGGATGCAGGGATGGCTCCATCAGTCCCCGGTAGTGGTCATGTTCCGCGCCGTCGGTGACAAGCACGCCCCGGTCGAGCAGGTCGGTGACGGGGTCGTGGTTGCGCCACAGGAATTTGTGGCGCTCGGTGACAAGCACTTTGCGAACATTCTCAGGGCCAAAGACGATGTAGGGATTAAAGAACGGCAGGGGAATCTGAAAAAAGCGCCCAACCCGTTCTGCCATGACGCGCAGCGGGCCAAGCAGGGATTTTTCTTGTAGAAAGGCCTTCAGGACTTCGCGTCCGGTTTGAGGGTCGGCGCCGGGGTTTTTCATGGGGTCGTATTGATTGACGGATTGAAAGACTGTTTGGAGAGGGAATAAGCGTTGAGCGTCCGTTCCCTGGCTTTTTCGCGGTCCACAATCGGTTGGGAGGGATAGCCAGGTACGCGAATGCGCTTTTCCCAGGGCGCGTGAATGACATCGGAGGGCAAATGAGCCAGTTCAGGCACCCACTTGCGAATGTAGTTGCCGTTGGGGTCGAATTTCTGGCTTTGCAGGACGGGGTTGAAAATGCGGAAGTACGGCGCGGCGTCAGTTCCAGTCCCCGCCGTCCATTGCCAGCCGCCGTTATTAGCGGCAGGGTCGCCATCGAGCAGGTTGTCCATGAACCAGCGTTCACCCCACTGCCAGTTTATCAGCAAATCCTTCACAAGGAAAGAAGCAACAATCATGCGGGCGCGGTTGTGCATCCAGCCGGTGACGCGCAATTGGCGCATGGCGGCATCTACGACCGGAACGCCGGTTCGGCCTTCTTTCCAGGCTTCAAATTCGGCTTTGTCATTGCGCCAGGGGATGTTAGCTAGGGCCGGATTGAAAGCAGTTTTGCTCACATGGGGAAAATGGTAGAGAATAGCAATGTAAAACTCGCGCCAGATGAGTTCATTGAGCCAGGTAGTCGCGCCCTCGCTCCCGTCCCCTCTCCCGGCAGGAGAGGGGAGTTGCTGAATGGCAGCCGCGGCGGCCTGACGCATGGAAATCATGCCAAAGCGGATGTAAGGCGAGAGAGCAGATGTGCCTTCCAGGTCAAGCCGGTTGCGGGTTTCGTGGTAATTGGCAATGGATGATTGGGTGAATTGGTACAGGCGGCGAAGGGCTTCTTTTTCGCCTGGGGGAAAATGGACAACGGAACGAAACAGAGAAGCGGATGACGGAACGGAGTGAATTGAAGAAGCAGATTCAGAAGCGGAGCGTTCAAACGGATAATCGGATAGGCCAGCGGAAGCGGGCAGGGTGACGGGAGGAAAATGTTCCGGCGCGGGGAGCGGGGCAAGGCTGGCGGGCAGAAGGGCTTTCCAGGCTTTGCTAAAGGGCGTGAAGACGGTGTAGGGACTACCATCCGGCTTGAGAACGGAGGCGGGATGATGGACGGTTTGCCCCTGAATGAGAATCAGCGGCAGAGATTGGGATAGCCGCTCGTCGCGGACACGGGCGTAGGGAGTGTAATCTTCTTCGGCGTAGATGGCCTGCGCGCCGGTTTCGATAATCAGATTGAGCAGTTCAATTTCCGGCTTGCCGCGCCGAATGACCAGCCCGGAGCCGCGTCTCTGAAGTTCGGTATCCAGTTCTGCCAACCCGTTCAACAAGAACTGCTGGCGGCGGGCAGGGGTTCGTTCGAGCAGATGCGGGTCGAGGATAAAAACGGGAATAACCGGCCCAATCTTGAGCGCTTCCTGCAGGGCCGGGTTATCAGAGAGGCGAAGGTCGCGGCGAATCCACCAGATGGAGAGCATAGGAGTGAAGAATGAAGAATGATGAATCAAGAAATGTCCAGGAGGCCGGTTTTGTCTTCTTTGAGGGCGGTCAGTATCTTTTCTGCCAGCCCCTGCGGGCTGAGGGCATGTTTGGGCATGGAGAAGGGCACTTTTTTCCAAAAGGGCGTATCCACCGCGCCGGGGCGGACGACCAGGATGGGCAGGCGGGTTTCTTTGCGCAAGACTTCGGCGAAGGCTTCCAGCCCGGCTTTGGCGGCGGCATAAGCCGAAAGACCAGGCAGGCGCAGGCGCTCATGCACTGCGCCAATGAAGACCAGGCGGGCATCGGCTTTGAGATACGGCAGGCTGGCCTGGGAGGTCAGAAATGCGCCGGTCAGGTTGGCGGAGAGGATGCGGTTCCAGTCGGCGGGGGTCATTTCGGCGGTTTTGAGCAAGGCAATATCCCCGGCGGCATAGATGAACAGGTCGAAGGGCGCGCCCATTCCGGCGGCCATGCGCGCCGCGCCGCTGACCTGGGCGGGTTGGGTGACATCTGCAGCAATGACGTGCGGGGTCAGGGCTTTCATTTCGGCAGGATGGCGCGAGACGGCAACGACTGCGTGGCCGGAGGCAGCGAGCGTTTGGGTCAGGGCCTGGCCGATTCCACCAGCGGCGCCCCAGAGGAGAGTTGAGGGCATGGAGACTCCAGTTATCAGTGAGCAGTTATCGGATGTTCGAGGGAGAGCGCGAGCAGGGCTTCGTCTTTGGCTTTGGCTTCGAGCATCAGGTCGAAGTCACCAAATTGGGACCAGCGCGCCAGCCAGTCGCGGAATTCGTCCGGGTTGGCATAGTCGGCATGATGACCGATGCGCGCGCCAGGAGCTTGCGAGGAAAAATGGACTTTGGGAGGGCCGTCTTCGGTTTTCCAGGTGGCGAAGACCCGTTGCAGCAGGTCTTCGAGCGCGCCGGGGCCGGGGTTGGCGGCGTAGTGCAGGTTGTCGAACACGACTGGCAGGCCGGTACGCTCCGAAACCCAAAGCGCATCCGCCGGAGCGTAGGAACGCTCATCGTTTTCAATGACCAGGCGGCAGCGCAGCGAATCGCCCAGGGTGGCCGCCGTCTCAACAAAACGGGAGAGGGCGGCGGGTTTGTCGCCATACGTTCCGCCCAGGTGGATGATGATTTTGGAGGCGGTATCCATGCCGAGCGCATCGAGAAAAGCGGCAGAGCAGGCTATCTCTTCGATGGCGCGGCGGACAATTTCCGGGTCAGGCGAGTTCAAGACAGTGTACTGACCGGGATGAAAGGAAAGGCGCATGTCGTTCCAACGCGCAAAGGCCCCGATTTCGTCCAAATCATCCCGAAATTCGTTTCTCCAATCGAGCGTGTTGACCGGGTGTGATGCAAACGGAATGACGCTCGAACCAATCCGAAAGAGCAGCCAGCCATGCGCCAGGTTGTGCCGCAGGATTTCGCGCAGGTCGGCCAGGTTTTGACGGGTGAGTACGCGTAGTTTTTCGGGCGTGGCAGCGCGCAGAATGGTTTCGTGATTGGTGGTACGGCCAATCAGCCGCGAAACGCAAGGATAGCCTATCCGCATGTCAATTTCCGCTCTCGCCCAGAGCATGGACAACAGGCGGCTGTCCATTGATTTCCAGAGTCAGCCTGCCATTGCGACCGAGATGGAGTTTGCCGCTATTGCCTGCGTTGTCAGACAGGTTCAGGAAACCATGTGCGCGGATTTGGGTACGTCGAAACAGGGAAAGCGCCAATTCGCTGGTGATGACGCCAGTCAGGGAGGCCTGGTAGCCGCCACAGGTGAAATGGAAGTGCGAAGGGGCCGGCATGCCCAAGCCGTGCAGGCCAATGGTCGTGCCGGTGATTTCCTCGCGCCCACTGAACACCGAGCTGCTATCTGGCGCAAGAGCGCGATAAGCGATGAGATAATGCGGGGAGGCCGATTCGAGCCTGACCCACACATCCCAGCCAGTGGCCGGGTCCGATTCAATCAGTTCCTCACCAGGACGATTAAAACGCGGCTGATAATAGGCCGGGCCATACGAAACCGAAGCCGCTATTGCGTAACGCGCAACCTGCCCCAACGCGGCGGAGGAGTTCCCCGCCGCAAGCATTCCAACTACTGGAAGCAGCAGGCGGGTCTTGTGCATTCGGCGCGCAATGTAGCCGAGCAAGGTAATACCCTGGGAAGGCAATTCATAACGGGTCGTGGAGGTCTCGGCCATAGCGGGTCTCGCGTTATTCGAGCAGTTCCGGCAGTGTCGGCTCGCCAATCTGATTCGGAAACAATTTATGCAGAACGGTCAATACTTTGAAGGCAAAATTCTGGTCAAACGTATAAAATCCCTCGTACATGCGCGGCTCGCCGGGCAGGCGGTCAACGGGGTTAATTTCCTCGGCTAACAGCGTCATGTGGATTCCCGGCCCGTAGGCAATCACAAACCAGTAATGCTCCAGGGGAGTTCCCGTTGTGTCAACAGCAACCAGACGCGCAAACTCCGGCAAGGGCGCATCTGGCACGCCATAGAGCCACAGGCCGGTCGAAGCCTGGGCAACACGAGCGTAACGCTCGGCCTGGTCGGCTACCCGCGAGAAATATTGAAAAGAAACATAAGTATCTGAAATACCCGGGCTGGCCATAATGGCATCTTCAATCAAGTGACTGATTTCAGTCATGCCCTGTACGGTGAAAATATAGCGGAAATTGACCCGCTGCAAATCGTCGCGCGTAGCGCTTTTAAGAAAAGCCTCGCTGCGGGGCGGAAAGAGCGGCATAAGTTTGCCAAAGAAGTTGTGTAGAATGTCATTTTTCATGATTGATTCTCCTGTTTACCTGTTTTCACTCACCAATCTCGCCACCCGCATTGGACCCATCGTAACCCCGGCGGTGGACTGACCAGGGAAAATGCTATCGCCAACCAGCCACAAATTTGAAAATCCGCTCTGCGGGCCGCGCGCGGCAAAGAGCGAAGTCTGCGGAAAGCCGCCAACCATGCCCAACGGGCGACGGGTGTAAAACTCGTAAGTCTGCGGCGCGCCGGGCAGGACCAGTTCGGCAGCGGCGCGAAAGCCCGGTAGAGCGCGCTCGGCGGCGGTCAGAACCTTTTCGGCATAGCGCGCCTTGCGCTCTTCGTAAGCGGCTTCGTCCAGCCCCTGCCAATCGGCAATCCGCGTGTGAGTAGAGAGAATGACCGAGCGCATGCCCGCTGGAGCGCGAGAGAGGTCATCGAGCGGCGAGAGCGAGATGAAAACCGAATTGCCCTCGCCGAGCGGCTTTTCTAAATCCGCAATCACCTGATGGTGGGTGATGGACGTGGAGATTTTCTCGGCTCGAACCCCGGCGTGGACGACGAAAGCGCCCCACATCCAGGGCCGGGAGCGGGTTTCCCGCCGCAGCCTGTCTGGCGCGGCTTCGCCGAGCAGGGTTTCCAACGCCCAGGGGGTCAGGTTAGCGAGGAAGACATCGGCATCGAAGCGCATTTCTTTGGCTGTAATCGCCGCCCGCGCCCGCCTGTTGACCGTTTCGAGGCGCGTCACCCGCTGACGGTATTTCACCTCGCCGCCGTTGGCTTTTATCCATGAGACGAGCGTCTCAGCAATCGCGCCCATGCCGCCCTGAACATGCATCACGCCCCGGCGGGGCAAATCCAGCACGGATGAGCCGTAGAGCGCATCAACGTGATTGCTGATGGCCTGAGCCGAAATAAGCAGGTTGCCATCCACAAAGGCTTTGAAAGCCGGGGTGGTTTCGCGCGGCAACAAATGACGTACTTTGCGAAAAATGTAAGGCACCGCGCTGAATGTCTGCGGGCGCAGGGCCAGCGGCAAACGGGCGGCTTCCGCAACGGTAGCAGGCGGCCAGGGAAAGTCACGAGTGGAAATATCCCAGGCGACTTTGGCGAGTTGTTCCTGCTTTTGCCAGAATTGCGCCGAAAAGGGGAATTTGGTAAGGTACTCTTCACGCCAGCGGCGCGGGTCCACCCACTGATAAACAGATTGATTGGGCAGGTGCGTCACCCAGGCCGCATCGGTGATGGGCGTTACCGGCCATTCCAGGCCGAGGATATTCGCAAGGCGGGCGTGCGGCCCGGAAGAGTCAAATCCACCGGCCAGAGTCGCGCCCGCGTCGAAACGATATCCTTTGTGAAAGAACGTTCCAGCGCAGCCACCAGGGTAGGTTCCGGCTTCCAACACCGTTACCTGCCAGCCGCGCTTGAGCAGGAGCGCAGCGGCGGTGAGTCCGCCAATCCCAGCGCCAATGACCAGGACGCGCATGGCATAACCAATTAATGACCCGCCGAAGCGGTGGCCGCCGCGCTGCGAGCGCGAATCTCGACCGCGATGGGATGACCATAGATGACGCGCCAGACGTATACGCTTAAGAACGCCAGCAGCAGTCCGCCGAATAAGCCCGGCGCCCAGGTTCCCAGGCCACCCAACAGCGCGCCGCCCAGGGTTGGAGCAATGACGCGCGTCAGACTCTCAATAGCAGCAGCCAGACCGAGAATGCCACCAATTTCCTGAGGCTGCACGGCTTTGGTGAGGGTACTGGAGAGAACGGTGTTCAGAATTCCACCCGAAATGGCGGTAGGCGTCAGAATGACTATCAGCCAGAAAACCGATGGGACAAACGCCCAGCCCAGCAAGGATAGCGACATCATCACAACCGCAATTGCAATCAAAACGTCTTCGCGGAAGCGTTGAGTCAGGCGGCCAATGAGGGAGGCCTGCACGAATACTGAGAGAACGCCAACGTAGGTCAGCACCAGACCAGTATCGCGTGCTTCGAGTTGGAATTTTTTGAGGGCGTAGAGAGCGAAGATGGTCTGGAAAATGGCGAAGGCCAGTCCAAAGAAAAACCGGGTGATGAGCAGCGAACCGGTAAACGGACGCTGCAAAGCCTGCAAGAGCGCGTCCAACGTCACAGGCGGCCGTTTTTGGGGCATGGCGGCGCGTTTTTCAGGGGTGAGCGATTCGGGCAACCAGAATGCAACCAGAAGGAGGTTGATGAAAGCCAACCCGGCGGCAACGAAGGCTGGAGCAGCGTATCCCCACTGACTGAGGAAGCCGCCCGTGACCGGGCCGATGATGAATCCCAGCCCAAAAGCCGCCCCAACCAGCCCCAGGCCTTTCGAGCGGTTCTTTTCATCGGTCACATCGGCAATATAAGCCTGCGCCACGCTCAAATTGCCGCCAGTGAAGCCATCCAGAATGCGGCTGGCAAAGAGCATCCACAAGGCTTTGGCAAAACCAAGCAATAGAAAGCCCAGAAACGTGCCAAAAATGCTGATAAGCAGGATAGGACGCCGCCCAAAACGGTCAGAGAGACGTCCCAGCAACGGCGCGCCGATGAACTGCATGGCGGCATAGGAGGCTACCAGCAGGCCAGTGACCAGTTCATTGGAGCCAAAGGTATCGGCATAATAAGGCAGCAGAGGCAAAATCAGGCTGAAGCCGAGCAAGTCAATGAAAACAATCAGAAAGACAGAGAAGAGTTGTTTGTTCATAGCAGCAAAGTCGGCTTTGATTATGTAGTTGGAATATTTACAAAGACGCTATCATTTTCGAGCGTCACCTGAAAGGTTTCGATGGGGGTTGGTTTTTTGCCCATCGTCATCAGGCGGCGCGACCAGTTGGGGAGCTTGGCCCCTGCAAAGCTGGTCACCCAATCCAGATTTTCGCCGGTGCACATATCAAACCTGCTCCCATGAAAAGGACAGGTGATAACGTTCCCTTCGACTTTTCCGTTGGCGATGGGCAGCCCCAGGTGTGGGCAGTGATTGGCAACCGCGCAAAACCCGTTTTCAGTGCGGTTGATAACGAGCGCAATCCCGCCCGCGCGCACAACGCGCGGTTTGCCAATCTGGAATTCGGTGACTTTTCCAAGGTTGATTTTAGTCATGGCAGTTTACTCCAGGGTTGATTGAATCCAGTGAACAATGAGACTGCCTGGTTCGCCCAGGTGCTGTCGCAGCGCATTGGCGTAATGCGAAAGATAAACTGATACAGAATCAGCCGGTTGGTTATGACTCTTAAGCATGTGAACAAGCCATTCAATTTCGCTATCGAGATAGGTGATGTTACCGAGTTGCAGCGCAGCCGTTATGTTATTGCCCATGTAGCGGTTGGCAGTTTCAAGATAATCGGGCGGCATTTCACCAACCTGGTAATGCTGGTTCAGAGAGGCCTCGACCAGTGGACGCTTTAGCATAAAGACCCGCAACGCTTCGAAATATTCCTGCGAAAGGGCAGGGACGCTCGGAACATCGGGATAGTTTAGAAGAATGCGCTCGATGGTTTCAATAGATATATCCAATCGTTCGCCCAGGAAATGACCGGGAATGCTGCCCTGCAAAGCGGGGTGAACGTTGAAAATGCGCCCTCCATATACAACCCGCGCGCCTTGCGCCGAAAGTTGCAGGGCAGTCTGCCGGAGGGTTGCCGCGCTCACCAGATGATGAGCCGCCAGTAAGACCAAATCGGCATTGACGGCCGAAACAGTCTCTTGGAAACGGGAGATGGGAACATTGGCGCCCAAATAAATCACGTTCAATCCGCGCCGCCGCAGAAAAAGAGTGAGCATGAGGGCTGAAAAATTGTGCCACTCTTCGGGCGGGCAGCCAACCAGAATGGTCTGATTGCGCATGGGAGGGGGGGCAGCCGCCAGCAGAGCATCGAGCCGCCGCATCGCCAACCCAGAAGCGAAATGTTCCTGCTGCACCGAGGCGCGGCCTTCATACCAGAGCAATCCAAGTTCGGACATGCCACGCTGTAAGACATCCACGCAGACCGTTTCAACCGGGTACATGCTGAAGGCCTGGTTAAGAGCCTGCTCGGCGGCGGATTCATTGAAGTTTAGACACGCCGCCAGCCAATGAGAACGAATCGAATCGATATTCGTTTCCGGCGGCAAGAAGATGGGCTGCTGGAAAGACGGTGAACGAGTTGCCGGTTGAGACTGAGCATCCGCAAGTGGGTCGCGCCCCTGGGCCAGTTCCTCTTTCCACAGTTCAACTGCGCGTGAAATGCTCAAGCCTTCATTTTGACGAGCCATCAGCCACTTGACCGTTTCAATATCGTACTGTGAATACAGGCGATGACCACCCGGCGAACGCTGCGGAACAGGAAGTCCATAGCGGCGTTCCCAGGCGCGCAGAGTATCCGCCGCCAGGCCGGTCTCGCGCAAGACGACTTTGAGATTGAAGGCAGGTGCTTTACTGATGGGCATTGATTTACTCCGGGATTAATCTGTAGCCGCCACAGGCGCGCTGGACAGATTTTGCACAGATATTGTGCCCTTTTCCTTCAAAATCCGTTCGGTGGTCAGGCGCGCCGAAAGCAGGACAATCGGCAAGCCGGTGCCAGGATGCGTGGATGCGCCCGCGAAATACAGGTTTTTATATTTGGCATGACGATTTTGTGGGCGCAGGTAGCCCACCTGCCAGAAGTTGTGGCTGAGGCCAAAAGCAGCACCCTTTGCCAGATTGAATTGCTGTTTCCACTCTTTGGGGGTATAGACAATCTCGAACTTAATGTGCTGGCGAAGGTCGCTAATCCCCATCTCCTTTTCGAGACGGGCAAAGACCGTTTCGCGGGCGCGATGAACCATTGCGTCCCAGTCCTGCCGGGCGTTTTCATCGAGGTGGCCAACCGGCACCAGGACATAGAGCGTATCCTGCCCTTCGGGCGCGGCGGCGGGGTCGGTGCGCGCTGGAGCATGGATGTAAAAACTTGGTTCAGCGGGCAGGCTGTGGTCATCGAAAATCTGGTCAAAAGAGGCTTTGTAATCGCCCGCCAGAAAGACGTTGTGATGGGCAATCTGTTCGTATTGTTTATCCACGCCCCAGTAGAACATAATGGTCGAACAGGTGTAGAGCTTCTCGTCCAGTTTTTTGGCTTCGGCGCGGTCGGGCAGGAGTTGGTCGTAGATGTAGGGCAAATCGGCGTTGCCAACAAAGATGTCGGCGGTATAACGCGCTCCATCTGCGGTTTCCACAAAAAGAACCTGCGAGCCTTCGACTTTTATCGTCTTCACCGGCATATTGTAGATAAATTTAACGCCCAACTTTTCGGCGACCCTGGTCAGGGCTTCAATGGCCGCATACATACCGCCCATCGGATACCAGACGCCCTCGGCCAGTTCGGTGTATTGAAGCAAGGAATAGGTCGCGGGCGCGTCGTAGGGGCTGAGGCCCAGGTACATGTTCTGGAAAGTGAAAGCCGCCTTGAGCCGGTCATTCTTGAAGAAACGGCCCGTGTTGCGGTAGTGCTTATCGAGGGCTTTGAGTTGGAAAATCAGCGGCAGGTTGGTCAGGCTGAAATACTCGAAGATATTGAAGAAGTTGCGCCCCACGAACTTCTCCAGCGAAATCTTGTAATGCTTCGACCCTTCGGCAATGTAGCCCAGGAAGCCGGTAAAGGCAGTTTTATCCACTGCCTCGAGTTGGGTTTGCATTTTGCCAATATTAGAGGTCAATTCCAACTGCAGACCGTCATCGAAGTGGACTTTGTAGGTCGGGTCAATGCGGCGCAGGTCAAGGTGGTCGCTCATCCGCTCACCGAGCGCGGCAAAAGTCTCCTCCCATACTTCAGGCATGAGGAACAGGGTCGGGCCAATGTCGAAACGATGGCCGTCTTTCACAATCTGGTTGCAGCGTCCGCCAGGTTTGTCGTTCTTTTCCAGGACAGTTACGCTATAACCGTTCTTTGCCAGACGGGCGGCAGTGGCAATGCCGCCAATGCCAGCGCCAATCACAAGTGCAGTCGGTTTAGAAGCCATAAAACATTCTCCGTAGTCAAACAATCAGGGTCGAGTAGCAAATCTGATTATAGCCAATGTCGAAATTTTGTCAAGATATTCTCAAACTTTCCGTTGCAAAATCTTGACAAATCATTGAAAATCTGTACAATAAATACTATAAAGTTTAATGTTCAAGCGCCGTTTACGGAGGTACAGATGCAAGCACATTGGGAACGCACTCTGATTAATCTGGCAGGCAATATCCCGAATCCTTCTACGAATCGTCCTGTCTACTCGTACTGGGCTGGTGACGCGGCTCTCGAAAAAGCGTATGCCCTGTGCGGTGAAGTGGCCGCCCATCACAGCAAATCGTTCTACATGGCGAGCGGCCTGCTGCCAGAGGAAAAACGCTCCGCAGCGCGCGCCTTGTATGCATTTTGCCGCACGGTGGATGATATTGTGGACGAAGGCTCGATTGTGGGACGCGACGCGGAGTTGGACTACTGGCGCGGCGTGGCGCAGGGAATTTTGCACCCCCGGCCTGATGACCTGGTTGCCCAGGCCTGGGCCGATACGCGCTCGCGCTATCACATCCCCGCTCGATACGCGCTCCAGTTGATTGATGGCGTTGCGCGTGATGTGACTCAAACCCGCTACAAAAACTTTGATGACCTCGCCACCTATTGCTACGGCGTTGCTTCTACAGTTGGGCTGATGAGCATGTACATTGTCGGGTTCAAATCGAACGAAGCTCTGCCCTACGCTATCAAACTCGGCGTGGCCCTGCAATTAACGAACATTCTGCGCGACGTGGGCGAGGATTATCGCAGCGGACGCATTTATCTCCCCAAAGACGAACTGAAAACATTCGGAATCAGCGAAATTGACCTGGCGCGCGGCGTAGTGGACGAAAAATGGCGCGCTTTCATGAAGTTCCAGATTCAGCGCACCCGCGAACTGTACGCCGAATCGGAAAAAGGGATTAAGTTCCTTGAGCGTGACGGGCAACTTGCCATCGGCGCCGCGTCCACTTTCTACCAGGGCATTCTCGACGCCATCGAAGCCAATGACTATGATGTTTTTTCCAAACGAGCCAGTCTCTCTTCCTGGGGCAAGCTCAGCCGCATTCCGGGCTTGTGGCTGAAACTGGCAAGCCTCTAGGAAACATGGTACATCTCCTTCGCAAGCGGGACGGCCTGTTGGGCAGCAGGCCGTCCTCGCTTTTAACCAAAAAGACCCCGTCAAAGGGTCTTTTCACCCACCATCTCTGCCAGATATCTCAATCCGAGCGTATACGAGCGCCAGCCCAGACCGCTGATTTTCCCCCGGCAAACCGCCGAAAGGAGCGATTTGTGGCGGAACTCCTCACGGGCATACACATTCGAGAGATGGACCTCGACCACCGGCAGACCAATCGCTGCTATCGCATCACGCAGAGCAACCGAAGTGTGGGTGTAGCCGCCAGGGTTGAAAACCACCCCATCGGCCCAGTTCCGCGCCTCGTGCAGGGCATCAATCAGCGCGCCTTCGTAATTCGACTGGAAAGAGCGCACCTCCACGCCCAGTTCCTGCCCCAACGCCGCGCAGCGCGCGTTGATTTCGGCCAGCGTCAGAGTTCCATACACGCCCGGTTCGCGCGTTCCGAGCAGGTTCAGGTTCGGGCCATGCAAAACGAGAATGGCGGTCATTTGTCCTCCTCGAAGACCATCTCCAGGGTTTCGAGTTTAACTCCCACCTGCATCTGGCCAATTTCCTCGGGCAAAGCAAAGTGAACCACACCCAACTCACGCTTCTTATCATGCCGCATTGCGGCCATGAGCGCCTCGCGCGGCAACTCCGGCGGGATTTCGGTAGGCAGCCCCAGGCTTGAAAGCGTGGCGGCAATGCGGTTGGCAAGACCCTTTGAGCAAATCCACAACTTTTCGGCCAATCTGGCCTCAGCGACCATGCCCATCGCCACCGCCTCGCCATGCCGAATGGAGTAATTAGAGACTCTTTCAATGGCATGGCCGACGGTATGCCCAAAGTTCAAAGCCGCGCGAATCCCCTTTTCATACGGGTCAGCCTCAATAATTTGCACCTTAACCGACATGGCGCGCTGCACGACCTGCACCATGTCATCTTTTACCGCATCCAAACCGCCCGAACAGAGCGTAAACAAGGCCGGGTCGGCAATCACGCCATGCTTAACCACCTCCGCCAGGCCAGAGCGCAGTTCGACATCTTCCAGCGTGGAGAGCATGAACGGATTGGCGAACACCAACCGGGGCGGATGAAACGCGCCCACCAGGTTTTTGCCCTCAGGCAAGTCAAAACCGGTCTTTCCGCCCATCGAGGCATCCACCATTGCCAAAAGCGTGCTGGGCAGAGCCACCCAATTCATGCCACGCATAAAAGTCGCGGCGGCGAACCCGGCCAGGTCGCCCACCACGCCCCCACCCAAAGCCAGCACCGTGCTTTTTCGGTCCAGGCCCAACTCCAGGAACTTGCGCCACAGTTCCATGACGGTCACGATGGTCTTGTGTCCCTCTCCGGCAGGAATCGTAACCAATGCTGACGGAATCCCCGCGCGGCGCAGCAATTTCCCAATCCGCTCGGCATAGAGCGGCGCCACGTTTTCATCACTGACAATCGCCGCCGGGCCGTTCAAGCCGCGTTGTCGAAGCAAATCCCCCAGGCCATCGAAGCCGCCCGGCTGAACAATGACATCATACGGCTGTCCCATGCCGCGCACGCGGAAACGCCCCACCATCACCTGAATATGCCAGGCAATGTCTTCGGGCGTCAATCCATCGGTGGCAACGCGCAAATCGTAAGAGCGGTAGTGGTCTGAGCGTCGTTCCATCAGCCGGGCCAGTTTGCCAGGCAGGTCATCGGCCAGCAAAGGACGCTCATTCGAGTCCTGAGCAATGCGCGCCTGAAGCGTTTCAATCTCAGCAGTAAGCGAAACCACCACGCCCTTTGATTCAGCATGCGAGCGATTCTGGGCGCGCAACAACGCGCCGCCGCCCAAAGCAATCACGCGCGGCGGGCCTTTGGTCACGCGACGCAGCGCGGTGCTTTCAATATCCCGAAACCCCGATTCGCCCCATTCCGCCATAATTTGCGGAATGGTGTTCCCCGTAAACGCCACAATTTCGGCATCCAGGTCAATAAATTCCATGTCCAAATTGGCCGCCAAAACGCGGCCAACGCTGCTTTTGCCAGAGCCAGGAGGGCCATAAAGAAAGATGTGATTCATACCCTTGCCAACCGAGCGAGATATTGTGCGCATAAATTTATCACGTTTTCCGCCGGGTGTCATGCTTCCCACCAAATATGTTCGCAATTGTCCATCGGCAAATCGTCCAGGCGGGCGCGGCGCAGGGTTTCAAAGCGCGGCTTCATTTCAGCCAGCGAATCGCCGCCCAGTTTTTCAAGCAGCGCCTCGGCCAGCACAAACGCCACCATCGCTTCCAAAATTGGCACGGCGCGCGGCACGGGGCAAAAATCGGAGCGCTCATACTTCGTTGGCCCCTCCTGCCCGGTTGCCAGGTCTACCGTTGTTTGCGGGGTGAGCGTGGTGGCAATCGGCTTCATCGCCGCGCGAATCACAATCGGCTGGCCGTTGGAGATTCCGCCCTCGGTGCCGCCCGCGCGGTTGGTAGGGCGCATCAGGTGGTTAGTGTCAGGCGCCAGGTGAATCGCATCGTGGGCTTTTGTACCCGGCAAGCGCGTGTTCTCGAAAGCCTCCCCGATTTCGACGCCCTTCATGGCCTGCACGCTCATCACGGCCTGCGCCAGGCGGGCTTCGAGGCGCCTGTCCCATTGGGCGTAACTGCCCAGCCCAACTGGAACATTCAGCGCGACTATTTCCAGCACGCCGCCCAGGGTGTCTTTATTCTGGATGATTTGATGGATTCTCTCCCTCATGCGCTCTGCCGCTATAGAATCGGGACAGCGCACGTCAGAGTTTTCTGCCGCCTCGAACCGCGCTGAATACGGCATTCCGTTAAAGTTGGCTTCTATTTCGCCGATGGATTTGACATACCCGCCGACGACAATTCCAAACTGCCCGAGCAGGTGCTTGCAGATGGCTCCCGCCGCCACCCGCATCGTCGTCTCACGCGCCGAGGAGCGTTCCAGCGTGGGGCGCAGGTCGCGGTAGCCGTATTTGACCGCGCCCGTCAAATCGGCGTGACCAGGCCGGGGCGTAGTCAGCGGCGGGATGGGTTTGCCTTTCCATTTGACATGGTCGGCATTTTCAACCAGCAGCGCCAGCGGCGCGCCAGTCGTCTCTCCGCCCATCACCCCGCCCAAAATCTGGACGGTATCCTTTTCGATTTTCATGCGCCCGCCTGAGCCATAGCCCTGCTGACGGCGGGCCAGTTCACGGTTGATGATTTCGGCGGTCAGCGGCAACCCGGCGGGGATTCCATCGAGGATGGCGGTCAGCGCGGGGCCGTGAGATTCTCCAGCAGTAAGGAAGCGCAGCATGTCAGTCTCCAGTTATCAGTAATCAGTAATCAGTTATCAGTGAGCAGTGAACAGTGGTCAGTGGTCAGTGAACAGTAATCAGTGTTCGGCGGCCTGCCAGAGGGCGGCGCGCGGCGGCTGGCAGCCGGTCCAAATTTCAAAAGCCAGGGCGGCCTGTTCGATGAGCATTCCCAGGCCGGTGATGGCGGGTAAACCAGCGGCGCGGGCCTCGCGGACGAGGCGCGTCTCGCGGGGGTTATAGACCAGGTCGTAAACCGCCGCCCCAGCGGGCAGGGGAATATTTTCGGGCCAGGGGCAGGTTTCGATAGCGGGGGTCATGCCGAGGGGGGTGGTGTTTACAAGGATGAAGGATGAATCAGGAAGGATGAACGATGGAAGGTGAGAAAAATCAGTAGCGCGTATAGTGTGTTGCGTGAAAGAGGTGGCGAGTTGTTGGGCTTGCTCGATGCGGCGGGCGGCAATGATGACTCGCCAACCGGCGCGGCACAAGGCATAGACGACCGCCCGCGCCGAGCCGCCCGCGCCCAGGATAATTGCCGATTTTCGATGTTTGATTTTTGATATTTCCAAAAAACGAGTTAAGTCGGCCAAAAAGCCCGGCGCGTCGGTGTTATCGCCGATTAAGCGGCCGTTTCGCGCCGAAACCGTGTTCACCGCGCCGATGGCTTTGGCCGTTTCGGTCAGTTCATCCAGCAGCGAAAGCACGTTCTGCTTGTGCGGGATGGTGACGTTCAATCCGTGCATCTCCCCGGCGCGCAGGCGGGCAAGCAGGGCCTGCAGGCCAGAAATATCATCGGGTGGGATGGGAAACAGGGTATAAGAACCGCTCAAACCACAGGCAGCCAGCGCGGCGGCATGGATTTTGGGCGAGAGGGAATGGCCGAGGGGGTGGCCGATGAGGCCGAGGCGAAAATCAATAGTCATGGGCGGAGGTGGGCAATTCGATGCTCGATATTCGAGTATCGAATTATCGCAGAGTATCCAACACTTCAAAGAAGTTGGGGAACGTTTTGGACACGCAAGCCGGGTTTTCGATGGTGACGCCAGGGACGCGCAAGCCAATGAGGGAAAATGCCATCGCCATGCGGTGGTCGTTGTAGGTCTGAATGACCGCAGGCCTGAAATTCTGGCACGGATAAATCGTCATGCCGTCGAAATGTTCCTCCACCTGAACGCCCAGTCGGGTCAATTCGGCGCAGGTAGCGGCCACCCGGTCGGTTTCCTTGACACGCGCCGAGGCGATACCTCGAATACGGGTGGGAGAATCTGCAAAGGGAGCGAGGACGGCCAGGGTTTGGGCGGTATCGGGGATGTCGCGCATGTCGAGGTCGATGCCATGTAAAGGTGAGCGGCCAGTAATCAGCAAGCAGTTATCCGTTTCTTGAACGGCGCAACCCATTTTTTCGAGAACATCGAGGAAGGCAATATCTCCCTGAACCGAGCGGCGGGAGATGTTTTCAACACGGACGGTTCCGCCGCAAATGGCAGGAGCGGCAAAAAAGTAGGAGGCGGCGGAGGCGTCGGATTCGATGGGGTAATTGGGAATTGGCGAATAGCGGTTGGGGAAAATGCGGAAAAAGCGGTATTCATCGCGTTCCACGGTGACGCCAAAATCGCGCATGATGGCGAGGGTCATATCCACATAGGGTTTGGAGTTCAGTTCAGTGGAGACCGTGATTTCTATCGGCGTTTGCGCGTAAGGGGCCACCATCAGCAGGGCGGAGAGGAATTGACTGGAAATGTTTCCGGCAACGGTTGTTTTGCCGCCGGGAAGACCGGATGCCAGGATTTTTACGGGAGGGCAAATGCGGGAGTAATCAGTCATCAGTGACCAGTTTTGGGCGCTGGCAGGGCCAAGGCGCGCGCCAAGAGGCTGAAGGGCAGCCATCAAATCGCCGATGGGACGCTCTCTCATGCGGGAGTCGCCATCGAGGGTGTATTGGCCGTGGCCGAGGGTGAGGAAGGCGCTGAGGAAACGAGCGGCGGTGCCAGCGTTGCCGATGTACAGGTCGGCTTTTGAGGCGGGAATCTGTCCGCCGAGGCCGGTCACTGTCATCTCGACGCTGCTCGATGCAGGCCTTTCATGGTTGGTTTCATCCAGGGTCAGTTCAAAACCGAGGGTTTGCAGGGCGCGGGCAAAATAGCGCGAGTCGTCGCTGAAGAGGGCGTTGGTTAAACGGGTCGTTCCATTCGCCAGGGCGGCGATGAGCAGGGCGCGGTTGGTAAGCGATTTGGAGCCGGGAACGCGGACGGTGGCGTTGAGGGGGTGAGGAATGGGGGTGATTTGCATGGGGTTTCAGTGAGCAGTTATCAGTGGTCAGTGAGCAGTTATCAGTTATCAGTTATCAGTTATCAGTGGTCAGTGGTCAGTGGTCAGTTATCAGTCGTCAGTCGTCAGTTATCAGTTATCAGTCGTCAGTCGTCAGTTATCAGTCATCAGTCGTCAGTTATCAGTTATCAGTCGTCAGTTATCAGTTATCAGTTATCAGTTATCAGTTGTCAGGGTGCAGGTTTATCACTGATTACTGCTCACTGTTCACTGATTACTGATTACTGTTTACTGATAAGCCAGGCGTACTTTTCACGGGCAGAATCAAGCGTGGCCTGGAGCGTTTCAAAATCGCTTTCGGCCAGGGCGGAGGTGAGCAGGGCGAGTTCATCTTGCAGGGCTTCGAGGGCGGCCAGGATGTTCTGGCGGTTGGTTTGCAGGATGCCCATCATCATGCTGGAGGGCGTTCCGGCCAGGCGGGAGGTGGAGCGGAAGCCAGGGCCAATAAGCGGAGCGCACTCCTCAGGAGTGGATAAGGCCAAAGCGGAGGAGAGCAGGAAGGGCAGGTGGCTGGTAGAGGCCAGAATCCGGTCATGGTCGGCGGGGTTGAGCAGGATGGGGGTTGCGCCCAAAGCGGCGAGAATCTGGTCGGCGGCGGAACGGGCGCGGGGGCTGGTTCGCTCCAGCGGAGTGAGGATGAAAGGGGCGGCGTAGTAGAGCGTCCGTTCGGCGTTGGCGAGGGTCAGTTTTTCTTTGCCGCAGATGGGATGCCCGCCGATGGGGTCGAAGCGCGCGGGCAGGGTTTCCATTTTTTCGAGAATGGCGCGTTTGGTGGAGCCAAGGTCCAGCACGATGCAGGGATGCGGCGTGAAATGGGGTAACTGCTCCAGCAGGGCGAGAATGGCCGGGACGGGGGCGGCCAGGATAACGAGGTCGGCCTGGGGCAGGAGTTTGGCGGGGTCGCTTTCAGCCTGGTCCACGATATTTTGATGGAGGGCAAGTTCCAGCGCGGCAGGGTCGGGGTCAATGCCAAAGATGCGGGAACAATGTCCCTTTAAGGCAAGCGCCATCGAGCCGCCCATCAGCCCCAATCCAACAATGGCAACGGTAGCGTTTTTCAGGAAAAAGTCATCATCCATAAGTGGTCCCGGTACGCCCTACGCGGCTACTCGACCGGCGCCGACCTGGGCAACGCGGCGGCTTACGGCCTCGGCGATGGCTTTGACCTGGGTCACGAGGCTGGCGAAGGCCTCGGGCGTGAGAGATTGCTTGCCGTCTGAAAGAGCGTGGGGCGGGTCCTGGTGGACTTCGATGATGAGGCCATCGGCCCCGGCGGCGATGGCGGCTTTGGCGATGGAGGTGACGTAAGCGGCGTGACCGGTGGAGTGCGAGGGGTCGAGGATGACCGGCAGGTGGGTGAGGGATTTGAGAACGGGAATGGCGTTGATGTCGGTGGTGTTGCGGGTGGCAGTCTCAAAGGTGCGAATGCCGCGTTCGCAGAGCATGACCTGTTTGTTGCCCCCGGAAAGGATGTATTCGGCAGACATGAGCAGTTCTTCGATGGTGGCGGAAAGGCCGCGCTTGAGCAAAACAGGGGTGCGGGTTTCGCCGATGGCGCGTAGCAGGTTGAAGTTTTGCATGTTGCGCGCGCCAACCTGAAGGACATCGACATAGCGGGTCATGATTTCGATTTGGGAAATTGCCATGATTTCGGCTACAACGGGCATGCCGGTCAGTTCGCGGGCTTCGGCAAGATATTCGAGGCCCTCCTCGCCGAGGCCCTGAAAGGCATAGGGGGAGGTGCGGGGCTTGAACGCGCCGCCGCGCAGGGCGTTGGCCCCGGCCTCGCGCACGGCCTGGGCGATTTCGAGCAGTTGGGTGCGGCCTTCCACTGAACACGGCCCAGCGATGATGGCGATTTCCTCGCCGCCAACGGTGAAGCCATCGAGTGGGAAGACGGAATCGTGGGGGTGGAACTGGCGCGAGGCCAGTTTGTAGGGCTGGGAAATGCGCTGAACCGCCAGCACGCCTGGCAAGCCCTCAAATACGCTGGTGGAAACAGCGTGGCTCTCGCCGACCGCGCCGATAACCGTCTGCTCGACGCCTTCGATGACGTGCGGTGAAAGGTGATGTTCGTAGATGTGTTCGATAACGTGGTCAATCTGCGCGCGAGTGGCGCCGGGGTTCATGATAATCATCATAGGGGAGTTCCTTTGTATTATGGTCAGTTATCAGTTGTCAGTTATCAGTTATCAGTTATCAGTTGTCAGTTGTCAGTTGTCAGCGTTAAGGTTGTTCACTGATTACTGATGACTGCCTCACGCCCAGCCCTGCGAGGTGTACGCGCCGTGAACGACCGCCAGGCGGCGGTCCATGATTTGGGCAATCTGCCCGACTTGTTTCACCATTTTGGCAAAGGCCTCCGGTTTGAGCGATTGTTTGCCATCAGAGACGGCATGGCTTGGGTCGGGGTGGACTTCGACGATGAGGCCATCGGCCCCGGCGGCGATGGCGGCGCGGGCAATGGCGGTCACGTAATCGGCATGGCCGGTGGCGTGCGAGGGGTCGAGGATGACGGGCAGGTGGGTGAGATTTTTCAGAACGGGAATGGCGTTGATGTCGGTGGTGTTGCGGGTGGCGGTTTCAAAGGTGCGGATTCCGCGCTCGCAGAGCATGACTTGTTTGTTTCCCCCGGAAAGGATGTACTCGGCAGACATGAGCAGTTCTTCGATGGTGGCGGAAAGGCCGCGCTTGAGCAGGACAGGGATGCGGGTTTCGCCGATGGCGCGCAGCAGGTTGAAGTTTTGCATGTTTCGCGCGCCGACCTGGAAGACATCCACATATTTGGCCATCAAGTCCACCTGCACTTGCGACATGATTTCGACCACAATCGGCAGGCCGGTTTCGGCGCGGGCTTCGGCCAGGTATTCCAGCCCCTGCTCGCCCAATCCCTGGAAAGCGTAGGGGGAAGTGCGGGGCTTGAAGACGCCGCCGCGCAGGGCGGAGGCGCCCGCTTCTTTGACAGCGTGAGCCGTCTCGATGATTTGAGAGCGGCTCTCCACCGAACATGGCCCGGCGATGACGGCAATTTCCTCGCCCCCAACGGTGAACCCATCCAGCGGGAAGACGGAATTCTCCGGGTGGAACTGGCGCGAGGCCAGTTTGTAGGGCTTGGTGATGCGCTGGACTTCCTCCACGCCATCGAGGGTCTCGAACAACTCGGTGGACAGGTTGTGCGTCTCACCAATTGCGCCGATGATGGTGGCTTCCACCCCCTGCGAGAGATGGACGGCCAGCCCGGCGGCTTTGATGTGTTCGATGACGTGCTCCACCTGCTGGGGGGTGGCGTTGGATTTCATGATAATCATCATAGTTCGGGTACTCCTTTGGAGAATAATGACTTAAAAAACGGGCGAAAGAAAGCGGCTGTATCTCTACCGGCCTGTCTGTTTACCTTACGTTATTGCGCGGCCACCAAATCTGGGCGAAGTTTGACCGCTTCGCGCAGGTAGACGTGAACGATTTCATGCTGGGGGCGTTCCGTGTTCCAGTGAACCATCACGCGGATGACGCGCGGCAGGCTGCCAGGGACGGGAATCTCACGGGCGCACATCATCGGCACCTGACTCCAACCCATTTCTCGGGCGGCCTGGGCCGGGAAGGTAGCGCGCAAGTCGTCCGTGACGGTGAAAAAGGCGCTGGCGATTTCTGCGGGGGTCATTCCGGCGTTGGCCTGAAGGATGGCTTCGAGCAGTTCGCGCGTGGCGGCAAGGATAAGTTCGGGTTGGTCGGCGGCTACGGTGGTCGCGCCGCGAATTCCACGAGTGGGCATAGAGAACTCCTGAATGCAGAATGATGAATAATGAGCAAGAGGCCTTGCGCAAGTAAACAAAAAGAGCGGGCCGTCTGGCTCGCTCTTTATGGTCAGGTTCACGCACCTACCGCTTAAGCGCCGCCGCCGGCAACCGGAAATCGGGAGCCGTAATAAAAGTAAAACGCAAACCAGCGGGTAGAGTTGGGCGTGTTCATATTGGGCGCTATTCTATGCCAGTAAATCGGATGTGTCAAGGAGGAGAATCCGCGCTATAATGGCCGTACAAAATACGAAAGGTGACAAAAATGGAAGTTTTGACAACTTTTCAGAATAATGGCAGAATTGCCATTCCGAACAAAATCAGGAAACTATTGCATATCGAGCCAGGCGATACATTGATGTTGCGCGTTGAAAACGATATTTTGCAGGTGATTCCGCTGCACCAGGCTGTGCAAATGGCCCAGGAAAAGGTGCGCAGGTACGTCCCCGCTGGGGTTTCGCTGGTGGATGATTTGCTGGCGGAGCGGAAAAGGGAAGCAACCCATGAGTGAGTATGTTCTGGATGCTTCTGCCATTCTGGCGCTCTTGAACAGCGAAACTGGCGGCGAAGTTGTCCAGTCGCTGTTGCCGCGCGCCTGTGTTTCAACGGTCAATCTGGCCGAAGTCTACGCCCGATTAGCCGCCACTGGCATGTCCGCACCGGAAATTCGGGAGGTCATCAGCCTGTTGGGGCTATCTGTTGTTGACTTCGACCAGGAAGCGGCTTTTTCCAGCGGGGAACTTTACCGCCACACACAACCTGCCGGGCTTTCACTCGGCGACCGGGCTTGCCTGGCATTGGCGCAAAGGATGGGCGCGGTGGCCGTGACGGCCGACCGCGCCTGGCTCTCCACCGAAACCGGGATACAAATTCGCCTGATTCGATAGCTATCCCACGTAATCGCACCACGCTTCGTAGCGCGGGTTGCGGGCGCGAATGACATCGTGATAAATTTTTTGAATGGCCTGGGTCACAGGGCCGCTGGTGCCGCTGCCGATTTTACGGAAATCGATTTCGCTCAGGCCAATGCACTCAGCGGCTGTGCCAACCACGAAGACTTCATCGGCGGTGTAGAGCTGGTCGCGGCTGATGGGGCGTTCCCTGATTTTGTAGCCTAAATCTTGCGCGATGGTGTGAATGGTGTGGCGGGTAATCCCCTCCAGCACAGGCGCAATGGCGGGGGTAAAAATTTTTCCACGTTTGACGATAAAAATGTTTTCGCCCGTGCATTCGGCTACATAGCCGGAAGGGTCGAGCATGATGGCTTCCTCGAAACCCAGCCGCACCGATTCGGTCTTGGCCAGGAACGAATTGGCATAGTTCCCGGCAATTTTGGCTTTGGTCATCATCACGTTGACATGGTGACGGGTGTAGGAGGAGATGTTGGCGCGAATGCCCTTTGCCAGGGCTTCCTCGCCAAGATAGTTGTTCCACTCCCAGGCGGCAATGCCCAGCGCGGCGCGCCCGCCATCGACGTTGAGATTCCAACCGCCGTCGGTCAGGTAGAGCAAAGGGCGGACATAACAATTTCGGAATCCGTTGGCTTTGACCACTGCTTTACAGCCGTCAATGACGTCTTGTACCGTGAATTTCAGGTTGCGGAAGCCAAACACTTCGGCGGATTCGATGAGCCGCTCGGCGTGGTCGCGCAGGCGAAAAATGGCCGGGCCTTTTTCGGTATCATACGCGCGAATGCCCTCAAAGACTGCTGCGCCATAATGCAAAGCGGGGGTAAGAAAGTGGATGGTGGCTTTTTCAAATGGAACAAGTTCGCCGTCCATCCAGATAAATTTAGATTCCATGCCCATAGAAACTCCTTGATGCAGAATAACGAATGATGAATAAATGATGAAAGTGTGGAAAATTCCGCATTCATCACTCCGCATTCATCATTCGGTGAATGATTTCGTCCGTCATTTGTCGGGTAGATAATTTTCCGCCCAGGTCGGCAGTGCGGCAGCCATCGGTAATAGCCTGGTCAACGGCTTTTTCGAGAGCGGCGGCTTCGGTTTCGAGACCGAACGAATGACGCAGCATCATCGCCGCCGAGAGAATCGTGCCGACCGGGTTGGCGATGCCCTTCCCGGCAATATCCGGCGCAGAGCCGTGAATCGGTTCATATAAGCCGGGGCCTTTCTCGCCCAAACTGGCGGAGGGCAGCATGCCCATCGAACCCGCCAAAACGGAGGCCTCGTCGGTCAGGATGTCGCCGAACATGTTTTCGGTGACGATGACATCCATCCAGGCGGGGCCGGTGATCAGCCGCATGGAGGCCGTATCCACGAGGACATGCTCCAGGGCGATTTCGGGGTGCTGGGCGCCCATTTTCGTGGCGATTTGCCGCCACAGCCGGGAGGATTCCAGGACGTTGGCTTTATCCACCGAGGTCACTTTTTTCCTGCGCCCGGCGGCCAGGCGGAAAGCCAGTTCCAGCACACGGCGGATTTCGTAATCGTAATATTCGAGGGTATCCACCGCGCGCTCGCGGCCATCTTTCACGTCGCGGCCTTTGGGCCAGCCAAAATACAGCCCGCCGGTCAGTTCGCGGATGACGAGAATATCCACGCCCTGCAATTTTTCGGGCTTGAGTGGGGAGGAATCAATCAGCGCCGGATGGACTTTGACCGGGCGAAGGTTGGCAAAGACGCCCAAACCTTTACGCAGCGCCAGCAGACCGCGCTCGGGGCGGTCTTTGGCGGCAGGGTCATCCCATTTCGGGCCGCCCACCGCGCCCAGCAGCACCGCATCGGCAGATTGGCAATCAGCCAGGGTCTCATCGGTCAGCGAAGAGCCGTATTTGTCAATGGAACACCCGCCCATCAACCGCTCGGTATAGTTGAAGGCGTGGCCGAATTTGCTGGCGACCACATCCAGCGCGCGCGCGGCTGCGGCCACTACTTCGGGGCCAATGCCGTCGCCGGGGAGTAAAACGATGTTTGCTTGCATGGATTCTCCATAAATTCGCCCTGAGCGTAGCCGCCTGGTTCTGGCGGCGAAGTCGAAGGGCGTCTTGACAGCCAGGATAGGCGCTTCGACTGCGCTACGCTCCGCTCAGCGCGGTAGTATTAATGCGCCACCAGCAACCCGTACTCAATCGAATCAACCAGCGCGCGCCAGGAGGCCTCGATGATGTTGGTGCTTGCGCCAACGGTACTCCAGCGGCGGGTGCCGTTTTGGGTGTCAATCAGCACGCGGGTGAGAGCGGATGTGCCGTTGTTGCCGTCTAAAATGCGCACTTTGTAATCGGCCAATTGGAAATTGTTGAGCATGGGATAGTGCGGCAACAGGGCTTTGCGCAGAGCCAGGTCGAGCGCGTTGACGGGGCCGTTGCCCTCGGCGGCGGTGTGCAGCACCTCGCCCTTGACGCGCACTTTGACCATCGCTTCGGCAAAAATGCCGCGCCCCGAGCGGTGTTCCACATTCACCAGGAAATCAATTAACTCAAAGGGCGGTTTGTAATACATTTCCTGGCGCTTGAGCATCATCGCCACCGAGGCTTCAGCGGCCTCGAAGGAGAAGCCGCGCGCTTCGAGTTCCTTGATTTCGTTGAGAACCGGAACGACTTCCTCGCCCTCGACCTCGACGCCATGTTCTTCGGCCTTGCTAAGCAGGTTGCCGCGCCCCGAAAGGTCCGAGACCACCACCCGCATCCGATTGCCGACCACTTCAGGCGGCACATGCTGGTAACTCTGCGCCGAGCGCCGCATGGCGGCCACATGCACGCCGCCCTTGTGAGCAAAAGCGCTCTTGCCCACATACGGCTGATGGTCATCCGGCGTGATGTTGGCAACTTCATCTACAAAGTGAGAGAGTTCCGTCAATCTGGCAAGATGTCCTTTGGGCAGGCATTGGAATCCCATTTTGAGTTCCAAGTCGGCCATAATAGAAACCAGATTGGCGTTACCGCACCGTTCTCCAACGCCATTGATGGTCCCCTGCACCTGAATGGCGCCTTCGCGCACCGCGACCAGCGAATTGACGACCGCGCAATCGCCATCGTTATGGGTGTGGATGCCAAACGGGTGGCTGATGGCAGCCTTCATCTCGCGGATGATGGATTCAATTTCCCAGGGCATCGTCCCGCCATTCGTATCACACAGGACGAGGGTTTCGGCCCCGCCGCGCATGGCCGCCCGCAGCGTTTCCAGGGCGTAGGCGCTATCGGCTTTGTAGCCATCGAAAAAGTGTTCGGCATCGTAGATGACGCGCCGGTTTTGGGCGCGCAAATAGGCCACCGATTGCTCGATGATGCGCAGGTTATCTTCCAGCGTGGTGAGCAGTACATCCCTGACGTGCAGCGTCCAGGTCTTGCCAAAAATCGTGCAGACGGGCGCGCCAGATTTGAGCAGCGCCTTGATGTTGGCATCATCTTCCGGGCCGCCTTTGACGCGACAGGTGGAGCCAAATGCCGCAATCTGGGCATTTTTCCAGTGCATATCGCGGGCGCGCTCAAAAAACTCCGCATCTTTGGGGTTCGAGCCAGGCCAGCCGCCTTCGATGAAAGCCACGCCCAATTCATCCAGCTTTTGGGCAATGCGGATTTTGTCGCTGGCTGAAAGGTTGAAGCCTTCAGATTGCGTGCCATCGCGCAGGGTGGTGTCGTAAATCTGTATGGAAGTCATAAATTTATTCCTGAAAAATGATGAATGCAGAATGTAGAATGATGAAGAGTATCGATTCTGCATTCATCATTCCGCATTTGTCATTCTGCCTTGCTCTCAAACGCCGCAATTTCCTTTTCAAACCCCAGAATGTACCCCAACTCATCCACGCCGTTGAGCAGGCAGGTTTTGTTGAACGGGTCAATCGGGAAGGTGACAGAACCACCAGGGTAGGATAGGGTCTGGGAGGCCAGGTCGACCGTCAGTTCGGCACGGGGGGCTTCCTCGGCCAGGTCAAACAGCAGTTTGTGGGTGGCTTCATCCACGATGATGGGGAGCAGGCCATTTTTCAGCGCATTGTTGCGGAAAATATCGGCAAAGGAGGTGCTGATGACGGCGCGGAAGCCATAGCCAGTCAGCGCCCAGGGGGCGTGTTCGCGCGAGGAACCGCAGCCAAAGTTATCGCCCGCCAGCAGGATTTGCGCCCCGGCGGATTCGGGTTTGTTCAGCACAAAATCGGGGTTGGGCGAGCCATCGGACAGGTAGCGCCAGTTGGAAAAGAGCGCGCTCGCCAGGCCGTTTTTGTCGGTCACTTTGAGATATTGCGCCGGGATAATCTGGTCGGTGTCAATGTCGTTGATGGGCAGCGGAACGAAACGGGAAGTGAGCGTGGTAAATTGAGCCATAAGTTTATTTTGTGATTTTTTGATTGGGTGATTCGGCGATTGGAAACAATCACCAAGTCACGAAATCACTAAATGTCGAGGGTCAGTGACCGCGCCATGAATGGCTGTAGCGGCGGCAGTCAGCGGGCTGGCGAGGAAGGTGCGCCCGCCTTTGCCCTGACGGCCTTCAAAGTTACGGTTGCTGGTGCTGACGGCGTACTGGCCGGGCTGGAGCTGGTCGCCGTTCATGGCAATGCACATCGAGCAGCCCGATTCGCGCCATTCGGCGCCCGCTTCTTTGAAGATTTTGTCCAGACCTTCGGCCTCGGCCTGCTTCTTGACATCTTGCGAGCCGGGGACGACCATGACGCGGGTATTGGGGGCCACTTTGCGGCCTTTGAGCAGGGAGGCGGCCAGGCGCAAATCGGATATGCGTGAGTTGGTGCAAGAGCCAATAAACACGACATCCACCTTCTGCCCCAGCAGGGTTTGACCAGGCTGGAGGCCCATGTAGGTCAGGGCCTTTTCGAGCGCCAGTTTTTGGTTGGCGTCACTCAGTGATGCGGGGTCTGGCACGCGGTCGGTGATTTTCATGCCCATGCCGGGATTTGTCCCGTAGGTAATCATCGGTTCGAGAACGGAGGCGTCGAGGGTGATGGATTTGTCGTAAGCCGCGCCTTCATCGGTGGGGAGGGCCTTCCAACGGGCGAGGGCTTTGTCCCAGTCCGCGCCTTTGGGGGCGAATTCACGCCCGTAGAGATAGTCAAAGGTGGTGTCATCGGGCGCAACCATCCCCGCCCGCGCGCCGCCTTCGATGGACATATTGCAAATGGTCATGCGCTGTTCCATCGTCAGCGCGCGAATGGCCGAACCGGTGTACTCGAAGACATGCCCCGTGCCGCCGCCCACGCCAATTTTGGCAATCAGCGCCAGGATGATGTCTTTGGCCGAAACGCCGGGCGCGAGCGCGCCATCCACGCGGACTTCATAAGTTTTGGGTTTACGCTGAAGCAGGCATTGCGTGGCAAGGACGTGTTCGACCTCGCTGGTGCCGATGCCAAAAGCCAGCGCGCCAAACGCGCCATGCGTGGCGGTGTGGCTGTCGCCGCAGACGATGGTCATGCCGGGCTGAGTGAGGCCGAGTTCCGGCCCGATGACGTGGACAATGCCGCGGTGCGGGCTGGTCATGCCGTGCAGGGGGATGCCAAACTCGGCGGCATTGGTTTCCAACTGCTTGATTTGGGCAGCAGCCAGCGGGTCGGCAATTGGCACATCGGGCGGGGTGGTCGGGATGGAGTGGTCCATCGTTGCAACGGTTTTATCGGGACGGCGCACCTTCAAGCCGCGCTGGCGCAAACCAGTGAAAGCCTGCGGCGAGGTGACTTCATGCACGAGGTGCAAATCAATATACAAAATGGCAGGGGAATCTGGCTGTTGGGTGACAACGTGAGAGTCCCAGAGTTTCTCAAAGAGCGTTTTAGGCATAGATATTTCCAGTTATCAGTTGTCAGCGAACAGTAATCAGTCGTTATCAGCCAAGCTTGCTCATCACTGATGACTGATTACTGAACACTGGTGAACGGAATCAGGCCTCCGCCTCATCCGAGGTCGGTTGCGCGGCGGGCAGGCTCCAGGCCGGAGGCAATTCGCTCAAATCCCAGCCTTTGGGCATGGTCTGCGGTTCGGGGAAGGGGTCGAAGAGGGGAGACGGAAAAACTTCGTACTGTTCCTGGGGGGCAAATGGGGAATTCATGGCATTCTCCTTGGAGGAAAATTACGAATTAGGAATTACGGAATCAGGCAGAATATCTCACCCTAACATTACGCCGTAATCATGCTGCTTCGCTTCGGCGGCTTCGGTTTGGGCGGTGATGAGTTTATTGAGAGCGGCCAGATAGGCTTTGGCGCTGGCAACGATGATGTCCGTATCGGCGCCATGACCGCCAAAGACGCGGCCATACGGGGTTTCGGATTGGGCATCGAACTTGGTGAGGCCGTCTTTGGGCTGCACCCGCACGGTCACTTCGCCCAGCGCGTCAATACCTTCAGTAATGGCGTGGACGCTGAATTCCAGCAGAGTATTCGGCACTTTGACGATGTGGTCAATCGCTTTGTAGGTGGCATCCACCGGCCCGGTGCCAATGGCGGCGTGGGTGTGGATTTTGCCATCCGGCCCGCGCAAACGCACGGTAGCAGTGGGCATGCCCATCGTGCCGCAGGCCACTTGCAGGCCATCCAGCGCGAAAATATCGCGCGGGCGGTAAAACTCATCGGCAATCAGGGCTTCCAGGTCCAGGTCGGTGATGACTTTTTTGCGGTCGGCCAGCTCCTTGAAGCGCGCAAAAGCCTTGTCGAGTTCGGCTTCGTCGAGCGAGTGGCCCATTTCGGCCAGGCGCATTCGCAGGGCGTGGCGGCCAGAGTGCTTGCCCAATACCAGCCGCGATTGGTTGACGCCCACGTCTTCCGGGCGCATGATTTCGTAGGTCAGGTTATGCTTGAGCATCCCGTCCTGGTGAATGCCCGCCTCGTGGGCAAAAGCGTTCGCGCCGACAATCGCCTTGTTGGGCTGAACGGGAATGCTGGTGTAATTGCTGACCAGTTTGCTGATGCGCGCCAACTGCGTGGTATCAATGCCCGTTTCCAGGCCAAAGACCGGGTGACGGGTTTTGAGCGCCATCACCACTTCCTCCAGCGAGGTGTTCCCGGCGCGCTCGCCAATGCCATTGACCGTTACCTCCGCCTGACGCGCCCCGGCTTTGATGCCCGCCAGCGCGTTGGCTGTTGCCAGCCCCAAATCATCGTGCGTATGAACGCTGACGGTGATGCCCTCGTGCATTCCGGGCGTGTTTTCAATAATGCCCTTAATCAACGCGCCAAATTCATCGGGCGTGGTGTAGCCCACTGTATCGGGGATGTTGAGGGTGGTTGCGCCTGCTTTGATGGCCTCGCCCAGCACCAGGTACAGGAATTGCGGGTCGGAACGACCGGCGTCTTCGGGGCTGAATTCCACATCCTCGCACAGCGAACGGGCATAAGACACCATTTCGCGCACGCGCTGAACTACTTCCTCGCGCGTCATCTTGAGCTTATGCTTCATGTGAATTTCAGAAGTCGCCAAAAAGGTGTGGATGCGGGGATGGGCGGCCACCCTGACCGCTTCCCAGGCCTTATCGATATCCGTTTTGTTGGCGCGGGCCAGTCCGGCAATGACTGGAACTCTGGCATTCAGCTCGCCAACAGGCGCATTCCCCACTTCGGCGGCGATGCGCCGCACGGCTTCCAGGTCATCGGGCGAGGCAGCCGGAAACCCGGCCTCGATAATATCCACGCCCAGACGCGCCAGAGCGCGGGCCACTTCCAGTTTTTCGGCGGAAGTCATCGTCGCGCCGGGCGATTGCTCGCCATCGCGCAGGGTTGTATCAAAAATTTTGACGTAGTTAGACATAGTTGCTCCAGGTTCAGTTATCAGTTATCAGTCATCAGTTATCAGTTATCAGTTATCGAAATACGACATTGTTCACTGCTTACTGCTTACTGATTACTGTTCACTGACTTCCAATTCTCCGGCCTGAGCGCCCGCACCGCTGCGCCCGCCTGCCACATCTCCGAATTCCGAATGGCTGCCAGTTCTTTTTCCAGTTGTTCACGGTAATCGGGGCGGGAGTTGGCCTCCAGCGTAATCCGCGCTTCGTTGCCGGTTTCAACGCTGTGGTACAGGTCGCTGAAGACGGGGGCCACCGCATCGCGGAATTTATCTTTCCAGTCGAGCGCGCCGCGCTGGGCGGTGGTGGAGCAGTTGGCGTACATCCAGTCCATGCCGTTTTCGCCCACCAGCCGAATCAGCGACTGGGTGAGTTCCTCCACCGTTTCGTTGAAGGCTTCGCTGGGGCTGTGACCATGCTTGCGCAACTCGTTGTATTGGGCTTCCATCACGCCCGCCAGCGCACCCATCAGAATCCCGCGCTCGCCGGTCAGGTCGCTATAGACTTCGTTCTTGAACGTGGTCGGGAACAGATAGCCCGCGCCAATGGCAATTCCCAAAGCCACTGTGCGTTCCCAGGCGCGGCCAGTAGCGTCCTGGTGAACAGCAAAGCTGGCATTGATGCCGCTTCCGGCCAGGAAGTTGCGGCGCACGCTGGTGCCAGAACCCTTTGGCGCAACCAATGCCACGTCCACATGCGGCGGCGGAACAACGCCAGTATCATCTTTGTAGGTCACAGAAAAACCGTGCGAAAAGTAGAGCATATCGCCTTCATGCAGGCATTCGACGATTTTCGGCCACTGACTGCGCTGCCCGGCGTCTGAAAGCAGGTACTGAATGACCGTGCCGCGTTCGGCGGCTTCCTCCAGCGGGAAGAGCGTCTCGCCCGGCACCCAGCCATCGGCAACGGCCTTATCCCAGTTTTTCGTCCCCGGCCTCTGCCCCACAATGACCTTGATGCCGTTATCGCGCATGTTCATGGCCTGGGCGGGGCCTTGCACGCCATAGCCAAGCACGGCCACCACTTCGTTCTTCAACACTTCGCGCGCTTTTTCGAGCGGAAATTCCTCGCGGGTGACCACTTCTTCTTCCACGCCGCCAAAATTGATTTTTGCCATAAATTCTCTCTCCTTGAAATGATGAATGATGAATACAGAATGATGAACGAGAAACAAAAATTCTACATTCATCATTCCAAATTCTGCATTTTTAATACTCTGCCAGCCCGCTTTCGTCCTCATCGTGCCAGCCGTTGCCGTTCGCGCCGGGGGTGCGGCGGGTACCTTCATACGTGCCGCGCGTCATTGCCACCTGCCCAGTACGCACCATCTCCAGAATGCCGATGGGGCGCAAGAGTTCAATCATCCCTTCGATTTTCTCCTCCGTGCCGGTCACTTCGACAATCACCGAGTCGGCGGCCACATCCACAATGCGGGCGCGGAAAATTTGCGCCAGGCTGTTCACTTCGGCCCGCTGCTCTGGCCCGGCCTTGACCTTGATGAGCGCCAAATCGCGCGTAACGGCAGGCAGACGGCTGACATCCTGCACGTCAATCACATTGACCAGTTTGTATAAATTGGCCTCGATTTTGTGCGCCACGGTATCGTCCTCGCAGTCCATCACAATCGTCATGCGCGAAATATCCGGGCGTTCTGTTCGCCCCACCGCCAGAGACTCGATGTTGAAATTGCGGCGGCGAAACAGCGAAGCCACGCGGTTTAGCACGCCGGGTTTGTTTTCTACGAGAGTAATGAAGGTATATTGCATGATTGTTCTCCTTGTATTACTTTTGCCTGACTGGCCTTCTCAACATCTGGTCGAGGGCCGCGCCCGCTGGAACCATTGGATAAACGGCATCCTCCTGCTCAACCACAAACTCCAGCACCACCGGGCCAGGAGTCTGCCGCGCCCATTCGATGGCTTCTTTCACTTCATCGGGGTTGGTGATGCGGCGCGCTGGAACGCCATGCGCATCAGCCAGTTTCACAAAATCTGGCGATTTCATATTAACCGCCGAATAGCGTTTCTCGAAGAAAAATTCCTGCCACTGGCGCACCATGCCCAGGTAACTATTGTTCATAATCGCCACCTTCACATTCGCGCCTTCCTGCACGGCGGTCGTCAGTTCCGCTGCCGTCATTTGAAAGCCGCCGTCCCCAACCACCGTCCAGATTTCCTGGTCTTTGCGCGCGAACCACGCGCCAATCGCCGAGGGCAGGCCAAAGCCCATCGTGCCAGCCCCGCCGGAGGTAATCCAGCGATTCGGTTTTTCGAGGAAGTAATACTGCGCCGCCCACATCTGATGCTGACCAACATCTGTGGTGATAATCGCCCCCCCGCCAGTCGATTCCCACAAATCGTGAACCAGATGCGCGACATACAACTTTCCATCATCGGGCCACGACATAATCGAACGCGCATCGCCATCCGATTTCCATTCGGCAATTTGCTGAAGCCACTCATCATGTTCATACTCATCCACCATCGGAATCAGGTCGGTAATGACGGTTTTCAGGTCGCCCACCAGCGGCACGTCCACCTTGACGTTTTTGTGAACTTCCGAGGGGTCAATTTCGACGTGGATTTTCCGGGCATTTGGCGCGTAGGTTTTGAGCGTGCCGGTCACGCGGTCATCAAAGCGCATTCCAAACGCCAGCAGCAGGTCAGCATTCTGAATGGCAAGATTGCAATGCGCCTCGCCGTGCATGCCCATCATCCCCAGCGAGAGCGGGTGCGAAGCCGGGAAAGCGCCCAATCCCAGCAGGGTCATGGCTACCGGGGTATGGGTTTTGACCGCAAAATGCTGAATAACCTCCTCCGCGCCAGAGATAATGGCCCCATGCCCCAGCAGAATGACCGGACGTTTGGCCTTTTCAATGAGCCGCACGGCCTTTTCCAGGTCTGCTTTGGGCGCGCGCAGAGGCGGCTTGTAACCAGGCAGGCGCACCTCTTCGGGATAAACGAACTCCGCCTTTTCAATCTGCGCATTCTTGCAGATGTCAATCAGCACCGGGCCGGGTCGTCCGCTGCGGGCGATGTAAAAAGCCTCGCGCACCACTTCGGCGATTTCATCCGGGCGGGTCACCAGATAGTTATGTTTGGTGATAGGCAGGGTAATGCCGGTTACATCCGTTTCCTGAAAGGCATCGCCGCCAATCAGGTGCGCGGCCACCTGCCCGGTGATAAACACTACCGGCGAGGAGTCCATCATCGCCGTAGCAATTCCCGTTACCAGGTTGGTCGCGCCCGGGCCGGATGTCGCCATCGCTACGCCGACCTTGCCCGAAGCGCGGGCATATCCATCCGCCATGTGCGCCGCGCCCTGCTCGTGCCGCACCAGCACATGGTGGACGGGGTAATTGAGCATGGCATCGTAAATCGGCATGTTGGCCCCACCGGGGTATCCAAACACCACTTCCACGCCTTCGCGCACCAGGCATTCCCACAAAATTTCTGCGCCGCTTAATTTCATAATTTCTCCTCTCCGTTTTCAATCGTTCGGGTTATCCGCTTATCCGTTGCGTAATCCGTTCCATCAATCCGTTGTCAACACCGCGCCCGTATCCGCGCTGGTGACGAAATGCGAATAGCGCTTCAGCCACTTACTCGTCACCTTGCTCTGGAAGGGCGGCAGGGCGGCCAGCCGGTTTTGGATTTCTTCTTCGCTCAGGCAGACGTTCAGCGTCCGGGCGCGCAAATCAATCTCGATGAGGTCGCCGTTTTGGAGCGCGGCAATCGGCCCGCCCGCCGCCGCCTCGGGCGAGACATGCCCAATGCAGGCCCCGCGCGTGCCGCCGCTGAAGCGCCCGTCGGTGATGAGCGCCACCTTATCACCCAATCCCTGCCCCATAATGGCCGACGTGGGCGAGAGCATTTCCTGCATTCCGGGGCCGCCTTTGGGGCCTTCATAGCGCACCACCACCACATCACCGGGCTGCACTTCACGCGCCAGAATGCCGCGCAGGCAATCATCCTGGCTCTCGTAGATGCGCGCCGGGCCGGTAAAGGTCATCATCTCCGGCGTCACGCCGCCCACCTTAACCACCGCGCCATGCGGAGCCAGGTTGCCAAACAAAATCGCCAGCCCGCCATGCGTGGAATGGGCATTTTCATAGCGGCGAATCACTTCATCGTCCTTAATTTCACAGCCCCGAATCGATTCGCCCAGAGTCGTGCCAGAGACGGTGATGCGGTCAAAGTGCAACATGCCCGTCCCGCGCTGAACTTCATTGAGAATCGCCGGAATGCCGCCCGCGCGGTGAACGTCTTCCATGTGCCACTTCCCCGAAGGGCTGACCTTTGTTAAATGAGGAACTCTATCGGCCACCGCATTGATTCGCTCCAGCGGATACTCCACCCCAGCCTCGTGCGCCAGCGCCAGCGTGTGCAAAACGGTATTGGTCGAACCGCCCATCGCCATATCCAGCGCAAAAGCGTCATCAATCGCTTCGGGGGTGACGATATCACGCGGTTTGATGTCTCGTTCGAGCAGAGTCAGAATTTGAGCAGCGGCCTTGCGCGCCAACGCTTCGCGCTCCGGCGTTTTTGCCAGCGCCGAGCCATTGAAAGGCAGCGCCAGGCCAATGGCTTCCATCAGGCAATTCATCGAGTTGGCGGTAAACATGCCAGAGCAGGAACCGCACGAGGGACAGGCAAACCGCTCCAGCGTAGTCAGACGTTCTTCGTTGATTTTTCCCGCCGAAAACGCCCCCACGCCTTCAAAGACCGAAATCAGGTCAATCGTCTCGCCTTCGGGGGTTTTCCCGGCAGCCATTGGCCCGCCCGATATAAAAATTGTGGGAATGTTGACCCGCATGGCAGCGAGCAGCATTCCTGGCACAATTTTGTCGCAATTGGGGATACACACCATCGCATCGAAGCGGTGCGCTTCTATCATCGTTTCCACGCAATCGGCAATCAGTTCACGCGAGGGCAAAGAATACTTCATGCCTGCATGTCCCATCGCAATCCCATCATCCACGCCGATAGTGTTGAACTCGAACGGTACCGCCCCCGCCGCTCGCACAGCTTCTTTGACAATCTTGCCGAACTCTTGCAAGTGGACATGCCCCGGCACGACATCCACATACGAGTTGACAATCGCCACAAACGGCTTGCCAAAATCTTCGTCCTTCAACCCGGTTGCGCGCAGCAAAGCGCGGTGCGGGGCCTTATCGAACCCTTTTTTGACGGTATCTGAACGCATAATTTCCTTCCGATGATGGATGAATTGGTACAAAAAAGCCGCCCGGCTTGTGGCTGGGCGGCTTTTTGCATTCAAGTTGGTGTGCGTCTATCTCGCGCTCACCTGTGCCGTCCCAACCACAAACAGGCCCTTGATAATAAGGACCGAAATCAGGACGACAATAAGGGAGAGCGAGAAAAATTGTGTAGACATAGGCTTTGGATATTTCGCCCGATTATAGGCTTATTCTCGCATACGTCAAGGGCAAAATCGCCGAAAATCAGGCCAAATTACCACTTCTTAACCAAACTCGTCAGCGCCGCCGCCAGCGCGTCCACCGACTTTTGATATTCCTCAAGCGAGATATGTTCGTGCGGCGTGTGGTCGAGCGCGGAATCGCCCGGCCCATAAACGACTGCCGGACACTGCCACACCGGAGCGACGATGTTCAAGTCGGCGGTTCCGGTTTTATAGACAAAAGACGGCGACCCGCCCTGACTCCTGATTCCGCTTAAAAGGGCGCGTACCAGCGGGGTGTTTTTCTCGCAACTCCAGGCTGGAACCGCATACCCAACCCGCGTCATCCCGGCGTCTGACACAATCTCACTTAATCTGGCATACCATTGCTCCGGGGGCATTTCCACCGGAAGACGGACACCCACGCTCAGGCGCGCCCACTGCTCAAAACCATCCTGCCCGGCCTCGATGTTCCGCAGCGTAGGCAGAATTTTATCAAACGCCCTTTGCTTATCCGCATTAAAAGCGTCTGCAAAGGCGCGGATAGCCAGCCAGGTTTCCACCGCCGCCTCTGCCGCCGTCTGCTCGCCGCTGGCCGTGTGACTCTGCCCGCGCCGCACAGTAATTTCCGCCCAGGCCGAGCCTTTGTAGCCCAGCGCCACGCGGTCCCAGCGGTTTGGCTCGCCGACTATCAGAAAATCGGGGCGGTATTTATCCACCACATAGCGCGCCCCGTCCGAATCGCGCTCCTCTTCCACCGCGCCGATGACCACGAACTGCCAGCCCGCCACCGAACCCACCCGCGCCACCGCATCGGTGAAACAGGCCAGAGGGCCTTTGGCATCCACCGCACCGCGACCGTAGAGCAAGTCAGAGACTTGCTCCACCCTGATTTCCCCCGGCACCGTGTCAATATGCCCCAGCAGCACTACCTGACGAGGCCCCGCGCCCATCACGCCGACCGCGTTCCCGGCCTCATCGATGAAAGCATCCGCATATCCGGCGGTTTTCATCCGTTTTACCAACCACTCCACCGCCCCGCGCTCCTGCCCGGAGGGGCTGTAATGAGAAACCAGGCCAATCAGAGTCTCACTCATCCGTTTCTGTCCGATTCTCCGTTTCATCCGTTGTCAGTACTTCCGCCAGCGCCGCCACCACCGCATCCAACTGCTCGTAAGTAATCACCAGCGGCGGCAGCAGACGGATGACCGTCAGCCCGGCATTCAGCGCGATAATCCGCTTTTCCTGCAACGCCTTGATGTACGGCGCGACTTTTTGCTTGAGTTCGATTCCAACCATCAGCCCCAGCCCGCGCACCTCGCGCACAAGCGGCAGGTTCAACGCCCGCACTTTGTCCATGAGATACGCCCCCTTTTCGGCAGCCTGATGGGGCAGGTCTTCTTCTTCGATGGCAGTCAGCGCCGCAACCGCCGCCGCGCACGAGAGCGGATTGCCGCCAAAGGTCGAGCCGTGCAGCCCCGGGCCGAGATTCCGCGCCGCCGGGCCAAGCAAAACCGCCCCCATCGGAATCCCGCCCGCCAGCGATTTTGCCACGCAGACCATATCGGGAACGATGTCATAGTGCTGGTAGGCAAACATTTTTCCCGTGCGCCCAAAGCCGCTCTGCACTTCATCTACCACCAGCAGCGCGCCGCGTTCATCGCAAATCCGGCGCGCGGCCTGCAAAAAGTCCGGCTCCGCCGGATAGACGCCGCCCTCGCCCTGCACGGCCTCCAGCAAGACCGCCGCCGTCCGTTCGGTGACGGCCTTGTCCAGCGCGCTGATGTTGTTGAAGGCAAAATGAGCGTATTCCGGCACCAGCGGCTCGAACGGTTCGCGGTATTTCTTGTTCCAGGTGGCCGAAAGCGACCCCAGCGTGCGCCCGTGAAAACCGCGCATGGCCGCCACAATGCCAGGCCGCCCGGTGGAAAGCCGCGCGAACTTGATGGCCGCCTCGTTGGCCTCCGTGCCGGAGTTGCAGAAAAACACGCGCTCCAGGCCCGGCGTCAGCGCGGTCAGTTTTTCCATCAACGCCGCGCGCTGGTCGTTGGGAAACGTCTCGAACAGCGTGACCAGTTTCGTGGCCTGTTCCGCCACCGCCGCCGCCACTTTGGGGTGCGCGTGACCGAGATTCGCCACCCCATGCCCCGATGAGCAGTCAATGTACTCGTTGCCATCGCTGTCGAACAGCGAAGCCCCCTTGCCGCGCACAATCGCAAAGTTTTGTTTGCTATAAAGGCCAGAGGTATGCCTGAGTTCAGTTTCGATAATGTTCATAGTACCTCCAATAATTTTTTCGTCCTGAGCGAAATGACGAGCGCCAGCGAGGAGTGAAGTCGAAGGACGGTTACAACAAATGATTGCCTGAAATTGCCCTTCGACTGCGTTTCACTCCGCTCAGGGCAGATTTTGATTTTTGAAATGCTCTTGCAGGCTCTTATAGCGTAGTTCGTTCTGCCCCAGCGCGCGGATGGCCGCCACCGCCGCCGCGCGGATTTCGGCCCCGTCGGCATGAGCAAACTGACCGAGCGGGGTATTCAGCACCAGTTGCACCCGCCCGCTCCGAATCAGGTCAACGGTATGGGGCGAACCCTCCGCAAATTTGCGCACTGTTTCCACCGGCAAACCGACTTTGCGGAAAAACTCCGCTGTGCCAGCCGTTGCATACAAACGGAAACCCATCCGGTGCAGGTCACGGGCAATTTTGAGCGCCGCGCTCTTATCGTAATCGTTGACGCTGATGAGCGCCGCCCCCTCCAACGGCAGAGGCATTCCGGCGGCAATCTGCGATTTGGCAAAGGCATGGCCGAAGTGCGCGGCATGTCCCATCACCTCGCCGGTGGAGCGCATCTCCGGCCCCAGCAGCACGCTGGAGCCAGGCAGTTTCTTGAAGGGCAGCACCGCCTCCTTGACAAAGAACCCATCCACGCGCGGTTCTTCGGTCACGCCCAGTTCAGCCAGCGTTTTCCCGGCCATCACCTGCGCGGCCAGGTAGGCCAGGTTCAGGCCGGTGGCTTTGCTGGCATACGGCACGGTGCGCGAGGCGCGCGGGTTGACTTCCAGCACGTACACCACATCATCCTTCAGCGCAAACTGCACGTTCATCAGCCCGCGCACGCCCAGCGCCAGCCCCAGTTGCGCCGTGTACTCGCGCATCATCTCCAGGTAATACGCGCTGACCTTGTACGGCGGCAGGACGCAGGCCGCATCGCCCGAATGCACGCCCGCTTCTTCGATGTGCTGCATGATGGCGCCAATCACCACCCGCTCGCCATCGCAGAGCGCATCCACATCCACCTCGAAGGCATCTTCCAGAAAGCGGTCAATCAAAATCGGCTGGCCGGGCGCGGCGTCCATTGCCTGCTGGATGAACCCCGCCAGTTGGGCTTCGCTCTCCACCAGCGCCATCGCCCGCCCGCCCAGCACAAACGAGGGCCGGACGAGAACCGGATACCCGATTCGGGCGGCCACTTCGCGGGCTTCTTCCACCGAACGGGCGATTCCATGTTCCGGCTGGGGAATATCCAGTTTCGAGAGCAGTTCCGAAAACGCCTCGCGGTCTTCGGCCAGCCAGATGGCTTCGGGGGAGGTGCCGAGGATGTTCACACCTGCCGCTTTCAATCCCGCCGCCAGGTTGAGCGGAGTCTGCCCACCAAATTGCGCGATAACGCCCTCCGGCTGTTCGCGCTCGATGACGTTTAGAACATGCTCCAGCGTGAGCGGCTCAAAATACAAGCGGTCTGCCGTGTCATAATCCGTTGACACCGTTTCGGGGTTGCAGTTATACATCAGGGTCTCAAAGCCCATCTTCGAGAGCGCAAACGCAGCCTGGCAGCAGCAGTAATCGAACTCGATTCCCTGCCCGATGCGGTTCGGCCCACCGCCCAGAATCAGGATTTTACGGCGGTCGGTGGGGTTGGCTTCATCGGCCAGTTCGTAGGCGCTGTAGAGATAGGGCGTTTGGGCCTCGAACTCGGCGGCGCAGGTATCCACGCGCTGAAAGGTGGGGGAGATGCCAAGCGATTGGCGCAAGCGGCGCACATCGAAGGATGAATGATGAGTGATGAATGATGAAGGCAGGAGACGGGCGATATGCGAATCGGCAAAACCCATCTGCTTGGCGGCGCGTAAAATCGTCTGCAACTCCTGATTTGGCGCTCCAAAATCTGCGTTCATCATTCTGCATTCTACATTCTGAATTTCCTTCATCTGCGCCAGGAACCACAGGTCATACCCCGTCACGCGGCTGATGTCTGTCAAATTCATCCCCTGCCGGATGGCGCGATAGACGCGAAACAGCCGGTCCGCGGTGGGGAGTTTGAGCGCATCGAGCGTCTCCGGAGTGGTTGGAGCGGGCTTGTTCGGGCCGCTGCCATCCAGCGCGTCCACTCCAATTTCCAATGACTGAATCGCCTTGTTCAACGCTTCGGGGAAGGTGCGCCCGATGGACATCACCTCGCCGACCGATTTCATCTGCGCGCCCAGCACCGGCTCCACACCGGGGAACTTCTCGAACGCCCAGCGCGGAATTTTGACCACCACATAATCCAGCGAAGGCTCAAAGGAGGCTTTGGTCTGCCCGGTGATGTCGTTGGTGATTTCATCGAGGGTATGACCCACTGCCACCAGCGCGGCGATTTTGGCAATTGGGAAGCCGGTGGCCTTGCTCGCCAGCGCCGAGGAGCGGCTGACGCGCGGGTTCATCTCAATCACCACCACGCGCCCATCACGCGGGTTGACGGCAAACTGCACGTTGGAGCCGCCCGTCTCCACGCCCACAGCCCGCAGCACGCGCCGCGCCAAATCACGCAAGACCTGGTATTCGCGGTCGGTGAGCGTTTGCGCCGGGGCCACGGTAATGCTGTCGCCGGTGTGGACGCCCATCGGGTCGAGGTTTTCGATGGTGCAGACCACCACGAAGTTATCGGCGCGGTCGCGCATCACTTCGAGTTCGTATTCCTTCCAGCCGAGCAGGGCTTCTTCCAGCCAGGCCTGGCCGATGGGTGATTCGGCGATGGCTTTGCGGACGGCTTCCGGCAAATCGGCGGGGTCATGCACCCACGAAGCGCCGCTGCCCCCCAACGCGAACGAGGCACGAACGAGGACGGGGAAGCCGGTCTGTTCGGTCAGTTTTTGGGCTTCTTCCAGCGAATAGGCCGCCCCGCCGCGCGGAACGGGGATTCCGTGCCGAATCATGGTCTCGCGGAACAGGAAGCGGTCTTCGGCGGCTTCGATGGCCTCCAGCCGCGCGCCAATGAGTTGCACGCCGTATTTTTGCAGCACGCCGTTCTTCGAGAGCGCCAGCGCCAGGTTCAGGCCGGTCTGCCCGCCGACGGTGGGGAGCATGGCATCGGGGCGTTCCCGCGCGATGATGACTTCCAGCGCTTCGGGCGTAAGCGGTTCGATGTAGGTCGCATCGGCAATTTCAGGGTCGGTCATGATGGTGGCAGGGTTGGAGTTGACCAGCACCACCCGGCAGCCTTCCTTCCGCAAGACCTTAACGGCCTGCGTGCCGGAGTAATCAAATTCTGCTGCCTGACCGATGACGATGGGGCCGGAGCCGGGGACGAGGAGGGTTTTCATCATTCCGCCTTCATCATTCCAAAGAATTCCGCGAAAATATCATGCCCATCATGCGGGCCGGGCGCGGCTTCGGGGTGGAATTGGACGCTGATGACGGGTTTGTGCTTCATCCGCAGGCCTTCCAGCGAATCATCGTTCAGACTCTTATAGGTCATTTCCACTTCATCCGGGTTCAAATCGCCCGGGCGGACGCAGTAGTTGTGATTCTGGGCGGTAATCAGCACTTTGCCATCCGCAAGCCGCTGAACGGGGTGATTCCCGCCATGATGACCGAACTTGAGCCGGTAGGTTTCCGCCCCCAGGGCGCGGCCAATCAACTGGTGGCCGAGACAAATCCCAAACAGCGGCGCGCCGCTTTCGATGAGTTCACGTACGGCCTCTACCGCGTAGGGCAAGCCCGCCGGGTCACCAGGGCCGTTGGAGAGAAAGACGCCATCCGGCTTCATCGCCAGCACTTCGCGGGCAGGCGTATCGGCAGGGACGACGGTCAAATTCGCGCCATAACTCGCCAGATGCCGCAGGATGTTCTCTTTAACCCCAAAATCATACGCCACGATGGACAATGGTTGCCTGCTCACTGATAACTGATGACTGGTGACTGGTTCTACCCATTTGCTCCCGGCATCATCCTGCCAATGATACGACTCCGGGCAGGTAACTTCCCGCACCATATCGCGCCCATCCAGCCCCGGCCAGTTGCGCGTCATCTGGAGCAGGGTTTCGGGCGGCGTGCCCTGGGTAGAAAGCGCGGCTTTTTGCGTGCCGCCATCGCGCAGTTTGCGGGTGAGAAAGCGCGTATCCACGCCGCTGATGCCCGGCACGCCGTGCCGCGCCAGCCAATCGGAAAGCGGCAGGGTTGCGCGCCAGTTGGAGACGACCGGGCTGAGAGAGCGAATCACCGCCGCCGAGACCTGCGGATGGGCTGATTCGTCATCCTCCAGGTTGATGCCCACGTTGCCGATGTGCGAGACGGTGAATAAGACGCCCTGCCCGCGATACGAGGGGTCGGTCAAAATCTCCTGGTAGCCGGTCATGCTGGTATTAAAGACCAGTTCAAACACCGCATCCGTTTCAGCCCCAAAAGCCTGACCATGCAAAATCGCGCCATCTTCAAGAACCAGGGTAGCATTCATACTGCATTCATCATTCTTCATTCCGCATTCCATTCACGGCAGGCTGGTTTCGCCCATCAGGTAGCGGTCGCACTCACGCGCCGCGCCGCGTCCTTCATGGATGGCCCACACCACCAGGCTTTGCCCGCGCCGCATATCGCCCGCCGCAAAAACACCCGGAATGTTGGTGGCGAATTTATCATATTCGGCTTTGACGTTGCTGCGGGCGTCACGCTCCAACCCCAGCGCCTGCGGAAGGGTATCTTCCGGGCCGAGAAAACCCATCGCCAGCAGAACCAGTTGCGCCGGGCGCACCTGCTCACTGCCGGGAATCTCACGCGGGACAAAACGCCCACTCTCGTCCTTGCTCCATTCCACCCGCACGGTTTCAATTCCGGTCACCTGACCGTTGCCATCATCCAGGAAGCGTTTGGCCGTCACCAGGTAGTCACGCGGGTCGCGGCCATGCAGCGCGGCATATTCTTCCTGTCCGTAATCCAGCATGTACACCTTCGGCCATTCGGGCCAGGGATTGTTGGGCTGACGGGTTTCGGGCGGGCGCGGCAGAATTTCGAGCTGAGTCACGCTCTTGCAGCCCTGCCGCAGGGACGTGCCAACGCAATCGGTGCCGGTATCGCCGCCACCGATGACAATCACATCCTTGCCTTCAGCGGAGATGTAGGGATAGACGAACGCGCCCCAACTCTGCGCCCCGCCGTAATGCTGGTCGTGCAGGCGGCGGGTGTTGGCGTGAAGGAACTCTACCGCAAAGTGAATGCCCTTGAGCTGACGGCCTTCGATGTTCAGGTCGCGCGGCTTAGTCGCGCCGCAGGCCAGCACCACCGCATCGAACTCCTGAAGCAGCTTTTCGGCGGGGTAGGTCTTGCCGATTTCGATGTTGGTAACGAACTGAATGCCCTCGGCGGCCATCAAATCCACCCGGCGGCGGACGATGTTTTTATCCAATTTCATATTGGGAATGCCATATTGCAGCAGCCCACCGATTCGGTCGGCGCGCTCAAAGACCGTCACCCAATGCCCGGCTTTGTTCAACTGGTCGGCGCAGGCCAGCCCCGCCGGGCCAGAACCCACCACCGCCACCCGCTTGCCAGTGCGGACGGCGGGCGGGGTGGGAGTAATCCAGCCTTCCTCGAAGCCTTTTTCGATGATGGCGTGTTCGATGGACTTGATAGTCACCGCCGGAGCATTGATTCCGACCGTGCAGGAGCCTTCACACGGAGCGGGACACACCCGCCCGGTGAACTCCGGGAAGTTATTGGTCTTCAGCAGGCTTTCCAGCGCCTGCCGCCACAGACCACGATACACCAGGTCATTCCATTCAGGAATCAAGTTATGGATGGGGCATCCTGCTGCCATGCCGCTGATGAGCGTGCCGGTGTGACAGAACGGAATGCCGCAATTCATGCAGCGCGCCGCCTGCACCTGAAGTTTCTCTTCCGCCATCGGCAGGTGGAACTCGTTCCAGTCGTGAATCCGCTCTTCCGGCGGACGGTCAGCGGGAGTCTCCCGCGCGTATTCGATAAAACCGGTTGGTTTACCCATACGATACTCCTAATTTCCACTCACCCGCGCCACATCGCGGCTGTTGGCTTCAAAGGCCGCCATCACGGCTTCTTCGCCGCTCAACCCGGCGCGTTCCATTTCCTTGAGCAAATTCATCATGCGAGCGTAATCATGCGGCATGACGCAGACGAACTTCACGCGGCTGCGCTCCCAATCCAGCAAGATGCGGCGGGCGTAGTCGCTGCCAGTGGCCTCCAGGTGGCGTTCCAGCAGCCCGCGCACCAAGGCGGCTTCTTCGGGGTCGTCCAATTCCTGCAAACTGACCATTTCCTTGTTGCAGCGGCCAGGGAATTCGCCGCGCTCATCGAAGACGTAGGCAATACCGCCAGACATGCCCGCTGCGAAATTGCGCCCGGTGCGTCCCAGCACCACCACGCGCCCGCCAGTCATGTACTCGCAGCCATGGTCGCCCACGCCCTCCACCACTGCCGTCATCCCGCCGTTACGAACACAGAAGCGTTCGCCGGCGCGCCCGCGAATGTACGCCTCGCCGCTTGTCGCGCCATAAAACGCGACATTGCCGATGATGGTATTCTCTTCAGGGACAAAAGTGGAAGCCGCTGGGGGATAAACGATGATTTTGCCGCCCGAAAGCCCCTTGCCAACGTAATCGTTGGCATCGCCCTCCAGCCGCAGGGTGATACCTTTGGGCAGGAACGCTCCAAAACTCTGTCCTGCCGCCCCCTTGAAGGTCAGGCGGATGGTATCTTCCGGCAAGCCAGAAGCGCCATATTTGCGCGTCACCTCGCTGCCCAGCCGCGCGCCGACCGAGCGGTGAATGTTGCGGATGAGAAGTTCCGCCCGCACAGGCTGGCCATGTTCGAGCGCGGGTTTGCACGTTTCCAGCAGCACGGTGGCGTCCAGCGTCTTCTCCAGTTCGTGATTCTGCTTCATGCGGCAGGTTTGGGTGGACAGGGTATCCACCACATCCGGCTGATAGAGCAGGTTGGAGAAATCCAGCCCTTTCGATTTCCAGTGCAAAGCAGATTGCTTCACCTGAAGCACCTCGGAATGCCCGACCATCTCCTCCACCGAGCGGAAGCCCAGTTGCGCCATGATTTCGCGCATTTCGCTGGCGATGAAGCGCATGAAGTTGACCACATGCTCCGGCTCGCCCTTGAAGTTGCGGCGCAGTTCCGGGTTTTGGGTAGCGATTCCGGTGGGGCAGGTATCCAGATGACAGACGCGCATCATCACGCAGCCCAGCGCCACCAGCGGGGCAGTGGCAAAGCCGAATTCTTCCGCGCCGAGCAGGGCGGCAATCACCACATCGCGCCCGGTCTTAAGTTGTCCATCGGTTTCGACCACAATCCGGTCGCGCAGGTTGTTCATCAGCAAGGTCTGGTGCGTTTCGGCCAGGCCGAGTTCCCAGGGCAGGCCAGCGTGCTTGATGCTGCTGAAGGGCGAAGCGCCCGTGCCGCCATCGTGTCCGCTAATCAGGACGACATCGGCGCGCGCTTTGGCAACTCCTGCCGCAATCGTGCCGACTCCCACCTCCGAAACCAGTTTGACGCTGATTCGGGCTTCGGGGTTGGCGTTCTTCAGGTCATGAATCAATTGCGCCAGGTCTTCGATGGAGTAAATATCGTGGTGCGGCGGCGGCGAAATCAGCCCCACGCCGGGCGTGGAGTGGCGCACTTTCGCAATCCAGGGATAGACCTTGCGCCCCGGCAACTGGCCGCCCTCGCCGGGCTTGGCGCCTTGCGCAATTTTGATTTGCAACTCTTTTGCATGAACCAGGTATTCGCTGGTAACGCCAAAACGCGCCGAGGCCACCTGCTTGATGGCGCTGTTTTTCGAGTCGCCGTTGGGCAGGGGAATGTAACGCGCCGGGTCTTCGCCGCCCTCGCCGGTGTTGCTCTTGCCGCCGATGCGGTTCATGGCGATTGCCAGAGTTTCGTGCGCTTCCTTGCTAATCGAGCCGTAACTCATCGCGCCGGTCTTAAAGCGGCGCATGATGGATTCGACCGGCTCCACTTCTTCCAGCGGAATCGCCCGCTCCAGGTCTTTGAACTCCAGCAGGGCACGCAACGTGCCTTTCTTTGCTTCTTCCGCGTTGATAAGAGCGGAATACTCTTTGAACTCGCTGTAACTGCCCACGCGAACAGCTTTTTGCAGTTTGTGGATGGTGAGCGGGTTGAACAGATGGTATTCGCCATCGCTGCGCCACTGATATTCGCCGCTGGTTGGCAGGGTGTTGGTGTAAACGCGCCGCGCGGCGTAGCCCTGTTTATGGCGCATTTCGGCCTCGCGGGCGATGATTTCAATGTCAATGCCGCCAATGCGCGAGGGAGTCCAGGTAAAGTATTTATCAATCACGCTCTGATGAATGCCCAGGGCCTCGAAAATCTGCGCGCCGCAATAACTCTGAATGGTCGAAATGCCCATCTTGGAGATGGTCTTGACGATGCCTTTCGTGGCAGCCTTCAAGAAGTTCTTGATGGCCTGTTTCTTATCCATGCCATTCAGGAAGCCCTGCTCGACCAAATGCTCAATGGCCTCGTAGGCCAGATACGGGTTGATGACGGTGGCCCCGTACCCGATGAGCGCAGCGAAGTGATGCACTTCGCGCGGTTCGCCGCTTTCCAACACCAGGCCAACTTGCGTGCGCTTGCCCTGCCGCACCAGGTGATGATGAAGCCCGGCCACCGCTAGCAGCGCCGGAATGGGAACATGGTCTTTGTCCATATCGCGGTCTGAAAGCACCAGCAGGTTGAAACCGCGCGCAATGGCCGAATCGGCGGCCTGGAAGAGTTCTTCCATCGCCTGCTCCAACCCGGCCCCACCCGAACCCGCCGGGAAGAGAATCGGCAGTCTCATCACCGCAAAACCGGGGATTTTGCTGTGATAAATCTTCGCCATGTCCTCGTTCTTTAGCAGGGGGAACTCCAGCCGAATCTGGTGGCAGCTCTGCGGAGCAGGCTCCAGAATGTTGCTCTCCGCACCAACCATGACTTCCGTAGATGTGACCAGTTCCTCCCGAACCGAGTCAATTGGCGGGTTGGTGACTTGCGCGAACAACTGCTTGAAGTAGTTGTAGAGCAGTTTGGGCTTTTCGGAAAGCACCGCCAGGGCGGCGTCATTGCCCATCGAGCCAATCGGTTCCACGCCATCCCGCGCCATCGGGGTCAGAATCAGGTTCAGGTCTTCATCGGTATAGCCGAAGGCGCTCAGCCGCTGAGTCAGGGTCGAGCAGTCGGATTGCGGCACGAGTTCTGGCCTGGGCTTGGGAATTTCTTCCAGCGAAATCTGATACTTGTTCAGCCAGTCGCGGTAGGGATGCGCCGAAGCCAGTCTGGTCTTGATTTCTTCATCGCTGACGATTCGCCCTTCGGCAGTATCAATCAGGAACATGCGGCCCGGCTTGAGGCGGTTTTTGTAAGCCACATTTTCCGGCGGAATCTCCAGCACGCCCACTTCCGATGCCAGAATCACCTGACCATCTTTGGTGACGTAATAGCGCGCCGGGCGCAGACCATTGCGGTCGAGCGAAGCGCCCACCATCACGCCGTCGGTGAAGACCATCGCGGCGGGGCCATCCCAGGGTTCCTGCAAGTTGGCGTGGAACTCGTAGAAGGCGCGTTTCGAGTCGGACATGCTCTCGTGCTTCGACCAGGGTTCGGGAATCATCATCGCCATCACATGCGGCAGAGGCCGCCCGGCCAGCGTGAGTAATTCGACATAGTTGTCGAACATGGCCGTATCACTGCCATCCGGCTGAAGGATGGGCAAAACTTTCTTAAATTCACCGCCAAATACGGAAGACTCCAGCCAGTTTTCTTGCGCCCGCAGCCAGTTGACATTGCCGCGCAGGGTGTTGATTTCGCCATTGTGAGAAATATACCGATAGGGGTGCGCCCGCTCCCAACTGGGGAAGGTGTTGGTGCTGAAGCGCGAGTGAACCACTGCCAGCGCGCTCTCAAAATCCGGCTCCGAAAGGTCGGGGAAATAGCCGCGCAGTTGGTCCGAGACCAGCATTCCCTTATACACCAGCGTCTTGTACGACAAACTGGCAATATAGAAATATTTGCCGCCCTCGAACGCGCCGCCAAAGCGGATTTCCTTTTCAGCGCGGCGGCGGATGATGTACAGTTTGCGCTCAAAGGCCATTTCATCCTGTAAGCGCGGACTGCGCTCGATAAACGCCAGGCGCATCTTTGGCTCGGCGCGCAAGGCCGAAGCGCCCAACCCGGCGTTGTTGGTCTTGACCGTGCGCCAACCGATGAAACGCTGCCCTTCGGAAGCAACAATATTCTCAAAGCGAACTTCGATAGCGCGCCGCTGGTTCGGGTCGGGCGGCAAAAAGACCATTCCCACCCCGTACCAGCCTGGCTCTGGCAGGGAAAACCCGTGCCGCTGCGCCTTGCGCTGCAAAAACGCGTGCGGCAGCTGCACGAGAACTCCGGCCCCATCGCCAGTGTTCGGCTCCGCGCCGCGCGCCCCGCGATGGGTGAGACTTTCCAGCACCGTCAGCGCCTGTTCGAGAATACGGCGAGATTTTTGCCCATTGATGTTAACCACAAACCCCACGCCACAGGCATCATGCTCGAATTCCGGGCAATACAACCCCTGACGAAAAGGCTCCTCCTGTTTTCGGTTCATAGTCTTCCTCCTGTTTAGCAAAGCGTCCGGCAAAACCAGACGCCCAAAATCATCCATCACACGCGCCGCAGGCTGTCACCTGCTCCAAACCGGCGCCAAAATAAATTCCGGCGATTATAGCATAATGTATAGACAACGCAGCAAAATGCAGAAGGGAAAATGTTGAATGATGAATTTCTGTTGGCAGGATAACTTCATCAATTCATCACTTATCATTCAATCACTGTTCCCTTTCCTGATATGGCGTTGGAAATCGGCGCTTCCACCCGCCCATCGGCAATGATGACTTTGCCAACCCCGCCTTGCAGGGCTTCCTCGGCCCCCAGCACCTTCTTCTTCATCCGGCCCTGCGCCATCTCCAGCGCGGCGGATAGTTTGGCCTGTGGCAAATGCGAAATCACGGTAGATTCATCCGGGAAGCGTTCCATCAGGCCCGGAACAGCAGTCAACAGAATCAGCGTCTCCGCGTTCAGCGCAGCAGCGACCATCGCGGCGGCGCGGTCGGCATCCACATTCAGCGCCTCACCCTTGTGGCTGACCGCCACCGGCGCAATCACTGGCAAATAGCCGCCATTCAGCAAAACCATTAACAAATCACGATTAACGGTTTCTATCTTCCCCGTGTAATCATCCCGAATGATTTTGCGCTTGCCGTTTTCCACGCTCTGAATTGACTCTTTGCGCTCGGCCACCATCAGCCGCCCATCCAGGCCGCACAGGCCAAAGGCATTGACGCCCAGCATTTGCAACTGCTCGGTGAGCAGGGAATTGACCTTGCCGTTGACCGCCATCAGGAAAATCTCCAGCGTTTTGCGGTCGGTGTAGCGAGACGTGTACCCCGATGGCGAAGTGATGAACTTGGGCGGCGCGCCAAGCGCCTCGCCCAGCGCATTCGCCTCCGCCGAGCCGCCATGCACGAAGACCAGTCGCTGCCCGGCCTTGAGTAATGCGGCGGCATCCTGGCAAATGGCGGAAAAATCCACGCCTTCCGTGCCGCCAAGTTTGACCACGGTGATTGTTTGCATCATTTAATTCTCCAGATTTTGTCCTGAGCGGAGCGAGCCAACAGGCAAGCGCTGCCGAAGGACAAGCACAAGATAAAAACTATTTCCCAAAAATCGCCCTTCGACTTCACTTCGTTCCGCTCAGGGCTTTTATATTGGATGAAGGCCCGCAAACTCCAGCCCCAGCGTTTCCTCCCAGCCCATCATCAGGTTGAGACACTGCACCGCCGTGCCGGATGCGCCTTTCATCAGGTTATCTATCGCACAAATCGAGACCACATGCCCGTTGGATTCGTCCAACTCAAAGCCAATATCAGCGTAGTTCGAGCCAGCCACAATTTTCGGCTCCGGTACGCGGTAAATGCCGCGCTGTTCCTTGACGATACGGATGAACGGATTTTCGTTCGCGGCGGCGCGATACGCCTTCCACAGGTCTTTATTTGCCACGCCCGGCCTGACCTTCGCGTGAGCGGTTGCCAGCACGCCGCGCACCAGGTCCACAGCAGTCATCGTCAGCGAAACGTTCGTCAGGCCCAATTCCTGAATCACCTCCGCCGTGTGACGATGCCCAAAGGCCGAAAACGTGCGGATGACATTGGCGCGCTCGGCATGATGTGAACCGGCATTCCCCTCCGCGCCGCTTTCGGACGAGCCGACCTTGATTTCGACGAAAATCGGCTGTTCCAGGTCAATCAGCCCGGCTTTCGCCAGCGGCAGAAGCGCCAGGTTGGTGGCAGTGGCATTACACCCCACCCCGCTGATGTACTTCGCCCCGGCCATTTCGGCGCGATGCAGTTCCGGCAAGCCATAGACGAATTTCCCCAGCCAGCCCGGCGCGGCATGCGGCTCGCCGTACCACTTCTGGTAATCGGCAGGGTCTTTCAGCCGGAAATCCGCCGAAAGGTCGATGATTCTGCCCGCCAGCGCGTCGTACTCGTCGATTCGCTTCTGCGCTTGGCCGTGCGGCAAAGCCAGAAAGAGAACATCCACCGGTTCAAGTTGCGCCGGGTCGCTGAACTTGAGTTGCGTGCGCTTCCGCAAATTGGGGTGAACCTGATAAACATATTCGCCCAAATGCGAGCGCGAGGTCACTTGCTTCACTTCCACGTTCGGGTGGCCCAGCAACAGCCGCAGCAACTCCCCGCCGCCATACCCCGAACCGCCGATGATAGAAACGGTTGTAGTCATAAGAATAATTGCTCCTGTTTCAGTTGTCAGTTGTCAGTTGTCAGTTATCAGTTGTCAGTTATCAGTTATCAGTTATCAGTCACCCACACTGTTCACTGTTCACTGTTCACTGCTCACTGCTCACTGTTCACTGCTCACTCGCCACTCCCATCACATACGCCACAATCTCATCCGCAATATCAATCCCGCTGACGGGCTGCATGGTGTGGAATTCCATCGTATGATTGATTTCGTTGACCAGATAGCCGCGTTCCGGGTGTTCAATCAAATCCACCGCCAGCACACCGCCGCCCACTGCCGCCGTTGCCCGCAGGCACAGGTCTTCAATTTCCGGCGTAATCGGGCAAAGTTCGCCCTCGCCGCCGCGCGCCGTGTTGGTAATCCAATGCTCCGACTTGCGGTACATGGCCGTCAGCACCCGGTCGCCAATCACAATCGCGCGAATATCGCGCCCCGGCTTCTCGATGTATTCCTGAATGTAAAAAACCGAATGCTGCACCGACCCCAGCGTGGCCTTATGCTCCAGCACCGCCTCCGCCGCGTCGCGGTCGTTGATTTTGGCAAGCAAACGCCCCCACGACCCAACCACCGGCTTCAGCACCACCGGATAGCCAAAGGCTTCAATCGCCTCCAGCGCCGCTTCGGGGGTGAAGGCCGTCGCATTGTGCGGCTGCGGCAGCCCGGCTTTTGCCAGCATCGCCGAGGTAGTCAACTTATCGCCGCAAATTTCCGCCACCGCCGCCGTATTCACCGTTGGCACGCCAAACGCATTCAGCATCCGCAGCGCATACAGCCCGCTCGTATAACTGATACTGCGCTCCAGCACGGCATCGAAGGCGCGCCAGGGAGCGGGGTTCTCCAGGTCAAACGAAATCGCCCGGTCATCCAGCCGCTCATAATCAATGCCGCGCTTCTCCATCGCGCCAAAAATCCACTTCTCCTCCACCCGCACACGGGAGTAGAGAACGCCAATTCGTAGTCGTTTTTGCATAGCAACTCCAGAGAAATGATGAATGCGGAATGATGAATTCCGCATTCATCATTCTGAACTCTGCATTGGCTTTACTCTCCCCAATCTTCCTGCTCCATCGGGGCCAGTTCCACCGCGGCGGGGTTGAGCGCGGTCACTTCCAAATCCACGCCGCAATCGGGGCAGACGATGATTTCGCCCACCTCGGCATTCGCTTCGAGGCTGATTTCGGCTTCGCATTCGGGGCAAACAACGGTGTTCATGATTTTTTCTCCTTTTGTGAATGGATTACGGATGATTGATAACTTCTTTTGCTTTCGCAATCTGCTTTTTTACGGAATCGGGAGATGTTCCCCCCGTCGCATTCCGCCGTTTAACGGATTCCATCGGGTCGAAAACCTGGTACACATCGGATTCAAACAACCCGAAAGCCTGCATCTCGTTTAACGAGAGCTTCTCCAGGCTGATACCCTTCTCTGCCGCCACCCGAACAGATTTGCCCGCCGCGGCATGTGCCTCCCTGAAAGGAACACCCTTGCGGACGAGATAATCCGCCAAATCGGTTGCCAGCATCGCTGAGTCAATCGCCGCCAACATTTTTTCGGGCCGCACGGTCATCGTTTCGAGAGCGCCCGCCAGCACGGGCAGAATCAACGTCAGCGTATCGAAAGCCTGAAAAACGGGGACTTTGTCCTCCTGCAAATCCTTGTCGTAAGTGGAGGGCAGCCCTTTGAGCGTCGCCAGCATCCCGGTCAGCAGGCCAAGCAGCGTTCCGGCTTTGCCGCGCGAGAGTTCGAACAGGTCGGGATTTTTCTTTTGCGGCATCAGGCTGGAGCCGGTCGAATAAGAATCCGACAGTTCAAAAAAACCAAACTCGGCGGTGGTAAACAAGACCATCTGCTCGCTCAACCTGCTCAGGTGAACACCCATCATCGCGGCGCAGAACAGGAATTCGGCGGCAAAATCGCGGTCAGAGACGGCATCCAGGCTGTTTTGGGCGGGGCTGTCGAAGTCGAGCGCCATCGTCAAGGCTTCGCGGTCAATCTCGAACGCCGTTCCCGCCAGCGCGCCGCAGCCGAGCGGCAAAACGGCCACCCGGTCGCGCAGGTCGTTCAGGCGGTCTTTATCGCGCTCCAGCGGCCAGAAGTGACCAAGCAGCCAGTGCGCCAGCGTGATAGGTTGGGCGCGCTGCAGGTGGGTGTAACCCGGCATCAGCGTGGTGGTGTGTTTTTCAGCCAGATTCAACAATGCAGATTGCAGAATGCAGATTGCAGAATTTAACTGCTCAATCGCATCCAGCATCCACAGCCGAAAATCGGTCGCCACCTGGTCATTGCGGCTGCGCCCGGTGTGCAGTTTGCCCGCTGTTGCGCCAATCAGTTCTCCCAGCCGCCGCTCGACCGCCGTGTGAATATCCTCGTCCGATTCGTGGAAAGTGAATGTGTTTTGGGCAAATTCACCGGCAATCTGATTCAGGCCACTCAAGATGGCGGCATGTTCCGCCTCGGTCAGCAAGCCCGCTTTGAACAGCCCGCCCGCCCAGGCCATCGAACCGCGCACATCCTGCGCCGCCAGGCGCTGGTCAAACGGCAGGGAGGTGTTCAACAGCCACGCAGCGGCATCTAATTTGCCGGTAAATCGTCCACTCCAAAGGGTCATGGGTGCTCCTTTTCAACCTGAGCGCAGGCCTGAGCCTGTCGAAGGCCGTAGCCGAAGGGCAGTTACCGGCGCTTCGACTACGCTGCGCTCCGCTCAGCGCCTGCTAGTCTCTCTTGAACTTCGAATAATCCGGCTTGGGCAAATTCATCCCGGCCACCGGCAGGCCGTTCAGGGCGCGGACTTTGAGCGACAGGCCATACAGCCGGATAAAGCCCTCGGCCAGGCTCTGGTCATAGACATCTTCCTGCCCAAAGGTGGCGAAATCCTCGCGGTACAGGCTGAACTTGCTCTTGCGCCCGGCGCTGATGATGTTGCCCTTGTAGAGTTTCAGCCGCACCGTGCCGGTGACCGGGCCTTGCGTGGCGTTGACGAAAGCATCCAGCGCCTCGCGCAGGGGCGTAAACCACAGGCCGTTATAGGTCAGGTCAGCATATTTGACCGCCACCATCTGTTTGAAAGCCAGGGTTTCATGGTCAAGGACGAGCGATTCAAGTTCGCGGTGGGCATAGAGCAGAATCGTGCCGCCGGGGGTTTCGTACACGCCATGCGATTTCATGCCGACCAGACGGTTTTCGACCAAATCCACCCGCCCAATGCCGTGCGCCCCGCCAATGGCGTTCAGCCGTTCGATGAGTTTGGCCGGGCTGAGTTTTTCGCCATTCACCGCTACCGGTTCGCCGCTCTCAAACTCGATTTCAACGTAAGCGGGTTCATCCGGCGCGTTCTCGGGCGAGGTGGAAATCTGGTACATGCTCTCTTCCGGCTCGTTCCAGGGGTCTTCGAGCAGGCCGCCTTCGTGCGAGAGGTGCCACAGGTTTGAATCGCGGCTGTAAATGGATTTGACGGTCGCAGTCACGGGCACGTTGTGTTTGGCGGCATAGGCAATCGCATCCTCGCGGGAGCGGATATCCCACTCGCGCCAGGGGGCGATAATCTTCAGGCGCGGGTCAAGCGCCATCACGGTCAACTCGAAGCGCACCTGGTCATTGCCCTTGCCGGTTGCGCCATGCGCCACCGCATCCGCGCCGACTTCGTGCGCCACATCCACAAGGTGCTTGGCAATCAGCGGGCGGGCAACGGAGGTGCCGAGCAGGTACTTGTGTTCGTACACCGCGCCCGATTTGAGCATCGGGAACAGGTACTCGGCGGCGAACTCCTCGCGCATATCGTGCATCACGAACTGGCTCGCGCCGCTGTTGAGCGCCTTTTGCTCCAGTTTGGTCATGTCTTCATCGCCCTGGCCCACATTGGCGCAAAAGCAGACCACTTCACAGCCGTAGTTTTCCTTCAACCACGGGACTATCACGGATGTGTCCAGCCCACCGGAGTAGGCGAGGACGACTTTCTGGACGGACGGTTTTGGTTTGGACATGGGTTCTCCTGTTCGGTATTCCCTCTCCCTTTGGGAGAGGGTGAGGGTGAGGGGAATATGTAACAAAAAACCGCCCTCCAAGAAGGAGGGCGGTTTGGGTTGACCTGCGCGCTCACTTACGCGCTTACTGCGTCATCCGAAAACACAAAAACCCGTCCTTCTCGGAGAGAAGCGGGTACGGACGACGGGAACGCGGGAACGACTTTGTGAACATATTGGGCGGTATTCTACCAGCGAAACGAAATCTGTCAATGGTTTTCAGGCATAAATTTCGGTGATTGAACGGTTAAAGTTTACTTTCGATAGCCCTGCGCGCTGATTTCCTGCGAGGCAATCGTCACGCTTTCCAGGCAGATTTCGCCCGGCCATTCCTCGCGCAGCGCCTCGTTAAGCAATTGCGCCAGCAAATCGGTCAGCGGCACAGAGATTCCGCCCAGGCTGACCGAAGTCAGGCTGATTTGCGGCATGCAATTCACCGCCTGCATGCTGCCCTGCCCTTCGACCGGAATCACATCACCATTCACCAGGACAGGAACGCCCTGTTTCTCGATGAAGTCCCGCGAAACCGCGCCTTCGACCTTCACCGCGCCATCCAGCAGGGTCACTTTGCCATTGAGCAGACCGTTTTTGGCCGCGCCGGGCGTGGCAAGGTACGCGCTCACCATCGCTTCCACATCCGAAGCGGAGGCATACGCCCGCACACGATTGCCCGGTTGAAGCAGAGCGGGCAAGCCCTCCAGCGCTTCGAGCGAATTGATGCGGTATTCGGTCACAGAAGGCGTGGGGGACAGGGTTGGGGTCGGCGTGACCGGCGCGGGAGGCGCCAGCCCTACCCATTGCAGCAGCCAGGCCAGCCAGCCCGGCAGCGGCGAGGGGTCATCCATGCCGCGCGCATAGGCGGGGGCAACAACGCTCAACGCCAGGAAGGCCACCAGCACGGCCAGGAGGATTCTTTGCCAGAGTTTCATAAGTCTTGCTCCTTTCTGGCAAAAATTCTACCAGCAAAAGCCCGCAAACTCCCGTTCCGTACTCGATTGTTAATGTTCCACTCACCTGCGCGGCAACCATCGTTGGCCGCATTCATCATTGACCAATCACATAGTCCACCATCAACGCCGGGATGTTGACTCCCGTGGTAGCGATGCTGTTGCGAAACTCCATCGTGTGATTAACTTCGTTGACGGTCAGGCCGTCATCCGTCTCGAACACGTCAATCGCCAGCAGGCCGCCGCCAATGGCCTGCGCCGTCCGGCGGCACAGGTCGCTCAGTTCGGGGGTCAGCGGGCAATTGGAGGCCACGCCGCCGCGCGCGGTGTTGGTTATCCAATTTTCCGAAGCGCGATAGATGGCGCAAATCGGCTCTTCGCCAATCACAAAGGCGCGGATGTCGCGTCCCGGCTTGTGAATGTATTCCTGGATGTAAAAGACCTGGTGATGCACGCCCAAAGCGGATTTATGCTCGATGAGCGCTTCGGCCATCGCGCGGTTTTCCACCTTCGCCAGCAGACGCCCCCACGAGCCGACTACCGGCTTCAGCACGCAGGGGTATCCCATCGCTTCCACCGCCTGAAGCGCGGATTCTTCATCAAAGGCCATATACACCTTCGGGGTGGGGATTCCGGCGCGGGCGAGAATCTGGCTGGTGACGTATTTATCGCCGCAGCGTTCGGCCACTTCGGGGGGGTTGACCACTTTCACGCCGTGCGCCTGAAAAATTTTGGAGATGTAGACTCCCCGCGAGTACGAGATAGACCGCTCGAACAAGACATCCACCGCTTCGGGCAGGCAGGAAATATCGAAAAACCGTTCCCCATCGTTAATGCGGATGACTTCCACGCTCGGGCGTTTTTCCAGTTCCTCGAGCAGATATTTTTCCTCCACGCGCAGGCGGGTATAGAGAAAACCGACTTTAATCATGAGTTCATCCTCGCTTTCAGTTCATCATTCTGGATTTGACCGCTTCCGTCATTTCGCTCGTGGTCAGCGTCCCGCCCAGGTCGGGGGTTGTCTCCCCGGCGGCAATGCAGGTAATGACCGCGTTCCGCAAGCGGACGGCGGATTGTGCTTCGCCGAGATATTCGAGCATCATAGCGGCGGCAAAAAACGCGGCGGTGGGGTTGGCCTTGCCCGTCCCAACCAGCGGCGGGGCCGAACCATGCACCGGCTCGAAAACCGCCGCCTCCGCGCCAATGTTGCCAGAAGCCGCCACGCCCAGCCCGCCAACCAGCATACAGGCTTCATCGCTCAAAATATCGCCAAACAGATTGGTGGTGACGATGACCTGGAACTGCTCCGGCGCGCGAATCAACTCCATCGCGCAAGTATCCACCAGCATTTCAGCCAGTTCGATGTCCGGGTAGGCTGCCGCCACATCCAGCGCCACGCGGCGAAACAGGCCGCACGTCTGACGCAGGATGTTGGCTTTGTGAACGAGATGGACTCGCGTCCGCCCGGTCTGACGCGCCAGGTCAAAGGCTTTGCGAACGATGCGCTCCGAACCGCGCCGGGTGATGACCCGCTCGGTGATGGCGCGATTGCCGTTGTCCTCGACCCGCTCAAGGCCGGAATACAACCCTTCGGTGTTCTCACGGACAATCACCAGGTCTATCCCCTGACGGGAGGAGGGATGCGGCAGGGAGCGATTCGGGCGCAAGTTGGCGTATAAATCCAGCGCCTGGCGCATGCGCACCACCGGCGAAAAGTAGCCGGGGAGGTTTGGCGGGGTGGTCACGGCCCCGAACAAAGCCGCGTCCGACTGACGAATCGCCTCCAGCGTGGACTCGGGCAGGGGCGTGCCAAGCCGCTCATACGCGCCCAAACCGATTTCGGCGCGGGTGAAAGTCCATTCCAGCGGCAGGGCGCGCAAAACCGTTTCAGCAGCGGCGATGACTTCCGGGCCAATGCCATCGCCGGGGAGGAGGGTAATTTGGTAGGGCATAAGTGAAATCCAGAATGAAAAATGATGAATGCAGAATGAAAAAATTCAGCATTCATCATTCCGCATTCATCAATTCTTGAATGTCGTGTTCCTTCAAAAAGTTGACAATCCCGCCCGCTTCGGCGATTTTCAGAACGAAATCGGGCAGAGGGCGCGCCTGAAACGCTGCGCCGGTGGTCAGGTTATGAATCTGACCGGTGGATAAATCCACCTCCACCTCGTCGCCCTCGCGGATGCCTTCGACCGCTTCCGGGCATTCGAGAATGGGCAGACCGATGTTGATGGCGTTGCGGAAGAAGATGCGCGCAAACGAAGCCGCGATGATGCACCTGGCCTGCGAGCCTTTGATGGCAATCGGCGCGTGCTCGCGCGATGAGCCGCAGCCAAAGTTCTGCCCGCCAACGATGATGTCGCCAGGTTTGACGTTTTTGGCGTACTCCGGCTTGACCTCGCAAAAGACGTTCTTGGCGAGCTGGAGCGGGTCAATGGTGATATTAAACCGACCGGGGATGATTTCGTCGGTGTTCATGTTTTCTCCAAACGTCCAGGCTTTTCCCATAAGGGCCTCCGAAATGATGAATGATGGTGAATGGTGAATGGTGAATGACGGAGCATTCCGCATTCACCATGCTAAATTCGTAACTACCCACCCATCCTGCCCAAAGGCATTGTCGAAATACAAGCGGTTTGACAGGATGAAAGGATGTAAGGACAGCGGCTTATTTGGATGGTCAATTTCATCCTTTTATCTTTCCATGCTGTTTGGTACTGTAAGGGGTAAGCAATTCCCTGAATTCTGCACTTTCCTCGGGTCGGTAATCCGTCCCGTCAGCGCGGTGGCGGCGGCAGTGGCCGGGCTGGCGAGGTAAATTTCAGCCAGCGGGCTGCCCATGCGCCCGACAAAGTTGCGGTTCATGGTGGTCAGAGCGCGCTCGCCCGGCGCCAGAATGCCGCCATGCCGCCCGATGCACGCCCCACAGCCCGTGCCGGTGACCGTACAACCGGCGTCTATCAGCATTTCGATGAGTCCGTTTTGCAGGGCTTTCTTGTAAATCCGCTGGCTGGCCGGAGTGACGATGACGCGCACCAGCGGATTGACCCGTTTGCCTTTCAGCATGTTCGCCACAATTTCCAGGTCCTCGTAGCGGGCGTTGGTGCAAGTGCCGATGTAAACTTCGTGAACTTCCAACCCCTCCACCTGCTCCAGCGGCTTAACGTTATCCACATCCGGGTGGCAGGCCACCTGCGGGGTGAGCGTGGAAACGTCAATTTCGAGCACGCGCTCGTAGCGGGGGTTAACCGGCTGGAGGTTCTCAAAATCCCTCACCCCCGCATTCCCCAACGGCGTTTCGTTCAGCAAATAGTCCACCGTCACCTGGTCGGCGGCAATCAGCCCGCACTTGGCGCCGATTTCGGTGGACATATTCGGGAAAATAATGCGTTCGTGCATGGGCAGATTTTCGATATACTCGCCGCCAAATTCCACCGAGCGGTAGGTCGCGCCATCCATGCCGAGCAGCCCGGCAATGTGAATCATCACATCTTTGGCATAGACTCCCGGCTGAGTTTGCCCGCGCAGTTCGATGCGAATCGTCTCCGGCACTTTGAACCAACATTTGCCCGTCACCCACGCAACGGCAATTTCGGTCGAGCCAAGTCCCGCGCCGAACGCGCCCATCACGCCGTAAGTGTTGGAGTGGGAATCGGCCCCGATGACGATAGACCCGGGGGTGATGAAGCCCTCTTCCAGCATCACCTGATGACAAACGCCCTGCGTGAACAGGTGGGGAAGTTCCTGCTCCTTGACGAAATCGATGATTTTGCGGTGATTTTCTGCTGCCATCACGTTCGGGGCCGGGTAGGCATGGTCGAGATGCAGCACAATCCGATTCTTGTCGTAAATCGGTTTACCAATTTCCCGAAACGCCTTGATTGCCAGCGGGGTGGTGTTATCGTGGCTCATGATGTAATCCACATCCAGCAGGATGATTTCACCGGCCTGCACGCGCCGTCCCGCTCTGCGGGAGAAAATTTCTTCGATAAGAGTTCCCATAAAGTCTCCTTTGATATAGGTCCTGAGCGGAGGGCTGAACGTTTTTTGTGAATCCCGTAGCCGAAGGGCGGTCTTGCCACAAAGTCGCCCTTCGACTGCGCTTCTCGCTGTCGCTCGGCGCTTCGCTCAGGGCGCAGGGTTATTTCCCGTTATATTTCTTCAACACCATGCGCGTCTCGGTGCGTTTCACGCCCGGCACGGTGCGAATTTCCTCGATGAGATTGTTCAACGCCATCATGTCTTCCGCCTCCACAAAGGCGCTCACATCGAAATCGCCGGTGATTTCATAAACATTGCGAACGCTGGTAAACCCGCGCAGCCTCCGCACGACCGACGAGGTATAGACATGCGATTCGACCTCCAACATGACCATTGCCTGAAGACAGTGCGGAATGACATCCAGATACCGCCCGGTCACCTGCTCGGCAATTTGCAAAATATCGCTGTCGAACAACTGCTTGCGCTCATCGCCCAACGATTTGATGCGATTGACAATGACCTCCAACTCCGCCGTGCTGACCTCGATGCCATATTCCTCCAACCGCGCCGCCACCGCGCTCCTGCCGGTGTACTTGTCAATCACAATTTTGCGCTCGCGGCCCAAAATCGCCGGGTCGAACGGCTCGTAGGTGCGCGGGTCTTTCAGCACGCCGTTGGTGTGAACCCCGCTCTTGTGCGTAAAAGCATTCTGACCGGTAATCGGCTTGTTGGGAGCCAGAAAAAAGCCCGAAACCCGCTCCAGGTAGGCCGAAAGTTCCATCAGTGGAGCGAGGTTATATTTCTGCACGCCCTCCAGGTTGTGAAAAGCCAGGATAGTCTCGGCCAGGTCGGGGATACCCGTCCGCTCCCCCATGCCGTTGACGGTGGCGTGGATGCAATCCGCCCCGGCGCAAATGCCCGCCATCGCATTCGCCAGCGCCAGGCCATAATCGTTGTGACAGTGCAAATCAATTTTGCAGGGCAACAAACGCTCCCGCAGCGCCGTCACGCGCCCGGCCAGCAGATGCGGCTGCATGATTCCCAGCGTATCCGCCAGACTGATTCGGTCGGCCCCGGCTTCGATGGCCGCGTTGCACACCGTCACCAGAAACTCGAAATCGGTGCGGGTGGCGTCTTCGGGCGTATAGCGCACCCTCAACCCCAAACTGCGGGCATAGGCCACATGCTCACGGATGATGTCGAGAGCCTGGTCTTGCGTCTTATGCAGTTTGGCATCTAAGTGAATTTTGGAGGTGGCGTAAAAAATCGCCACCCGCTGCGCGCCGCAATCTCTGGCCTTCTGAATGCCAGAGCGAATGGCTGCCGAGTGCGCCACAATTTCGGCGTTCAGTCCCAGCGCGGCAATCCGCTGGATGGCGCGGGCCACGTTCGGCGAAACCGAAGGGTCACCGGCCTCAATCATCTCCACCCCCACCTGGTCGAGCAGACGGGCAATTTCGACTTTTTCCTCCAGCGTAAAGTTGACATAAGGTGTTTGTTCGCCTTCGCGCAGAGTGGAATCGAGAATTTCGAGCATAAGCATCCTCCATAGGTCCAACTACTGTTCTTGTTGGGTTTTCCAAAATCTCCGGATGTTGGAGTCCGAATAAAAAAGCGCCACCCGTTGTCGGGTGGCGCTTGGCAGGCAGACAGGTAGCAATCACTAAAGCAAAACTTCGCTCATTTGACTTACATCCTGTTCATCTACCGAAACAAGCCCAAACCCGGCAACCGAAGTCGCTGAGTTGGGCAGGCGCTTGGCCTTGGCCTCCATGAGAATGGCAGCACGGTCTCTGAACATATTGGGCGCAATTCTACTACACCGATGAAATGCGTCAATCCTTTTGGCAAATTTGCCCATCCAAACTACCCATTTGGGTACTTTTTTCAGACCCTGAAGCGTGGATACGACCCCAGCACCCGCAGCATCAGCGCATACTCAGCCAGGTGTTCCAGCGCCCGGGCCGCGCTCGGCTCGTGCGTTGCGCCGATGAAATCAATGTAAAACAAGTATTCCCACGGCTTCCCCTGCAAAGGACGCGATTCGATTTTCGTCAGGTCAATATCGCGCAGGGCAAACACGCTCAGAGCCTTAAACAACGCGCCGGGGACATTTTTCAGCGTGAACACAATCGAAGTCTTCGCTTCACCTTCCGGCCTGACCGGCTGGGGCTGAATTGCCAAAAAGCGGGTGTAATTCTCCGGGTTATCTTCAATTCCTTCCTCAAGAATCTCCATCCCATACAACTCCGCCGCCCGCTGCGAGGCAATCGCCGCCACCTCGCGCGCGCCGCTCTCCTTGAGCATCTTCACGCTCCCGGCAGTGTCATAAACGGCCTCGGTCTTCACGCCCAGCCCGCGCAGGTAGCCTGCGCACTGCCCCAGCGCTTGCGGATGACTGATGACCTTTTTGACCCCGGTCTTCGTCACCCCCGGCGCGGCAATCAGGCAATGCCGCACGCGCAGAAAATACTCGCCCACAATGTGCAGATGATGACGGAGAAGCAAATCATAATTCTGATGGATACTGCCCGCCAGCGAATTTTCGATGGGAACAAGAGCCGCCTCCGCCCTGCCGCCTGCCACCGTTTCAAAGACCTTATCGAAACTCTCGCAGGGTTCCGTTTCGACAGAACCAAAATACCCGAAAACAGCCTGCTCGCTATAGGCGCCGGGTTCACCCTGAAACGCGACTCGCATCTCACCCTCCTGCTTTTTCTGCCCATTCGAGCATGGCCTTAAACCCGGCCTCCACTTCCGCATCCGAAGCGGCGATGGTCATCCGCACGAAGCCCTCGCCCTGCGCCCCAAACGCCGACCCCGGCACCAGCCCCACTCCGGCTTCTTCCAGCACCCGCTCACAGACTTCAAGCGACGACATTTTGAGCGGGCGAACATCTAAAAAGAAATAAAACGCGCCCTGAGAGGGTTTTACGACGATTTTTTCACTTTCCAATATATTGGCTACGCGCAAAACAAGGTCACGGCGGCGGGCATAAGCGGCCCGCATTTGGGCAGCAGATTGCTGAATTTGGGGGTCGCTCAAGGCAAAAGCGGCTGCTTTTTGCACAAAAGGCGCCACGCAGGTAATGGAGTTTTGCCCGGCTTTGATGGCATTCCCAATCACCCGCGCCGGGGCAGCCAGGTAGCCCACCCGCCAGCCGGTCATGGCATAGGTTTTGGAAAGGCTATGCACCAGCAGGGTGCGCTCTTTTGCGCCCGGAAAAGCCGCCGCGGAGGTTGGTTTTTCGGCATAATACAGGTTTTCGTACACTTCATCACTCACCACCCACAAACCATGAGCGGCGGCAAACTCCTGTAGTTTTTGCAGGTAGTCGCGGGTGGGGTACATTCCGGTCGGGTTGGAGGGATAATTGATGACAATCACCCGGCTGCGGGGCGTGAGAGCGCGCTCCCAGGCCTCGAAAGCAGGCAGAAAACCGTTTTCCGCCGGGGCCGGGACGCGAATCACATTCCCACGCAGCATGATTGCCATGTTCGCATGGGTGGCCCAGGTTGGGTCGGGAATTAAAACGTCATCGCCGGGGTTCAAAATCGACTGCATCGCAAGGTAATAGGCATGAATCCCGCCGTGCGTCACCAGGATTTCCGATTCAGAGTCGTACTCCAGCCCGTTATCGCGTGACAGTTTCAGCGCGGCGGCCTGGCGCAATTCGGGATAGCCAATGCTTGGGCCGTAGTGGGTTAATCCAGCCTGCATTGCCTTCATCGCTACCTCCAAAATTGGCTGGGGGGTGGGAAAATCGGGGTCACCGACATGCAGGGGGATGACCTTCTTCCCAGCAGCGCGAGCGGCCACAATCCGGTCGTTGAGGGCAACGGTGGCCGATTGGCGAATCAATTCAAACTGTTGGTTTAAGTTCAAAGCAATTTCTCCGGAAATAAATTCCGGCAATTATAACGCTCGATGGACAACACCAATAAAAGATTTACGCCTGTTTTTCCGTAAAATGCCATACTCATGCAAAAAATTCACAAGAATGAGCCGCTGATGAGTGAATGAGATTACAAAGTCGCAAAGCGTATACAGGTTCTTTTGTTGCTGAACTTGATATAATAATTTAATAGTGAAAAAAAAATGTCGGCGTGCCGGCATAATCGTAATACAATACAATGCGTAATGCGCTGCAAGGATGCTGTTATCGATACCAAATCGCTCGTCCATTAAAATCGTAAATGGAGATGAAGCCGACTATGTTCAACGACGAAAATTATGGCACGATTTTATATGTAGAAGATGACCCGAATAATCGAACCCTGATTCGGAGGATACTTGGGGCTGAGGGATACACCGTACATGAAGCAGCGAATGCAAATATTGCGCTGGAAAAGCTCAAGACTCTCAAGCCAGATTTGATTTTGATGGATATCAACATGCCTGAAGTGGATGGCTACACGTTAACGGCGAAAATTCGCGCCCTGCCAGAGATGAGCACCGTCCCAATTGTCGCTTTAACTGCAAATGTGATGAAAGGTGACCGCGAACGGTCATTGCAAGCCGGATGTGACGGGTACATTCAAAAACCGATTGACATCGACACAATTGCAGCCCAGGTACAACGATACATGAAGAGATGAGACCAATGAGCATAGACAATACTCCTCCGACCAACCCCATCAGTGAGTCCAGCAGCCGCAAACCGGGCATCCCTAAAGATACCACTGTGCTGGTTGTTGAAGACAATGTTTCGAACTTTGTACTGATTGCTCGCTTGTTGGGCTTCATGGGAATCCACTGCGAGTGGAAAACTTCTGGCTATGAAGTGGTTGAATATGCCGATACCCTGCCCCGCCTTGATTTGATTCTGATGGATATCCGTCTTCCCTACGAAGATGGATACGGCGCGATGAAAAAAATTCGCCTTTCAGACAGGTTGAAAACAGTTCCGATTGTAGCAGTAACCGCCGAAGCGAGTCAGGAGCAAATGAACAAAGCCCGCGCGGCAGGTTTTAATGGATTCTTAGGAAAACCACTTGACCCTGACCGCTTCCCCGACCAGATCCGAAGGATTCTACATGGAGAGCCTGTCTGGGAAATCCCTTACGAAGAGTAGCAAACCAATAGAGCGAGGGCTCCTCAGTAGAAGGGAAACTCTCGCTCTTTGTTTATTATCCTTAATGGAAAATGAAAGTTATGAGTGAGAAGACACCCTCTCAGGTTGACCATCGACAGTTGCTTCGAATACATCAGGCAAATTATGCTGTATTCCAGGCAAAGACCGAAAAAGAAATCAACCAGGCAATCTTGAAGGTTTTTCAAGCCTGCCCATATGCCAATTTGTTTTATGTTGTTAACGAAGTCGGCCTGGAATGCGCTATCACACATAATTCGGCAACCAAAAAGGCGCTTCGAGACGCGCCCTCTCAAATTGAGATGACCCCTGCAGACGTAGTGCAATTCTTTGCACGCGAGGCAAGCATCACATCCATTGCCGAGGCAAATTTGCCCGAAACACTCCGTGCTTTTCTGGCAAACTCGTCCTGGGAACAAGTCGCAATTATTCCGGTGATGCAAGATGTTGTGGTGCTCGGAGTTTTGCTGACGCTGGCCCAAGCGGATGAATTGCTGAACAAAGAAACCGTTACTCCTCTGATATACCTGGCCGAAATCATCCCAACTGCCCTGGACAATGTCAAAGCAGCGCGCGCGACCAAGCAACGTTTACGCGAACTTGAAAGTATTTCGGAAACCAGCCAACTCATCTCGTCATCCAGCAACCTCGAACAGTTATATGAACTTCTCCATAAACAAATCAGTGCCACCATTGGGGCAGATGTTAATTTTGCAATTGCCATCTATGAACCCAAGAACGAAACCATTGAAATTCCATACATGGTGGAAAGTGGCAAAAAAATAAATATTGACCCGTTTCCACTGGGTGAGGGTTTGATATCTATTCTGATTCGCACCCGCCAACCATTAATGCTGGTGGAGGATACAGAACGCCGCGCCCGTGCCTTAGGTGCAAAATATGTAGGAACGCCGCCAAAGTCGTGGCTCGGTTGTCCGCTGGTCATTAGCGGAGAGGCAATTGGCGCGCTGGTAGTACAAGACCTGGTGAAAGAACAACGCTTCAACCAGGATGACCTGCGATTCATGATTGCGCTCTCAGTACAGGTTGCTGGGGCAATTTATAACATTCGCCTGCTTGAAGATGCCCGTCGAAGAGCACTGCAACTGGAAACAGTGGCTGAAATCTCGCGCGAGGTCTCCAGTTCCTTAATTGTCGACAACCTGTTACGGCAGGCGGTCAACCTAGTACGCGAGCGATTCAATTTTTACCACGCCGCCGTATTTCTGATGGACAACTCAGGAGAATACGCTGTTATTCGCGAGGCAACCGGAGAAGCCGGTGCGCAAATGAAACGCGCTGGTCACAAATTGGGAGTCGGTTCCAAGTCACTCGTGGGGCGCACTACGCTAGAAAAGGAAGCCCTGGTCGTCAATGATGTCTCGAAAGACCAGAACTATTATGCCAATCCACTGCTTCCAGACACAAAGGCAGAAGCCTGTTTGCCATTAAGAGTGGGGGACCGGATTCTGGGCGTACTGGATGTACAATCGACCCGCGTTTATGCTTTCACCAGCGAAAACATCAAAATCTTGCAAATTTTGGCCGACCAACTTGCAGTTGCAGTCGTAAACTCCGAATTGTTCGCCGAAGCCCAGGAACGCCTATCGCAGCATCGCCTGCTTCATCATGTCACCACCGCTGCGGCTTCATCCACTACCATCGAAGAAGCCCTGAACAGCGCGGTCCAGGGTTTGCAGGTCACCCTGGGCGGCGACCAGATTTCCATCTTGCTGGCAGACAAAGAACAGAAAACCCTTGAGGTGCGGTCTTCGATTGGGTATCCAAACGATGAGTCAGCGCGGCTCAAAATTCCTTTTGGGGTTGGCATCACCGGCTGGGTGGCAGCGCATCGACAACCCCAACGCATCAACGACATTACCAAAGATTCGCGCTATATTGCGGTCAACCCAAAAGTTCGGTCAGAGTTGGCAATCCCTTTGATTTACCGCAACGAAGTTCTGGGCGTGCTCAACGTGGAGAGCCCGCGCACAAATGCTTACACAGAAAACGACGAAGAAATGCTTGGCACGCTGGCCGGCAGCCTGGCCGCAATTATCGCGCACTCGCGCCTTTTGGAACAATTCCGCCAGCAAGTAGAGCGAGAACGGCTTCTTTATGAAATTACCAACAAAATCCGGCGCACGACAAACCCAGAAAAAATCCTGGCTGTGACCGCAGAAGAATTGAGCAAAGCAATGAACGCCCGCCGCACTGATATTGTCGTACAGGTTGGTGATGGCTCTGGAAAGTCGGGCGCAGGTGAATGAGATTTTCGAGAAAACATCATGAGTGACACAAACACATCCCAATCAGATTTTTTGTCCCGTCTGCTGACAAGGGCCGGAAAGCATTATCCGATTTATGCAGTTTTATTTGCGCGGCTGGTGAGCGGGTCACTGGGCATATTTATCAGCAATATCATCACTCGCAACAACAACAGCTTTACCCCGGAACAATACAATCGGTCTTACTGGGCAGGCCTGGCACTCATAATCATTGGAGATATTATCATCCTGACGTGGGCATTTTACTTTACCAGACATATCCGAACCCGTCTGGGACAATGGAAATCCAGGAGAGCAGTAAGCGAAGGTCAGGTTGAATTCAAAGCCTGGCAGCAAAGCAATACAATGGCCTGGAATTACGGCGCGGCAACCATTCTGGTTTCAATTTTTGTTAACATCATCCCATTGCTCTTGTTCCAGTATTTTTATTTAGACGCAACCATCAATCAGTTGATATATTCGGCGTTTGGGTCAATCTTGGCCGCGATTGTTGTGCTTGGATTATCTGTGTTAATCGTTGAATATCTATTACAACCCGTGCGAAGCGTGCTGCTGCCCTCCAATTTTGAATTGCAAGTCAGAGGCTCAATCGGGCTGCGCTTCAGAATCAAAATGGTGATAGCGACCGTATTGGTCATTGGTTTCAGCATTCTTGCGTTGGCGCCGCTGGGGTATTCTCGAACTTACCGTGTTCTGTACGAAGAAGTGGGTTCGCTCGGCACATTGGATGAATTGCGCGGCAGTTTTACTTTAGTAGCGGCGATTACCCTGGCCCTGGGCGCAGCTCTGGCATACGCGCTCTCGGAATCGGTGGCTCGCCCAATGAAGGAATTAATTCAAGTTTTTAATCGCGTTGAAAAAGGTGACTTGAAACAACGCGCGCATGTCACAGCCACCGACGAAATTGGGGAACTCGCAATCTATTTCAACCGCATGGTCGCTCGAATTGAAGAATTGCAGCAGAATTTGGAAAAACGAGTGGAAGACCAAACGGAAAAACTGCGCGCCTCCAATGAAGTTGGCCGCATTGCCAGTACCATTCTCAATCCTGATGATTTGATTTCACAAGTCGTCAACCTGATTGCCAAGACCTTTGACTATTACTACGTTGCCATTTTCCTGGTGGCCGAAAACGGAAGATGGGCCGAAATTGTAGATGCAACCGGCTCGGCAGGCGAAATTCTGAAGGCTCGGCGCCACCGGTTGCAAGTAGGCAGCGGCAGCATGGTTGGAAACGCAATCTATACCCGGGAAGCGCAAGTAGCAATGGATGTAGGCGAATCGGCGGTGCGCTTCAACAACCCGCTTCTGCCGAACACCCGTTCTGAACTGGCGCTGCCCCTGCTTGTCGGCGACCGGGTGATTGGCGCGCTGGACGTGCAATCTGTCCGAGAAGCTGACTTCAAAGTAGAAGATATCGCTACGCTGCAAAACCTCGCCAGCCAGGTGGCAACCTCCATCGAAAATGCGCGATTATTCCGAGAGATGGAAGATGCCCTGAACGAGTTACGCCAGGCCAATCGCCAATACATCGGTTCAGCATGGGAGGAAAAACTTCAGGCCAGCAAATTAGAATACTCGGTTAAATCGCCCATCCTCCCAAACACCGAGGAAACCAAAAACATTGCAGTTAACCTTAACCTGCGAGACCAGCCGATTGGGTACATACACATGCAAGTCAATGAAGAGTGGACACAAGAAGACCAGGCATGGGTGGAGTCGCTTGCAACCCAGGTGGCTATCTCGCTCGAAAATGCGCGATTGGTGGAAGAAAGCAACCAGGCTGCTTTACGTGAACGGTTATCTGCTTCAATTATTCAAAAGCTCTGGTCGACCCCATCGATTGACGGCATCTTGCAAACCGCTGCCCGAGAACTTGGCCGCGCGCTGGAAGCGTCAGAAGCGACCATCGAATTAAAAATGGACGAGTGACGCATGAACTCGCAAAAAACGCCCTTTGTATCTACCCAATTCGTCGATTGGCTCATCCAGCCATCGGCCAAGATAACCGACCTATCTGAAAGACGGCAGGCTACAATAGCCGCGAGCCTGGCGCTTATTGTAGGAGCGCTGGCAATGATTGGCAACATTTTCACTGCTCTGCGCATCCCGGAAAGAATGTTCAGCCCAATATGGTTGACGGTTGCAATTTCGTTGTTGGCCTATCTCTTAACGCGTACACAATATTATGCCGCCGGAATTTTTACGCTGGTGGTAGGCTTTTGCAGCTTTGCTTACATTAACATCATCGTAGATAACCGGCCCATTGACAGAAATATCTTATTGTTTGTCCCGCTAGCATTGACAGTGGGAAGCTCGCTGCTCTCACCCTGGGCAATCCTTTTGCTGACCGGCTTAAACGTGGCGGCCACTCTGCTGCTTCTCCCCGCCCTGGGAATTAATCTTCCCGCAGACATTGGCAGCCCGCTTGGGCTAACAACAACCTTTGGATTGGTTCTTATTCTCATCAACCACTTTCGGCAGCAAATCGAAGAACAGCGATTACAAGAGATTCAAAAAGCAAACCTGGAGTTAATGGACATCCGCGCCAACCTGGAAAAGCGCATTGAAGAACGCACCCAAGAGCTTAACCGACGCTCTGTCCAGTTGGAAGCCTCTAACCTTGTGGCCCGCTCTGCCGCTATGGTGCATGACCTGGATGAATTGCTGGAAAGCGTTGTTAACCAAATTACCGAACGGTTTGGTTATTACCATGCAGGCATTTATCTCTCCGATGCCGCCGACAAGTATGTCATCCTGCAAGCCGCATCATCGGAAGGCGGTAAACAACTCTTAAAGCGCGGACAAAAGATTGAAATTGGCCGTCAAGGCGTAGTCGGATATGCCGCATACCAAAAACGTCCTCGTATCGTGCAAGATGTTTCGACGGATAGAACATACCTGCATGTCCCAGAACTCTCCGAAACACGCTCTGAAGCCGCACTGCCGCTCATCGTTCGAAATCGAGTGATTGGAGTGTTAGATATTCAATCGGAAGAAAGCAACGCCTTCAAATTCGATGACATTTATACATTGCAAACGATGACTGACCAGGTAGCACTGGCAATCGAAAACACCACCCTTCTTGAAGAAAGCCGTGTCGCTTTACAACAACTGGAAAGACTTAATTTAACCAATACTGCCAAAATCTGGAAAACACAGCTGAAAGAAGGCAGCCGGGGATTTACCTATACCCCGCTGGGCATTAAACCCATTTCCAAAAGCAGCGCCACCAATGAGAACGAGAAAGTCATATCCATTCCGGTCAGTTTGCGAGGCCAACCGATTGGCACAATTTCTCTTAAACGCAAAGCAAGCGACCCAAATTGGGCAGAAGCAGAACGTGAAATGGCGGAACGAGTCGCCAGTCAGGTGGCCCTGGCCGTTGAAAACGCCCGACTACTGGAAGAGTCACAGCGACGCGCAGCGCGCGAACAAAAAGTCAGTGAGTTTTCAAATCGATTTAGCCGCTCCCTCGATGTAGATGCCCTGCTCCAAAATGCGGTTCGCGAATTACACAGCCTGCCGTATGTTGATGAAGTATCGGTATTTATCAACCCAGACAAGGGAACCAGCAAAGCAAAATAATTGCGAACAGTGGATGCCCAGATGTTCCAAAACATTTTCGAACTTCCTGTTAATAACCCTGAGATTCCGGCGAACAAACGCAGCCTGTACCAGTTGCTTACCACCGCCGTCACTTCGATTACGATTTTCCAGGCACTGACAGGCCTGGCGATATTGGTGATTGCCGGTCTTGCTCTGGCAGGCTATCTTGATTCTCCAGAAAATATCCATTGGTTGTTCCTGGTTGCCGGCATCAACATCCTGGATAGCCTGTTGCATATCCCTATATCTTCCCTATTACGGCGAGAAAAGCTGGAACTGGTTGCCATACTCTTGATGGCAGTCAATGGCGCGCTCTCGGCCGCTCAAATTCTATTATGGGAAGAAATCACCTGGTTCCCCATTTTACTCGTCCTCTCAGCAATCATGGTACTTGGAATTACGCCGGGCCTGCCAATACGCTACAAAATCATCATCGCTGCCATTGGCACGGCCTTCCTCGCTGGAATTATTATCGCGGATGCGCAAATTTCTTACCCACGCCTGAACCTTTCAAACTTAAACCATTACATCGCGTTTATCTTCTACATTCTTTTGACCGGGGCCATGCTGGCGGTCGGTATCATCAACGGTTTAATCAACTTTCAGACAGTTTCCAGACGGCTTGTAACCACATTTACAACCGTAACAGTCATCACTATCATCATCTTCATTTCGATTGGCAGCACGGTCAATTACCTGGAAAGCCGAAAAAAGGCTTTTGAACAGCTTGAAACAATATCAAATCTGAAGGCGTCACAAATCAATCTGGTTCTGGGACGGCTGAGAAGACAGGCTTCTCAACCCATCACTGATATAGCAGTCTTACGCCTGTCTCAATCTATCTTGACCAGTAACCCAGAATCTGCCATTACAAAAATTGATATCGAGGTGTTCCGGTCATATCTCTCGCGAATCCCACGAGAAACGGGCGAAGAATATTTGTTGATTGACGCAAATGACAGAGTTCTTGTTTCGACCCAATCAACTCACCAGGGATTAGACCTTTCATCGCTCTCGCTCGCCGAAAAAGCCCGGCAAGGCCTTCCATTTGCGATTGAGAAAGATTTTCCGGGAGCGCCTGATAAATATTCACTGATTGCGCTCACCCCTGTTTCGGTCCAGAATCGGTTTGTAGGACTGCTAGCCCTTCGAACGACTCTGGGCATTATCAACGATATTGCTCAAATTGTTCCAACGGCCAACCAAACCCTGGAAACCTACCTGGTCAGCCAGGTGGAAGAAAGCACCGTTCCAACCACAGAAATCCGACAAGAGGTAGAGACCATTGACACCTACGCGGTGCAACAGGCCTTTGACCAGAACGCCACCGGCAAGCGCGAAACGTATCTCAACTACGCCGGGAAAGAAGTATTTGGCCATTTTATATGGATTCCTGACCTGCAGTCCGTCTTGATTTCAGAAATCGAACAAACCGAAGTCTTTGCAGGCATCACCAATGCACTACCAACTTATCTGACCATCGGATTTGTAATGATACTTCTGGTGTTTGTTACCGTGGTCATTACATCCCAAACCATCAGCCGGCCTATCCAGGAATTTGCTCAAAAAGCCGCTGCGCTGGCGAATGGCGAATTGTCCATTCGCATCCATTCTGAAAGACAGGATGAATTGGGCGGGCTGGCTGCCAGTTTCAATACCATGGCCAGCGAGTTGGAAACCACCGTACGAACTCTCGAAACCAAAGTAGAAGAACGTACCAAAGACCTGCAAAAACAGGCAAATTATATGCGCATTGCGGCGGAAGTAGCGCGCGATGCAACTACCGCGCAAGACCTCGATGAACTCTTAAATCGCGCGGCGCAATTGATACTGGACAGATTCCACTTTTACCACACAGGCATATTCCTCGTCGACGCAGACCAGGAATATGCCGTACTGCGTGCTTCTCCGACCGATGCGGGCCACAAAATGCTGGAACAGGGTCACCGGCTCAGACTTGGACAGGTCGGCCTGGTAGGTTATGTAGCTGCAACCGGCACGCCACGCATAGCGCTCGACACCGGGCAAGACACCACCTATTTCAATAATCCCCTCTTACCCAATACCCGCTCTGAAGTTGCCATCCCCTTGAAACTCGACGACAGAGTACTTGGCGTATTGGATGTACAAAGCACCCAACCGGAAGCCTTCACCCAGGATGATGTTGCCACCCTGCAGGTCATGGCTGACCAACTGGCGCTCGCCATCCAACGCGTAGAACTGGTCAGCAACCTGCAAAGAAATCTCAAAGAACTGGAAACCACTTATCAGGCCTTTACCAGCGAGAGCTGGCAACAATTCAGCCAGGAAAAAGATTTCAAACCAGGTTATTTGTTCGATGGCTTGAAAATCACCCCTCTTGATTCTTTTCCGGCAAATGTACAAGAGGCCTTATCAAAAGGTCGCACAGTGGTTATCCCGCCCAAACAGGAACCATACGGCGCCACAGCAGTCACCCCTCTAAAATTGCGCGAGCAAGTCATCGGCGGAATTGCACTCCGATTCCAAACGCCGGTCATCGACCCGGACACCATTAGCCTGGTCGAGGAAACTGCCGGGCGACTCGCTGTTGCACTGGAAAACGCCCGCTTATACGAAGAAACTCAAAACCTTGTCCAAAGAGAACGCGCCGTGAGTGAAATCTCCAGCCGCATTACCACATCGTTCAATGTTGAAAACATTCTTCGCGCCGCCGTCATGGAAATTGGCAAAAGAATGCCAGAGGCTGAAGTGATCGTTGAACTTGAACCAAACAAGGACTGAACAATGTCCCTGCCAAACAACACACCTTCAACTGAACAAATGCATCCAAGCCTACACAGCACCAATTTAAAGGTTATCAGCCTCGTGACCATGCTCAGTGGCTGGGCATTGCTCATTGGATACATCATTGGCTATTTTGTCGCTGGTGATTCCCGCTTTATCAACCTGATTGTGCTGGAAACCGGGTATGCCTTCGTCCTGAGCCTGGCCTGGCTGCTTCAAAGACGCGGGCGCCACAGCACTTCAGCCTGGCTCATTCTTGTTTCAACGCTCATTACCGGCATTTTATTTAATTTGTTGGTTGAAGGCTTAGGGATAACGCTTGGCATTTTGTTGACAATTATATTTTCGATGATTGCCTGGCAAACGCTCTCCATTCGAAGCGCTATCCTGGCTACTCTCTTGAGCATATTCACCGGCATCTTGATTTCTTGGACAGACGCAAATTTTGCGCAAGGAGACAGGCTGGTCGGTGGCTTTTTCCTGGCAACTATCCTGATTATTGCTGGAGGCATTGTTGCATTCATCCTGGTCATCAATGGCTTGCGCAGCATAGAATTTTCGAGCATTGGCGCCCAACTCAGGATGTCATTCTTGATTGTAGCCATCATCCCTGTATTTATTATTACCATCTTCCAGACCGCTACTCTGGTAAATGTTCTGACCAATCAGGCGCGCAACAAACTTCTAACAGACGCAGACACGTTTGCCGACAGAGTAGATTCACAGATATTTGCCCTTTTAAGCTACATCGAAGAAGATGCCAATAGCCCAAGCGTCATCAACTTCTTGCGTTCTGGCAGCAGTGATACAACCCTGCTCTCCCGAATTGCATCTCGGTATCCAAATATCCTCTCCTATGGCTTGCTCAGTAAAGATGGATTCCTCATTATTGACCACCGGGGAAATAAAGGCGGCAATGAAAGCGAAACTTTATATTTCAAAACTGCCATAAATATCCGTTTTCCTTACATATCAGAAGTGGTGCTGGATGAGGACACCCGCAGAGGAGTATTTTTCATAAGCAAACCGGTCGTTGACGAACAGGGGAATCTGCTTGGCGTTATCCGAATAAAAATTTCGGCCAGCCTGCTCCAAACACTTGCAACCGACTCGGCAAGACAATTTGGCGAAGGCGTTGTAGTCGTTATTCTTGACGAAGCCAACATCATCCTTGCCCACAGCGCAAATCCTGACCTGATATCAAAGACGCTTTCCGCGCCAGATAAGAGCCTGTTAAACAACCTGCAACAGGCTGGTCGGCTGCCACTTTCGGGCGACATAAGCGCTAAATTAGACGACCTTGCCAGCAGCCTGGAGCGCGTCAACGAAAACATGGTGTTCACCAGTTCCGTTATCGCCACCGAATCAGGCCAGGACTATATAACCTATGCGCCACTCAACTACAAACCGTGGAAAACGCTGGTCGCGCAACAAACAACTTTGTTCCTGGCGCCTGCCAGAAATCAACTCATCTCTATTGCGCTCATCATCCTTGTACTGCTCGCCGCTGTATACTTTGGCGCCACTCTCACTGCTTCTCTTCTGGTCACGCCCATCAACCGGCTGGCATTCACCGCGCAGGAACTGGGCAGAGGAAAATTGGATACGCCTATTCACCTGCCTCGCAAAGATGAACTCGGCACGCTGGCTGCTGTACTGGAGAACACGCGTCAGCAAATCTATGAATTGTTACAAACCCTGGAACAGCGTGTAGAGGAACGTACAGTTGAACTTACGCGCGTGAATGAAAGAAACGAACGCCGCGCCAGACAATTGGAAACGATTGCTCAGGTTGCCCACGCGGTGACCAGTCTGCGTGATTTGAACCAACTCCTGCCCGAAATTACTCAACGAATTTGCGACTCGTTCGGTTATTACCATGCAGGCATCTTTTTGTTGGATGAGAACCGCGAGTATGCTGTATTGCGAGCCGCCAACAGCGCGGGCGGCCAGGCCATGCTGGCGCGAGGCCACCGCCTCAAGGTAGGACGCCAGGGTATCGTCGGACACGTCACCAACACGGGCCGCTATCGCATTGCGCTTGACGTAGGCGACGATGCTGTCTTCTTTAACAACCCTGATTTGCCTCAAACCCGCTCGGAGATAGCTCTTCCGCTATTAATTGGAGACAATATTATTGGCGCGCTGGATGTACAAAGTACTGAGCCGAATGCGTTTAGCGAAGATGACATAAAAACCTTAATCTTGTTAAGCGACCAAATTAGCGTTGCTATTGAAAATGCCCGGCTTTTCGATGAAACCAAGCAGGCCCTGGCACAACTCCAAGAGATTTACACTCAATCCAGCGAGTCAGGCTGGCAGTCGATGGTGAAAGAAACCAGCACCCGAGGCTATCGCTACATCAGAGGCAGTGTCGAACCACTACGCAAAAAATCGGATATGAATCCCTCTATCTCTGGCGAAACGCTCGAAATCCCCATCCTGTTACGCGGAGAAAAACTGGGCACGTTGAAAATCCGCCGCCCTGGCCCATACGCTGGCTGGAGCGAAGCAGAATCTCGAATGTACCAGGCCATTGCAGAGCGGATGTCTTTCGCGCTAGAAAATGCGCGCCTGTTTTCAGATGCCCGCCGACGAGCCAATCTCGAACGAGTCACCGCTGAAGCAGCCACAAAAATTAGTTCATCCTTACGCATTGAAACCATCCTACGCACCGCTGCCGAAGAAATCAGCCATTTAATGGACGGTTCAGAAGTTTTAATTCAGATTCAACCTGCCGCCATCGAAAACCTGGATAAAACAAGTAACGCAGAGTAACTGTATGAGACCTTTTCCTGGCATCTTTCCCTTACGCATGGTTGCTGTTTTGTGGGTGTTCATCCTGTTCACTTCGTGCAGCCAGTCTCCTGCGCCAGAAAGCAGCGAGAACGAACCGCTCATGGTCGAATTCACTGCCTGGTGGGGTGATTACACCATCATTATTGCTCATGAAAAAGGATTGTTCGAGAAATATGGGGTCAAGGTTCAGCCAGTCTATTACGACACATTCTCTTTAGCTCTGCCCGACTTGGCCTCCGGACAAATTGATGGCGGATTGCTTGCCATTGGCGATGCAATCAATGTCGCGCGGCACACCGACTTAAGAGTCGTGGCAGTGTACGACAATGGTAGTTTCAACACCGTCGTTTCTGTGCCAGAAATCAGTCAGATTAAGGATTTGGCCGGGAAACGAGTTGGCGTTCAGGTCGGCACCAGTTATGAATTGCTGATTAGCGAAATGCTTGCATCTGTTGGGCTAAAAATGTCAGATGTAACGCTGGTCAATATCGACCCTGAAGCCGTTCCCGCCAGCCTCGGAACAACCATCGATGCAGGCTTTGTTTACGAACCATACACGACAGAAGCAATTAACAAAGGCAACCATCTTCTCCTCAAAAGCACAGAATTTGTCGGGCTATATCCTGATGTGATTGTTTTTCGCGGCGCCATTGTAAAAGAGCGCGGCCAAGACATTGAGGCATTCTTGAAAGCATGGTTTGAGGCCGTTGAATTTCGCCAGCAAAACCCAGAAGAGACCCGCCAAATCATCGCCGACTATTTCAGCACTTCTATTGCAGAGATAACACCCGACGACGCATTGGAAATCTTGAGCCTTGAAAACAACTACGAGATGTTCAAACCTGAAAAAAGCGCAAAGCGTTCCATTTACCAAACGGCCCGCTTAAATGCAGACTTCCTTATCCAAATGGGAGTGCTTTCTGTTCAGCCAGACATCGAAGCCCTTATTACCCCGGCCTACTTGCCTTAGCAGACCTTGTAAAAGCGAGCAATCGTTATGACAACAGGCGAAACACAAAGATACCCGACAGAACAGGAACAGACAGCCCAACGCGAGCGGAACATTTTTCGGATTGGGCTATGGTCTGGCGTCCTGTTCATCACCATTTCGATAATTTCAACCATATCGACCATCCAAACCGGCCTTTACGCTTTTGGCGGAATTGCGCTCACGACCATTATCGCAGCCATCAGTTTTCTGACTGCCTATCTTGCCAGACACGGAAATGCACGGACTGGAAGCGGCATTCTGGTTTCGAGTATTCTGCTCCTATCTTTGTCGTTGCCTCTGTTTGCAAAAGGTCAGGGCATTCCACTTGCCGTGCTTACGATTGTGATTATCTCTGGTATCTCCAGCCATACACTGACCAATCGCTGGGCAGCCCGAGCATCCATCGCCAGCATCATCATCGGCCTAATCATCATCATATCGGATACTTTCCTCCCCGACCCCGGTATTCGCAACGACCCGCGCATTACCAACATCATCGCCGCAATTGCAGGAACGATTTACGCAGGAATATTCCTGCGCCGCTTTGGCACATATCCGCTACAAACCAAGCTGATTATCGCATTCACCGCAATTACCCTGGTGCCAATTTTCGTCTTAAGCGTTTACAACAGCAACACAACGCGCAACATCCTTACTCAGCAAGCAGAAACGGCATTAATCAGTTCGGCAATTGAAACTGCCACCAGTATTGACTCTTACATCTCCTCACAATTGGATATTGTGCGTACTGAAGCCCAACAACCCAGCCTGGCCAGGTACCTGCAGTCCGAGTTTCTGGAACAGGCAGAAAACGAAGCCATCGCCTTACAAACACTTCTAACGTTTGCCCGCAAAGACCCTGTTTTTATTGTGTCTTATTCACTTTTGAATACGCAAGGCAAGAATGTATTAAGCACGGACCAATTCCAAATCGGGAGCGATGAAAGCAACTATCAATATTTCACAATACCAATCACCAACGGCACACCTTACATCTCCAATATCCTGTTCAAATCGAGCTATCCCACCTTCTACTTTACAGCACCCATCAGGACCGAAAACGGAACCATTGTGGGTGTCTTGAAAGGTGAATACTACGCAAGCATTTTCCAAAGCATTGTGCAATCTGCCAGCAATGAACGAGAAAATGATTTGCAACTGCTGATATTCGACCGGGACACCTTACTGCGGATTGCGGGAACCAGCGAACGAGAGAAAAACTACCTTTCGTATAAAGAGCTTTCACCTGCGCAAATCCTTGAACTACAAACCCAGCAAAAACTCCCGCCCGGCGTTTCTGAACAAACGATTATCCCATCTTCTGACCTTGCCGCCGGAATTGAAAATATTGAAAACCAGCCAATCTTCAAAATTACAAAAGGTGCTCAAAACGCGACCAATTTTATCGTTGCTGGAAAAACCCTGTCTACTCAACCCTGGGTTGTAATAAGCCAACAAACTATCGAAAAGATTTATGCCCAGGCAGGGGCCCAGGCGCGCGCGAATGTGCTATGGTCACTTGGCCTGACTATCTTTTCCCTGCTCGCCGCAATTAGCGTTACCCGAGTGATTTCCCTTCCCGTTAGAATGCTCGCTCAAGTCGCCGAGCAAATTACCAATGGTAACTTTTCGGCGCAAGCCAATATTACGACGAATGATGAAGTCGGCCAGCTCTCACGCGTCTTCAACGAAATGACCACCCAACTCAGCCAAACCCTGGCAGGGCTGGAGGAACGCGTAGAGGAACGAACCAAAGAATTACAGGCTGCCAATCAACAAAGCTCACAGCGCGCCCGACAACTCCAAAGTATCGCCGATGTTTCCAAAATCATCACCAGGGAACAAAATACTGAAAAACTGCTTCCTCTTATTGCGGATATCGTCAGCGATAGGTTTGGATATTACCACATCGGTATCTTTCTGCTCGATGAAACCAGAAGAATGGCCGTGTTACAAGCCTCAAACAGCCCAGGCGGTCAGCGCATGCTGGCGAATGGACACAAGCTTAATGTCGGCTCTGGGAGCATCGTTGGTTACGCAGCCCTAACGGGCAAGCCACGCATCGCCCTGGACGTCGGCGAGGATGCCATCTTCTTCAATAACCCGAACCTACCAGAAACCCATTCTGAAATGGCGCTTCCTCTGATAATTCGCGGAAAAACCATTGGCGTCATTGATTTGCAAAGCAAACAACGCGGGGCATTTACCCAGGAAGATATCGATATATTGTCTATTCTTGCGGACCAGGTTGCAATCGCCATCGAGAATGCTCGCCTGTTCCAACAAACCCAAATTGCGCTGGCAGAGTCTCAGACAATTGCACAGTCCTTCCTGCGACAAGAATGGTCGGCGCTCGCTAGAAGACAAACCACCATTGGGTACCTCCATACTGGCACAGGTGGAAAAACGCTTTCGTCCCCTGCGCAAGCAGATGAAATCGAACAAGCCCTTCGCAAAGGGGCCGTCGTCAAAAAAGAAAATAAAACCGAGGAAGGCGCGAAACCAACCGTTGCCCTTCCCATCACCCTGGGCGAACAGGTCATAGGGGTCATTCGCGTCCAATCAACCCATAAAGAGCACGCCTGGAGCGTTGAAGAAATCAATTTGTTGAGGTCAATTTCAGAACGCATTGGGTTGGCGCTGGATAATGCCCGCCTGGTCGCCACATCCCAAAAGCGTGCAGCCAAAGAACGCACCATTGGAGAAATTACAGCAAAAATTAGCGCGGCCACCGATATCGATTCAATCTTGCAAACTGCTGCGCAAGAAATTGGCCGAGCCTTATCCAGCTCCGATGTGATTATTCAACTCAAAGAATCCGAAGAAGAGTGATGGTATGGAGACTTTGCAAAGCAACCAATCAAACGCAGCAAGACGTACAACTTCCCTGCGTACAATTTTATCTACCAGCTTTTCCGCGCTGGCGATTCTGGTTGTCGCGGCTGTTATCATCACTTTCTATGTGGGGTTCAGGCAACAAATACGGGAAGACCTGCGCAAGCGAATCATGAACCTGGCGGCTCTGGCCGCAATTCAGCAAAACGGCGACAGCCTGGTACAAATCACCTCGGAAAACGACCCGCTATACCTGAAAGTCCGCGAACAAAATCTGCGCATCGCCAATATTGACCGCGATATCGCATATGTCTATACCATGCGAAAAGATGAACAGGGCATTTATTTTGTTGTGGATGTCGGAGGACCTGACTACCAGGACACCGCGCAGTTTGGCGAACGGTATTTCGACTCAAGCCCCTTGTTGCTTGAAAATTTTGACACGCTTGAAAACGCAATCGCTGACAAAGATATTTACACGGACAGTTTTGGTTCTTTCTTAAGCGGCTATGCGCCAATTCGCAACAGCAGAGGGGAAAAGGTTGGCGTAATTGGTATTGACCTTAAAGCAGACATTGTTTTTGAAAAAGAAAGACAATTTCTTACCATCTCATTGGTGGTGTTCATCCTGTCCGTAGTGATAATTGCCATCTCTGGCATAATCATTGGAGACAGAATTGCCAAACCTATCGGTACGCTAACGAATTCTGCCCATCGAATCACGTCCGGTGACCTGTCACACCGGGTCAGGATTGAAACCGCATCAAGTGAAATCAATGAACTGGCCAATGATTTCAATCTTATGGCAGTTTCGCTCCAGGAATTAGTCAACAGCCTGGAATCTCGCGTGGCTGAACGCACAGCAGATTTGCAAAAGCGAACCCTGGAACTAGAGAAAAAATCGAAAGAGACAGAACGCCGCGCCAATCAGTTAAATGCGGTCGCCATGGTCACGCGAGCAATTTCATCGGTTCAAGACCTGCGCGATTTGCTCCCCCAAATTGCTGCCGTCATCAGTAAGGAATTCAATTTTTATCACACAGGTATCTTTCTGCTAGATGATGCCAAAGAGTTTGCAGTCCTGGTAGCAAGCAATTCAGAAGGTGGACAGCGCATGTTGAAGCGCGGACACAAACTGAAAGTCGGCGAGGTCGGCATTGTGGGCTTTTCAGCAGCAACCGGCCAGACGCGCATTGCGCTCGATACCGAAGAAGATGTTGTTTACTTCAACAATCCTGACCTTCCCACCACTCGTTCTGAAATGGCCCTCCCCTTGCGGGTCAGAAGCGAAGTCATTGGCATTCTTGATATACAAAGCGAACAAAAAAATGCCTTTGATGAGCAAGACATCGAACTGCTCATGATTGTCGCAGACCAGGTCAGCATCGCCATTCAAAACGCGAGACAATTCCAGGCAGCACAGAAAAGCGCTCAAGACGCAGAGAATGCCCAGCGCCGCTACATCCGCAGCGAGTGGCGAACGCTGATACGCGAAACAAAACGGCTGGGATACCGCCACTCAAAAGCCGGGGTTGGCCCGCTCAAGGCGCCCGTTCACTCCATCGAACTTGATGAGGCTGCCACAACTGGCAGAACCAGCGCATCTAAAAAAGAAACCCGCTCGCAAATTGTGGTACCCATTAAGTTACGTGACGAAGTTATTGGCATTTTGAATGTCATATTAGACAGCGACCGGCCCTGGGACCAGGATGAAGTCGATATAACGGAAGCAGTAGCCGAGCGCGTAGCCCTGGCGGTAGAAAATGTCCGCCTGCTCGAAGCATCGCAGTCTCAGGCATCCCGCGAGCGAACCATCAGCGCCGTGACCTCCCGAATCGGCGCATCCGTCAATTTGCGCAGCATCCTGCAAACCGCGGTCGAGGAATTGGGAAAAATCATCCCTGGCTCTGAAGTTGCCATTCAACTCGGACAGGGCAACGAAGATAACTAAGGATTACTATAATGAAAGAATGGCTGATACGACTATTTATTTCACCGGACGACGATGATGAATCGTATCTCCGTTTATTGCGCACGATTTTGCTCGTGTCTGGCCTCGGCATTCTGGGCATCATCATCGGCTTATTGATTATACAGCCCGAAATCACTGCGGCGGTATTTATCCTTATAGGGATAGACCTGGTCGTTCTCGCTGCAATTGTTCTCACAACTCAAAAAATTTATTGGCCTGGAAAAATCATCATTCCGCTCCTGGCAGTCATTGCGGTGAGCGTGTTAGCCAACCTGTCGAACGGTATGCACGACACATCTATGGCAGGGTTTCCGGCCGTAATTGTCATTGGCGGGCTGATGTTGGGCAAACAAGCCATTCCCTTCATCACCTTTCTAACGTTGATTGGAATTTCCATCGTAACTTACCGCGATATGACCGGTTTGAACGAGTCGTTTATGGCAATAAAGACCGGTTTAGATGATTTATTGGTCTTCACTGCCATCCAACTCATTATCGCCATATCGTTGAATGCGCTCATGACTCGTCTAACAACAGCTCTGCGGAAGTCACAAGAAAACGAAAAAAAACAAATTTTGGCCAATCAAGAACTTCGTCAACTTCAAACAACTCTCGAAGAACAAATCGCAGAACGCACCCTGGAACTTGAACAGCGCTCTCATGAACTATCGAACCGCACTGTAGAACTGGAACTTGCAAACATCCGCACGCAGCGGCGCGCGGCGCAACTACAGGCAATCTCAGACACAACCAAAGCAATTGCGAACGTGCGCAACCTTGAGGCCTTGTTGCCCAAAATTGTAAACGTAATCAGTGAACGATTTAATTTTTATCATGTTGGAATTTTCTTGACCGACGAAGCCAATCAATTTGCCATCTTGAGCGCGGCCAATTCTGAGGGCGGCAAGCGCATGCTGGCGCGCGGCCACCGGCTGGAAGTCGGCGCGCAAGGAATAGTTGGCTATGTCACAGAAAGCGGACTCCCCAGGATAGCGCTGGATACAGGCGCAGATGCTGTCTTCTTTAACAACCCAGACCTGCCAGACACGCATTCAGAAATGGCCATCCCGCTCATTGTTGAAAATCGCATCATTGGCGCGCTGGATATCCAAAGCACTCAGTCAAACGCTTTCAATCAGGATGATGTTGATGTTCTCTCGACCCTGGCAGACCAGGTCAGCATCGCCATCCAGAACACCCGGCTGTATGAAGCCAGCCAAAAAGCGTTCGCTGAGGTTGAGACGATATATCGGCAATACCTGCAACGCGAATGGAAACGCCTGAGCGAATCTGAGGATGTCATTGGCGTTCAATACTCAGTGGCCGGCACAAAACCTTTGGCTGCCAGGTTGCAAGAAAAGCCCATTCGCCAGGCGCTGACCAGTGGAAAAATTACGGCAGAAGCCGGAGAAAACGCCACCCTGACAGTGCCGATTAAGGTGCGTGACGAAATTATCGGCGTGCTGAACGTGCGCGCACCCAATAAAAGCATATGGAAGCAGGATGAAATTGCAATTGCTCAGGCAGTCGCCGACCGTGTCGCCATCTCCGCGGAAAATGCCCGCCTGTTCCAGGAATCACAGTTGCGCGCCGAAAAAGAACGCGCCATTGGTCAGATTTCAGAAAAATTGAGCGCGTCCGTCAACTTAGAAAATATTTTCCGCACGGCATTACAAGAACTCGGAGAACTCGTTCCTGGCTCCGAAGTCTTTGTCGAATTCGAAACCGACCAGCCTGCCTGAACACAGGATTCTCGCATGAATAAATTGACTTTACTCTATCGTGCTTTATCGCAATCCACACGCAGAGTGTTCTGGATAGTGACGGGAATTACGATTGTGCTGACGATATTCAGCATCGCCCTGGTTCAGTCACTTTTATTATCCGGTTCTCTATTCGATTTGATTGGCGTTTTAATCCCATACGTTCTGGCATTTATTGGCTTTATCAGTGCTGTCAGCATATTGTACAATCGCGTTCAGTTCGGGGCCTGGCTCTTTTTCATGAGCGTTCTGATTGCCATGCTGATTGTGCCTTTTATCCAGGAAGGGGTTGCTTTCACCGCAGCAACGCTGGTTCTGGTCGTTACGGTTCTTATCCCCTTACAAACCATTCGTGGCACCCGCGCAACAGTGACTGCTGTAGCCGGTCTGGTAGTTGCAGGGCTGATTATCGCAGTAGATATCTTCTGGCCCGAAGCCCGCGCAAAGGTAGCCCCGCGAGACGTGCCAAGCATCCAGGCAGCAACCATCGCCCTGGGCATCATCTTACTTATAGCAATCCTGCTTCTCTACCCGTCATTGAACTTGCGCACCAAACTTCTCGTCATCAACCTGGGCGCAAGCCTGATTTCCATTATTGCCGTTGCAGGGGCGTCCACTTATTACGCTCAAACAGCCCTGGCAGAAAATGCCCGCGAAAAACTCCTGACAGCAGCAAGCCACACCGCAAATACCATTGATACCTACCTCAACTTCAACATCGAGTTGATATCAGCCGAAGCGGGATTGCCCGCCTTTATCAGATATCTCTCCGATACAGAGCGGCAAGGGCTGGCAGACGTACAGGCTACATTACAAAAAATTTCCCAGCGCGATCCCCTAAATATTCGCTCGTATGCACTCTTCGATAAAAATGGCAAGATTATATGGGATACCCGCACGATTGGGCTAATGGTTGGGCCTAATGTTACGAAAAACCAGGAAGATTTTTTCCGTATTCCTGTTGAAAACGGCACAACGTTTGTCAGCCCTGTGCGGTTTTCACCTGCTGGCACAGGCCGGGTGTTTTACATCAGCGCGCCAGTGCGCGACCCTTACAGCAAAAACATTTTAGGCGTGCTTGCGGTGGAAATCCGCGCCTCGCTTTTAGAAGACATTCTGCGCGAAAATAGCGCAGCCGCTGGCGAGGAATCCTATGCCATTCTCCTGGACGAATACAACATTATCCTGGCCGACCCAATCTACCCAGAGATGGCAGGCCGTTCGTCAAGCCAGTTGCAAGAGGCTCAGATAGAGTTTCTTAAATCTCAAAAGCGATTGGCGCAAAATGTAAACGCTGCAGAAATTTCGCTTGAAATGAACAACTTCACCCAAGCGTTAAACAACATTAATATAACGCCATTCTTTGAAACCAGTGACCGCGCTTTTGGCGAGCGGATGCAAGGCGCAGCCGCCTATCTGAGCAAGCAGCCATGGAAAATTGCGTTCGTGCAGCCATCTTCTATAGCACTGGCCCCTGTTCTGGCACAAACCCGCGCGATTACAGCCGCGGCCTTGACAATCAGTTTCTTGCTGGGGATTGCGACACTCTTTGTCTCCCGCACAATTACCAACCCGGTCGCGCGCCTGACGCACGCCGCTGAGCAAATTTCAAGCGGAAACCTGGATGCCTATGCCGACATCCGCTCACAAGACGAACTGGGGACTCTTGCCTCAACGCTCAACGCAATGAGCGAGCAACTCAAACAAACTCTGGATGGGCTGGCAACCACCATCGAAGAGCGCACTGCCGACCTTGAGCAGCGCAGACAAGAACTTGTGCAGCGTTCTACCGAACTGGAGTTAGCAAACCAACGCTCCGAACGCCGCGCCGCTCAATTGCTCGCTGTTTCGACCGTATCGAACGCCATTGCAACCGTTCAAAATCTGGATGAACTGCTCCCATTTGTTACGCGCATCATTAGTGAAAAGTTTGGTTTCTATCATGTCGGCATATTTCTAAACGACTCCAGCAACCAATTTGCGGTCTTGCGCGCCGCAAACAGCGAGGGTGGGCAACGCATGTTAAAACGCGGCCACCGTCTAAAAATCGGCGAAACCGGCATTGTTGGAAATGTCGTCGCCTTGGGCCGTCCCCGCATTGCGCTGGACACAGGAAGCGATGCCATTTTCTTCGACAATCCTGACCTGCCCGATACACATTCAGAGATGGCGCTGCCATTGAGGGCCGGCCCCGTTGTGATTGGCGCACTTGATGTACAAAGTACTGAACCAAATGCCTTTTCGGAAGAAGACATCGAAATCCTCAGCGCTCTGGCCGGGCAGGTCAGTACAGCAATTCGTAACGCGCGCCTATTCGATGAAATTCAACGCTCACAAGCAGAACTCCAAACCGTCCTACAACAGGATGTACGCCAGCAATGGCGCAGCGCCGTAGGTAGAATGGCACGTTTTGGATATCACTACGACGGAGTGGCGCTCACCCCACTGAAACAACCCACCGACAAACAGAACGGAACCATCCTGATTCCAATTACTGTGCGTGGGCAAACCATTGGCAGCCTGGGAATTCGCCCGCCGATGGACCGCCCCCTCAGACAAGATGAATTGGATATTATCAAAGCCGTCAGCGAGCGTCTCGCCGTTGCAGCAGAAAACGCCCGCCTGCTCGAAGACTCGCAAAGACGCGCCGTAAAAGAACAAATGATTGGTGGAATTTCAGCGAAAATCGGCGCTTCGATTAACCTGGAAAACATCCTGCAAACAGCCGTGGAAGAACTTGGGCAGGCCCTAACCGGGTCGCAAGTCTCCATTCGGCTCAAGAGTGGCCCCAAGACAGGAAACAACCTATGAAAAAATGGAAACTCCCTGCCCCGCCAGTTTTTCCAGAAGACGAAGAGAAAAGCAGCCGCGCTCTTGCGCTATATCAGGTCCAGGTAACGCTTTTTGCGCTAGCGCTGGCAGCTTTGCCAGTTTCCATCTTCAACGCGTCCCTGCGCCTGATTCTGCTAACCCTTACGCTCTCAATTCTCTTCGTATTGGTTTTAAGTTACACAATTGCTCGAAGAGGATACATCAGCCTCGCCAGTTATCTGACGATTGGCACTGTTATTGCCGGGATTATTTTCCTGGACTACACAGGGCGGGGAGAGACTCGCCCTCTGCTGATTTTCTCAATCGTTCCTATTTTTATCAGCGGCCTTTTGCTGGGATTCCGCGCTACCCTTGCAACGGCCATCCTCATGGGCATTGCGCATGGGTTGCTGGTCTATGCAGATACTCTTGACCTATACCCCTTCCCCCGCACAACCATTCCGTCACTTCAAAATATGGTTGTTCCGGGGTTGGGGTATCTCGGCGCAGCAGCGCTCTTGCAATTTGCCCTGCGGCGCATTCAGGTCTTGCTGCAACGTGCAAAAGCGGATGAACAAGCGGTTCGTCAGAGGAACGCGCTGCTCCAAGAAGCCCAACGCAACCTGAAAGAATACGCTGCGCAGCTAGAAAAGACCACGCAAGAATTACATGAAAAATCAGAAGCCCTCGTCCGACAAGCTCAGGAACTGGAACAAACTAACCTGGTCAACCGCCGCCGCGCGCTACAATTCCAAGCCGTTGCAGAAATCTCGCGCGCCATCACCGAAATCCGTGACCTGGCAGAACTCCTTCCAAGCATTGCCCAAACAGTAAGCGTCAAGCTCGGCCACTACCATACTGGCATTTTTCTGCTCGACCGAGATGGTCAATATGCCGTGCTGGCAGCCAGCAACAGCGAAGGCGGCCAGAAAATGCTCCAACGCGGCCACCGGCTGGAAGTTGGTAAAAAAGGAATCGTGGGCTACGTGGCCGATGCCAAAGTCGCCCGCGTTGCGTTAGATGTAGGTCAGGACGCGGTCTACTTCGATAATCCCGATTTGCCTCAAACCCGCTCCGAAATTGCGTTGCCAATCACCGCCGAAGAACGAGTCATTGGCGTTTTGGATGTCCAAAGCACCGAACCCAATGCTTTTGACCAGCAAGATATCGAAATTCTCTCCACATTGGCGGCCCAAATTGGCGCGGCCATTGAAAATGCGCGTCTGTTTCAAGAAACGCAGAAATCCCTCATGGAAGCGCAGTCTCTCTATCGCCAATTCATCCAAAGCAGTTGGGTTGGCCTGACCCGCAAACGCAAACTGACTGGCTACCGCTACGATACCGTCACAGTGACGCCGGCTGAACCCGTTGACGCGGAAACCGTGGAACGCATAGCCGCTGAAAAAATTCTGGTTGAATCACGCGAACAAATAACGAAAATGACCGTTCCAATCGTCCTGCGTGGCGAAATTATCGGCGTTCTTGATGTACAGGCCAGCGGCGAGCGCACCTGGAGCCAGGACGAAATTGATGTCGCTCAGGCAGTTGCCGAGCGGGTTGCCCTCGCCGCTGAAAACGCCCGCTTGTTCCAGGAAACGACCGAAAGAGCCGAACGAGAACGCAAAGTATCAGAAATTACCTCCAAAATTCGCTCCACGAACGACCCCAACGAAATGATTCAAATCGCCCTCAGTGAATTGAAGCAAACGCTTGGTATCAGAGACGTGCGTATTCTCCCCTACAAACCTGCGCAGGAGCAAGAAGGATAGGAGGATGTATGGCATATACAATTGCAATTTCAAATGAAAAAGGCGGCGTGGCAAAAACCACAACAACCTATTCGTTGGGCGCGTCCCTGGCAGAAATTGGAAAGAAAGTCCTGCTTATCGACCTGGACCCGCAGGGAAATCTCACCCTTGCCAACGGTATCGAACCTGGCAAAATTACCAATACCAGCCACGAAGTAATTATGGCAGGGTTGGATATCAAAGATGCGGTGCGCAAGACCAGCACTCCCGGCATGGAAATTGTGCCATCCAGCCCGGCTCTCGTTGAAGCAGAACAAATTCTGCCTGTTCGCAGCAATTATGCCTTTGGCCTGAGCAATGCGCTCCGTAAAGAAGCCCTGGCGTACGAGTATGTGCTTTTAGATTGCCCACCCTCCATGGGAGCAATCACCTATAACGCGTTGACCGCCGCCGAACTTCTCATTGTACCAACCCAGGCTGAATATTTTTCTGCCTATGCGCTACGCGATATGATGACTCTCATCCGCAGGGTACGAAGAGATTCTAACCCACGCCTGGCGTATCGAATTCTGATTACCCTGCTTGACCAGCGCAATCGCACCCATAAAGTTATCCGCGAACAGCTTGAGCAAACTTTTGGGAGCGGCCTCTTCCAAACCGTCATTGAAATAGATACGCGTTTACGCGAAAGTCCCATTATCGGTTTGCCAATCACGCAATATCGACCGAACAGCCGCGGCTCACAACAGTATCGCGTTCTGGCCCAGGAGTTAATTGACTATGTCCAGCAACAAAAAGATTCGCAATCGGCTTGACCATCTGTTTACTGAAATCGAAAAAACCGAAAGCGAAGAAACCCACATCAAACAACCGGTCAGCAGGCCAATCCCTGAGCCGCCTACCTCAGCACGCCCCAGGCATCTTGCGGCCATGCCTGCGGAAGTAGAACCCAGCATGACAACCGCGGTGGGCGCTGATACTTCAGTGGTCACTATCCCATTCCAGGTTGCATCAGACTGGAACCTGTTGCAACTGGAGGCAGAACCAACGCACGAGTGGCAGGAATCTGAGCAAAGCCTGATACGGCAGGTGGCAGACCAGTTGGGCTTAGCACTGCAAAATGCACAATTGTTCCAGGATGTGCAAAAAGCAGCCCAACAAATGACTGCTGTAGCAGAAATCGCCAGCCGCATCTCAACAATTTTAGAATTACAAACACTGCTGGAAACAGCCGTCAAACTTACGAGAGAAAAATTCAACCTGTATCACACGCACATTTTTGCGTTGAATTCAGAGAGTACCCATCTCGACATTTTGGCGTGCGCATGGGAGCCGGGCAGCATTGCCCATGAACAGCACGAAAAACGCACCATCCCTGTGAATGCCCCGGTTTCGATTGTGGCCCAGGCTGCTCGTAACAAACAAAGCGTAGTGGTCAATGACGTCAAATCTGACCCTAATTGGCTACGTAACCCACTCTTGCCAGAAGTCCAATCTGAAATTGCGATTCCAATTTTGTCTGGCGAGGTTCTGTGGGGCGTTCTTAATGCCCATTCGAGATATCTCAACGCTTTCCAGCCTGAAGATGTGGCGGTCCTGTCTACCCTGTCCGCTCAAATTGGCGCCTCCATGCAAAACGCCACCCTTGTGCGTGAAATTCAGGAAAACGCCGACCAGATGGCGATTATCAACCAAATCGTCTCTCAAGCGGCTGCCACGACAGATATCGAACATCTTCTAGACGATTTTTCTCGAAACCTGGCTCGCATACTCGATGCAATCGATGTGCAAATTGCCCTCAAGCAAACCGAATCGCAGATGCAAGTTGCAACCGGCATTTTTAAACATCCAGACGAACTGAACTCTCTTTCTATTCCAATTTCAAATTCGATTCTCCAACAAGTTATAGAGACCAAACAACCAGTCATTATCGATAATGTTGAAACCCAAAATGTCCTGGATTGGGACCGACCCAGCCTCCAGCGACGCGGCACACGCCTGCTTGCAATTTTCCCTTTAATCATCCAAAACGAGGTTGGCGGCGTCACCGTTATCCACAGCGTGCAAAGTGACCGCACCATTAATCAATTGGGATTGGGGCAAATGCTCATCGCGCAAATCAGCCTTACAGTGGAACGCGCGCAACTGCTCCAGGAAACCCAAAAACGCGCTACTGACCTGGCGGCACTGAATGAAATCGTACGTGTAGCCTCTGAAGAAATTGAAATTGACAAGATTATTCAAGCCGCCTACGAAAAAACCGCCGGGCTGTTACCGATAGATGCCTTCATCATGGCGTTGTATTCAAACGACATGATTGATTATCGCCTGGTCATCGATGAAGGCAAGCGCTACGAGATGTCCCCAACGCCGCTTAGCAATAACATTATGAGTGAGGTGCTGCGCGACAAGAAACCCATCCTTATTTTACGCACGCCAGAAGAAGTGCAGGCGCTGGAAACACAAAACGTTGGTCTTGGAACAAAAAAAATTTCGGCTTCTCTGATGTATGTGCCTTTGTTGAAAGGAGCCAATGCCCTTGGCTTAATTTCCATCCAAAGTTATCGTTATCAGGCATACACATCCAACGATTTGGCACTGCTTGAAAACATCGCCAGTCAATTGGCAAACCTTATTCAGAACGCATTTCTGTATGCCAACCAGCAAAAAACGCTCAACGACCTGGAATTGATTAACCGCCTGACATCCACCGTCAGCAGTTCGCTCGATATTCAAACCAGTCTCCAGGTTATCGCTGAAGAATTCAATAAAACTTTTAACATCGGGCATGTTGGCATCGCCCTGTTCGACTCAGACTACAAATCGCTAACACTGACCGCCGATGCTCCCCTGCCAGCGGATGGGAAAGGGGATATCGGCCTCGTCATCCCGGTAGCAAACAGCCTGGCAACCGAGCAAGTCCTGGCAACCAAAAAGCCGGTATTTGTTTACGATGTCGCTAACAATCCATTAACCGTCAACATCAAAGACGTCATGGAAAAGCGCGGCACCAAAAATATGTTGATTTTCCCGCTGCTATCCGGGAATGAAGTCGTTGGCACGGTTGGCTTCGATACTTTTGATTTAGAGCGCACTTTTTCAGATGAAGAAATCCGCCTGGTAGAGACCATCTTGTTCCAGGTAGCAAGTTCAATTCGTAATGCCCAGCTCTTCAATCAAACTCAACTCTCAGAAGAGCGGCTTCGGCGTCAGAATGAATACCTGGCAACCGCCACGGAGGTCAGCCGCCTGATTACCTCCACCCTCGACATGGATGTCTTATTCAGCCGCGCGGTAGACCTGATTCGCTCACACTTTGGCTATTCGTTTGTAGGCTTGTTCACCATCGATGATAACAGCTACAACGCGGTCCTGCGAGAGGGAACCGGCGAGGCGGGCGAGCAGCTCAAACATCGCCAGTATTCCATTCCGGTAGGGTCAAAATCGGTCATTGGCTCGGTGACAGGAACCGGCTCATCTGTAGTTATTAATAATACCGCGCTCGACCCACTCTACCGCCCCAATTTCCTTCTGCCCGATACCCGCTCACAGGTGGGAATTCCACTCAAAATTGGCGCCCGCGTCATCGGCGCGCTGGATATTCATTCAGATGCAATTAACACTTTCCACCCCGAAGAAATAGCGGTGCTGGAAACCCTCGCCGACCAGATTTCCGTGGCCTTTGAAAATGCCCGTTCGTACGATATGGCCCAAAAAGCCATCGAGGAAATGAAACAACTCGATATTATCAAAAGCCAATTTCTGGCAAATATGTCGCACGAACTGCGCACCCCGCTCAACTCAATTATCGGTTTCTCACGCGTTATTCTGAAAGGAATCGATGGCCCCATCACGGAGCAGCAACAGCAAGACCTTTCGGCCATTTATAACTCCGGTCAACACCTGCTCGGGTTGATTAACAACATCCTCGACCTTGCCAAGATTGAAGCCGGCAAGATGGAACTGACTTTTGAAGAACTGAATGTGGCAGATGCCATCTCCAGCGTTGTATCCACCTCTGCGGGTCTGGTTCGCGACAGGCCCATTAAACTGATTCAAGAAATCGAAAGCGGCCTGCCCACTGTACGGGCTGACCCAATGCGCTTGCGCCAAATCTTGCTGAACTTGATTTCTAATGCCGCCAAGTTCACCGAAGAAGGCTCCATCACCATCCGAGCCAGTCTGCATACCCCTTCTACCGGGGTGCCTGAAATGATGATTAGCGTAACCGATACCGGCCCCGGCATTAGCCTTGAAGACCAGAAAAAACTATTCCAGGCCTTCTCCCAGGTCGACTCATCGGCCACCCGCAAAACCGGCGGAACCGGACTGGGCCTTTCAATCTGTAAACAACTCGTCGAAATACATGGCGGCAAAATCAATGTCCACAGCACACCCGGCAAAGGAAGCACCTTCTACTTTACCATTCCATTGTTCAAAACTCCAATCCCTGCTAATATAGAAGAGCAAGAACGCACAATCCTTTGCGTCGACGATGATGCACAGATTATCAGCCTGTATGAACGCTATCTCAAACCACAGGGATTTAAAGTAATTGGAGCCACCAACCCGGTTACTGCCAGAGAGATTGCCCGACGCATCAAACCATACGCAATAACGCTCGACATTATGATGCCAGAAGTGGATGGTTGGTCAGTCTTGCAAGAGCTCAAAGCCGACCCGGAAACCCACAATATCCCTGTAATTATTTGCAGTATCGTTGAGGAGGAAGAGAAAGGCTTTAGCCTGGGTGCGGCCGATTACCTGGTGAAGCCCATCTCTGAAGAGGACTTGCTCGGCTCGCTGAACCTGCTTAACGGCGATGGAAGCATCAAAGATGTCTTAATCATCGATGATTCGTCTGATGACCTTCGTTTAATGGAAAAAATCATCACTGAACACAGCAGATATCATGTGCTGACTGCAAAAGGCGGCGAAGCAGGCTGGCAAATGCTTCTTGAAAAACGGCCCAGCGCGGTCATCCTTGACCTGTTCATGCCCGGCCTGAACGGATTCGCCATCCTCGAACGGCTGCGCACCACCCCTGAACTGCGCGACCTGCCGGTCATTGTTGTCACAGGTGTCGAATTGAACGCCGAACAGCAACAACAGCTCAACAACTTTGGGAAAACCTTGCTGCAAAAAGGGATGATTGGCCAACAAGAGTTGTTTGAAACGCTTGATAAAGCACTCAAGCGACTGGAATCAACATAACAACAATAGGAGCCAGGAATGCCTTTTGCAATTCACTGTCTAGACTGCGGACACGAAACGCCTTACCACCCGCTCACCATTAACTGCCCTCAGTGTAAAAGCCAATGGAGGCAGGCTGTTTACGATTACGAGGAAGCCGCTCGCGCCCTTGCGCAGAACCTGCCAAATCGCCCATTTGACCTGTGGCGATACCGGGAAGTACTTCCCGTCCGAAGCCCCAACCCAGACCTATACCTGGGTGAAGGCGGCACGCCGCTTATTCGCGCCGTAAATATGGGCATGATGCTTGGCTGTCCGGGCATATACATCAAAGATGAGCGCCAGGGCCCAACAGCCTCCTTCAAAGACCGACAGGCTGCCCTGACCATTGCCGCGCTCAAAGAAGCGGGAATCACCGAACTGGTAGCCGCCTCTACCGGAAACGTTGCCATCTCTTATTCAGCATATGCAGCCCGAGCGGGCATCAAACTCTGGGCCTTCGTCACCAGCCTGGTTCCGGCAGTAAAAATGCGCGAGATTGCCCTGTATGGCAGCCAGGTTGTCAAAGTAACCGGGTCGTATGACCAGGTCAAACAAATCGCCGCAGAATTCGCCCAAAAACGCGGCTTGTATCACGACATGGGAACGCGAACCATCACCTCCGTAGAGGGCATGAAAACGATTGCCTACGAGATTGCAGAGCAGCTGACCGAACAACTCGGCCCGCCCAAAGACTCGCCCTCCGACCAGCTGCGCTGGCGCACTCCCGACTGGTATATCCAATCGGTCAGCGGTGGGCTCGGTCCGGTGGGAGTTGCCAAAGGCTACCAGGAAATGATTCAAATGGGATTGACCGACCACATGCCAGGAATCATTGCCGTCCAGTCGGAAGGTTGCGCTCCTATGGTTCACGCCTGGAAAGACGACCTGGAAGAAGCAATCCCGGTGACCAACCCCAAAACCCATATCGAAACGCTCGCCACGGGCACACCCGGGCGTTCTTATGGCCTGTTGCGAAAGCAAATGAAAGAACACGGCGGACTGTTCGAGAGCGTGACAGACGAAGAAGCCTTCCGGGCCATGCATGTCCTCGCCAAAATGGAAGGCATCTCCGCCGAACCGGCTTCGGCAGTTGCTTTTGCTGGTTTGTTCAAACTTATTCGCGCCGGGGTCATCAAACCGACCGATATCGTGGTCGTTAACTGTACCGGACACACCATGCCTGCCGAGCCGCTCGTCTTGGGCAGTGGCTGGGCTCGCAACGTGGTCTTGCCATCCACTGAAGTCACAGCGGTTAAGACAGCCACCGAAGAAGAAGGCCTGTTAGCAGCCCTCAGCCGGGTGGCGCCCGACCGCTTTCCGCGCGTCGCCATTGTGGATGATACCGCCGACGCCCGCCGCCTGGTGCGCCGCATCTTGCAGTCACAGGGAGATTTCACCATTTTTGAAGCCGCAAGTGGGCGCGAAGGCCTGGAACTGGTTACTCGCGAACGCCCCGATTTGCTTATCCTCGACTTGATGATGCCCGAAATGGATGGCTTTGCCGTTCTGGAGGCCATGAAATCTAACCCTGATACCGCCGAAATCCCAGTTATCGTCTCCACCGCCAAAGAACTGACCGTTGATGAGAAAAATCGCCTGCAAGGTCAAATTCAGGCGCTCATGCAAAAAGGGGACTTCATGAGTGATGAATTTCTGGAAGAAGTTAAAGCGCTCTTAAGATAGAACATACCTGCTTGCGTTTTAGTCAGAAATCATTTTTGCACGGGCAATACCTAACAAAACTGTGTATGCCCGTGTGCCCTTTAACATGCAATAGTTTTGTTACAGACTGAAACTAAAACTAGAATGAATGCATGACTTCGCAAGCGTTTACAAATAAAAAAATTATAGAAAGGATTACGATGGCCGCCAAAACGCGACAAGGCCTGGGGATTTTTGCAGCCTTGTCATCAGCGATTTTCCTGGGGATGAATCCAGTATTGGGCCGTTGGGCAATCCTGGCCGGTTTTTCCCCCTTGCTCGTAGTTGCTATACGAACCAGCCTGGCTGCGTTAATGATGCTTGCCTATCTATTGATTTTCAAACGCCAATTCCTCTACATCTTTCCGGTTGGGTTGTTCGGCTGTTTTCTGGCTGGAGCGCTCAACGGGTTGGGTTCGCTGCTCTACTACCAGGCGCTGCAGTCGCTCCCGGCCAGCCTGGGACAATTGCTCTACTCGCTCTACCCGCTTTTTGTAGCACTCTTCACCTTTCTGGACAAGCAGCCCGTCAGCCGATTAACATTCATCCGGGTTGGGATTGCCGCCGTTGCCGTATTCCTGCTCACCAGTGCAGATAGTGTCAGCGCGCCGCTCCCCGCCGTCTTGATGATGCTCGGAGCAGCCATCCTGTATGCGCTGCACATCCCCATCAACCAGCGCGTCCTGTATGAAATCCCCGCTCCCACAGTCACCCTGTATACGCTCTTATCAATGAGTCTGGTCACCGTCCCGTTTTACCTGATATTTGACCGAACACCGCCAATTCCAGGCGCATCGTGGACCCCAATTACACTTCTAACGCTTGTGACTTTTGCCTCACGCTTTACCCTGTTCCTGGGTATAAAAAATATTGGCGGCTTACAAGCCGCCCTGCTGGGACTGAGCGAATTATTTATCACCTTTGTTCTTGGCCACTACATCCTGCAAGAATCGCTGACCACACTCCAGTTCATTGGCGCAGTCATCCTTGGCGTCAGTATGCTCCTGGTGGCGCTGGAAAAACAAGACCCCAACCGACGGCACCCCAAAGGCGGCTGGCTGGCCTGGTTGCATCCACCTGAAATCAAACCCTGGAGTTTACAAGATTAAAAAATCCATCTCCCGCAGAAAATGTCCTGCGATGAGATTTGCTCATTTCGGCTCAAAAACGTAGCCGGTGCCTCGCACGCTGACAATCCGCTCGAACAGAGTTGGGAATGGTTCCAGTTTATGCCGCAAGCGGCTAACCAGGGGGCGCAAAATCTCCTGCGCTTCACGCTGCGAGACATCATAGCCCTGCACCAGCAGAACCAGCTCACGATGAGAATATACCTTTCCCATATTTTCTAAAAACACTTTCAACAGGTGGCCTTCTGCCGGGGTTAACGATTCAATCTGGTTCCCACGCGTCACAGTCCGGCGCATTAAATCCACTTCCGTGCCGTCTGAAGTCGTAAACACCCAAACTTCAACATCCTTGTTTTCTTTCTGCCTTAAGCGAGCATCCCGCCGTTCCAGGCCTCGTTTCACGCTTTCCAATATTTGACTGGGCGAGGCAGGCTTGAGCAGATAATCATGCACACGCTGGCGCAAGGCCTCCACAGCCGATTCCATAGAACCAAACGCAGTGAGCAAAATAATTTCCGTGTCAGGGGAAAGCTGGTTGACCACCTGAACTACATCCAACCCATTCATGCCGGGCATTTTCAAATCCAGCACAATCAAGTCCACCGCATGATTGCGGACATGCTCCACCGCCTGCTCGCCATTGGCGACTGCGCTCACATTGTACCCTTCCAGGCGCAGAATATCGCTCAACGACTGGCGGGCAACAGGTTCATCATCGACAACAAGGATATTGATTTTCATGAATGATTCTCCTTGGGAGGATTGATTGGTAGCAAAAGCCGAAAACAAGCCCCGGGGGTACGGTCTGCAAGCAAGTCAAGTTTACCACCATGCGCAGTAACAATATCATAACTGACCGAAAGTCCCAGCCCGGTGCCGCTGCCCTTTGTGCTGACAAACGGCTCAAAGATATTCGCCCGCACTTCGGGCGGAACACCAGGGCCGGTATCCTGGAACAGGATTTCAATCATCCGGCGTTTCTGAGTAATGCTAATCCACAATTCGCCACCCTGCGGCATGGCATCAAACGCATTCAAGACCAGATTGATGAAAACCTGCTCAATCTGATTGCTGATGGCGCGAATGCTTGGCAAACGCGCCGGCCAGGCTGTCGTCACGCGAATATTGCGCTCGCGCAATTGCTGGCCCAGCAGGTTGAGAACATGCTCGAGCAAATCGAGGACTTGTACCGGCTTGAACTCGGCGCTGGGACGGTAAAAATCCAACATGCGCTGAACCGTGGTCATCAGGCGTTCCAGCTCTTGTTGGGTCATGTCCAGGTACTTCTGGCGCATTTCCTGGGGGATATCTTCGCGGGTTGCCAGGTGAAAGCAATTGCGCACGCCCTGGAGCGGGTTATTGATTTCATGCGCAATCGAAGCAGTCAGGCGTCCAGCGGCGGCCAATTTCTCGGCTTGTACCAGCGCCTGCTGTGACTCTTCTACGCGGCGCACATAAGCACGTAACTCCTCATATAAGCGGGCATTTTCCATGGCAATCGTCGCCTGACGGGCCAGGATGAGAAACATCTCCAGGTCTGCCTCGCGAAAAACCGGTTCCCCGGCATCACGAGCGACAAATAGAACCGAGGAAATATTCACCAGCGAAGTCGGTACGCACATCATACTGCTCAATTCCAACTGGTACAGGTCGCGCTTCAGACGCGCATCTCGCATCCCACCCCAAACGGGCGTTTCAAGCGCCGCAGCGCGCGCCACTGGATTACCGGTTTCACTGACCGGGCCATCGGGGAGCATTTTTCCGCGGCCGGCCAGCAGGTGGAGGAAATTGTCTTTTTCGGTAACCTGATAAAAACCAACATTAGAACAGCGTAATTGCTTCGAAACCACATCAAGAATGAGTTCCAGCAGGTGGTCGGGACGGGTTTCAGAGAGCAGAGTTTCAGTCACGCTAAAGAGCGGGCGCAGCGCCTGAACACGCGCGGCATCCTGCTTTTGCTGGCTATCACTAAGGGCCTGCTGCACCGCCTGAATGAGTTCAGCCTTCTCAAACGGTTTAAGAATCAGACCATCTACCCCGCGCCGCAAAGCCTGAATCGCTGTCTCTACCGTGCCAAAACCGGTCATCGCCAGAATTGCCATCTCACCCTGAGCATCGCGTGCCTTTTGAATGACATCAAACCCGCTGATTTGCGGCATCCGAATATCAACCAGCAACAAGTCATAGCGCTCTTTTTTGATACTTTCCAGCGCCAGGGCAGGGTCGGTACTGGCAGTCACCTGAAACCCCGCCTTGGTAAGCAATCGCTCGCAAAGCAAGGTAATTCCAGGTTCGTCGTCAATGACCAGAATGCGAGATGGGTTCACGCCAATCCTTCCAGGGGCAGCCAGACAGTAAACGATGAACCAACCGATACTTCACTCTCGACTTCAATCATACCGCCGTGGTCAGTGACAATACCATACGTCACAGAAAGTCCCAGGCCAGTACCACCCCGGTCGCCGCGCGTGGTGAAGAAAGGTTCAAAGATACGCTGTAAGTTTTCGGGGGAAATGCCCACACCTGTATCACGCACCGAAAGAGTAATCCACTGCCGATTGTAGCGCGGCTGACAGGCAGTTTCCACATCCAGCCGCCCACCTTCGGGCATGGCATACAGCGCATTATTGACCAGGTTAATCACCACCTGCTTAATTTGGTTGCGGTCCATCGAGGCCCAAGGCAAATTTTCTCCCAGCCGAATGACCGGCTGGACGTTGTTGGTATGCATGAGGTGCTTGGTCAGCAACAACACATCTTCCACGATTTCGTTAATATCCGCCTTCACGCGATTGGCCTCGCCCTGACGGGCAAAATCGAGCAGGCGGCGTACCACGCTGCGCGCCCGGCGCGATTCCTTCAACACCAGTTCCAAATCGCCCCGCAGGGGAGAATCAAGCGGCAGTTCCTCAAGAGCCAGTTCAGTAAACCCCACCACCGTTGTAAGCGGATTGTTCAATTCGTGCGCCACCCCGGCAGCCATTTCCCCCACAGCGGCCAATTTGGCAGCCTGGATGAGCCGCGCTTCAGCCTCATGCTGAGCGCTGATACGCGCCTGTAACTCCTGTTGGGTATTCTGAAGTTCCAACACCGTTTGTTGCAATAAACCCACCTCCCCAGGGGAAGGCGGCGGAAACGGCTCGCTCAGGGTCGCTAATTTCCAGATGTGCTGGTCGCGTGCGGTCATTTGAGAGGGAGAACCCACAACCACCAGAGTCATCACCCCCGCCGGAAAAGCATAAACGCGCGCGCAGGCAAGTTTTCTATTCTCATGAATGGGGCGCGAACGCACCCTGCCACCCGTCAGCGCGCCGCCCAACCAGGTCGCCGAATCTGGCTGATTCAAAAGGCTCGTCAGCACAGCCTGAGAACCTCTAGAAAGACGGTATACATCCCCCAACCGCCACGCATCCCCTTCGCGAAAGGCATACCCAGCCCAACAGGAATTGGTCAACTGACAGGCTTCCTTCAATCGCTGAAGTAGAAGATGGTCGGCCATAGATTGATTATACATAGATACGCGCAGTTTGAGAGAATTCTGCGGGTGGTAAAATAGTCACCTGCCTGTGAAAGCCAAAATCTGCTAATGTTGCGCAGATTGTCATTCCAGAATAGTATAAGAAAAAATGACCAAATTTAATCGTAAAGAACTCATAATTATCGGCGGCGGATTGGCTGGTTCCGAGGCCGCCTGGCAAGCCGCCCAACGCGGAATCCAGGTCAAATTGTATGAAATGCGCCCACAAATGGAAACCGGCGCGCACATCTCTTCCAACCTGGCCGAACTCGTCTGCTCCAATTCGCTTGGCTCTAATCTGCCAGATAGAGCCTCGGGCGTATTAAAAACAGAACTGCGTCAAATGCAGTCGCTGCTGCTCGAAGTGGCCGAACAAACCGCCCTGCCAGCCGGGGCGGCGCTGGCAGTTGACCGGCAAGCCTTTGCCCAAACCGTCACCGCCCGCCTGAGCGCTCACCCCAATATTGAAATCCTTCGCACCGAAGCTACCGAAATTCCGTTCCACCCCGTCATCGTCGCATCCGGGCCGCTTACCTCTCCACGGCTTTCGCAAGCGATTGCGCGCTTTAGCGGCGAAGAACACCTGTACTTTTTCGACGCAATTGCCCCCATTATCGAAGCATCGTCCATTGACATGTCCATCGCCTACCGCGCCTCGCGCTGGGGCGAAGGCGAGGAAGACGGTGATTACATCAACTGTCCCTTCCACCAGAAAGCCGATTATCTGGCTTTTGTAGAAGCGTTGCGAACCGCCGAACGAATTCCGCTCAAGGAGTTTGAACTTGCTTTGGAAAGCGGCGTGCGCGCTGGAGATGACCGCTTTTTCGAGGGGTGTCTACCGGTCGAAATCATCGCCCGACGCGGCGACAAAGCCCTGGCCTATGGGCCAATGCGCCCGGTCGGTCTGCCCGACCCGCGCGTACCGCGACCGCCTTATGCCGTCGTCCAACTGCGGCAAGACAACCTGGCCGGGAATCTTTACAACATGGTCGGATTCCAAACCAACCTGACCTTTCCCGAGCAGCGCCGCGTCTTACGCATGATTCCTGGTCTACAAAACGCGGAATTCGCCCGCTATGGACAGATGCACCGCAACACCTTCCTGGCCGCGCCCAAACTGTTGCGCCCCACCCTGCAAGCCCGCAGCCGCGACGACTTGTTCTTCGCGGGCCAAATCACTGGCGTGGAGGGCTACATGGGCAACATTGCCACCGGTTTGCTGGCCGGTTGGAACGCCGCCCGCCTGCTGAACGGCCAGGCTCCGCTCGAACTGCCGCGAGAGACCATGCTTGGCGCGCTGTGCTGGTACATCACCCACGCTGAACTGAAACACTTCCAGCCAATGAAGGCCAATTTCGGCATCTTGCCGCCGCTGGAGGGAGAATTTCACGGCAAGCGTGAACGCGCCGCGGCTCATGCGAAACGTTCAGAAAAAGCGTTGAACCACTTTTTGAACTCTATCTGAGAAATTCTAATAACACCCGATTGAATGCCTCCGCCTGGTCAATGGCTACCGCGTGGCCGCCGCCAGGAAGCACAACCTGCCGCGCGTTGAGAATGCCCTCCGCCAGAAATTTCTGCCTCGCCGGAGAAACCGTCGAATCGCATTCACCAGTGATGACCAGGGTCGGGACGCGAATTTCGTTCAGCCGCCTGCGCGAATCGAACAGGCCAAGATGCCGCATAGCAGCGCGGTAAGCGCGCGGGTCAGCACGGGCAATTTGGGCGGCGGCCATCTGACGCAAAGCCTCTTGTTCTGGCAACGGAAAAACGCGCCGCGCCACAATCTTCGATTGCTGTTCCAGCCCTACCAGGTGGACCACCACCAATCTTTGCAAAAAATACAACCACTGCGAAAGCGTGCTGGGACGCAACACGCTAAATGTGCTGACCAACACCAGCTTGCGCGTCAGAGCCGGATAATCGAGCGCGAACTGCTGAGCAATCACCCCGCCCATCGAAAGGCCAACGACGTGCGCCGGGCCGGTCTCCAGTTCTCGCAGAAGGGCGGCCAAATGAGCAGCTACCCGCCCAAAGTTCCAGCCGCGCCCATCATAGGGCGAATCTCCAAATCCGGGTGCATCCGGCGCGATGGGACGGTACCCGGCAGCGATTAAATCATCGAATTGAAGCGACCACATCGAACCATTCGCGCCCAGCCCATGCAGGAGCAAAACGGCAGGCGAACCAGCCGGGTGAGGGTCCAGGAAATTTAATTGAGGCATCATCATTGGAATCAAAAGGCTCCCTTTTGCTAGAGAGCCTTTTTGCTATTTATTTCGGTTCAATGCTCCCATCCTTGTCGGTCTTTTGCGTCTCTTCCCCTCCCAGGCCATCCTTGAACGAACGCAGGCCTTTACCTAATTCGCCAAGCACCTTTCCCAAACGCCCAGGGCCAAACAGGATAATCACGATGACCAGGATGATAATCAGTTCCGTGGGGCCTAATCGCACCATAATTTGCGCTCCTTTTTTCTTTATCTTACCACAACCTTACGGCTCGCGCCCAAACAAGAAGCCTTCCAGGATACGCAATAAACGCCGAAATGCAGAGCGAATGCGTGCAAACGGACGGAACCACTCGGCGCGGATGGTACGCTCCGGCAGAAGCGGTCCACTCCACTCCACTGCCAGCGCGCCCCAGGTTAGGCCGGCGCCAAATCCAACAAAAATAACCTTATCGCCGGGTTTCAACTTGCCGGTCTGAATGGCTTCCACGACCGCAATGGGGATGGACGCTGTGGAGGTGTTGCCGTAGCGTTCCAGGTTGACGAAAAACTTTTCCATCGGCATCTTCAACCCGCGCGCGGCGGCCTCAATGATGCGTAGATTAGCCTGGTGCGGCACAACCAGCGCCAGGTCTTCCGGGTTCCAGCCAGATTTTCCCGCCGCTTCGAGCGTAGCCTGCGCCATCACGCGCGTTGCAAAACGGAAAACTTCCTTGCCGTCCATGTGGATGAAATGCAGCCCAGCCCGCACAGTTTCTTCGCTTGCCGGTTGTCCGCTGCCGCTGGCTGGAACGGAGAGAAACTTGCCGCCAGAGCCATCGGAATGCAACACAGAACCCCTCACGCCGCCCGGCGTTTCGCTGGCCTGTAGCACGAAAGCCCCTGCGCCATCGCCAAACAAGATGCAGGTATTGCGGTCTTTGTAATTGGTATAGCGCGAGAGATTTTCCGCGCCAATCACCAGCACAGTCTTCAACGCGCCAGAGCGAATGGACTGCGCCGCCATATCGAGCGCGTAGATGAACCCGGTGCAGGCCGCCAGCAGGTCATAGGCCCCAGCGTTCGACGCGCCGATTTTGTCCTGAATGAGCGAAGCAGTTGCCGGAAAAATATGTTCCGGCGAAGAAGTAGCGCAGATAATCAAATCTACCTGACTCGGTAGCAATCCAGCCATACTGAGCGCCTTGAAAGCCGCTTCTGCGCCCAAAGCGGAAGCAGTTTCCCCATGCGAAGCAATCCGACGTTCCCGAATTCCAGTTCGTTCCCGAATCCACTCATCGGTGGTTTCGACCATTTTGCTCAGGTCATCATTGGTCAATACCTTGTTGGGGACAGCCATACCCCAACCAGTGATATGCGCATAAGGCATAACAACTCTCCTGCGCTCCAAACTCAGGAGAGTTTGGAGTCCTGTTCATAACGGCTGAAAATCAGGGTGGCGTTATGGCCGCCAAACCCAAAGGAATTGGACATGATATGGCGCGGGCTGGCCTGGCGGGGCGTATTGGGCACATAATCCAGGTCACATTCAGGGTCAGGCGTTGCATAATTAATGGTAGCCGGAAGAATTCCATGCCGAAACACTTCCGCGCAAAGAGCGGCTTCGACCGCCCCAGAAGCGCCGAGCAGATGACCGGTCATGGACTTCGTGGAGGAAATAGCCACGCGATAGGCATGTTCGCCAAACACCGACTTAATCGCCGCTGTTTCCGATTTGTCATTGAGCGGAGTCGAAGTGCCGTGCGCATTGATGTAGTCGATCTCAAACGGCTTCAGCCCGGCATCCTCTAACGCCAACTTCATGCACAACGCCGCTCCGGCGCCGTTTTCCGCCGGAGCCGAAATGTGATAGGCATCGTCGGTAGTGCCATAGCCGGAGACTTCGCACAGGATGTTTGCCCCGCGCGCCAGGGCATGTTCCAGCGATTCGAGAATCAGAATAGCCGCCCCCTCGCCCATTACAAAACCATCGCGGTCACGGTCAAAAGGACGCGAGGCCGCCTGCGGGTCTTCGTTGCGGGTCGAAAGCGCGGTCATCACGTTCAAACCGGCCATTGCCACTGCCACGATGGAAGCCTCGGCCCCACCCGCCAGCATCACATCCGCCGCGCCGCGCCGAATCATCTCCGCTGCTTCGCCAACCGCATTCGAGCCGGTGGCACAGGCCGTCACAAAAGCCGCATTCGGGCCGCGCATCCCCATGCGAATGGCAATCATCCCGGCGGCGTTATCGGCAATCATCATCGGAATCAAGAAAGGGCTAACCCGCTCCGGGCCTTTTGCGCGCATCACTTCTACCTGTTCCAACAGCGTGCCAATTCCGCCAATCCCAGTGCCGACCAACACTCCAATTCGGTCGCGGTTTTCTTCGGTCACGGTCAGATTAGCATGTAGAACCGCCTCCTGGGCAGCAGCCACCGCAAACTGGCAAAAGCGGTCCATGCGGCGGGCCTCGCGGCTGCCAAACAGCGCCGCCGGGTCAAATCCTTTCACTTCACAGGCAAAACGAGTTTTATGCCCACTGGCGTCAAACAAGGTAATTGGGGCTGCGCCTGATTTCCCGGCCACAATCGCATCCCAGGTATCCGGCATGTTATTTCCCAATGGGCTGACGCACCCCAGACCGGTTACGACAACGCGTTTTCGAGTCATTCAATCTTCTCCCATAAAAATTCGCAGGGCAATTTTCCAAATTGCCCTACGGTTTGCGAGATATAACACAGCGAAACTGGAAGGGATACGGACAGAAGCAGATACAGATTTGCCGTCTCCAACCCGGTGTGGCTTTCCCCCTTTATGTTTTAACCGTTATCCACGCATTCTCTCAAACTCGTTCATCGTGAGCGCAGCACGCGGGATTTGCTCCAAACATAGAGCAACAACACTACGCCAACCAGTAAGCCTGCCCCGCAACCGGCTCCAATTGCGCCAAAAGAGCGCGCCACATTAAGAAAATTCGCATCAGAGTGATACCACATCCAGACGCTGCCATCTTCCAAAATGACGTAATTTGCTTCCGCTCCAGCCTCGAAATGACACCATTGAATTTGCAAAGAATCGACCACCTTCCCAGGCGCGTCACTTACCGTATATTGAACAGGATATTGTTCACAATCATCATTGGCGGTCATCAATGGCGGGGGATTGTCATCCTGAACCCAACATTCGCCCTGTTCTGTGGAGCAAGAATAAACCTGTCCATCCGCAACCCGCACAAAGACCTGCGTAGTGGTTCCACCGACAATTTGAACCGGCGTCAAAGGAAGGTCAGGGAGCCTGCGCCACTGCGCAAAACCACCAGCATTCCATGTACGGCCAACCAATAACCCCATCACGGCGCCAACTGGCGCCGCAAAAGCAATGACCAAAAAGAACAAAAACCACGCTCCTGGTTTCTTCATCCGGCTCATCCTTTCAGCAGCGCTACATCTTTTTCGCCGCCTTCCTCCAAATTTAATGGCGGCAGTTCGCTGAGCGAGTTGAGACCAAAATGCTGCAAAAACTGCGGCGTAGTGCCAAACAAAATTGGGCGGCCAGGACCTTCGGAACGCCCCACCTCCTGCAACAGCCCCTTGCTCAACAGACTTTTGATAACCCCATCGCTGTTCACGCCGCGAATAGAATCCACGGCCGGGCGCGTTACCGGCTGCTGATAGGCAATAATCGCCAGCGTTTCCAATGCGGCACGGCTCAGGCGGCTGGTGGCATCCAGGCCGAGAAAACGTTCAATCGATTCCGCCAGTTCCGGAGCAGTCGTCAACTGCACCCGCCCGGCATGACGCTGCAAACGCAACCCCCGGCTGCGGAGTTGTTCTTCTAACTCATCGAGGCCTTTTTCGACTTCGGCAGCGGTCACATCGAGCGCAGCAGCCAACTGCATCGCGCTGACCGGCTCGGCGGCAACAAACAAAATGCCCTCCAGCAAGACTGACAAACCGGGTTCTGAAAGGTTTTGAGATTCGCTCATGCTATAATTGCTCCGCTTAAGGCAATAGATAGGTCACAACAACGTTTACTGGAGATTGCAATATGAAAAAAAACCACTTTATCCTTTTGGTGACACTCTTGAGCTTGATTCTGGCATCTCTGGCCTGCACCATCAACGCCGGAGGGCCAGCCTACCCCGAAACACGCGTCCCGATTTCGACCGAATCTGCCGCCAGCCTTGAAGAACAAGTGCGCGCTGCCCAAACTGCAGCAGCCCAAAGCGGCGCGCTGACTATCAGCGTCTCTGAGAGCCAACTAACCTCGCTGTTGGCCGCCCGGCTTGCGCAGGACGAATCGCCGCTGATTACCGACCCACAAGTCTATTTGCGCGATGGCCAAATCCAGATTTATGGAAAAGCCAGCCAGGGCCCCATCCAGGTTAACGTACGAATTGTAATTGCAATTAGCGTTGACGCCAACGGCCAACCGGTCATTTCGGTGGTTTCAACCGACTTCGGCCCACTGCCTGCTCCCGAAGAACTGAACAAAACCATCAGCGCAATGACGCAGGAAGCTTTTACAGGAGCGCTTGGCCCGGCGGCCATCGGCTTCCGCCTGGAAAGCGTCGCCATTGCCGATGGCGTGATGACCCTGACCGGCCGAGTGAAGTAACCAGATTATACCCTCGCGGTGGCAAATGAGACTGCAATGCGTTTCCATCAACAAATCATTCTCTCCATTTTTACTCTGCTCCTAAGCAGTTGCTTTGCGCCTCAGGTATCGCAAGGCAATGCCACCTTGAAGGCCAATCTCAATGCAGATGGAAAGAATTACGCAGTGCAGATTCCAGTCGGCAGCACCGTTGCCGATGCCCTGCAAGCCGCCGGTTTACAAATAGGCAGCCTGGATAAAGTCGAGCCGCCGCTCTACACTATCCTGACCGATGAGATTGCCATTAAAATCACGCGCGGACGGGAAGAATTTGAAACCCAGCAAGACACCATCCCCTACGAACGCCAAACCGTGCGTAACGAATCGCTGCCGCAGGGCGAAACGCGCATCATCCAGCCCGGAAAAAACGGAATACGGGAAATCACCTACCGCAAATATTTCGAGAACGACCAACTTGTCAACACCAACATCGCGCGCATCACCGTTTTAGAACCAGCCCTGCCCGAAATTATAATGGTCGGCGCGCGCCCTCCCTTCGCCCCCCTGCCCATTGCCGGAAAACTGGTCTACCTGGCCGGAGGAAGCGCCTGGATGATGGAAGGCTCGACCTCCAACCGAATTCCGCTGGTCATCAACAACGACCCTCAAACGCCTCTCGATGGACGCGTCCTGCGCCTTTCTCCCGATAGACGCTGGCTGCTCTACACCCGCAAATCAGCGAAACCTGCCGAACAGGAAATCAACACCCTTTGGGTGCTGGATATAACCGACCCGGATGCCAAACCCATCAACCTGCGCACATCCAACGTCATCCACTTTGCCGATTTCGACCCACTGGCCTCGCTGACCATTCTCTATTCCACTGTCGAACCGCGTGCTGCCGCCCCCGGCTGGCAGGCCAACAATGACCTGTACCGCATGAAATTCGGCGCCAACGGCAACCTGGGCGTCCGCGAGAAAATTGTCGAAGCCAACACCGGTGGCGTATATGGCTGGTGGGGAACCGATTTTTTCTGGTCACCCACTGGCAACCTGCTGGCGTACAGCCGCCCCGACGGGATGGGCATCGTCAGTTTCCGGGAAAAGCGGCTGCTACCGCTGCTCGATATCACCCCTCTTCAAACCCGCTCCGATTGGGCCCTCATTCCGCCCGTCGGCTGGGGCGCCGATGGGCGCACACTGTTTGTAGTCACACATGCCCCGCCACCCGGGCTGGTCAACCCGGAAGAGTCGCCGAATTTCGACTTGAGCGCGCTTTCGCTCGACTCCGATGCCCTGGTACGCATCCGACAGCAAAGCGGAATGTTCGCTTACCCGTCCGCCTCGCGCGCAGGCAAGCGTAACAACGAAACTGCCTATTATGTCGCCTACCTCCAGTCACTATTACCGCAACAATCTGACATCTCTGGTTATCAACTGGTCCTGATGGACCGGGACGGCTCCAACCGGCGAGTCGTCTTCCCCAACCCTGGCTCACCCGGCCTTGACCCACAAATTCCCACCTGGTCGCCCTCCGCGCCGTCTTTTGTAGAGGGCGATTTCGTTGCAATACTCTACGAGGGCAATTTGTGGATAATAGACGCCGCAACGGGCGAGGCAACCCAGGTGACGGATGACGGGTTGATACAGATGATTGAATGGAAGTAAACTGTAAAGAAAAGGTAAAATCAGGGAGATTGATAGTTTCCCTATCTCAATTTGGCTTTTTGGAGGCATCATGCGCATTGTCATCACTGGCGCAGCCGGCTTTCTCGGCTCGCATCTATGTGACCGCCTGCTGGTCGAGGGACACAAGGTGGTCGGTCTGGACAACTTCATCACCGGCTCGAAAGAAAATATCGCCCACCTGATGGGTCACGACAATTTCACCTTCTACAAACACGACGTCTCAAATTACATCTACATCGCCGGCAAAGTAGATGCCGTACTGCATTTTGCCTCGCCCGCCAGCCCCAACCCACAATCACCACTGGCCTATTTCAATCTGCCCATCCAGACGATGAAAGCCGGGGCGCTCGGCACCCACAACTCGCTAGGTCTGGCCAAAGCCAACCGGGCCCGCTTTCTGCTGGCCTCCACCAGCGAAATCTACGGAGACCCGCTGGAACATCCACAAAAAGAAACCTACCCGGGTAACGTAGACCCGGCTGGCCCGCGCGCCGTCTACGACGAGGCCAAACGTTTCGCCGAAGCCCTCACCCTGGCATACCACCATCAGCACGGAGTCGACACCCGCATCGTGCGCATTTTCAACACCTATGGCCCGCGCATGGACCTGGACGATGGCCGCGCCCTGCCCAACCTGCTCAAACTTGCCTTGCAAGGCAAACCGTTAACCGTTTACGGCGACGGCTCACAAACCCGTTCTTTCTGCTATGTAGATGACCTCATAGAAGGAATTGTCCGCCTGCTCTACTCGGACGAACACATGCCAGTCAACATTGGCAATCCGGTTGAAATGAGCATCCTCGAATTTGCCGAAGCCATCAACCATATTACAGGCAACCCCGCCGGCATCGAATTCGTAGCCAATGCCCGCAGCACCCGCGACCCCCAGCGCCGTCGACCCGATATTACCCGCGCCCGTGAAATTCTGGGCTGGGAACCAAAATTTACTCTGGAGGAAGGCTTACGCCGCACCATTCCATACTTCAAACAAAAACTGGGCCTGGTGGAATGACTGCGCTCATCAAAGACCCACTGGAACGAACACGTTTCATCAAATTTGCCATCGTCGGCGCTATCGGCGCGCTGATTGATTTTGGCGTGATGAACCTGCTCGTCTGGCTGGTCAAAGCAACCCTGGTCATCGCCGGAAGCGTTTCTTTCATTTGCGCCGTCATCAGCAACTTCACCTGGAATCGTTTTTGGACCTATCCTGAATCGCGTACCAAGCACGTCGTCGGCCAGTTAGCACAATTCACCATCGTCAACGCCATCGGACTGGTCATTCGCGTCCCCATCCTCAAACTTGGCGAGCCCGCCCTCGACCGGGTTCTTGAACATTCATCCCTCAATCTGTTGGCAAGCAGCCACACTTTTATCAGTCACAACCTGACGCTCGCCATCGCCATTGGGATTGTCATGCTTTGGAATTATTTCGTCAACCGCTACTGGACATACAACGACATTGATGCCTGAAAAATATCCTGATAGGGCATATAATTTAATTATGGCAAACACAATCATTCCTGTTTTTTCATCCCGAGGTGACGCAGACGCCTTCCTGGTCTATCCCTACCTGTTCAATCGTCAGGGCGAATGGATTGGTTTCATCACCCCCCAGCGTGAAGTTTATTCTGTGCTTGGATATTACGTTGGAACCCTCACCAATGACCCACGCATCTTTCGAAAACGCTCCCAAGAAGAACGACCTCGCATCAAGCCGCCCGCCCGCCCCAATCGGATTCGCATCCCCTCCAGCAACCCCCTCCCCAAAATGATGAGCGACGTGCCGTTTGAGATGATAGATGTCCTGCAAGACGAGCCTGAACGTCTGCACACTCTTGATTCTGGCGAATTTCGCCCCGACATGGACTGAACAATTTACAATACTGGATTGCCAACCAACCATGGACTTGCTCTCTCCCAAACCCATGCGCGCATCACAGGTCACCCTGGCTCAACTCATGCAGCCTGAACACGCCAACCCGCTCGGAAATGTACACGGCGGCTGGATTATGAAACTGGTCGATGAGTGTGGCGCGCTGGCCTGCATGCGCCATGCCCGCCAGCGCGTCGTCACCGTTGCCATCGATAGAATGACATTCCGGCAGCCCATCAAAGTTGGAGAACTCGTCACGCTAAACGCGCAGGTCACATACACGGGGCGCACATCCATCGAGGTTGAGGTACTGGTCGAAGCCGAAAACCCAATTACCGGGCAACGGACCCACACCAACACCGCCTATGCCGTCTATGTTGCGCTGGATGAAACCGGTAACCCATCCCCCGTTCCACCTGTTTTTGGCGAAACAAGCGAGGAACAGGAAAAACTGGAAGCCGGAAAAAAGAGGCAGCAACAAAGACTGGCGCAAAAGTAACCCACATGACAACCCCCGAGCCATCTCCCGAAATTACCGCCCCAACCGGCGAAAACAGCCAGCCTTCCCGGCATTTCAAATCGCTCAAAGAGCTGCTCGACTTCGCCTCGGTCAAAGATGTAGCCAGAAACCTCGCCCAAATGGGCGATTCCGGCATCGCAGAAGCCCTGCCCTTCCCCTTCCTGGCCATTGTGGGCCAAAACGAAATGAAACTGGCGCTCATATTAGGGCTTATCAACCCCAACATCGGCGGAATCCTGCTGGTCGGCCCGCGCGGAACCGCCAAAACCACCGCCGTTCGCTCGCTGCTCGACCTGCTTCCGATGATTCAGCGTTCCACCTGCTACTACGGGTGCCAGCCCGAAGATATAGAAACAGGCGGAATTGACGCCGTCTGTCCCGAATGCGCCCAAAAATACGCCGAAGGCAAGTCACTGACCGCTCCCGACCGGGTTCGGCTGGTCGAACTGCCGCTCAACGCCCGCCTCGAAGACGTAGTCGGCGGCCTGGACGAACGCGCCGCCATCCACGAGCGAATGCGAATCCGGCGCGGCATCCTGGCCCAGGCCGATAAAAACCTGCTCTACATCGACGAAATCAACCTGCTCGACGACGACATCATTGACGCCATCCTCGATGCTGCCGCCCAGGGCATTTACACCGTGCGGCGCGGCCCGGTCTCAGCCACCTACCGCGCGCGCTTCGTACTGATTGGCTCAATGAACCCCGAAGAAGGCAAGCTCCGGCCACAAATCCTCGACCGCTTTGGCCTGCGCGTCATCGTGCGCGGTCTGGATAGCGCCGAAGAACGCCTCGAAGCCTATCGGCGCGTCCAGGCCTATCTTGCGAACCCACGCGCTATGATTAGCATGTACGCCGACGAAATCGCACTCGCCCGCGAAGAACTGCAATCGGCGCGTAAAATGCTAAACCGGGTTCAATTGCCCGATGACCTTGCCACCCATGCCATCCGCCTCATCCAGAAAATGGGCATCGACTCCTTGCGAGCCGAAATTACCTGGTTTGAGGCCGCCCGCGCCTATGCCGCTGCCGATGGCCGTCAAACCGTCTTACCTTCCGACCTGACCACCGTTGCTCCCATGGCCTTGCGCCTGCGCCGTTCCGAATTTATTACAGAATACTTTGACCGCCAGAAAAACGAAGAAACCGAGATGAAAACTCTGCTCGAACAGCTGCGATAAGCACCCCTTCGTTGAAAATGCGCGGATTAAATCAAATTGATATGGATAAACCCGAATTCATCTTCCGCCCATACCTCCCAACCGACAAAACCGACTGCCTGAACTTATTCGAAAGTAATACCCCTAAATACTTCGGCCCCACCGAACGCCCCGATTTCGAAAACTTTCTAACGCAATTGCCCTGTCCCTTTTTCGTGGTCGAAGCCGAAGGAACAGTCATCGCCTGTGGAGGCTACGGAAAAGAACCCCAAACCGGAAAAATTGTACTGGCCTGGGGAATGGTGCGCAGTGATTTGCACCGTCAAGGCGCAGGGACCTTCCTCTTGCAGGAGCGACTCAAAGCCATCTTTCGAGAAAACCCTGCGGCGCGCGTTGTCATCGATACGAGCCAGCACAGCCAATCTTTCTTTGCCCGCTTCGGCTTTCGGCCAACGAACATTACCCCCAACTTCTATGCCCCTGGCCTGCACCGCGTTGACATGGAACTCGACCCAACCGACAACCTGCTCTCCGGGTAAATGTTCATCCACAGTTCTGCTTCATAACCTATTCCTATATCCGTTTCTCCGCTTCAGAGTCCATTCCCACATCCGTTGTCCAATCAGATTCTCCGCATCCTCCGCTATCCATTGCTCATCCTCCTGACCATCAACCTGATGGTCGGATTCTTCACTTTCCAAAACTACGGCCTCTCGTGGGACGAACCCCTTTTCTACAACTACGCCGACTCCATCTGGAAAGCCTACACCCCTCAGGCCTTCACCCCCGGTTTCAATTTTGACTCCGTTTATGGGCGCAGCCCCGAAGACCACAAAATCTATGGCCCGGCTTATCTCCTCCTGGCGCGACCCGTTCAACGAATATGGATGACTCTATTGGGCGTGGACATGGCCTCCGCATGGCACCTCGTCAACTTTCTCACATTCCAAATTGGGCTGGTTGGATTTTACCGCCTGGCCCGCCGCTGGTTCGACCCCTGGCCCGCCACCCTCGCCACCGCCTTCCTCGCCTGGCAGCCCGTCTTCTGGGGACATGCCTTCATTAACCCCAAAGACATGCCTTTCATGGTCTTTTTCCTCTGGGCAATGACCCTCGGCCTGGAGATGGTCGATACAATTACTGTTCCAAACACCACAAAACGCCAAAAAACGGTCAAAACCCTGCTTGCCGCGCTCCTGCTCGGCCTGACCAGCGCCATCCGAGTCATCGGCCCGCTGGCTGGCGCGCTTGTGGCAGCGTATTTTCTCTTGAAACAATTGGCAAAAACACAAAAAACAGCGCACAGCGCAGGAAACTCAGACCGCCAGAACTTTCCGAAGAAATCTGCGCTCATCCATATTCAATCCAAGGCCTGGCCTGGCTTCCTCGCTTACACGCTGCTTGCCATATTTATTATGTATGTTTTCTGGCCCTACTTGTGGGCCGACCCGCTCAACCGACTGCTGGCGGTCTTCAAACACATGTCTGACAATCCAACCGAACTGGCCGTCTTGTTCCTCGGCCAAATCTTCCGCGCAAACGACATGCCCCGCCGCTACCTGCCCACCATGCTGGCCCTCACCCTCACCGAGCCCACCTGGATATTATTCACAGCAGGAATCGCGCTGGCGATGCGGCAAATCATTCAAAAAACCATCGATTTCTGCGCCCCGTTCGTCGTCCTGACTCTATTTGGCTTCATGCTGGCCTATCTGCTCTATTTCACCCCAGCCATGTATGACGGCTTCCGTCATTTCCTGTTCATCCTGCCACCCGTTTTCATCTTCTGCGGATTTGCCTTCCAGCAACTCTGGAACATGCCACGCGCCTGGTTAAACAGCCCCCTCCCTGGTCTGCGCTTACCAGGCCCAATACGCAGCCTCTGGCACAACATACCCGGCCTCGCCGCAGGTCTCCTGCTTCTCCCAGGCCTGGTCGGCATTGCGCAAATGCACCCCTACGAATATGCCTATTACAACCGCTTTGCGGGCGGCGTAAAAGGCGCGTACCGCGTCTATGAAACAGATTACTGGCTGACGTGTTTCAAAGAAGCGGTAGAGTGGGTAAAATATAACGAGCCAGAGACTACGCTCCACATCCAGCGAGAATTCCCCATCGCCGCCTACTATGCCAATGGACTGAACATCAAAGACCTGTCGCGCGAACCCGAAACCGACATCCAAACTGGCGACTTAATGCTTTTTCACACCCGCGCCAACCTCGATATCCGCTCCATCTATCGCAAACTCCCCGTCGTCACCCGTTTTGGGCGCGATGGCGCGGAATTTTGTCTCATCAAAAGGAAAGAGTAAATGCCCGGCCCCGCCTACCGTATCGTCACCCCCCAACTGGTCCTGCGCTGCTACAACCCGGCTGACGCCCCCTTGCTGGCGGCATCCATCACTGAAAGCCTGGAGCACCTGCTACCCTGGATGCCCTGGGCCGCTGCCGAACCCGAACCGCTCCAAACCAAAATTGAGCGATTACGACGCTTCCGCGCCAACTTCGATCTCGGCCATGATTACGTCTACGGCATTTTCAACCCACAAGAAAGCCGCTTGCTGGGCGGCACCGGCCTGCACCCGCGCATCGGAGACAACGCCCTCGAAATCGGCTACTGGATTCATAAAGACTATATCGGGCGCGGCTACGCCACCGAAACCTCGGCTGCGCTGGCAAAAGTAGCCTTCGAAGTCAACAAGGTCGAGCGGGTCGAAATCCACTGCGCGGTCGAAAACGTGCGCTCTGCCGCCGTGCCACGCAAACTCGGCTTCCATCACGAAGCCACGCTCAAAAACCGCAGTTTTGCCAACGGGCGCAAATGCGACCAAATGGTCTGGAGCCTGTTCGCCAGCGAATACCCTGCCAGCCCAATTGCCCAACTCGAAATCGCCGCCTACGATGCGGCAGAAAGGCGCATCCTATGACCACCCACCGCCAACGCCTCGAAGCCTGCCTGAGCGGGGAAACCCTCGACCGCCCGCCGGTTGCTTTGTGGCGGCATTTTCCGGTTGATGACCAGCACCCCGACACCCTTGCATCAGCCATCATCCAGTGGCAAAACACTTTCGATTGGGACTTGGTCAAGGTCACGCCGGCTTCTTCGTACTGTCTCAAAGACTGGGGCGTCGAGGATATTTGGGAAGGTTCCGCCGAAGGAACTCGCCGCTACACGAAGCGGATTATCTCCGCTCCAGAAGACTGGACTCAACTCCCAGTGTTAGACGCAGACTCCCCGTATCTTGCCGCCCAATTAAGATGCCTGTCCATCCTCCGGGCCGAACTCGACCGCGATACACCCTTAATTCAAACGATATTTTCACCCCTCTCCCAGGCCAAAAATCTGGCCGGCGGCGAGACCCTGCTCGTCCACCTGCGCCAGAAACCCGACCTGGTCTGGCGCGGATTAGAAGTGATTGCCGAGAGCACCCGCCGCTTCATCCGCGCCGCCCGCACAATGGGACTCATCGATGGCATTTTCTACGCTGTCCAGCATGCCCAGGCGCACCTGCTCACCAAAGACGAGTTCAACGAATTTGGGCGCGCCATTGATTTATCCGTCCTTGAATCGGCGCGCCTGCTATGGTGCAACATGCTTCATATTCACGGCGAACACATCTATTTCAACACCCTGGCCGATTACCCCGTTCACATCATCAACTGGCACGACCGCGACACCGCCCCCTCGCTGGCCGAAGCGCAGACCCGTACCCGCGCCGCCCTGTGCGGCGGTCTGCGTCGGGAAACGCTGGTTTACGGAACGCCCAACGACATCCTGGACGAAGCGCAAAACGCCCTCGACCAGACCGGCGGACGCAAATTGATACTCGGCACCGGCTGCGTGGTCGAAACCATCGCGCCATACGGGAATTTGCTGACGGTCAGAAAGGCGATGGAGGCGTAATGCTGCGCGTCATTGCCGGAAAAGCCAAAGGCCGCAAGCTCAAATCCGTCCCCGGAGACACCACGCGCCCTGTTACCGATATGGTCAAGGAGGCGCTATTCAACATCCTCGGCGGAGATGTCATCGAATCAAACTGGTGGGATGTATTCGGTGGAACCGGCGCCATTGGCATCGAAGCACTCAGCCGCGGCGCCGCCTTCATCCGCTTTTCGGACCTCAACCGCCTACCGGTTGAGACCATCAAAGAGAACCTGACCACGTGTGGATTCGGAAAACAGGCCGAAGTCAAACGCGGCGATTCGCTTGCCATGCTGCGCGCCGCGCCCGACCGACAGTTTGAATACATTTACATTGCCCCGCCCCAATACAAGGAAATCTGGCTGCAGGCCCTCAAATTGCTCGATGAAAACCCTGGCTGGCTGGCCGCAACCGGCGAGGCAATTGTCCAGATTCACCCGCGCGAATACAAAGACCTGGAGCTGCTCAACCTGCGCAAAACCGACGAACGCAAATACGGCAGCACTCTGCTGGTGTTTTACGAGAAAAAATGAAATTGCGCCCGCAGCATCAGCGGGCGCAACCAAAACCAGGCGGGGAGATTAGAACAACCCAACGACCTTGCCCGTTTCCAGGTCCAGGTCAACATCGTAAAATACCGGACGGGTGGGCAGACCGGGCATGGTGCGCATGGCGCCCAGCAACGGATACAGAAAACCCGCACCCACGCTGGCTCGAATATCACTCACCATTACGCGAAAACCGGTTGGCGCGCCTTTAACATCAGCCTTATCGGTAAAAGAAAGATGCGTTTTGGCCATGCAAATGGGCAAATGGGCAAAGCCCATTTTGGTAAATTGCGCAATTTTGGCTTCTGCTTCGGGCGTGTAATCCACGCCATCGGCACGGTAAATTTCGCGGGCAATCGTCTCAATTTTCTCCTTCACAGACATCTCCAACGGATACAGGAACTTGAATTTGCTGGGCTGCTCGCAGGCCTTCACCACTGCTTCAGCCAGAGCAATGGCGCCTTTGCCGCCATACATCCAGTGATTGGAAACGACGGCCTCCATCGCGCCTGCTTCGAGGGCGGCCTTTCGCACCATTTCAACTTCACGCCCGGTATCAGTAGCAAACGAATTGACGGCCACCACCACATTGACGCCAAATTTGAGCGCGTTTTCAATGTGCCGCACCATGTTGGGCAGACCCTTTTGCAGCAAGTCAAGATTCTCCTCGGTATATTCATGCGCCAGCGGCTTGCCAGCCACCACCTTTGGGCCGCCGCCGTGCATTTTGAGCGCACGAACCGTGGCAACCAGCACCACCACATGCGGAATCAGCCCAGAGTAGCGACACTTAATGTCCATGAATTTTTCCATGCCAATATCGGCGCCAAAGCCCGATTCGGTCACGACATAATCGGCCAGTTTGAGAGCAATTTTATCGGCAATAATCGAACTGTTACCATGCGCAATATTCGCAAACGGCCCGGCGTGAACGATGGCAGGCGTCCCTTCGAGGGTCTGCATCAAGTTAGGCTTAATGGCATCCTTCATTAAAACGGTCATGGCCCCGGCCACTCCCAGGTCTTCAGCCGTAACCGGTTCACCCTTTCGGTTAACGGCCACCACCATGCGCCCCAGGCGGTCACGCATATCGGCCAGGCTGGTAGTCAGGGCCAAAATCGCCATAATTTCAGATGCAACCGTAATGTCAAAACCAGAACGATGCTCGTGACCGGCTTCTTCCTTTCCCAGGCCGACCATAATTTCGCGCAACATACGGTCATTGATGTCTATCACCCGCCGCCACTGCACGCCATTGGGGTCAATATCCAGCCGGGCAAAACGGGCGCGCTCTTCGGCGGTCAGTTCGTTGGGGTCGGTCTTTTCAATGCCGAGCTTCTTCAACCGGCGCAACATGGTGGGCGAAAACTTACGGTTGCCTTTCTTATCAGGCGGGCAAAGCGCGTCGAACAATTTATCATCGTCAGGAGTGTTTTTCTCGTGCATCATGCGGGCATCCAGTGCGGCGGCGCACAGGTTGTGGGCGGCAGTAATGGCATGGATATCGCCTGTCAAATGCAGATTAAAATCTTCCATCGGGATTATCTGGCTATAGCCGCCGCCTGCCGCGCCACCTTTGATGCCAAAGGTCGGCCCTTGCGAGGGCTGGCGGATGACCGTCATCACATTCTTGCCCAAATGCGCCCCCAATGCTTGCGAAAGCCCGACCGTAGTGGTCGTTTTGCCTTCGCCAAGCGGGGTCGGGGTAATCGCGGTCACATCAATATATTTCCCGTCCGGGCGGTCTTTCAATCGCTCCAGGATTTCCAGATTAATTTTGGCTTTATATGGGCCGTACATCTCCAACTCGTCGGCCCGGATGCCTAATTCCTCGGCAATTTGTAAAATGGGCTTGAGCGTTCCAGCCTGAGCAATTTCGATGTCAGACGGCACCGGCTGGACAAGGTTCAACGGGGTAGGGGTAAATTTACGTGACATGACTTCTCCTTTGGAATGCAAATGAGATTCGGGCAATCACCAGGAAGGATGCAAAAGAGCATCCCAAAGGTTTTCCTGGCATTCTTTTTGCTCTCATGACCTTTGGGATGTTTTTCGATTTACCGATAATTTCTTCTTCTCAATTATGAGAACTTTTTATACAGAAAACAATGGATGTACGTCATCATCCAACGTGTAAAAAGTAAGCAGTCAACCGCATTTTACTCCGCGCAAATCACCGTCCCCAAATTGTGACCTGCCAGCGCTTTCTGAAGATTGCCCGGCGCTTCGCCGCTGAAGATTTGGGCGGTCAAACCAGGAATTTCGCGCGCCAGGGCCAGCATCTGCCGCACTTTAGATTCCATTCCGCCGGTTACATCCGCGCCGTGAGATTTCCCAACCCCCTGCCTGACCTCGTTAAACGAGGCCGGGCTGATTTTTTCCACCCTTTGGTTGCGCGCCGGGAAATCGGCCCAGACCGCCTCCTCCAGGCCCGCCAGCAAAATCCGATTCGGACGCAATTCCCGCGCCAGATACTCAAAGAGGTCTTCGGTTGAGAGAATCGTCCCACCGCGCGCCTCGTCGAAAATCACATCCCCATAGACAACCGGAACCAGCCCGCCAGAAAGCGCCGCCTTGAGCGGAGACAAATCCCAACGCGAGACTTTGCCATTGCGGGCGGTCACTGCTGAAACAGGCGCGAGCGCCAGAGCAGGCACCCCCGCCTGGTGCAGGGCTTCCATCACAATCCGGTTCAGCGCCGAGGCCTGAAACCACACTTCGGAGAAACCGAACCAATAGTCCCCGGTTTGCGCTCCATCCGGGGGAAGACCTTCACGCGTTTTATACTCCCTGGCTGCCACATGCCCAAAAGAGCCAGAACCATGCCCCAAAACGAGGGCAGGCCCAGACCGAAGTTCTCTCGCAGCGCGAATCTGTTGGGCCAGGTTGGCAAGAATATCAAGACGCGGTGTGTAAGGGCGGGTTTTATCCGTAATCAACGAGCCGCCGAGTTTGAGGAAAATCAATTCAGGCATAAGGCAATTATAAACGGGTATAATTTTCCTAATGGACATCAAAGCCGGAATCCAGGCCGCCATTTTTCTCGCCATCCTGGGACTGCTCTTAAGCGTGTGGATGGGTGTGCAGTCTATTCAGTCAGCGCGCAGGTTGATGTATTATCAACTGCGGCGTCAGCGCATCGTCCAGGGCTGGAGGCACTTTGGTTTTGCGATTGGGCTGGGCACCCTGGCCTTACTCCTGGGACGATTTGGCGAACCGGTCGCGTACCGCTTTTATGAACCTTCGCCCACCATTACCCTTTCGCCCACCATCACCCTTTCGCCCACCATCACCCTTTCGCCCACCATTACGCTCACGCCAACTTTGACTGACACCCCCTCCATCACAGACACGCCTACCATCACCCCCACGCCCTATATTCCAGCGGCCGTTGAAGCCTTCTTTAGCAGCCAGGTGACCCCCGACCCGGCAGCCATCTTCAGCCCTCTGGTATTTGCGCGCGGGTTCAATCCACGCACCTACGAACCAATTGAGCCAGGCACTGTCTTCCAAAACCCCATTGACCGGTTGGTCGTCCTGTACTCGTATGATGGAATGAAGCCTGGAACGCAATGGTCGGCGCTCTGGTTGCGGGAGGGCGAACTGGTCTATTACGAAACCGCGCCCTGGAATGGCGGAACCGGCGGTTATGGATTCACCGAATGGCAGCCTTCGCCCGACCAGTGGCTACCCGGCAACTACGAAGTACAAATCTTTGTCGGGTTAGAATGGAAGGTGGTCGGGCGCTTCACCGTAGAAGGGGAACCAGTCACCCTGACTCCATCTCCCCCGCCCTCTGCAACACCTAGCGAAACCGCCACGCGCCGCATTCCACCAACGGCAACCGCATCCGCAACTCGCATGCCTACTTCAACGCGCGCCCCAACCTCAACACCAACGCCCTCGCCGCTGCCGAGCGCCACCCGCACTCCGCGCCCCTCCGATACACCCTGGCCAACTGCAACGCCCTAAATCTGATGAATACAACGCCGCTGGTTCCTGATTTTAATGCTCCCCCATCTTCCCGTTTCTGGCGGGAATGGCTGAGCAATTCGCTGCATTTCCCCATTCTTAACATCCTTCTCGAAACCCTGGTTTCAGACCCATTTTATTATCTGATTTCCCCAAACATGGTTGGCCTGCTGATAGCCAGCATCTTACAGGCCTGGGCGCTCAGCGGCTGGCAAGAAAACAAAAACCCCCGGCGGTTGTTGGGAAATCTGATTGGACCAGCCGCCTTTACTGCAATTGGGCTATCTTTACAAGGAACAGAGTTTCTATCCGCACCGAATCATGTTGCCTATTGGGTCTTTGGACTGCTGATTGGAACACTCCAAAGCACGCGGCCTGTACGCAAAGAAGGACTGCGCGCCATCCTGGTTCTTGCCGAAGCCTTACTGCGCGGCGCAATGGCCGCAACCATGTATTATATTCTGCGCATCCGGCTAGACCCCATCGAAAACATGCGCATTCCCGATTTTCTGCTCGAACCGGAACATCTGTTTATCGTCCTGTCCATGTTGCTGTTAGGCTTAAACGCTGGCTTATTGGGCCTGGCAACCCGCCAGACTTCCAGCCAGGCACAGGAAATTGCACGCAGGCTCAAAACCTACGCAGCCTGGCTGTTTGGGCGCGATTTACAGGGACAGATTATCGAGTTTCCGCCTGTTCAAAAGGTCAAACGGGAAGAGCGAATCATCCTGACGATGAACATTCGCGGCTTAACCCGCTGGAGCCAGGTACATCAGCCCGAAGAGACCGTGAGCCTGCTGAACCGCTATTATCAGACTGCCGAGGCCACGCTTCACCATCACCAGGTTCTTAAATTCAAATTAGATTCCGGGGAAGTGCTGGCATTTTTTGCAGGGGTAGATGATGGACTGGAGGCAGCCCTGAAACTGCGCCTGCAAATCAATGCCCTGCTCCACCGACACGGACTGGGCGCGGGCATTGGGCTTCATGCCGGGTCTGTTGTAGAAGGATGGGTGGGCGGGAAAGATGTCAAAATCATGGATTTTGTGGGAGAGGCGGTCGAAATTGCCCGGAATATCCAGGCCAGCGCCGGCCCCGAAGAGCTGCTTGTCTCTGAGGCCATGCGCATTGCCATCGGCACGACTTTCCGCGCTGGGCCAAAGCGGTTTTTACCGCTCCAAGAGCGGGACGAACCAGTGACAGTGTATCCGCTTGCTTAATGCTTCTAGGAAGAATAGGATGGGGTGATGCCCTATCTTATAACATTTTCCGCTGGTGTTCCAGGCTGACCATTGCGCGGGAGATTTTCGCCGCCAGTCGGGCGTTGTTCAGCAGTAAATCGAGATTGGCGCGCATGGATTTGCCGCCAGTCAATTCATTCACGCGCTTGAGCAAGAAAGGAGTGAGTTCCTGACCGCGTATGTTTTTTTCTCGGGCTTCTCTGGAGGCAGCCTCTTCTGCCTGATGAGCAATTTGCGAATCGAGCGCCGACCCGCCAGGGATGGGCTGACAGACCAGTACCGCCGATTTCATGCCCAGACCCCAATGCGCTCTGGCAAAGCCGACCACTGCATCGGGAGTATCCAATTTGACGCTGACCGGATGCGTTTTACCCGGTGAGAAGAATTCGGGAAATTTATCGGTGCCATAGCCAATCACCGGCACGCCCATCGTTTCCAGGTATTCCAGCGTGGCGCGCAAATCGAGAATCGATTTCGCGCCAGCGCAGACGACAATGACCGGAATAGAAGCCAGCGCCTGTAAATCGGTGGAAACATCAAAAGGATGTTCACGATGAACGCCGCCAATGCCTCCCGTCGCAAACACCTTGATTCCAGATTTTTCGGCGGCGAACATCGTTCCGGCGACGGTGGTGCCGCCCATTTTGCCTTGAGTGAGCGCGGCAGCAAAATCGCGCAGACTGACCTTGAGAGCGTCATTGGCATTTGCCAGCCGTTCCAACTGGTCAGGGGTCAGTCCAATCTGCACTTTGCCACCCATCACGGCAATCGTAGCCGGAGTGGCGCCTTCCGAACGAACAGCAGATTCCATATCCTGGGCCAGGGTCAGATTTTGGGGTTTGGGCAGGCCGTGCGTCACCACCGTAGATTCGAGCGCAACGATGGGCAAGCCATGCCGCCGGGCCGAGGCAATTTCGACAGACAGAGAGAAAGATTTCGGGAGTTCAGTCATTATAGGGCCAATTCATTGTAGAGATTCTCTAAAGACAAATCAGGGTAGACTGCGCCGTAATGGCGCAAAGTTAACGCAGCCGCAGAAAGCCCCAGCCGGGCGGCATCATCGAGGTCAATACCATTCACCAGCGCAAACATCACCGCCGCAGTAAGCGCATCGCCCGCCCCCGTTGAGTCTACAATACTGGTACGCAGGGCTGGAATATGGCCGGTGGTTTCGGAACTGGCATAACACACCCCAAACTCGGCCAGAGTAATGAAAACCGTTTCAACGCCCTGATTCACCAGATAACGAGCCGCATCAATGGCGGCCAGGCTATCGGCAGGGTCAAAGGGTTGACCGGTCAGAATCCCTGCTTCCATGCTGTTTGGGGTAATCATCTTCAACTGACGCAGGTATGGCATGAGTCCGAGGGCAAGCGACCCCGAAGTCGGGTCAGCGCAGACGGGAACCTTATGCTGTTTGGCCAGCCCAAAGACTGCCGCCAGCGCCGAAGCAGACAGGTTGGCGTCTACAAAAACCATTGCGGCCTGTTCAAACAAATCGGCATGGTAAAGCAGGTAAACATCGGTCAATTCCTGCATCACGCGCATATCATCGAAAGCGAACTGGCGGTAGCCATCACCGTCCAGTATCCCCATATAAAAACCAGTCGGGTATTTATCGGTGGCGTAAATATGACTGACATCCACCCCAGCCTGGCCGGTATGCGCCAGTACATCTTCGCCAATTCGGTCTTTACCAATGACCGAAAGCAGGCTGACGGGCTGACCCAGCCGGGCCAGGTTTTCGGCAACGTTGCGCGCCACGCCCCCAAAAGAGGCACGGATGCGCGCCGGGTTCGATGTGCCGGGGCGCAACTCTCCTTCTACGCGGCTGACGACATCAAGCGCGGATGCCCCTATGACGAGGATGCGGTTTTCAGTCAAATCGGTCATCTTTACACCTGATGGTGCTGCTGGCGCACCCTTCTGAGCGTGGAAATCACATTCTGGATTTGATAAAAAGCGCGCAAATCCTGGTGCAACCGGACAGCCTGCTGTAAAAATTCCCGGTCTTCTAATTCCAGAATGGGATTCAACGCATCCAATAACCCGCCAGCCTGCGACAGCAAATCCTCCACTTCGGGATTAAAAGTGGAGAGCGATGCAGAAAACCACACCGCCATATATCCCAGGAAATTGTCATACAACGGAGAAGCCGGTCGTCTGATGCGCTCAAAAAGCCGGTTGCCTTCTTGCAGCAAACGTGAAAAGCGCAAATCAAGCCCATTTTGTCCGCGGCCATATAAATCAGCCGCTCTTTGCAAGATTTCTTCATAGTCTTGCAGCAGATTATCAAGCAGCCGCTCGTCATCCACTTTTTCGAGGTCGGTATAGAACCTGTTAATGGGTAAGATTTGAATTAAGCGAAGCAGCTCTTGAAGTTTCGCCTCTGCTTGAAGGGCCTCCAGGGCTTGCGGGTTGCCCCGGGCGAAGTTTTCGCGGCTGGTTTTCCAGGCATCCCGATGGTTGGCCGGAATGATTTCTGCCGGGGTATACCAGGTTCCAACGCCAATCCAGTTCAGTTTAAAGCCTTTGTCAGCCATCCGTTTTTGGAAACCGCCCTGGCTATAAAACAAATCTGTCAGAAATGTACGAGAGGCAAAATTCGGCGCTTTGAGCGGCGGATTGCTCGCCTGATTTCCATTAATTCCGGAGAGCAACTGGCTGAACTGGTCGATTTTTTGCTCACGAACGGCAAGCGAGTTTTCTTCCGGCTCGCCAATCGCTGCCAGGAATTCACTCAAACCGCGCTTGCTGATAAAGCTCCCCATTTCGGCCATAATCGCGCCGCCCATCTTGAATGGGCCTGATAGCCATTCGGGTTTGCGCTCAGGAGCAATCCCTGGTTTGACAACACGCGTGTCTTTGTAAACCAGGCTTTCAACAGCCGCCCGGCTAAACGGATAGGGCATTTCGGAACGATTGGGTGAATCACCGCGATAAATACTGTATGAAAACTGGATATCCTTCGCGCCAACGATAACGCCATCACGTGAGCGGGTGGGCGGCAATTCAACCGTATCCACGCTATCGCGCAAATCAACCACCCGCCGGATGCGCTCGAAATCATCGATAACTTCTCCTCCAGTTGGGCCAATCACATGCGGGGTACCATCGGGGCGCTCGAAAAGCACTGCGCTATCAAGGTCGACTTGCACATAACCCGGGCCGCCAATTTTTATAATTGTAGAATCCAAATCCGCTTCAACCACTGCCCCCTGGCGAATATGGATGGTACTATATCCGCGCCCAAAAGCAGCTTGCATCACAAACTGACGAGAGGTTGTTTCAGATTCTTCAAAAATATCAGATAAATAAATAGCAGTTACGCGATGCATTAACCAAAAAGGCGCATACAAAGCCAGGGCATGTTTAATCACCGCCGGGTGCAGAAACACAGCGAAAATAAACTTTATGGAGGCCATCAGAAATGGCTGAACATTGCCGCTGGCCACGCTGCCTAATGCCGCAAATACTTCCCATAACTGCTGGCGGGCAACGCCTTCCGGGACCGTCATGACCATCGAGGCCAACCAGGCCAAAATAAACCCCACTGTCAAGGCATTCCAACGCGTAACCGAAGCGCGGTGCGTCAAAGAGAAAATTCGATTAAGCGCAGCATCGATGGCGCGCGTAATCCAATCTACTATCATGGAAAAACTCGGCAGATGCGCTGCGCGCGAGGCAGGGGCAGGCAGGAACTGTCTCATCCGCGCGCTCCCCGGTCTCGCAACCAGCTAAAGATATCGGAAAGTTCACGCTGCTCCATATTGGTACGTTTAAGGAGCGCAGAATTGCGCCGCACGCCTAAGAACGTGTTGCGAACCAGGTAATATAAGGCTTCATATTTGTTGGGAAGAGGCTGATGCTGAAACTCACGGGTTGCCTCAATTGCATATTCTTTAAGCGCATCCTCCTGACCGGCGGTTTCGGCCAGTTTACGGTCGCGCTCCACCTGGTCACGTTCTTTTTCCGCGTTCTTTTTCCACAAAGTCGTCCACTGCGAAATGATACGGTCTTCAATATCAGGCGCAAACAGGACGCGCTTAAGATTGACTCCCAGAACCTCCAGACCCATCTGCGAGAGGGTCTCAAATTCTCGGCTGGGGATTTTTTCCACATATTCCTCGGCTTCCTTAATTTTGCCATTCTTAAGCAGAAACGCATACATACTCTGATGCCTGAAATTACTGGTCGAAATCATTTCTTCTAACTGCTGGTCAATATCCTGGTAACGGTTTTGCAGGCGGTGAGCGTTGAAGATGTTCCGACAAACTTCTTCCGGCTTCAAGACCACCCGCCCAAAATCATCCAGCCGTTCAACTTCGGGCTGTTTCAACCGCTTCGCAACCATCGAGGCAATCGTCTGTAAACCGGTATCAACGCGATTCTCTGCAATGGCAAATAATTCATCCTGACGGAACTTGCGCACATACTCCCGCCAGACATCCACCGCCATGCGGGCCGGAAGTTCGCTCCAGACCGGCTGAGAAGCGTCAGCGCCGCGCGTCAGGCTGTCGCGGATAGCCCTTTCGGCGTTCTGCGCATTAAAGCCAAAACGGGTATTGCCCTCGCCCTCTTTGGCCGCAATGTGGAAAGTGACCCCAATCGTTGCCACCACTTCAATACCATCGCGTGTCAGAGCGCTGGTCTCCCAACGACGCTTTTGGATAGCATCATACTCTTCGGGGCAGGATTCTTTAGTGACCTTAAAGGGGTCCCTGTTGCCCTGGTCAGTTTTCTCATCCGGGCCAACGGTTAAGTTGAGTTGGTGTAAATCCGCAGTCCCGGCAATCATTTCATCAGCTTTGGTAAAATGGACGCCTGGCCCCACCGCGCGTGTAAATTTAACCCCGGTGCGCAACACTGCCGCGCTGGCGCTGTCTAGCCAGATGACCCCCGGGCCCTTGAGAATTTTTTCCCCTTCGCGGGCGCGAACAATCCCATTTTCCACAAACAAGGCGGGGCCATGTCCACCCATCAGGTATGTCACAAGCCGGTCCACCACGGTCAAGCGGTCGCTCAGAGTGCGCACCGGTAAAACAAATTGTGCAAAAAAGACCAACCAGGCGAGCAGACCCGCTATGCAAAGAGCCGCATCGACAATTTGAAAGACTGGACTGTTTACTGGTTCAAGGAAAAATTGTGGAGTAAAAAAGGAAGGGGTTTCGGCTTCGGCAGGCGGGACAAACCACCACACCCACAAGTAGGCCAGCAAATTGATTGCGAAATAGGCCAGAATAAAGCCCCCAAAGCCCATAAGAGCGCGGACGAGCGGCTGTTCAAAAAAGCGGGGATGTTCTTCCATGGTCATGATTCTATAACAAAAACGCGAAAAAGGGAAACGAGATGACGTATAATCGCATTTTATGGACAGATATCGCGTTGAATTTCACTGCCACACCATCTATTCCAAAGATTCGCTGGTCGAACCGCGCAAGTTGGTGGAGACAGCCCGCCGCAAGGGAATCGACCGTCTGATTGTCACCGACCACAATTGCATTGGCGGCGCGCTGGAAGCGCAACAAATCGCGCCGGAACTGGTCATTGTCGGGGAGGAAATTTTAACCACCCAGGGAGAGTTCCTGGCGGCCTTTGTGCGAGAGGAAATCCCCGCCGGGTTGGAACCGCTCGAAGTCATTCGCCTCCTGAAAGCGCAGGGCGCGTTTATCAGCGTATCGCACCCCCTCGACCCCCTGCGTGGCTGGAAGCAAGAACATCTACTCGCCATTCTGCCATACATTGATGCGCTTGAAGTCTTCAATGCACGCTGCATCGACAGACAATTCAACGACCATGCCCGTACTTTTGCTCGTGAATATGGCATCCCTGGCATTGTCGGGTCTGATGCGCACACCTTGCGGGAGTTGGGACGCGCCACCTTAACGGTTGCCCCCTTTACCGACGCCGATGGCTTACGCCGGAGTATCCTCGAGGGCGAGGAGAAGGTCCGGCTGTCATCGCCACTGATTCATATTTCTTCGCGCTATGCGGTCTTTGCAAAAAAACAGCGGCTGGTGAAGTGGCCGCGCAAACCGACCCTTTCCGCAGGTTGACAAATCCCCAAAGTGGAGTAAAATACCGTTCGCTTAAGCCGAAGTGGCGGAACTGGCAGACGCGCTACGTTCAGGGCGTAGTCCTGAGAGGGGTGAGGGTTCAAATCCCTCCTTCGGCACACCAAAAGCCTCGCAATTGCGAGGCTTTTTCTTTACAGCCAGTAATAGGGGCTGTACGTACGCATTTCATCCATTGCCCTGCCCCATCAATTTCAAATCCATTACTACGCCCTTCCAGCAATTGAAATTGACCATCGTTCGGCCTATGATAAAAACATGGGGGCAACTCAGGTATTTTTGCAACCCTGAGTTCGGGCTGTGGTTTGTTCTGGGAGGGACAAACTTATGAAAAGACAATTTTTCTCTCCTTTGAGTGCCCTGCTGGCAGTGGCGTTGTTGATGTTGCCCATGCAGACCTCTTTTGCGGCTCCCCAACCATCTGCGTTAGATTTGGTCTTCGACTTCACGGCCAGCGCAGCCCTGGCCCAATGGAAAAGCGGCGCAGGCCCTTTGCCCTTCCCCGGCGCAAGCGGCGACCATCGCGGCTACGTCCTGAATCTGGATGCACTGATACAGGAGGATGGCACACTGGGCGCGCCGGGGCTTCTCACCGTGCCGCATAACAAATACGACGGTTACATCCAGGGCATCTATCCCGAATTTACGGTTCAGAAAGGAGACCGGTTTCAGGCTACGGTTGGCTGCGAATATGGAGCAAAGAACTGTTATGTCACCTACCGGCTCGACTACATCAACGCAGGCGGAGCAACGAAAATCTTTTGGAGTTGGAAGGAAAAATACGAAGGCCGCACTTACAACGCAGATATCGATTTGAGCAAGCTGGCCGGGCAAAAAGTGCGCTTCGTGCTGACCATACTGGCAACCGGCTCCGCCTCTGAAGACCGACCCCTATGGGGCGCGCCGCGCATCGTCCGGCCTGGTAACGGGCAAACGCCCATGCCCACCCTGACCCCAACCGTTACGGCCTTTGTGACCCCTCCAACCCTTCCGCCCTCCGACTGTAACCGGGCTTCCTTTGTAGCCGACGTAACTGTGCGCGACGGCACGGCCTTTGCCCCCGGCGAGGCCTTTACCAAAACATGGCGGCTTAAAAACTCGGGCAGTTGCGCCTGGACAAAAAGCTACGCGCTGGTCTTTTACAGCGGCGAGCAAATGAGCGCGCCGACTCTGGTTAATCTACCCTGGTCTGTGGCCCCCGGCGAAATGGTAGATATCAGCATCAACGCCATCGCGCCTGCTTCGCCAGGGCAATATCAGAGCAACTGGATTTTGCGAACCGCTTCAGGCAATTTATTTGGGGTTGGTTCAAACGGTAACAAACCCTTCTGGATGATGATTAACGTTGTTGGCGCGCCACCCCTGGCTGAAACTGGCTACGACTTTGCCGCCAACCTCTGCGCGGCGGAATGGCGCAGCGGGGTGGGCATCCTGCCTTGCCCCTTCACCGAAGGCGATAGCCGCGGATTCGCGCTCGCTCAGCAAACCCGCCTGGAGGACGGCTCAACCGCCCTCTCAGCCATTCTAACCCATCCGCAGAATAAATATGACGGCTACATCCAGGGAACCTTCCCTACTTTCACCATCCAACCTGGCGACCGCTTCCAGGCCACCGTCGGCTGTGAATATCATGCCAGATGCTACGTCACCTTCCGGCTGGAATATCTGACCGCTGGCGGCGCGCCGCGCATCTTCTGGAAATGGTCTGAGAAAAACGAGGGAAAAACTTACCAGGTAGACCTGGATTTATCCCCATTGGCCGGTCAGACCCTGCGCCTGGTCTTGACAACCCTGGCAGCCGGCCCGGCTGCTAACGACCGCGCTGTATGGGCCAAGCCGCGCATCGTGCGCCTCGGCCTGCAGCCACCCACCCCCACATCCACCCCCACCCCCGGTGTGGTCATCCCGAATCCATTTATTCGCACGCTATACATGCTCGATGCCTCAAACGGCTGGGCCACCGGCGATGCCTACGCCTTGCGCACCAGCGATGGCGGCCTGACCTGGTACAATGTCTTGCCAGAGGTCGCTCCGGCGGGCGCATTTTTCCTGAACCCGGCTACCGGCTGGGTAATTTCCCGCTCCGGCACGCTTTACCGCACCAACAACGGCGGCATCCAATGGACGCAATTCGCGCTCCCGTTCTGGAATGAGTCTCTCCAATGTTATCTCCACTTCCTCAACAATAGTGAAGGCTTTTTGCTCAGCGGCAGCCCAATTGGGATGTTCAAATACCCCATCTCACTCTACCAGACCTCCGATGGCGGCGCGTCCTGGGCGCTCAAATTTGCCCACGCGCCAGGCCAGGACTCAGGCAGCCTGCCCCTGGGAGGATATAAATACGGGGTCACCTTCCGCGATGCGCTCAACGGATGGATTAACGGCGGCGATTACCCCACCCAGGGTTACTTTTACCTGTTCCGAACCAGCGATGGCGGGCTGACCTGGTCGCATGTCCAACCAGCGCTTCCCACAGGATATGAATCTGCTTATATCAGCATCGGCAATCCCAAATTCTTTGACGCACGCCAGGCGGTTTTACCAGTCTGGTTACGGGCGGGAGCAGGACATGACCTGTTCCTCTACGCCACTTACGACGGCGGCAATACCTGGGCGCCCTCCACGGGCTTTGCCCGAGGGGTAGACGCAGTTGATATCATCTCAATGAATAGCGCCATCAGTTGGGGCAATGCCGGCAACTTCTACGTCACCAACAATGCCGGGCAAAGTTGGGTGCCGCTCACGCCAAACATCAATTTTGGAGATGGATACCGCTCTATCGACTTTGTCTCCAACTCCATCGGCTGGCTGATTCAAGCACCCGGACATGGAAGCACGCCTCTCTACCGTACCCTCGATGGCGGCCAAACATGGACCCTGCTTTCGGGCCATCCCACGCCCCCTGCCACCGGCACTCCAAGCCCCACGCCATTGCCCACTCCCACCGAAACGCCAGTCCCTGTCTTTACCTCCCCTTACGCAGTGATAGGAATTCACCCCGAAAACGCGCTGAACCTGTACACGGCCCCCGGCGCAGAAAACCCCACCCTGGGTAGTTTCCCGGCAGAGACGCGCAACCTCGAACGCGGCACGACTTTCGTTTCAGTGGGCGGCGAATTATGGGTAGAAGCACGGCTTCCAGACGGCGTAACCGGCTGGGTGCGAGATTCCAACCTGACCGAATCGATCGCTCCAGAGCAATTTGTGACTGATTCACGGCCCATCCAACTCATCGAAAAACTCAAACAGGCCGTGAACTATTCCGATGGAGAGATGTTTGCCTCGCTGGTCAGCCCTAAACACGGGGTTCAGATTCTGTATCACGGAACCTGGGGCAGCAACCCGGTCATTTACACCGCCGAAACCGCCCGCCAGGCCTTTGTCAATCCCGAAATCATGGATTGGGGCGCGGAAGGCGCCAGCGGCATAAACGCCATTGGCACTTTTGCCGAAAAAGTACAGCCCAAATTGCTCGACGTGTTGAATTCTGCCTATGAACTGCACCCCAACGACCCCAACCGCGCCAGAATGTACATCGAACCCTGGCCGCGCGGCTATCAAAATCTCAACTACTTTGCTGTTCTCAAACCGCCCACCCCAGGTATTGAACTGGATTGGCGGCTGTGGCTGGCCGGGTTCGAATATGTCGATGGCGTGCCTTACCTGGTAGCACTCCTGCACTACGTTTGGGAACCATAACGCAGATTTTCCTTCCCCGCCCAACGCGGCCTGCTTTCGGCTAAAATCAAAAGAGCTCTAACAACCAAAAAAGGACTTGAAAAAAAACAGAAAACATGGATAATTAGCGGCGCGAGAGTTAACTCTCGCGCTGTTTTTCTCAGCCGGGTTGGTAAAAATTTGAAAATTGTCAATTTTATAATAAAATCCTTAAGAGAAATTGCTGGCTAAATTTTGTGGGTATAATAGGATAGTTCTCTGCGTGGGCGCATGTTCCCGCGTGATGAAAAGGCAAATTACCTGCCCTGTCCGTGTCAGACGAGAAGAGCCACACCCCCTGCGGCAGCCCTCGTTGGACGACAGGGCGGGGCCTTTTAACAGCTTCTTAATTGTCAATTTTAGAATTCATCTTCGAAAAACGGTTGACTTTTCGCCCTGATGATTTTACGATTGCCCTGTTTGAATTCACCCAAACCAGGAGAGAAATGATGAAACTTGTAACCGTCGCAGAAATGCGCGCGATTGAACAGGAAGCTGACTCCAACGGCCTGTCATATGCAAAAATGATGGAAAACGCCGGTCACGGCCTGGCTGAAGAAATCCTCCGATTGGCATACACCGAGTCGGAGGAAGACCGGGAAATACTGGCTCTGGTCGGACCAGGCAACAACGGTGGCGATGCGCTGGTAGCGCTAACGCACCTGGCTGCCGATGGCTGGCGGGCGCGCGCCTACCTGGTCAAACGCAAAGCCGAAGGCGACGAACTGGTCGAGCGTTTGAAAAAAGAAGGCGGTGAAATTTTATTTGCCGAAAAAGACCCCAATTATGCCCAATTGACGGCTTTTATCGAAACGGCCGACGTCCTCTTAGATGGCCTGCTCGGCACGGGTATCAAATTACCACTCAAGCCCGAAGCAGCCGGAGTATTAGAAGCCGCCAATCGCGCCATCGCCAGTCTGTCCTGGCCGCCGCACGTCGTCGCCGTAGATTGCCCTTCAGGCGTAGATTGTGACACAGGCCAGGCCGCTCCCGAAGTTATCCCCGCCAGCGTGACGGTTTGCATGGCAGCCATCAAACATGGCCTGCTCAAACTCCCGGCCTTCGAACTGGCCGGAGAACTGCGCGTGGTCGAGATTGGCCTGAGCGACGAAATCGAATCCTGGAAAGAGGTCCGCCATTTTGTAGCGGACGCCGAGATGGTCGAAGGCCTGCTGCCTGCGCGCCCCGCTGACGCCCACAAGGGAACGTTTGGCACGCTCCTGGTAACTGCTGGCTCGGTCGGCTACACTGGCGCAGCCTTGCTGGCGGGCAAATCGGCTTATCGCGCCGGGGCGGGGCTGGTGCAGATGGCCGTTCCGGGCGCTCTGCACTCCATTCTGGCCGGGCACTTTCCCGAAGCAACCTGGATTCTCTTGCCCACCGAAAAAGGCGTCATCGCCGAGCATGCCGCCGAAGTGCTGCTCAAAAACCTGAAGCGGCCTACGGCCCTGTTACTTGGGCCGGGGCTGAGCGATGAAGAAACCACTCAAAAATTCATTGGAAATTTGCTGACCGGGAATAGCGGCGCCAAGAAAACTGCCGCGCCGATGGGCTTTGTCCGCAGCGGTGCGCAGAAATCAGAGTCAGAAAAATCCACTGTCCTCCCCCCAATGGTGGTCGATGCCGATGGACTGCGCCACCTGGCAAAACTTAAAGATTGGGCCACCCTCCTGCCTGCAGAAAGCATCCTAACCCCACATCCCGGTGAAATGGCCGCCCTGACTGGTTTGCCAAAAGAGGAAATACAGGCCAACCGACTGGAAACCGCCCTGAAATATGCCGCTCAATGGGGGCATATCGTGGTGCTGAAAGGCGCTTTCACTGTCATCGCCGCGCCAGATGGGCGCGCCACACTTATTCCGGTCGCTTCTGCCGCCCTGGCACGCGCCGGAACAGGAGATGTACTGGCCGGGCTGATTGGCGGTCTTCTGGCGCAAGGCGTCACTGCTTATGAGGCGGCCGTGGCTGGCGCCTGGCTTCACGCCCAGGCCGGCATACTCGCCGCGGAAAAAGTTGGCGCAGAAGCTTCGGTGCTGGCCGGAGACGTGATGGAATCAATTAGCGATGTGTTGAGCGGTTTTTGAGTTGTGGGCTATAATGTAATCACTCTGCACCGTGGAGAGCGCTCATGCCTTTCTCAATTGGACTGCAAGTTGGCCCTTACCGCATCCTTGAACAGTTAGGGCAAGGCGGCATGGCAACGGTTTACAAAGGCTATCATGCCTCGCTTGACCGTTATGTAGCCATTAAAGTATTGCACCAGGCCTTCCTGGAAGACCCCAACTTCCATGCCCGCTTTCAGCGCGAAGCCAGATTGGTTGCGCGCCTGGAACACCCCAATATCGTCCCCATTTACGATTACGCGGAGCATGAAAACCAGCCCTATCTGGTCATGAAATACATTGAAGGCGAAACGCTCAAAGCCCGCTTACAGCGCGGCATGTTAAATGCCAGCGATATCCTGACCATCATCGAATCGGTGGGGGCCGGGTTAGCCTACGCCCACAAGCGGGGCATCCTTCACCGTGATATCAAGCCTTCCAACGTTATTCTCGCCAACGATGGCGGGATTTACCTGGCCGATTTTGGCCTGGCGCGCATCGCCCAATCTGGCGAATCGACGCTGACCTCGGATATGGTGCTTGGAACACCGCAATACATCTCGCCCGAACAGGCCATGTCCAAAAAAGACCTCGATGAAGGCACCGACATCTACTCGTTGGGCGTCATGCTTTATGAAATGACGGTTGGCCGCGTGCCGTTTAGCGCCGACACACCCTTCTCGGTCATCCATGACCATATTTACACGCCTCTGCCCTTGCCCAGCAGCGTCAACCCAAAAATCTCGCCCGAATTAGAACGAGTCTTGCTGAAGGCGCTTGCCAAAGAACGCGCCGACCGCTTCAAGGATGTCCCGGAGTTCATTGAAGCCTTCAGACAATCATGGATGAGTAGCACCTCAACGCTATCTATTCCAGGAGCTGCAACCGGGCCAGATGCCTCGACCTTGCCACCAGCGGCCTCGGCCCCGCTAACCATGCCCGCCGCGCTAGCAGCAGCGTCCTCCCCCCCGCCAGCCCCTGCCGAAATAAGCGACACCGCCAGCCAGACAGAGAAGAAAAAGACTTCCAAACGCTGGTGGCTGATGGCCGGCGCCATCGGTCTATGCCTGTGCTGCGTCACCTTTCTGGTGATTGGGGCATTAAGGAACAATGACCAAAATGATGCCGCGCAGCCACCTCGGGAAACTCTCTCAACCCCGCTGTCAGAATCGGCGCCCCAACTGACCGCGCCACTTCCGCCATCTCAACCAGTTCGTGGATTTGAACCAGCACCGGTAGAACTTCCAAGTCTCGAGTTGGAGGCCGCCAAATCGCTCGTCGAAGAGAATCCTGATGACCCAATCGCACATCTGCAGCTTGGAATTGCGCTCATCGAAAACGACCAGCATCTCGAAGGCTACCATGAAATCCGTCTCAGTTCAGAACTCGCCGCGCAAGACAGGCCCTTGCTGATTGGAGCAGGGCTTACCCTGGAGCGTCTCTCGCGCCCGCTCGGAGCAGTCATCCTCTACCTGCGGGCCGCCGAAAATCTACGCCCCAAAACACCTGGCGCAGAATTTCTGTTCGAAAGCCTGCGGCGGTCGGTCTATTACGGATTTGCCGACCCATTGGCTCCCGAAATCATCCCATATGATACTTTGAAAAAATTCGACGCAGCACTGGCGATGATTGCTGAAGCGCGCCACAACATCATCGTACACCCCGACGATATTCAACCCACTCAGAACATGCTCGCCGAGTGGCGCAAAAATCAACCCGGCATGGCAGAGATTGAACTACTTCAGGGCGAATTGCTGCTGACCTACGGAAAGCCCGAAGAAGCGCGGCAAATTTTGAACGGGCTGACCCAACGCCCTGACCTGCCACCCTGGGTCGCCCAACAGGCCAGAGAATTACTTTCACAAATCCCCTGAAATACCCGGGATAAAACCAACATCGAGGAAAAAAATAAATGCGCATACCTTTCGTAGCAGGAAACTGGAAAATGAATAAAACGGTCGCCGAGGCCCGCGAGTTGGTCTCGACCATGGGACAAGGCCTTAAGCAAGTTAAAGGAGTCGAAAAAGTGCTTTGCCCGCCTTTCATGTCGCTGGTGGCAGTCGCCAACCTGTTGGGCGGCACCGACATTGGCCTGGGCGCCCAAAACATGCACTGGGAAGACAAAGGCGCTTTCACCGGCGAAATCGCCCCCGGCATGGTCAAAGAATTTTGCCAATATGTCATTCTGGGTCACTCAGAGCGGCGCACTTATTTTGGCGAAACCGATGAGACCATCAACAAGAAAGTTCTGGCTGCCCAAAAGCATGGATTAACCCCCATCGTGTGCATTGGCGAGACTCTGGCGCAATACGAAGCCGGAGAAACAGCGGAAGTCGTCCGCCGCCAAACGCTGGAAGGGCTGAAAGGCATCGCCCCGGCCTTCGCGCCGCAGGTGGTGGTGGCCTACGAGCCGGTCTGGGCCATTGGGACTGGCAAAGCCTCGTCCGCCGAAAATGCGGAATATGTTCACCGGGATGTTGTGCGCGCCGCGCTCAAGGACCTGTTTGGGGAAGAAACCGCCCAATCCATTCGTATTTTATATGGCGGCTCGGTGACAGCAGCCAATGCCGCTGAATTTTTCGCCCGACCCAACATTGATGGCGCGCTGGTGGGTGGAGCCAGCCTGAAAACAGAAGAATTCGTCGCCATTGCGCAAGCAGCGGCCCAATCCTCCATCAGAGGTTAATATGTTCAAATCAGGGTTGATTGTTGGGGCAGTCATGTTCTTATTCGTTCTCGGACTTGCGGCAATTATCAGTCCGTTTTGCGCCCTATGCGTCCCCCTGCTAACTGGCCTGGGGGCTGGCTACCTGGCTGGGGTCTTCGACAAACCCCTGGATAATCGCGAAGCCGCCAAACGCGGGGCAGGCGCCGGGGCAATAGCCGCCGGGTTGGCCATATTTGCCCAACTGATTGCATCCGTTGTTAATTCGCTTGTGTTGCAAAACCCCCAATATCAGATTGGGCAAATCTGGGGCGCAGAAGCGGTTGACCCTGCTATGGTATGGGCGCTCCAGATTTTATTTGCCGTGTGCATTGGCGTAATGAATGTGGGTCTCACTGCCGCGTTTGGCGCAGGCGGTGGAGCCATCTGGTTCGGCACAAGCGGCAAGAACCAGGCCGCAACCCTTTAGCGACATCTTTCTTTTTTCGCCTTTCATTTCCCGAAGGTTGCCTGTTTCCCGTTAACCTTCGGGACATTTTTTATCCCATGTTCGCTACTGTCGACGGTTTCTTTTGGGCGGTTGCCACGCTGGTTGCGCTACTATTCTTGCAACGCGCCTTGCACCGCGAAATTCAGGCCATCTTCCTGATTGCCACGCGCAATCCAGGCATCACCATGCTGGCCTTTTCGCTTATCTTTTTGCCGGGTGTCTTTCTGCACGAGCTGAGCCATCTGATTTCGGCCAAACTGCTGGGCGTGCGCACCGGTAAGTTTTCGCTGCTTCCCACCGTCTTGCCAGATGGACGTCTGCAACTCGGCTATGTAGAGGCCGCCCATACCGATATTGTGCGCGATTCGCTGGTTGGACTGGCCCCGCTTATTAATGGAATTTTGTTTGTCGCGTATGTAGCCATCGAACGACTGCACCTGGTCATCTTGTGGGATACACTCCGCAACGGACAATGGGAACTCTTTTCACTTGGCTTGCGCATTTTGCCAACCATCCCTGATTTTTGGCTGTGGTTCTATCTCACCTTTGCCGTTTCCAGCACCATGATGCCGTCCGAATCGGACCGTCACGCCTGGATGCCGCTGGGCCTGGTCAGCGGGGTTTTGTTCGGGTTGGTGTTGCTGGCAGGCGCCGGGCCATGGATGCTCGCCAACCTTGCGCCTTTTCTCAATGAGTTCCTGCGCGGCACAGCGCTCATCCTGTTGGTCAGCATACTCGTTCACGGGCTCTTAATTCTGCCATTATTGTTGATTCACCGCATCATCACTCGCCTGACTGGACTGGACATCGGCTAAATGTTCGAGGAGGCAGAAACGCCCTGAAGGCTCTCCAGGGTGAAAATAGTTATCTCTGGGCGGCAATTGAAGCGCACCGCTGGAAAGGTCATGCCCACCCCTCGATTTGTGTACTGGAACATCTCCCCCACCTGATACAACCCGGAGAAATATTTTTCGCCCCACTTTGGCAAAATGGGCGGCCCAATGAAAGGTAAAACCACCTGCCCACCATGTGAGTGACCGGAAACCTGCAAGTCGAAACGGCCGGTCTGAGCGCTGGTATCGGCAAAATCTGGTTCATGAACCAGCAACATCGCGCATTCGCCCGGTGGAAATGCGCGCAGAACGGCGCTTAAATCAGGACGGCCACGGTAAAAATCATCCATCCCGCCAACATGAAAGCGCGCCGCGCCACGCGTTAAGGTAAAAACTGAGTTCATTAAGACATGCGCCCCGCCCCGCTCCAGCGCCGAGCGCACCTGTTCAGGGTTGTATAAATGGTCGTGATTTCCCAAAACTGCCAAGACCGGAAAATGTTCGCTTACCCGGCGCAGGGTCAGGGCCATTTGGTCCAGTTCGTGGATGTACGACCTTGTCATACGGCCATAAGCCAGCACAAAATCACCGGTCAGTACCAGCAAATCCGGCGATTGGGCCAGGACAATCTCCAAAATTTCGCGCGCCCGCTCAACCGTCATCCAATAGCCAATATGAATATCGCTCAATTGCGCCACGCGCAAACCCGAAAAGACACCCGGCAAGCGAGGAAGTTTCAAATGCACCTCATTCACTTCCACCCAAGCAGGCTCGACCTTTTGCATATAACCCACTCCCGCAAGGCCCAGTATAAAAGCATCCAATCCCAAAATAGTTGCAACCTTCAAAAAGTCGCGCCGGGAAAATCGTTTTTTCAACGTAGCATCAGGTTTACCCATTAAACCCACAGGAGCAGACATATCTATCCTTTCTTAAATAAAGTAAGATTATAGCGGATGGTCAAACCGCAAAGGTAGATACTGCTGGCTATCTATTATCCGGTTCTAATGCAGATTTGACATTGCCCCTCCTCCCCTCTCCATACGGAATCTGGCTGGGGGCAGTAGAGTTCCAAGACGGAAACATCCATTCAAGTCGGTGAAATCTGGCAGGTAAAAGTTAGCGACTGGCAAACAAATGAAAAATTCCCTTCAAAGATGAAATCGCTCGCCAACCGTATTCACGCAACTGGTCAAAAGGCTGGGCTTTGGCTGGCATGCAAAATAACGCTCACCACCCCGCTCATCTTGTGGAGTGGTGAACGAAAACGGATACACCGAGGATTGGATAAAAAAACAGCGGGAGAAATCGAAAAGTTGAAATTGGATTAGGCAGCGGGCTGCGCCACCCATATCTGGATATCCCTGCCGCCAATACTGACCACGCTAATGGAAAGAACGAGGCTGCAGCGCTGCCCGGCACGATTGATGATGGTGACGGGAGCATCTGCCACTCGATTTCCTTCACGCAGCAGCCGGATGATTTCAGCGCGCATCCCCACATCCCACAAACCAACCTGAAGCAAAGTACGGCCTAAAACCTGCTCACGTCCAAAGCCCGTTTCCACTACAAACTCATTGTTCACATCCAACACCTGGCCGCTCTGGGCATCGACCGCCAGGAAGATATATGCATCGGCCCGCTCTTTCTTGCCAATTTCTAGCGAAAGACGCAGGCGATTTTCCAGGTCGAGCCGTTCGGTAATATCACGAATGACAAAGATGCTGCCTTCATACACATCTTGCCGCAAAAGCGGAGAGACCAAAAGTTCCAGGATGCGCTTGCCCCCATTGACTTCGACTTCGATTTCAACGGTTTTCTTCTGTTCGTAACGATGAAAAATGTCCGGCCAGTTTGGCAGCAGGCTGTGAATATCATGACCAACCGCCAGACCAGGAGCCAGCCCAGCAAGAAACTCGAACGTCGGGTTGATATAGACGACTCGGTTGCGCGAGTCCAGCACCAGGATACTATCACCCATGTTATTCAGGATGATTTCGCTGGCAATCGGCATCAGGTCGAGCATCTGGTAGCGAAAGAGGGCCAATGCCAAAAACCCACTGGAAATGGAAAAACTCAGCGGGGTAATATCTAATCCTTGAAGTGGCAAAAGATTAAAGACATAAATCACATTCCCCAACATTAAGATTGTAGCAGCAAGCAGGGTAAGACTCGCCTGGGTGCGATAGGCCCGGTCTTCGCGCGCGGCCTGGTGAATGAAAAAGACAATTCCGGCAAAGAAACTACCATACGAGTAAACCGCATGAACCCAAAAGTACAATCCATATTCCATCTTCAGGAGAGCTGCGTCGTTCCACCTCACCACTTGCAGTTTCGACCATATCTGCCCATGCCAGGGGTTGGTCCATGCCATGAGAATAGTAATCACAGGAAAAACCCACAACCAGACCAGGCGACGACCAGAGGGCGCGGCTTCCTGCCGGCTATATTCAATCGCAAATATCAGCCACAAAACAGGCAAAGTAGCAATGCTCAAATATTGAGCAGAAGCCCAAAATGTATGCCAACCCAAATCGGAACGCAGGGTTTGAACTGCATAGGCCAACGACCACCAGGTCAGGGCTATCATAATCCATATCAACGTAGATGCGCCAATCACGCGCCTGCGCCGGTAACAAAAAACCGCCATTACGCCGGTAAATGTGGCTGAAGCCAGCAATATCGCAAAAATCAACATACCAATATTGTATAACAGAGTGAGAAGTTCTGCGATAACTTTTTTCAGCAATTTTGGCCGCAATCATCATGACAAATGACGAATCTCCAGACGAATCAGGACAGCCGTCACATTCGAAAACAGGAATACGAAGTAGAATGTATTCATAGAGCCAAATATAACGCTGCGCTCCACAGATTGTTTGACTACCCCCAAGAGAACCGCGATGGAAACCGTTTTACTCCGCACTGATTCGCAAGGCAACCTGCAACTCCCCGCTGCTTTGGCGCAGGAACTGGGCGCAGAACCAGAAGGGGAACTGTCCCTTCGCATCACATCCGAGGGCATTCTTCTGCGCCCCTCGCTTCACCAACTACGAAAAGTCTACATTGAGCCGACCAGCAAATGCAACTTCAACTGCCGCACCTGCATCCGTCATGCCTGGGGTGAGACGCTGGGCGCAATGAACGAAGCCACTTTCAAACGCATCCTGACCGGACTGGTAAGGTTCACCCCGCGCCCTTCGGTTTTCTTCGGTGGATTTGGCGAGCCGCTCACCCATCCGCGTATGATTGAAATGGTGGGCGCTGCAAAGCAGATTGTTGCGCGAGTGGAACTCATCACCAATGGTCTCTTACTCAACGCGGAGAATGCTCGAGGGCTCATCGATGCCAGGCTGGATACATTGTGGGTTTCGCTGGATGGCGCCTCCCCCGAAAGTTTTGCGGATGTGCGTCAGAGCCAATCCTTGCGTGAAATTCTAGAGAATATCAAGCAATACCGTGAAATTCACCGTCAGGCGCGAGGCGGCACTGCCGACATCGGCGCGGTCTTTGTTGCCATGAAGCGAAACATTCACGAATTGCCAAAATTGCTCGATATGAGCGCCAAAATCGGCATCAGCCGCTACATGGTGACGAATGTGTTACCTTACACCACCGAAATGTGTGACGAAGTGCTGTATCACCGCGCCGTCGAGCGGGCTGCCTGGCAGGCCTCGCCCTGGCATCCACATGTCAACCTGCCCGAAATAGATTTGAACCAGACCACCCACGAGGCGCTCTTCCAGGCCTGGAACACCCGCCCCGGCGTGATGTTCAAAAAACACGACCGCTGTCCCTTCATCGAACAGCGCTCGGCTTCCATTAGTTGGGATGGCTATGTCAGTCCATGCCTGGCTCTGCTTCATTCACATGAGAGCTACCTGTTTGAGAAAAAGCGCGTCGTCACACGCTGGAGAATTGGCAACGTCCACGAAACTTCGCTTACCGAATTGTGGAATTTGCCAGAATACCGCGCCTTCCGTGAGCGAGTCGAACGCTTTGATTTTTCGCCCTGTACCTACTGCGCCAGTTGCGAAATGGCCGAAGCCAACCAGGAGGATTGTTTTGGCAACACCTTCCCCTCCTGCGGCGGTTGCCTGTGGGCCCAAGGGGTCATTCAATGCCCATAACCCAAAAAGATAAGGGGCATCTTCTCGTTTGCAACGGCTTGGACAGTTCGCATCTCCTCTCCCGCTGAAGTCTAGGACGGGGGACGCTCCAAATACATGGAAGATGTAAAATGGATGAATGCACCCACGCGATATTAACCAAGCAGGTTGGCCGCCCAACTGGCCGCGCCTAAAACCCCAGCATTATTCCCCAAACTGGCTGTCACAATCTCCACTTTCGAAACATCCACCAGGCTGTCACGCGATTTCAGCGCGCGTCGAATGGGTTCAAGCAACAACTCGCCTGCCGCAGCCACGCCCCCTGCCAACACCACCTTCATGGGAGTGACTGCAATCGCTACATTCCCAATTGCAATCCCCAGGTACATGCCGGTTAATTCAAAGATGCTCTTCGCCTCGCTATCCCCTCGTTTGGCGGCTTCCGCCAGAACTTCAGGAGTGATTTTATTCAGGTCATAGCTGACCAATTGGCCAATCATAGATGTCCGTCCCTGCAAAACTGCTTTTACGCCCATTGCAGCAATGGCCGGGCCAGATGCATATGCTTCAAGACATCCACGATTGCCACAACCACAACGCGGGCCGTTGAAGTCAATCACCATATGACCCAACTCTCCAGCCGTGCCGCCAATGCCCAGATGCAGGCTGCCATTGACGACCAGGCCGCCTCCAACGCCCGTCCCCAGAGTAAAGCAGGCCATCGTATCTACGCCACGTCCCGCGCCAAATTGCCACTCGCCATAGGTAATAGCGCGGGCATCATTGATGAGAACGGTAGGCAAACCGGTTTTCCTGATAAGAGTATCGCGCAACGGCACGTTGGGCCAGTTGCCAGGAAGATTAGGCAAAAATAAAGTCTGCCCCTTCTCCAAATCCAAACGACCAGGCGCAGTAATTCCAAGCCCCTTAACCTGAGAGCATTCTTGCTCACTTGCCTGGACAGCCGCCAAGACCAGCTCTGCCATGCGGGCCATCACCGCATCGGGGCCCTCGCGCGCAAGCGTAGGCACAGATTGACTATAAATCACCTTTCCGGTATCAATATCCACGATACCGGCCTTAATATTCGTACCACCGAGGTCAACGCCGACAAAAAGTTTCATAGGTTCATAATTCTACATTCATCCGAGCCGTTACGCCAGTGATTTTCGAAAGCAAAAAACAACACTTGTCAAACCCGCCTGGCTGGGCTATAATCCCAATCCGTTGCGGGCGCGTAGCTCAGTTGGTTAGAGCGCATGTATCACACACATGAGGTCAGGGGTTCGAGTCCCTTCGCGCCCACACTCTCCGAAAGACCGTGGCGTACGCCGCGCCCGGTCTTTTTTTATTTATCATTACAGAATGGCTCTGTAAGGGACATCCTTCAAGACACTCCTGCTTCGACATAACACTTCCCACCCTGTAAACAATCTTACACAGTCCAAAACAGATTTCCCCCATCCTTCATCAGGGTGAAAATGTTGTCTCGGGCAAAGACAAGAAATTTATGGTAAAACTGGCGGGAAGGGAGATTCGCATGTCGCGCAGCATTCACCTTTTCCTGATATTCGTCATGCTGGCAGGGGTTTTCCTGCCGCAGGCTGTCGTCCGCGCTCAAGAGACATCCCAGCCTGACAAAGTTGGCATCCCTGGCACGCACCAGGACGAGTTGGGCTGCCCTGGGGAGTGGCAGCCCGATTGCGAGAAGACCCTGCTGACTTACGACCCTGAAGATGACGTTTGGCAGGGGGAGTTTCTGATTGAGCCAAACAACGATGATGACCAGCGCGGCCCGCGCTACAAAGTGGCGCTCAACGGAACCTGGGACGAAAACTACGGCAAAAACGCCACCCGCAACGGGGCCGATATTCCACTTGTGGTCAGCCAGCCCACGCAGGTCAAGTTCTACTACGACCACAAAACGCACTGGATTACCGAAAACTTCAATAAACCTGTAATTGTTGCAATGGGTGATTTCCAGTCACAATTGGGCTGTACCGCCAACAACGATGCGGGTTGTCTGCGATCGTGGCTGCAAGACCCGGATGGCGACGACCTGTTCACTTTTGCCACCCGCAATCTGAAAGCCGGAACATATTCCATCACCCTGGCGCGGAATGAGAATCCACAAGATACCATCAGCGAAACGACGCAGTTTACCGTTAAGGCCGATGGCGACGAAATCTACTTTGGATATGACACCGTGAAAAAAGAATTCATCATCAGCACCGAAGGCGCGCCGCGCGGCAGCCTGGCCAAACAAAAAGCGCACTGGGTTCGCCGCGATACCATCCTGTGGAACACGGTTGGCTCGCCGAAATACCAGTATTCGCTATTCTATTCGCCCGATGCTACGCTGGAACTGACCGCCAGCGGGCTGGAAGGCGGGGTAGAAATTCCGCTCACCTATGTTGCGGGCGGAGCCGATGCGGAACTCAAAAAGAAGTTCCCACACCTGGCTTCGTTTACCACGCTGAAAATTGAACAGGTCGGAGACCTGTCTTACGAAAAGGCGCTCAAGAGCGAGATTGCCGTCTTGATGCGCGATGAAACTGGCCGGGTGGTGGATGTAACCGGCGTGCAGCTGCCCGGCGTGCTGGATGACCTTTATACTTACGATGGGCCGCTGGGCGTGACCTTCGATGGGAAAACCCCCACCCTGCGCGTTTGGGCGCCGACGGCGATTTCGGTCACGCTCCATCTGTTCGAGGACGCGGTGAGCGATTCGGCCAGAAAATTGCCGATGCAATGGGAGGCAGGCTCTGGCGTGTGGAGCATTCGCGGCGAAGCCGATTGGGCTGGGAAATTCTATCTCTACGAGGTCGAAGTTTATGTTCCCGCCGAATCCAGAATCGTCAAAAACCTGGTGACTGACCCGTATTCCTTCAGCCTTTCGACCAACTCAAAGCGCAGTCAAATTGTCAACCTGGATGACCCGGCCCTCAAGCCGCAAGGCTGGGACCGGCTGAAAAAACCGCCCTTCGAGGACGTGGTAGTCTATGAACTGCACATCCGCGATTTCAGCGTGTACGACGAAACTGTGCCTGCCGAATGGCGCGGGACGTACAAAGCCTTTACCGTGACCGGCTCTAACGGCATGAAACACCTGCGCGCGCTGGCTGAAGCCGGGCTGACGCACATTCATCTGTTGCCGGCCTTCGATATTGCCAGCGTGAACGAGGATAAATCCACCTGGAAAACGGCGGATGACGCGCTCCTGGCAACCTACCCGCCCAACAGTGACCAGCAATTGCTGGCGGTGAGCGCCATCAGCGGCGAAGATGGCTTCAACTGGGGTTACGACCCCTTCCACTACACCACGCCGGAGGGCAGTTATGCCACCGACCCGCAAGGCGCGCCGCGTATCCTCGAGTTCCGCGAGATGGTGCAGGCGCTCAACCAGAACGGTCTGCGCGTGGTGATGGACGTCGTCTATAACCACACCAACGCCAGCGGTCAGGAGGAGAAATCGGTGCTGGATAAGGTGGTGCCGGGCTACTATCACCGCCTGGATGGCGAAGGGCGCGTAGAAAATTCCACCTGCTGTTCCAATACCGCCACCGAACACAACATGATGCGCAAATTGATGGTCGATTCGGTGGTGACCTGGGCGCGCGCCTACAAAGTGGACGGTTTTCGCTTCGACCTGATGGGTCATCACATGCTGGAAGATATGAAGGCCGTACGGACCGCGCTCGATGCCCTCACCCCCTGGAAAGACGGCGTAAACGGCAAGGAAATTTACGTCTATGGCGAAGGGTGGGATTTTGGCGAAGTAGCGGGCAACGCGCGCGGGGTGAATGCCACCCAGCAGAACATCGGCGGCACAGGAATCGGCGCGTTCAATGACCGCCTGCGCGATGCCGCGCGCGGCGGCAACCCGTTTGGCGACATTCGCGAGCAGGGCTTTGTCACCGGCATTTACTTCCAGCCCAACGCCGCCGAGCGGCGCGACACCGATGCCCAAAAATGGAAATTGTTCGATTACACCGACTGGATTCGAATTACGCTGGCAGGCGGATTGCGCGAGTATGAAATCGTGCGGGGCAATGGAGATAAAGTCCCCGCCCGGCTGGTGCTATACAACGGCTCGGCGGCAGGATACACCCTGAATCCGCGCGAGAACGTGGTCTATGTGGCTGCGCACGACAACGAGACGCTGTGGGACATTATTCAGATTAAGGCCGCCGAAAACGCGCCGGTTTCCGAACGAATTCGGATGAACAACCTGGCGCTCAGCCTGGTGGCCTTCAGCCAGGGAACGGCCTTCTTCCACGCCGGGGATGACATCCTGCGCTCGAAATCGCTCGACCGCAACTCGTACAACTCCGGCGACTGGTTCAACCGGCTCGACTGGACGTATAACACCAACAACTGGGGCGTGGGCCTGCCCGGTGAGGGCCGCGAGAAGTGGGATTTGTTTCGTCCGCTGTTGGCAAACCCCAACCTGCGGGTAAACAAGGGCGATATTCTCTTTGCGCATCAGGTCTTCCGCGAATTTCTGCAAATCCGGCGCAGTTCGCCGCTTTTCCGCCTGCCTACCAGCGAAGCCATCCAGAAATCGGTCTCGTTCCTGAATACTGGCCCTACGCAAACCCCCGGCCTGATTGTAATGCGTCTGACCGACACCGAACATGTCTCGACGCTGCTCGACAACGGCTACGACCCCAAATATAACGAAATTGTGGTCTTGTTCAATGCCGCGCCACAGAGCGTTGCCTTTGCCCATCCAGAGTTCATCGGCAAGAAGTTTGAACTGCACCCTGTTCAGGCTGCTTCGGTGGATGAAGTGGTCAAACGCGCCGATTTCGATACCGCCAACGGTAAATTCACCGTGCCGGGGCGCACCACGGCTGTCTTTGTGCTGCGCAGCGCGCCAGGGCTGCTCCCCATTTCCGGCGCAGTGGCGGGATGGGTAGCGGCGGGACTGGCGGCCCTCAGCGCCCTGGGATTCTTCCTGCGGCGGCGGCAGACGGCCTCTTGACAAGCCAACCCGGCAAGTTAAAATCAAGTTAACAAATTGAAAGCGGCGCAAACCGCTTTCAATTTCCCGCCAAAGATAGTGTAAATACTACACTAACAAGGAGACATAAATGACTTACCCTTTCCCGGATTTTTACAACCCGGAAAATCTTGCATCGGTTTATCGAGTGGACTACGCCCGGCTGGCCGCGCTTGCGCCTGCCTACCGCCAGGCCAATAGAATCCAGCCCTCCAGCGCTGACCATCAAAAAACCTGGCTGATGCTGATTGACGTCCAGAACACGTTTTGCATTCCCGGCTTCGAGCTATACGTCGGCGGGCGCAGCGGCAACGGCGCAGTGGATGACAACCGCCGCCTGGCAGAGTTTATCTATCGCAATATCGGCAAAATCACGCACATCTCCGCTACCATGGATACACACCACGCACAGCAGATTTTCCACCCGGTCTTCTTCGTTGATTCTGACGGAAACCACCCCGCGCCTTACACCGATATTCACGCCGCCGATGTCCAGGCCGGAAAATGGCGCTTCAATCCCCTCCTGGCGGGTCAGTTCGGAATCTCGCCGGAATACGGCCAGGAAATGATGCTCCACTACACGCAAACACTGGAGGCCAAAGGCAAATACGCGCTCACCATCTGGCCGTATCACGCCATGCTGGGCGGAATCGGCCACGCGCTTGTTTCGGCCATTGAAGAAGCCATCTTCTTCCACGCGCTCGTGCGGTTCGACCAGCCAGAGTTCGAGATAAAAGGCGAGCAGCCGTTCACAGAAAATTATTCCGTCATTGGTCCCGAAGTGCTAACCGGCCCAATGGACGAGCCGCTGGGCACGCGCAATCCCCGGTTCATCGAGCAATTGCAGCAATTCGACCGCCTGTACATCGCCGGGCAAGCCAAAAGTCACTGCGTGGCCTGGACGGTAGCCGACCTGCTGGAAGACATTCGCGCCACCGACCCCACGCTAGCCCAAAAAGTCTATCTCCTGGAAGATTGCACCTCACCAGTGGTCGTGCCGGGGGTGGTAGACCACACCGAATCCGCAGAGGCGGCCTTCCAGCACTTTGAGGAGGCTGGAATGCACATCGTTCGTTCAAGTGAGGCGCTCTAATGTCTATCTTCGATGGAAAACGCCTGACCAACGAAACCTTCAAACTCGATATAGAGCGGATGCGGCGCGGCTGGTATTCCGATAAATACTTTGCCAACATCAACGCCATGCTCAACGCCCTGGCTGCCGAAGGATACACCTACAGCGGGCAACATCACAACCTGCCGCCGGGCGTCTCGCCGGAAAACATTGCCGTTGGGGATATCGAAGTCGAAATGCAGTGGTTCACCCGCCGGATTGGAACGACAGTTGTGGTCGGCGTAGACAAAGCCCTGGCAATGCTTCGGCACTGCACCGGTTACTTTGACCGCACCGGGCAGTTCGTGGATACTTCAGACAGGCTCGAAGTCTGGGCCGTGCATGACGGCAGCACCGTTACCTCCGATGGCAACCCGTTGCATGTCCAACCAGTTCTGAAAGTACGCGGACGCTACCGCGATTTTGCCCTGCTCGAAACGCCTACCCTGGGCATTCTCACCCGCGCCAGCCGGGTGGCGACCAACGTCTATGAAACTCTCAGCGCGGCGGGCGGCAAACCGGTTCTGTTCTTCCCGGCGCGTTTCGACCTGCACGAAGTGCAAGCGGCAGATGGCTACGCTTACAACATCGCCGTTCAGCGCTTCAATCAGGATTACGCCCAAACCCTGGGGCCGTTCGTCTCGACCGATGCGCAGGGCGACTGGTGGGGCGGCGCGGGCGGAGGGACGGTGGCGCACGCAGCCATTGCGGCCTTCCTGGGCGATACCGCCGAGGCGATGATGGCTTTCGCGCGCGTTTTGCCCGCTTCCATCCCGCGCATTGCCCTGGTGGACTTCAACAACGACTGCGCGCGCGACTCACTCCGCGTACTGGACGTAATGTTTACAAACTACTGCGCATTGATGGATGCCGGGGATGAGACCGAAGCAGCCAAATACAAATTGTACGGCGTGCGCCTGGATACCAGCGGCAGTTTGCGTGACCAGTCCGTTCCTCCCCTGGGCGACCCCGCCCTGGATTTGGGCGTCACCCCGCGCCTCGTGTTTAACGTCCGCCAGGCATTAGATTCGGCCTGGGAACGCTGGAACCTTGATTTGAAGTGGAAAGAGCAGGCGCAAGAATTCTGTAGAAGCGTAAAAATCGTCGTCTCGGGCGGGTTCGCTCCCGAAAAAATTCGCAAATTCGAGAAATTGGGCGTACCTGCCGATATTTACGCAGTCGGCTCATACCTGTTCAATAACAACGGCGCCACTGTCACCGATTTCACCGCCGATGTCGTGCGCGTGAAAGTTCATGGGGAATGGGTGAACATGGCCAAGGTAGGACGTGCACCGCTCGACAACCCCAACCTGGAGCGGGTCTGGTAATGTAGAATGGATGATGAAGCGGAGAAACGGATGGTGTACTTCCGGCATCGGTTAGATTGCGGAACAAATTCCGTTTTACAACTCCATCATTTCCAGGAATGCCTGCGCTACCGCCGGGCAAAAATGCCTGCCAGATTGTTCCCGAATGTAGGACAACGCCTGGGTTTTCGTCCATGCCAGGCGATAAGGCCGGTCGGATGTAAGCGCGTCATAGACATCCACGACAGCAAACAGGCGCGCAGCAAAGGGGATTTCTTCGCCTTGCAGCCCGCGTGGATAGCCGTTGCCATCCCACCTTTCATGGTGGCAGTAGGGAATATCGAGCGCAGGCAACAGATAATCAATTTTAGAAAGAACCCGATAGGCCTTCTCAGGGTGTGTCCGCATAATTGCCTGTTCTTCAGGAGTGAGTGGCCCTGGTTTTTGCAAAATTGAATCGGGAATGCCCATTTTGCCAATATCATGCAAAAGTGCGCCACGCCGGATGTGTCCAAGTTCAGGTTCCGAAATTCCTATGTGGCGCGCCAGGGCGATGGTCAGGTCTACTACGCGATGGGTATGCTCATTGGTGATATGGTCACGCATATCCAGCATCCGCGACCAGCCTTGCAAGGTAGCGTCATACGCCTGGACGAGGTCAGACATTGCCTGTTGGGATTTTTGGTACAACCGGGCATTGGCAATCGCCAGAGAAACCTGATAAGACAGGATATAGCATAATTCCATTTCGCTTTCGTTTAAGCGGCGAGGGGCATCCATTGTGCCAACGATAAAAGCGCCAATCACCTCTTCTTTGAGAAGCAAGGGAAAATAGAGAATGGATACTAATTGGCGCGAGTCGACGACGATTTTTTCGGCAATGGAGAGAGACGCCGTCCGGGCGTCATCCAGGTACACGGCCGATTTCGTAGCGACAGACCGCGCGATGCGTGGGTGGTCGTCTAGCCGCGCCCGCAACAGTTCGTCCGGCATATTTGGCGGAAGGGGCGGGGTTGTTGCTCCCAACAACAAGAATGTATTCTCAAGCGTGTATATGGCGCCGGTTTGAAAACCGAGCAATTCGGCAGCGCTCTCAATAGCAATTTGCAAAACTTCAGACAGGTCGAGCGTGGAAGCCAGAGAACTGCTTACTTTGAGCAAAGTTGAAAGTTCTCTGGCAGGAACTCGAGCAGCGAGGGTTTCGTAAGTGGCTGTACTGGAGTTTCCCATGTCAGGCCTCATCATCCCGATAATAAAATCGGCGCAAGTTCAGCAGAAAGGCTGTTTACAACGCCTGATTTTATTATAGAATTTTCTTCTTTTGAAAATCATCCCTGCCAATCAGAGCATGATTACGGGAAATGGAACGGGCGGCCATCCTGTCATCCAACATTTAACAATCCATTAACTGCCAAAAATATTCTTGTGGTATATTGCAGACACAGAAACAGGAAAAAGCCTATGCCCGAACTTATCCTCGTCGTAGAAGACGAACCCACCTTACAAGAAACCCTGGCATATAACCTCGAAAAACAAGGCTACCGCATCGAAACCGCGGGCGATGGCCGCAGCGCGCTCGAAACAGCCCGGCGGCTCAAACCCGACCTCATCGTCCTCGACATCATGCTGCCCGCCATGGACGGCATCGAAGTCTGCAAAACTCTGCGCCGCGAGTCCTTCTCCAGCCCCATCCTCATGCTCACTGCGCGAGACGATGAAATCGACCGCGTAGTCGGCCTCGAAATCGGCGCGGATGACTACCTCACCAAACCCTTCTCCATGCGCGAACTGCTGGCGCGCGTCAAAGCCCAACTGCGCCGCACCCAGGTCGTGCGTGAAGAACTCGACAAACTCAAAACCAGCGCCCCCGCCCAAGACACCCTCACCTACGGTAACCTGAAAATCAACCGCATGAGGCGCGAAGTCCTGCTCGATGAAGCCGTCATCGCCCTCAAGCCACAGGAATACGATCTGCTATTGTTCTTCGCCGAACACAAGGGTCAAATGCTCTCGCGCGAATTCATCCTGGAGCGCGTTTGGGGCTGGGATTACATCGGCGACAGCCGCACCGTTGATGTCCATGTGCGCTGGCTGCGCCAGAAAATTGAAACCAACCCTGCCAGCCCCACCCGCATCGTCACCGTGCGTGGCGGAGGCTACCGCTTTGAAGGATGAACACTTTTTACTGGTTACTGCTCACCGCTTTACTGGTTGCCGTGCTGTGGATGTCCTGGCGATACCTTTCGCTCCGCCGCAGAATTGATTCCTATACCCACGCCCTGCGCCGCGCCGGAGAAACCAACAAACCCGCCCCAGAACTGCCCGCCGATATCAAAGACATTGAAGAACTCTCCAACACCGTCCGCAACCTGGCCGAAACCTACGACCAGCAATTGGCCGCCCTCGAAGCCGAGCGCGCCCGCCTGGCTGCCATCCTGAACCGAATGACCGACGGCGTCCTCATCGTTGATTCCACCGGCTCCATCCAAATGGCTAACCCCGGCGCAGAAAAACTCTTTGGCGAAGGACTGACCGGACGCTCCGTCATTGTCGCCTTACGGCATCACCAACTCATCGAAACCTGGCGCAAAGCCCAACAAACCGGCGAAATCCAAAGCGAATCGGTCGAAATCCCATCCAACCGCAAATTTTTGCAAATCACCGCCATCCCCGGCCAGGAAGCCGGCGGCGCGCTCCTGATGGTACAAGACCTGACCCGCCTGCGCCGTCTCGAAACCGTGCGGCGTGATTTCATCTCCAACGTCTCGCACGAATTGCGCACCCCCCTGGCCTCTCTCAAAGCCCTGGCCGAAACCCTTAGCGATGGCGCGCTCGATGACCCACCCGCAGCCCGCCGCTTTCTGGCGCGCATGCAAACCGAAGTGGACGCACTCACCCAAATGTCCACCGAACTATTGGAACTCACGCGGATTGAATCGGGGCAAGTGCCGCTCCAACTCAAGCCAATTGCCCCCATTCAACTGCTACAATCGGCTGCCGACCGCATGAAAGCCCAGGCTGAGCGCGCCGGATTAGACCTGCATGCCGAATGCAACCCTAACCTGCCCCTTGTTCCAGCCGACTCCAGCCGCCTTGAACAAGTCTTGGTGAACCTGATACATAACGCTGTCAAATTTACGCCAGCGGGCGGCGAAATCCGCCTCTTTGCCAAACAGGACGGGAAATATATTCGCTTCGACGTCAGTGACACAGGCGTGGGAATTGACCCCGACGACCTGCCGCGCATCTTCGAGCGATTCTACAAAGCCGACCGCGCCCGCACTAAAGGCGGTGGCACCGGGCTGGGGCTTTCGATTGCCCGACACATCGTCGAAGCGCATGGCGGCAAAATTTGGGTTGAAAGCGAACCTGAAAAGGGCAGCACCTTTTATTTCAACATCCCCATCTTTTAGTCCATCGACCACCTGAAACAGGCCGTTCCCCTTATTTTCAGGCTGCGCACACTTCGAGCGTGCCTTTGGGCAGCATGGGCAGGCCATTAAGCCAATCCCCATTCCCCTATTTGTTGCATAATCTTTACGCACTGTTAACGCCCCGTTGCAAGGGCGTTAAACGTTTAAGGCTAGACTTTGGGAGATACAACAAGGAGAAAATATGGGACTTGCCGACTTACACATGCACACCATTTACAGCTACGATGGTACAGCCACTGTCCCCGCTGTGCTGAAACGCGCCAGCCAGGCCGGGTTGAATGTCATCGCCATCACCGACCATGACGAAATTCGCGGCGCCCTGCTGGCCGAACAAATGGCCCCCAAATTCGGCCTGGAAATCATCCCCGGCGTCGAAATCACCACCGCGGAAGGCGACCTGCTTGGGCTGGGCATTCACAAGACAATTCCCGCCGGGCTGTCGCTCATAGACACACTCTTGCGCATTGGCGAACAAAATGGATATGCCATTGCGCCTCACCCAATGGCCGCCGGGATGGGCATGAAAAGCGTCAACTTCTATTCCGTGCGCAAGGCCGCGCGCCATCCCGAAGCCGGGAAAATCCTGCTTGGCATTGAGACCTACAACGCCACCGCCATCGACCGTGAAAGCCGAATGTTCGCCGAGGTACTTGCTTACCGCACCGGCCTGGCGCGCACCGGCAGCAGCGACGCCCATGCGCTGGATGCTATCGGATTGGGCGCAACCGAATTTCCTGGCAACACCGCCGCTGATTTCCTGCGCGCCCTGCAAGAGGGAACAACCATCCCCCGCCATCAAACGTCTTGGAGTTTTCTGCATATTGCAGGAAACTGGGCCTGGAATTACCTTTTGAGTGTTCCTGCGCGGCTCGCTCCGGTTGCGCAGGCTTAAATGGAGGGAAATATGCAGCTCACGCTTGTCATCTCCAGCATCCTGTTTTTGGCGATTGTTGCCATTGATGCCGTCCAACATCGCCGCTCACGAATCCATAAATAGCCCATCGTTAACCGGACGTTAAACAAAATTTCCTCTGGCCTTAACAGCCAGATGAGAGAATCTTGTCCGTACGCAAACCATTCTTCACCACTATCGAGGAGAAAAGAAAAAAATGCGCAACAAACTGTTTACTCTTTTTGCCGCACTGATTATCGCCAGCCTGGCGCTGGCGGCCTGCGGCGCCCCGGCGGCCACCGAAACGGCTGCCACTACCGCTCCCGAAGCCACCCAGGCGCCGGAAGCAACCAAGGCCCCCGAAGCCACCCAGGCGCCGGAAGCAACCGCTGCCCCCACGGAAGAACCGCAGGCTATCGTCCTGCCTGAACTGCCCTCCCCGGCAGACGTAACCGGCGACATCATCACCGCGGGTTCGTCCACCGTCTTCCCCGTCACCGAGCGCATGGCTGAACTCTTCCAACAGGAAGGCTACGCTGGCAACGTGACCGTTGATTCCATCGGCACCGGCGCAGGCTTTGAGCGCTTCTGCAAGACCGGCGAAACCGACATCTCCAACGCTTCCCGCCCCATCAAGAGCAGCGAAGTGGAAGCCTGCAAAGCCATTGGCCGCGAACCGCTCGAATTCCGCGTTGGCACCGACGCCCTGGCCGTGGTTGTTTCCACCCAGAACGATTTCGTCACCAGCCTGACCATTGACCAGCTCGGCAAGATTTACTCCGGTCAAATTAAGACCTGGAACGAAATTGACCCCGCCTTCCCCGCCGAAGCCATCAAGGTCTACTCCCCCGGCGCCGATAGCGGCACCTTCGACTACTTCATCGAAGCCGTCGTCGGCAAGCAATTCAAAAACGCTGAAGGCAAGGACGACCTCGAAGCCGCCGAAAAAGCCCTGCTCGGACTGGAAGGTGCGCAGTTCTCTGAAGATGATAACGTCCTCGTTCAGGGCGTCGAAGGCGACAAGTACGCCATCGGCTACTTCGGCTACGCTTACTACAACGAAAACACCGACAAACTGAAAGCCGTCTCGGTCGAAGGCGTTGAACCCAGCCAGGCCAATGTGGATAACGGCTCCTACCCGCTGGCCCGCCCGCTCTTCATCTATTCCACCGCCAAAATCATGCAGGAAAAGCCGCAGGTGGCTGCCTTCATCGGCTTCTACCTTAGCCAGCTGGATGACAACATCCTCGACGTCGGCTACTTCCCCGCTCCCCGCAGCGCTTACTACTCCGCCTGGGGCGCCTGGTACGCCGGTCTCAACCAGTAAATTTTCCTCCCATTTCCGGGCTGGCTTCTCTCTGCAGGGGGAGCCAGCCCCTCATCTTGTCACGCAGTGAATCAAAATTCTCCGCTTTTTCGTTGAAATGGGGAAAAATCGGACAATTTTGTGTCACAAAACAGGAATCAACGATGACAACCCAAACACAGTCCATCCCTGCTGCCGCGCCTGAATCTGAATGGGCAGGGCAGTTGCAAAAAAAAGTTCGCTGGGGCGAAGGATTGGTGGAAGCCTCGCTGTTTGCCGTCGGTTTCGTCACCATCTTCATCACACTTGCCATCACCATCGTCTTGGGCGACCAGGCTTTGCTGTTTTTCGCCGAGCCGGAAGTAACGCTGCGCGAATTTTTCCTGACGACCTCCTGGCAGCCAAAGGCCGGGCAATTTGGCATTTGGGCGCTGGTGAGCGCCACGCTAACGACAAGCGCCATCGCCATTCTGGTCGCCCTTCCGTTGGGGTTGAGCGCCGCCATCTACCTGAGCGAATACGCCAGCCCGCGCGCGCGCGGCGTACTGAAACCCGTGCTGGAGACGCTGGCGGGCATTCCCACCGTTGTGTATGGCTATTTTGCGCTTTTGTTCGTTTCGCCCATCGTCCGCAACATGTTCGGCGGAACGGAAAATGTGGGCGTTTACAACATGCTCTCTGCCGGGCTGGTGATGGGCATTATGATTTTGCCGCTGATTGCTTCGATGAGCGAAGACGCGCTCAGCGCCGTGCCAAACGCGCTGCGCGAAGCCGCTTACGCCATGGGCGCGACCAAATTGGAAGTGAGCGCGCAAGTCCTCGTGCCAGCCGCCTTCTCCGGCATTGGCGCGGCGGTGATTGTGGGCATTGCCCGCGCCGTCGGCGAGACGATGATTGTCGCCATCGCTTCGGGGGCGGGTCCCAAATTCACCTTCAACCCGCTCGACGCGGCAGAAACCATGACCGGTCACATCGCCCGCATCAGCGGCGGCGACCTGCCTTACGGAACGATTGACTATACCAGCCTGTTCGCCATCGCGCTCATGCTCTTCCTGCTGACTCTGGTTTTGAATCTCATCAGCCAGTGGATTATCGCCAAATTCCGCGAACAATACGAGTAAAAAGGAAACGCCATGACGCGCTTCACTTACCCCGAAAAAAACGATTTGGAGCGGTTCATTCAAGCCCGCTACCGCAAAGCCTGGGTGTGGGAGATTGTCTTTGTTTGCTCCCTGCTCATCGCCATCATTGCGCTCTCGGCGCTGTTTCTCAGCGTGATAGACGACGCTTTTGGCTATGTGGCTTACGAATACAAAAAAGACCCGGCCACCATCAGCGCCAAACCGCTGACTGAATTAAGCAAGGAAGAATTGCTCACCATTTTACAAACCAACCTTTCCAAAGGCGCTTACGGCAAACTGGACAAAGAACAACCGATGACCGAGCGCAGCCAGGCGGATTTGCTCAACCTGGTGGTCGAGCGTATTCTGCAAGTCAAAACCCGCGAAACGTACACGCTCTACCGTTCCTTGTTCGACAAAGCCGGAATCGAATCTGAAGTGAAAGAGAAATTTCCTGAAGCGCAACTGGAATTCCGCTCCTGGCTGTCGCCCTCCTTTTTGACCACGCCTCAATCGAGCAAAGCCGAATTTGCCGGGGTGCGTACCGCCATTCTCGGCTCGCTGTGGATTGTGTCCATTGCCATTCTGCTTTCCCTGCCAGTGGGGGTTGGAGCGGCAGTCTATTTGCAGGAATACGCCAACAAGACCAGTTTTATTGCCCGCGTCATTCAAACCAACATTAACAACCTGGCGGGCGTGCCTTCCATTGTGTACGGCATGTTGGGGCTGGCGATTTTCGTGCGCGCCTTTGAGCCATTGACCAGCGGCGCGCTGTTTGGCATTACCGACGCCAACGGGCGCACCGTGCTTTCCGCGGGGTTGACGATGGGCATCCTCGTCCTGCCGCTGATGATTATCAACGCCCAGGAAGCCATCAAAGCCGTGCCGGATTCGATTCGCCAGGCAGCCTATGGCGTGGGCGCAACCCGCTGGCAGATGGTCTGGCATCATGTTCTGCCCGCCGCGCTGCCAGGGATTCTCACCGGCAGTATTCTGGCAATGTCGCGCGCCATCGGCGAAACCGCGCCGCTGATTATCGTGGGCGCTTCGACCTTCATCACATTTGACCCGAACAGTCCCTTCACCAAATTCACGGCGCTGCCCATTCAGATTTACCAGTGGACCTCGCGCGCGCAAGGCGAGTTTCACGCCATTGCCGCGGCGGGCATCCTGGTTTTGGCGGGAATGCTTTTGATGTTGAACGCAACCGCCATCATCCTCCGCAATCGCTTCCAGCGAAGATGGTAGGACGAAGTTCATTTCGTCCAGGAAACACACACAAAAAGGCAAAAAACATGCAACCTGAAAATTCCCAATACGCCATCGAAACTCACAACTTGAGTATCTTCTACGGCCCCTTCGAAGCGGTCAAAGATGTCAATTTGAAAATTGAGAAACAGAAAATCACCGCCATCATCGGGCCATCCGGCTGTGGTAAATCCACCCTGCTGCGCGCCTTTAACCGGATGAACGACTTCGTGCCAACCAGTTATGTCAAAGGAGAAATTATGCTGCACGGCACGAACTTATACAGCAAATCGATTGACCCGGTGGAAGTGCGCCGCCGAATCGGGATGGTCTTTCAAAAACCCAATCCGTTTCCCAAATCCATTTATGAAAACATCGCCTGGGGCGCGCGCATTAACGGCTACAAAGGCAATATGGACGAACTGGTCGAACAATCGCTGCGCGGCGCGGCCTTATGGGACGAAGTGAAAGACAAGCTCAAACAGAGCGCCTATGCTCTTTCCGGCGGTCAGCAGCAGCGCCTGTGCATCGCCCGCGCCATTGCCATCCAGCCAGAAATCATCCTGATGGACGAACCTGCCTCGGCGCTCGACCCCATCTCCACCCTGCGCATTGAAGAGTTAATGCAGGAACTGAAGAAAAATTACACCATCATCATCGTCACCCACAACATGCAGCAAGCCGCGCGCGTCTCCGATTTCACGGCCATGATGATGCTCTACGAAGAAACCCGCTCTGGCACGGTCATCGAATACGATAAAACCGAGATTATTTTCACCCGCCCGCGCGACAAACGCACCGAAGACTACGTTACCGGAAGGTTTGGCTAAAATGAGCAAACCCAAGTTTTTGTTCCTCTGCACCGGCAACTCGGCGCGCAGCCAAATGGGCGAAGCCTTCCTGCGTGCTTATGCTGGCGACCACTTCGAAGTTTACAGCGCCGGGCTGGAACCAAAAGGCGAAATCCTGCCCGTGGTGCGCAAAGTGATGGCGGAAATCGGCCTGACGATGGAAGGGCAATCTCCCAAAAGCGTCAACGAATATCTGGGCAGGCTCAACTTTGCTTACACGGTGACCGTGTGCGGCAATGCCGAAGAAAAATGCCCGCGCGTGTTTTTGAATATGGGACATCACATGTTCTGGCCGTTTGACGACCCGGCAGCGCTGAACGGCTCCGAAGAAGAAGTGCTCGCGCAGGCGCGACAAATCCGCAATGCCCTGGCCGAGAAAATCCGCTCCTGGCTGCGCGAACAAGACATCGAACCCGCAAACATCAAAGACCCGGGTACAATTTAAGCCCACCCTGAAGAAAGAAGGCTTTTATGGCAATTCGCAAAACGTTTAACCAGGAAATCCAGCAGCTCAAAGATGAGATTCTGCTGTTGGGCAGCATGGTGGAGCAGGCCACCCTCGATTCGGTTGAAGCGCTGAAAAAACGCGACCTGCGCTGGTCAGAGCAAATCATTGCCAACGATAAGAAAATCAACGAAAAGCGATTCGTTCTCGAAAACCAGGTTATGATTCTGATTGCCACCCAGCAGCCGATGGCGCGCGACCTGCGCATAATTGCTTCCATTCTCGAAGTCATCAGCGAGCTGGAGCGAATGGGCGACTACGCCAAAGGCATCGCCGTCATCAACATTCGCATGGGCGACCAGCCGCTGCTCAAACCGCTGGTGGATATCCCCCGCATGGCGCAAAAAGGCACCGACATGCTCCACCGCGCCCTGACGGCCTTTGTCAACGAAGATGTCGAAACCGCCCGCAGCCTGCCCATCGAAGATGACGAGGTGGACCTGCTTTACGAGCAGGTTTACCGCGAACTGATGACTTACGTGATGGCCGATGCCCGCACCATTGAACGCGCGAATTTCCTGCTCTGGGCAGCCCACAACCTGGAGCGCCTGGCCGACCGTGTCACCAACATCTGCGAACGCACCGTGTTCGCTGTGACCGGTGAATATAAAGAATCCCGGCCATCATTTGACGAGTTGGGCGAAAAGCTGGATTAAAGCAAATAAAGCAAAAGAGCCGGGTTGCCCGGCTCTTTTACGTTTGATGGCTATTCTGTGGTTTCAAGGTGGAATGAACAGCGCGGCATGTAGAGCAGGCGGGGGCAAATCTGTTGTACAATTGTTAAGAGCTTAAATTAACAGGCATTTGCCAGAAGAAGGCCTTGCATGGCTCACTATCGATTTGGATTGGGCATAGCCCTGATTGTTTTGATCTTATTCCTGCCAGCCTGCGGAACCATTTTCCCAACCCCCACGCCATCGCCTGCGCCGCCAACCTTCACTCCCACGCCCTCCGCTACCAGCACACCGACCCCTACACCGACCCCCACGCCAATTCCCACATCAACCCTGACGCCGACCATTACGCTCACCCCCACATCCACCCAGGCCCCCAATACGATTCTTACCATCCGCGCCTGGATTGATGGCATCAGCCATATCATCATCAAGCGTGATACAGTTCGCTGGTATCAAATGGGCGCTGACGCGCCCGGGCGTTGGAACCATGCCATCAAAGCAACTTATCTCAACGGAAAACCCTGGTATCCCGAATGGCCCGATAAACCCGACACTCGCAACCGCGACTGTTATTGCCAATCATCGCAGTATGTCGGCATTGCGCCGCTCTCCCCGGTGGCGCAAACCGTGCGCCTGGAACTGATCCAGGCTCGGGGCGCGACCACCATCGATCAACAACCCTCCAGCCATAATGACTATACTCTGGTGATCTTGTTCGATGATGGGCCTCCCGGAGGCCCGGAATGGTACGAGATCAAGGTTTATTATTATTCCGCCCATTAGTTTTCTCAAGCAGATTCCGCCGGGTAAACCAACTCCGCGCCAGGTGACGCGGAGTTGGTTGTGGTCAGCCCATTTTGCCAGTCACATACGACTCAGTCAATTCCATCCTGGGTCGGGTGAACATGTCATTGGTTGGGGCAAATTCAATCAATTCTCCAAGCCAGAACAAACCAGTAAAATCGGATACGCGCCCGGCCTGCTGCATGTTGTGCGTGACGATCACAATCGTGTAATCCTGTTTTAAGTCGGCGATCAGGTCTTCAATGCGCCCGGTGGCAATCGGGTCAAGCGCGGAAGTTGATTCATCCATCAGAATAACTTCGGGCTTCGTTGCCAGCACGCGAGCGATACACAATCGTTGTTGCTGGCCAAGCGCCAGGCTGAGGGCATTTTCACGCAACCGGTCCTTCACATCATCCCAGAGCGCCGCCGCCCGCAGGCTGGATTCAACCATCTCGTCCAGAACGGCCTTGCTGGAGGCCAGTTGAAGCACCCTGGGGCCAAAAGCCACATTGTCATAAATCGACTGGGGGAACGGATTGGGTTTCTGAAAGACCATTCCCACACGCTGGCGCAGTTCAACAACATCTACATCCGGGTCGTAGATGTTTTTCCCGTCTAACAAGACCTTCCCCACCACCTGCGTGCCAGGGATGGTATCGTTCATGCGGTTAAGACAGCGCAAAAAGGTCGATTTACCACACCCAGAAGGGCCAATTAACGCCGTTACTTTACGAGGCGCAATTTCCATATTGATGTTGGAGAGCGCCTTCGATTTTCCATAGAAAAAATCCAGGTCTTTGATGGAGAAGACGGTCGGAGAAGTCATAGGGTGAATTTTACCTTAGTTTATTTGTTAACAAATGGTTAACGATATAATCGAGCGCGATGAAACATATCCTACTCCCCTTCTTACTACTGACCCTCTTGTTCACGAGCGGTTGCGCTGATTCCGCCCAGGCGCAAAACAACCCTCAGGCCTCAACATATATCGAAAATAAAGGCTCAGATACCATCGTCAACCTGGCGCTGGCCTGGGCCGAACGCTATCAGGAGAAATATCCCGAAGTGCGAATTTCCGTCACAGGCGGTGGCTCTGGGACAGGCATTGCCGCGCTCATTAACGGCACGGTCAGCATTGCCAATGCTTCGCGCAAGATTAAATCCGAAGAAATTGAGACTGCCCGAGCCAAAGGGATTGAGCCGGTCGAACACATTGTTGCCAGAGATGCAATTGCCGTCATCGTTCATCCTGATAACCCGGTTTCACAACTCACTCTCCAGCAAATTTCCGACATTTACAGCGGGAAAATCAACAACTGGAGTGAACTGGGAGGCGAAAATCGGCCCATCGTGCGCCTGTCGCGCGAGACCAATTCCGGCACGCATGTTTATTTCCTTGAGACGGTGCTACGCCTGGGTGAAAAGGACAATCAAACCCTTTTCGCCACCGATACGCTCTTATTGCCATCCTCCGAAGGCATTATTCACGAAATTCGGCATAATCCCAACGCCATTGGCTACGACGGATTAGGATACGTCCCTAAAGACCTGAAAGTGATTGCGGTTGCCAAAGAACCCGGTGAAAATTATGTCTTGCCAATGATGAGTACCGTCAATGACAAGACTTACCCCATTGCACGCGACCTGTACATGTACACAGCCGGAGAAGCCAAGGGCGCGCTGAAAGACTACCTGGAGTGGATACTTTCCGACGAAGCCCAACAAATCGTCTCTGAACTGGGATTCGTTCCTATCTTGAAATACAACCCATAAAACGAGGCTACAGGAAAATTGAATGGAATCGCAACTGAGCTGGCAAGAATTTATTATCACGCGCGTTATCAAGGCATCCGGCTATTCGGCGATTGTCTTTGTGGCGCTCATCTTCTATTTTCTTCTGCGCGAGGGATTGCCCACTCTGACTGAAGTGTCGGCCGCTAACCTGTTCTCCACCCGCTGGTATCCGATTGAAGAATATTACGGCATTCTGCCGCTGATTAGCGGCTCACTGGTTGTGACGTTTGGCGCGGCGCTCGTGGCGGTGCCGTTCGGTCTCGGCACGGCCATTTTCATTTCGGAGATTACCCCGCGCTGGGCACGCGAAATCCTGAAACCGCTGGTGGAACTGCTCGGCGGCCTGCCTTCGGTGGTTTTGGGATTTCTCGGCATCCTGGTTCTATCGCCACATCTGCGCGCCCTGCTCGACCTGCCAACCGGCCTGACCGCCCTGACGGGTTCGCTGCTCCTGGGCGGAATCGCCGTTCCAACTATCGTCTCGGTGGCCGAAGACGCGCTTGACTCCGTGCCGCGTTCCTACCGCGAAGGCGCCTGGGCGTTGGGCGCAACCAAATGGCAGACCATCTGGCGGGTGACACTCCCCGCGGCGCGCTCCGGCGTCCTCACGGCAGTCATGCTCGGCGTGGGACGCGCCATCGGCGAGACCATGACTGTAATGATGGTGACAGGCAATGCCCCTGTGCTGGCAACCAAACTGTCCTCCATATTTTCACCCGTACGCACCATGACGGCCACTATCGCCGCCGAAATGGGCGAGGTCGCCAATGGCAGCACCCACTATCACACGCTCTTTTTTATTGGCATGGTGCTGTTCCTGATTTCGCTGGCGGTCAATATCACCGCTTCGGCAGTGGTGTTCCGACAGCAAAAACGCGCAGAAAGGGTGCTCTCTTAACCCCCCACTGGTTAATTTGCGCCACACAAGTATGAAAACCATCTTCCCCATCCACCGCAACCTGAGCCAGCAACTGGGATTTGGCCTGCTGACCGCCATGACGCTGGCAACCGTTCTCCCCATCATCGCGGTCATCGCCTACATCATCGTCCAGGGCGCCCCCGCCATCTCGCCAGAATTCCTGACCCGTGTCCCCAACAACGGCATGCGCAACGGTGGCATCATGCCCGCCATTGTTGGCACACTGTATCTGACCTTCGGCACAGCAATTTTTTCGGTGCCGCTGGGGGTAGCCGCCGCCATCTACCTCTCCGAATATGCCGCCGACACCTGGCTGACGCGCATCATCCGCATTGCCATTATCAACCTGGCGGGCATCCCCTCGGTGGTCTATGGGCTATTCGGACTCGGCTTGTTCGTCCTGTTCCTGCAATTTGGAACATCCATCCTGGCGGCCTCGCTCACGCTCTCCATTATGACTCTGCCGGTCATCATCTCCACCTCGGAGGAAGCCCTGCGCGCCGTCCCACAATCGTTTCGCACCGTTTCAATCAGTCTGGGCGCTACCCGCTGGCAAACCATCCGGCGGATTGTGTTGCCCGAAGCCCTGCCCGGCATTATCACCGGGGTAATTCTCGGCCTGGAGCGCGCCGCCGGAGAGACCGCGCCCATCCTGTTTACCGGGGCAGCCTTCTTCCTGCCGCGCCTGCCCGGTTCACCCTTTGATGCAACCATGGCCCTGCCCTATCACCTGTTCGTTATCTCCACTCAAATTCCCGAAATGCCCTTTCAGATTCAATACGGCACTGCCCTGGTGCTGATTGCCTTTGTGCTGGGAATGAATCTGATTGCAACGGTCATCCGGTCAAGAGCGCGGGCGCGGAGGCAGTGGTAAGCCCATGAACAAAATCGTCATCGAAAATTTGACGCTCCAGTACACCGACGGCACCGAATCTCTGCGCAACATCAACCTCGGCATCTGCGAAAAAGCCATCACCGTCCTGTTTGGGCCAGCCGGCGGCGGCAAATCTTCCCTGCTGCGTTGCCTGAACCGCCTGAATGACATGGCTGATGTTAAATTTGCAAGCGGACGCATCCTGCTCGATGGCATTGACATCCTCAGCCCCAAAACGGATGTCATCACCCTGCGCCGCAAGGTTGGGATGGTTTTTGCTCGCCCGGTCGTATTGCCGTTCTCCATTCGCGGCAACCTGACCTACGGCCTGGAAGTGATGGGCGAAAAACGCCGCTCAAAACTGGACCAGGCGGTCGAACGTTCCCTCAAACAGGCCGCCCTGTGGGATGAAGTCAAAGACCGGCTGGATGACCAGGCAATTGCCCTCTCTGGCGGGCAACAGCAACGCTTGTGCCTGGCGCGCTCACTCGCGCTGGAGCCGGAAGTCATCCTGCTCGACGAACCCACCAGCGGCCTCGACCCCATCTCCACCGCCAAAGTAGAAGCCTCGCTGCAGGAACTCAAGAAGAACTACACCGTGATTCTGGTGCCGCATTCCGTCCAACAGGCTGCCCGCACCGCTGACTATGCCGCTTTTTTCTTGCAAGGCGAACTGATAGAATATGGCCAGGGAAAGACCCTTTTCACTACCCCGCAAGACAAGCGCACGGAAAACTATGTCACCGGCAGGTTCGGGTAATCCTCTTTTGCCGCATAATTTTAGTCGTCAGGAGAAAACACATGCTAAGAAAAACGTTCGAGAACGAAATCCAGCAACTAAAAGATGAAATCATCGTGCTGGGCAGCATGGTCGAACAATCGCTGCTCGACGCAGTTGAATCGCTCAAAAAACGAGATGCAGTGGCCTCCAAAAAAATCATTGAACAAGATATGGCCATTAACGACAAACGGTTTACCCTCGAAAACCAGGTCATGATTGTCATCGCCACCCAACAGCCCATGGCCCACGACCTGCGCCTGCTGGCCTCCTTGTTCGAAGTCATCAGCGAGTTAGAACGAATGGGCGATTACGCAAAAGGAATCGCCATCATCAACGTCCGCATGGGTAACGAGGCCCTGCTCAAGCCACTGATAGACATCCCTCGCATGGCCCAGAAATCCGCCGATATGCTGCACCGCGCTCTGACCGCTTTCGTCAACGAAGATGTCGAAACCGCGCGCGCCATTCCCGCCGAAGACGACGAAGTGGACCTGCTCTACAACCAGGTTTACCGCGAATTGATGACCTACGTCATGGCCGACCCGCGCAACATCGAACGCGCCAACTGGCTCTTGTGGGTGGCGCACAACATCGAACGCTTTGCCGACCGGGTCACCAACATTTGCGAACGGACAGCCTTTGTTGCCACTGGCGAATACAAAGAAACCGAGACCTCTAGCGACGAACTGGATGACGCAAAAAAATAGCCGGGAGACGAGGAAACGGGTAGACAGGGAAACCAGAAAACTGGTAAACTGGGAAACACATCGCCCTGTTTGCCTATTTGCTTGCTGATTTGCCATGCTCCTCACCCTCGACATCGGAAACACCAACCTGACCATCGGCTTATACGAGCGCCAAAAACTGGCCTGGCACTGGCGCCTTGCCACTGACCACGCCCGCATGCCCGATGAATATGGTCTGCAACTGCTTGGCCTGCTCACCCATGCCGGTCACCAGCCCGCCCACCTGACGGGCATTGCGCTGGCCTCGGTCGTTCCTAATCTTACCGGGCGCGTCACGCAGGCCTGCCGCGAATATCTGAAAACCGAGCCGCTGGTGGTGGATGCGGGCGTCAAAACCGGCATTCGCATTCGCTATGAAGACCCGCGCGCCGTAGGCGCTGACCGCGTGGCCGACGCAGTTGCCGCGTTGCACCTCTTTGGCGGCCCGGCCTGCATCATCGACTTTGGCACCGCCACCACCTTCAACGCCCTCACCAGAGAAGGCGATTACCTGGGCGGGGCCATCACCGCCGGGGTGAACCTGGCCGCCGAAGCGCTCTTCACCCGCGCCGCCAAACTGCCGCGCATAGACCTGCAACGCCCGCCGAGCGTCATTGGGCGCAACACCGTTCACGCCATGCAGTCGGGGCTGCTTTTTGGGTACGTCAGCATGGTAGAAGGCATGGTCGAGCGCTTCCGCGCCGAACTCGGCCCGGAGATGAAAATCATCGCCACCGGTGGGCTGGCAGAAATTGTCGCCAAAGAGACAAAAGTCATCCAGCACATTGCCCCCTGGCTGACGCTGGAAGGTCTGCGCATTATCTGGGAATTGAATCGCTAATCACCATCTCTGCGGCCAGTTTGCCAGAAAGCGCCACCAGCGGCACGCCGCCGCCAGGATGGGTGGCGCCGCCTGCGAAGTACAAACCCTTAAATTCAGACCGGTTATGCGGGCGCTTGAACGGCGCAAAACGGTCATTGAAGGAAACCCCATACAGCGCGCCGCGAAAGGCGCCTGTATTTTTTTGGAAGTCGAGGGGCGTGAGCAAACGCTGAGAGCGAATCTTGTTCCGCGCATCCAGGCCGAATCTTGCCAGCCGGTCGAGGAGCATTTCTGTCACTGCGGCCTGGTCCACCACACTGGACGCAGAGTCGAGGGCTGGGGCATTGACCATTACGAACCAGTTTTCACACCCGGCGGGGGCGTGGGAGGGGTCGGTTTTGGAGGTGACGCACAGGTAGAGGGTGGGGTCATCGGGGAGAACCCGCTCAGAGAATATCTGCTGAAACTCGCGGCGGTAGTCGGACGAGAAAAAGATGTTGTGATGCGCCAGTTCGGGGAAAGTCCCCTCTACGCCAAGCAGAAGCACCATGCCTGAGCAGGAAACATCCCGCTTCATCAGGGAAGCAAGTTTCAGCCGCGCCCGTTCCGATTGAATCAGGCCGTAGGTGGTGGTCACATCAATATTCGAGATGATGGTTTGGGCCGGGAGAATCTCTCCATTTTCCAAGATGACCGCCGAAACTTGCTCGCCATGAACGCAAATCTCGCGGATTTTAGCGTTCAGGCGGATTTCGACGCCCAATTCGCGCGCCAGCCGCTCGAAGGCGCGGGCAATCTGGTAGATGCCGCCCTGTGGATACCAGACGCCCTCGGTCAGTTCGACATGTGCGATGACGCCGAGCGTGGCCGGGGCCAGGTAGGGACTGGCGCCGACGTAGGTGGCGAAGCGCCCCAGCAGTTGGCGCAAATGCGGGTGACGGACGCGGCGCTCGATGCTCTGTTGCAGGGTGCGGAGGACATCCACGCGGAGGGCGTCTTGAAGCGTGACCTTTTTGAGGCTTTCGAGCGAGGGCGGCGGGCCGTAAGTGAAAACCGGGCTGGTGATGCGGTGCAGGCGAGCGGCTTCGGCCAGGAAGTCGAGGTAGCCTTCCAGGTCGCGGGGCTCCAGGTCACTGATTTGGGCGGCGGTTTGGGGCAGGTCGCGCGAAAGGTCGAGGCGGGTTCCATGTCTCGACGTTGCTCGACAACCGTCCGGCCAGAAGTAGCGGGTGAGGGGTTCCACTGGCAGGAGGGTGAGATAGTCTTCGAGATAGCGGCCTGCCGCGCTAAACAGGTCTTCAAACACCCCGCGCATGGTGATGACGGAGGGGCCGGTATCCCAGCGAAAGCCGTTTTCGGTGATTTCGGCCATTTTGCCGCCGACAGCGGGATTTTGCTCCAGGACGGTGACGTTATAACCTTTGGCGGCGAGATGAATGGCCGCGGAGAGTCCGCCAATGCCCGCGCCGAGGATGAAAATGGGTGGTTTTGTCATTTTGGTGATTTTCTGATTTTGTGATTTGGCGATTGGGAGATTGGGCATTGAAATCGAAAAATCGCCCAATGTCCAAACTACTCAATGGGGAATGGCTCGACCTTTCCATTGCGGGCCGCCGGTGAAGCGCCATTGGAGGGCGCGGAAGGCGATGAGGGTCATCAAGAACACAGAGACGGGCAGGAGGAGCGAGTCGCGGATGCGCTGGCGGGAGGTGGCGGCGGTGAGGGCGCGGGTGAGGAGGGAGAGAGTAATGAGTAAGCAGGAAGCAGTTATCAGTGTCCAGTTATCAGTCATCAGTGAGCGGTCAGCAGTCAACAGGAAGGGGCGAGGAGCCAGGAGCGTGATAAAAAGCATGAACCAGGGCAGGATGAACTGCCACCAGTGGAAAAACGTGGAAAAGAGCAAAAAAGGTACGCTGTTGCCATGCCCGGCCAGGATGTTTTTGGCAAAGCCATCGCGCACTTGCGGCCAGTTGCGGTACATGCGGGTTTGGATGAGGCCGTTGGCGTCGGCCATGCGCAGGCGCAGGCGGCTGCGCTTGATGGCGTAGGCAAAGGCCATGTCATCGAGAATCTGATTGCGAATGGCGGCATGTCCGCCGATTTTCTGGTAGGCATCGCGCCGAAAGAGCAGGCATTGCCCCATGGCCGCGGAGAAGACCGGCCAGGGGAGGTGGTGGACGGCTAAAACCGGCAAATAGGCCAGGATGGTGAAGGCCATCAGCGGCACCACGAGCCGCTCGCCCCAGGTTTCGGTGATTTGGGTTGGCCAGACGGTGAGCAGGTCAGCGTTTGTCCGTTGGGCTTGGGCCATCAGCGCGGTGAGCGCGCCCGGCTCCCAACGCACGTCGGCATCGGTGAAGAGCAGGTATTCGCCCCGCGCCTGTGCCGCAAGTTGATGGCAGGCCCAGACTTTGCCCGTCCAACCGGGCGGGAGCGGTTCGCCGGGGAGGACGCGCAGACGCGGGTCGCTGCGTGCAGCGGCGCAAGCGATTTCGGCGGAATGGTCGGTGGAGTGGTCATCGAGGATGAGAATTTCAAAGTTGGGGTAGTCTTGCGCCAGCAGGGAGCGGACGGTTTCGGCGATGACGGCAGATTCGTTGCGCATGGGGAGGAGAATCGATAACGGAGTCAACAACGGATGAAGCGGAGAAACAGAGTCAGAAGCGGATGGGGGAACGGATGATGACAACGGAGGAAACGGAGCAACGGACGGGGAAACGGATGATGACAACGGAGCAACGGATGGGGGAACGGATGGCCTGCGGCCAAGCGGAGAAACGGATTTCAGGCGGGGGAAAGTGAGGGCATTGAGGATGGCGATGAAGGCAAACAGCAGTAGCGGAGAAAAGGAAAGCAAAAGGAGGAATGACATAACGAATTACGAATTACGAATTACGAAGTCCAGCCGATGCTTCCACAGGAGCAAAACTGTTTGCAGACCCAACACCCAGAAGAAGAGTGGTTCGGAGCGGAAGAAGTAGAGATAAACGGCCATGCCTGCCAGGGTGAGCAGGACGGCCCAGCCAGAGTTTTTGAGCAGGAGAAACCACAGTGTGATTCCGGCCAGGGCCACGAGAGGAACATCCCAAATGGTCAGGCCAATCCATACGCCCAGGGCGGCGGCAAGGGCTTTGCCGCCTTTGAAACCGAGGAAGGGCGAATAGGCATGTCCCAGCATAGGGGCAAGGGCGAGGGCGGCCATCGCGGGGCCGCGAATGCCATAGATTTGATAGGCCAGTCCCACCGGGGCGGCGGCTTTGGAGATATCCAGCAGAAGAGCGGCCAGCCCGACCCATTTTCCGCCCGATTTGAGGGCGTTGGTGGCGCCGGGGTTGTGGTCGCCGAAAGCGCGAGGGTCTCGCCCGGCAGCCAGTTTTGTGACCCAAACGGAGAGAGGCAGGGCGCCAGAGAGAAAAGCGAAGACCAACCAAAGGAAAAGTGACCAGTAATCAGTCATCATCTATGAGTCACCGGGTTGCCGGTGATGCTGTGAGCGGCGCACGGCCAGGAAGACGAACAAGCCACAGGTCAAGAAACCGATAGCCGCCGGGCCGGGCTGGCCCCAGAAGATGCCCTGGCCGATGGTTTGTAAAATCCAGGTCAGGATGTAAACAAGCGAAAGCGGGCCAACTGGCAAATTTTTGGGGTTTGCGAGCAGGGTAATGATAAATGATGTCAAAATCCAGCCAAAGTAATTCGTGAGGGGAATGCCGAAGTAGATGCCGGGCTTCTCCCAGACCCAAAAGCCCCAGCCGACCATTTGCGGGTCGAGGAATAAATCCCAGGCGGTGAGAGCGAGGGCGGAGAGAAGCGAAAACTTCAGGGCGAATAGAAAAGATTGCTTTCGCGTTCCTTCGTAGCGAGGGTCTTTTCCAAGAATAGTCGCGGCGATGGCCCAGGCGGGGGGCAGCATCATCAGCCAGGCCAGTGGAATGAGTAACGGGACGCCCGCCAGTTGGGGCTGAAGCAGGTTGGTGTAGTGATACTTCCCAAAGGGAAAACCGGTCGTCGAACCGAGCAGTTCGGCCAGGTAGGTGAAGACGGCCACTATCAAGACGGTTTTGAGCGCGCGCGGCCAACCCCAGGCAGAATACAAAATGATGATGACGGCGCTGGCCTGCATCAGCACGCCCAAGGTCATGCCGCGAATCAACGCGTTTTCGCCCAAAATCCAGCCGAGGATGGGCAGGGAAATCATGGTCAGTACCCAAACGACAATGGGAACGAGGGTGCTGTTTGGGTAGCGGAGCGCGCGATAAGATTGAAACATAGACTGATTTAACGGGCCAAACCCCATCAGAATCTATCGAAAATTTCATCTTGTGCCAGGTTGAGAAATGGTTCGGGCATGATTAGCAAAACCCGGCCAAATGAATAAAACGACGCGCTTGACAGGCGTCATTTCTGGTTTCGCTACCCGCGCTAACAAATGCGTGGCAACATTTCTCCGGCCAACATCTCTACTACGCGGGTTGTGCCGATGGCTGTTTTCATCAGCACGCGGCCTTGCGGTGCTTCGCTCACTTCGCCAATCAGCACGGCTTCGGCGCCATGTTTGGAGGCGCGCAGGGCCGCCAGCGCCCGGTCGGCGCTCTGGCGCGGCAGGATGACCAGCACTTTGCCTTCGTTAGCGACGTAGAGCGGGTCGAAGCCGAGCATTTCACAGACTGCCGCCACTGCCGGACGCACCGGTAGGGTTTTCTCGAACAGGGTAATGCCAACTCCCGATTGTTTAGCAATCTCGTTCAGCGTGGTCGCCACGCCGCCGCGCGTTGGGTCGCGCAGGACGTGTACATCAGGACAGGCCGCCAACAGGCTGGTTATCAGGCCGTTCAGCGGGGCGCAATCGCTCTGGATGTCAGTCTCGAAGCCCAGCTCACCGCGCGCGGCCAGCACCGCCACTCCGTGGTCACCCATCGGGCCGCTCAGCAGGACGACATCCCCCGGCCTGGCCTGTGTCCCGCCCAGGGTTCGGCCTTCCGGCAGGATTCCGACCCCGGTGGTGGAGATGTACAATCCGTCTGCTTTGCCGCGCTGCACGACTTTGGTATCTCCACTGACGATTTGGACACCCGCTTCCGCCGCCGCCTGCTTCATCGAATCGACTACACGCTGAAGGATGTCGAGCGGCAGGCCCTCCTCGAGAATGAAGCCAGCCGTCAGGTAGAGCGGGGTCGCGCCCATCACAGCCACGTCGTTGACCGTGCCGCACACAGCCAGATGACCAATATCGCCGCCGGGAAAGAAGAGCGGGGCAACGACGTGCGAATCGGTACTCAGCACAATCCGCCCCGCCGGGACATCCACCACCGCTCCATCATCTCCGGCGCGCAGGGCAGGATTGTCGAAGGCGGGCAGGAAGGTTTTGGCGATTAAATCTGCCGCCATTTTGCCGCCGGAGCCGTGTCCGAGAACGATTTGTTCGGCGTGGGCCAGGGGAACCGGACAAACCGCGCCGGTGATGTCAATCGAGTCTGTCATGATTCACGCGTCCATATTTGTGATACGCCGCGCAGGCGCCTTCGGAGGAGACCATCGTTGCGCCGAGGGGGTGTTCGGGCGCGCAAAGTGTGCCGAAGGCGGGGCAATCATGCGGTTTTTTGAGTCCCTGCATAATTTGACCGGCAATGCAGAGCGGGGATTCTTTCGGAACGATGTCCGCCACATCGAAGCGCTTTTCTGCATTGAAATCATCGTACTCTGGACGCAAACACCACCCGCTCTGCGGGATGATGCCGATACCGCGCCAGGCCCGGTCACAATCCATAAAGACTTCGGAAATCAGTTTTTGAGCGGGTTGGTTGCCCTGGAACGTGACCAGCCGCGCGTAGGCGTTTGCCACTTCGACCTTGCCCGCTTCGAGCAGTTTGACCGTTTCGAGAATGCCGTTTGCCAGGTCGAGCGGCTCGAAGCCAGTCACGACCATTGGCACGCGGTATTTTTCGGCCAGCGGCGGATATTCCCAGTAGCCCATCACCGAGCAGACATGCCCCGCGAGCAAAAATCCCTGCACGCGGTTGGAGGGCGACCCCAAAATGGCCTGAATGGCGGGCGGCACGCGGACGTGCGACACCAGCACCGAAAAATTCTTCAGCCCCAGCGCCCTGGCCTGCTGGACGGCCATCACATTCGGCGGGGCAGTCGTCTCAAAGCCAATTGCAAAAAAGACGACCTGTTTTTCGGGGTTTTCGCGGGCGATTTTGACGGCGTCAAGCGGCGAATAGACCACGCGCACATCGCCGCCGCGCGCGCGAATGGAGAACAAATCCTGGTTCGAGCCAGGGACGCGCAGCATATCACCGTAGGAGGTAAAAATCACCTCGGGACGGCTGGCAATGACCAGGGCGCGGTCAATTTGTTCGAGCGGGGTGACGCACACCGGGCAGCCGGGGCCGTGAACGAGCTCAATTTCTGGCGGCAAGAGTTGGTCGAGACCGTGCCGGACAATCGAATGGGTCTGCCCCCCGCAAATTTCCATCAGCACCCAGGGGCGGGTGACTGCGCGACGGATTGCGTCCATCACTCCGCGCACCAGGTTGGCGTCGCGGAAGGAGTTGGTAAAGTCAAAGGAGGTCATTGGTCAATAGTAAATGGTAATTTTTGATTCGTAATCCGAGAGTGACTGATTACTGATGACGGATTACTGAATCACTTCCCACATCCGACCCTAGTTCTTCGCCCAGGTCAACGATTTCTTGTAAGAGGGCTAGGGTTTCCTGCGCTTCTTCCTCGCTCAGCAGGTTGAGCGCGAAACCGACATGGATGACCGTCCAATCGCCAATTTTGGCTTCGGGAATGTAAGCCAGGCAGCATTCGCGCAGCACGCCCGCGCCAAAATCGACCCTGGCCATTTGCAGGCCGTCTTTTTCATAGATTTCGGTAATTTTTCCGGGTACGCCCAAGCACATGAGAGCCTCCGATATTCGCTATTCGTCATTCGGAATTGGCAAACCATTCAACCAATCGTTTTTAGTTTGTACCCAGCGATGGCCGCCTGGCCGAGGGCGAGGCCGCCGTCATTGGTGGGAACTTGTGAATGGAGATAGACTGTAAAGCCTTCTTTTTCAAGCAGGGCCAGGGTTTTGCGCAAAAGGAACATATTTTGCCAGACTCCGCCCGAAAGGGCTACTTCGGAGAGGTCATACTGGTCGCTCAAATGCAGACAGGTCGCTTTGACCATTTCAGCCACGCCGTTGTGGAAGCGGGCAGAGATTTTGGGAAGGGGAACGCCTGCCAGCACATCGGCTATCAGTTGTTCAATGGCTGGCCGTGCGCTGATGACTGGCAAAGAAGCGCTGAATTCATACCACCCCGTTTCGTCCGGGTCGGCAAGGGTTTCGAACTCAATGGCAGCCTGGGCCTCGTAATTGACTTGCTGGCGAACTCCCGCTAACGCAGCGGCGGCGTCAAACAGGCGGCCCATGCTTGAAGTGAGGGGGGCGTTGAGATGGCGTTCCAGTTGGATGCGGATGGCGGTGCGGTCCTCGTAGCATAAATCGGCGTGGGTGGGCAGGGCGTCATCCCAGTCAATGCCCAGGGCGTGGAGCAGGCCGAGGGCAGTACGGGAAGGCCGCCGGGTGGCCGCATCGCCGCCAGGGAGCGGAAAATATTCGAGATGGACGGCGCGCTCGAAGCGGGCATAATCAGCAATTAGGAATTCCCCGCCCCAGATGTTGCCGTCCACGCCGTAGCCGGTACCATCGAACGAGACGCCGATGACCGGATGCGAACCATCCAGCCCGTGCTCGGCCATGACCGCGGCAATGTGGGCGTGGTGATGTTGAATGTCAATGGTCGGAAGGTTTTCTCGCTCGGCGCGTTCGTGCGCGTAACGGGTTGCCAGGTAATTGGGATGCAGGTCACAGGCGATGGCAGCCGGTTTGACGCGGAATAATTTCTCAAAATGGGCGATGCCCTGCTCATAGGATTGGAGCGTCTCGTAGTTTTCCAGGTCGCCAATGTGATGGCTCAGAAAAGCGTAATTGCCGTTGGTGAGGCAGAAAGTGTTCTTAAGTTCAGCGCCAGCGGCCAGCAGGGGGGGGACATCCCAGGGGAGGCGGACGGGGAAGGGCGCGTAGCCGCGCGAACGGCGGAGGGGGTAGACTGGTAAATAAGTAGACAGGTAGACAGGTGAAGAAGTTTCATGTTTCCCTGTCCCCCTATTTCCGTGTTTCCGTGTTTCCGTGCTTACTCTCACCACCGAATCATCCGTCCGCACGTGAATATCCCGGTCGTGCATGAGGAAGGCATCGGCCAGGTCAGCCAGGCGAGTGCGGGCTTCGACATTATCGGTGCAGATGGGTTCTTCGGAAAGATTGCCGCTGGTCATGACCAACGCTTCGGGAAAGTCTTTGGCGCGCTGAAGCAAGAGATAATGAAGGGGTGTGTAGGGCAACATGACGCCCAGGGTGCGCTGACCGGGGGCCACTTCGGATGCGATGCGCGAGGTGGAGCGGCGGCACAACAGAACGATGGAGCGTTCCGGCGACTGGAGCAGGGCGCGCTCGGCCTCGCTGACGTGGCAATGCCGTTTGATGGTTGGCAAATCAACCATCATGACAGCAAACGGCTTATCCACGCGCAGTTTGCGGCGGCGCAGTTCGGCGACAGCGGCCGGGTTGGTGGCATCACAGGCCAGATGAAAGCCGCCCAGCCCTTTGACGGCCAGGATTTTGCCCTCCGCCAGACGGCGGCGGGCGCGCTGGAGGCCGTCTTCGCCGACGTTAATCAGGACGGTACGCTTTCCGTTTTTGGCCGCCGGAAACTCCTCCAGCCAGATTTTTGGGCCGCATTTGGGGCAGGCTATCGGTTGGGCATGAAACCGGCGATTAGCAGGATTCTCGTATTCGGCGCGGCAGTCGTCGCACATCTCGAAGGCCGACATGGTGGTCTTGGGCCGGTCGTAAGGAATATCCTGGATGATGGTAAAGCGCGGGCCACAGTTGGTGCAGTTGATGAAGGGGTAGCGATAGCGACGGTCTGCAGGGTCGTTCATCTCGCGCAGGCAATCGGGGCAAACAGCCACATCGGGCGAGATGGGCTGGAAGGCGCCTTCCACCGCTTGAGAGTGGAGAATTTTAAATTGCTCGAACCCGGATGCAGGGCGCTCGGTCACGCGGATAGATTCGAGGCGCGCCAGGGGCGGGAGTTCCGCCTTGAGATGTTCGACAAAATCCCGGAGTTGGTCATTTTCCCCATCTACTTCAATCTCGACGCCCGCAGATGTATTCCGCACCCAGCCAGTGAGATGATGGCGCTGGGCAAGATTGTAGACAAAGGGCCGAAAGCCAACCCCTTGCACGATGCCGGTGATGTGAATGGATAAACCTTGTGTCATGTGTCAGGTGTCAGGTGTCAGGCGGGAAAGCGGGGCCTCATTGGGCGGCTAGCGATTTAACGCCTGATACCTGGGAAACGAGCCAGTCCAGCCAGGATTGGATACCTTCCCCTGTGCGGCAAGAGAGTTCGAACTGGGCAACGCCAGGGTTAAGGGTTTCAATGCCGTTCTTGAAAAAGTCCATCCGGAAAGGGACGTAGGGAAGCAGGTCAATTTTGTTGATGACGACTGCTTCGACGCCGCGGTACATGCCAGGGTACTTGTAAGGTTTGTCGTCGCCTTCGGGGATGGAGGCAACCAGCACGTTTTTATGGGTGCCGAGTTTGAACTCTACCGGGCAGACCAGGTTGCCAACATTTTCGACAATGAGCAGGTCGAGATTGGCGATGTCAAGTTGTGGGATGGCCGATTGGAGCATGACAGCGTCAAGATGACAATCGCCGCCAGTGTTAATTTGAACGGCAGCAGCCCCGGCGGCGGCGGCGCGGTCGGCATCGAAGCTGGTGGCGATGTCGCCGTTAATCATGCCGATGCGCAGTTTGCCTTGCAAGGCGCTAACGGTCCGCTCGATGAGCGAGGTCTTGCCCGCGCCAGGCGATGCCATGATGTTGAGGGTAAAGACGCCTGCCGCATCGAATCTGGCGCGGTTTTCGAGGGCCAGGCGGTCATTCGCGGAGAGGATTTTTTCGACAACGGCAATCGTGGGGGACATGGGATTTAGGGATTTAGGGATTGAGTAATTGAGTGACAAGTGCCTGGTAATTGGCGAGTCAGGTTAGCGCGTAGTGGCAGAAGTGAGAGGAAAGAGGGAGAGGACGAGGGGTAGTTTTCGGGTCGGAACAGGCTGATGATGAAGTAAAGCATAACGAAAGGCGCGTTTGCGGACAATCGGCGCAGTTTTGCGGCAGCGCAGGTTGGGCTTGGGATAGGGCAGCGGCTTTCTCATGGTCAATGACAGGTATTCTGGTCAGGCACGGAATAAATTCCGCGTTACGCATTACGGACTGCTCAATTCTTCTTTTTGCTCCGCTTCTATTTCAATTGCTTCCAGGTGAAACTCCTCTCCCTTCAACACCTTGATGTGCTTACTCTTGCATTGCGGACAGAGCAAATTGCGCGAATCGGGATGGTAAGTGTGGCCGCATTGTCGGCAGAGCAGTTCGGTTGGGATGCGGCGAAAATGCAGTTTGGCGCCCTGGGCAATGGTGTTTTCGCTAATCATGTCCCAGTAAAACTGGACGGAGTCATCAACGGTGGACGACCATTCCCCGACAACGATGAATAGTTCGGTAATTCGCCGGGCGTTTTGGGCTTTGGCATGACGAATGGCGATTTCAAGGATGGATTCGGTGACGGCAAGTTCGTGCATAGAGGAACGGATGAGACAGCGGCTGAAGCGGAGAAACGGATAGAGAACGGATAGTAAATGAAACAGATATTTAATGGCGTCGGTTACAAAAAACGCAAGTGTAATAGTAGCCAAAATCGGACAAAAGGATGAGTGACAAATGTAATGAAAAATGTCACCTATTAAGGTAGGATTTTATTGATTTTGTGAAACAAGGGGTGATAAATTGGGTTAAAAACATCTTTCCTCCTTCATCTCTTCAACAGCAAGATGAAAGAGGAAAGAGGCCGCTATGAGCGGTAAACATTATTGTCCCCGGATATAATGCTCCAATTGGTCAATCATGAATTTCTGCTCGTGAATCACTTCGCGCAACACGTCACCAATGGAGATGACGCCCAGCAAGCAGTCGTTTTCAATCACCGGCAAATGGCGGATACGCTTTTCGGTCATCAGAGCCATGCAGTCTTCCAACGGTTGTTCGGGTTTGACGTATAGCACTTTTTCGGTCATGATGTCGCGTACCAGGGTTTCTGCGCTGGATTTGCCCTGCACATCCACCTTGCGGACAATGTCGCGCTCGGACACGATACCGACGATTTTGCCCTCCTCCATCACCAGCATTGCGCCAATATTGTATTTCGCCATCGATTTCATTGCATCAAGCACGCTGGCATTTGGGGAAAGCGAAAAAATCGATTGAATTTTTTTGGTTTTCAGCAAATCGCGCACTTGTATCATGAGCATCTCCTCGAATGGTTTGAGAAAAGTGTACTCATCATACAGGCGCATGTCAACAATGTGAAAAAGGGAACAGTTTACGGCAAAAACGTCACTTCAACGGTCATGCCCCAGCGCAGAGCCGGGTTATTGTCGCTCAGTTTGATTTTGACCTGATACAGCACATCCCCGCCCTGAATGCGGAACGATTGACCGATGCGCTCCACCACGCCGGTCAGCACCAGGTTTTCGAGCGCATCGGGGCGGATTTCAACCTGCTGGCCTTCTTTGATGTTGACCACTTCCAATTCGTTCAGGTCTGTCGTCTCGACGTACCAGACGCTGAAATCAGCAAGTTGGACGGCAAATTTTTCAGGGCCGAGCAATTCGCCAACCGTCACGTTGACATCGGTGGCAACTCCGCTGATGGGGGCGCGCACCTCGTAGTTGGAGAGGGCCTTTTCGGCAGCGGTCGCCTGCGCTTTGGCATTGTTCAGGCGCGCTTCGAGCAGCGCCTTCTGGTCGGGGTCGGCGGCGCCGTTGAGAGTGTTCTCGAATTTGCGTTTGGCTTCGGCTTCGGCGGCCAGGGCGGATTCCAGCGCCGCTTTGGGGCCATCTATCTGACGCTGGAGTTCCTCCACCTTGCGAAGGGCCTCATTGTAATTGGCTTCCGCCGCTCGCAGTTCATCGTCGGCTTTTCGGCGGGTGGGATTATCGGTTTTCAGGTCTTTGTACTTGTCAAATTCTTTCTGGGCGTCTTCCAACTTTTTCTTCTGGTCGCGCACGTCGGCTTCGGCCTGGTCAATTTCGTCCTGCACATCGATTGGCTTGACTTTTTCCCACTCTTTTTGAGCCGCAGCACGTGCCACCTGCGCTTGCTGGTATTCCTGCCAGGCGTTGGCAGCCGATAACCCCGCGGTACGGATGAAATCGTCATAAGCGCGCTGCGCCTGGGTCAGTTCCAGTTGGGCTGCGGCCAGCGCGGCTTCGGCGCTTTCACGGTCGCCCAGGCGCACCAGGACATCGTCTTTGGAGACGGATTGGCCTTCTTCAACCAGGATTTCCGTCACTGTACCACGCGCCTGCGGAAAAACGAGCAGGTTTTGCGCCGGAAGCAGACGGCCTTCGGCAATCACGCCAGAATCCGTGACCGGCGCGGTGAGGGGAGCAACGGGCGTTTCCTGCGCGCCGCAAGCGGCCAGCAGCAGGGCGAGGACAAGGGAAACAAAAGAGAGTTTTTTGGTCATAGCAGCCTCAGGGGTGATTCATAATGCGTAATCCGTTTTATTCATCATTCATCATTCTACATTCTTCATTCTGCATTTACTCATACGCCAGCACTTCCCGAATGGTCAGGCGCGCGGCATTGCGGGCTGGAAGGACGCTCGCCAGCACAGAAAGGACAATGACCAGCCCCAACCAGATGAGGTAACCGACCGGCGTGAAAACGACATCAATGGGGGTCTCAAAGACAGCCAGGCTGACAATCAACGAAAGGCCATAGGTAATTGGGATGGATAAGACCAGGCCCAATACCCAGGAAATCAGACCGATGACCATGCCCTCCCCAATCACCATGCGCATAATTTCGGAATCGACCGCGCCAACAGCGCGCATAATGCCAATTTCGCGGGTACGCTCCAGCACATTCATGCCCATCGTGCCGGTCAGCCCCATCGCGCCGACAATGGCCGTCAACAGCGCCATAATCAGCAGGAAAATCACCAGAATATCGAGGCTTTCGGTAGCATTATTCAGCGCCGAAAGACCAGGACGCGCCTGGCTAATCTGGAATCCGGCCTCGCGGAAATGTTTATCGAGTTTGTCGCTCATCTCGCGCTGGTAGCGCTCATCATGCCGGTCGGTCACCACTCGAAACGAGACCGAACGATTGGCAAGGTTCGTTGCGCGCGAGAAATACTCATACGTTCCATAAGCAATCAGCCCTTCGCGGTCAATGAACTTAAAAAAGCCCACCACCTGCCAGCGCTCGTCATTACCACCAACCCGCACCTGAAGGGTATCGCCTGGTTTCAGGTTTGGGAAACTGCGCAAGATTCCTTCGGTCACGGCAATGGCCCTGGTGTCTCCCGCTTGCAGCCAGCGCCCGGCAATCGGTTCGGCATCCACCAGACGGCTGTTGGCGGGCGGGGCCAGGACGGTCAGGTTCTCAGCCACCGTGCCATCGGGATATAAAACTTCTGCCACCGCAAAGGCCCAGCCCTCCACTTCTACCACCCCCGGCACCTGACGAGCCACTTTTTCGACCTCGCTTAAGCGATACGGTTGGCTGAAATCGAGGGTCACATCTGCCACAAAATAACGCCCCACGTTATCCATATAATCGAAAAGAGTCGTGCGCACATTGAAAACGCCCACGAATATCGCCCCGCCCATGGTCAACGTGAACAGCGTAAGCGCCAGGCGGCTTTTGCGGCGGAAAGTGTTTCGGAGCGAAATTAAAAGGGGACGCGGAAGGTGAATTCCGCGCCGCAGCAGCGCTTCGTTGACCCAATTTTCAAAACGCTCAAAGAGCGATTCCCGCTTTTTGCCAGGCTGGAGATTGCTTCCCGCTTCATGAGCAATGTCCCCACTGAGGGCATCCAGCACCGAAATGCGCGAACCGTTGATAACCGGCCCAAACCCGGCCAGCAGCGGGACGAGAATGCCAATCGCAATCTGTATGATAAAAGCCAGAGGCACAATCCGTTTGCCCAGCAAGGTAAAGCCCATTTTCTGAGCAATGAAAAGCGATAGTTGGTACGCGCCCTCGCCTCCAAGTGGAACCGCTATCAACAGCGCCAGAATGCCAAAAGAGAGGATAAGTACCAGGTACATCGCAAAGACCTGTTTGTCGCGCCCGCCTACCAGTTTCATCACACCGATGTGGCGCAGGTGTTGGTTCAGCAGGGCGGCCAGGGTATTCGCAATGAGCGATGACGACAGAAACACGATAAGCACGCCCAAAGCCAATAGAATCCCTAATACGGCATTGACCGTTGAGGCCAGGGGATGCTCGTTGGTCAAGGCAGTGCGCGAGCGGAGGACATCAACGCCGCTTTTTTCGATACGCTTGGTCAAATCGGCAGAGACGTTGCGAATATGCTGGTCATCATTTTTACCGGTATGGACAGTGGCATAGACGCGGTTAAACAAGTCTGGCTGGCCCAGGGTGGAAAGCGTATCCATCGTAATATAAGCAAATGGTGGGGCCAGAAAATCTGCCGCGCCAGTGGTTGGGTCTTGAACAACACCCACCACTTTGAGAGTTTTGAACGAGCCATCGGGCAGTTCAAGAACGAGGTCTGCTCCCGGCGCTATCATAAACTCGTCCAGCACTTTGCGCTCCAACACCAATTCGTGCTTGCCAGGTTTCGACTGTCCAGAGATGGGCGTCAGCAGGTTAACTTTGTTTTTATCGAAATCATCCACCGCAATGATATTGATGGCGGTCCACTGCTCTGAGTCAACCGGGCGCACGCGAACACTGAACACTCTGCGTCCCTCGGCATATTCAATATCCGGTGCGTTTTCGACCGTGGAGAGAAAATCGCGGTCGAAGTTCTCGGTGCGCAATTCGATGTTGGCGGGCTGGTTGGCAGCATAACTGGCGCTCATGTCGTTTTCGATAATGACATAGGTGCCTGAAATTACGCCAATCGAAAACACACCGACGGCAATGGAAAAGACCACCAGCAAGGTGCGAGTGGGGTTCTCAAAAAGGTCGAGGAGGACTTTTCGCCAGCGAGGTCTCATGGAATGCAGAGTAAAGAATAGAGAATGGAGAATGGGGAATTCATCATTCAGCATTCTTTCATTCTGGATTTATTTGAACGGCCACCAGCGCACGCCACGCCGGTCGGTAGATTTGTTCTCTTGCAGGCGAGACTGCACAATTCGCCCCAGGGCTTCCTCCGTCAACGGAGATTCTTTGAGCAGGCGGCAAAATTCATCTCGAGGCAGCGTCAATAAGTCCACCGGTGAATCAGGCGCAGCGCGTACCGCAGCAATCGATTTGCCGCCGCGCAGCAATTCGACCTCGCCAAAATATTCGCCTGGCCCCAGGCGGGCAACGGTCACATCCTGGCGATTCTTGCCCCGCAAAACCACCTCGACCTGGCCACGCTCAATCATGAAGAACTTATCCACGTGTTCATCACGCTGTAAAATGGGCTGATTGGGATGGTAGGATTGACGCTTGACCTGGCGCGTGACCGCCAGCATTTGACGGTGATTAAGCAGAGGCAAGGCGCGGGCAACCGTTTCATTGACAATTTCACCATCGGAAATAATGATGTTGCGGGTGGTGCGCGCTGTGAGCGAGGGATTGTGCGTGACCATAATTACGGTCTTGCCATCGGCCACCAGCCGCTCAAAAATCTGAATGACCACATCGGCGGTGCGCGAGTCGAGATTGCCGGTTGGTTCATCGGCCACCAACAGGGGCGGGTCACAGGCCAGGGCGCGGGCAATGGCCGCCAGTTGTTGCTGCCCGGTAGAAACAGCCAACGGCAGTTTGGCGGCTTGTTCTGTCAAGCCCACCATCTCCAGCAATTGCATGGCTCGGCGTGGACGCTCGTCGAAATCGTAAATTCCAGCGTAATCCATCGGCAACATCACGTTTTCCAACAAAGAAAGCATGGGCAGGAGTTGGAAAAATTGGAATACAATGCCCAGGTTCCTGCCTCGCCAGCGTGAGCGTTCCGATTCGCCCAGCGCAGTGTACAAATCCTGCCCGTTAACAATCACCTGGCCGCTGGTAGGCCGGTCAATACCGGTCATCATATTCAGCAGAGTTGATTTTCCGCTGCCCGACTTTCCGACAATCGAAACGAATTCACCGGGCGCAATCTGCAAATCGACGCCTTTTAGAACAGTGAATTCCCCGGCGGCGTTTTTGAAAGTTTTGACGACACGGCGGATGTCAATCATAGGAACGGATGACTGGTGCAACGCGGAGAACAACGGATGAATCGGAGTGGACAACGGACGAATCAGAGAAGCGGAGTGGACAACGGATGAATCAGAGAAGCGGAGGGACAACGGACGAATCGGAGTGGACAACGGAAGAAGCGGAGGGACAACGGACGAATCAGAGAAACGGAGTGGACAACGGATGAAGCGGAGGGACAACGGACGAATCAGAGAAGCGGAGTGGACAACGGACGAAGCGGAGGGACAACGGACGAATCGGAGAAACGGAGGCCAGAAGCGGAGGATACTGAGGAAACGGAGGCTGATTGGGACATGTCAGTTCCTCCGCAAAACCGCAACTGGCGCGGGGCCTGGCGCAGGACTTTGAACGATTTCGCCATCGGCAATAACCAGGTGACGGCTGAAGCGCGGCATAAGCGCCATTTCATGCGTGACCATGATAATAGTTTTGCCGCCTGCTACCAGCCGCTCGAACAGGTCGAAGATGTGGTCGGCGGTGACGGAGTCGAGACTGCCGGTAGGCTCATCGGCCACCAGCACAGGCGGGTCGTTCGCCAGCGCGCGGGCAATGGCAACCCGTTGCTGCTGGCCGCCGGAGATGAAGGCCGGGAGTTTGTGAGCATGTTCAGCGATTTCGACCATTTCCAGCAAATCCAGGGCGCGGCGGCGGCTTTCGCGCGGGTGATAGAGGCCGCACAAATCCATCGGCAACATGACGTTTTCCAGCAAAGTGAGCATGGGCAGCAGTTGGAAGGACTGATAGACGATGCCCATCGAACGTCCACGCCAGAGCGCCAGGTCGTTTTCGCTGAGTGTATGCACAGAAACCGACTGCGGCCCAATCCGTGCGATGACTTCGCCTCGCGTCAGGTGGTCCACGCCAGTTATCATGTTCAGCAGGGTGCTTTTGCCCGCCCCCGATTTACCAATAATACCCAAAAATTCGCCGGGGTAGATAGCCAGGTCAATCCCTTTGAGCGCAGTGAACTCCCCAGCCTCGCTGGTGTAAGTTTTGACCACCCCGCGCAGTTCGATAAGCGGGAAAGCAGATGCAGAAACGGGTAAGGCAGCAGATGCAGGCACGGAAATTCCTCAAACAGTATTGTACCCTCAAGCCGGCATTTAAGCACAAAACCGACTGGTTGGTCTGATTTAATTCTAATATTTGGCTCACCGCCCCAACTTTGTGACCACTACATTGTCGAAATAAGCCATTTTTACCTGATAGGCCAGCAACCCCAGCCCGCCCTGCGGATACTTACTATCACGCGCCTGCGCCGCCATCTGGTCATTCACAAAGAAGCGAATCTCCGTCCCGCTCACTTCCAGGCGCAAATTGTAAGGAGTGGCAGCATGAAGCGGGTAGGCGGAATTTTCCGCCAGTGTCTCGCCCTGACAGTCTCCCCCCAGGTTATCGAAGCGGAAGATGGACACTCCCAGCCGGTTGCCGCCTGCGCGATAACCAGAACAGTTCGGCTGACGCGCGCTGCGCGCCACCAGGTAAATCTGCTCGTATTCCCCGGATTGAAAGATGACATCCACGCTGAAAGCGTAATCGACCCAATCATCGGAGAGCAGGAGATAGGCATTTGGCACGCTCTCTGGGGGCTGGTCTTGCACGCCCAGGCCAAACCCACCCTCCAGCGGGAGAAGCTCCCAGCGGCCATCGTTGAGACTGCGCCAGTTCGAGAAGTCGCCATCCTCAAAATCATCGATATACAGCGTGCCGCCAGCAGGAACAGCCCGATAGTTTTCTGGAGCAGAACGAGCGCGAGAGGCCGAGGTCAGAAATACGGCTGTCAGATAGATACCCACAAACGCCAGAAAGACGGTCAAAACCAGGATGGGAACGAAATACCGCGAGACCCACCAGGGCGCCGCCTGGGGCTGGGGGTCGGCCCGACGGGAGGCTTCCAGCGCCGCTTGAAGTGCTTCCTGCTCCGCTTTGGAAAGTTCAAGACCCTGACTGAAGACTTCCAGGTACGTTTCAGAAGGCAGGTAGCCGCTGCCGGGCGTTTCGGTGCGGCTGATGACGCTATGATGAAAATGGATGCGCCCGGCCAGACCTTTTTGGGTCAGACCAGCGCGTTTTCGGTAACAGCGGAGCAAGGCGGCGAGGTCAGTCATGTTTTCGAAAATTTTCTTTGCCGATGATTTGCTTTGCATTATGGCACAATTCTGGTCAGGTGGAAACGCCAAATTATCACAAATCGGAGAACCCATGAAAACTCGCTTTTCCCTGCTCGTTTTGGTCTTGCTGTTGGCGGCCTGCCAACCTGCGCCCACCCCGCCGCCGCCAACGGCCACAGCCGCGCCTTCGGCCACGCTGACGCCCTCGCCCGTCCCCACGCAGACTCCCAGTCTCCCCACCGCCACGCCCATCCCGCCCACGCCCACGCTCGAACCACCCTCGGTCGCCGCGCAATTCCTGCAAGACCTGACCGTGACCTACTACGACCCTTTTGATGAAAACCTGGGCTGGGGCATGGACATCGGCGTTATCAAAGACGGTATGCTGGAAGTGGTTGGCGATGGCTGGCGCGGTCTATCGCTGGATTCGCGCGATTTTGGGGAAGGTCAGGGTTTGATTTTCAACCTCAAATACACCGCGCCAAACGCCCATTTTGAAATGCTATTCGACCATGGCGCCTGGGATACGGAAGGCTACCGTCGCTTTGGGGTTATTATGGAGAAATATCCGCAATCAAACCTGTGGCGCAAGAACAACCCGGTGGCTTTCAACAACCTGCACGGCAACTTCCGCCCGCAGGCCGAGACCTGGTACAGCCTGCTGATGGCAATTGGACCGGAGGGCGAGTTCATGGCGGTCTGGTGGGACCCGGCCAACCCGACCCAAATCATCCAATACCGCGAAAAATTCGGCAAAGACTGGGCCGGGCTGGATTGGAAATTCCGCATCGGCGGCAACTACGGCACGGTCTGGTTCGATGAACTGCGCGAAGTGCAGTTTAGCGGGTTCAAAAAGTAAACCGCGCATTCCTTATCCATCAAGAACCCCTCTCCGCTTGTGAAGAGGGGTTCTTTGACGCCTGTTCAATGCCCCTCAGGCCGGTTGCCAAATGACCAGCTCAAATCGGTGTAGAGCGTTTCAGCGCGATAGACCCGGTCGGTGATGCGTTGCAGGCGGGCGGCCATGGAGGCCGTAATCAGCGGAACCGGTTTGCGGCGGTAGAAAATCCGGTAGAGTTGATTCGCTCCGGCTTCGTCCCAGGCCCAATTCAGGTTAACATAGCGTGATGCGTCAAACGGGCGGGTGTACCCGCGCAGGGTTTTGGTCTGGTGGATGCTGCAATAATGCTCAAAATATGTCATCGCCAGCTCGCGCAAGTTTTTATAGACCGGTTCGCGGAATCCCAGGTTGACGTAGTTCGATTTGGCAAGCGCGCCCCAGCGGCCTTCGATTTGGTAGAGCGCCAGCACATGGTCATCATCCGCGCCAGGGTCGGGCGTCAGGTCAATGAGCAGAGGGCGATATCCAATGCGCCACAGGGCCAGGGCGGCGAAGAATCCGCCATCGAGACAGTGACACTGATGGTCGAGCATCACCTGCAACGGCGAACGGTCTCGTTCCTCGGCGATATAAGGCATGGAATCAAGATACTCCTGTATCTGGAAGGGGCTGGCGAGGCGATCGAAGCGCTCTTGTAAGACGGGCGGCAGGCGTGAGCGGAATTGTTCCAACATAAACAGTATTTTACCAATTACGCGATAAAATATCATTACACGCTCTGAAATCCCCACTCTTTCGGCTTCGCCCAGGTTGGAGGTTTCGCCCGTAGTGACAGAAGGGAAAGACGATGAGCCGCTTCAAGAAAAACCTGGTCTTTTTGATTCTTTACATTTTGCTGGTGAGCAGCGTTATCCAATTTGGGCTGTCGGTCGATGTTTTGACCATTCGTCCTTACTTTTTTGCGGTTCTGACAACCGCCATCATTCTGACCATCCTGGCTCCTGCCCTGGAACGCTGGCGACTTTTGGCGGCGTTAGGACTGACGGTGGTGTTGTACATTGCTCTGTGGTTTGGGCTGGGCGGTTCGCTTTCCAATGACCAGTTTGCCATCCTGGCGTTGGAAGTAGTCTTGCTGGTGACGGGCATGATGCTGGCGCGTGAAATCACTCTCGCGTTCCGCGAGATGGAGCAGACCATCGAGAAGTTAATCTTTGCCACCTTTTCGGGGCGCGCGCTCTTGTTTGAGGAAGCCGCCAAAGTCATCCAGGTTGAACTGGCGCGCAGCCGCCGTTATGACCGTCCGCTCTCGCTGGTCATTATCGAGCCAGATTCGGCAACTATCGGCGCGCAATTCCAACCCGCGCCAAAGGAGATTCAAAAGCACCTGGCTCACCGCTTCGCAATGGCCCAAATTGCAGAAATTCTCGATAAGGAGGCCCGCAACACCGACATCATCATTAAACAAGAGAAACCTGACCGTTTTATCATTCTTTGCCCCGAAACGCAGACTTCAAACACCAATACGCTCATCCGGCGGGTGGTCGAAAAGACACGCGCCCAGACCGGCGTTCAGGTTGGGTTTGGGGTGGCAGCCTTCCCCGAAGAAGCGATGACTTTCGAAGAACTGCTCCAAAAAGCCGAGGCCAAAATGGTCAAACCCGACTCATTTTCTCTGGGAAAATAAAGTGATAAATTTCATTCTCAACCTATTTCGCAAATCGATGCATCAGGAAAACCTGTCGCAACGCGGCGAGCGAATGTTGCCCGCCGCGTTTTATGGCGCATTGGCCGCAACCGCTTTCGTCCTGTCCAATTCGCTGGTCAACGTCTATTCCTTTCCCAACCTGCCGCTGGGCGTAGACTGGTTTCATCTCTTCTGGATGTGGGCCGGGTTCAGCGCAGCTTTTGGGCTGGCCGGGGTCATCTCTGGTTGGTTCGTGGAAGAATACCAGGGGATTGTGGGCGGCGGCGCGGTGATGACGGCGCTGTTGGCCGTTGTTTTTTTCTTTCAGATGGGCGCGGAGGGACAGGCCGTCACCGTCCAATCCATGCTCATGGCTGTGCCGCTCATTGGCGTGAGCATGGCTGCTGCCGCCGCGCTGCGCTGGGCCGCCCGGCGGCATCTCCAAATCGTCCATGAAAAGGCCGCTCCCAGACGGTTGGCTAAACATATTCTCGTGATTGCGTCAGTCGGGCTTGTCATTGGCATTCTGGGCCGCATGGACCTGCCCTCCGAGCAGACCCTGACCAAATTCCACGCCTACCTGCAATCTGCGCCCAATGACCCATCGGCATTGGCGCAGTTACCCATTAAGCAGGTTCCTTCTCTTTCAGAACATTTTGGGGTAGATTACCGCTTTTACGCACGCCGCTCGGCCTTCGCGCTTGGCTCGCTCGACTTAACTGTTCGCTTCGCGGATGGATTTGTGTTGGAATGCACCTTGCCGGTGGGTAGTTTGAATTTTTTCACCAACTGTTGGGAAAGAAAATAGAAAAGCCATCTCAAACGCCCTTGAAATAAACAGTGACCGCCGGTTGTGGCGGTCACTGCCTTTTTGGACAAATTGAGCGCGTTTATAAGCCCAACTCACGGAGTTTTTCTGGCCTGGGCGCGCCGGTTTCGGCGTCCCAGCCGCGCGCCTGATAATAGGCAGTCATCATCTCCTCAAACGGGATGACGTAGCCCGCCGAGCCGCCATCTGCATAGGCGCGCAGGAGCGGCGGGGGCAAGGTGTCATTGTCGCGAGTAAGACCCAATTTCAGATTGATGAGCCGCTTCAGGTTCCAGGCGCGCTCGCCGCAACGCATCAAATCTTCCAGCGTCCAGTCATAGCCGCAGGCAGCGTTCACCAGGTCCACCATCGTCTCCGGCGGAACGTTGGCGAACATGCACAGGACCAGCGCGTTGTTAACCGTGCGAAAATCCTGGTGACGGGCCACATTGGCGGCTTTTTCCGCACCAGCGTGCCGGTCATAAAATTCCAGGCCCAGGCTGGCATCCACCTGACCAATATCGGCCAGAAAGTAGTCGGACTGGTTGTGACAGGCGCCGCGCGGCGAGGTGGCATAGACAATCGCCATGCCCGAAGCCCCGCGCGGGTCGTGATATGCCACCTCCAGCCCATTCACCTGCACCGCTTCTTCGGGCGCGCCAAAGTGTTCGGCCAGTTTTTTCGCGCCTAAAGCCAGGACTTTTCCAAAGCCTTCACCTTTGACCGCCAGATGGATGCACTGTTCGACAGCCCCGGCATTGCCCCAGGCGAGTTCCAGCCCGCCTGTATCCTTGATGCTGATAACGCCAAGTTCGTACAGGCGAAAAGCGAGTCCAATTGTCCCGCTCATCGAGATGGCGTCGACGCCGTAGCGGTCGCACAATTCGCCTAGCCGGGTGGCCGCGACCGGGCTGGTTAATCCCAGGTTGGGGCCAAAGCCGACCAGGGTTTCGTATTCCGGCCCTTTGCGCTTCTCGCCATCTTCCAGCCGCACCACCCGGCCGCAGGCAATGACGCAGGCGTGACAAGCCGATTTGCCCGCCAGAATGGTCTCGGCCACGCTCGCGCCGGAGATGTTATCGGCCCCTTCCAGCGTTCCGGCGCTGAAATATTTTTTGGGCTGTTCGCCCAGGTAGTTGAAATAATCCGCCGCGCCCGCCGAACCAAGACTGTTCAGGACGCTGGTCATTGGGTCGGCCTTGAGCGCCAAGTTGGCCGCTGAGCGGCGTGGGGCATAGGCCGCCGGGTCAAACACCGGCACTTTGCCCGTGCCTTTGACGGAAATGGCTTTGAGATTCTTGCTGCCCATCACCGCACCCAGTCCCGTCCGCCCGGCCACCCGGCCATGGTCGCAGAGCAACAGAGCGTAGGGCAACATCTGCTCGCCCGCCACGCCAATTCCCAAAGTGCTTAATCCGGTTAGACGGTTCTCGTGTTTGAGAATGTCTTGAATTTCATAAGTATCTTTTCCCCAAAGCGAATCTGCTGGGCGGATTTCGACTTGCGAATCCTGGATGAGCAGATAGACCGGCGTTTTGGCTTTTCCGGTCAGCCAGATGCCATCCCAGCCCGCCGTGCGCAGTTCCGGGCCAAAGAAGCCGCCGCAGTTCGATTCGGCCCACAACCCGGTGGCAGGACTCTTGCCGCAGACGACGAAGCGCCCCACCGTCGGCCCGGCTGTGCCGGAGAGCGGGCCGTTGAGTATCAGCAGGGGTGATTCGGGCGAAAACGGGTCGAGTTCACGGGTCAGCGAGTCATAGAGCAGGCGCGCCGCCAGCGAAGCGCCCCCCAAAAAATCCCGCTCGTATTCGGCGGGAATGGAATAGGATTCAATGGTGTTGGTGGTGAGGTTGATTTTCAGGATAGGCTGCATGAGCCAGATTATACCAAGACCGGTTGGAGACCTGCCCTATGCGGTCATCAAGTGGTCAATGGCTTCGGCCAGTTCGCGCAGATTGCTGACCCGAAAGATGCTATCGCAGAGCGGGGCATATTTGGGCATGTCGCTGTCGCCGTTCCACAGGGCGGGTGGTTCGGGGTTGAGCCAGATGGTGCGGGCGGCGCGGCGGCTCATCATCGCAAACAGGTCGAGACGCGGGTCGTTGTAGTTGTTGCGGCCATCTCCTACCATGAGCAGGGTGGTTTGGCTGTTGAGGGTGTTGAGGAATCCATCGTTGAAATTTTGGAGTGACCAGCCCAGGTCGGTGTTATAGGAGCCGGAGGGCATGCGCCATAGGACGGAGGCGATGGCTTCATCGGCGTTGGTGGCGTTAAAATCGCCAGAGATGTATTCCAGGTGGTCTATGAAGGCGAAGGCGTGGGTTTTATGTACCTGGCCCTGAAGCGCGTACAGAAAAGTGAGCATTAATTCAGAGCAGAAACGCATTGAAGTGCTGATGTCGCAAAGCACAACGATGCGCGGTTTGCGCGTTCGGTCTTTGTGGCGAATCTCCATCGGAACGCCGTGATGCTTGAGATTGGCGCGAATGGTGGCTTTGGCATCGAGTTGGCCGGTTTTGGCGCGTTTCTGGCGGAGGGCAATCCGCGTGCGCAGGATGGCGGCCAGGCGGCGCACTTCGCGCTGGATGGCTTTTTTGTCGGCATCCGACAGGGCGCGGAAGGGGCGGTTGAGGATGTTATCGGTGGTTTCACCGGGCGGCTGTTGGCTCAGGTTTTCGGCGATGCGTTCCCCGGCAAATTGCTGAATTTGCCCTTCCAGTCCCTGCATGTTTTGGCGAATCATCTCGCGCAACTGCTCGACGCGCTCGCGGCTCATGCCCATTTGGGCCAGTTGCTCCATCAGTTCGCGCAGGGCTTCGCGTACTTCAGGGAAGGCCAGGGCGCGCATCATGCGCTGCGCCATCCAGTTCTGGTAGCGCAAATCCTGCGTATTATTCAGGCCGACCATTTGGGCCAGTTGTTCGAGTTCCTCGCGGTTGAGCGGTTGGCCGTTCATCAGGCGTTCCATGCGTTGGCGCAGGTTTTCGGCCCACTGGCGAATGGCTTCGGCCAGCATGGCAGCTTCTTCGGGAGATAACTGGTCAGAGAGGCTGCCGCCCATCAGCGGCGGCTGGCTGGAGCCGAAAAAGAGCGGAAAGAGTTTCTCGAAGACCGGGAGGTCGCGCGCGTCTTTGATGAGCGTGGCGCGCAGCGACAGGCGAAACTGCTCCCGGTCTTGAATCCCCATCAAATCGACCGCCGAGAAGGCTTCGGCGCTTTCGGCCAGACTAATGCGCACGCCGCTGGCGCGCAGGGCGGAAATGAGTTGGAGAATGCGGGATTCCATGGTCGTTATCGTCCCTCAATTTCCCGAAAACCGCCGGAATTCGTCGGGGTTAGCGCGGGGCGGGGGAGGGTTGATGAACTGGTGCTTGGCTTTCTGTAAATCGGCTTCGTGTTTGAGCAGGACGGAGAGCGTCTCTTCGAGGGTTTCTTTGTCGAGGTGGGAGGCGTTGAGCGCCACCAGGGCATTGGCCCAATCGAGCGTTTCGCTGATGGAGGGAGATTTGCGCATGTCGCTTTTGCGCAGGCGTTGAACGAAATCAACCGCCTGGCGAGCCAGTTTGGGGTTCAGGTCTGGCACTTTCAGGCGCACGACGGCCAGTTCGGCTTCCAGGTCGGGGTAGTCAATAAACAGGTACAGACATCGGCGCTTGAGGGCTTCGCTCAATTCGCGGGTGTTGTTGGATGTCAGGATGACGAAGGGACGATGTTTGGCGGAGAGCGTGCCGAGTTCTGGCACGGAGACCTGGAAATCGCTCAACACTTCGAGCAGGAAGGCTTCAAATTCGGCATCGGCGCGGTCAATTTCATCAATCAGCAGCACAACCGGCTGCTCGCTCAGGATGGCGCGCAAAAGCGGGCGCTGGAGCAGAAAGCGGGTGGAAAAAAAGACATCTTCCTCGGCGGCGAGTCTATCGGCGGCTTCGGAGAGCGAGGCGGCTTTGCCAAGCGTGTCGTTGAGTTTATCGCGCAGGAGTTGGGTGTAGAGCAATTGCTTGGAGTATTCCCATTCGTACAACGCTTTGGATTCATCCAGCCCCTCGTAGCATTGCAGGCGAATCAATTCCCGCCCGGTGGCGGCGGCAATGGCTTTGGCAAGCTCGGTTTTGCCAACGCCCGCCGGGCCTTCGGTGAGCAGGGGTTTACCCAGTTTTTCGGAGAGATAGACAATGGTGGCAATTTCATCGGTGGCGATGTATTTTTGCCGGGAAAGTTGGTTTTTGACGGTTTCGGTGGAAGTAAATAGAGTGTCGCTCATAACGGTCAGCCAGATTCGGTGGGAAAAGATGCTCAAAAACGGCAGTTTATTATGACCAGTATACTCCGATTAAGCGGGGAATGTTCCTTAATGTTCCGTAAGAAAAAACCCGAACGGCTGGGCCTGTCCGGGTTTTTGGGTTCTTTGGCTCAATTGGGGAGCGGAATCCATTCCGCGTTACGCGGTTTACAGAATTTCTTTGGTGATTTCGCGCGCGCAGCGGACGAAATCCAGCACAACTGGCACGCTGCGCATCATGACGGCCATGTTGCCTTTGACATCGAGTTTGCGGGTCAGCATGGCTTGCATGGGGTCGAGTTCGCCGGTCAGGACTTTGGCGAAGTTGGGGTAAGCGGCTTTGAGGGTGAAGGCGGGCGCGTGTTTGGAGATTTCATCAACAATCTCAACACCCCGGCATTGGCCGTGCCACAGGTCGAGGTACATGACCATGCGTTCCTTCAAATTGCCTTCCGGCTCGATGATGAAGTACATGTCACCTTCCCATTTGCTGGCGACCTGGGCATAATGCTCATCGGAATTGAGTTTTTCTTGAAAGGTTTGCAACCATTCGGCGGATGGAAAAACGACAGACATGAATTCTCCTTTGTGGTTATGGGGCGAGGATGTCCTGGTCAGGCTTTGCAATCAATAGTGTGTTAAGATTTTACCATCGGCAGGAAAAACCCAAGCCGCCCTTGCTCAATTTTTATCCGATGCGAATTGCATGAAAAATGCAGAGCGTTGAATCTACTCTCAGAAAAGAAAGGAAATGACATGAAATTCACCGATGGATACTGGCAAATGCGCCAGGGGATGACCCCCTCCTTTGCGGCGCAGGCTTATGATGTTGAATCGGATGGTCAATCGCTGACTGTTTATGCGCCCACCCGCGTTATTAAACATCGCGGCGATACGCTCAACCTGCCGATGCTGACGGTGCGCTATTCCACACCGATGGAAGGGGTTATCCGCGTGCAGGTGACACATCATAAAGGCGGGAAGCCGCCCCAGCCGCAGTTCAAAATCTTTGAAAGGCCGGTCACGCCGCGGGTTGAGATAACCGACTCGGCGGCGGAATTGACTTCCGGCGCGTTGGCGGTTCGGGTCACAAGGGGCGAGGCGTGGGAGGTTGCGTTCCATGCCGGGGAGAGGAAACTGACCGGCAGCGGGTGGCGCGCCCTGGGCTTTGTGGATACGCCCGACGGGCGGTTCATCCACGAACAATTGAACCTGGGCGTAGGCGAATATGTTTATGGGCTGGGCGAACGCTTTACGCCGTTTATCAAAAACGGACAGGTGGTGGATATCTGGAATGAAGACGGCGGCACGGCCAGCGAGCAGGCCTATAAAAACATTCCGTTTTACCTGACCAATCGCGGCTATGGGGTGTTTGTGAACCACCCGGAGAAGGTTTCGTTTGAAGTCGGTTCGGAGAAGGTGGAACGGGTGCAGTTCAGCGTGCCGGGGGAAAGGCTGGAGTATTTTGTGATTTACGGCCCCACGCCGCGCGAAGTGTTGGAGCGTTATACCGCGCTGACCGGGCGCCCGGCCCTGCCCCCGGCCTGGTCGTTTGGGCTGTGGCTCTCGACGTCGTTCACCACCGATTACGATGAAGCCACCGTGACGCGCATGATTGGCGGCATGGCGGAGCGAGGCGTGCCGCTGCATGTTTTTCATTTTGATTGCTTCTGGATGCGCGAATTTAACTGGACGGATTTCGTTTGGGACCGGCGCATTTTCCCCGACCCGGCGGGGATGCTCCAACGCTTGAAGGAGCAATACGGGCTGCGCATCTGCGTCTGGATTAACCCGTACATTGCCCAGCGTTCGGCGTTGTTTGACGAAGGCCTGGCGGGCGGCTACCTGCTTAAGCGGCCCGATGGGTCGGTCTGGCAATGGGATATGTGGCAGGCCGGGATGGGGATTGTGGATTTTACCAACCCGGCGGCGCGCGCCTGGTTTGCATCGAAACTGAATGCGCTGATGGAGATGGGCGTCGATGCCTTCAAAACCGATTTCGGCGAGCGCATTCCGACGGAGGTGGCCTGGTTTGATGGCTCTGACCCGCATAAAATGCACAATTACTATGCCCAACTCTATAACCAGACCGTGTTCGAGGCCATCGAAGCCAGGCGCGGCCAGGGCAATGCGGTGGTGTTTGCCCGCTCGGCCACGACGGGCGGGCAGCAGTTCCCGGTTCATTGGGGCGGCGATTGCACCGCGACATTTGAGTCGATGGCCGAGAGTTTACGCGGCGGGCTGTCGCTGCATCTTTCGGGCTTTGGCTTCTGGAGCCACGACATTGGCGGTTTTGAGCAAACCGCATCAGCGGATGTGTATAAAAGATGGTGCGCTTTTGGCCTGCTCTCCTCGCACAGCCGCCTGCACGGCAGCGCTTCTTACCGCGTGCCGTGGGCCTACGATGAAGAAGCGGTGCGGGTGCTTGAAAAATTCACCCGTCTCAAGGCCAGTCTGATGCCGTATCTGTATCAGGCGGCTGTGCAGGCGCACCAATTTGGGACGCCCATGCTGCGGGCGATGATGCTGGCTTTCCCCGGCGACCCGGCCTGCGAAACGCTCGACCGTCAGTACATGCTGGGCGATTCGCTGCTGGTGGCGCCCGTTTTCCGCGAAGATGGCCTGGTGGATTATTACCTGCCCCAGGGCAGGTGGACGAATTTTCTGACCGATGAAGTGGTGGAGGGTGGAAGTTGGCGGCGCGAGAGGGTGGATTACCTTTCCATCCCGCTCTGGGCGGCTGAAAACTCCGTCATCCCGGTCGGCGCGCGCAATGACCGCCCCGATTACGATTACGCCGAAGGCGTGACGCTGCACATTTTCAACCTGCAAGATGGCGCGCAGGTGGATGTGACCATCCCGGAGACCAGCGGCGCAGTGCGGGCTGTTTTCCACTGTAAGCGGCAGGGTCAAACCCTGCAAATCACCCGCGAGGGCGCGCCGGGAACATGGAACGTGGTGGTGCGGGGCAAAAATGCGCAGCCAGTGACGACTGCCGGGCATGGGGTGGTGGTTCATTTGTAAAACAGCGCAAAATTCTCTGGCGCGGAAATTGGCAAAGGCTTTCAACCCGCCCCAAAAATGACAGTATGTACTCATTGCGGACGCCCATGCGCAAATGCTTCAGACTCATTTGCGCATGGACTGGCTTAAGGCAGCAAGTAAGTGAGTTTGATAATCGCCAGGGATTATTGCGGGCAACACTGATTTTGATATTTTTACAAATCACGGCAGGGGGACTATAATGTCAGAAATAAAAGCGGTTCAAAAGGACGAATATATCATGGCGATTACATTGCATGACGTGGCCAAATTAGCGGGAGTCTCTGTCGGAACGGCATCTCAGGCGCTTAATAACAACCCCAAAGTGACCGAAGAAACGCGCAGCCGCGTGTTGGATGCGGCGCGCACTCTGGGGTATGTCGTCAAAGAACGCCATAGTTACTTGCTGCAAAAAACGCCGGAAATTTCCGTTATCGGCATTCTCGTCAAGCATGATGTGGGTGAACCGGCCCTGGCAAACCCGTTTTACAGTCACATCATTTCCGGCATCGAAACAGAATGTCGAAAATTGGACATTGGCCTGATGGTTTCGAGCATCGAAGTAGACCCACAAAACCGCCCTGTCGAATGGCCTGCCATGCTGAACAACCAAATGGTAGGTGGGCTGATTTTTCTGGGAACGCAGCTGGAAGCAACGGCATTTACGGCCAGGCAAAAGTTGAATGTTCCCACTATCTTGATAGATAGCTACGCGACAGATTTTCCCTTTGACAGCATCTTGACCGACAACTACCAGGGCGCAGAATTGGCGATGCATCACTTACTAAACCTGGGACACAACCGCATCGCATTGCTCGGTTCGCAGGCAGGATGCGTGCCAAGTATTGCCGAACGCCGCAAAGCCTATCTGGACATTATGAAAGAGCGCGGGCTGTTCGATGAACGCTTGATTGCCAACTCGAAACTTTCTCGCCCTGAGGTTCACCGCGAAACGCTTGCGCTGCTCAAAAAACACCCGGATATCACCGCCTTGTTTGCCTGTAACGACGATACCGCTGCCGGAGCAATGACCGCCGCGCAAGAGTTGGGGTTGAATGTACCGCAGGATATTTCAATTATCGGCTTTGATAACATCGCTCTGGCCGCTGAACTCTCTCCCCCGCTTACGACCATTCATGTTCACAAGAACTGGATGGGTATTTTAGGCGTGCGTTTCCTGCTCGAACGCGCAGCGCACCCCGAAAAGCCAAAAACCAGCACCCTGGTTTCAACGCAACTGGTCATACGCGAAAGCACCGCCCCGCCGCGCCAATAACATCCCAGGCTTAAGTCAATTCACTTTTTGTTAACAAAAACGAGCCGTTTGGCTTGTTTTTGTTTTGGATTCTATGACTTTAATCATCTCTCAAGCCGAAAAATGTCACAAGGAGCGTCACCCTATTGAAATTTTGTTAATTTAATGCTAACATTCAACTGAAATTTGAATTTTCAAATGAATTTTCATGCAGTATTTGAAAATGTCTATCTCTCCGCAACCGCCCACCCTGAAAGAAATTGCTGAAATCGCCGGTGTATCCGTTGGCACCGTGTCGGCGGCGCTCAATGACCGCCCAACGGTTGCGCCAGAGACGCGCGCGCGGGTGATGGATGTCGCGGTTTCGCTGGGGTATGTGGTGAAATTCAAGCCACATCAACCTGGCGTTGCAAAAATCGAAACAATTGGTCTGCTCATCAAACACGATTTTGGCCTGGTCTGGGACACCAATCCGTTTTATTCCCGAATTCAGTTGGGCGTCACCAACACCTGTCAGCGCTACAACATTAACCTGATGGTGGCAAATATTGAAGTAGATGCCAGCAATCATCCTGTGCAGTGGCCTGCCATGATTAACCAACAACAAATTGATGGATTAATCATGGCAGGCGCTTTTATTGACGACACGGTTCAAATGGTGCAGCGCAGGTCGGAACTGCCAATCGTCCTGGTGGACAGTTACGCGCCCAATCTGCGCTGCGACAGTGTTGTGACCGACAATATTGGCGGCGCGCGCAAGGCAGTGACGCATCTTATCGAACAGGGTCACACCCGCATTGGGCTGGCGGGCTGGAATCCGCTCTCGCCGCCCAGCATCCATCAACGCAAACGCGGCTATCTGGAAGCGGTGAGCGAAAATGGACTGGAGCCGTTCATCGCCGAAACCGAGCTTTCTCGCGCTGGCGGGCAAATGGCAGCCTGGAAACTGCTCGAAAGCAAACAACCAGTCACAGCGTTGTTCTGCTGTAACGACGAAACCGCCATCGGCGCGCTTTCTGCCATCCGCGAAATGGGCTTAAACATTCCACGCGATGTATCGGTCATCGGCTTCGACAATATTGACCTGGCCGGAGAAACAACCCCGCCGCTGACGACCATCCATGTTCACAAAAGCTGGATGGGGTCGCTTGGCGTGCAGGCGCTGATAGAGCGGGTTCGCAACCCGCTGCAGCCCAAAATTACCACCGTGCTGGCAACCGACCTCATCGTCCGCGAAACGGTCGGGCGTTCTTCCAGTTTATAGCAAGGAGGTGAAAGCCGTTCGAAAAAAGAGAGAGAAGAAATCACCCGCAGATTCAATTGCCTACCGCTTTCTCATACTGATTTGGAGGTTAACATGCGCAAGTTCCATATTTTATTCAGCATTTTGCTGGTCGTAGCCTTCGTCTTGAGCGCCTGCGGACAGCCAGCCGAACAGCCCGCTCAACCCACCGACGAACCCGCCCAGGCCACCGAGGCCCCAACCGCCGAGCAGGCCGCCGCGCCTACCGAAACGGCGGTGCCAGCCCCGAAATTCAACGAATCGCCGATGACAGCAGAACTGGTTCAGGCCGGTAAACTTCCTCCGGTCGAAGAACGCCTGCCCGAAAACCCGCGCGTCGTGACGCCCTTCAAGGAGACCGGCGTCTATGGCGGTGAAATGCAATTCGGGTTCACCGGCGGCAGCGCGGGCTGGGGCGGCCTGCTCTACATCGCCGGGTGGGAACACCTGACCAGCTGGCGCCCCGATTTCTCTGGCGTCGAGCCAAACATTCTGGAAAGCCTGGAAGCCAATGCCGATACTTCGGTCTGGACGGCCAAATTGCGCAAAGGCATGAAGTGGAGCGATGGCGAACCCTTCACCGCCGATGACATTGCTTTTTATGTGGAAGATTTTCTGATGAACCCAGACCTGAGCCCGGCTGGCTTTGGCGCGGACTGGTGCCCGAGCGACATGGCAAAAGATTTCAAATTTGAAAAAGTGGATGACTATACCGTCAAATTCATCTTCCCCAAGTCGTATGGCACCTTCCCGATGATTCTGGCCGAGTGGCAGGGCCGCCAGTTTGCCATGTACCCCAAGCACTACCTGAAGCAGTTCCACGCCAAATACAACGACAAAGTTGACGAGTTGGTGAAAGCCGAAGGGCAGGAAAGCTGGGTAGCGCTCTTCTTCGCCAAAGCCCCCGCCAACTGGGGCGACCCCGACGCCGCCTTCTTCCGCGACCCCAACTTCCCCACCCTCGGCCCCTGGCGCGTTGTTCAGCCGCTGGGTGCTGGCACCACCATCGTGATGGAACGCAATCCGTACTACTGGAAAGTGGATGACAAAGGCAACCAGTTGCCCTACATTGACAAACTGGTCGGCACTTCTTTCCAGGATGACCAGGCACGCCTGCTGGCCCTGCTGAACGGCGACATTGACCTCATCAAAGACCCGCCCTCCGATGCCCGTCCGCAATACATCGAAGCCGCCGATGCCGGTAAACTGGCCCTGAGCGAAATGCTCGGCGACGGTGCGAATGGCTACGTCCTGCAATTCAACATGACCCATCCTGAAAAAGGCGCGGTCTTTGCCGATAAAAACTTCCGCATTGGCGTTTCATACGCCATCAACCGCGAAGAACTGATTGAGCTGTTCAATCAGGGTCAGGGATACCCCTCCCAGATTTGCCCGCTGCCTTCTTCGCCGCTCTACAACGAAACCTGCAACAAACAATACGTCGAATACGACCTTGCCAAAGCCAACGAATATCTGGACAAAGTCCTGCCCAACAAGGATGCCAACGGGATGCGACTCGGACCCGATGGACAACCCTTCAAGGTCATCCTGATTGTCATCAACGACTGGACCTGGGCGCCCAATAACACTCAAATCGGCGAAAAAACCATCGAATACCTGCGCGCCGTTGGCATTGATGCTCAAATGAACGCCATGCCCAACGCGCAGTACGAAGGCATTTGGAAAACCAACCAGGTCGAAGCCTTCATTAGCACGGGCGAAGGCGGCGCTGGCCTGACCGCCATGCTCGACCCGCGCAACTACGTCCCGTTTGAGCAATATGGACACTACGGCAATGGTTGGACTCTGTGGCGGCTCAAAGAACTCGGCACAACCAACATCGAGGGCGAAGTCGAGCCGCCGCAATGGGTGCTTGATGCCCGCCAACAGTACAACGATGCCATCTCCAAACCCACCCAGGAAGAGCAAATTGCCGCGATGAAAGAGGTCATTGCCTTCGCTACCGAACAATTCTATGCCATCGGCGGGTATCAGGGTGGTACCGGCGTGCAGCCATACAACGTCCGCATCGGCAACTTTGCCGACTCGTGGTACGTCGGCTGGATTGAAGGCGTGTTCAAAATCCTGTACCCTGAACAGTGGTATATCAAACAATAACCCTCTGGGTTTCCTCTCCAAGCAATCGCCTGTCCCGGTCCGCCAGGGCCGGGGCAGGCCTCCCCTCCCCAAGAAGGTGAGCCATGCGCCAATTTCTCCTGCGCCGGTTCGTGACAATGGTCTTTACGGTCTTCATCATCTCCATCCTGGCCTTTATTATCATTCAGCTGCCGCCCGGTGATTATGTAGACCAGTTGATTATGCGAATGGTTTCGCAAGGCGGTCAATCTCCCGACCCGGCCACCGTTCAAAAGCTCAAAGACCTGTACGGGTTAGACGACCCCGTGCCAGTTCAATATATGAAGTGGATAGGAAAAATCATCTTCCGGGGCGAATTTGGCTATTCCCTCATCTATCGCGAAGATGCCATTACCATCATCTCTGAACGATTGCCTGCCACTTTTCTGCTCTCGATTTCATCGTTCATGTTTGTCTGGATAGTCTCTCTGCCAATTGGAATTTACTCAGCGGTCAAAAAATATTCAATAGGCGATTACATCATCAGCGGCATCGGCTTCATCGGTCTGGCCGTACCGAGTTTTCTGCTGGCGCTGGTGTGTCTCTACATCTCTTACAAGTATTTTGGCGTGGCTGCCATTGGCCTGTATTCGAAAGAGTTTGCCAATGCGCCCTGGAACTGGGAACGGGTGGTAGATTTGCTGCAACACGTCTGGATTCCGATGGTGGTCATCGGCGTAGGCGGCACAGCCGGCCTCATTCGTACCCTGCGCGCCAACTTGCTGGATGAATTAAACAAACCCTACGTAGATACAGCCCGCGCCAAAGGGCTTTCGGAAATGCGCCTGCTCTGGAAATACCCCGTCCGCCATGCGCTCAATCCCTTTGTCAGCACCCTGGGCTGGATGCTTCCTGGCCTGATTTCCGGCGAGGTCATCGTAGCGATTGTTCTCAACCTGCCCACCTCTGGCCCGGTGTTATACACCGCGCTGGCCCAACAAGATATGTATGTAGCAGCGGGTTTTCTGCTCCTGTTGAGCGCTCTCACCGTCATCGGCACTTTCGTTTCGGATGTGCTTTTGGCCTTGCTCGACCCGCGCATCCGCCTTCAATAGGAGAACGCCATGTTCAAGCGCAAACCCATTGCCACCCCCCGCGCCGAAAGCGAAGATTTGAAGTTCGAGGTTGCCTCGCAATTGCAGCTCACCTGGTGGAAATTTCGCAAGCACAAACTTGCCATGTTCAGCGCGGTCATCGTCATCCTGCTGTACCTGACGGCCATCTTCGGCGAGTTCATTGCCCCCTATGGCGGCATTACCACCAACTCGAATTATGTATACGCGCCGCCGCAAATGCTCCATCTGTTTTCGGAAGACGGATTCGGACTGCATGTGTACGGCTACACCATGCAGCGCGACCCGCGCACGCTGGAGCGCATTTGGACGGTGGACCCGGCCGCCAGAATCCCTATCAGCCTGTTCGTGCGGGGAGAACCCTACAAATTGTGGGGGCTGATTCCCGGTGACTTACATCTCATTGGCCCCCAAAACCCCGGCGACCCCTTCTTTCTGTTTGGCACCGACCGCATTGGACGCGATGTCTTTAGCCGGATTGTTCATAGCGCGCGCATTTCGCTCACAGTAGGACTGGTTGGAATTGTACTGACCTTTTTGCTTGGCATCTTCATTGGCGGCATCTCTGGTTTGGTGGGCGGGCGGCTCGATGACGCCATTCAGCGGCTCATCGAAATCCTCATTTCCATTCCCACCCTGCCGTTCTGGCTGGCGCTGGCCGCCATGGTGCCAATCGAATGGAGCTCTTTGCAGACCTACTTCATGATTAGCATCATTCTCACTCTACTCTCCTGGATGGGTCTGGCGCGCGTGGTACGCAGCAAATTTCTGGCTTTGAGAAACGAAGACTTCGTGCTGGCCGCCAAACTGGATGGCTGTTCCAACTGGCGGCTCATTAGCAGCCACATGCTGCCCTCCTTCATGAGCCATATCATCGCCTCGGTCACGCTTTCCATCCCCGGCATGATTATCGGCGAAACAGCGCTCAGTTTCCTCGGCCTGGGGCTGCGCCCGCCCATTGTCAGTTGGGGCGTCATGCTGCAAGACGCGCAGCGCATTTCGGCGATTGCCAACTATCCCTGGCTGCTCACCCCTGCCGCCGCCATTTTCATCACCGTTTTGAGCATGAACTTTCTGGGCGATGGCCTGCGCGACGCCGCCGACCCCTATCAATCTTGAGGTGACCGATGACTTCCCAAGACCTTTTGCTGGATGTCAAAGACCTGCGCATCTTCTTCTTCACCGATGAAGGCGTCGTCAAAGCCGTCAACGGCGTGGATATGAAAATTCATCGCGGCCGCACCCTTTGCCTGGTGGGCGAAAGCGGCTGCGGCAAAAGCGTGGCCTGCCGCGCCTTCCTGAACATCATCCGCAACCCGGGGCGCATCGTCACCGGCGAGATGAAATATTACCGCCAAACCGGCAACGGACAGCAGGATGTTATTGACATTGCCAAACTCGACCCGCGCGGCAAACAAATCCGCCAGATTCGCGGCAAAGAGATTTCAATGATTTTCCAGGAACCGATGACCTCCCTGAGCATGATGCACACTATCGGCGACCAGATTATGGAATCGGTTCTGCTGCACAACCAGGTGACCAAAGCTGAAGCCCGCCGCCGCGCCATCGAAATGCTCGACCGCGTGGGCATGCCCAAACCGGAGCGGATTGTAGACGAATACCCCTTCCGCTTGAGCGGCGGCATGAGGCAGCGTGCCATGATTGCCATGGCGCTCTCGTGCAACCCCAGCCTGCTGATTGCCGATGAGCCAACGACCGCGCTCGATGTCACCACGCAGGCCCAAATTGTGGATTTAATCCGCGATTTGCAGCAACAGTTGAACATGTCTGTCCTCTACATCACGCACGACCTGGGGGTGGTAGCCGAAGTGGCGGATGATGTGGCAGTAATGTATCTCGGCAAAATTGTGGAATTCGGTGATGTAGAAACTGTTTTCCACCATCCTCAACACCCCTACACCCAGGCATTACTCCGTTCCATTCCCAAAATCAGCCGCGAGCGCGAAGAACTCGACCCCATCCAGGGCATGGTTCCCAGCCCCTTCCGGCGCCCCACCGGCTGCCAATTCCACCCGCGTTGCACGCAGGCGATGGAAAAATGCAGTCAAATTGAGCCGCGCATCACCACCGTTGGTGAAAATCACACCGTGCAGTGCCTGCTGCACGAAAACCTGTAGCCGGAGGCCGTCATGACCAACCCCATTCCACAAACTGGCTTGCAGCCTGCCCTGCAAATGAGCCATCCCGAAAACCTGCTGGAGGTGACCGGTCTCAAAAAGCACTTCCCCATCATCAAGGGCGTGTTTGCTGCCGCGCAAGGTTACGTCAAAGCGGTAGATGATGTCAGTTTCAGCATCCGCAAAGGCGAAACGCTTGGGCTGGTGGGCGAAAGCGGCTGCGGCAAAACCACCGCCGGACGCTGCATCGTGCGCGCTTACCCCGTTACTGAAGGCCAAATGCTCTACAGATTGCGCGACGAAAGCGTGGTAGACCTGGCTGCCGTGCCAGAACGAGACCTGGCCCCCTTTCGGCGCGATATCCGCATGATTTTTCAGGACCCGTACTCCTCGCTCAACCCGCGCATGACCATCTTCGAGGCGGTCAGCGAGGTGCTGCGCGTCAATCAACTGTGCTCGCCTTCCGAAATGCGCGACCGCGTAGAGGTCCTTCTTAAGCGGGTCGGGCTGCGCCCGGAATATATGCAGCGCTATCCACATGCCTTTAGCGGCGGAGAACGTCAGCGCATTGTGGTAGCGCGCGCCCTCATCACCAATCCGCGCCTGGTCGTGTGCGACGAGGCCGTCTCCGCGCTGGATGTCTCCATCCGCGCCCAAATTCTCAATCTGCTGGAAGAATTGCAGGCCGATTTTGACCTGACCTACCTGTTCATCTCGCACGATTTGAGCGTCATCCGCCACATCTGCGACCGGGTGGTGGTAATGTACGTTGGGAAAGTGGTTGAAGTGGCTGACGCCCTCCCTCTCTACACCCGCCCGCGACACCCCTACACCGAAGCCCTGCTTTCCGCCGTGCCAATTGCCGACCCGCGCGGACGCGAAACCCGCAAGCACATTCACCTGCAAGGCGAAATTGCCGACCCCTCCAACCCGCCCAGCGGCTGTTACTTTCACCCGCGCTGCAAATTCGCCCAGCAAATCTGCCGCGAACAAACCCCCGAACTGCGGACAGTGGACAGAAACCGCCAGGTTGCCTGCCATTTCGCCGAAGCAATTCAACTGCAAGGGGTAATTTCCTGAGAACACGACAAAACGAGAGAAAACCTATGGCTGTCCAACTGCTCAACGCGCAACCCATTCCCAACCTGCCCTGGCAGGAACGCCCCGCCGGGTGTTCGGATATCGTCTGGCGCTATCACCAGAACCCGGTCATCCCGCGCAACCCTTTTCCCACTGCCAACAGTACCTTCAACAGCGCAGTCATCCCCTATCAGGGTAAATTCGTCGGCGTCTTCCGCATTGACGACACCTGCCGCCAGATGAACCTCTACTTTGGCGAAAGCCCGGATGGATTGAACTGGAACATTCAGCCCCAGCCCATCCCCTTCCAATGCGCCGAGCCAGAAATTGCCCACCCGCAATATCGCTACGACCCGCGCCTGTGCTGGCTCGAAGACCGCTACTACATCACCTGGTGCAACGGCTATCATGGCCCCACCATTGGCGTCGGCTACACCTTCGATTTTCAGACCTTTACCCAAATCGAAAACGCGTTCCTGCCCTTCAACCGCAACGGAGTCCTGTTTCCGCGCAAAATCAACGGCAAATTTGCCATGTTCAGCCGCCCCAGCGATAACGGCCACACGCCTTTCGGCGATATTTTCTACTCCGAAAGCCCGGATATGATTCACTGGGGCTGCCACCGCCATGTGATGACTTCTGACCTGCCCTGGGCGTGGACCAAAGTGGGCGCTGGCCCCATTCCTATTGAAACCAGCGAAGGCTGGCTGTTGATTTTCCACGGCGTGCTGACCTCCTGCAATGGCTTCGTGTACAGCATGGGCGCGGCCTTGCTCGACCTCGACCAGCCCTGGAAAATCATTGCCCGCGCCCGGCCCTACCTGCTCTCGCCGCAAACGCTTTACGAATGCGTGGGCGATGTGCCAAACGTGGTCTTCCCCTGCGCCGCGCTGGTGGATGGAGATACCGGGCGCATGGCAATTTACTACGGTGGGGCCGATACGGTCGTAGCTCTGGCCTTTGCCCAAATCGAAGAGATGGTCGAATTTATCAAGAAAGAAAACGACTGGAAAGTCTCCCGATAAGACAAACCCAACCGAGGTCCGATGAAAACGTTGAGTCTGGAACTTTCCGCCTGGAATCGAGGCCAAACTGCCAGCCACAGCATAAGCAGCCTGCTCAAAGCGCACTTTGGTTCATCTAGCGCTGAAATTCACATCACCCCTTATGAACAGCCCTGGCAGGAGATTATGCACGCCCTGCTCTATGGCCTGGGGCCAGATGTTTCCGAAGTCGGCTCCACATGGGTCCGCAGCCTGGCGGGCGGGAACGGATTGCGTCCAATTGGCAAAGAAGTCCTTCCGTCCAGCAAAATAAGCCTGTTCGTTTGCCCCTCCTGGGACGAGAGCCAGCCAGAACTGTTCAGCGTGCCATTTCTGGTTGAAACCCGCGTCATCTTCTATCGCCGCGCCGCGCTGGCCGTTGCCGGAATTGACGAATCTTCCGCCTTTTCGACGCCCCAAAAATTTCGAGAAACGCTTGGCGCGCTCAAAGAACATGGTTTTGCGGCGCCTTTGCTTCTGCCTGTGGCAGAACGATACGAAAATCTATCGCTGGCCTCCACTTGGGTATGGGGCGCGGGCGGCGAATACATCAGTTCCGATGGAAAAAAGGCGCTCTTCGACCAGGAAGCCGCCCTGCAAGGGCTGGCCGAGTACTTTGCCCTGCGCGAATATTTATCACCCAATGCGCTGGAAATCTCCAACCCTGGCTGGGAGTTCGTGAAGAGCGATATCCCCGTCACAATGGGCGGCCCGTGGGTTTACTATACTTTGCTTGAAAATCCGCTTGCAGAAGCCACGCTTACGGAGCAGTTTGGAGTTGCTCTGCCACCCGGCCAAACCTACCAGGGCGGCACCAATCTGGTCATCTGGCGGGCAACCCGTCACCCCGAACTTGCGGGAGAACTTGCCCAATACCTGACCAGCTTCGAATTCCAATCGCAATGGAAAACCAATGTCCTGCCAGCCCGGCGCGATGTGCTCTCTCTGCCCGCTTACGTGGAAGACCCTTTCCTCAAAGTCATGGTCGAATCTACGCTCAAAGGACGCTCTTACTCTCCTTCTCCCCTATGGGGCGTGGTCGAAGACCGACTCTCTCGCGCGCTGCACAAAGCCTGGCAAGATTGCCTGCACGAAGAAAGCCGCGCGCCCATCGACCTCCTGCGAGAAATCCTGCGGCCACTTGCCAATCGTATCAATCTGACCTTGCAAAATTAGCCCCTCGGTGATAAAAACCAGGCAATGTGAACGCTCATAAATCACTGAACATCCTGTTGCTTTCCATTTGAATGAAGGAGAAAAATATGTCCGCTTCTTTGCGCGAACTTGCCAAAATGATTGACCATTCCCTGCTTCACCCCACCATGACCGACGCCGAAATTCTCAAAGGCTGCGAAGTTGCCCGCAAGTACGATGTCGCCACCGTCTGCGTCAAACCCTACGCAGTGAAGATGGCAAAAGAAGCCCTCCAAGGCTCCAGCGTGGGCGTTTGTTCCGTCATCGGCTTCCCGCACGGAAACAGTACCACCGCCATCAAAGTCGCTGAAACCGAACAAGCCATCCACGACGGCGCCACCGAAATTGACATGGTGATTAACATCGGCAAAGCCTTGGGCGGCGATTGGGACTTCGTCCGCGCCGATATTGACGCGGTTAATCAGGCTTGCGTCCACAATGGCGCAATTCTTAAGGTCATCTTCGAGACCGATTACCTGCAGGATGAACACATCATCAAACTGTGCCAGATTTGCTCCGAACTGAAAGTGGCCTTCGTCAAGACCTCCACTGGCTATGGCTTTGTGAAGCAGCCCAGCGGCGATTACAACTACAAAGGCGCGACAGAACATGTTCTTAAACTTATGCGCCAGCATAGCGCCCCCGAAGTGCAACTCAAAGCCGCTGGCGGCGTGCGCAGCCTCGACCAGCTGCTCAACGTGCGCGAACTGGGCTGTACCCGCAGCGGCGCAACTGCCACCGAAGCCATGCTCGAAGAAGCCAAAGCGCGCGGGTTCTAACCCCTTCACCGCATCCTTCGCAAAGACGCAAGAAAGCATCCTGCGCGCGCCTGGCGTTTTTTTGTAGCAAGGCTCTTCCACTCATTCTGGATTGCCATGAAACGTATCGCTTCCATCCTTATTCTGCTCTCCTGCTTGCTCGCGGCCTGCGCAGGGGCGGCTACGCCAACTCTCACCGCAACGCCCCCCGCCACCTTTACGCCACAAACGAGCGCCACGCCCAAACGAGTAACCTACACCCCGCGCCCGCCAACGAGAACGCCGCGCCCTACCCTCACCCCGCCGCCAACGGCCACCTCCTGGCCAATAAGCGTCTCGCTGACGGTGCAAGCCGGAGCAGAAGGACAATCCTTCAGCCCCTTCGTCCTGGGTTCCAATCTTCCCAACTGGCTTTCTAAAGAACAATTCGAAAGCGAGCAGTTCCGCAAGCGGGTAGCGGCTTCGGGCCTGACGCTCATCCGCATCCCCGGCGGCTCATTCAGCGATGACTACGGCTGGCTGAGTTGCGAGCTGGGCAAAAACGTCCCCGGCGCGCTTCCCTGCACGCATGATTGGGTGCGCCGCCCCACCGATTTCATCAACTTCTTTCGCGGCGTAGAAGCCTACGGACGGCGCATCGAACCGATGTTCATCGTCAACGTCAACGCCACCGCCCAAGAAGCCGCCGCAGTCGTCGCCTTCTTCAATGCCAAAGCAGGCGACCCAACCATCATCGGTGTTGACCGCAACGGTGTAGATTGGAAAACCGCCGGAGATTGGGCCGCCCTGCGCGCCGAACACGGCAACCCCGAACCACTCAACATCCGCTTTTGGGACATCGGCAACGAAATCTATGGCGGCAAGTTTGGCAACCCTGGCTGCCGTTCCGGCGGCTGGGAAACAACCTGGACCTGCCTGGGAGACGAATACATCCTCGGCGCCGATAAAAACGATGGCGTGGCGCAAATGCGCGCCGCCATGCTGGCCGTTGACCCCAACATTCTGGTCGGCGCCGTTGGCGGCGGAGATGCTGTGAGCAGTTCAACATGGAGCCGCGCCGTTCTGGAAAGCTACGATAACAACTACGATTATTTTGTCGTTCACGCCTACCCATCCTACTACCTGCTCGGCAACCCGCGCGCCGAAGAAGATACCATCCTCGCCATGCCGCAGCAATATTGGCCAACAGTCTTCTCCGGCATCCAGCGGGCTTTGCAGGCCTATGCGCCCGACGCAAGCATTCCGGTTGTCATGAACGAATATGAACTCGTGCCGCCCTGGGGCAAAGTGGACACGCGCAATTACATGAACAAGCACATTGACGCGCTCTTCCTGGCCGATTCGCTTGGGCTGATGATTTCACTCGGGGTGGACATGGCCGCCCAATGGGACGTGATGAACGGCAAATCGGATGACTACGGCAACGAATTTGGCCTGATGCGCGCTGACGGCTCGAACTATCGCCAGCCCAAATACTACATCTTCCCGCTCTGGGCGCGTTTCGGCAACACCCTGCTCCCGCTCCAATCCAGCGCCGACCCGGCTACCCAACTCAGCGCCTATGCCGGGCGGCTGGAAGACGGCGCCCTCACCCTGCTGGTCATCAACAAGAACCGCGCCGAAACCACCGCCACCATCCTGCTCGATGGCGTACAAACCATCACCGGCGGCCTGGCCGATACCCTGACCGCCCCCTCACTCGATTCAACAGCCATCACCTTCAACGGAAACCCCAACCCTGCCGATGACCTCGCCGATGCGCCATCCTCGCTCATCCCCGGCGCAAGCGGCAACACGCTGGAATACACCTTCGCGCCCATCTCGGTCACGCTCCTGCGCATCCGCGTACAGCCCTGAACCATCTCTCAACCTCTCGAAGGCTGATAACCCGGCCCCCCGCTCCGCAAGCCTTCAAGACGTTTCACACAGGAGAATCCCATGCAAAACTTCATGAACGGCGTCAACCTGGGCGGCTGGCTCTCCCAGTACCGTCAATATAGCCACGAACACTTCCAAACCTTCATCACCCGCGCCGACATTGAGCAAATCGCCGCCTGGGGCTTTGACCACATCCGCCTTCCGGTAGATTACCCCGTGTTCGAATCCGATGACGCCCCCGGCGAATACCGCGAAGACGGCTTTCAATACATTGACTCGTGCCTCGAATGGTGCCGCACCGTCGGTCTGGGAGTGGTCTTCGACCTGCATCAGGCCCCCGGCTACTCATTCGATAACACCCTCCGCCCCGAAACCATGCACCTGAACGTGCTTTTCGACCAGGAAGCCGCCCAACAACGCTTCATCGCCCTGTGGCAGGCCATCGTCCGCCGCTATCATAACGCGGGCATTCCTATCATCTTTGAACTGCTCAACGAAGTCGTCCTGCCCGAAAGCGGCCCCTGGAACGCCCTGGCGCATAAAACCGTCGCCGCCTTGCGCGCGATTTCCCCCGATTGCAAAATTATGATTGGCGGCAACCACTACAACGCCGCCTCCGAACTCAAAAACATCGCCCGGCTCGATGACCCCAACGTCCTATACACCTTTCACTTCTACGAGCCGTTCCTGTTCACCCACCAGAAAGCCTCCTGGACTCAGGTCAGCCGCGAATTCGACCAGACCCTCGAATACCCCGGCTTCTTCACCGGACTGGGCGAATTCCTGGCGCGCGCCCCGCAACACCGCGAAGGCTACGGCTGGCTGATAGACCGTCCCCTCAACCGCGCCCTCATGCGCGAGTTTCTCCTGCCAGTCTTCGAATTCATCCAGAAAAGCGGCCACACTCCCTACTGCGGCGAATACGGCGTTATAGACTGCGCCCCCGCCGAAAGCCGCCGCAACTGGCACGCCGACCTGCTCGACATCTTCAAACAATACAACATCGGGCGCGCCGTCTGGTCTTACAAAGGCATGAGTTTCCTCCTGGTCGATTACGCCGGACAGGTCGCCGACCCGCTCCTCATCAAAATCCTGACGCGAAAATAGTCATGCTGCCACCCACTGGCCTGCTCGTCTCCCAGGTTGGTTATGACCTGCGCGCGCCCATGCGCGCTCTGTGGCGCGGCGCATTGCCCGCAGGCGCGATGTTTCGCATCCAGGATGAGAACGGGCAAACCATCCTCGAAAAACCGCTCGCGTTTTGGGGAAAATGCTGGGGAAGCGACTGGTGGATTGCCGATTTTTCAGAGTTAACCCGCGCCGGAACATTTACCCTGACCATCGAAGGAGATAGATTCCCCACTGCCGCCTGTCCGCCGTTTTCGGTGGGCGAGTACCACCTGTGGCATTCCACCGTCAAAACCGTCGCCATCGAGCAGTTCGAGCGCCGCGCCGAACTAGCCCGCTTTGGCAATGGCTGGAAAGATTGCGGCTCCGACATGCGCGAAGTCGGCAGTCACGCTGGCGCGCTCATCGGCCTGCTCGACCTGCTCAACATCGGCCTGGAATGGCTGGGGCGCGAAGACGGCCTGCGCCTGGCGCGTCAAATCATGCGCGGCTGCGATTACCTCGTCCTGTGCCAGCAGCGCGCCGCCAATTTAGGCTGGCCGCCCGGCAGCGTCGTTCACGAACTCCCCAATCATCCTGTTCTCATCCCGCAAGACCAGGGGCAATTCGTAGTTGCCCTCGCCAAAGCCTCCCGCCACATCTACGAACTTGACCGCGAACGCGGCATGGACTATCTGAACCGCGCCGCTGCCGCCTATGAATTCCTCACCCGCCAGTGCCAGCCCGCCGCCCTGCCGCATTTTTCCGCCAAACTGCACGGCGCGCCAGAATCGTACTCCCCTCTCCACCCGGGAGAGGGGCCGGGGATACGGGAAACCGGCTTTATGACCGCCGACCTGCTGATGATGGTCTGGGGCGCAGTCGAACTCGCCAAATCAGGCCGACCTGAATACCTGGAGGAAGCCATCCGCCGCGCCGACCAAATCCTCAGCCGACAGGTCAGGCCGGAAACCCCCGAAGGCGAGTTTTACGGACACTTCTACACTTTCGATGACCACCTGTTCACCGAAAAAGCCTTCGCCCATCATCACGTCGGGCATGATACCAGCCTGATGTTCAATCATTACATCGTCGCCCTGCTCGACCTGTGTGACCTGCTCCCCGAACACCCCGACCAACCCCGCTGGCGGCAAGCCGCGCGCCATTTTGCCTATGGCTACTTCCTGCCCGCCTGCCAGAAAAACCCGTTCTACCTCCTGCCGCAAGGTGATTATGCCGGGCAGGGTCTGCTCTCGTTTTGCGGCCCCTGGCACGGATTCAACGTCTGTTATGGCTACGCCGCCGCGCAGGCCATCCGCTTCGAGATGGCCTTTGGCGACCCGGCCTTCCGCCCGGTTGCGGTTGGCAACCTGCAATGGATTTGCGGCCTGAATGCCGGGCTGACGAGCGACTCGTTTGAAGGCAGCGTTATGTGGCGGGAACACCTGCCTGAAGGTCAGGCCGTTCCCTTCAGTTTCATTCATGGCATCGGGCGCAATTTTGTCAAAACCTGGTCGCGCATCCCCGGCAGTATCGGCAATGGGCTGTGTACCAACCGCCAGTTCCACATGGAAGTCGAACCGACCATCGAGAACGACATCCCCAGCCGCTACTCCGATGAAGACTGGATTCCCCATGCGGGAGGCTTCCTCAGCGGCCTGGCGCATCTGCGCATGGTGATGGGCTGGTCGCCAACGTAGGGCAATTTTTTACTCTGCGCTGGAAAACCCTTCCTCCTTCCTTACATCCTGTCAAACCGCTCGCGTTTCGAGAAAGCCTTTAAGTCCGTGTCAGCCGCGTTGAAAAAAGGAGTACAGATGGGCCAAAAAATCGTTGTCATCGGCAGTTCCAACGTGGATTTCATCATGAAAGTCGCCCGCCTGCCCGAAAAAGGCGAAAGCACCACCGACGCCACTTTCGTTCAGACCTTCGGGGGCAAAGGCGCCAACCAGGCCGTTGCCGCCGCCCGTGCCGGGGGCAACGTCTGGTTCGTTAACTGCATTGGCAGCGACCCCTTCGCCCCCGCCCTCAAGCAGGCCCTCATCCAATCCGGCGTGCATGTGGATTACGTCTTCACCCGCGAAGGCGAGACGAGCGGCGCGGCCCTGGTGATGATTGGCGAGGGCGGCCTGAACTACATCACGGTTGCCCCTGGCGCAAATTATAGCCTGACGCCCGAAATGATTTGCGCGCTCGAACCGCTCCTGCGCGAAGCCGCCATGCTCGTCCTGCAATACGAAATCCGACCCGATACGCTCTACGCCTGCATTGACCTGGCGCATAAACTCGGCCTGCCGACCCTGTTCAACCTCGCGCCTGCCCGCCCTTTCGACGCCTCTTACCTGCCCAAAGTGACCTGCCTGGCCGTCAACGAGACCGAAGCCCAATCTCTGTGCGGCTTTGCGGTGGATACACCGCAGGCAGTGGAACAGGCCGCCCAGGCTCTGCTTGCCAACGGCGTGCAGACGGTCATCCTCACGCTCGGCGCGCAAGGCGTTTACCTGGCCTCCGCCGCCCTGCGCCAGCACATCCCGGCCTTTAACGTTGAAGCGGTAGACACCACCGCCGCCGGAGACGTTTTCTGCGGCGCGTTGGCGGTTACGCTGGTGGAGGGCAAACCCCTGCCCGAAGCCGCCCGCTTCGCCTGTGCCGCCGCGGCCATCAGCGTTACCCGCCTGGGGGCGCAGCCCTCCGTGCCAGGACGCGCCGAAATTGAGCAATTTTTGGAAAAAGCCCTTTAGTATGCGCTTTTATAAAATGACTATCGCGCTGAGCGGAGCGCCCCTCAAATACAAGCGGCGCAAAATACGCGCCGCCCTCCGCCTGGGACGCTAATTTCCGTAGTAAATGAGCGAAGTCGAAGCGCGAATATTGTCGGTTTGATTTCTTAATCTGCAACTATCTTGCGCCGCCACGACCACTGGAGAAACTGATGCAAACCCGCGCCATTTTGTTCACCGCCCCCAACCAGGTGGCCCTGGAAAACATCGAAATCCCCGCGCCCGAAGTGGGCGAAGTGCTGATTGAAAGCCTCTACACCCTCATCAGCCCCGGCACCGAATTGCGCTGCCGCGCCGGTAAGCAGGAAGGGGTGGTTTTCCCCTTCATCCCCGGCTATGCAATGGCCGGGCGCGTGATTGCTCGTGGGGCGGGCGTCTCCCTGCCGGAAGGGACGCTTGTCTTCTGCGGCGGGACGAGCAAAGCCAGCGTCAACCTGGCCTGGGGCGGGCATGTGGCCCACGCCATTCAGCCCGCCACAAATTTGTACCCCCTGCCAGAAGGAATGAATCCGCTTCATGCACCGGCAGCCAAACTGGCGGCAATTGCCTATCGCGGAGTCCGTTTGAGCAACCCGCGCCCCCACGAAACAGTGGCCGTCATCGGCCTGGGCGCGATTGGTCTGCTGGCGGCGCAGTTGCACGCCCTGAGCGGGGCGCGCGTTGTTGCGGCAGATTTATCCCCCTATCGCGTCGCCAACGCTCAAAAAGCCGGGCTGGAAGCCTTCGTGCCGCAAGGCAATCTGGGCGAGGCCTTCCGAGAGTATCTGCCAGGCGGCGCGGATGTGGTGGTAGACGCAACCGGCGCGCCCGCCGTGCTGGCGCAAGCGGTTGAAGTTGCCCGCGACAAACTCTGGGACGATTCGCCGGAATTGGGCGCGCGAGTGGTCATTCAGGGCAGTTACGCCGGGGCATTCAGCCTGCCGTACCAGGCGGTCTTCATGAAAGAACTTTCTTTTTACGTCCCGCGCGATGTTCAGCCGCGCGATATTCGCGCCATGCTGGATATGATGGCGCGCGGAAAATTGAACGTGGAAACACTCATCAGCGAAGTCCGCGCCCCCGAAACTGCGCCAGAGACCTACGCCACCCTGGCGCAGCCGGACGCGGAATGGATTACCGCTGCGTTCAAGTGGTAACGCAAAAATTAGATTTGTATTCTGTGGCGTGGCGCGGGATGTTCTCCTGCGTGACCGCGCAGGCGTGGTGAGTGACAGCATCCCGCGTGACTCACACATAGCCAAAAGTATTTTTCACAACTATGATGGGCGGATTGCTAATCCGCCCCGCGAAATCTGCCAGAATTTTTTGCGAAGGAGATTTTCATGACCTACAACATCGGCATCATCGGCGCGGGCATGTACGGCAAAGTGCTTGGCCGCTGCCTGCGGCAGGACGAGCGCGCCCGCATCACCTGGGTCAACAGCGCCAGCGAAGCCACCACCCGTGCCGCCGCCGAAGAACTCGGCGCGACAAAATGGTCGCTCGATTACCGTGATGTGCTAAACGACCCGGCGGTGAACGCGGTCATCATCGCCACCCCGCCCTACCTGCACGCCGAACAACTCGCCGCCGCGCTGCAGGCCGGGAAGCACGTCCTGCTCGAAAAGCCGCTGGCCGAATCGCCCGCGAGCGTGGAAAAAATCGTCGAAACGGCGGCAAAGTATCCGGGGCGGCTGGTGCTGGAGGCTTCCTGCCGCCACACGCGGCTGACGCGCAAGTTCCAGTTCATCAAAGGCATCATCAACAGCGGCAAACTGGGACAGATTTACCACATCCATCACAACCACCTGACGCGCGGCACTTTCATCGAGTGGAACCCGAAGGGTGCGTGGGCGATGAACAAAGCCCTGGCGGGCGGCGGCCCTTTCATTGATTGGGGCGTGTACGACCTGTCTTTCCACCTGGGCCTGCTGGATGACCGCCCCGAGCTGCTTTCCATGCGCCGCTTCAGCCGCAATGACCTGCGTGATGTAAGCAAACTGGTGGCATTCAGCGACGTGGAACAGCACGGCGCGGCCTGGCTGGAATTCAGCGGTGGGCTGACCTATTACTACGAGCGCGGCGCAGGCGTCCATGCCGAAACGGCCAATGAAACGCGGCTGTACGGCACGCAGGGCGGGCTGCGCTTCCAGTTCCCCAGTTGGGACAGCAATGACGTTGAGTTTTTCTATGTTGAAAACGGCGAACCGCGCAAAGAGACCCTGACGGTGGACACAACCGGCGCGGAAGATGACAACCTGGCGATTATCCGCCATTTTCTCGATTGCCTGGATGGAAAAGCCACCCCGCTGATGACGGTTGAAACCGCAGCCAGGCACATGCACATCCTGTTCCAGATTCTCAGCCGCTGACATGCCTTACTACGGATTCAATTTTCTCTGGATGTTCTCTTCCTGGCGCGGCAAGCCGGCTCAGCCGCCCGATGAACGCGCCCTGGATTTCCTGGCCGCCTTCGGCTTCAACTTCGTCCGCATTCCCACCGATTACCGCTTCTGGACGCGCGATTTCGACTACTTCCACCCGGACGAATCGGTTTGGGAAACGATAGATTCTTACCTGTCGGCCTGCCGCGCGCGTGGAATACACATGAGCCTCAACTTCCACCGCGCGCCCGGCTACTGCATCAATCGTCACGACCTCGAACGTCATAACCTGTGGACGGATGCACTGGCGCAAGACGCCTTCGTTTTCCTTTGGGAATCCTTTGCCCGCCGCTACCAGCACGTTCCGGCCTCCGATTTGAGCTTCGACCTGCTCAACGAACCCCCTAACCCCGGCCAATATGACCTGACGCGCGAAAATCACGCCGCACTCATGCGCCGCGCGGTGGCCGCCATCCGCGCCATTAGCCCCCACCGCCCAATTCAAATTGACGGACTGGGTGGCGGGCACCTCGCCATGCCCGAACTGGCCAACCTGGATGTGATTCACAGCGGGCGCGGGTATCAGCCAATGAGCCTGAGCCACTGGGGAGCGCACTGGTGGAAAGGCTGGCAGGTCTGCCCGGCCGCGCCCGTGTACCCCGGCGCAGAGTGGGATGGCAAAATCTGGAACCGCGACACCCTGCGTGAATTCTACCAACCCTGGCGCCAGGTGCAGGCCGCCGGGCGGCCCATTCACATTGGCGAGTTTGGCTGTTACAACAACATCGAAAACGACACCGCCCTGGCCTGGCTGGCAGATTTGCTCAGCCTGTACCGCGAATTCGGCTGGGGCTACAGTCTGTGGACGTTTGAAGGCGCGTTTGGCATCATCCATCACGGACGACCCGGCACAGCCTATGAAACAGTGGGCGGCTACCGCCATGTAGACCGCCGTCTGCTCAATTTGCTGATGGAAAATCGCATTCAGGATTGACTATGACCTCCCTCCCCCGCCTTGCCCCCCGCCTGCGCGCCGAACTGACCGAAAACATCCTGCCCTTCTGGATGAATCACGTCCCCGACCGCGAACGCGGCGGCTTTCACGGCGCCATCGCCAACGACCTGCAAATCTTCCCCGAAGCACCGCGCTCGGCCATTCTGTGCGCCCGCATTTTGTGGACGTTTTCCGCCGCCTATCGCGTCTTCGGCGCGCCAGAATACCTCCAGATGGCCGATTACGCTTTCCAGACCCTCACCGGCTCCTTCTGGGATGCCGATTTCGGCGGCGTCTATTGGAGTCTTAAGCCAGATGGAACGCCGCTCGACCCGCGCAAGCACCACTATGCCCAGGCCTTCGCCATCTACGGGCTGAGCGAATACACCCGCGCCACCCAAAACGAAACGGCCCAAACACTGGCCCGGCAGCTGTTCAGCCTGCTGGAGACTCACGCCTTCGACCCCGCGCACGGCGGCTACATCGAAGGCAACAGCCGTGAGTGGGGCGCGCTCGCCGATATGCGCCTGAGCGAAGAAGACCTGAACAGCCGCAAATCCATGAACACGCTCCTGCACATCCTGGAAGCCTACACCAACCTCCTGCGCGTGTGGGACAACCCGCGCCTGCGAAGCCAGCACCGCGCCCTGCTTGAAACCTTCTCTCAACAGGTCTATACCCCCCAAACCGGCCACCTGCGCCTGTTTTTCGATGAAGTCTGGAACTCGCTCCTGCCGCTCGATTCTTACGGCCACGACATTGAAGCCTCCTGGCTGATGTGGGAAGCCGCTCAAATGCACCCCGACCCGGCCCTGCGGGAACAAATCCGCCCGGCCGTTCTTGGCCTGGTCGAAGCCGTATACCGCGAAGGGCGCGATGCCGATGGCAGTTTGTTCTACGAGGGCCATGCGGGCAAAATCCACAATGACACCAAATCCTGGTGGCCGCAAGCCGAAGCGCTCGTCGGGTTTACGAATGCTTATGAACTGACCGGCGACCCAACATTCGCTGCCGCGGTGGGCGAAATCTGGAACTTCATCGAAACCCACCTCATAGACCGCGTTCACGGCGATTGGTTCAAGCAGACTGACCGGGCCGGAAACCCCGATGTAAAACGGATGAAAGTAAGCGCCTGGGATTGCCCCTACCACCACAGCCGCGCCTGTTTTGAACTGATTGAACGCAGTGCCAATCTCTGATTGGCGCTGCGGAGAACAAGATAAAACTTGCCCCACACGACCACCCGAAAGGAATTCTCCCATGTCTTCTCTTCCCCGCATTCGCGTTTCTGAAAACCACCGCTTCCTCGTCACCGAAACCGGCGAACCGTTCTTCTGGCTGGGCGATACCGCCTGGGAACTGTTTCACCGCCTGACCCTGCCCGAAGCCGAACATTACCTGGAAGTGCGCCGCCAGCAGGGATTCAACGTCAGTCAGGCGGTCATCCTGGCCGAGCATGACGGCCTGCGAACGCCCAACGCCAACGGACACATCCCCCTGCTCGGCGATGACCCCACCCGCCCCAACGAGTTCTACTTCCGGCATGTGGACGCAATCATCCGCCTGGCCGCCGAAAAGGGACTTTACATCGGCCTGCTGCCCACCTGGGGCGATAAAGTCTGCGGCGAATACTGGGGGACAGGTCCGGCTGTCTTCGACCGCGAAAACGCCCGCATCTACGGTCGTTTTCTGGGCGCACGCTACAAAAACGACACCAACCTCCTGTGGATTTTGGGCGGCGACCGCCCCGCTGAAGGTTACGAGGCCGTTTGGGCAGCGATGGCTGATGGAATTACCGAAGGGCTGGGCTTTAAGCCTTTCATGACCTACCACCCGCGCGGCGGAGCCAGTTCATCCGCCTGGCTGCACAAAGCCGAATGGCTTGATATGAACATGCTCCAATCCGGCCACTGCCTGGTGGATGCCCCCAACTGGGACATGATTCGCGCCGATTACGAACTCGAACCTGCCAGGCCAACCCTGGACGGCGAACCCAACTATGAACACCACCCGATTGACCCCTATCTCCGCCCCTGGAAACCAGAGCATGGGCGCTTTGGCGAGTATGACGTGCGCAAGCAAGCCTACCGCGCCGTTTTTGCGGGCGCATGCGGCCACACCTATGGCAGTCACTCCATCTGGCAAATGTATGCCCCGCGCTACGTTCCCACCACCTTCGCTTCACCCTATTGGGAGGAAGCCGTTTACGGCCCCGGCGCGCGCCAGATGATTCACCTGAAGAACCTGATGCTCTCGCGCCCGTATCTCACTCGCATTCCGGCCCCCGACCTGCTGCCGAACATCACGCCGCCGCCCCCGCCCGCTAATAACGATGACCGCATCAACCCCCTGCGCGCCGCCTACCCCATTGCCACGCGCGATAGCGAAGGCCGCTATGGATTGGTTTATTTCCCATTAGCCCGACAAAGTCTCGAGGTGGATTTGCGTCTGCTGGCCGGGCGGGTAAACGCCCAATGGTACGACCCGCGCGCGGGCGTGAGTCATCCCATCGGCGAGTTTCCCCAGGAAATTGTGACGTTCATCTCCCCGCTCGGCGGGCCAGATTGGGTGCTTGTTTTAGACGCGCAGCCATGAACAAAATCCCCGTCATTCTGGATACCGACATCGGCACGGATATTGACGACACCTGGGCGCTCGCCATGCTCCTGAACTGCCCGGAACTCGAGCCGCGCCTGATAACCACCGTCAGCGGCGACACGACCTACCGCGCCCACCTGACCGCGAAATTCCTGCAAAGTGCCGGGCGGACGGACATCCCGATTGGCATTGGCATCGGCAACCCCAAAGGTTCGCTCAACTTCCAACAGCCCTGGCTGGATGGATTTGACATTGATTCCTACCCTGGCACGATTGCCCCCGATGGGGTTCAAGCCATGCTGGATGTGATAGCCGACTCACCGGAGCCTGTGACCGTTATTTCGATTGGGGTTGCCACCAACATCGCCCGCGCCCTGGAGCGCAATCCCGATATTGCCAGTAAGTGCTGTTTTGTGGGCATGCACGGCAGTATCTACCTCGGTTATGATGGCAAACCCGGCGCGGCGCCGGAGTCGAACGTCCGCTACGATGTCACATCCCTGCGGAAAGTCTTTGCCGCGCCCTGGCTGGAGAAGGTCATCACCCCGCTCGATACCTGCGGCCTGGTCGTGCTGGACGGCGAACGGTATCAGCGCGTGTACCGCTCCCCCAACCTGGCGCTCCGGGCGCTCATCGAAAACTACCAAATCTGGTCGAAGTTGGTAACATGGATGACGGTGGATTACACCGACTCGAAATCATCCACCCTGTTCGACGTAGTAGCCGTATACCTGGCCTATTGCTTTGACCTGCTCGAAATGGAAAAAATCCGCCTGAGAATCACGGAGGACGGCCTGACCCTGCCCGACCCCAACGGCGACGAAGTGCTGGCCGCCCTACGCTGGCGCAACCTGGACGCCTTCTACGACCACCTGCTCGAAAGGCTGAACCCATGACCCTCTACAATCCCCTCGATTTTGGCGCGCTCGGCGATGGCCGGGCCGATGATACGGCGGCGGTGCAGGCCGCCATTGACGCCTGCTCCGCCAGCGGGGGCGGGCGCGTTCTGCTGCCAGCGGGCAAAACCTTCCGCGCCGGTTCGCTGGTGATGAAATCGCATGTCGAAATGCACCTCGAAGCGGGCGCAACCCTGCAAGCCAGCCCGGAGCCTGCCAATTACCCCCGCAAACTCTACGCTGGGGCGCTGACCGGCGGCGCGGTGGATGAGACCCACCCCGGCGAAATCCTCTTCATCACCGGCGAGAACGCCGAAAACATTGCCTTCACCGGCCTGGGCGTGATTGATGGCGGCGGTCGCTTCTTCGTGCAGGAAGACCTGGGCTACATCTATAAAATGAAACCTCAGCGGCCTTTCACCTTTTGCCTGTTCGGCTGCCGCAGCGTCACCTTCCGCGACCTGACCATCCGCGACGGCGCATTGTGGACGGTGCGCCTTTCAGGCTGTGACGACATCCTGATAGACGGAATCCGCATCCAAAACGACCTGAAACTGCCCAACAGCGACGGCATTGACCTGGACCGCTGCCGCAATGCGCGGGTGAGCAATTGCCACATCGTTAGCGGCGATGATTGCATTGTGCTGAAAACCTGCCAGGAAACGGCGGCCTGGGGCGATGCGTGCGAGAACATTGTAGTCAGCAATTGCACGCTCATGTCCACCTCGATTGCGTTGTGCGTGGGCGTGGAGTGTCGCGCCCCCATGCGCGACATCATCTTCGATTCGTGCGTCATCAAGGGCAGTCATCGCGGGGTGGCGGTGCGCCTGGGCGAAGGCAGCGACATCGAAAACGTCTTGTTCTCGAACATGGTCATCGAAACGCGCCGCTTTCACCATGCCTGGTGGGGCAGCGGCGAACCGATTTGCGTCAGCGCCGTCCCCTGGGACAGCGAGCGCGGCATTGGGCAGGTGCGCAACATCCGCTTCGTCAATCTCCTGTGCCGAAGCGAGACGGGCGTGTATCTCGAAGGCTGGACGCCTGACCGCGTGCAGGACGTTTTGTTCGAGAATGTGCAAATCGAGTTGGCGCGGCATTCCAAATGGCCGGGCGCGCGCTACGACCGGCGTCCCTGCCCCTCGGACCAGGGAAACGACCTCGAAGCGGGTTCCCTGCTCCAGCCAACCGATGGCTTTTGCCTGTGCAACGCCCAAAACATCACCCTGCGCCACTGCGAAGTGCGCTGGGGCGAGAATCCTGCCGAAGAATACCGGCACGCCCTCTCCAGCCGTGGCATAAGCGGCCTGAAACTGGAAAATTTCCGGGGCGAGGCAGCTTTCCCCAAACAGTATGGGTCAATTTCTATTGAGGACTGATGACACAAACCTTCCCCTATCGTAACCCCTCCCTGTCCATCGAAGACCGAATCGCCGATTTGCTGGCGCGCATGAACCTGGCTGAAAAGTGCGCCCAACTGCACACCGATTTCGGGCTGGAACTTCCAGCGGGCGAAAGTCTCTCCGACCGGCTGCGCCAGAACTTCCCCAATGGGCTGGGAATAGTCAATTCATTTCACCACAGGCACGATATCCGCGAAAGCGTGCGGTTTGTCAACGAAATTCAGCGCTATTTGCGTGAAGAAACCCGTTTGGGCATTCCGGCTCTGGTTTTCGGCGAGGGGTTGCACGGCTACATGGCAAACGGCGCAACCAGTTTTCCGCAGGCCATTGGGCTGGCCTCAGCCTGGGATGTTTCCCTGCACGAGCGTATCTTCAGCGCAGTGGCGCGGGAAATGCGGGCGCGCGGGGCGCACTATGTCCTTTCGCCCGTTTTGGATGTGGCCCGTGACCCGCGCTGGGGGCGCACGGAGGAAACCTACGGCGAAGACCCCTATCTCGTCTCGCGGCTGGGCGTGGCGGCGGTGCGCGGATTTCAGGGCGAACGCTTTAACGGCGCGCCGGAAAAAGTGCTGGCAACCGCCAAGCATTTCTGCGCGCACGGTCAGCCTGAAGGGGGCACCAATTGCGCGCCTGCCAACTATGCCGAGCGAACGCTGCGCGAGGAACTCTTCGCGCCCTTTGAGGCCGTGGTGCGCGAGGCCAAAATTGGCGCGGTAATGGCTTCATACAACGAAATCAACGGCATTCCGGCGCATGTGAACGAATGGCTGCTCAAAGACCTGCTGCGCGGCGAATGGGGCTTCGAGGGCTTCGTCATTTCCGATGGCTGGGGCGTGGATGACCTCTACCGCCTGCATTTTGTGGCCGCCGATGCCGCCGAAGCAGCGCAAAAAGCCTTCCTGAGCGGCGTAGATGCCGAACTGGGGCAGTGTTTCCGCACGCTGGAACAGGCTGTCGAGGCAGGCAAAGTCCCGCTTGAACGGCTGAACGCGGCAGTGACAAAAATCCTGCGGGTCAAGTTCCTGCTGGGGTTGTTCGAGAATCCCTTCGTGGACGAGGAAACCGCCGTCAACATCACCAACTGTGCCGAACACCGCGCCCTGGCGCTGGAAGCGGCGCGCAAATCCATCATCCTGCTCAAGAACGAGGGCGGCCTGTTGCCGCTCGACCAGTCAAAACTGCGCTCGCTGGCCGTCATTGGGCCAAACGCGGCGGCAGTGCGACTGGGCGGCTATAGCGGCGACCCGATTCAGCCGGTTTCGGTGCTGGAAGGAATCCGTCAAAAAGCAGGTGACTCCCTCCAAATCCTGTACGCCGAAGGTTGCGGGTTGACCCAATCCCCCGGCACCGCCGCCAACCTGTGGGTGAAAGATGAAGTCATCCCTGCCGACCCGGCGCGGGACGCGGAATTGATTGCCGAAGCCGTTCAGACCGCCCAAAGAGCAGATGTCGTCCTGCTGGCGCTGGGCGACAACGAACAAACCTGCCGCGAGGGCTGGTCGGTGCAACACCTGGGCGACCGCGACAGCCTGGACCTTCCCGGCAGTCAGGAAGAACTGCTGCGGGCGGTCTATGGCACCGGCAAGCCGGTCATCCTGCTGCTCATCAACGGACGCCCGGCCAGCACCGCCGAACGCGTTCCGGCCATTCTCGAAGCCTGGTATCCCGGTCAGGAGGGCGGTCGCGCGGTTGCGGAAGTCCTGTTCGGCGAGACCAACCCCGGCGGCAAACTGCCCATCACCTTTCCGCGCTCGGTCGGGCAGATTCCGGCCTATTACTATCACAAGCCCTCGGCGCGGCGCGGCTACCTGTTCAGCGAGATTAAACCACTCTTTCCCTTTGGGCATGGGTTGAGTTACACCACTTTTGAATACGGCGAACCGCGCCTGGATAAAGCCGCCATCGGCCCCGGCGAAACCGCCACCCTGACAGTGGAAGTGACCAACAGCGGAGAACGCGCCGGAGATGAAGTCGTCCAGCTCTACATTCGGGATGTCTTAAGCGGGCGCGTCACCCGCCCGGTGAAACTGCTCAAAGGCTTTGAGCGCATCACGCTTCAGCCGGGCGAGACCCGCGCCGTATCCTTCCCGGTTGGCCCGGAACAATTGCAATTCCTGGGTGAAGACATGCGCCCGGTGGTCGAACCCGGCAAATTTCTTCTCATGGTCGGCGGCAGTTCCGAGACGGTTCGCCAGGTTTCTTTATTCGTGACCGGAACATAACCGATGAAAACTCCCTTTGACCTTGAACTGGCTTTTACCGAAACCTACCAGCGGCATCTGCGCGATGACCCCGCCCTGCGCGAAGCGCACTGCCTGTGGGTGCTTTTGCCGCCGCTCTTCGACCCGCCCCAGCCCGATGACCTGTTGGTGGGACGCATGCGCCACGCGGCAGTCGGATTCAGCCTGGAACTGGCTTCCGGCGGCCCAATTTACTACTGCCACGCCGAGCGGATTACTCCCCGCCTCGCTGAACTCCAACCCGACGAACGCGCCCGCGTCCAGTCCATGCTCGACTTCTGGCGGGACGAAGCCACAATTGACGGTCATCTCCTGCGCCGTATGCCGGAGGAAACCCGGAAGGCCACCTCCAACCACGTCGCCGAAATGGGCGGACGCCTGGCTGGCACCCTGCTAGATTTTGAAAAACTCGTCCGGCTGGGTATTCCGGGCCTGCGCGCCGAAATTGCCAAAGCCCGCTGCGCCAACGGCGACCTGCCTCTCTACCAGGGCATGGACCTGGCGCTCGACCTGTTCGTGGAAATTATGCGCATGTATGCCGTACAGACGGGCGGCGAAATGCGCCAGGTTCTGGAGAACATCGCCATTCGCGCGCCAGAGACCTTCCGCGAAGCCGCGCAACTGGCATGGCTGTATGCGCTCGTCTCCGGCACGGTTAACTATGGACGCATGGATGTTTACCTGGGCGATTTCTACGCCGCCGACATCGATTCGGGACGACTGAGCGAGGCCGAAGCCCTGGCACTCACCCAATCGCTCTGGCGGCTGATTGCCGCCCGCCAGACGGTCTTCAACGGGCGGGTTTATCTCGGCGGGCGCGGACGCCCCAACGAGACCAATGCGGACCGCTTCGCGCTGGTCGCCATGGAAGCTACCCGCACGGTGATTGAAATCGAACCACAACTGACCCTGCGCTTTTACCAGGGCCAAAACCCGGCGCTGATGGACAAGGCGCTCCAGGTCATTGGCGCAGGGCGCACCTTCCCCATGCTTTACAACGATGACGTGAACGTCCCGGCGGTATCGAGCGCCTTCCGCGTACCCACCAAAGAAGCCGAACAGTATCTGCCCTACGGCTGCGGTGAATACGCCCTCGACCATCGCAGCGTCGGCTCGCCCAACTGCTCGCTCAACCTGCTCAAGAATCTCGAAGTCGTCCTGCACGGCGGACGTGATATGCAAACGGGAGAAGTCATCGGGTTTTCCTTCACTCCCCAACCATCAAATCCCCCTCTCACACAGGGAGAGGAACCAGGGGTGAGGGACGGGGGCGCGTTTCCCACTTTCGACTCCCTCTGGTCTGCCTATGCCCGCCAGATGGAATATTACATCGAAAAGCTGGCCGAGCGTCACCAACTGGAAGTGGATACCGAAGCCGAACAGGCCGCCTTTCTGTATTGCTCCATGCTCTACGATGACTGCATTGCGCGCGGAAAATCCCTGCTGGGCGGGGGCGCGCGCTACCAGGGCGGACTTATCGAAACGTATGGCATGGTCAACGCTGCCGACAGCCTGACCGCCATCAAGCGCCTGGTCTATGACCGCAAACTGCTCACGCTGGAGCAGTTGGTCGCCGCGCTGGACGCCGACTTCGAGGGCTATGAGCGCGAACGCCGCCTGATGCTGGCCTGCCCCAAATTCGGCAATGACGACCCCGCAGCCGATGACATGCTCTGCCGCGTCTCGGACCATGTGGCGCGCGCTACCATGCGCCAGGCAGAGCGCGTCGGGCTGGATTACTTCCTGATTGTCAACATCAACAATTACATGAACGTCAACCTGGGCGGGCAGACCATTGCCTCGGCAGAAGGACGCAGAGCAGGCAAGCCGCTCGCCAACGGCAACACCCCCACTGCCGGAAACGACACCCAGGGCGTGACCGCCATGCTCAACTCGCTGACAAAGGCTGACCCCTCTGTCCATGCTGGTTATACGCAAAACATGAAGTTCAGCAAATCATTGTTCCGCGAACAATTGCCCAAAGTGCAGGCCCTGCTCCAGACCTATTTTCAGAATGGCGGCGCGCAAGCCATGATAACCGTCGTTGGACGCGGCGATTTGGAAAACGCGCTGAAAGACCCCCAATCGCATCGCAATCTCATCGTCCGCGTGGGCGGCTTCAGCGCGCGCTTTGTGGAACTGGCTCCAGAAATTCAGCAGGATTTGTTGATGAAGACGCTGTATTAGGGGTATCAGGTATTTAAGTGTCAGCTGTCAGGTCGTCAGACCTTGCCGCGCGCCTGGCACTTGATACCTGCCCCCTCGCACCTGTTACTTTGCTCATGACTCCCGGTATTCTCTTCGATATTCAGCGCACCTCCCTGCATGACGGCCCGGGCATTCGCACAGCAGTCTTCCTCAAAGGCTGTCCGTTGCGCTGTTTGTGGTGTCACAACCCCGAATCGCAATCGCGCGGACGCGAGATTTCCTTCCGCCCCGAAGCGTGCGTCGCCTGCGGGGAATGCGTCCGAATCTGTGAGCAAGGGGCGCACCAAACCCTGCCCGCCAGCAGCCCGCCAAAAGGTGAAATTCACCGCTACGACCGCTCCCTGTGCCAGCAATGCGGGCGCTGCGTGGAGGCATGCCTGTTCAATGCGCTCAAAGTGGCCGGAACAGAGATGAGCGTGGAGCAAGTGATGGCCGAAATTCGCAAAGACCGCCGCTTTTACGAAACATCCGGCGGTGGGCTGACCATCACCGGCGGCGAACCCATGCTCCAGATAGAATTTACCCTCGAACTGCTGAAAGCCGCCAAAGCAGAGGGGATTCATGCCTGCCTGGAGACCTGCGGCTGGGCCAGCCAACGCGCCTATCAGAGCGCGCTTCCGCTGGTGGACCTGTTCCTTTTCGATTACAAAGCCACCGACCCCGAAACACACCGCCGCCTGACCGGCGCAGACAACGCCCTCATACTTTCTAACCTGGATTTTCTCTACCAAAACGGCGCGTCCATCCTGTTGCGCTGTCCGCTCATCCCTGGCGTCAACGACGACCCCGGACACCTGGCCGGCATTGCCGCCCTCGACCGCCAATACCCCCGCCTGGCGGGCATAGAACTTCTGCCCTATCACAACATCGGCAACGACAAATATGAGCGCTACGGGCTGAAGAATCCCCTGCCCGGGCTGGAAACCGCCAGCGAAACGGTCAAACAGGCCTGGTTGGAGGCCCTGCGCGGTTGGCGATGCGAAAAAGCGCGCCTGGCATAAGGCGCATGACGGCGCAAATGCTGTCTCAAAAAGGCCTCGCCGCGCGCATCAGGCGCGCGCCACAAACTACTTGCGCGAAATGTTTTGCTCAGATGCTGTCAGGGCTTGAAAAGTCTCCAGACGGTCACGCAGGGCCTGGGCAGCCAGAATACTCAGCATGGTGATGAATCCAAGCACGACCGGAAAGACCAGAAGCAGGCTGACGAGACCAAACAGCGCCAGAAAGACGAGCAAACCAAGCAGATAAAAAGGCGAAGCCAGAGTGAGCAACAGACTGTTGCGCCAGGCGCGCCAGAGGGAAGGTTGGCCTTCCTGCAGCATCAAAAAGGGGATGGCATAAAACTGGCTGATGAACCAGACCAAAATCACCAGCAGGGTCAGGTCATGTCCAACGCTGGCGGCCAGTCCTCCAATCCGGTTATAGGCGTCGATGCTGGCATAAAACACGACCGCAACAAACAGGTTCCCCAACATCCATTGCCAACTGACCCAAAAGTATTTGCGCGCGCCCTGCCACAGGCCGGGCAGACCGGGGTTTTCGCCGCGCACATACTGACTCTGGACATAGTAAATGCCAAATGTAAGCGGCGGGCCCAAAACCACCGTCAACCAGGATAAACTCCACAGCAAACTCATGACCGATTGCATTACCAGGTCATCCCACCAATGCAAAAAGGCGACCCAAATGGTGCGGAGAAATGGCGGCAGTTTTTCTAAAAATCCCTGTTGCATAGCAGGCATTATAGTGGAGGCTGTAATGACAAACGCAGAGAAATTATCTCAAAGGGCCTGAAATCGAACTCCAGGCCATCCTGCCACAGGAGCGGAGCAAGTTCATCTTCGAGCAGGTTCACCAGCGCGGCAGTCCTGACCGCCAGCGGGCTGGTCAGGCGCGCCTGCCCACGCGTGCCGCGCGCCTCGTACAAACGCAAGATGAGCGCATCACTCTCCTCCGCTTTTTTGATGGTATCGATAATCAGGGCGGGGTGGTCAAGCGTGAAAAAACTTTGCTGGAGGTCTGACCCGCAACTTTTGGCCGTCAAAAGCGGCACATTAAAGCAATAGGCTTCCTCCGTTACCCCGCCAGACTGCGGGCCATGCTCATGCGGGAAGACCGCGAAACGGAACTGGTGCTGCCCCTGGTCGGCTTCGGGGTCGGGGCTGGTAGGGGCGCGCAAAAGCGACAGGCGCAACACGTTGCCATGCGCGGCATAGCCATATTTGCAATCATTCAGCAGCGCCACGCCAAAATCTGGCTCCGAAAGGTCTGCCCATTTGTGGGCTGGCACTTCAAATTGCGCCAGGTCATAAGAGGTGTTGAAATGCGTCGGGCGCTCGACATGCCCAAACTGAATTTCATAGGTCGCCGAAGCGGCGCGCAAATGGAGCGGAAACTCCACCTTCAAGAACTGGTGGCGCTCATGCCAGTCAACCTGGCAGGCGAAATCCAGACGGGCAGAAAGAGCGTCCAGCGAGACCACCTGGCGCAGGTGACTGCGCGGCGAAAGCGGAATGTCAAACGCCAGGGCAACCCGCAGCGGGCCACGCTCAAGCACCTGCGCCCGCGCCGCCCCACCCAGGACCGTTTTCTTCTCCAGGTGAAAGATATCCACATCCCAGGCGTCCCAACTATTGGGCAGGTCTTCGTAAAGGACGAAGGTATTGCCCGCCGCGCCAGGCTGAATGCACTCGCGCCCGGTCGGTTTATGAATCAGACTGGTCAGCCCGCCCTGGCGGTTGAATTCGGCGCGCAAGCGCTCATTTTCCAGTCTGAAACCGCTTTCACTTTCCGAAAGCGTAACCAGCGCGACAGCCTCGCCCGGCGTCTGAATGCTGTAACCCAGCGCCGGAGCGGAGACAACGCCCAGGCATTTTCCATCTGCCAGGGGTTGCGCGCCGGGCAGGCCGTCGGGGAGTTCAAGCACCTCGCGGCGCGCAAAACCCAGGGTGTTAAAGACAAAGACCTTTTCCGGCGCGTCTGCAGCGGCGGGCGGAAGCAGGGCTTGCAGGGCGTTTTCACGCAGGGCTTGCCCTTCGGATAGAACCCGTTCATAGTCGCGAGTCGAATCGACGTAGACCTCGCCAATGGAAGAGCCGGGGATGATGTCGTGGAACTGATTGGTCAGCACCAACTTCCATAGTTTTTCGAGAACAGTCGCCGGGTAGTCCGCTCCACGCGTGGTCAATGCCAGGGCTGAAAGAATCTCGACATCCCGCAACAACAGTTCAGACTGGCGATTGAATTTCTTGTTCCGCGCCTGAGTGGTGTAGGTGCCGCGATGCAGTTCAAAATACAATTCTCCCACCATCACCAGAGGGTCTTTCAGGTCGGCTTCGCAGCGGGCAAAAAAGGCACCCGGTGCGCGGATTTCGGTGCGCGGCAAACCGTCCACATCGGCCATGCGGCGCAGTTGTTCGAGCATGTCAGCGGTCGGGCCGCCTCCGCCATCGCCATAGCCAAAGAGCAGGTAACTCTCGTTGGCGCGCTCGTGGTCTTTGAAGTTGCCGACGTGATAAAGCACCTGCTCGACATTGGCCAGCGAATTGTAGGTATCGGCAGGCGGAAAATGAGTGAGGATGCGGGAACCGTCAATGCCTTCCCACAAAAAGGTGTGGCTGGCAGGCTTGTTAAACTGATTCCAGGAGAGTTTTTGGGTAAGAAAATAGCGGATGCCCGCCAGTTTCATAATTTGGGGCAGCGCGCCGCTGTAGCCAAAAACATCCGGGTTCCAAAATTCATGGCAGCGCAGGCCAAACTCACGCTCGAAAAAGCGCTGACCGTACAAGAACTGACGCGCAAGCGATTCGCCGGAGGGCAGGTTGCAATCTGGCTCAACCCAGGCGCCGCCGACTGGCACAAACTGCCCGGCGCGGGCTTTCTCCCGAATGCGCTCATAGAGCGCCGGGTGCTGGTCTTTCATCCATTGCAGTTGTTGGGCTTGCGGGCAGGCAAAGATGTATTCGGGGTACTCATCCATCAGGCTAACGGCGCTGGCAAAGGTGCGCGTGCTTTTACGCGCCGTCTCGGCAATGGGCCACAGCCAGGCGGTATCGATATGGGCATGCCCAACCGCAGACAGGTTATGCTGTCCGTCGCCGTTGTGGGCGGCGAAGAAGCGCGCGGCCACCTGGCGGGCGGCGGGCCAGGTGGCGGGGTCATCCAGCCGAATCAGGTTGACCATCTGGTTGGCGGCGTAAAGCGCCTGACCCGCGCGCGGGGTGTTGGCGGGCAGGTGCAGCGCCATATCGGCGATGACTTTCAAATCCCAATATAAATCCCAGGCCGGGCGGTTAAAGATGGCAAGTTCAGCCTGACGCAATTCGCCAATGCGCGGGTTAAAGGCCTCGTTTGCCAGACCAAACAGCCCGTTGCAGGCGACTTCGATGAGGAGTTCGCGCCGCTCGCCACCCTGGGCCTGCTTCGACAGGCAAAACGCGGTGCGAATGGGTTCGGCCTGCCAGCCGTTGAACGAGCCGGTCAACCCCTGGAGCGGGACGCCCGCGCCCCACACACAGGCTTCGGAGGCTGAGTCCCAGCGCAGGTGAACTTCCTGTCCCTGCCAATGGGCAGGGATTTCGATTTCGACCCGAACCCAATGGGTGGACCAGAGCGGAGCGAACCTGTGACCCACCGAAATGGGAGTGAAGTTGCCGCGCATGGCCTCGGCATAGGGAATGCGCCCCGGCGCAGGGAAAGCACTGATTTGGACAGGCGCGCTGGCGGTGTAGAACAGTTCGCTGATTTTTTGGGCAAAATTCTGGACGCGCTGACGGGTGAGTTCGAGATGTTTTTGCATGGCTTGTGCCTTTAGAAAGAGGGAGTGCTTCCGTTCCAAAGCGCATCCGATAAAGCGGCGAATTGGGATGCGGTGAGATGGCGTGCAAAAGCGCCCAAACGATTGGGGTTGGCAAGCAGTTCGGGCAATTGTCCTTCAATTTGTCCTTTAACGCCGCTTGCCAACCGTAAAGCGCGCAGGCGATGGCGGAATTTTGCCTCGCGCCGGTCAGGTTCGGCCAGCAATTCCCCGGTTGAGATGATCAGTTCAACTTCCAAGTGGTCGGTAGGGGTGAGTTGCAAGCCGCTGATAGTCAGTTCGGAGCGGGAGGCGTCCCACGCGGCGCGGACTTCTTGAGTCTGCCCGTTGAGCCATACCAGAATCGTCTCTGGCTGGCGGATAGACTGGAAGCGCAGGTCGAAGACGCGATGCGGAGGCAGGTGCCGGGTGTCACCCTGGGCGGCTTCGATTTGAAAGACCTGGCGCGATGTCTCCCAGGTTTGCGAGAAACGAATCAGGCTATATTCGCCCTGGCGGTAGGCCTGGCTCTGACCGTCATCCTCGTATAGCGTGAAGGCCCCATTGGCGCCGGGGAAAATTTTAACGCTCAGATGGTCAGGCAGGTCAGCGCCAGAGAGTTGCGGATGCACGGTTAACGGGACAATGGCGCCAGCGCGGGCAAAAACCGGTATCTCATCGAGCGTGCCATAAACCGTCTGCCAGCGGTCGCCGCTGAAGGGTTCGCCATCGAAGAATCCGTACCAGTTGCCAGGCGGCAGCCAGATGGAAGCCTGGCTCAGGCAGGTATCGGCGTCGCGAGGGGCAACGAAAGGGGCTGCCAGCAATTGGTCGCCGAACAGGTATTGGTTCGGGCAGTCGTAAGCGTCTCGCGCGCGGGGATGGGCATGATACATGGGGGCGCACAGCGGCAACCCGCCCTGGCTGAATTGCCAGGCGATGCTGTAGATGTAAGGAATCAGGGCGTGGCGCAGCTGCAAGGCGGCGCGCACCACCCGGAAGGTATCTTCGCCAAATGCCCAGGGCGCGCGGTCCTGATAGGAATTTTTGGTGCAATGCAGGCGCAAAATTGGGCTGAAAACGCCATATTGCACCCAGCGGGCGTAGAGTTCCGGCTCTTCAATGCCGTACATATGCCCGCCGATATCGTGACTCCACCAGCCAAAGCCGACGTTGGCGGCAGTGGCGGTGAAATAGGGCTGAAACGCCAGCGATTTCCACGAGACCACGCTGTCGCCGGAGAAGCCAATCGGGTAGCGGTGACTGCCCAGTCCGCCCCAGCGCGAGAAGATGAAAGAACGTTTGCCATCCCGCCCCAGGTCGTAGAAGTGCAGGTGGTTGAGCCACCAGAGCGGGTCGAGTTTCTTTGCCAGTTCGTGGCGTGAGTGAGCGATGCGCGTGCCTTGCTGCCAGTCGAGCCACCAGAAGTCAACGCCCTGCTCTTCGTAAGGGTGATGCAAGACTTCAAAGTAATGGCGCGTGAATTCGGGGTCGGCGATGTCGAAATCAACGGGTTGACCGCTTTGGGGGTCAATGCCCATGCGGCGCGCCATTTCAGGGTACATCTCCTCGTGCGGCCAAACGCCATCGGCAGGATGCAGATTGAGAGCGACTCGCAAGCCCATCTCCTGGCGCAGCCACTTCAGAAAGCCGGGGTAATTGGGAAACAGAGCGCGGTTCCAGGTGTAGCCGGTCCAGCCGCTGCTGTGGTTGCCGGTTTTGGTGATGTGCCAGTCCATGTCGATGATGCAGACCGAGAGCGGCACCTCGCGCTGACGAAATTGCAACATCAGGTCGCGCAGTTCATCCTGGGTGTATTCCCAATAACGGCTCCACCAGTTGCCTAAAATCCAGCGCGGGACAAGCGGGACATTGCCGCTGATTTTGAAGTAGTCTTGCAGGCAGTCCTGGTATTCCTGCCCGTAGCCGAAAAAGTACAGGTCGAGATTGCCCGACTCGGAGCGGGCTGTCAGCCAGCCAGTTTCATCGAAGACCAGGCTGTTTGAGTCATCCACTACTGCCCAGCCGCTGCGTGAGAGCAAACCCTGTTCGAGTTCAATCGCGCCATCCGCGCCATCGAGGGTGCGGCCTGTGCCGCGCAGATTCAGGTAGTCATAATCGCCGAATCGCCAGGTGCCGCCAGTGGCGCGGATTTGGATGCTGAGAGTGTCGCGCGAAAAGCCGCGCGGCGAGACCTGATACACCAGGCGCAGGTCGCCGGTGTTGATTTCGATGGTTTGTTCGTCTTGCCTGCAGGTAAACTCTGGGACAGGCTGATTGCGATACCAGAACGCCTGACTGGGGCGGTCTTCAAAACGGTCTTGGGGGCTGTATTCCAGACGCAACAGGCGGCTGGTCAGCACCGTGAATCGCACTTGCGGCCCAGTGACCGTCGCCGCATCACCAGGGATAGACTGAAATGGAATGTTGGGGTGGGTGTAGGGCATGATTTTGTGTCCTTATTTCCTGGCTCATAACTGTCAATCACTCGGCGGCGTGGAATAAACGCAGGATTTTGAATGCCGAAAAGACCTTTTGGGGGCAGGAGTGGATGAGAAATTGGTGGTCACTCTCCTGGCAAACTTTTTTGCAGTATCATTCCCTGACCGGCCTGAAGGCTGGCATAAGCGCCGCCGTACTGCAATAGTTCTTCGTGCGTGCCGGCTTCAACAATCCGCCCTTGTTTGAGGACGACAATTTTATCCGCATTGCGGATGGTGGACAGGCGATGGGCAACAATGAAAGTGGTGCGTCCGCGCATCAGACGCGCCAGGGCTTGCTGAATGAGGGCTTCTGATTCGGTATCGAGAGCCGAGGTGGCTTCATCGAGAATGAGAATGCGCGGATTGCGAATGAGCGCGCGAGCAATCGCCAATCGCTGCTTTTGCCCGCCAGAGAGTTTCGCGCCGCGCTCGCCAACGTGGGTTTCCAAACCATAGGGCATTTCGCGGACGAACTCCCAGGCGTTGGCATCGCGCAGAGCGGCTTCGACCTGAGAATCGGATACATTCGAGAGTCCGTAGGTGATGTTGTCGCGCACCGTCCCCTCGAAGAGAATCGACTCTTGCGGCACAACCGAGACAAAGCGGCGATAGGTACGCAAGTCGAGCGTGTTCATGTCGCGTCCATCGAGCAAGATTCGCCCGGAGGTGGGGCGGATGAAGCCGATAACCAGGTTCAGGATGGTGGATTTACCCGCTCCGGAAGGGCCGACGAACGCCACGTTCTGCCCGGCGGGGACTTCCAGCGAGAAATCGGTAATCGCCGACACGTCGGTATCGGGATAGTGGAAGGAAACGTTCTCGAAACGGAACGCGCCGCACACGGATTCCACCGGAAGTTTGCCCTCGTTTTGTTCCAGGTCGGGGGCTTTCAGCACTTCGCCCACCGAGCGAATCGACTCCATCCCTTTGCTGATGGGCGGTACGAGGTTGACCAAAGCCATCACCGCCCCGGTGAGGCTGGCAAAATAGCCGCTCAACATGACCACATCGCCCGCCGTAATGGGCAAAATCTGATGGTAGGCCACCCAGGCAGCAGCCACCAGGCACAAAATGTTGAACATGCTGTACGTCACCCACGAGAGCGAGCCGAAAACGGCGTTGAGCATATCCAGTTCCAGCCCGGCTTTTCGGACATTGGAGAGAGTTTCGTCCACCCGTTCCAGCTCGTCCTGCTCCAGGCCGTGGGCGCGGGTGATGGGAATCAGATGGGTCATTTCGGTCAGACGGGCGGCCATGCGTTCCACCTGGCTGCGAAATTCCTGGTTGCGCTCGGCCAGGCCGCGCCGCATGGTTTGCACCAGAAAGGCAGAAACCGGCACGACCACCAGAAAGAACGGCAGGAAGGCTGGCACGCGGATGGCGGTGATGACCAGCGCGCCAAGCAAACCGCTCAACGCGCTTAAACCGGCATCAAAAAGCGTGCGTACCATTTGCTCAATGTTTTCGACATCGCGCACGACTTTGGTTTGCAGTACCCCGGCGCTGGCGCGGGTGAAATAGCCAATGGAGAGCCGCTGTAACTGGCGCGAAAGGCCGGAGCGCAGGCGCGTCTCCACGCAGCGCAGCGCGGTACTCAACTGACGCATATACAGAACGTGCATCGGCATATTCTGGAAAATCAGGAGCGCCAGCAGCAGAGCATTCCACCACAGTTCAGCAATCGGTTTTTGCGACACCACAACGTCAATGATGTTGGCTGTGAGCAGCGGAAGAAGCCAGACCGGGCTGTGCTTAATGATGAAAGCAATCACCGCCAGCACCAGGCGCGGACGGTCGGCATCGAACAACAACCAGAGCGTTTGAAGCGGGTGGCGGTGAATAAAGTAGGATTCAAGAAAGGGCTGGGGTTTCATAAAATTAAATCACCGGCTTTTCCCTCCCCCAACTCATCTTCCAATGGGAGAGAATCTGGGGGAGGCCTGACAACACAGAGGGAGGGCGGTCAGGCTTCAGGTTGGGGAACAAGTCAGCGAACGTTCTGAAATTCGGCGCGATAAACGGTCAGCCCGTCTTTTGGTTCGGTGTCCAGTTTTGCCAGGTCGCCATAGAGAAAATAGGGCTGAATGGCGCTTTCGGCGGGTTTCTCCTGAAAGGCATAATAGAGAATGACGGGTTGCCCATTCATTTGCTGTGCGGTGATGTAGCCTATCAGGGCATGTTCAAAGGAGTGATAGGCGTTCTTCCAGGGCCAGGCTTTGGGCAGGGCATCGGCTTTGGGTTGGTTGGTAGCGTTGTCAATCGTCGTCCAGACTTCGCCGTGTTCGTGGTCCACAAAATAGCGGAAGTAATAATCGGTGGTTTGGGGCAGGTAGCGCGCCAGGGAGGGGTCGGAGAGCGCCATTTCCATTGTAAACTGGTCAAGTTCATTGTAAATCCACCAGTCCTTGTCTTTGACCAGTTTTCCACCTGCTTCGTAACCATTGGCCCAGGAGCCGTTTTCGGTAAGATAAGCTTTTTCCAGAATGCGCGGGCCGCTGGTTTGGGCAAACGAGACCAGGTCTGGCACGTCCGCAATGCGCCCGACGTGATAAATCATCCACATTGCTTTGATGGAGTGACCGAAATCGGTACCAGCGTTTTCCAGGTTCTTCTGCGTGGGGTCATTGACGGTCAGGAAGAACAGGCCATCTTCTTCCGAATAGAACTCGTCCATCATCAGGTTGGCGAGTTTGACCATATCGGCTTTCCACTCACTTTGCTCTGGCTCAGGCAGAAGCGGCGTGACCAGCACCATGTAAGCGTTCAGGTTGTCCAGTTGCGCCACCAGGCGTTTATCCAGCGGATTGGTCTGACTGCCATCCGAAGCCTGCATCCATTGCAGAGCGTTCAGGTCGGGGTTATAGTAGTTCTCGAAAATAAAATCCTTAACGGCCAGGATGTCGGGCAGGACTTCCGGGTCGCGGGTCAGATAATAGTAGAACGAAATGCCAAGCAGGGAATAGGCCAGTTCCTGCGGGTTGCGGAATTTGGGGCCAGGTTCCCAGGATTTGCTTTCGCCATTCCAGAGGGCGTAGGTCCCGCCGTTTTTGCGGTCGAAGACGTTCTGGCGCAGGTAGTCCACCCCGGCTCTGGCATATTGCAGGTAGCGCGGGTCGCCGGTGAGATGGAAAGCGACGCCGTAAGCATAGGTCTGGCGCGAACGCGAGACGGTGTATTCCAGGTTCATCTTTAGCCAGCCGTTTGCGCCAATTTCGGGGCAGGGGTTGGATTGTTCATCGTACAACGCGCCATCATTGCAGCGCTTCGATGGGAAGTTTCCTATCGGATTGCCGAGGGCTTCGGGGCGGTCCCAAAAGGGAAGCAGGTCTTCCCGAAAGTGTTGCATCCAGCGCTGACCATCGGGCAGGGTTGGCGCAACGGTTGGGGGAATGGCGGTGAGAACAACGGGTTCAGCCGTTTCGGCCAGCAGATTAACCTGGGAAGGAGTGACTGACGCGGCAGTCTGGGGAGAAGAAACTGGCGCGCAGGCCGCCAGCAGGACAAGCAAAACAACGAGAGAGACAGTACGATGAAACATGCCCGGCTTTCCTATGCAAACCGCGCCTGAACAAAGCGCAGTCGCTCGAGGTGTTGAAAGCTCTGCCCACCCTCGTGATTGTTAAACTGCCAGATGCGGATGTCTTTTTCGCCCGCGTAGTGATTGTACGCGGCAAACACGGTAGAGGGCGGACAGATGGTATCCATCATGCCTACTGAAAACAAGGCGGCGGCTTTAGCGCGGGCGGCAAAATTCATGCCGTCGAAGTAAGCCAGAGTCTGAAAGACAGTATCGACCTGGTCGCGGTGAATTTTCAGAAAGCGCACGATTTCGTGGTAGGGGTCGCTATCCACCAGCGTAACGGCGCGGCGAAAGTGGCAGAGGAACGGCACGTCGGGCATGGCAATTGCCACATCCGGGACAAGACCAGCAGCTGCGAGCGTAATTCCACCGCCCTGCGAGCCACCGATGACGGCTACACGCGTTGCATCCACCAGCGGATGCGAGCGAGCGGCTTCAATGGCTCGAACAGCATCGGTAAAGACGCGGCGATAATAGTAATTGTGAGGGTCGAGAATGCCGCGCGTCATAAAACCGGGGGTTTGCGGGTTGCCGGGTTGCAATTCCACATCGGGGGTTGCGCCGCGGCTCCAGCCAGAACCCTGTCCACGCGTGTCCATCACCAGGTGGGCATAGCCAGCCGCTGCCCAGCCCAGCCAGTCGTTGGGCAGGCTGCGCCCGCCGCCATAGCCTAGATATTCGACAATGACCGGCAGCGCGTTGCTTGCGCCGCGCGGCAACAGGAACCAGCCTTTGATGGGCTGTCCGCCAAAGCCGTTAAAGGTCACATCATACGTTTCTATCAGTTTCAGACCGTAATCCACTGGCTCGAAGCGCGCCTCCAGAGGATACTGGCGCGCTTCGGCGAGGGTCTTTTGCCAGAAGGAGTCGAAATCGGCAGGTTCGCCGCGCTCCGGCAGATAGGTTTGGAGTTGTTCGAGAGGCAGGTCGAAAAGCATAGCAGTCCTTTCACGGATAACGAGACAAGTTTACTTGAACTGCGGCAGATAGGGGGCGTTCTGGACGAGCATTTTTTCCACCATCTCGCGGATTTCGGCCAGCGAGAGGACGGCGGCAGTCAATGGGTCGTGGGCAATGGCCTGATACACCAGCCGCCGGTTGCCGGTAAGCGCGGCTTCAACCGCCATCTCTTCGATTTGCGAGCTGAAATTGGTCAGCAAAGCGCATTGCGGCGGGAGCGCGCCAACATGCACGGGCTCCAGTCCTTTTTTGCTGGCCCAAACCGGCACTTCCACGCATGCGCCTTGCGGCAGATTGGCGACCAGGCCAGTATTTGGCACATTACCGTTGAAGCAGAACGGCTCGCCGCCCTGCAAAGCGTTGATGATGTAGGCGGCGTACTCGTGTCCACGCTCCAGTTCCACCGGCTGATTGAACCAATCGTTGACTTCGTCCTTCCAGGTGGTCTCGCGGCGCTCGTATTCGCGCAAGATGTAAGCGTACTCGCCGGGATTCCAGCCCGTGCCGTGCGTGCAGTATTTTTCAATCAGGTCGGGACGCTTGCGGAACCACCAGTTGTACTCGGAGTTGTGACCGCTCGATTCGGTGACGTAGTAATCCAGCGCCAGGAACATCTCATTGCGGACGATTTCTTCGTTGTACACTTCAGGCCGCTCGGTGATGGCTTTGCGAATGAGTGGATAGGCATCTTTACCATTCCACTCAAATTTGACGTACCAGGCCATGTGATTGATTCCGGCGCAGGTATAGGTAATTTCGTTCATGGGGGCGCCAATCCACCCTGCCAGCATGGCCGCCGTCCCCTGCACGCTGTGACACAGGCCGGTCAGTTGAATTTTACTCTCGCGCTGCATGGCGCGGCACAACATCGCCATTGGGTTGGTGTAGTTGAGCATGGTGGCATCGGGGCAAAGGCGTTCCATGTCGCGGACAATGCTCAACATGACCGGAATGGTGCGCAGCGCGCGGAAAATGCCAGAGACGCCGCGCGTATCGCCGACGTTGACGTCCACGCCATAGGTTTTGGGGATTTCGATATCGTGCCGCCAGACGCTGACATCCCCGGCCAGGATGGTGACGAGAACGACATCCGCGCCTTCCAGGGCTTCCTCGCGGCGGAGGGTGGCCTGCACTTTAGCGGGGTAGTTGCCGGCTTCGATAATCCGTTTGACGGAACGCTCGGCAAAATCGAGCCGTTCCTGGTTGATGTCCATCAGGGCGATGGTGGCATCTTGCAAAAGCGGGAAGGTCAGGATGTCGCGCACCAGTCCGCGCGTAAAGCCGAGACTGCCTGCGCCGATGAAAGCAATTTTGGTCATAGGGGAGTCCTTTCTGATTGGGGATTGCAAATTTTAGATTGAGGGCGAGGAGAGATGCGCGGTAATAGTCAGGCGGTCGTCGGGGGTGAGGGTGATGGGATGGTGGAAGATGATTCGGCCTTCGGCTTCGCGCGCTTTGAGCGGCTGACCGTTGAGGGACGCGACGGGCGCGGCGGCGAGGGGCAGTTCCACGCTTTCGAGCGTCAGACGGCCTTCGGTCAGGGAGATGTCCAGGCTGAAGTCGTGGTGTCCGCGCCGAATCGTCATCCGCCCCCAAGCCGTGCCGCACAGGAAGGGGGAACGCAGCGCCGTCTGGCGAGTGTTCGGCTTCAGGCGCAGACTTCGCGCCGGAACATCCACCAGCAAGCCCAGCCAGGCCTGCCAGGCAGCGTAGATGGCGAGCGCACGGGTATAGAAATCGCCGCATTCGTTGTGCCGAAAGCGCATGCCAGCCTGGTCAAGGCGGTCGAACACGTTGCGAAGGATGCCGAGGGCTTCTTCTTCCATGCCTTCCGCGAACAGCTGCGCGGCAAAGAAGTATTCGGTGCCGGTCCAGGGGTTTTGCCATTGCGAAAACGGCCATTCATCGGGGAATTCTCCATTGGGGCAGCTGCCGTTTGCCAGGAAGCGGCCATCTACGTTGACGTTGTAAGTCAGAATGGCGCGCAGCATGGCGCAGACACGCTGCGGATCGAGCGCGCGCGGCAAGCCGGTGAGCAGAGCAAAGGCTTCGCCGTTGAGTGCGTCGGTGTGCAGGCCCAGGTCAATCGGTTTGGCGGCCAGCAGGTTCAGGCGAGCGTCTTCGCCTCCGGCGGCTTCGGCCTCGCGCAGGACGGCTTTGTAGTAATCTCCCTGCCAGAACAGGCGCTCAAAGGATGCGCGCCCCGTCTCCCAGCGCGCCTGACAATCGGCGGCCAAGTCATGTTCACCGAGCGCTTCGGCCATCGTTTTGGCGGCTTGCAGGGCAACCAGATACAGGTCAGACATATACGCCACCACGCCGACCATGTGCCAGTGGTCATAGGTAATGCCGCCTTCGGTGAAGGGCAGGCCAATTCCAAGCCGGTCGAGCGATTGGACGAAGGCCAGCGCGCGCCGGGCGCTTTGCCAGTGATGGCGCAGAAGGTCGGGGTCGCCGCTCCAGCGCCAATCGCGGAAGAGCGCCAGGACGTATTGCAGGTTGACATCCCAACGGTGATATTCGCTTTCGGGCATTTCCTGGGAACGGATATTGCGCTGGTAAGCGTGCGCCACCTGGCCGTTGGGACGTTGGGCGGCCTGAATGAGGTCGAGGGCGATGACCCGCAAGCCAGGGAAGAGCAGCGCCACGCCAAACGAGCCATAATGTTCCACGTCTACCGTGTTCATGCCGCCCTGACCGAGACCCTCCCACAGGAAGAATCTGCCGTCTTTGCTGTACCAGGACGATTTGAAGAGCGTGTTGGCCTGGTCGAGCAGGGCCAGCGCCAGGGCGGGGTCGAGGTCGGAATCGAGGATGGAATTGGTCCAGGCGCGTGAGCGGGCTTTGAGAGCGTCGGCTTCGTTCAGGAGGTAAGCGGCCACCTCGCCCGAATGCGCAAAGCGGTTTTCGTAGAACTTGCCAACATAGACGCCAAAACGGTCATAGTGATTGGGAAAATACCAGGCAAGACCGGTGCGGATTTCAACCGATTCGCCCGGCCGGAGGCTGGTGTGTACGCTGATGAACGACTGGTCCCGGAACATTGGCGCGTTCTGCGCCGAAAAGTGATATTCCTCGCGCGGAAGACGCGGGGGAATACGCGGGCCATCAAGCGTGCCGGTAGTGTAAAACGAATGATACAGATTTTGTAAATAGGGGTTGCACGAAACGGCGGAGATGGACTGGTCGGCGCGGGCGGCGGCGAAGACGCTCATCTCGCCGGTCGCCGGGCTGCGCGGGTCGCGCCCGCCTTTCATCCGAACAATGATGCCCGCCGGAGTCATTTCGAGGTTGTGTTCGGGCGCGTAATCGGGGGTCTGGTCGAACCCCGCCAGGTTGCTGGTGATTTGCAGGAGACTGACGTCGAGCGGCTCACCGGTCTGGCTGGTGAGGGTGAAATCGAAGACCGCGCCGGGGGTGGAGGATGCAACGTGGTCGTGGGGGATGAACGGCGACCAGGCCAGCAGCTCGACCTGCACAGGCAGGGTGGGGTCGAGGTACTTCAGGTGCGTAAAGGGGAATTCGGCGGTATGCTCGATGGCGCGCACGGTAGGGATGGTGGCATATTTGTACGTCCGCGACATGTGTTCGCCCACCAGCCAGGCCCCGCCCTGCCCCACAAAGAGGAAACGAACCTGGGGCGCGCGTCCGGGGCGTTGCACGCGCAGAAGAAAACACAGGTCTTCGACGCTGGTGTTCGGTTCGGCAAGCGGCTGGGGTTCGCCTTGCGGTGGAATCTGATGACGCCAGCCGTTCCAGGGGGCGGTGCTCATGTACGCATGATGCCGAAAAACGCCATCGGCCCACAATTCCACGCCCCCGCAGCCCAACCCGCCCAGGCACAGACCAGAATCAACGCCTTTGCTGATGACAGTACGATTCTTTTGTTGAATGGGGGTATCCCAGCCCATGAAAACCTGCCTTTGCTCGAAAAGAGGGGCTGCCCTCGTAGTGCGGAGGCAACCCCTCGCTGTGTTGCGTGAGTGTAGATGCTGCGAAACGGCTACTTGGTCGCTTTCCAGGCATCGTACTGGCGCTGAACTTCTTCTTTGACTTTATCAATGCCAGCGGCCTTCAGTTCTTCGATGAACTTGGGCAGTTCGGTGGCCGGGTCAATGTAGCCATAAATCAAGGGCGTCCAATATTTATCCGTAACAGCGTTGAGGGCGGTGATTTCAGCTTCGACCGGAGTCTTATCGAAACGGAAGCCCAGAGAAGGATGCGGATAAGCGTCGTTGGCGTATTCAATGAGCAGGCGATTCTTGTTGGGGTCTTCTTTGTTGGTCACATATTGAATTTGCGTATTACCCCAAACCCAGGGCCCAGGATGCGCCCCATACCAGGCGCCATCCATCAGGTTCACACGGCCATCCGCTTCCAACTGCCAGTGCTTGCCTTCCACACCGTACAGACAGGTGTTGACCACTTTCGGGTCAGTATGGAGCAGATTGATGAACTTCATGGCCTCGACCGGGTATTCGGAGAGCGCCGGAATCGCCAGCATTGAGCCGCCGGTGTGAATCGTGGTAATGACTTTCGGAGCCCATTCAATTTCGGCCACGCGCAAATCGGGGTTGCCAGAGGAGTTGGCAATTTCCTGCGCCTTGATGCCGCTGCCTTTGAGCGGTTGAGCGACGACGAAGAACTGACCAGCGTTCATCAATTTGTCGGGTTCGTAACCGGTGAGGGCGGCCTCGGGGTGTACCCAACCCTTTTCGCGCCATTCACGGATGATGGTGACATATTCGCGGAACCAATCGCTTTCGACGACATTGACAATGGTTTCATCGAACTTGCCATTCGCATCGGGAAGGCCATTCATCGTGATGATGTTCTGCGGCACGCCGCTGGCAAAGCCAGGCAGCCAGGGTTGGAAGCCCGGCATGAAGTTGACCAGATACGGATATTCGTCTGGGCGGGCGGCTTTGGCCTTCTCCAGCCAGGGTTCGAAGTCGCGCATGGTCTTGATTTTGGCGGCTTCTTCTTTGGTAAAGCCAATCTCCTCGGCCAGCGCAACGTTGTAGATGAAACCATCCGGCACAGCCAATTCTTTATTGGTCGGCACAGCGTAGTTGACGCCGTTGACCTGCGTACCTCTGATGAAAGCCGGGTTGAGGCCTTGCAGAATGCCCTGTCCATACTGTTCAAGCAGGTTACCATTGGGGCCATTGTCGTCGTTGAGGGGCAACAGCAAACCCTGGGCGACCAGTTCATTGTATTGCCACCAGTCAGCGGTGAAGAAGATGTCCATCTTCTCGCCAGACTGGATGCCCGTAATGGCTTTCGAGAACCAATCGCCCCAGCCCACGATGTTGAAGCGGACATTGGCGCAGATGAGCGGCTCGATATAGGCGTTGAGTTCGGCTTCTACATCCGGGCGAGCAGGGCTATCGCCGCTGCCGACCATATACAGGTCAAGAGTGACCGGTTCGGTGCAGGCTGGCTCAGGGGTAGCGGTTGGCGGTTCTGCAGTAGGCTGTTCGGCAGCAGGGGGTTGTTCTGCCGCAGTCGGCTGTTCCGGCGCAGGCGGCTCGGTCGCCGCAGCCGGTGAGCAGGCAGCCAACACGAAAGCCGCCAGCAAAAACAGAGAAACCAGTTTGCGTAACATCTTTTCTTCTCCTTTTCTAAATCGTTTTACTTATATGGAACGCCCATATAATGACTTGAGAATCATCCTTTGATAGCGCCGATGGTCAGGCCGCGCACAAAGTAGCGCTGGAAGAATGGATAAGCCAGGACGATGGGGCCAATGGTCACCACCGCCATCGCCATGCGGAAAGTCTGCGAGGGTAACTCAGAGAGGTTAACTACGCCTTGCATGCGCGAGGCATTTTCCAGGAGAAAGCGGATATTGTTCAGTGTGGAGTAAATCATGTATTGCAGGTTGTATAGTTCGACCTTATCCACCAGCAACAAAACGTTGAAAAAGTTGTTCCAAATACCAATGGCGCTAAAAAGCGCAACCGTTGCCAGGCCAGGCACCGAAAGCGGCATGACAATTTCAAACAAGATGCGCCATTCGTTTGCGCCATCAATGCGAGCCGCTTCAATGAGTTCATCGGGGACGTTGGTTTTGATATAGGTGCGCAACACAAACACCCAAAACGGGCTAAATGAGGAGGGCAAAAAGAGCGCCCATATCGTGTTCTGGATTTGTAAAATCTGGCGCATCACCATGTAATAGGCAACCAGGCCGCCGCCAAACAGCATGGTGAAGAAGGCAAAGAACGTGAAGAAGGTGGAAAAGCGAAAGTTAGGGCGTGAAAGCGGATAAGCGTAGAAAGTGACCAGCAAAAGCGTAAGCACGGTGCCGGCAACGGTTGAGATAATCGTGTTGCGATAAGCCGTAATCACGATAGAACCTTCTCGAAACAGATAGGTGTAAGCATTGAGCGAGAATTCTTCTGGCCACAGGCGATAACCGTTTTCAATAAGCGCTTGTTCGGAAGTGACCGAAGTAATGATGATTATATAAAACGGTGCGAGAGTCAGGATAACGCAAACCACCATCAAGATATTCAAGATAAGATTCGTGGCAGGCGAAATCGAGAGCATATCGCGGGCGGTGCGGGGTTTGGCGGCAAACAATTGCATGGCGGTATCTCCTTTTTGTTTGACCAATCAACATCTAGAACAACGCCATTTCTGGGCGAGTCTTGCGAACAATGAAGTTGGTGACCAGGATGAGAACAAAGCCAACTACCGACTGCACAAGCGATACAGCCGCCGGATACCCCAGCGGAGATGTCGAGCGCAACATGTTGAAAACGTAAACATCAATGGTGACTGTCACATCTCGCAACATTGCCGAACCGGCGGGCAGGGTGTAAAACATGTCGAAATCTGAACCAAAGATGCGCCCAACCGCCAGAATTTGCAACAAAACGATGGTTGGAATCAACTGCGGGAGGGTGATGTTCCAAAACTGTTGCCATTTGTTGGCCCCGTCTATGGCCGCTGCTTCGTAGAGTTGGCGGTCAATGCCTGTAATAATTGCCAGGTAAATAATCGAGCCGTTCCCGGTATATTTCCATAAATTAGCAAAAAGAAAGATAAACGGCCAATAGGCTTTTTCCTTGTAAATTTCCAACGGGGGCATGTTCCACGAGGCCAGCAAAGTGTTGATGATGCCAGCGTTGGTCGCCAGGGCATAGACCACATAGGCCACAACCACCCAGGAAATAAAGAAGGGTAGGAAGAAAATCGAGTGATACAGTTTTGCCCAAAAGCGGTTGGTCATTTCGTAGATAATCACCGCCAACCCCACCGAAGCCGCCAACCCCACCACCATAAACAGAAGGTTGTAAAGCACCGTATTTCGCACAAACATCGTCGTGTTTTCGAGATTGACCGGATTGACCAGATAGCGGAAGTTATCCAACCCAACCCAGGGACTTTCAATAAGGCTGTAGATAAACCGATTCTGAATCCAGGAGTCGGCGGGGGGTTTTTGCAGACGGTAATTCTTGAAAGCCATGATGATGCCCGGCATGGGCAGGTAGGCAAACAAAATCAGCCAGATGGTGCCGGGCAAAACCATCGTCACATACGACAGATTGGTGTAAATCGCATCGGCTGTCCAACGCTGTTTGGGCTTGGCAGGGGTAGGTTGGTTTTTCATCAAATGCCTCCTGTTTTCTCAATAGTAGGCGAAGGCTTGCGCAGAAAACACGTTGCGCAGCAACCAGATAATCAGGGCAGAATATTTTGATGGGTTATTTCCAGGACGTGTTCGCCTGCGCGCTGCTTTTGCGGGTCTGGCTCTGCAATGCAGGCCACGCTTTCTCGAATTATCAAGTCGGTGGACACGACCACCGTTGTTTGGGGCTTATCGGGATTGCGAACACGCTCAATAAGCGCCTGCACGCCCAGAGCGCCCATCCAACTTTTCTGAACATGCACCGTCGTGAGCGCCGGGCTGATTTCGGCCGCCAGGTCAATATTATCGAAACCGACCACCGAAACATCGCGGGGAACTTCCATCCCAAGTTCTCGAATTGCGCTGATAGCGCCAATCGCCGTATCATCATTGCAACAAAACAAGGCTGTCACCTGACGCGTGGAAGCCAGCAATCTGGCAACCGCCTTTTGCCCACCCATCCTGGAAAGTTCCGTCTCGACAATAACGGGTTTCAACCCATAAGCGCTTAAGACCTGCATGTAACCCTGATACCGCAACTGAATACTGGGCGGCGAAAGGGGATTCCAGCCGACCAGCCCAATCTGCTCATGCCCATTCTTAACCAAATACTGCACAGCCTTTTTGGCCCCGCCAACATTGTCCGTCACAATACTGTCGCAATCCAGCGTAGAAGAATAACTATCCACAAGAACAATCGGAAAATCTGATTTTCGTTTGATGATTTCAACGGAATCATCAATAAAAGCGCCTGCCATAATTAATCCATCAATCTGGTTCTGATTAATCATGGCAGGCCACGAAAGGGGATGATTGCTGATATCTACGTCCATAGTGGCAACCATCAGGCTGATGTTGTGACGCTGGCAGAAATTGTTGGCGCCAAACTGCACATGCGAATAAAACGGATTTGCGCCCCTGACCATATCTAAATCATGCTTCACAAGAAAACCAATCACCCGCAAATCAGATGCACCTCCATTGCGATTTTTTTCTTTAGTTTCATATCCTAACGAAGCCGCAATATCCAAAACACGCGCGCGAGTTTGCGGCGAAACGCCACTCTTACCATTAAGCGCCGCAGAGACGGTCGCCAGAGATACGCCAGCAGCACTGGCAATATCTCGCAATGTAGGGGTTTGAAGAGAAGGCATAATCAGTTTTCCCGAACTGCTTCTGAAATTTTATCTGTAATTTCGGAGAATTTTCAAAATAATAGCATTTATCTCTGCCAAAGTCAACTATTTTGTCAAAATTACCTGACATTTATCGCAAAATGGCGTGATAAATGTCATCAAAGGCAAAAACTGACATTTGAAACTTGACTTTAAATTCCAATTGAACATACAATAATATTTACAAACATTTCGGATATCTCGGCACAAAGAGATTCGCCCTGAAAGGTCAAAATCATGTTCCTCGAAAGCCACCTTCCTGGTCAGCCCGTTTTCCCTCTGCAAACCCTCACTCTACGCGAAGTCCCGCTTGGTCAGCTCACTGTCAGCGATGGGCGCGGACGGGTGTACATCAGCCAGCCCGTTTCGGTCGAAGTCTCGTTCACGGCAGGCGGCGCGGCAGGCTGGCACACCGTCCGCGTCAGTGATGAAAGCGGCGCAGAAGTCGCCTCTTTGCAATTCCGCCTCGAACCCCGCACCGAACTGCGCGAATCGAGCGGGCAGTTCCGCGAACTGCTGGATATCTGCCACTACACAATGGCCGATGAAAACATCAGGCACTACACCCGCTATCAGGGCAAGACCTACTACTACCTGGTGGACTGGCTGCGCGACCACGTTCACACGCTGAAAGGGATGAAATACTTCGAGCCGAAAGTGCGTTCCGGCATCGAACTCTACCGCGACAGCCAGCGCGAAGACGGCATGATTTGGGACAACGTCCACCGCCGCGAACCGCCCGGCACCGCCCCCAACCACTGGGGCGTGCGCTTTCAATATGGCGGCTTCGAACGCACTTTCGAGGACGGCACCGCCCAATTCACCCGCATTCCGGTCGAAAACGACGTGGAATACCTGTTTGTGGAGGGCATCTACTTCACCTGGAAGGCCACCGGCGATACCGCCTGGATGGTCTCGTGCCTCGAATCGGCCATCCGCGCCCTGGAATACACCGTCCACAGCCCTTACCGCTGGTCGCAGAAATTCGGTCTGCTCAAGCGCGGACACACCATTGACACCTGGGATTTCCAGAACGAAGAAGACTGCCTTTCAGACTTTGCAGGCTGGCCCGACCCGATGGCCATTCATCCCGAAAAGACGCGCTTCGGCATCCTGTTCGGCGATAACACCGGCTACGCCGCCGCCTGCGAATACCTGGCCGAAATGCTCGAAACGGTTGGCCGCGCCGCCGAAGCCCAGACCTACCGCCAGCGCGCCGCTGAAATCCGCCAGCGGCTGAACGAACTGGCCTGGAACGGGCGTTTCTTTACCCACCACGTCCCCGAAGACCCCAACGTCCAGCGCGACCTGGGCGTGGACGAATCATCCCAGATTTCGCTCTCCAACACCTACTCACTCAACCGCCGCATCGCGCACGAGCAGGCCGCCGCCATCCTGCGAACGTATCAGGAATTGAAAGACAACCTGCCGCCCGGTTCGCCCGGCGAGTGGTATCTCATCTACCCGCCCTTCCCCAAAGGTTACAACGGTCACTGCCCGCCCTGGCAGTACATGAACGGCGGCGTCTCGCCGATTGCCGCCGGGGAACTGGCGCATGGCGCTTTCGAGCATGGCTTCGAGGACTACGGTGTGGACATTTTGTTGCGCTCTCTCAAATTGGGACGGAGATTCGGCAACCAGTTCTGGGAATGCTACACCGGGGCCTTCCCCCCGCCCCCGCCGCGAACGTTCCAGGCTGTGAACCTGCTTCCGTTTGGCAATTGCTCCCCCACCCTGAGCGATTCCCCCGCCACCCCCAACTGGATGCCGGGCGAACACCCCGAACTGACCGGCTTCCCCTCTGGCGAGCAGACCTTTCACGAGATGCCCTTCCAGGTCAGCCGCGCTGTAGGTCTCTCAACAAACAATCACTACGCGCAAATTATCGAGATTCCGGTCAACGCCCGCGCCGGTTCGGTCTATCTTCTGCACACCCTGGCGCGCGGCGAAATGGCCGGTTCGCTCACCATCCACTACGCCGATGGCACGTCCCAAACCAGTTATATCCGCGAAGGCCGGGACATCCTGCCCATCAACCACTGGGGCGAGCAAACCCTGCCCACCGATAACCGGAATGGCACCCGCGCCGTCACCGCCTGGCACGACTACCAGCCGCGTCACCTGCACGTGTACGTCAGCCTGACCGGCTTCGAGGCCGACCCACAGAAAGAAATCCGCTCCATCACCCTGAAAGCCGCCGAGGATGGCACGCTTTGGTTCGTCCTGGGGGTAACACTGAGCGATGCGCCGGTGTACTTCCCGCCCTCGCCCATCTCTTACGGCATCCCGCACGGCTGGGGCGCCGCCGCGCTGACCTATGCCCTCGTGGAAGGACTGGCAGGGGTAGTAGATGCCGCCACTGCTTTCGAGACCGTCGGCATCTCCCCGCGCTGGCCTGCCGCCGGGGTGGATTCTGCCGAAGTGACCATCCACTACCCGGCTTCCGATGGCTACGCCGCCTATCACTATCGGCTGGACGAAGCCGCCCGCCGCCTGACGCTGACCGTGACCGGTTCGGGCCGTCAGGCCGCCCTGCGCCTGCTGCTCCCTGCCTCCATCCAGACGGTGAACGCCGTCCAGGTGGATGGCGCGCCCGTCCCCTACCGCCTGCATCAGGTGGAAGAATCGCGCTACCTCGAACTCGACCTGCCGCTGACGGGCGTTCACCATGTAATTGTCCAGTAGGGCAAATCTCTCACTTGCCCGCACCCTATTCAGGAAAACCGTTATGGAACTTTCGATTGGCATTCTCGGCGCGGGCTTTGCCGCCGTGCATGTCCGCCACCTGCTGGCGCAGGAAAGCGTCAAAATCCGCGCCGTCTGCGCCACTTCTGCCCAAAAAGCCGCGCAGTTCATTGAACAAACCGGAGCGCGCGAGGCCCAGCCTTTCGGAGATTTCGATGACATGCTGACCCAAACCCGGCTGGATGCGCTTTACGTCTGCATCCCGCCGCATGCCCATCGCGGGCAGGTCGAAAAAGCCGCCGAACGCGGCATTCACCTGTTCCTGGAAAAGCCAATTGCCTTCGATACGGCTGGCGCCGAAAGACAGGTGGAAGCCATCCGGCGGGCGGGAGTGGTCAGCCAGGTGGGGTATCACAACCGCTTTCGCCAGAGCGTGCAAACGCTGAAACAGATGGCCGAATCTGGCGAAATTGGCATGCCAACCCTCTTCCAGGGGCGCTACTGGTGCAACATGACCGGCTCCACCTGGTGGCGCAGCCGCGATGGTTCGCGCGGGCAGGTCTTCGAGCAGGTCATCCACATTTACGACCTGGCCCTGCACCTGTTCGGCGAACCCGAAAGCGTGTGCGCCTTCACCGAAAACCTGGCGCACCGTCACCTGCCCGATTACACCATCGAAGATGTCTCCGCCGCCATCATCCGCTTTCGGAACGGCGCGCTTGCCAGCATCATCGGCGCGAATACGGCCATGCCAGGCCATTACCTGGGCGACTTCCGCGCCGTGTATGAGAAAGCCGCCCTCGATTATCGCTCCACCGGTCAGGAATGGGTGACGCCGCCCCAGGGGACGCTCTACGACTATCGGGCCGACCCGCTGACCATCCGCGAGATTCCCGAAACCCACGACCCCTACCTGGCCGAAACCGAAGCCTTCCTCGCTGCCATTCGCGGACAGACCGCCTCTTCGGTGCCGGTCGAAGAAGGCGCGCGCGGCGTGCGGCTGGTCAGCGCCGTGCTGGAATCGGCTCAACAGGGCGGTCAGACCATTCGCCTGTAGTCTTTTCAGGAGAAACTCCCATGCGCCTGCTCATCAATTTGCCCCCCACTTTTTTCACTCATCCACATCTCATGCCATATTTCGACCGCATCCGCGCGCTGGCAAGCGAAACAAGAACCACTTCTCACAACACCACCGAAGAACTTATGCGCGACCTGCCCTGGGCCGAAGCGGTGCTGATGTGGGCCTGGCCAGCGTTTGGAGAGGTGGAAATCGGCCAATGCCCGGATTTGAAATTCGTCGGCCAAATCAACACCACCCAACAGCACGTTCGAACCTGCCTGGCAAAGGGCATCGCCATCAGCGAAGTGCGTCACGCCTGGTCTCCAGCGGTAGCCGAGCTGGCGCTCACGCTCATCCTGAGCGGTCTGCGTCAGACCAGCGCATATCATATTGCCATGCGGCAGGGAACGGAAAAATGGATTTTGGAATTTCCTGCCGACATCAACCCGCTCGAACGGCAATTGAGCGGGCGCGCGGTGGGCATCGTCGGCTTCGGCGGCATCGGTCAACGCCTGGCGCAGCTGCTTGCTCCCTTCCAGGTCACACTGCGCGCCTACGACCCTTACCTGCCCGCCGCTGTTGCCGCAAAATTCAACGCCCAACTGACCGACTTGCCGACCCTGCTCTCCGAGAGCGAGGTGGTGGTCTTGTGCGCGGCCAACCAGGCCGAAGCGCGCCACCTGCTGGGTGCGCCGGAAATCGAATCCCTGCGTCCCCATGCCGTTTTGGTCAACGTAGGCCGCTCCATGCTGATAGATATGGACGCGCTGACCAACCGCCTGCAACGTGGAGACCTGATAGCCATGCTGGATGTCTTCGACCAGGAACCCCTGCCGCCCGATTCGCCCCTGCGTTCGCTGCCCAACGCCTACCTGACCCCACATGTGGCGGGAGGCATCCTGGAATCGCTCGAACGCGCCCTGACCATGCTGGCCGATGACCTGCAAGCCTTCCAGACCGGTCAGCCGCGCCGCTACGCCGTAACCGAAGCCATGCTCAAGAGTTTTCCGTGATGTTACTATGTCTCCAATTGACTTTTCTCATCGCCTTGCCGCTCTGCGCGAACGATACGCCGCGCTGCTCTCCCGCCCCAACGCTCCAGACCCGCGTTGGGACAACGGCATCTACACCCGCTGGCAGAATCCGGTCGTCATTGCCGCGCACGTTCCGCTGGAATGGCGATACGACCTGAACCCGCAGACCAACCCGTATCTCATGGAACGCCTGGGGGTCAACGCTGTCTTCAACCCCGGCGCCATCGAGTTGGATGGCAAAATCCTGCTCGTCTGCCGGGTGGAAGGATGGGACCGCAAGTCCTTCTTCGCCATCGCCGAGAGCGAAAACGGGGTGGATAACTTCCGCTTTTGGGAAGAACCCATCCTGCTGCCCGAAACCGATGACCCCGATACCAATGTGTATGACATGCGTCTGACCCGCCATGCAGACGGCTGGATTTACGGCGTGTTTTGCACCGAGCGCAAAGACCCCAACGCCCCGCCCGGCGACCTTTCCAGCGCCATCGCGCAGGCGGGCATCGTCCGCACCCGCGACCTTAAAACCTGGGAGCGCCTGCCCGACCTGAAGACCCGCTCACCCCAGCAGCGCAACGTGGTGTTGCACCCCGAATTTGTGGACGGCAAATACGCCTTCTACACCCGCCCGCAGGACGATTTCATCACCGCAGGCAGCGGCGGCGGCATCGGCTGGGGACTGAGCGACTCGATGAGCCCGGCGGTCATCGAGCGGGAAATCATCATCGAACCGCGCGCCTACCACACCATCAAGGAACTCAAAAACGGCGAAGGCCCGGCTCCGCTCAAGACCGAACGCGGCTGGCTACACCTGGCGCACGGAGTCCGCAACACCGCCGCCGGACTGCGCTATGTGCTGTACCTGTACCTGACCGAACTGGAACGTCCCTGGGTCGCCACCCACCAGCCGGGCGGCTACTTCCTCGCGCCGGAGTTCGAGGAGCGCGTGGGGGATGTCAGCAACGTGGTCTTCTGCAACGGCTGGGTGGCGCGCGCAGATGGCAGCGTATTCATCTACTATGCATCGTCAGATACCCGCATTCACGCCGCCACCAGCACGGTTGAGCAGCTGCTCGATTACGTCCTCAACACCCCGCCCGATGGCTTCCGCTCGTATACCAGCACCCTGACCCGCCTCGAATTAATTCGGCGCAACCGACAATTGCAGGCAGAACCCGGATTTTAGAATTTCCGTGGCGCGGGGTGCTATCCTGCGAAACAAGTGGCAAGCAGCACCCCGCAAAGCCCACCGCCTCACCAACAGGGCGAATTAACAATCCGCCCCACACGCTTCAGGAGTTCCCCATGCAATACGGACAGTTTGACGACCAGAACAAAGAATACGTCATCACCCGCCCCGATACGCCCCAATCGTGGAGCAACTATCTGGGCAGCACCGAATACGGCGCCATCATCACCAACAACGCCGGGGGCTATAGCTTCTACCAATCCGGCGCGCGCGGACGTTTCCTGCGCCTGCGCTTTAACGGCATTCCCGCCGACCAGCCAGGACGATACTTCTACCTGCGCGACCAGGCGAGCGGCGACTACTGGTCAGCCTCCTGGCAGCCGGTCGGCAAGCCGCTGACGGAGTTTCAATCCATCTGCCGGCACGGCACGGGCTACACAGTCATCGAGTCGCGCTATACCGGCATCCGCTCCGAAGCGACCTACTTCGTCCCGCTCGGCCAGCACTTCGAGTACTGGCGGCTGACCGTGACCAATGAGAGCGACCGCCCGCGCGAACTGGGAATTTTCACCTACTGCGAATTCACCAACAACTGGGATACGACTCAGGACGGCGTGAACCTGCAATACTCGCTCTTCATCATCCGCGGCGAATATCTCGACAGGCTCGATAAGCAGGCGCAGAATGGCCTGCTGCGCGTGGTCAGCCAGGACAACCTGCCCATCTCTACCGACCTGACTCAGGGCGATGTGGGGCGCGGCGTGTGGATGGGGCTGGCAGGCGCACCCCTGACCGGATACGACACCGCGCGGGCCGACTTCCTCGGCCCCTATCGCGGCTATCACAACCCGCTGGCAGTCGAACGCGGCGCATGCAGCAACAGCAACGCCTACGGCGATAACGCCTGCGGCGCGCTTCAGAGCAATCTCACGCTCCAGCCAGGCGAAAGCCGCGCGGTACTGGTCTTGCTCGGCATTGGCGAAGCGCGCACGGTGGGCGCGCAGACCTTTGAGCAATTCGGCACGCTGGAGCAGGCCGAACGCGAGCTGGAGAAACTCAAAGCCCACTGGCACGCTCAACTGGGCCGGCTGACCGTGCAAACACCGGATGAAGAACTCAACCACACCATCAACGTCTGGGGCCTGTACAACTGCCTGATTACCTTCAACTGGTCACGCGCGGCCAGCCTGGTCTATAACGGCGAACGCGACGGGCTGGGATTCCGCGATTCGGTGCAGGACATTCTGGGCGTGCTGACCGCCATCCCCGACCAGGCGCGGGAGCGGCTGGAATTGCTGCTCACCGGTCAGGTGCAAAACGGCGGTGCGATTCCGGTCATCAGGCCCTTCGAGCATCGTCCAGGTCACGAAAAAGCCCCCGCCCCCGAAGAATTCCGCTCCGATGATTGTCTGTGGTTTTTCGACTCCGTCCCGGCCTATGTGAACGAAACTGGCGACCTGGCATTTTACGACAAAGTTCTGCCCTACGCCGATTCGGGCGAAGATACCGTCTTTGGTCACCTGCGCCGCGCCCTGGAGTTCAACCTGGAACGCACCGGGCGCAACGGACTGACCTGCGGCCTGCTGGCCGATTGGAACGACTGTCTGAAACTCGGTTTTCACGGCGAGAGTCTGTTCGTGGCTTTTCAGGTCTATCGCGGGTTGAAGATTCTGGCAGAAATCGCCGAAATGACCGGCCGCCCGGAAGACAAAGCCTGGGCCGAAAGCCAGCGCGCCCGGCTGGAAGAACGCATCCGCGCCTGCGCCTGGGATGGCGAATGGTTCATCTGGGCAGTCGGCGAGGATGGCACGGTCTATGGCACGAAGGACTTTGAGGAAGGGCAGGTGTATCTCAACACGCAGGTTTGGGCGGTCATCAGCGGCGCGGCTACGCCGGAACAGGCGCAAGCCTGCATGAAGACCGTCCGCGAGCGGCTGGCGACCCCCTACGGGCTGATGTTGTGCGCCCCGCCCTTCCGCAAGACGTCTATCGAGGTCATGCGGGCGGTGGTGTTCAACCCAGGCGTCAAAGAAAACGCCGGAATCTTCAACCACACCCAGGGTTGGGGCATCATGGCCGAATGCCTGCTCGGCGAAGGCGACCGGGCCTACGAAGTCCTGCGTGCCGCCATGCCCGCCGCCTACAACGACCGCGCCGAAATTCGCCAGAGCGAGCCTTACGTCCAGGCGCAGACCACCTACTCGCGCTATTCGCCGCGCGAGGGCAACGCCCGCACCTCCTGGCTGACCGGCGCGGCGGCCTGGTTCTACTTCAGCGTCACCCAATCCATTCTCGGCATCCAGCCCACGCCAAACGGATTGCGCCTCGACCCGTGCATCCCCGCCGCGTGGGAAGGGTTCAGCGTCCGGCGCGAGTTTCGCGGCAAGACGCTCAACATCACCGTTCACAACTCCAGCCGCGTTCAGCGCGGGGTGAGCAAACTGCTGCTGGATGGCGAACCGCTGGCAGGTAATCTCATCCCGTTCGAGAAGATGAGGGAGAACAGCCAGGTCGAGGTCTGGCTGGGAGAATAATCACACCATGCCCCACCCGACCCAGATTTTTCTCTCCAACCCGCAAGCCCTGCGCGTGGAATACCACCTGGACGATGCGCGCCTGGAATTGTGGTGGTCGCCGTTGGCGGGCAAATCCATCGATTGCGCCGACCGCAACTACTCGCACCGCGACAACCACCTGACGATTTTTCAGGAAATCACGCTGCCCGGCTGCGGGCTGGAGTCGTTCCTGCGCTGTGATTACGACCCCTATCACAGCGTGCTGTACTTCGAGGAGCAAACCCTGCACCTGGCGGTGCGCGCCGATACCGCCGCCGTGTTCGTGTGGGGCGAGAATCCGCTCACGGTGGAGTTGAAGACCTTTCGGCACGATGACGTTCTCGCGACAGAACCGCGCCTGTTCCACGTCCAGCACGCCGAACCGCGCTTCACCTTCGAGTTTGCGGCGTGCGCCGGGGCGGGGGCGGGCGGCATTCGCTACAGTCACATCTTTGCGCCGGAAAACAGCCGCTACGCGCGAGCGGAACTGGCAGCCGGGCAACTGTTCGTAATCGGGAGCGGGCTGCGGGGCGAAAAAATCCACGCCCGTTTGACGGAAGCCGCCCAAAAGCCGGTTGCAGACCACTTAAACGAGACCGAATCCCTGCTTCAGGACATCGAAAAAAACGGCTACACCCGCTCGCCGCGCCATCCGCACCTGGAAGCCCTGCGCCGTAAAGTCGTGCGCGGTCTGCATTCGATGATTGACGAGAGCGGGGCGTTTCGGGCTTCGCTCAAGGCGATTTATTACCTGATTTGGGTGCGCGATGCCGGCTTTGCCTTCCCGTTCATGGCGGCGGCAGGCTGGGTGCATAAACTGGCGGAACTGGGGCGGCTGCTGCTCGATAACCCGACCTTCGTGGACGAACCCGGTCTGCCGCGCGGACGGATGTTCGGGCAATTGATTCATCGCAAATTCGGGCGGCTGGAGGAGGACGGGATTTTTTACGTCACCTGGACGCTCTTCACGCACTGGACGCAGTTCGGACACCTGGATTTCGTCACCCCCGCCGACTGGGACTTGCTCGATGAAGCCCTGACGTGGGTGGAGGCGATGACGTGGGACGAGGCGCGCGGGCTGTATGGCGAGCATTTCGCGGATGAGACGCCAACGGTGGGACACCGCGACTGCGGGGTAGATTTTGCCATCGGCAAGCCCGTGCCGCTTGCGGGCGACGGGCTGCACTGGCAGGGAGAGGGCGTGACGCGCAATTACGATGTCTATTTCAACCTGCTCATGCACAGCACCTATGCCATGCTGGCGGCGATGCGGCGCGAGCCGCGCTACCTGGAACGCGCCCGGCGGGTCTGGACGGAACTGGAACGCCTGCTCCAGACGCGAAACACGGTCATTCCGGTCTATGCCGAACAGACGCTGGAGAGCGGCGCGCACGTGACCGTGCCGCATTGGGGGCAGGCGCCCAGCTGCGCCCTGTGGGGGCTGACCCTGCCCAACTTCGCGCCGCTGGCGGATTGGGATACGGTACTGGCTGCCGTGCTGGACGAGGTGAGCGCCCACCCCGATATGCACTGGATAAACGGGCTGTGTTCCGCGCTGGCTGCTGCCGACCCCTGGCTGTACCCGCAAGAGAAACTGCTCGCCCTGCACCAGCGGATTGCCGAAGAAACCGAACGCCCGGGCAAATTCCTGCCGATGGGCGGCGCCATGCCCGAAAAGTTCAACGCTCCGCAGGGCAACCTGTATCACGACATCCGCCCGCAGGGGTTTGCGATGGGCGCCTGGCTGGGCGCATGGACGGCGCTCGGTCTGCGCCGCCTGCCCTACGGGCTGGCGCTGCGCCCGACGACGGCGTTTGAGCGCATCGAAGCCTACCCCTGGCGCGGCAGCACGCTCGAAATGGAGTTTGGCGCAAGCGGTCACGCGGTGGGGCTGGAAATAGACGGGCAGTTCGTCCACGGCACGCTGCAAATTCCGCACGCCCGTCTGCGGGCGGGGGAAACGCACCGGATTCGACTCGTCTCCGCGCCGGAAACGCCCCTGCTGCTGCGCTCGTCCGTGCAACTGGAGGAGGTGGAACGCGCCGGAGCCGGAACCGGCTACCGTTTCACCGCCTTTGGTCTCGCCCACATGACCTTCTCCGCCCCGCTGCCTGCCGCCGCGCTGACCGATGCGGACGGCGCCCCCCTCCCCTGCCGCTGGACGCAGGACTGCGGTCTGCACACCTGCTGGTTTGAGCATTTTGGGGAGGGGAGGTTGGTGATTGGATAACTGGATAATGCCATGACTCTCTCCACCTACGCCTACCATCCATCCTGCCCCGCTTCTCGCGTTTACCGCCTGCTCGCCGGGGGGACGGAGCAGTTCGTTTATCACACCACCGCCGCCGATTTCGCTGCTTTTGGGACGAACAGCCCCGTCCGCGTGGAGGTGATTCTTCCCGCCGGGGCGGGCGCGGCGGCGGTGCATCCGCTCCGCTGGGGGATTTCCGCCGAACGCGCGGACGACACCATCCACTTCACCCTGCCAGGCGCGGGCAATTACGTCTTGCAGGTGGAGGGGCTTAATCCGCTCTTTCTCTACGTCAACCCGCTCGACCTGAACCTGCCCGCAGACGGCGCGAACGTGCGGCGCATCCCTGCCGGGACGGTGCTGGACGCGGGCCAGGTGACGCTGCGCAGCGGCGAAACGCTGTGCATTGAACCCGGCGCAGTCTTGCGCGGCGCGGTGCGAATCTCGAACGCCGAAAACGTCACCCTTTGCGGCGGCGGGATTTTAGATGGCGGCTGGGTCGGCGCGGAGGGGAAACCGGGCGCGCGCACGCGCCTGCTGGTGGCAGAAGGCTGCCAGAACGTGACCATCCGCGACATCATCCTGATTCAGCCCGAAGTGTGGATGCTGGTCATCGGCGCGTGCCGCACGGTGCGTATCCAGAACGTGCACGAAATCGGGCAGGTGGTCTCTTCGGATGGGATTGACGTGGTCGGCTCGCGGGATGTTCTCATCGAAAACTGCTGCATTCGCAACAACGATGATTGCATTTGCATCAAATCCAGCCGGGGCGATAGTCCGTTGGGAGTGGATTGGCGCGGAGACGTGGAAAACGTTACGGCGCGAAACTGCGTCTTGTGGAACGACCAGGCGGGGAACGCGCTTGAAATCGGTCACGAGTTGCAGGCGGAGCATATCCGCAATATCCGCTTCGAGGAGATAGACATCCTGTGCGTGCATGGTCACGGCGCGCCGTTCAGCATTCACAACGGCGACCGGGCGGTGGTGGAGAATGTGGTTTTTGAGAATATCCGTGTTGAGCATCACTTCGACAAACTGATTGATTTCCGCATCATGCGCTCGCGCTACAATCACGATGAAGAGCGCGGGCAGGTGCGAAACGTCACCCTGCGGAATATCGAAGTGACCGAGAGCGTCTTCAACCCTGGCTACACCATCTCGGTCATCGGCGGGTGGGATTCCAGCCACACCATCGAAGGCGTGCATTTCGAGAACTTCCGCCTGGGCGGGCGGCGCGTGCTGAAGCCCGAAGACCTGCCGTTGTACACGGCGCACTGCCGGGAGATTATGTTCGAGTAACAAGGAATCCGCCATGTCCCGCCCCATTTTTAGCGCCTATTCCACCTGGGCTTTGCACGACGAGCTGGGCGACACCGTCCCGCTCGATGAAGCCATCGTCCTGCGCGCGCTCGATTCGCTCGAACGCTGGCGCAAATTCGATTTCTTCCCCCAATACTTCAACATTGACTACGGCTGGACCGACCCGGAACTGGGCTACCGCCACTTTTACCGCGAACGCTGGCCGGACGGCCCGGAGCGCGTCCTGAACCGCATCCGCGCGATGGGCATGTCTCCTGGCCTGTGGTACGCCGTCAGCGGCGGGTATTTGCGCATTCCGCGCTGGCGGGCGAGCCTTGCCAGCGATAACTGGCATCACTCCCTGCTGGATGGCCCCTATTACCAGGAATTGAGCGATGGCATCCTCCACGCCGCTGAAACGTGGGGCGTGCGTTTTTTCAAGTTTGATTTCGTGGATTTTGCCGCCGCCGTCCCCGGCGACACGCGCCCCTTCGAGACGCGCTATGCCCTGGGCGTGGAGCGCTTTGTTGAAATGGTGGCGCGGCTCAAACGCTCCGTGCCGGATGTGATAACGATTGCCCATTGCGGCTTTGCCCGTCAGGATTCGGTCGGGCGGCTGGGGCCGGGCGTCCCTCCGCTGGCGGCTGACCCGGCCCTGCTGGAGGTGATTGACGGCTTCTTCAGCGGCGACCCGCAGCCCAGCGACCTGCCCGCCACGGCGATTCACCGCAGTTCTGACCTGTACCAGGACATCATGGTGCGCGCCATGTTCAAAAACGGCTTTCCGCTCCACCGCATCGAAGACCACGGCGCAATGTGCGGGCTGACCAACACCTGTCACCGACGCGGACGGGACGGACTGCGGCGCAGTCACATCGCGCAGTTGGCGCGCGGCGGGCGGCGCGACCTGTTCTACGGCGACCCCGCCCTGCCCACCGATGACGACCTGCGGGGCATGGCCGCTGAGCGCCGCCTGTTCCTGGATGCCTGGAATCGCGGACTGGAATGCGCTCCGCTGGGCGGAGACCCCGGCGAAAGCCCCTGGCACGGCTGGCTGACCGGCGGCGGACGGCGCGGCCTGCTCTGGCTGGTCAATCCACACCTGGAGACGCGCATCATCCGCCTGCCCATCATCAGCCTGGCGCAGGCTGAAGTCCTGTTTTACGAAGGCCAGCGCCCCGCCCTGCAAACCCAGCCCGATGAACTGACCGTGCAACTCGGCCCGGAACAGGCCGCGCTGATTGGGTTGGGCGCGTATGCCGCGCCGGAGTGGGTTTTGCCGCCCGATGAAACGACCCGCCTGCCGCGCGAAGCCGAACCACTCTCGCTGACCTGGCAGCCCACCCCCAACGGCCTGACCGCCACTCTCCCCACCGCCCTGCCCGCCGATTGCGAACTGCTGGTGATTGCCTTCATCCGCGATGGCGCGCCGCACCTGCCCGGCCCGTTCCCTGCCCTGCGCGTGGGACGCGAAGACGACCGCAACGGGCGCATGACCGCGCCCGCGCCGCACGACCTGGTGAGCATCACGCTCGCGGGACAGCCGCCCCTGGCGCAGGTGCCAGCCGTCAGTCTGTGGAACGGGACGAGTTGGGTCTTGCGCCGCTTTGCGCCGCCCCCTGCCGGAACGGTCATCACCATCCAGTCAAAACTCGACCCGCCCCGCCGCCTGCGCGCCGAAGCGTGGAGAATCCGATAGGAAAAATCCCCATGAACATCTCTCACCTGCGCTGTGAATACGCCGAACACCAGCCCGGCATAGACATCCCCCATCCGCGCTTCTCCTGGTGGCTGCAATCCGACCGCCCGGGCGCGCGCCAGACTGCTTACCAGATTCTCGCCACGAGCAGCGGCGAAACGCTCTGGGACAGCGGCAAAATCGATTCCGACCAATCGCACCTGGTGGAATACGCCGGGCCGCCGCTGCGCTCCGCTCAGCGGGTGGAGTGGCGCGTCCGCGTTTGGGACGAGGACGGCCAGCCGACCGACTGGAGCGAACCCGCCTGGTTCGAGATGGGCTTGCTCGACCCCGCCGACTGGCGCGCCGCATGGATTGGCTCCTTCCTGGTGGGTTCGGCCCGCGCCAGCGTCCCCGCGCCCTACCTGCGCAAGCCCTTCCGGCTGGAAAAACCGCCCGTCCGCGCCCGGCTCTACGTCACCGCGCTGGGGCTGTACGAAGCCTGGCTCAACGGTCAGCGGGTGGGCGACGCCATCCTGACCCCTGGCTGGACAGATTACCACGTCCGCGTCCGTTACCAGACCTACGACGTGACCGACCTGCTCCGGCCCGGCGAAAACGCCCTGGGCGCAATTCTCGGCGATGGCTGGTACTGCGGGCACATCGAATGGCGCGACCGGCAACTCTACGGCGACCGCCCCAAACTGCTGGCGCAGCTGGTCATCACCGATTCTGAAGGGGACGAAACCGTCATCGTCTCCGATTCTTCCTGGAAGCACAACTTTGGCCCGCTGACCGAAGCCGACCTGCTGAACGGCGAACACTACGATGCGCGGCGCGAATTTCCAGGCTGGGATTCGCCCGGTTTCGATGACTCGGCCTGGTTCCCGGTGGAAACCTTCCCCCACCCCGCAGGCCTGAAACTCGTCGCACAAAATGGGCCGCTCGTCAAGGCGCATGAGAATCTCGCGCCAATCGAAATGCGCGAAATCCGCGAATGGGCGGGCAACCGCTACATCTTCGACCTGGGGCAGAACATGACCGGCGTCATCCGTCTGCGTGTGCGCGGCGCGGCGGGCGCAACAGTGCGAATCCGCTACGCCGAAATGCTCAACCCGGATGGCACGCTCTACACCGCCAACCTGCGCACCGCCCGCGCCACCGATTACTACACCTGCAAGGGCGATGGCGAAGAGACCTGGACGCCGCGTTTCACCTTTCACGGCTTCCGCTATGTGGAACTGACCGGCCCCATCGAGCCGCCCACCATCGAATCCGTCACCGGCATCGTCTGGCACTCTGAAAACCCGGTCACCGGCGCGTTTGAGTGTTCCGACCCGCTCATCAACCAGTTGCACCGCAACATTTTATGGGGCTGGAAAGGCAACACGGTGGATGTCCCCACCGATTGCCCCCAGCGCGATGAACGCATGGGCTGGACGGGCGACGCGCAGGTTTTCAGCCGCACGGCCAACTTCCTGACGCAATCCGCCGCGTTTTGGGCCAAATGGCTGCAAGATTTGGAAGACGCCCAAAGCCCGAAAGGCCACATTCCCCCCACCGCGCCCAGCACCAACGCCATCCGCACCGGCGATGGCGGCCCGGCCTGGGCTGACGCCGCCGTCATCGTCCCCTGGAACGCTTACCTGGCCTATGGCGACCGGCGCATCCTGGCCGAGCGTTACGGCATGATGAAACGCTTCGTGGATTCGCTCACCGCGGACGCCCCCGATGGCATTCGCGTCCACCCGGCGCGCGACCCCTGGGGCGGATTCGGCGACTGGCTGGCGCTGGATGGCTCCGGCAAACTGGATGGCGGCACGCCCAAAGACCTGATTGGCACGGCCTTCTATGCTTATAGCGCGCGCCTGCTGGCGCAGATGGCCGAAGCGCTGGGCTACGCCGAAGACTCCGCCGCTTACGCCGCCCTCTCCGAGCGCGTCCGCGCCGCTTTTCAGCGCCGCTACGTCACACCGGATGGCTTCGTCAGCGGCAACACCCAAACGTCTTACGTCCTGGCGCTGGCCTTCGACCTCTTGCCCGAATCGGCCATTCCCAACGCGCTGGACTGGCTGACGCGCGACATCCTTCAGCGCAACAACCACATCAGCACCGGCTTTGTGGGGACTTCGTACCTGCCCTTCATCCTCTCCCGCTATGGCCGCGCTGACCTGGCCTATGCCCTGCTCTTCCAGAAGACCTGGCCCTCCTGGCTGTATGCCGTTATGCAGGGCGCGACCACCATCTGGGAGCGCTGGGACGGCTGGACGCAGGACAAAGGCTTTCAGGACCCGGGCATGAACTCGTTCAACCACTACGCCTACGGCGCGATTGGCGACTGGCTCTACCGCGCGGTGGCGGGAATTGACACCGACCCGCGCGAACCCGGCTACAAGCACATCCTGCTCCATCCGCACCCCGGCCCCGGCCTGACGCACGCCCGCGCCGCGCTCGAATCGCCTTACGGACTCATCGTCAGCGCATGGCGCATCGAAAACGGACGCTTCGAGTGGGACGTGACCATCCCGCCCAACGCCCGCGCCACCCTCACCCTGCCCGTCAGCGGCGAAAAGCACGAACTCGCGGCGGGGACGTATCATTTTTCGGAGTCATACGCAAACTAACTTGAGTGTAGCGTTCATTCTGGTTGGTTTTGAAATCTCAAAAATATCGCTTACCTGGCGCGAAAAACCCAAACCCGGCACGCGGATTCGGCGGATTTGCACGGATTTTTCTCAAAAAATCTGTGAGTTTCCGTTTAATTCGCGTCATCCGTCTCCGAAGCATTTCGATTTCCAGCGGCACGCCAAAGGCCATATCATGAATCCATCTCATCCGAACCCCGATTCCCCACCCATCGCCTACCCCTGCTCCCAATGGACGATTGGCGCAGCCAGCCGCAACGCGCACTGGCAATACGCGGAGGGGCTTGCTCACAACGATTCGTTCATCGAAACGCCCCCGCCGGAGCGCTGGCAGGCCTGGTTCGAGTCTCTGCTGGCGTACCGGCGCGCCGCCCTCGCCCCCGATAGAGAAGAACCAGCCCTGTGCTTTCGCATCAGCCCGGCGCGGGAGGGAGAAGCGGGCGAACCCGAAGGCGCGCTGCACTTCGACCAGTTTGCCTATCTGCTCGACCTGCGCCCCGGCGAGGAGTTGCGGTTTTCCCTGCAAGTCCACGCTCCCCCTGCCGAAGCGCGGATAAGCGCGGAGTTTGACCTGAAAACCAAAGGCGAAGAGCGCGGCTTTATCGTGCGCCAGAAACTCAAGGCGGAGTCGTTCCCCCTCGCGCTGACCGGGGACTGGCAGACCGTCTCCATCACCGCCCGCGTGCCGGAGTTCGACCCGGCCCGTTTCTCGGCGGCGCCCCTGCTGCGCTTTTCGCTCGAACCGTCCGCGCCAATGACCCTGCGCGTGAAAAACGTCCGGCTCGCCGCGCCCCACAGCCAGCCGCGCCACGCGCTGCTGGAGCGCATTCAGCGCTATCTGCAAAAGCAGGCCGCTGAACCCCTGCCGCCCGCGTTCGATTGGGAGCCGGGCAACTTCGTGATGGGCTTCGTCTTCCTGTGGGACCATGCCTTTTGGGACGCCGAACATTCCCGCTGGCGCGTAGCGGAGTATTGCGAGACCATGACCCGCGAGTTTGGCGGGGTTCAGTCCGTCATTGTGTGGCACAGTTACCCCAACCTGGGCATTGACGAGCGCAACCAGTTCGACATGCTCAGGAACCTGCCCGGCGGCATGGACGCGCTGCGCCGGATGGTGCAGGCTTTTCAGGAGCGCGGCGTGCGCGTCTTTTTGACCTATAACCCCTGGGATTTGGACACCCGCCGCCCCGAACGCCCAGATTTCGCCGAACTTGCCGACCTGCTGGCCGAAAGCGGCGCGGATGGCATCTTCCTCGATACCTGGCGCTCCGCCCAGGGGCCGATTTCTATCTTTGAGAGCGAAACATCCATCCGTCAGGCAGCGGCCCGGCGAGGCCGCCGGGTGGCCTTTTCCGCTGAAATTTTGCCCCTGCGCAAAGACCTGCAAGGCCCCGATGCGCTCACCTGCTCGTGGGGACAGGAGATTGAGCCGTTTCACGTCACCGATTTGTCGCTCCTCAAGTGGCTTTTCCCCGCGCACAAACAGCACTTCATCCAGCGCATGAGCCAGGAGAAAACCCCCTTGCTCATTCATGCCTGGCTCAACGGGCAGGGCGTGCTGGTCTGGGAGAACATCTTCGGCACGATGAACTTCTGGCGCGCCGCCGACCGCAAACGGTTGCGGAAGATGAACGTTCTCTGGCAGGCGATGGGCGAAATCTACAGCAGCGAACGCTGGAAGCCTTTCCTGCCCACGCCCAATGAAAACCTGCTGGCAAGCGAATGGGAAACGGATGGGTGGGTAGTCACCAACCTGTGCAATCCGCAAGGCGGCCATAGACAGGTGACGCTGACCACGCGGCGCGGCGCGCGGGTGTATGACCTGTGGCAGGGGCGCGAAGTACAGCCCCTCGCGCTGGGGGAAAACCCGCAGGTTGAACTTCCCATCGAAGACTTCGGTTGTCTACTCCAAATCGAAGGCGAACTCCCGCCGGAACGCCTGGCGCGGTTGCATCGCCTGCTGGAATCCATCCAGGCTGAAAACCGGGCTCCTCTGCCCGGCCCGGACGAGCATGCCCGCGAACTGCCGCTCTACGAGCCGCTTTCATACCCGTATCGAGCCGTCTCCGGCCAACCCCTGGCGCTCTCCTGGCTGAAGGTGGCGGGCGGCGATTACGCGCTCACCGTCCGGCATTTGCTGCGCGAAGGCGGCTGCTACCCCGACCCGGACGGGCGCGATAATCACGACCTGAAGACCGTTGACGAACACGGCGCGCGGTGGGTGCTGCACGAACGCCGCGTCACCGTCCCCGGTTTCGACATCCTGCCGCGCGTCGTCACCAACGGCGAATTTGAGCAATTCCTGCAAGCCAGCGGCTACTGGCCGCGCGAAGCCGAAAACTTCCTCAAACACTGGGGCGGGAGCATCTGCCCGCCCGCCCTGCGCGGCCAGCCGGTAGTGTACGTCAGCCTGGAAGACGCGCGCGCCTTTTGCGAATGGACCGGGGCGCGTCTGCCCACCGAATGGGAATGGCAGATTGCCGCCGAAGCCCATCCGCAGGAATTCATTTTCAACGAAGTGTTCGAGTGGAACGAGAGCGAACGCTTCGATGGCCGCAACCGCTTCGTCACCCTGCGCGGGGGCTGCCGCCGCTGGCAAACCATCAGTTCGTGGTGGTACTTCCCCGGCGCGCCCTACGGCCAGCCTGCGGGCGGCGAACAATCACCGCAGGCGCACGTCAAGTATTTCATCTTGCACCCGGCCATTGACCGCGCCGCGACCATCGGCTTTCGCTGCGTGGCAGGATAAATATTTCAATCCAACGCATCTCTCACGCACATTTTTTCTCACTTTGCCAGAAGGGAAAAACCATGAAATCAAAACCCAATATCCTGCTGATTACCACTGACCAGCAGCGATTCGACACCATCGCCGCTCTGGGGAATCAGCATATCTACACCCCTCACCTGGATTGGCTGACGGATGAAGGGATTACCTTCACCCGCGCTTATGCGGATGCTCCTATCTGCATGCCTGCCCGCGCTACCATTATGACCGGCAAACACGGATTCAACACAGGCTTAACCGGTAACGTCACCACCGTGATTCCGATGCAATCTCACCCCACCCTTCCCGATTTGCTCACCCGCGCAGGGTATCAGACTCGCGCACAGGGCAAGATGCACTTTGAACCTGTGCGCGCGAACTACGGATTTGAATATATGGAATTGCCGATAGATTTCTACCGCGAACAGGAAAGATTGGGCCGGCGTCCCAAAGAGCATGGGGTGGGGGAAAATGAAATCACCCCGGTCATATCTACCGTTGATGAAGCCCATAGCCTGACCCACTGGATTGTGCGCCGCTCGATTGACTTCCTGGAAACGCGCGACCCTACCCGTCCCTTCTTTCTCTGGACAAGTTTTACCAAGCCTCATCCACCATGGGACCCCCCTGCCAACTACTGGGCGTTGTACCAGCATCGTGACATCCCTGAACCCGTTATTGGCGAATGGGCCAGAACGGTTGAAGAAACACCCCAGGCATTTCTTGAACCCACGTATATGCTCAACAATGCGTACCGGATGAGCATCGAACAACTCAAAGAAGCCAAACGGGCCTATTACGCCTGCATCACCCAGGTTGATTACCAGCTCGGACTGCTTTTTGCCCGTATGCGCGAAATGAACCTGCTGGAGAACACCTGGATTCTCTTCACATCTGACCACGGCGAAATGTTAGGCGACCATCACATGGCTGCCAAAACAATTTTCCTGGAAGGTTCTGCCCATATTCCGCTGATTATCCGCCCTCCGGCCAGACCCTGGCAGGATATTCCACTGGCCGGTAAACAAGTCGAAACGCTGGTCAATCTGGCTGACCTTCTCCCTACGATACTCAACCTTGCAAATGCTCCTTTGCCCGATGATTATGACGGGCTTGACCTGATGAGCCTGATAGACTCGCCGCTGGAACGAGATTTCTATGGGGTATCCGGTGGCTGCTTCTACTGCATCATTCGCGGGGATTACAAATACACCTGGGCCAGGGCTGGCGGTCAGGAACTGCTGTTCAATTTGCGCGAAGACCCGATGGAGCGTCATAATCTGACGGAACAGGCATCGGCCCAAAATATCCTGCGCGAAATGCGCGCCGCGCTCATTGAGAGCATGGTTGCGCACAACAGTCCATGCGTGGAGGATGGAAAACTCAAACCTGGCCCGGCCCTGACCGGTCCAAAGCGCGTTCACAAATGGCCTGGCTTCCATTCCACTGCGGTTGATTCAGATGTCCTTCATTGAAGCCACTGTCGGCCATATTTACGACGCTGCGCGGCAATGTAGGTTTCTCAGGAAAAAACCATGACCAGAGTTCTCATCATCGGCGGCCCCGGCAACATCTCGCGCGGCACGCTCGATTACCTGCTGGAACGCGGCTATGACCTGGCCGTGTATACCCGCAACGCGGCAGCGAAACAATCCGCCCATCCCCAAATCACCTTCTACGAAGGCGACCGCCGCGATTCTGAAACGCTGCGGCGCGCCTTCGAGGATTTCGGCGCCGGGCTGGTGATTGATACCATCTGCTTCGAGCTGGCAGAAGCCAGAGCGCTCTACGAAATCCTGCGGGGGAAAATCCGCCATCTGCTCTTCCTCAGCACGGTGGATGTATATGGCTACCCACTCTCGCGCCTGCCTTTCCGTGAAAGCGACGAATTCCGCCCCGCAATCGGTGAATATGCCCAAAAGAAACGCGCCATCGAGCTTTTCTACGAGGACAAATGGCACAAAGAAAGCTTCCCCGTGACGATGGGCAGGCCCTCGCTCTCGATTGGCCCCGATTTCTGCCCGATGCTGTTTCGGGACTGGGGCCTGCGTACCGTGCCGAACATGAAAGCCAACCGGCCCATTCTCGTCCCTGGTGATGGCAACGGCCTCATGCACGTTGGCTGGGGCTACGACGTGGGGCGCATGGCCGGGCGCATCATCGGCGATGAAAAAGCCCCCGGCAAGGGCTATACCCTCAGCGCCGAAACCTGCCTGACGCGCGATGAATACATCTCGCTCTTTACCGAAACGCTCGGCGTGAACCCGGAGCGGGTCTATATCCCGCCAGAGTATATCGAACGCTTCCCCGGCGCGCAGGAACTCGGCATGATTTACCACCTGTACCGCGTGAACATGGCATTTTCACTCGAAGCCTTCCGGCGCGATTTCCCCGATTACCGCTGGCTGCCCTTGCGCCAGGGCGTGGAAGAATTCATCGCTGTCAACGAGGCGCGCGGCGCGTTTGCCCCGCCGGAGGCCGAAATTCTTGAAGACCGCCTGATTGGCGCCTGGCGGGAGCGGCTTTCTGGCTGGTAAACCCAACGACGCGGGAGAACTAGTTCTTGCGCTGAAAAGTTCATTCTAAATTCACCCATTGTTTCCCTCCCTGAGGAATTGGAGTTCGCAACCAAAAATTGCTACGATAAAACAACGAAAGTCCCTGACGCTCCTCTACCCTTCGCCCAAGGAGGTGACGCGCGCAAAAAAGCATTTCGTTGTTTTTCCTACCCAACCGCTTTCCCATTTTCCAATTCTCGGAGAAAAACAATGGCAAAAGAAGAAATTCAAATCGGCGTCAGCCGCCCGGCTCTGCCGCTGGATGACCTGCCCACCCCTGAGGAGGTCTTCCACGCGCCCACGCTGGATTGGAAGAATGTCATCAAGTATGTTCTCGGCCCCAGCATGATTGCGCTGGGCGTTTCCATTGGCAGCGGCGAATGGCTTTTGGGGCCGCTAGCCTTTGCGAAGTATGGATTCATGGGTATTGGCTGGCTCATCACTATCTCAGCCATCTTGCAAACCTTATACAACATTGAAGTCGCGCGCTTTACGGTTGCCACCGGCGAAGTCCCCTCGGTAGCGTTCATGCGTCTGCCACCCGGAAAAGCGCTCTGGGTGCCGCTGACGCTGTTGATTATCTATCTCGGCTGGATTTGGGGTGGCTGGGCCTCTTCGGCTGGCCAAAGCATTTATGCGCTGTTTGCCACGCAGCCTGCCAATATGAAAGACCCTGTTCAGTTAGAAACAGTGCGCATTATCGGCATCGGGCTGATGTTGCTGTCCTTCGTAATGTACATGTTCGGCAAGAAAATTGAGCGCACGCTGGAAGTCTTCAATACGTTTGCCGTGTGGTTCGTGCTGGGGTTTGTGGTGGTAGCGGCCATTGCAATCGTTCCGTTCACCGAATGGGGAACGGCCATCGCCTCGGCAGTCATCCCAACTTCCATTCCGCAAGGCATGGATATCACCCTGTTAGGCGCCATCATTGGCTATACTGGCTTTGGCGCGGGGTTCAACTTTATGCTCATCAACTACTACCGCGACAAAGGCTATGGCATGGGACATCGCGTCGGCTTCATTGGCGGCCTGATTGGCGGAGAAAAATCGGAAGTCAAGACTTCTGGCGTCACCTTCCGCGAGAGCGAAAAGAACGCGCAATTATGGAACCGCTGGTGGAGATTCTTGCAAATGGACCAGTGGGGCGTGTTCTTCGTTGGCGCGCTGTTGGGCATGTTTATTCCCAGCCTGCTGGTAGCGCACCTGGCCACCGCCCCCGGCGCAAGCGAAGCCACCTCCGCCAACATGCCGGTCTATGCGGCCACCGAACTGGGGCGGCTTTACGGCCCCTGGCTCTTCTATGTAACTCTGGCGGTTGGCGCATTCACCCTGTTCAAGACCCAGGCCACCATCCTGGAAATGCTCATCCGCAACACCGCCGATGCGGCCTACAGCATGTTTCCCCAACTGCACAAATGGACCGGCGGCGACATGCGCAAATTTTACTACCCGGTGGCGCTGGCCTTTGTGGTCGTCATCGGCATCATCATTCACCTGGCGCTTCCCACTGAGCTGCTCAAAATCTCGGCAAATATGGCAAACTTCGCAGCCATCATCTTCCCGGCCGCCATGATTTACCTCAACGCGCAACTGCCCAAACCAGCCAAGGCCCCCTGGTGGAGTACCGTCGCGCTGGTTCTCAACATTCTGTTCTTTGGGTTCTTCTTCATCAACTTCCTGAGCGTGTTCATTACCGGCAACCCGTTGGTCAAGTTCTAAATCTTGCCGGGCAGCGTATGCCAGAGTAACCTGCGCAAATGCTTGCCCCTCTCGTACAGGAGAGGGGCAAGCATGTCATTACAGAGCGCACCGCCGTTTACGACGGAACGCCAGGCTTTGGCTGGCATTCTGAGCAACCTTCCCGCTCGTTTCTCGTCCAAATCATCGAAAGACAACAGAGTTGAGTTTCAAGCGCAGTTATGCTATAGTTTTCATGGAATTCGCTCAAACCCATTTTTCAACCCGCAAGGAGGCGCTTATGTCCAAAAAAATCCTGCAGTTGGTCGGCGATTTTGCCGAGGATTATGAAGTGATGGTGCCATTCCAGGCACTGCAAGCCGTTGGGCACACCGTCCACGCTGTTTGCCCGGGCAAAAAAGCGGGGGAGAAAATTCGCACCGCCATTCATGATTTTGAGGGTGACCAGACCTACAGCGAAAAACCCGGTCACAACTTCACCCTGAACGCCACTTTCGACAACGTGGACCCGGCCAGTTACGATGCGCTGGTCATCTCTGGAGGGCGCGCTCCCGAATACATCCGCCTGACACCGCGCGTGTTGGAAATTACGCGGCACTTCTTTGAAAACAACAAACCGGTTGCAGCAATTTGCCACGGCGCTCAAATATTAACAGCGGCAGGCGTCGTGAAAGGGCGCAAAGTTTCGGCTTATCCGGCGGTTGGGCCGGAAGTCACCCTGGCGGGCGGGGAATATGCCGATATTCGCGCTGACCAGGCCGTGACAGACGGCAATTTGGTGACCGCTCCCGCCTGGCCAGCCCACCCGGAATGGCTGGCGAAGTTTCTCGAAGTGCTCGGAACCAAAATTTCGACCTGACCGTCCATCCGCGCTCTTTCTCCCGTCCCGAAGGCCCCCTTCGGGACGGTTCACATCACCCCCGTGATAGAATCGCCCCATGCGTGTCACGCGCTCCATCCGCCGTTTGCTTGTATCTGCCCGAAACCTGCTCCCGGCAGGGGCCATCCGTACGCGCATTGGGCTGATTTTCTTCGGGGGTATCTCCCTGCTCGTTCTCAGCACGCTTGCCGCCGCGGCGTGGATGAATCAGGGCGCGGAACTGGCATCAGCACAAATTCAAGCCATCCAGAGCATAAAAGAAGAATCCCTGCCTTCGCCGCGCATCCCACAAACCCTGCGAACCCTGCTGAATGGCGGCAATCTCTCGCTCGAAGCCGGACGTTCGCAAACGCTTTCCCCTGCAAGCGACCCCACGCTTGTCGCACACCTGCAGGAAGCGCTCACACTGACCGAACATCCGGGCGATGGTCAGCGCTTGAACGCCATTCTTTCCGAACTCACCACATATCTCTCCGCGCGCCGCGCCGACCAGTTGGGCATGGCGCGCGGTTTATTTGCTGCCTTGTTCATCAGCACCACTGTTTTTCTGCTGGTGGGGCTGTGGTTTACCGAAGAACTGATTGCCAGACCGCTCGAAGAGTTCATTCAGGTCACCTCGCGCATCGCAGACGGCGACCTGGATACCCCCATCCGCCTGAGTGAAAGCCACGATTACCAGGAAGCGGCGCGTAGTTTTGAGGACATGCGCCTGGAATTACGCGCAGCGCGTGAGCGGGCTGTCAATTACACCCGCGAGTTGGAAGAGCGCGTGGCCGGGCGCACCCGCCAACTGACCGCTCTTTCGCGCGTAGTGGCCGCTGCCGGAAATGCTCAAAACCCGAACGATATGCTCTCCACCGCGCTCGACCAGGCGCTTCAAACGGTCGACGCGGAACTGGGCGGCGTGTGGCTGGCCAATGAAAACAGCCAAACCCTCACGCTGACAGTCTCGTTTGGCCTGAGCGAAGACTTCCGCCGCGCCATTAACACGCTGGAACGGGGCGAAGGAGTGACGGGGCAGGCGCTTCTTTCGGGGGAGGTCATCGTCATCGAAGACGTTCAACAAGAACCAGAGCGCGTCAAACAAGCCGCCCTGCGAGAGGGCATCCGCAGCCTGGCTGCAGTTCCCATCGAAGCGCATGATTCCATCGTCGGCGTTCTGGACGTGATGAGCATTCATCCGCGCCGCTTCAGCCCGGAAGAACTGACCGTCCTCACTGCGCTCGGTCAGCAGATTGGAATCGGCATTGAAAACGCTCGACTGATTGCCGCCATCCGCCGTCAGGCCGAACAGGTAGCCGCATTGCAAGAACGCGGTTGGATTGGCGCCGGACTTCATGATGGCCTGCTTCAAACCCTCGGATACCTTTACCTGAAAGCCGACCAGTTGGAAGCGCAGGCCATCGCCAACAACCTGCCAGATATGGCGCATCAACTCGCCCATCAGCGCGAAGTGCTGGAAAACGCCTCGCGAGAAATCCGCCGTTTCATTTCCGAATTGCGCGAAACGCCCTCCCCATCGCGCTCCTTGCGCGCCGCTCTGGAGGAGACAATAACTGCCTTGTGGTCCCACAATGACCTGGAAATCATCTTTGAGAACCCGCATACCGCCGACGTCCGTTTGGAATCCGATACTGCCGCGCACGTCACCCGCATTGCGCGCGAAGCCCTGCTCAATGCCGCCCAGCATGGCAAAGCGCATCACGCCTGGCTAACGTGCGTTCAACACGCCGACCGTATGGAATTGACTGTGCGGGATGATGGAATCGGATTTTGGCCAGAAACCCTCCCCAAAGAAAGCAGCGAACACTTTGGTCTGAGTATCATGCGCGCCCGCGCTGCCCGAATTGACGGTAAACTCACCATCCGCTCTGCCCCAGGGCAAGGAACGATAATTACTCTGACCTGGCCTTTGGAGAAGCCTGAATGAGCAAAATTCGCATCTTACTTGTTGATGACCACGCCCTGTTTCGCGAGGGCATCGCCAGCGTTCTTAACAGCCAGCATGATATGGAAGTGGTCGGTGAAGCCAGCGACGGTCTGGAAGCAGTGGTGATGGCGCGCAAACTGCGCCCCGACGTAATTCTCATGGACGTGAGCATGCCTGGCAGCGATGGTCTGGAAGCCACCCGCCAAATCAAACAGGAATTACCCGAGGCACGCATCGTGATGCTGACCGTGCATGACGAAGATGAAAAATTATTCGACGCCGTGCGTTACGGAGCGCAGGGGTACCTGCTCAAGACCATCCGCGCCGCGCAACTGGTGGAAATGATTCACACCGCCCATCAAGGAGAAGCAGCCATCAACCCGCTCCTGGCCTCGCGCATTCTTGAAGAATTTCGCCACCTGACTCCTGCTGAAAACGCCCCCGAAAGCGGCCTTTCAGACGAATTGCTCACCCCGCGAGAGCGTGAAGTGTTGACCCTTGTAGCCCGCGGGCTAATTGACCGTGAAATCGCGCGCCAGCTGACCGTTAGCGTTTATACCGTCAAATCGCATGTTCGCTCTATTTTGCAAAAACTGCACGTCGCCACCCGACACGAAGCCGCCCGCCTGGCGCGCCAAAAGAGCGGCAGGAACTAGTTCTGCCCCCTCGCGCAATCGTTCCCAAATTCATTCCCGCGCGGAATTGGAAGCCCTCGCCCGGCATGTTACACTGAATTTCAAGGTTTCGCCAGAACTGACTTCCGTTCCTTGAGGATGCTCACTGCACCATGACAATCCCCTCCGAAACCCGCACCGGCCTGGCTGCCTGGCAGACTGCCGAGCTTCCCCCTCCACCGCCTCTGCGGGCATGGAACGTTTTCGGCGCCCTGGGGCCAGGCGTGGTCATTTTGGGCGTCTCCATCGGCAGCGGCGAATGGCTCTTAGGGCCGGCAGTCTTCGTCAAATATGGCCTGACCCTGTTATGGGTGACGCTGACAGCCCTCTTTCTGCAAACCATCCTCAACACTGAACTCATCCGCTACACCCTGTATACCGGCGAGCCAGCGCTGACCGGCTTCATGCGCACCCGTCCCTCCTCAAATTTTTGGGCAATTTTATATTCACTCTTCTATTTTTTCCAAGTCGGCTGGCCCGGCTGGGCAGGCGCTTCCGCAGGAGCAATTTTCTATCTCTTCGTAGGGCGGATGGCCGGAGACGGAGACAGCCAAACCATCTACTGGCTGGGGACGGCCACCTTCCTGGCCTGTGTGTTAATTTTACTGGTCGGACAACGCATCGAGCGCACCCTTGAAATCCTGAACTGGATATTGGTGATTTTCATCCTCACGGGCATGCTCCTGTTTTGCGTCTTTCTGGTCGCGCCCTCGCAATGGGCCGAAGCGGCGGCTGGATTCATCGGCTATGACCTGGCCTCCCGGCGATTCGCCTTCCTGCCCGCTGGCGCAGACTGGTTCCTGCTCAGCGCCTTCGCCGCCTATTCTGGCGCAGGCGGCATGGTCAACCTGATGGTTTCCAACTGGGCGCGCGACAAAGGCCTGGGCATGGCTGGCGTGGCAGGTTTCATCCCTGCCGCGTTCGGCGGGCGCAAGGTGCACCTGGCGCATACCGGCAGTGTTTTTGCGCTCACCCCCGAAAACCTGCGCCACTGGAAAACCTGGTGGCGCATTGCAGCGATTGACCAATGGTTTGTTTTCTTTCTGGGCGGGCTATTGGGCATGGCGCTTCCAGCCCTGCTCTATCGCGCTTTCCTGCCCGCCGGGGCCGACATTCGCGGCGCAGCCATCGCCGCCGAGCTGGCTTACGCTTTCCAGGCGCGCGGCGAGCCCATCATGGCCTTCCTGCTGGCCCTGATGGGCGCCTGGGTCCTGTTCAAAACCCAACTCGATATCCTCGAAGGCCTGGCGCGCGCCGTGACCGACATTTTGTGGATGGGAAGCCGCCGAATGCGCCTGTGGCAGCGCAACGATGTCCGCTATGTCTATTATGGCATCCTGGCGGCAGCGGTGCTGTGGGGGGTGGCCGCCCTGCGTCTGACCCAACCTATCATCCTGCTGCAGTTAGGCGCAAACATGGCCGGGGTCGCCGCCATGCTGACCTCCCTGCACATTCTCTACGTCAATACCACCCTGCTGCCCGCCGAACTGCGCCCTCCGCTCTGGCGGCGGGTAGCGCTGATATTCATGGCGTTATTTTACGGTTTTTTCGTCTATCTCTGGCTGGCGGGCGGCCTTATCCCCGACCCGGCCAAAGGTTTTTTGTTCAACATCCCGCGGTACTTGTGGGATGGCTGAAACCTGAGGAGCGCGCATGAAAGTTCAATTATTCATTACCTGCCTGAGCGAAAACTTCTACCCGCACACGCTCGAAAACATGGTCAAAATATTGGAATCGCTGGGGCTGGAACTGCACTTCCCAGGCGAACAAACCTGCTGCGGGCAACCATTCTACAACAGCGGCTTTCACAACAAAACCCGCCCTATGGCAGCCCATTGGCTGCGAACCTTTGGCCGCAACTCCGCGCCCATCGTTTCCCCTTCCGGCTCATGCGTGGATATGGTGCGCCGCCATTACCCTGAACTCTTTCCGCCCGGCACGCCCGAACACAACCTGGCGCAAGAGGTGGCCGCCCGAACCTTCGAATTCAGCGAGTTTCTCGTTCATCAACTGGGCGTGACCGATGTCGGGGCCAGGTTCCCGCACAAGGTAACGTATCACGCTTCGTGCCACTACCTGCGCGGGCTGGGACTAAGCCAGGAAGCCAAACAGCTCCTGGGCGCAGTGCGAGACCTGGAACTTGTTCCTCTTCCAGAAGAAGAAACCTGTTGCGGCTTTGGCGGCGTCTTCAGCGTCGTCTACCCTGAAGTCAGCCGCGCCATGATGGAAGCCAAAGTGCGCAACATCCTCAGCACCGGCGCCGAAGCCGTGGTGGCTTGCGATGCCGGCTGTCTGATGAACATTGGCGGCGGCCTGCATAAAGCAGGTTCTTCCATCCGCGCCATGCACCTGATTGATGTGCTGGCCGCCCGCGAGTAGAGGAGATTGCGATGAGTCAGCCCCCCACCCGCATTGATTTTGCATCCTACACCGAACACGTCCCGGCCAACATCCCCGCCGCCGTGCAACAAGCCACCGGGCGCTTTGTGGGCAACCGCCAGGCGCGCGTGGCCGAACTGCCGCAATGGGAAGAGCTGCGCGAAGCCGCCTCCCAAATCCGCCTGCACACCCTCGAAAACCTCGACTTTTATCTGCAAAAACTTTCCGCGCAGGTGGAAGCCGCCGGGGGCCGGGTGCATTGGGCAGCAAACGCCGCCGAGGCCCGCCGGGTTGCGCTGGAAATTGCCCAACAGCACGGCGCGCGGTTGGCCGTCAAATCCAAATCCATGGCGACGGAGGAAATCGGCCTGAATCACGCCTTCGAGCAAGCCGGAATCGAAGCCCTTGAAACCGATTTGGGCGAATACATCATCCAACTGGCCGGTACCGGCCCCTCGCACATCATCGTTCCCGCTGTCCATCTCACCAAAGAAGAGATTGCCGAGCTCTTTCGGCAAAAATTGGGCGTGGACGCGCCCCCCGACCCGGCGCGGCTGACCGAGATTGCCCGCGCCACGTTGCGCGAGAAATTCCTGAACGCCGAAATTGGCATTTCGGGAGCCAACTTCCTGATTGCCGAAACAGGCACGCTTGTCATGGTCACCAACGAGGGCAACGGACGCATGGTCACCACCCTGCCAGACACGCATATCGCCATCGTGGGCATTGACAAAGTGATACCCGATTGGGAATCGCTTACCGTTCTGCTCAAACTGCTGGCGCGCTCGGCCACCGGCCAGAAAATCTCCACCTACACCTCCTTCATCACCGGCCCTCGCCGCGCCGAAGGCGAATTTGGCCCGCGCGAACTTCATCTCATCCTGCTGGATAATGGCCGCAGCCAGGTCTTGCGCGACCCGGTAGGGCGGCAGGTGCTCAAGTGCATTCGCTGCGGCTCGTGTCTCAATGTCTGCCCGGTGTATAAAAACGTGGGCGGGTTTGCTTATGGGTGGTTCATCTCCGGGCCCATTGGCTCCATTTTCTCGCCGCAACTGCTGGGCGTCAAAAGCGCCGGGCAATTGCCGTTCGCCTCGTCCCTGTGCGGCGCCTGCGCCCAGGTCTGCCCGGTAAAAATACCCATTCCAGAAATTCTGCTGCACCTGCGCCGCCGCGCCATGGAAGGCGACTCGTTTGGCGGCCCCAGCGCCCCGTTCGCAGCCAAACTCTCTGCCACGCTTGGAACACTGGCCTTTGGCCTGCCCTGGCTCTACCGGTTGGGAACGCGCCTGCTTCCCGCGCTGACCCGATTCCTGAACCGCGCGGGTTGGATACCCTCCCTGCCGCCGCCCGCCAGCCGCTGGACGCGCGTGCGTCCCTTCCCGGCCTTCTCGGCCCGCTTCCGCCAGTGGTGGGAAAGAAGGAAATAACCATGCCTGCCAACCCGCTGATTGAATCCATTCGCAAATCACTGGGGCGCGCGCCCGAGGCGCCCGTTCCACCGCGCCCGCCCGTTTTACCCGCGCGCCAGCCCGAATCACGCAAACAAGAAATAGCCCGTTTTCTGGAAGAGATTCGCAAACTTTCAGGCGACGCCCGACCACTCTCCCCTGCCAGCCTGCCAGCCGCGCTTGACACCCTCGTCAGAGAGCAAAACATCCGCCGCGCCGCGCTGTGGAACACCCCACGCTTGCGCGAATTGAAGATTGCCGAACATCTGTCCGCTTTAGGCGTCGAAATCGCCTCGCCAGACGCTGACAAACGCGCCCTGGCCGAATGCGACCTGGGCGTGACCGAAGCCGACTTTGCCCTGCCCGAAACCGGCACCCTCGGCCTGCTCTCCTCCGCCGAAAAACCGCGCGCCGTTTCCCTGCTTCCGCGCGTTCACCTCGCCATCCTCTCCCCGCAAGCCTTACGCCCCGACCTGCATCAGGTCTTTTCGGAAGCCAAAAACCATCCCTATCTCATCTTCATTACCGGCCCCAGCCGCACCGCCGATATTGAACTGACCGTGACCCTGGGCGTGCATGGCCCCAAAGCGCTTTACGCCTGGATACTCGAAGAAGAATAGTCTTCACGGGAGCGTGACCATGATTCAAGACATTGAAATTCTACATACGCCAGAGTATCAGAAAAAACTCTCCCAATGCATCCATTGCGGCCTGTGCCTGCAAGCCTGCCCCACCTACGCCGTCTTTGGCGTGGAAATGGACGCCCCGCGCGGCAGAATCGCCCTGATGAAAGCCGCCGCCGAAGGCCGCATCTCCCCCGAAGAATTTCGCGAAACCTTCACCCGGCACATCTCCCTATGCCTGGCCTGCCGCGCCTGTGAAACCGCCTGCCCCTCTGGCGTGCAATATGGCGCGCTGGTGGAGGAAGCCCGCCTGGTGGTCGAAAAGAATCGCCAGCCAGGCCTGGCCGAGCGTTTCTTGCGCTGGTTTGGCACACGTCAATTGATGGTTAAACCAGCCCTGCTGAAATTCATTGCCCGGCTCATGTGGCTCTACGAGAAACTGCGCCTGCAAACCCTGGTACGTTCCATCAACGTCCTGCCCAAAACGCTCAAAGCCATGGAAGGCATCCTGCCGCCCATCGAACTCAAATTCACCGCAATGGGACGCCCGCTTGCCCCCTCACAAGCAAAGCAAGGGCGCATCCTGTTCTTCACGGGCTGCATTCAAGAAGGCTTCCTCTCCGCCGTCAACGCTGCCACCATCCGCGTCTTGCAGCGCAACGGCTATGAAGTCCTGGCCCCCACCGGCCAAACCTGCTGCGGCGCAGCCCAATTGCACCTGGGCGACCGGGAATTTGCCCGCCAGCTCGCCCGCAAAAACATAGATACCTTCCTCGCCGCCGGAGAATGTGACGCCATCCTCAACAACGCTGGCGGATGCGGCGTTTCCCTCAAGGAATACCCTCACCTGCTGGCCGACGACCCCCTCTACGCCGAACGCGCCCGCCAATTCTCGGCCAAAGTGCGCGATGTCAACGAATTCCTGGCAGCCAACCTGCGCGTTCCGCCCAAAGGCCGCCTCCAGGCGCGCGCCACCTACTCTGATTCCTGCCACCTGCGGCACGGGCAAAAAGTCATCCGCCAGCCGCGCGACCTGCTCAAAGCCATTCCCGGCCTGCAACTGGTGGAACTCTCGGCCCCCGACCGTTGCTGCGGCAGCGCCGGCGTCTATAACATCGCCCAGGTAGATACCGCCAACGCCATCCTCGACGCCAAAATGGCCGACATCGCCGCCACCGGCGCCGAACTGATTGTCACCTCCAACACCGGCTGCTACATGCAGCTCATCGCTGGCGCGCGCCGCGCCGGGCTGAAAGCCCGCGTCCGCCACGTCGTCGAAGTTCTGGACGAAAGTTACGCCGCCGAAGCCTGAACCCTGATTCCTGAACCCTGGAGGCCCCCATGTTCCTCTCCCACGCCTTCCCTGCCGGACAACTCCTCACCCGTCCGGTCGAACTCCTGACTTACGAAGTAGACGCCGCCAACGACCGCGGCACTCCCGATGCCGTCCTGCTCATCCGCTCGGTAGAAGACGTCCAAAAAGCCATCCGCCTGGCTGCCGAACACCACACCCCCATCGTCCCGCGCGGGGCCGGCACCGGCCTTTCGGGCGGCGCGGTCGCCCACCAGGGCGGAATCATCCTGGAATTCTCTCAACTCAACCGCCTGCTCGAATTCGACCAGACCGGGCGCAGCGTCGTCGTCGAACCGGGCATGGTCAACCTCAAACTGGATGAATTCGTCAAAAAGAGCGGCCTCTACTTCCCCCCCGACCCCGCCAGCGGGCGCTCCGCCACCATCGGCGGCAACCTGGCCGAAAACGCTGGCGGCCCGCACTGCTTCAAATACGGCGTCACCACCAACTACGTCACCGGCCTGCAAGTCGCCCTGGCCGATGGCCGCCTTGCTCAATTTGGCGGGCGCGCCCTCGACTACCCCGAATACGACTTCTGCGGCCTGTTCACCGGCAGCGAAGGCACCCTCGGCGTCATCACCCAGGCCAGTTTCCGCCTGTTGCGCAACCCACCCGCCCTCAAAACCATGATGGCCGCCTTCGACACCATCGCCGACGCTGGCAACGCCGTCTCAGCCATCATTGCGCGCGGTCTCACCCCCGCCACCATGGAATTCATGGACCAGCGCATGATGAACATCATCGAAGCCTACGCCCATGCCGGGTTGCCAGTCGAAGCGGGCGCCGCCCTTATCATCGAAGTCGATGGCTACCCCGCCAGCCTCGACCCGCAAATGGAAGAAATCGTCGCCATAGTCAAAAACTTCACCCACCGCGAAATTCGTCTGGCCCAAAATGCCGAAGAACGAGAACGCATCTGGTATGGCCGCAAAAGCGCCGCCGGAGCCATGGCGCGTCTTTCCCCCGCCTACTACCTGCTCGATGGCACCGTCCCCCGCAGCCAGCTCGCCGACGCCCTGCAAGACATCAACGCCACCTGCCAGGCCCTCGACCTGCGCGTGGCCTACGTCTTCCATGCCGGAGATGGCAACCTGCACCCCTTCATCCTCATCGAAAACCCCTCCGACCCGGCGCTGATGGAGCGCATTCACCAGGCCGGTCAACAGGTCATGGAAATCTGCGTGCGGCGCGGCGGCAGCATCACCGGCGAACATGGCGTGGGCATCGAAAAGCGCCCCTACATGTCCATCATGTACAGCCCGGTCGAACTACAGGTCATGCAGGAAATCAAAGACCTCTTCGACCCGCAACATCTCCTCAACCCCGGCAAAATCTTCCCCCCAGAGGGCGTGCGCCTCGCGCTCGAACCTGCCTCCCCTTCCCCCAACCTGCCCATCCCCTCCGAACTCACCCCCGCCACCTCCGACGAAGCCGCCGAACTCGTGCGAGACCTGGCCTCCTGCAACCAGACCCTGCGCCTGCGGGGCAGCGGTACCAAATCGGCGCTGCTCCCCCCCGCCGACCGCGCCCTCAACACCCGGCGGCTGACCGGCATCCAAAAATATGCTCTGGAAGACCTGTATGTCACCGTCGGCGCCGGTCACTCCCTGGAAGAACTGCAAAACGAACTCGCCCGCGACCAGATGTGGGTGCCGCTCGTTTCCCCCTGGCCGCAATCCACCCTGGGCGGAATCACCGCATCGAATTTCAACGCCCCGCTGCGAATGCGCTACGGCGGCCTGCGCGATTTACTGCTGGCCGCCACAGTCATCCTGCCCGATGGCCGTCTCATCCATGCCGGGCGTCCGGTAGTCAAAAACGTGGCCGGTTACGACCTGCCCAAACTCTTCGTGGGCGCCTTTGGCACGCTTGGCCTGCTCGCCGACCTGACCTTCAAACTCGCGCCCCTGCCGCGCGCCCGCGCCACCCTGGCCGTTCCGTTCGATGACCTCGCCCCCGCCCTGCAAAGCGGCCTGGCGCTGCTACAAAACGCCCTCAACGCCTCCGCCCTGCTCCTGTGCCACCAGGTAGCGGGGCTTTCCGCCGCACCCTGGCATCTCATTTACACCGTCGAGGGCCTCCCCGAAGACATTCACGCAGAGATGGACGAAGCCCGCGCCCGGCTGAACGAACGCCGCGCCCCGGCCCCCCTGCCAGAAGCAAACCTTCCCAACGGCAACGACCTCTGGGCTGGCTGGCTCCGCCTGCATTCAGCTTCATCCGTTGCCGAATCCGCTTCCCTGCTTCGGGTAGGGTTGGCGCCCAAAGACCTGCCTGCCTTCCTGCAAAATGACCTGTCTGGAGACCAGCCGTACATCGCCGACCTTGCCAGCGGCCTGCTCCACCTCTCCTGGCGCGCCGACCCGGCCGCTCTGGCGGCGGTTGCAAACGAACGCGGCGGCTACTTGCTGCCTCTGGCTGGAAAAATCCCCCCCGCCCCCCTCTACCGGCCAGCATCCGCCGACCTCATGCGCCGTATCAAAGCCCGCTGGGATTCCGCCTTCCGCTTCAACCCGAATCCCTTCCTGCCCTAGCCATGCTTACCGTCAACTCCTTCCAAAGCCACACCCTGCGCGTCCACCCGCGCGGCGAAGCAATTCAGCGCATCTTGTGGGCTGCCATTCAGGCTGTCGAACCCCAAACGGCTGTCTTGCGCTTTGTCCGGCGCGAAGGAGATACTCTCTGGATAGCCAACCAGCCCTATGACCTGACCCGAATCGGAAAAATACATCTGCTGGCGTTGGGCAAAGCCGCGCCAGGCATGGCGCGGCCCCTGCTGCGCCTGCTCGCCGACCGCGCCCCACGCACCCTGCTCATCCCCAAAACCCTGCCTGCCGATTTCTCCCTGCTCAATCTGGCAGAGAGCCAGGCTGGGGGTGGTTTTCCTCCTGTGGGAGAGGGTCAGGGGGAGGGTCTCCCGCCCCATCTCCACATCCAGCCTGGCGGTCACCCCATCCCAAACGAAAACAGCCTGCTGGCCGGGCAAAAAGCCCGCGCGCTGGCCTCCGGTCTGACCGAACACGACCTGTTGATTTGCCTCATCTCTGGCGGCGGCTCGGCGCTGATGAGCGCCCCGCGACCGGGAATTTCCCTCGACGACCTGCAACGCCTGACGGCCTCCCTGCTGGCCTGCGGCGCGCGCATTGACGAAATCAACGTCTTGCGCCGTCGCCTGGACGAACTGAAAGGCGGCGGCCTGGCGCGTCTGGCGGCTCCCGCGCGCGTTGTCAGCCTGATTCTCTCGGACGTGGTGGGTAACCCGCTCGAAACGATAGCCTCCGGCCCCACCGCCCCCGACCCCTCCACCCGCGCGGAGGCGCTGGCCGTTTTACAGCGATACGGCCTGACCGAAACCATTCCCCCCGCCATTCTGCGCGCCCTTCAAACCGCGCCCGAAACCCCCAAACCTGGCGAACCCCTCTTCAAGCGCGTGCAAAATGTCATCGTGGGCAGCAACCGCCTGGCAGCGGAGGCAGCGCTGGAGCAGGCCGCCCGCGAAGGCTTTCAGACTGGCTTTCTGGGCGATGCCTGGCAGGGCGAAGCGCGTGAAGTCTCACAAACCCTGTGCCAAACGCTGAAATCCAGCGCCCTGAAGCCCCCGTTTTGCCTGGCGGCGGGCGGCGAAACCACCGTCACCCTGCGCGGCAGCGGGCGCGGCGGGCGCAACCAGGAACTGGCGCTGGCCGCCGTCCGTCCCATCAGTGAACTGCCTGGCAGCCTGCTTATCACCCTCGCCACCGATGGCGAAGATGGGCCGACCGATGCCGCTGGCGCTGTCGTCAGCGCCAAAACGCTGGCGCGCGGTCTGCGTCTCGGCCTGGACCCCGATGCTTTTCTGGCAATGAACGATTCCTACGCTTACTTTTCTGCTCTCGATGACCTGCTGCGTCCTGGACCAACCGGCACGAACGTCAACGACTTGACGTTCGTGTTCCGCATGAGCGAATCTTAGCGAAGGAGGGAATGACCTGATGACCAGTCGAATCACTTTTTCCGGCCTGACCGCTGGCCTGGTCAGCGCGTTTCTGGCGCGGATGTGGCTTGCCCTGCAAATCGGCGATTGGAAAGTTTCGGGCGGGGCGCTGTCCATCCCTCTGACGGCCTCTCAGCGTGCCTGGCTCGAAACCGGTATCTGGATAACGATTGGTCTGGTGGTCTTTACCGCCGGATGGAGCGCGGCGCGCTGGTCCTGGGCAGGCAACAAAACGGCCAGTTTCGCGGCAGGCGCCATCGCCGGTTTGCTGGCAGGCGCGGTTCTCTCGCTGTATCCACTTCAATTCCGGGAACTGCTTGAACCGGCTCGCGTTCTGGTGGAAATCGCCGCGCAGTCGTTTTCGGACGATGAACTGGCCGTGCTGGCGTATGTGATGAATGTTGGGATACTGGCTGCGATTGTGCGGGAGACTACGAACACCCTGCTCTGGCTGCCCCTGCTCGGCGGTTTGGGCGGATGGATGTCGTTCTTCCTCGAGAAAGAAGGCTGGGGAAGCGAACCTGAACCGACCGGCTGGATTCACCGCCTGCCCGTGTATGCGCTCACCCTGAACGGCGCAGTCCTGCTGATGGTAGTCACCTTCTTTACCCCGTTGCTCAACGAAACCTTCATCGAGTTGCTGACCGAAGTCCCTGCATCCTCTTCTCTTACGCCTGAGATAGCCCGCCTGTTGCCGGAATCGGGATTGGCGCTGTTGTTTGGGGTCAATCTGATGTACCTGACCGCCCTGCTCCTGTGGCTGCTGCCGCTCATGGTCACGCTTGGCTGGCTGCTGCGGCGCGTTACCTGTTACAAAGTCCACCATTGGGCTGGTTGGCTGCTCTGGTTCGTCCTGTGGGGCGGGTTTGGCCTGCTCGTTGCGCTGCCAGCCGCGCGGATATTTCAATCCCCCAATCCGTTGATTACCTTCGTGCCTGCGTTGCCGGGCGGCTTTCTCTGGGTCGCGCTGTTGGGGTTTGCTGCCCTTGCGCTGCTGGCCGGGCTGTTGGCCGCGCCTGAAGTCTCGACTGTGCCGCAGGCCGCGCCCTCGTTTTCTGCCTGGTTCTCCACTGCGCTTGGGTTTGCGGTGCTGGCCTCGGCACAGTGGATGACCGGTCTCGGTACGTTCATCACTGCCCTGTATGCGCAGACCAGTTCTCTGGATAGTTACCCGCGCATAGACAGTCCCATCTACCTCCAGGCTGCTGAGCAAACGCCTTTGCTCATTGCAGGGATTGCGCTGGCCGTCTCTCTGATTGGCTTCTTTGTGCTGGGCGGGTTCACCGCGCTGGTGCGCGCGCTCGGAAGTGTACTTTCCGGTGGAGATTGAACCGACTCTCACGGCCCGCACACCAGCGTCAGCACCGCATCGGCGGGGAGCAGAACCCCCTGGGGGCTGACCTGCGCCGGGCGGCTGAACAGGCCTTCCTGTGAGAACCAGGCTTCGGTCAGCGTTCCCACTTCCGGACAGGCAACCAGGCGGGCTTTGCCTTTGTTATACATCACCAGCGCAATCGAACCATCCGGGTTCTCGAAGGCCAGCGTCAGCAGGTCATCGGGGGCTGTCCCCTGAATCCGTATTGCGCCGGGCTGAATGGCGCGGTAGAAGTGCCGCGAGACGGCGTAACGCGCGGTGGGCTGGTTATCCACCACCAGACCAAACTGCGCGTTGCCGGAAGTCTCCGCCAGAGTCCACCACACCCACGCCGAAGCATTGCCATAGCGCAGGGCGTTGTAGAGGTTGCCAAAGAGCAGTACCGCGCCCGACCAGGTGTTCGGGTGACCGCTGGTTTCGGTCATCCACATCCGGCGCGGACGGGCGGCGTTGGCCCAGCGGTACATCTCGGCCCATTCCTGCGCTCCTGCCCCGCCGACGTTGATTCCGTCACTGTCGTAGTTGTGAATAGCGATGATGTCCGTCCCCTGGCTGGCTTCGGGAATCAAGTCTATCTGCCGGATGTACTCGCCAATGCCCTTTTGCTGGGGCAGGGCTTCGGGGGCAAACAGCCGGGTCTGAATGCCTTCGGCGGCGAAGCGTTGCGCCACCACGGCCAGCACCTGCGCCATCTTATCGGCGGGGAGCAAAGCGGAGGCATACGGCTCATTGAACTGCGGCTCGTTCTGCACGGAAATGGCGTACAGTTCCACGCCCGTTTCCTCTTTCACCACCTGCACAATCGCTGCCAGGAACTCGGCGTATTCCTCGTAGTAGCGTTCTTCCACAAAATTCTCGCCCGAACCCTGAATGGCTGCCCGCGCGCGGCTCTTTTTCATCCAATCCGGCGGGCTCCAAACGGTGAGAATGTACTTATCTATGGCGCTTTCGGTCTTCAGGCGGCGAATCCAGTCGAGCGGCAGGGCGGAGCGGTCGAAAGCGTCGTAGTCCGTGACATACGGGTTAGCATTGTCGTTGCGCGGCTCAAAGTCGGTGTCAATGATTCCGAAACGGGCAATGGTGAGGTTCAGGTCTTGCACGAAGGGCAGGTTCAGGTCTTGCTTGTCGCGCGGCCAGACGCCCGCCCCCAGAAACGCGCCAAAGCCGTCTATCTCCTGGTAGCGAATGGAGCGGTCAAAGGTCAGAGTCTCGGCGGGGGGCAGGTTGGGGACGATGACATCCACGAACTTTTCGGCGCGGCGGCCATCGGGGGATTGGACGGTCACTTTCAGGCGGGTCAACCCCGTTTTGGCGGGAGCGATTTTCAGCGTGAGCAGGAATCGCCCCTCGCCTTGCGAAATCAAGCGAGATTCGGTCAACAGCCCGGGCGCGGAATCGCTTAATTCAATTGTTTCCTCCCCCAGCAGGCCGGAAACTGTCACCGTTTCGACGGCGGCGCTGCCCGGCAGCAGGGTGAGACGCGGCGGGGACTGAATGACCAGCGCGGGCGGCGCGGCGCGGACGGCGGCTTCGCTGCCGACGCGCATCTCATCCAGCCAGATTGTGCCGCGATGCATTTGACCAGGCGCAAAATTGAACAGGAGCGCTTTAAGGCGCGAGAAATCCACCGCGCGGCCTTCGGAATCGAGGTTTTTGCCCGAAAAATCGAGGGTGTATTCCTTCCATTCGGTATCCACAATCACAGTGGCGGTGCCGGCGGTGTTGTAGCGGTCTTCCAAATCCCACAAAAAGATGAGCATGGCGGTTGGACGGTCGGCCTTCATCCGCAGGGTGATGACCGGGTTGGCGGTCAGGTCGAGCAGGGCGGGCGGGGTGTACCATAAGCCTGCCCACTGATTGTTGGTGGCGTATTTGTCCACTTCCACCCGCAGGGCGCGGTCTTCGATGGCGAGGGTGTGCGCGCCTTCGCCGCTTCCGGCCAGCGAGGGGGGCACTTCAGGGCCATCGAAGGGGTCGCGGAAGCCGGTCAGCGCGGAGGACAGAACGCGGACGGTGATTTCACGGCTGATGGCGGCATTCCCCTGATTGCGCGGGCTGCCGCCATCATCGGTAGCGGTGACGGTCAGGCGGGCTTCGCCCGTCAGGGCGGGGTCGGCGCGCAGGAGGAGAGTTTCTTTTTCGATAGAAGCGGTCAATCCGGGCGTATCGGATTGGGCAGTGAGGGTCACGCGCTGGCCTGGCTCCCCGGCGGAAACGTTCGTGATGGGCTGACGCAGTTCGCCGCCAGCGGGCAGAGAGAGAACGGCGGGCAGGTCGAAGGAAGGCGGGCGGTTAAGTTCGGGGTAAACGGTGACGGCGAAGGTTTGGGAAACGCTCGCGCCGCGGTCATCGGTCAGGGTCAGGGTGATTTGGGTCGTTCCAGGGGCGCTGGCCTTCAGGGTCAGGTTGGCCCAGCGGCTGCGGCCATCGTGTTCGAGGCTCGCAACCGCCGCGATGCCGGGGTCGGCGCTGACGGCGTTCAGGTTGAGCGCCTGCGCCGAAACCGGGTCGCCGTCATCGAGGCCGGGCAGACGCAGGGCAAGGGTTTCGCCCAGCGCGAGGGTATGGTCATCCGCTTTCGGCAGGCGAGGCGGCTGATTTTCGGAGACGGTCAGGCTGAAGGCCAGTTGGATGGTTTGCCCGTCTTTTTCGCCCATCAGGGTAACTTTGCCGCGTCCAGGTTGACCGGTCAGGGTGTAGATGAACTGCCCGTCTCGAAATTCGCCCGATGCGATGAGTTCGGCGGGGAATTCGGCGCGCCAGGCGGCGGCCACATCATCGCGGCTGAGGGGGCAGGGGACGACTGGCAGGGGGTCATCGCCGCGGACGACTTCGACATCTGGCAGGGGGGCGTAGGCCAGGGTACGGGCGGCGTCCGCGCCGAGGTGGATTTCAGTCAGTCGGAACGTGGCGCGGCAGGAGGGGCTGCCGCGATTGCAGGCGATTCGCATGGCCGTCACGCGGCTCAGGTCTATTTTGGCGTCGGAGAAGTCGAAAGTGTGGGTGAGCGGGTACGCGCCGTGCGCCATTTCGCGGTTGGCATAGTTGCCAATGAGCCAGGCTTCATTTCCGGCGGAATCGACCAGACCCACAGTGATATTGGCGGAAGTGTCAGAAAGTGCCTTCAGGCTGGCGTAGGGCGCGGCGCGCAGGTCGAGCGGGGGGAAGGCGGCTTCCATGAAGGCGTTGGGGCTGATTTTGTTGGCCTGCACGCGCAGGGCGCCGTCTTCCACCGTCAGCAGATAGTCGCCGCCGCCCTGCCAGAGCGATGGATTTGCCAGGCCGTCCCACGAAGGGGGAATCGGCGTCGAGACGGGAGTCGCAGCCGGCGGGGGGGTGGGGGTGGGAGTTGGTTCGGGCGCAGGGGAACAGGCTGCGAGGAGGAGAAGGCCGGGCGTCAAAAAGAAAAACACAAAGGACACGAAAGTCAGGAAGGATTTCCAAATCCCCTGGTGTCCTTTAAGTCCTTCGCGTTGAGAGAAAAATCGTTTCATGGTCGGTAGTGGAAGGTGTAGGTCGTTTCCCATTCGGGGCGCGCCGGGTCGCGCAGGACGAGCGAGAAGCGGTCGAAGGCGAGGGCAGGCAGGGTATATTCCAGCGCCGAACCGGGCCGGTTCTGACCGGCAGGCACGCCCGGGTGCTGCCAGACGCCCATGAGAAATTCGTTTTCGCCAAAGACCAGCACGGCCTGGGCTTCGCCAGCGGGCAGGTCGGTGAGCGAATCATTGAGCAGGAAGAGTTCGGCGCGAAAGGTTTCGCCGGGCCGCCAGGAGAACTTCGGCACGCGCGCCGAGAGCAGAGACGGGCGCAGGGCGGCTGCCACCGCCTGAAGCGCCGGTTTGGGGCGCGCTGGCCACGAGACGAGACTACCATTGACCGCCGCCGGCCAGGGTTCGTTGAAACACCAGTTGAGCGCCAACGAGCAGACCGGCTTTTGCCGCCGGGCTTCCTCGAAGACGAATCGCAGTCCCTCGGCCTGTAACCATTGCCCCTGTTCCACCATCGCTTCCAGGCTCTCGGCGGGGCCAAAATACGCTTGCTGGTTGGCGGGTTGCAGCCAGGCGTCCTCGCCCCAGGCATCGAAGCCGTGCCGCGCCGTCCAGTGCGTTCCAGGGCGCGGCGGGAAGAGTTCCTCCGGCGGAATCAGACGGCGCAGGGTTTCGGAATCGGCCAGGCCCGGCACGCCGAACTCGGTGTAGGCCATGTAGCGCGACCCGGCGAAATACTGAAAGACCTCGCGGCCATCGGGCAGGCGGAAGGAGTAGCCGCCATGCGCCCAGCCACAGAGCGGCGAGGTCGGCCAGAAGGGGCGGCCCGGGTCGAGGTCGAAGCAGTTGCGGTCGAGCAGGCGCAGGGCTAAATCCTGGTCAGTCATGCGTGACCAGTTGTTGAACAGTTCGTTGCCGCCGCACCACCAGGCCAGGCTGGCGCGGTGACGCAGGCGGCGGATGATGGAGCGCGATTCCTGGTCGAGAATTTTCAGGTAATGTGGGTCGTTCTCATAGCGGGCGCAGGCCAGCGGGAATTCCTGCCAGACCATCAGCCCGCGCTCATCGCACAGGTCGTAAAATTCATCGGGCGGCGTGACCGCCCCGCCCCAGACGCGAATCAGGTTGAAATTGGACTGTTTCGCCAGGTCGAGCAGCGGGCGGTAGGATTCGGCGCTCAGCCGACCGGGGAAAATATCGGGGCTGACCAGGTTCGAGCCTTTGCCAAAGACCGCCCGCCCGTTGACTTCCAGCGTGAGCGGCGGCTTGTGGCGGCTTTTGGGGAAGACTTCCAGATCGGGGTCTTCCCACTGACCGGGGTACATCACCAGACGGATGCGCCGGAAGCCAATGCGGGATTCGGACTGGCCGCGAACCTGCTCCCGTTCATCGAACAGTTCCACCCGGCTTCGGTAGAGCGCCGCCGGGCCGCAGCCGTTTGGCCACCACAGTTCAGGCTGGTCGAGCGCGGCCTGAAAGGCGAGATGCGCTGCATCAGCGGGGGCTTCCTGCCGCAGGACGGGCTGACCGCGCGGGTCGAGGAGCGTCCAACGCACGAGTCCCGGCCCGGGCTGGCTGAGTTCCACGTCCACCGAAATTTCGGCGCGGCGCAGGTCATCGCTCAAACGGTAAAGCGTTTCGGAGGAACGCAGGTGACAGGCCGGGCGAATCTCCAGGTACGTCGCGCGCCAGATTCCGAGCGGCACCAGGCGGGGGTGAAAGTCCCAGCCGTAACTGACCAGCGGTTTTGCAAACGTCACCACCTTGACCGGTTGGGAAATCTCCCACTGCGGCGCGGGGTGGACGAGAATCTCCAACAGCGCGCCCGGTCGGGCGGTTTCGGTCAAATCCAGTTCGATGGGCGTGAACATGCCCTCCTGGGCGTGGAGCGCGCGCCCATCCAGGCGAATTTCACACTGATAATCCACCCCGCCGCAGACCAGGAACAGGCGTTCATCGGAGGCGAGGGGCGGGAAGTCGAGCGCGGCGCAGTAGAGCCAGAAGGAATGCTCCATCCAGGCGTAATCTTGCGCCAGGACAATTCCGCCCTGGGCGGTGAAATGCGGTTCTGCGCCCGGTTCGGAACGGAGATATTCGACCGGCGGCCAGCCCTGGGCGCGCGCCCAATCGAGTTGAACGGCGCCAGGCACCTGAGCAGGAACGAACGTTTCGGGCAGGCGGGCGGCCTGGGGGGTTGGGCCAACCTGAAAGGAGAGCGGGAGGCGGCGAGGGGTCATAGAATGATTGATTGGAATGTTCTTCAGTCAGAGGGAATATCAGCAGCAACCGATTTCTCAAACGGCGGTGAGGCGGACGTTTGTTATGCCATTTTCGTCCCAACGGGTCTCGATATGAATTTCTCCGGGCTGGCCCTTCGAGCGGACGATGACCAGCCCGCGCCCGCGATACAGACGGAATTTGCCCGATTGCAAACTGCCTTCAGCAAAAACCGAGCCATTCCCGGCGGCCAGCAGTTCGCCCACCCCGCCCACGCGAACCTGCACCGGCAGGCTGGCGTTCGGCACAGGCCGCCCTGCGCCATCCAGCGCGATGACGCGGACGTAGCCAATCTGCCCGCGCCCGGCAGGGATGGTTTCGCTTTCGGGCAGCAAGACAACCCGCTCCACCGGCCCTGTCGTCTCCAGCGTCTTCACTTCGCGCGCTTCACCGTTCTCCAGTCCGTAAGCCCGCAGCACGCCCGGCTGATACGGCACATTGAACCGGGCGATGAATTTATCGGTTTCTGTCATGTTCTGTTCGCCCACCACCGCGCCGTTCAGTTCCAGCCGCACCTGGGGATAGGAGGAATAGACCTTCACTTCCAGCGGCGTGCCGGGCGGGCAGTCCCAATTCCAGCTTTGCTCCTCGCGCGGCCAGCCCCAGAAATGCACCAACTCATAATGACCATCAGGGATGGGTTCATGCACGGCCAATTCCAGGCGGCTGTTCTCCCAGACCACATCGCGGTAATACGATTGCGGCTTTTTATCGCCCAAAATATCCAGGTCGCCGCAGCCAGCAATGTACCAGGGCCAGGGCATGAAGAAAAATTGTTGTTTTTGCGGGTCGGTTTCGTAGGTGGCGTGTCCCACGCCCGCCTCGCCCAGGTAATCCATGCCCACCCAGACGAAATCGCCAATCACATACGGCAGTTCTTTCACCGCCTTCCAGTGTTCGTACAGCACAGATGGCATGGATTCGGAAGCGTAGATAACCCGCCGGGGGTATTTTTCGTGGTCGGGGCGGTAGCGGCTCTCCTGGTAGTTGTAACCGCACACATCGAACAGGTTCATAATCGGGTGCAGGTCATCCCAGGTTTTTTCGCGGTTATCCCAGGTATCGCAGACCGCCATCGTCACCGGGCGCGAGGGGTCAATCGCCTGCACAAAGGCAATCGCCTCGCGCGCAACCTGGTAGCCGCTGTCATACAAACGGTCTTCAATCTCGTTGCCAATGCTCCACATCACCACGCACGGATGGTTGCGGTCGCGCAGAAGCATGGCTTCGGTGTCGCGCCGCCACCACTGCGGGTAAAAGCGGTGGTAATCGTTGGGGCGCTTGTTTTTTTGCCAGACGTCGAAGGTCTCATCAATTACCAGCATTCCCAGCCGGTCGCAGGCGTCTAAAAAGGCCTGCGAAGGTGGGTTGTGACTGCACCGGATGGCGTTGTAGCCGTTCTCCTTCATCAAACTCACGCGGCGCGTTTCCGCCGCATCGAAGGCCGCCGCGCCCAGCAGGCCGTTATCGTGGTGCAGGCAGGCGCCTTTCATCAGCACCGGTTGACCGTTGAGCAGAAAGCCCTTTTCGGCGGAAAATTCAATCGAGCGCAGGCCAAAGGTCGTTTCGCTGGCGTCCATCCGTTCTCCGTCCTGCTCCACCCAAACCAGGGCGCGGTACAGGGTGGGGGTTTCGGGCGTCCACAGGGCGGGATGGGGAATCGCGGCGGACATTCTAACCAACAAGCGTTGACCCGGCTCTGGGCTGGCTTCTGCTTCGGAAAACGGGATTCGCTCCCCGCCGGGGCCGATTATCTGACCCTTGAGCGTAACCCTCGCCCCAACCGGGCCCGCGTTCGAGAGCGTGACATCTACCGTCGCCGCGCCATCCACCCCCGCCAAGACCGCCAGCCCCCAGGGAGCAATGTGAACCGGCGCAAGAACCGAAAGCGTCACCGGGCGGTAAATGCCTGCCCCGCTGAACCAGCGCGAATGTTGTTCCGGCTGAATGGCTTTAACCGCCACCAGGTTTTCCTGCCCAAAGCGCAGGAAAGGCGTAATATCCAGGTTGAAAGGGGAGTAGCCGTAAACGTTATTGCCCGCCTGCTGTCCGTTGACGTAAACCGTTGTCTGCGTTTGCACGCCGTCAAAGTTCAAAAAGACGCGCTGACCAGGTTGGGCGAGGGGCGTGAAGCGTTTGCGATACCAGCCCACACCGCCGCGCAGGTAGCCGGTATCGTGTCCGTTTTGCATCTCCTTGAAAAACGGCCCCAGGTGGGTTTCATCTTGCACCGGGTAATCTTCCACGCTCCAATCATGAGGCAAATCCACTTGCCGCCAGGCCGAATCGTCAAAATCGAGGCGTTCCGCGCCGCTCAGGTCGGCTTCGCGGAAGAGCCAGCCGTTATCAAAATTCATGTTCCGAAGGAAGGATGACATTTTTTCTATCACTCCTTATTGTTGGGTTGCCTGTTTACTGAAAATGTTCCCTCATTTCTTCATGATATGGCAGAGAGAGAATCTCTTCCAAAAACGCCTGCGCCTGCGTCTCGGAGCGCGTCCAGGGGGGCATCAAAATCGGATGCAGAAGCCGTTGACGGCGGTCTTGTTTGCAGACAATATGCAAACTGCCGCCCATGCGGTAGCCGTGTTTTTGCGCGATTTTCCAGCCCTTGCACAGGCAATGATGGCGCTCCCCGCGCCGACAATGGCGATTTTGATGGACATAGGCGGCCTGCCATTCAAAACGTCAGCCTGCCTTCGATGGGCAATTTCTTCGTTCCCAGGCGCAATGTGCCGCGCAGACCAGGCGGCAGTTCCACCAGGCCGCGCAGCCGCCGACCCTGACGTTCAACATCCACCCGAATTTCGCCGCCGGAGGGATAAACGAGCGTTCCTTCGGCATAGTCCAGGTCGCCGAGCAAGGGCGCAATCTCCACGCTGGCAAAGCCCGGTTCTGTCGGGCGGATTCCAAGCACGGTGGCGAAGTAGTGATAAAGCGGGTGCGATGACCAGGCGTGACAATCTGAGCGGCTTGGCTCAACCCGTTCAAGCGGAGTCTTCAGCCCGCGTTGCACCATCTCGCTATCCCAGCGGCGCAATTGGGCGTAGATAGTTTCCTCCAGACCAAGCAGGCGGTAGGCTTCCAGGCAGTAGTGCAGGAAGAAATAAGTTGCGCGGTGCATATCGGCCTGCGGCCAGGTTTGCGCCAGCCGCATTTGTTGTTCGGGCGCGAGTTTCCCGCTCAAGACGGCAAAAGCCTGCGGATGGTCGGAAAATTGCGTATGCGCCAGGTCGTTGGCGAACAGACCGCGTTCTTCGTCCCAGAAAACCTGCCCGGCCTGGGCCAGCGCCGCGCTCCAGCGGACGTAATAGGCCGCCAGTTCCGGTTCCCCCAGGCGTGATTCAAGGTCGGCGGCCAGGCGCAGGGCATAGACCAGTTGCCAGTGTAGCGGCGCGCTTGCGCCTTCCAGTCCATCCAGCGGCACGCCTGCCGCCGCCTTCCAGGCGCCTATCCAATCCATGAAGTTCCAGGCTTCTGGCGCGTAGAGCAGGTTGTCGGCCCCAATGTGGCGGCGAAACGCCTCCAGCGTGGCGCGCATGCCCGGCAGGAGTGCGCGGACGAAGCCGGGGTCGTTGCGCCAATAGGCGTAATCCCACAACATCCCCACCCAATAGAGCGAGAAGGGCGCGATGACCTGCGTAACGGTGCAGGGATAGCGCGCTTGCAGGAAACCATCCGGCTGGCGCGAGGCGTCAAACAGGCGCAGCGCTTTGCGCGTCAGGCGGTCATCGCGGGTCATCACGGCGTGGCACAGGGCTTGCAGGCGCGTATCGCCGATATATTGCAATTCTTCGTAGTAGGGACAATCGAAAAAGGTCTCGTTGGCGTTGGCTTGCAGTCCGCGTACCAGCATGGGCAGGGTTCCGGTCAGACGTGGGTCGCTGCAATCGAAACGGCTTTCCATTTCCAGCGGGTAGCGGGTTTCTTCGAGCGTCAGCGCATGGAGAGTAAGCGGCTCATCGCCGTTGAGGATGAGCAATTGCAGGTACAGCCCAGCCTGCCACCACAACGGCGCATAGCGGGCATGGAGGCTGCCATCCGGCAAGATTTCATCATCCTGCGTCAACAGGTATTTGCCCCACAGTTCATCGCGGTCGCCTTTCTCGTTGTTCCAAAAATCAGGTTGAGCGCGCGCCGATTCTGCCCATCCAATCAGAATCCGAGCGCCTTGCCCACCGGAAAGGGTCAGTTCTGGGTAGGCCACAAGATAATCTGGCAATTTAAATATGAGTCGCCGCCTGGCGCCGGGCGGCAGATGAATTTCTCCCCGCCCAGCGGCAAAAGCCCGCCAATCTTCATCCGCCGCAGGACAAAACTCCGGGTGAAGAGCTGCCAATTGAGCGGCTTCGGGCGTGCCTTCGCACAGTTCGGCGGCCAGGCGCAGCTGCCCCGGCGGGTAGATTTTGCTGAACAGAGGCGGCAAGGGCGCAGGCTGCAAGCGGCGCTTCTGATAGATGTCCCAATCTTGCAGACGGTCAAAGGCGCGGCTGACGCGACGGACAGGCTGCCAATCCAACGAATCGAGCAAGGCCAGCGTAGGAAAAGGGCGCGAGATGCGGAAGCGGTGCCCGCGCCACAACGCCGGATTCGCTTCCAGATAATCCCAGCCAGGCAAAGGACAGGCCTGCCAATTCCCCAACCCGGTACTGAGAGCCTGGTGTTCGCCTTCCGCGGCAAACAGGAATCCGGGGCGCACGCTCATCTGGGCATGCGAGGCGTACCTGCCCGCCGACCAGACCAGCGCCCAAAAGGTATGCACGCCGGGCGGCAGGTCGAGCTCAAACGATTCGTAGAACCAGTTTTGCGGACTGCCGCGCTCCGGGCCACGCCCCAACTCGTTGTCATCGAGAAACAGGATGTAGCGCTCATCGGCGCTGACATGAAAACGCAGGCGGGCGGGCGAGTCAAAATTCACGTCCAGGCGGTAGAGCGTGACGAAAGGCGGCTCTCCGGCTTCGGCGCAGTCCACCCACCAGGCGGGCCAGGCGGTCTGTTCTCTCCAGGGCGCAGAAGAATTGCGGGGGAAGGGGGGATGGTTGGGAAAAATGCGCATGGTTGGATTCCCAAAGGTCAATTTGAGTGAACGTGGATAAACATTTTGGCGTGGGTCTGGTTGAACGGCGGCTCAGGAATGCAGTTTTTGGGCGAATTTCGTTGCTCTGGCGCTTTTTGTTGCGCAATTGCGCTTTCATATAAATTGTACTATACTATTTTGTGAACGCTCATAAATTGACTGGAAAATAAAATGACTCCCAAAAATCTCATCATCCTGATGACCGATGAAATGCGCGCGGATTCGGCCGGATTCATGGGCAATCCCGATTGCCGCACGCCCCATCTTGACCGTTTCGCCGCGCAAGGAATCGTTTTTGAAAATCATTTTGCCGTGCATGGCAAGTGTGTCCCCAGCCGAATCACCATGCAGACCGGGCGCTACGCCCACACCGACGGCTTCCGCACCATTCATCAGCACCTGCCGCCCGGCCAGCCCAACCTGCTTCAATTTTTGCGCGAGACTTGCGGATACGAAACCGCCGTGTTTGGCATCAATCACACCTGGGAAGCGCTCTTCAGCACCAACGAAGTTGGCGCGGGAATCAGCGATTATCACTCGTTTACCGGGCATTATCACGAAATGGCGTTTGCCGCTTACGATTCGCCCGCGCCGGGACCAGATGCGCGCCTTCCGCTCGACCTCGACCCGCAGCATTTTCATTATCGCGGTAGAATTGAGGGCCCGCGCCCTCAATTTACCGATGACGCCCGCGCCGCGCAGGCGATTGACTATCTGACCGAAACCCGCAGCCGCGAGAAGCCGTTTTACCTGCATCTCAATCTCACCTACCCCCATCCACCTTACGCGGTGGAAGAGCCTTATTTTTCGATGTACGACCGGCAGACTATCCGGGCCTGGCCCTATCAGTTGCCAGAGAACGCCCCCCTGCCTTTCCGCGCCATGCGCGAACACCGCTCCGGCTGGGAGACGCCCGAAGCGGCCTTCCGCGAAATTCAGGCCGTGTATTACGGCATGGTCACGAAGGTCGATACGCTGCTGGGGCGCGTCTTACAAACCATCGAGGCGCAGGGATTGCTGGAAAACTCGGTGGTGCTTTTCACCGCAGACCACGGCGACTTTGCCGGGCAGTATGGGCTGGTGGAAAAATGGGATACCTGCCTGAACGACTGTATCCTGCACATGCCCTTCATCCTGTGGGCGCCCGACCTGCCGCATGGCGCGCGCGTGCGGGAATTGAGCGAGCATGTGGACCTCGTCCCGACTCTGCTCGACCTGCTGGGACTGCAAAAACCGCGCGAGTGGGGACTGCACGGTCAATCGCTTCTGCCGGTCATTGCCGGTCAGCCGGGCAAGCCCGCCGTGTTTGCCGATGGCGGCCATGAAGAAGAGATGTGGGCGCGTTTTAATTTTGAATCCAACCAATTTGCCCAATTGGATGGCAAACAGAAAACCTACCGCCACATTCCCGAGGCCATGGCGCGCACCAAAATGGTTCGCACGCAGGATTGGAAACTGGTCATGCGCCTGGCAGGCGGCAATGAACTGTATCATTTGCGGGACGACCCCCACGAACTCAACAACCTGTGGGGGCGTCATCTGGACGATGCCGCCCTCCTGCGCGTTGTGCTGAATCTGCAACAGAAGCTCATCGAATGGTGCTTGCGTACCGATACCGACCGCCCGTACCAGGAAAAGGTCGGCGCGTAGAATTTTTCGACCAGAAAGAATATGCCTCTCAAATCTCCCGATTCTCCCCCCACCCTCGAAGACGTTGCCCGCCGCGCCGGGGTGTCGTATCAGACCGTCTCGCGCGTCATCAACAACATGCCCAACGTTGCCCCTCACACGCTGGAAAAGGTGCGGAAGGCCATCGAAGAACTCAACTACCGCCCCAACCGCGCCGCCCGCAGCCTGGTGACGGGGCGCTCACAGGCAATCCATGTGCTGACATGCGACAAATATAATTTTCGCGTGACACCGTTCATGGAAGAAATGGCCCATCAGGCAGGTTATCAACTGCGTCTGAGCGCCCTGCACGAAACTCATTCTGTCACAGAATTGCGCAATAAACTGGCCGGCATCCTGGCCGGTCAGGTAGATGGCGTCGTGATTGTTATGCCCTGGCAGCAAGTTTCTTACGGCGAACTATTGCAGATGGCGGGGGGCGTGCCTTTGGTGATTGTGGGCAGCAGCATGGGCGAGGCGACCAACTCGGTAGTGATTGACCAGCGGCTTGGCACGCGCCGGGCCATTGAGCACCTGCTGGAATTGGGACACCGCCGCGTGGCCGAAATTTGCGGCACGGTCGCAATGTATGAAGATGCCCAGCTTCGACATCAGACTTTTCTTGACGTGCTGCGTGAGCATGATATTGAACCCGGCCCGTGCGAACAGGGCAACTTTAACATGGACAGGGGCTATGAAGCAATGCAGAATCTCCTGGCGAAACGGGAAACCGCGCCCTTTACCGCGGTATTTTGCGCCAACGACGAAACCGCGCTAGGCGCCATCCATGCCATTTACGACGCCGGGCTGCGCGTTCCACAGGATATATCGGTGGTGGGATTTGATGACATCGATTTTGCCCGTCACTGCACACCGCCCCTTACCACCGTTCAACAGGACAACCGCGCCCTGGGCAGCTGCGCCATCCAGCGCCTGCTGACGCTGATTGAACAGCCCAATGCTACGCCACAACAACAAGTCATCGCCCCGGCGCTTATCATCCGAGAAAGTACTGCCCCGCCTATTGAGTAATCATTTTATCAAGCGCGTGGCGGTTGCAAAATCCAATTCGAGCGATTTTCCCTCGAAGGCAATCAGATATTTCAGGCCGCCGAACTCGACCCGGGCATAGGGATTCTCAAAGCGCGGGTAGCCCGTCAGCGGAATCTCCTGCCCGTTGACAGTCAGGCCACCCGTCCAGCCAAAGGTCAGCAGGCCATTGCCAGGCGAATCGAAACGGACATTCAGCCCGTTCACCGTCAGGTCGGCGGCGGTAATGTCAACGATGAAGTCCTGGAATGAGCCATCCACGCTGGCGCGCCCCAACTGAACCATCCAAACATTGCGGTAGCCGGGCGCAACGATTTCCTGACCGGCGTCCGGGCCTTCTGTAACCCATTGATACGGCAGGGCAGAATAGAGGGCGATGTATCCGCTGCCGTGCCGCCCAAAGACCCATCCGCTTTGTTCCACCACTTCGTCGAAAGCCCATTTCGGGAAATAAGCGTGCGTGAAGGCGTAATGACGCGCTTCGAGCGGGCGCGGCGCGCTGGGGTAGCGGGGGAGGTCGTAGAGCGCGACCAGCACGTTCTTGTATTGAGCGGTACGAGGCTGGCGTCCGTTGCCCATCCAGTAACTTGGACGGTGTTTATCATCCGAACGCAGGGAATCGGGGTTGTTGGTGAAGACAACCGCATACGGCCCCAGCGTGGCCTGCCAGATGTGCTGCTGGTAGCCTTTTCCGCCGGGCCGAAAACTCTGCGCCGAAGAGAGCATGTAATCGGGCGTGCGGTACGAGACCTTGTTGACCTCGCTCATCAAGATTCCGTTCGGGTCGGGGTCGAGCAGGCGGCTGGCAAGCGGCAATCCGTTGACGGCTTGCAGGAATTTGGCAATGTCCTTCAGGTCTTTGAAATCGGGATAGTGCCACAGGTTCCACGAATCGGCGGCGCGGATGGTGTAAGCAATGACATCCGGCGTGGTAAACGCGCCCATCCCCCAAAAGCGCGGAATCTGGCGCAGGTCGGTCAGGTCCAACCCGTAGCGGGCGGCCTCGGCCACAGGGAAGGAATGCCGCTCGTAGTTGAAATACTCTCCGGGATTATCGAGCGCCAGGGCCTGAATGACGGGCGGGATTTCGTATTTGGCCGTCGTTGCCAGCGCCACCGCGCCCATGTTGCTGGTGGAAATGAACCTGCCCTGGCCCCAGGCCAGCGCGTTGATGGTGGTCATGCTGCCATTGGCCGATTTGATAGAGCCGACCGTTACCCGCCCGTGCGAAGTGGCAAAATGCCCGTAGAAGGAATCAACCGCCGTATCGAACAAAATTACATCTACCAGCATGGCGGCGCGGGTGGCAATTTGCGGGTCTTCGGCAAAATCCACCAGGTTGATGAGCGGGGCCAGGTCTTCGGGGTAGTAGGTCGGCGAATCCCACTCGGCAAAGCCGGTGCGGGCGCGCAGTTCCATCCAATCCAGCAGCAGGCGGCGGGCGTGTTCCATATGCCAGCGGCCAGTCTGCCCGTTGTTGGTAAAAACCGCGTCGGGGAACATCTGCCCGGCCAGGTATTCGGCGCTGTGGTTGAGAATCTGGTGATTCTCGGTCCACATCTCTACATAGGTCGTTCCAGGTTCATCCAGCCAGTACTTCCAGTTGAGAATGGCCTGTTCGATGGCCGATTCCTGTTCTGGGGTCAGTTTGCCCGTGCCGCGAAACATGGCGTACATCCGAATCAGGGCGTTGAAGGTGAAATCGGAGGGATCCTTGCGGGCGTTGACGAAATCCAGCGCGGCCTGAAAAGAAAGCGGGTTGATGGCTTCGGCCCCATTGGAGAGTTTAACGATGTCAGTCCATACCCCGGCCCGGTCATCGGGCGTAGGCTGGGCGCTGACCCAATCCTTATACATCTGCTGGCGCTCCGCGAAGGTCGGCGCGATGGGCGTCACATGGAAGGGTTCATCGGCGGCGGTTGGACGGGGCGGTTCAGGGTCGCCTTCGCGGGCAGGCGGCATGGCCGGGCGAACGGCGGCGAGCGAGTCGAAAATCAGGGCGGCGAGCAGCAACAAGGCGGGGAGCAGCAGCCAGGAGAGATTGGGTTTCATGAGGGCTTCCATTTTTGAGATGGGTCAACCGAGCAGAATGCGGGTCAGGTCGCGCTTTTCGCCTTCATCGGCGGGCTGTCCGGCGCGCTGGAGTGCCAGCAAAACGGTCAGGCGGTGGTGCAGTTCGGGGGTGAGCGGGAAGCGCCAGGCAAAGACAAGCGCAAACGCCAGCAAGATGACTGGCAGCAGCATGAAAATCAGCCGCAAGGCGAGCAGGAAAGTCTCGCTCTGGGGCTGTTCGATAAGCCGGGTGACGCCACTCACGGTTTCCTGGGCGGGCGGAACGTAACCGGCCCAGCCGATGACATTTGAGACGGCAAAAATTGCCAGCGCGGAACTGAACTTGCGGATGAACGTCACCAGCGCCGAGTACATGGCCTCGCGCCGTTCGCCAGAGCGCAGTTCGTCTACATCAGGAATATCGGGGAAAATGGCGTAAATCATGACAACCATCCCGCCCGTGCCGATTCCGACCACTGCCGCGAAGACATACACCATAAAAGAGGGGTTGCCAGGGGTCAGCAAGAAACTGAACAGCATGGCAGCCGCCCATATCGCCAGCCCCAGAAGGTAACCGCGAATTTTGCTCGTCCGCTTGCTTAGCCAGACGAAAAACGGCAGAGAGACCACCTGGGCAATCAACAGCGCGCCGTTGACGAAACTGACCTCCCCGCCGCGCTGGAGGTAGTATTTGACAAAATAGGCCACAATCGTGCTGACGGTATCCATCGCAACGAAGGCGAACAGGTACATGGCGAGGGTGTAAACAAAAGTACGGTTGCGGAATGGCTCTATGAACGCCCGCCGCCAGTCGAAGGGTTCGGGCGGGCGCTGGAAGTCCGGGCGTTCCTTCACAGCGGCCACCGTGAAGGCAAACGGCAGAGCAAAAAACGCGCCAAAGGTCAGCCCCATCACGATATAGCCGGTATGGACATCGGGGAACAGTTTGACAATTTCCAGCGGCAGGAGCGCGGCCACGATGGAGGAAACGGTCGAGAAAAAGATGCGAATCGAGCTGAGCGAGGAGCGTTCGTGATAATCAAGCGTAATTTCGGAGTGCAGGGCGTTGTAGTTGAGCATGACAATGCTGACCACCGTCGAGAAAAACAGGTAACTCGCCAGCACTGCCGCAAAACGCCCGGCTTCCGATTCCATGCGGAAGGGGTAAAAAAGCGCGAAAAAAGACAGGAAAATGAGCGGGATGCCTGCCAGCAGGTAGGGGCGGCGGCGTCCCAGCGGGGTGCGCGTGCGGTCGGCAATCAGCCCCTCAAAGGGGTCGGTGATGCTGTCGTAAATTTTGCTGACCAGGATGACCGTTCCGCCCAGGGCGGGCGAAATGCGAACGACATCGGTCAGGAAAATCAGGTAATAAAAACTGATGACGACCCCCGCCCCTCCGCCGTAAATATCGCCCAGGCCATAGCCAATTTTTGTCCGCCAGGTCAGCCGCTCCGGTTTTGATTCCATTGTCTCTCCTCGTTGAAAGCGTTATGCTGAAACTTGAACCGCGCTCCGCGCGCCGGTTTGCGCCGCGCGATAGATGGCGTCCACCGCCGCCAGAACGGGCAGGGCGCTCACGGCGGGAATCAGGAAGGGGTCATCTCCCAAAACCCAGCGAGCGAACCCGGCCAGACTGCGCTGTAAGGCATGCAGTCCCCATCCGGGCGGGCGCTGGGGCTTGACGCGCGTCCCTACGAATTTTACCGAAGGAAAGGGCAAATCGTGGTAAATGGCTGTGCCAGTTTCGCCATAAACTTCGATGACGACGGCCTCTTCGCGCGCCGCGACCATCGTCGAAGCGATGTTGACCAGCGTCCCGCCGCGCGTTTGGACGATGCCGTGCGCCAGGGTTTCCACTTCAACCTGAAATCCGGGCGAGGCCGCGTATCCCACCGCCGAAACAGGCGGCTCGCCGAGCGCCCACAGCGCCACATCCAGAAAATGACTGCCCTGCGTCAGAAGAGTCCCGCCGCCGGAGCGGGCCAGAGTCTTATGCCAGGGAGCGGCGTCAAAATACGTTTGAGTCCGCCGCCAGGGAACATTGATGCGGATGGAGTGAACCCGCCCCAAACTCCCGGATTGTACCGCCCGCGCGAGAGCATAACAGCCGCTATCGTAGCGATACTGGTAATTGACCCCCACCTTCACGCCGCGCTGCGCTGCCATTTCGACAATTTGTACGCCCTCCGACAGGCTGCGCGCGAGCGGCTTTTCGGTCAGGACGGGTATCCCGGCCCTCACAGCCTGTAAAATCATCGGGGAATGCAGGTCATGCGGTACGGCCAGATAAAGCGCCTGGAACGAACCCTGCGCCAGCAGGTCGGCGTAGTTGGCAAAGACCTGACGGATGCCGTGCCGCCGGGCAAAAGCCTGCGCCCGGTGAGAGTTCACGTCACAACAGGCCGCCAGCCGAATTTGCGGAATCAACTTCGAGACGAGGGCGGCGTACCCGGCAATCTCGCCGCAGCCGACGACGGCCAGTTCCAAACGCTTCATGCCGCCGCCCATGCCAGCCCGCGCCGCAGCACATCCTGGTAAATGGGGTGCTTCAGGCTCCCGGCGATATGCCCCGGCCCGGCATAGCAGATTTTCCCGCGCCCATGCTGACGCGTCCACAAGACCGGAACATCCCGGCCAGCGGTGAAATGAACCTGGATATCCGCGCTCAAATTATGGAAATAGAGTTCATCGGTCAAGGTGAACCTGGGAATGTCATCAAAAATCCCACCGCCCCGGTTGACCATTTCAAACGGTTCGACTTTTCCGTGACCGATAAACCGCCCGCCGAGAATCTCGAAATAGGGCAGGCAGTCTTTGAACGAAGCGGTGGCGGAGTGCAGGGCGAGAATCCCGCCGCCCTGCCGGGCGTAAGCCTCCAGCCGGGTGAGCGCCATTGGGGAGAGCGTTTTGTGATGAAAGTACAAGACCAGCGCCGCGAAGCGTTCCACATCCGCAGGCAGATTTTCCAGGGAGCGAACCTGCTCGAAACAGAAACCGGGCAGAGCGCGGAGCGCGCGATTCAACGCCCAGCGCCCTGCCACAGGGGGATGGATAATTCCGTCCGTGATGAGCAAGACGGGCCGGGTCATGCGGCTAAAACTTGTTGTAGGCTTCGCTCATCTTGCGGTATTCGATGAACGGTTCGTTAATGAGTTTGGCGGCCAGTTCCATCTGGCAGGATTCTTCCAGCGTGGAAGACCAGTGAAAGGCTTCATCGAGGGTCTGGCCGGTGGCGAAACTACCGTGTCCGCGCAGCATGATGATTTTGTAGTTCTTGAGGGCCTCGGCCACCTTATGCGCCATTTGGGGCGTGCCGGAGGCAAATTCTTCCATAATCACCGGCACTTTTTTGAGCAGGTAAGAGGCCTCGTTGTCAATCGGCACCAGTTCATCACGAGAAAACGAAAAGGCGACTGCCGTGCGCGGGTGACAGTGGCAAATTGCCAGGGCCGGGGTGTTCAGGTAGATGGTGCGATGCACCAGCAGTTCGGTGGAGGCCAGAGCCACGCCGCTGTCGTTCTTCTCCAGACCGGTTTCGATTAAATCGTGCGGCTTCAGTCGCCCCAATTGCGCGCCGCGGCGTTTGATAATCACCCGGTCGCCCAGGCGAATGCTCAGGTTGCCGCCGTGCGAACTAATCATTTGAGCGGTGTATAAATCTTCGCCAATTTCACGGAACATTTCGTAAATGCGTTGGTCAACCATGTTTATCTCCGGGGGATGGTCATCAGTTATCAGTTATCAGTTATCAGTCATCAGTTATCAGTTATCAGTCATCAGTTCACTGTTCACTGTTCACTGATTACTGATTACTGATTACTGATTACTGATTACTGATTATTGTTCACTGATTACTGATTACTGACTTCTGCCAATTCTGCCAACCCCAGTTCTTCCAGTTTCTTGGGGGTCGGCACGCCGTTTTCGTCCCAGCCGCGCGTGCGGTAGTATTCCTTGAGCATGGGTTCAAGGTGCGAAACCCAGCCTTTGGAGGGGCCATCGGTGGGGGCTTCGGTGAGCAGGCGGGGTGGCAGGGTGTCGTGCTGGCGGGTGAAACCCTCGCGCAGGTTGTAGAGCCGCTCCAGGTTCCAGATGCGTTCCCCGGCTTTAATCATATCACCGGTGGCATAGGGGATGCCCGTCACCGCGCCCAGGACGCGGGCGAAGTATTCATCGGCCACACCCAGGTTGGTGAATTTGCACACCACCAGCGAATCGATGGCCGCGCTGGAGTTTTGATGGAGAATGACGAAACTGGATTTGCCCTGCACCTGAAAGCGGTCAATCAACTTGGGCAGGCCCAGCACTTCCAGGCCAAGCATGTTCCCGCGCATGTGACAGCCGCCCCGGTTGGAAGTGGCGTAGAGCAGGCCCTGTCCCTGCATTCCGCGCGGGTCGTAGGCGGGCATTTCCAGCCCTTTGGCAGACATCGAAAGTTCGGGGTGGCCGTATTTGGTCGCCAGGCGCAGCGAGCCTTCAGCCAGGTCATTGCCCAAATCGCGGCGGTAAGCCATGTCTTCCACGCAGCGCGCCAGCAGGTCGGCGCGACCAAAGCGCAGGTCGGAATCGAGATAGCCCCTTTCGGAAAGTTCCATCGCGCAGGCGATGGTCGAACCTGCCGAGATGGTATCCAACCCCAGGTCGTTGCACAGCGAATTGGCCTCGATGATGGCCGCCAGGTCATCCACGCCGCATTGCGCGCCAAAGGCCCAGGTGGTCTCGAACTCTGGCCCCTCGCCCTCGACTTTATCCGTTTTGCTGATGCGGGTGCAGCCAATGGGGCAGGCCCAGCACGAAGCGTTTTTGACCAGGTACTTCTCGGTCAGCGTCTCGCCGGAGATGGCCTCCGCGCCCTCGAACTGAGTCTGCTGGTGGTTGCGGGTGGGCAGCGCGCCAACCGTGTTGACGATGTTCATCATCACTACCGTGCCAAACTCTGGCAGGGCCTGGCTGGTAAGCGGACTGGCCGCCAGCAGTTTGCGGGTTTCGTAAAGCAGGAACTTGAAGCGGTCTTTATCCACCACTTCGGGGCGCTGCGCGCCTTCAACGACAATCGCTTTGAGATTCTTGCTGCCCATCACCGCGCCGGGGCCGCCGCGCGCCAGGGCGCGCTCGCGGTCGTTCATGATGGCGGCAATCCGGCTCAGGTTTTCGCCCGCCGGGCCAATGCACAGGACGTTGCGCCTGTTGTTGTCCTGCCCCAGCCGCTTCGTCACATCAAAAACGCGCATGCCCCATAATTCGGATGCGTCATGGAAGGTCACTTCGCCGTTTTTTATCTCTATCCAGGTCGGCTTTTCGGCCCTGCCGCGCACAATGAGAGCGTCGTAACCGGTTTTTTTGAAGGTCATGCCCCAAAAGCCGCCGGAGTTGGCGTCCAGCACCGTGCCGGTGAGCGGACTTTTGGTCGTGACCGAAAAGCGGTTGCTGGTCTGATAGCCGGTGCCGGTGAGCGGGCCGTTGGTGAAAATCAGGACGTTTTGGGGGCTGAGCGGGTCCACTTCGGGACCGACCCAATCCCACAGCAGGCGCGCGCCCAGCCCGCGCCCGCCAATGAACTGCCGCGCCATGTCCATATCCAGCGGATAAGTTTTGTGCGTCAGCGTGTCCAGGTCAATTTCCAGAATTTTGCCGTTCCAACCGTTCATAATTTCTCCTTTTGGCGCAAAATGCTATTTTGCGCTACCCGCCAGTCATTGGCGGGAAAATTAAAGCGATATCGTGTTCAGTGACCGGATATTTTCCCTGCTACCTGCCCTTCAACTCCGGTTCTCGACTTCGGCCTTCGTCTCCGTTACGCTTCGCTCAGACCTCCGCTCGAACCCTGGCTCAGGGCTTTCAACTTCTTTTTCTCTGCCTCGCGGGTCTTCCTTTCAACTTTCACAATCTCATGGATGCCATCCCAATCGTTGCGAATCAGCGCTTCTTTCTTGGCGCGCGACCAGCCTTTGACCTGATACTCAAAATCTAATGCTTCCCGGCGGGTGGCAAATTCGCCGCTCCAAACCAGTTCAACCGGGCGGCGAGAAAAAGTGTAGGCGGTTGAATTTGCGCCGCTCTGATGCTCATGCAAGCGCCGCTCAACGTCATTCGTGCTGCCCGTGTAATACGAGTCATCCGCGCATTTCAGAAGGTAAACATAATAGGGCATATTTCATCCTAACTACAGTCCTGAGCGGAACGACGAGCGATTGCAAGGTGGTTGAAGTCCTGAGCGGAACGACGAGCGGCAGCGAGGAGTGCAGTCGAAGGACGGGTTACAAGATAACAATTCTTCCCAGAGAAGCCGCCCTTCGACTGCGGTTCTCGACTGCGCTACGCTCCGCTCGAACCTGGGTTCTCGACTTCGGCCTTCATCTCCGCTCAAACCTGGGTTCTCGACTTCGGTCTTCATCTCCACTCAAACCTGGGTTCTCGACTGCGGCCTTCATCTCCACTCAAACCTGGGTTCTCGACTACGGTCTTCATCTCCGCTCGAACCTGGGTTCTCGACTGCGGTCTTCGTCTCCGTTACGCTTCGCTCAGACCTCCGCTCGAAACCCGCTTTAGGGCTGTTTATCGTTTGGACAATTCGTTCTGCTCATACTCCTTCACCACGCGCAAAACGTCCATGCCCACCGGCGCGCCTTTTTGCTGGCAATAATAGTCCCAGACGGCGGCGGCGGGCATGGACTTGAGTTCTTCCTGCAAGGCCAGGCGGCTGGTGAAGTCGCTTTCGGCTTCGTAGCGGGTGAGCAAAGCGCGCGGCTCCAGCAGGGCGTTCAGCACCGCCCGCAGGGTGTTCCGCGCCCCAATCGTCCACGCGGCCACGCGGTTGATGCTGGCATCGAAGTAATCCAGGCCAATGTGGACGCGGTGGAGCGCCTCGGCGCGGACGATTTCCTGGGCGATGGCCTGCAAGTCATCGTTGAACGTGACGACATGGTCGCTGTCCCAGCGCACGCCGCGGCTGACGTGCAGCAGGATTTCATCAAGGTAGAGCAAGATGGATGAGATTTTGTCAGCGATGGTTTCGGTGGGGTGGAAGTGGCCGCTATCGAGGGTGAGCAGCACGCGGCGGCTGACGGCGTAGGCGGTGTAGAACTCCATTGAGCCGGTGACGTAACTCTCAGAGCCGATTCCGAACAGTTTGGGTTCGACCGCATCGAGGGTGTGGGGCAGTTTTTCGGCCAGAATTTGGTCGAGGGATTCGAGAAGCAGGCGGCGGGGCGTGAGACGGTCGGCGGGGGTGTCTTTGTAGCCGTCGGGAATCCAGATGTTCGTCACCGCCGGAGTCCCCAATTCTTTCCCAAAATAATCCCCAATCTTTCGGCTGGCGAGGCAGTGTTCCACCCAAAACTGACGGATGGCCGGGTCGCGGTGCGAGAGGGTGAAGCCATCGGCGGCCAGGGGGTGCGAGAAGCAGGTCGGGTTGAAATCGAGACCGTGACCGCCCGCTTTGGCCCAATCTACCCAGCCGGAGAAGTGACGCGGCTCGATGGCGTTGCGCTCGACTCTGGTCTCCGCTTCGAGGTAGATGGCGTGCAGGTTGAGACGGTGCGCGCCGGGCAGCAGGCGGTAAACCACGTCCAGGTCGCGGCGCAGTTCATCGGCATTGCGGGCTTTGCCGGGGTAGTTGCCGGTGGCGGCAATGCCGCCGGTCAGTTCGCCGCCAGGGTTTTCAAAACCGCCCACGTCATCGCCCTGCCAGCAATGCAGGGAAAGGGAGACGGTTTCGAGAGTTTTCAGGGCGGTATCCGTATCCACGCCGAGGGCGGCGTAGCGCTCTCTGGCAATGTTATACGCAGACTGGATTTGGGATTCGGTGGGCATCATGACTCCATTTTCTGGTGGCCGCGCAGGCGGCGATTTCGATGCGCCAGGAGCGCCATTCAATCACCGCCGTATTGAGGCTACGGATTGGTTTAGAAAATATTCTGTTTGACGTTAAAGGCCGCGCAAATGGCGCGGATTTCTTCGGGAGTGAGACCTTCGGCGGGTTCGCCCGCGCACAGGTTCAGGTACTCGTATTTGGCGGCGGTTTCAGCGTATTCCACCCGGTCGGTGGCGCGCTTGACCGAGACATCGGAGCGCGCCATGATGCCGTGCTTGCTCCAGACTACAATGCGGTGACGGCGCAGGGCTTCGGTGGTGGCCTGCATGAGCGCCGCCGAGCCAGGGACGAGGAATGGCACAATGCCAATGCCTTCCGGCAGGTTGACGATGGTCTCTGGCTGCCAGCGCAGCAAGTGGCGGTTGAAATAAGCCTCGTCCTGGTAGCGCGGAAGGTGACTGAAATAGGTCAGGTGCAGCGGCTGGGCATGGACAACGGCGTGAAAGTTTGTGTCCGTGGAGCAGATTTGGTCGTAATGCACGGCCAGGTGCGAGTTGAATTCGCTGGTGACGCGCTCGAAGCGGCGGTGATAGGAGGCGTAGAGTTTGCCGGTCTTGCCGCCTTCTTCAACCACAATGGCGGCCAGGTTGGCGGTCGGCTCATCGAGAATTTCGCGCAGACGGCGGCCCGAGCCGCTGACGATAAAGGTCGCCCCGGCCAATTCGGGGACGGGTTGGGGCAGTTCGATTTGGCTGATGAGCGGAAAGCGGGTGCGCAGTTCCACCGGCCAACGCAGGCAGATGGAGATGTTTCCGGCGGCGCCTTCGCTGGCTTCGATTTCGGCCAGGCGGCGGCCCGATTCGCCCATCATGGTCAGGAGGTCATCGAGTTCGGGGTAGGGAGATTGAAGCATGAAGGAAATCCTTTCTCGTTTCCGTTTTCGCGTGGCTTCAGGCTTTTTTGGACACGGAGCAACACGGATTTTTGAACTTAAAAACGGTTTTTGGGCTTATCTGTGAGATTCCGTCCAATCCGTGTACGGGTTTTGAAAAATCTTAAAGAGCCAGCAGGTTTTGGTAGGCCTCATCCCACCCTGCGCGGTTGCCGGGCTGGCAGGTTTCGACCTGGAAGGAGGCGCGCACCAGGGCGCGGGCCTGGTTCAAATCGGAGAGATGGCCGAGGGTGATGGCTTGCATCAGGAGATTGCCGATGGCGGTGGCTTCGACGGGGCCGGTGATGACGGGGCGGTTCAGGCAGTCGGCAGCAAACTGGTTGAGCAGGCGGTTCTTTGTGCCGCCGCCGATGATGTGCAGGGGGGAGAGATGTTTGCCGGTCAGGGTTTCGAGGCGCTCCAGCACCAGGCGATATTTCAAGGCCAGGCTTTCGAGCGTCACGCGGATGATTTCGCCGCGTGTCTGGGGTACTTTTTGCCCGCTTTCGGCGCAAAATTGCTGGATTTTGGCGGGCATGTTGCCAGGGTGGAGGAACATGGCGGCATCGGGGTCGAGGACGGCCAGGAATGGAGGGGCTTCGGCGGCCAGTTGGGTGATTTCATCGTAGGAGAGGCCCCATTCGCGTTTGCATTCCTGAACCAGCCACAATCCCATGATGTTTTTGGAGAGTCTCCATGTTCCGAACACGCCGCCTTCATTGGTAAAGTTGTAAGCCAGAGCGCGTTCATCGAGGCAGGGGGCATCGGCTTCAACGCCCATGATGCTCCAGGTGCCGGAACTGAGCCAGGCAAAATCTTTTCCTTCCGCGGGGACGGCCACCACTGCCGAGCCGGTGTCGTGGCAGGCGGGGGCGATGACCGGGATGAGTCCAGCACCGGTTTTGGCGGCGATTTCGGGGCGGAGGCTACCGAGGGCAGTTCCCGGCTGACAAACGGGAGGCAGGATGCGGGTGGGAATGCCCATCTGTTCGAGCAGGGGCAGCGCCCAGGCGCGGCGGACAGGGTCGAAGCATTGAGTCGTCGTCGCGTTGGTAAATTCACAAGCGATTGCCCCGCTCAGCCAGTAGTTGAACAGGTCGGGGATGGTGAGGAAGGTGTGGGCGGCCTCCAAAAGCGGTGATTTTTGCTCTACCAGGGAGAGGAGTTGGTAAAGCGTGTTGATTTGCATGAACTGGATGCCGGTTTGGGCAAAGATTTGTTCGCGGGGAACTCGACTGAAGGCTTTTTCGAGCATCCCATCGGTGCGGGTGTCGCGGTAGTGGTGCGGGTTGCCGAGCAGCGCGCTGTTACGGTCGAGCAGGGCAAAATCGACGCCCCAGGTATCGAGGGCCAGGCTGGCGAGGGGGGCCAGGGCGGCGGAGGCGGAAATTCCGGCCTGTATTTCACTCCACAGGTGCAACACGTCCCAGCGCAAGCCGTCGGGCAGTTGGACGGGGCCGTTGGGAAAGCGGTGGGTTTCGGTGAGAGTCAGTTTGCCGTTTTCGAGGCTGCCAAGGATGGCGCGTCCGCTTTCGGCGCCGAGGTCGAGGGCCAGGTAGTTGGGCATGGGTCAATCCAGATGAAAGTATTCTTCAAGTTCGATGAATGTGTCGTCCAGGTGTTCCGCCGAAATGTTAAATTCAGCCATAAAGGCCTGCCAGCGGGCGTTGATTTCGGTGGCAGCCATGCGCGCCAGAGCGGTTTGCAGGCTGTCATCGGTCTCAAAATAGCCAAAAATCAGCCCATCGGGGCGGGCAAACAGGGTGTAGTTGCGCCAGCCAGCCTGGCGCAAAGCCTGGAGCATTTCGGGCCAGACCGATTTGTGCCGTTCTTTGTATTCGTCCAGCCGGTCAGAAAGGACGCGAAATTGAAAACCGACTCGCTTCATGAAGCGCCTCCACAAATGGTAAAAGGGATGCCCGCCTGATGCAGGCGTTCCTGCCACTCCGGGGAAATGCCCGCATCGGTGAACAGGCGCGTAATTTGGGCGGGACGGACAAAAATGGTCAGGTCTTCCTGCCCCAATTTACTCGAATCGAGCAACGCAAAGACTTGTTGGGCCGATTCGATGGCTTTGCGCTTGAGTTGGGCTTCTTCCAGGTGGACTTCCGTCAGCCCGCGCTCGACGCTGAAGCCGCTGGCCGAGACGAAGGCTTTTTGCACATGAAGTTCGCGGATGGCCTGTTCGCTGAACAGCCCGGTGAGCGAGGAGCCATCGGGGTTGAGAATGCCGCCCAGCACGATGACCGTGTTCGAGGGGTTTTGCGCCAGCAGGCGGGCCACATCCAGCCCGTTGGTGACCACACGCAGCCGCTGGCGCGCTGCGAGTTCGAGTGCAAAGTAATAGACGGTACTGCTGGCATCCAGCAGGATGGAGTCGCCATCCTGCACTTCTTTGGCGGCCACGCGGGCGATGGCGGCTTTTTCGGCGGCATGTTCGCGGTGGCGCTCAGCGAAGGAGGTGTTGCTGATGCTTTTCTGCTCCAGCAACACTGCGCCGCCATGCACGCGCTCCAGGCGGCCATCGGCTTCGAGGGCGTTCAGGTCGTTGCGGATGGTGCCCTCGGAAACCTCCAGCGTGGCGGCAATTTCTGGCACGCGCAAACCTGGCTGGCGGCGGAGGAGTTCAAGGATGGATTGGCGGCGTTCGTAGGTGGTCATGGCGGTTTCCTGAATGCGTGGACGGGTAATTTGTGTATATTATAACGAGTTGATGAATTTTGTCAATTTTTGATGAATTTCGCCAAAAATTCGGCAAAAAACTCTTAAATTTTGTTGATTTTTACACAAACAGAAGAAAAAATCCGTCCAATCCCATATTTTGCGGATGCAAAAGGTTTTATTCATTGTTTGAAGATACTCCAGGCAGGAAAGTTCTCAGGACCTGCGCCCGCCTGGACGAAGCCATTGCCCCCATAACCAGTCTGCCACCGGGCAATGGCCTACATCCGTGAAACCCTCATTTCATCAGAGATGACCGGAGATTTTTTACCGGGAAATCTACTGAAACAAAGAGCCACCCTTGAAAAGCGACATTCCATCTGGTTTATACCCTTCACGGCTGCAACATGGCAAGGTACAATTTATAACATATTAGGCTTTTTCACCAATCAGTATAAAAAGTCCCGTTTTGGGGCGATGGCGGAATAGGCAGACGCAACAGACTTAAAATCTGTCGGTGGAAACACCGTGTGGGTTCGACCCCCACTCGCCCTACTTTATTATGTCATTGCAACTGCGCTGGTCGAGGCGTCCGTCATCTTAAATGCATCGAGACCAGCCATCGCAATGACATATTCATCAAAAAGGTGAACGATGTACTTCGACCGCTCCCTGCTCGAAGAACTGGAAAACAAAGCGCTCGCCCCTTATGGAATGCGCAGCCGCGACACCAAAGGCCGCGCTTATCTCGACAGCGAACCGGATTACCGTACCTCCTTCCAGCGCGACCGCGACCGCATCCTGCACACCACTGCCTTCCGCCGACTCGAATACAAAACCCAGGTCTTCATCAATTATGAGGGTGATTACTTCCGCACCCGCCTGACTCACACCCTCGAGGTGGCCCAAATTGGCCGCACCCTGGCACGCGCGCTGGGCGGCAACGAGGACCTGGTGGAGGCCATTTGCCTGGCGCACGACCTCGGCCACTCCCCTTTCGGGCATTCTGGCGAGGTGGCCCTCAACCGGCTGATGAAAGATGCGGGCGGTTTTGACCACAACAAGCAATCTTTTCGCATCGTCACCGAGCTGGAGCAGCGCTACCCTGAATTTCCTGGCCTGAACCTGACCTGGGAGGTGCGCGAAGGCATCGTCAAACACGAATCGGAATACGACATCTCCGACGCGCGTGATTTCAACCCTGAGTTGCGCGGCAACCTCGAAACACAAATCGCCAATGTCGCCGACGAGCTGGCCTACACGACCCACGACCTCGACGACGGACTGCGCTCCGGCATGATTACCCCATACATGCTCGACGGAATCGCTCTGTGGCAAACGCTCAAAGAGACCTTCAACTGGCGCGGCCCCTTGCTCAATGACCTCGAACGCCACCGCATGATTCGCCACCTGGTTGGCCTGCTCGTCACCGACATGGTGCAAGCCACCGACCAGCGGCTAAAAGAAAGCGGCGCAAAATCGCCCATTGATTTGCAAAAACTTGACCACAACGTAGTCGGCTTCAGCGAAGACATGCGCCGTCGCAACCGCGAATTGAAGGATTTCCTGTACCAGAATCTTTACCGCCACTATCGCGTCGTGCGCATGCAGGTCAAAGCCGAGCAAATCATCGCCAATCTGTTCAACGCCTACCGGGAAGAACCCGCTATCCTGCCCGGACCCTATCAGAAGATTATCCCTCTCCGGGGCCTGGAACGCACCATTTGTGACTATATTGCTGGAATGACCGACCGCTTTGCAATCGAAGAACACCAACGCCTGTTTGACCCCTTCCTGAAACCCTGAAGATTTCCTGATTACCTTTTAGGAAACTCCGGGTAGCAGGTTACCCCCCCGGAGTTTTCTCTTTGTAAGGAGGACACATGCCCGAACCAATCTACCTGACCGCCGAAGGCGCGGAAAAACTGAAACAGGAACTGGCCGACTTAAAAGGCCCACAGCGTGAAGCCCTTGCCAAACGCCTGCGCGAAGCCATTCAAATGGGCGACCTGTCTGAAAACGCCGACTACCACAAAGCCAAAGAAGACCAGGCCTTCCTGGAGGGCCGCATCCAGGAACTGGAATATATTCTGTCTGCCGCTGAAGTCGTCGAGGGCGCGGTCTCCAAAGACGTGGTCAGCGTTGGCGTAACGGTGACAGTGCAAGAGGACGACTTCGAGCCGGAAAAATATTACATTGTGGGCGCCAAAGAAGCCGACCCGCGCGCCGGGAAAATCTCCAACGAATCTCCGATTGGCCGCGCCTTGATGGACCACCGCGTTGGCGACGTGGTTGAGGCCCGAACGCCAGGTGGCACGCTCAAACTCAAAATCCTGAACATCGAATAATATCGCGCCCCCGTTTTTTGCTCGAAACGGGGGCGATTTTCTCGATGTTTGATTGTACAATTCAATTATGACCCACATTCAGCCCGGCAAAAGCCACCCCCTTGGCGCAACCATCAACCCCGGCGGGGTCAACTTCAGTATTTTCTCTAAGAATGGCACGCAGGTCGAATTGCTCCTGTTCGACCACGCCGAGGCAGATGCGCCCTCGCAAATCTATCGGCTGGACCCGGCCCGCAACCGCACCGGCTACTACTGGCATATTCTTGTTCCTTGCATTGGCCCCGGTCAATTGTATGGCTGGCGCGTGAAAGGTCCCCACCAGCCCGAAACCGGCCTGCGATTCGACGGCGAAAAGGTCCTGCTCGACCCCTACGGACGCGGAGTGGCGCTGGGCAAAAATTACAACCGCGCGCTCGCCGCCCGCCCGGGAAGCAACCTCCATGCCTGCATGAAATCGGTCGTGGTTGACCCGCGCACCTACGACTGGGAAGGCGACCAGCCGCTCAAACGTCCCATCGCGCGCACCGTCATCTACGAAATGCACATTGGCGGATTCACCCGTCACCCCAATTCAGGCGTTTCTCCTGAAAAACGCGGAACATACGCAGGGCTCATTGAGAAAATCCCCTATTTGCAATCGCTGGGCATCACCGCTATAGAACTGTTACCCGTCTTTCAGTTCGACCCTCAGGATGCGCCGCCCGGCCTGGTCAATTATTGGGGCTACAGCCCGGTCTCGTTTTTCGCGCCGCACGCTGCTTACAGTTCGCGGCAAGACCCGCTCGGCCCGGTAGATGAATTCCGCGACATGGTCAAGGCCCTTCACCGGGCAGGCATCGAAGTCATCATCGATGTAGTTTACAATCACACCACCGAAAACGGGGCCGACGGCCCGACGCTGTGCTTTCGCGGGCTGGAAAACCGCGCCTACTACATGCTTGATTCTGCCGACCGTTCGAAATATATCAATTTTTCCGGCTGCGGAAACACCCTCAATGCCAATCACTCCATTACACGGCGCATGATTATGGACAGCCTGCGTCATTGGGTACAGTTAATGCATGTGGATGGATTCCGCTTTGACCTGGCCTCGATTCTCTCCCGCGATGAACACGGCAACCCGCTGCCCAACCCGCCCCTGCTCTGGGACATCGAATCAGACCCGGTGCTGGCCGGGGTCAAACTCATCGCCGAAGCCTGGGATGTGGGCGGCCTGTATCAGGTGGGCAATTTCCTGGGCGATTTTTTCATGGAATGGAATGGCCGCTTCCGCGACGACATGCGCAGTTTCTGGAAAGGTGACCACGCTACTACGCGGCGACTGGCGAATCGACTGATTGGCAGCCCTGACCTGTATAGTCACGAGGAACGTGAGCCGGAACAGAGCATCAACTTTGTGGCCTGTCACGATGGTTTCACGCTTAACGATGTCGTTTCGTACAATGAAAAGCACAACCAGGCTAACGGAGAGGGCAACCGCGATGGCACGGACTACAACCTGAGCTGGAACTGCGGCGTGGAAGGCCCAACCGACTGCCCGGACATCGAAGCCCTGCGCAACCGGCAGGTCAAAAATTTCCTGGCAACCGTCCTGCTTTCGATTGGCACGCCGATGATTGGGATGGGAGACGAAGTACGCCGCACCCAAAAAGGCAACAACAATGCCTATGGACAGGATAACGAAATCAGTTGGTTCGACTGGAGTCTGCTTGAAACACACGCCGATATTTTAGAATTTACAAGGAAACTGATTCAGTTGCGCCTGAGCATGTCTTTGACCCAGCGCGATGCGCACAACGCCTCCCTCAACAAAATCTTGCGCCAGGTCTCTGTCACCTGGCACGGGACCAGGCTGGAGCAACCCGACTGGTCAGAACACTCGCATAGTCTGGCTCTGACGGTGAGCAGCCTTTCCGGTCATCACCTCTTCTACATTATGTTGAATGCCTACTGGGAGGCCCTCCAATTTGAATTACCGCCTGCTCCCACGCAGTCCGGCTGGAAACGAGTCCTGGACACCTGGCTTGCTCCCCCCGAAGATATTTTCCATCCAGATGTAGCTCCCACCATCAGCGGCAACTCCTATCAGGCGCAACCACGCAGCCTGGTGGTTCTGGCTGCGCAGCAAGCCACTGAATAAATTTGCCTTACATTTTATTGCCAATATTGACCGGCTTGACGGGGAAAATGCCCCTTTCAGCCATGCGCACTTCCTCCACCGCAAAAAATGCGCCTGGGCAGGTTTGGTGGACAATCTGGGTCACTGCCTCCAGGTTCTTGCGCTGTACAACCGTGTAAAGCAGCGTCACCGGGCCTTGCGCGCCCTCGCCATTGACCGTGGTGACGCCAAACCCGGCTACGCGCAGAGCGGTGGTCAATTTTCCTGCGCCATTCGGAAGAATAACGCGCACGACCAGCGTTCCCATCGCCAGACGCTCTTCCAACAACATCCCCACAAAAGTCCCCAGCGCAAATCCTGCCGCATATCCAAGATACGCATTCAGACTATTCGCGCTTTTGACGATTTGCCCCACCATCGCAATCCAGATGAAAACTTCAATAAACCCCAACACAGGGGCCAGATTGCGTCGCCCGCGCGAGGTAAATATGATTCGCATTGTACCGAGGGTCACATCCACAAAACGCGCAACAAAAACCAGGATTGGCAAAATCACCAGGGAATACCAGTCAAACGTTTCCATAAGAAATCTCCTCGGAACAAGCACAGATGACCCGCGCCTGGACGGCTATCACCCGCGGAAAACAACGCTCATAACCACATGCGCCACAGGTCGAAAGGCTGGTCATAGCCTTTGACTTGCGTTTGAAACCAGACCGGGTCGGGATAATTGGCGCGCAGCCAATCGCGCGCTTCGGGGTCATTACGGATTTCGTTGGAAAAGACAATTTCGCCCCCCTCGGCCAGGCCAGGCAACCGCGCGGCAATGTTGACCGTAGAGCCGAAGTAGTCGAGCCGCTCATTGAGCGTCACCACAATGCACGGGCCGCTGTGCAGGCCAACTTTAATGGCAAGCGAGGGCGTGCCCTCTAGCCTGGAAAGCGCGGCATGGGCAGTTTGAATGGCACGCAACGCGGCTACTGGCTGGCGGAAAACCGCCATCACCGAATCGCCGATTGTCTTGACCACCGCGCCACCCTCGGCGGCAATTGCCTGCTCGAGCAGGTCAAAGTGCTGGCGCACGCGCCCAAAAGCCGGGGCATCGCCAATCTGACGGTACAAACGCGTGCTGTTGCGTAAATCGGTGAACAAGAGCGTAACGCTGCTCATTGAAATTTCCTCCCCCGAACGCAGCGCCTCGCGTGAGAACAAGTCGCGAAAGACTTGCAGGCCCGTTACATCGGCAGCGGTGGCGGCATCGTCGCGCCACGCGGTACGTTCCAGACGGACAAATTGTGGGAAACCAGTCAGGTTCTTAATGCGCAGGGAAGGCTGGGGCGCCAGGCGCAGTTCCCCTTCTGGCCAGCCATGGGAATCCATTTCCAGAGTGACCGATGTCTCTCCATCGGCGAGAACGACCACGGGGAGCTCCCCCGACAACCCCGAAGCGTGAAGACGGTAGCTTCCTGCATCCAGTTTTGCGCGCAGGGTCAGCTCCTCACTGGTCATCAGTTGTGCAACCAGCGGATTGTGAGACTGTGAGCGCGGCCCGGCAACGCAAAACTGATACGTTTCGGGAATGACGCGCACCGCCGGGTTGGGGCGAAAGACCACCTCCACCAGACGGTCGAAGTTGACCGAAAAATCGATATTACAGGAGGGACAATGAGAATTGTTATGCACTTCGCCCAGGCTGGCATGACTTTCGGCAGCGCCCCGACACATTGGGCAGAGCAGTTCCCAGCGCAGGTCAAGAATGCCAGCACGGGTAGCGCGTAGAAAAGCTTCTAATACGCTCCGGCGAGGCAATTTCCACAAGTCAGCCATCTGGTAAGGACGCAGGCGCTGAAGCGCCAGGTCGTCGGCGCGTTCGAGCAGGAATACTAATCGTTCAAAAACCGCGCCATCGCCCCCATCCACAATTGTCTCGCGCGCGGCGGCCAGCCGCTGTCTGCCTCCTGGGGCAAAACGCGCCGCGCCAGGAATATCGAACTGCGAACCGCCCTTTTGAACAATCTGGTCGTATCTACGAAAAGCGCGCAAAAAAGCAAACCGGCTCACCAGCCCAATCTGCAATAGAACTGCCACATCGCCTACCAGCGGCCAGGCAGGAACAAACCAGGCGCGGTAGCGCAAACGCGTACCGCCTTCCTGGGGGGTCATCTTCACTTCAACGCGCACTTCGGCAAACGGGCCGCGCCGATACAGCCGCCGGACGCTGAACCGGTAAGGATACACCCACTCAAAAGGCTGTTCATCCCACTCGACCGGAATACCATACATGGAAAAACGCAGCCGTTTCATGCCAGGGCGCGCATCGGGAGGGTTGAAAACCTGCGTAACAGCGGGCAAACCGACATCATGGTTGAACCGATTGGTATCGGCCACAAACGGCCAGAGCGATTCAGGGGAGGATTGCAGGTCGAGTATCCAATCAAAAGCATATTCACGTTTCATAGATGTAATTATAACCACGGACAGGTCGAGACAAATTTCAGGGCCATAATTTTTATGCGATGAAATTACAACCCTCCAGAAACCTTAATAACCCACAAGCGTATATAATCGTCAGGGAATTTATCCTGTCGCAATTGAGCAAGGAGAAGGTTATGCACAAACGATTTTTTTACCTCCTGGTCAACAGTTTCTTGCTGGGATTGTTGGCTTTAGGCGCAGTCACGCCGGCCCTGGCCTTCGATGGGCGTGGCGGCGAGAATCTTGTCATTGGCGCCGATGAAGTCATTGACGATGACCTGTATGTCGGCGCGGAAAACTTCACGCTGGAAGGAACCGTAAAGGGCGATTTGGTGGCGGCCGGGTCGGTCATTACCATCAGCGGCACCGTCGAAGGCGACCTGATTGCCGCCGGGCAAACGGTCATCATCAATGGAACAATTGGCGATGACGCACGGGTGGCCGCCGGAGCGATTCTGGTTGGAGAAAATGCCAGCATTAACGGCGATATCATCTCTGCCGCGGGCAGCCTCGAGTTGCGAAAAAGCAGCCTGATTGGCACAGATTTGGTCTTTGTGGGCGGACAAGCCCTGCTCGCAGGAGAAATTGCCCGCAATTTGAAGATGGTTGGAGGCGGGCTGGAACTACGCGGGTCCGTCGGCGGCGATGCTTTCATCAACACCGGCGACCCGGAACCATCGGGCCAGGACCCAATGGTTTTCATGCCCAATTCGCCCATTCCCCTGCCCAATGTGCAGGCTGGCCTGAAAATTGACCCGGAAGCAAACATCGCAGGCACGCTGGAATATGTCAGCCACCGAGACATCAAATTCCCCGGCGGCATTGCGGCGCGGGTCAAACGGATTGAACCCATTGTGGACCCGGACAGCGTGGTCAAACCACCCACACTCATGGAGAGAACGGTCACCGGCGTTCTCGATATGTTCCGCAACATGGTCACGCTGTTGCTGCTTGGCCTGCTGCTGGTCTGGCTGTTTCCAAACTTCATCCAATTGAGCGCAGAGCAGGTACGCGCTGCGCCCCTGCCAGCCTTTGGCTGGGGCATCGTCTCGTGGGCGGCGTTCTTCTTCGTCCTGACGCTCATCCTGGTCGCCATGTTGTTCGGCGGCATCTTCTTCGGCATCCTGACCCTGGGCGGGTTAAGTGCCACCATCCTCTGGCTGGGCGTACTTTCGATGTTTACCCTGGTCGTCGGCTTCGCGCTATCGGCAACGGTCTTCTCGAAAATTATCGTTGCTGCGCTTGGCGGACAGATGATTTTGAGCCGCCTTAAGCCAGAGTGGGCCGAACACCGCATCTGGCCGCTGGCGCTGGGTGTGGTCATTTTCGCCATCCTGGCTGCCATTCCCATTTTCGGCGGGTTGTTCAACCTCATCGTCATCCTGCTTGGTTTGGGCGCGTTATGGCTCTATGGAAGCAACCTGCTGGCAAACCGGCGCAAAGCCAAACAGCCAGCCCAATAAGACGCTCCTTGCTGCCGCCCCCAGTCTGCCCCCCAAACGCAACCTGGGGGCGGCTTTTTAGATAAATTCACTCCAGATTCGTGACAAATATCAGGTTTGCGGCAGGTTGGGGACGGGTATAATCGGGCGCATGATAACCCCTTTAGAAATACAAAACAAACTCGATAGAATCCTGCTCAAGGTCGCCAAGCCAGGCCGATATGTGGGCGGCGAGTTGAACATCACCGTCAAAGATTGGGACGCGATTCAAACCCGGGTCGCGCTGGTCTTTCCCGATATTTACGACATCGGCGTCTCCAACGTCGGCCTGAAAATCCTGTATGACCAAATCAACCAGCGGGAAGACGCACTGGCGGAACGCGCCTATGTACCCTGGCCCGATATGGAAGCGTTGATGCGCTCAAACGGGATTCCATTATATGGGCTGGAGACCTTCCACCCTTTAGCCGCCTTCGACATCATCGGCTTTTCGCTGCCTTACGAAACGCTCTACACCAATGCCCTGAACGCGCTCGACCTGGCCGGAATCCCCGTCCGCGCCGCAGAACGCGATGCCAGTCATCCGTTAATCATCGCGGGCGGCCACTCCACCATGAACCCCGAACCGATGAGCGCCTTCATTGATGCGTTTGTAATTGGGGAAGGGGAGGAAGTCATCCATGACGTTATCGACGCAGTAAAAGCATGGAAGCAGGGAAACAGAGAAACAAGAAAACAGGGAAGCAGGGAAGACTTGCTCCGGGAACTGGTGAAAATCCCCGGCGTGTATGTTCCCCGCTTCTACGAAGTGGAGTACCTGGACGATGGCACGGTGGCCGAAGTCAGGCCGCTCATCCCCGAAGCGCCCAGGACCGTCACCAAGCGCATGGTGGCCAAACTGCCCCCGCCGCCGGTCAAATTCATCGTTCCCAACATCGAAACGGTGCATAACCGCGCCACCGTTGAGATTATGCGCGGCTGCACGCGCGGCTGCCGCTTTTGCCATGCCGGAATGATTGTGCGGCCCGTGCGCGAGCGTTCGGTGGAGGAAGTGGTCGCCGCTGCCGAGGAAGCGATTCGCAACACCGGCTTCGAGGAACTGGCGCTGATGTCGCTCTCCTCGTCCGACTATAGCAACATCGTCGAACTGGTGACCAAAATCGGCGAGAAATTCGGCGGAAAGCATCTCAACATCGGGCTGCCCTCGCTGCGGATTGAATCGGTTTCGATTGACCTGATGGAACTGCTCAAAGACCGCCGCTCCGGCGGGTTCACCCTGGCGCCGGAGGCCGCCACCGAGCGGATGCGGCGCATCATTAACAAATTCATCCCAGATGAAGACATCATCAACACCACCCGCGAAATCTACCGGCGCGGCTGGGTGACGATTAAACTCTATTTCATGATTGGGCATCCGAGCGAAACGCTCGATGACGTGCGGGCGATTGCTGACCTGTGCAAACGAGTGCTGAATGAGGGGCGGAAGGTCATCGGCTACAAGGCCAAACTCAATGTGGGGGTCAGCACCTTCGTCCCCAAGCCGCAAACCCCGTTCCAGTGGGTTTCGTGCGATACCACCGCCCAAATCAAGGCCAAACAGGGCATCCTGCGCGATATGCTCAAGGATAAGAACATCAAATTGACCCTGACCCACGCCGAAGACACCTTCCTGGAAGCCTTCCTCTCGCGCGGCGACCGCAAACTCTCGGAGGTCATTTACACCGCCTGGAAGAACGGCGCGAAGTTCGACGCCTGGAACGAAAACTACCGCTACGACCTCTGGATGGCAGCTTTTGAGCAGCACGGCCTCGACCCCGATTTCTACACTCACCGCCAGCGGCGCGTGGATGAAGTTTTCCCCTGGGACCACATCACCGCCGCCGTCAAAAAATCGTACCTGTTCCAGGATTACCGCCAGAGCCTGGAGGGCATCACCCGCATTGACTGCCGCCAGCACTGCTTTGCCTGCGGTATTTTGCCGACCTTTACGCAGGTGCGGCGCGAAAACCCCGGCAACTATTGGAAATGCCCGGAAGTGAAGACCCCGGCCAGGCAGTCATCCGTCGTCAGTGTTCAGTGAAGAAGATAAATTTCACGCTCTCCGACATCGTCGTCGGAATTCCCGCCGGGCTGCTGATTTTCATGAGCACCATGATGTTCAGCGCCCTGCTGCGCAGCCAGGGATTCGTCTCCAACTGGCTTGAACTGCTCATTCTGGCCGCCGACTCCGCCATTGTGGGCTGGCTTGTCCGGCTTTCGCGCAAGCAACAGGCCCTGCCCACCGCCCTGGCGAGCGGCGCGCTCGGGGCGCTGGTGTTGCTGTTCCTGTGGGTCTACTCACCAGCCAATTCCAGGCTCAATCCGCTGTTGTTTGGGCTGCCAGGGATGGCTTTCAGCCTCGTTTTTTGCCTGCTCCCGGTGCGCTCAGCCCCAATTCATCCTTCATAATTCACACTTCATCCTTCATGAGACTTCGCATTACTTTTTCCAAACAAGGCCCCCTGCGCTACACCGGCCATCTCGACCTGCACAAAATTTGGGAGCGGGCCGCGCGCCGCGCCCAATTACCCCTGGCCTACAGCCAGGGCTTTCATCCGCACCCGCAAATCCAACTCGCGGCGGCGTTGCCGCTTGGGTTTTCGAGCCGCTGCGAGGTGGTTGATTTGAAACTCAACGAGACTCTGCCGCTGGAAGGCCTGGCCGAGCGAATTCAGGGCGCTGTCCCATCCGGCTTGCGCATCCTGTCGGTTAAATCTGTTGATGAACGCGCCCCGGCGCTCCAGACCCAGGTTGTCTCGGCGGAATTTGAAGTAGAACTCCTCGAAGACCTTGATGCGGATGAACTCACCCGGCGGCTGGATACCGTCATCGCCGCCAATTCCCTGCCCCGTGAGCGGCGCGGCAAGCCTTACGACCTGCGGCCATTGATTGAACATCTTGAGTTTCACGCCCATCCTGCGCGGCTGTTCATGCGCCTGGCCGCCCGCGAAGGCGCCACGGGCCGCCCCGAAGAAGTGCTGGACGCGCTGGGGATTCCACTGGAAAAGGCGCGGGTGGAACGGACCAGGTTAATTTTCAGATAATGCAAATGGTGCTATAATCTCTTTCCCAACCATCAACGGGGATGACAGGCTTCGACGGGAGAGGCTGGCCCCGGAAGGCATGCCGAGAGCGCGCCGAGCTCGTAAAATCAGCGCAAACAATCAAGTGCCAACCGCACTTCCTACGCCGCTATGCCCCTCGCTGCCTAATCGCGGTAGAGAGTAAAACGGCCCGTACCCGCAGAGGTACGGCGTCTGCCGCTTCCGCACACTGCCCGGTAAGCGAGCGGGCGTAACAAAGGCAGAGTGCCGCGCCGCCACGTCACTAACGGCGCGAAAGAGGGCCTTCGGGTCTGAGTGAATGGCCGCAGGCGAGTTTTGCCTGTTGAATTCCCTGCGGCGACAATCTCAACCGGCTACGCATGTAGATTTCCGGCGGACGAATCTTTCGGACGCGGGTTCGATTCCCGCCATCTCCACAAACAAAAAACACGCTCAAAGGCGTGTTTTTTGTTTGCAGGCGCGTCTTCAACCGAGTGATTCGAGTATCGCTATCTTAAGTTTCCGAAAAAACAGGCCCAAACAGGACAAGGGTTTTCAGCCACCATGACTTTTGGGTTATATACTTCAAAAATAATTACCATATTTTAAACCTTGAATAAAACATCCGCTGTGCTAAAATTGAACTATCAATTCTGTTAGTGTTTTTTAATTTAAGGAGGAAATGCCATGAAATCCGCAAGACCTTTTTTGTTCTTTGTCACCATTGTGATGCTTATCAGCCTGGCCTGCAGTTTTGGGAACAGTGGAGATACCCCCTCAACCGCCGAACCCGCCCAGGAGACGCCGACTGAGGAAAAGACGGAGCCGCAGCCTGCCAGCGGCGCCATCGACAATCTGGACGACCTGCGAGATGCGGTCATCCAGATTGAAGCAGTAGGCACGTTTGTCGACCCACAGGTCGGCCTGCTCGTCAATGCTGGTGGACGTGGGTCTGGCTTCATCATTGACCCATCTGGCATTGCGGTTACCAACAACCATGTTGTCACCGGGGCTGCCACGCTCAAAGTCTTCCTGAATGGCGAGCAATACAGCGCGCGCGTCCTGGGCGCATCTGAATGCGCTGACCTGGCAGTCATCAAAATTGAAGGCAGCGACTTCAAATACCTGGACTGGTTTTCAGGCGATGCCAGGACTGGCACCGAAGTCTACTCTGCTGGTTTTCCGCTGGGTGAACCCCAATTCACTCTCACCAAAGGCATTATCTCCAAAGAAAAAGCTGATGGTCATACCGACTGGGCTTCCCTCGACTACGTCTTGAGCCACGATGCAACCATCAACCCCGGCAACTCTGGTGGGCCATTGGTAACAAAAGATGGGCAAGTGGTGGGCGTCAACTATCGTTCGCGGCCTGACTTCAACCAGTATTTTGCAATTGATGCGAAAACCGCTCAAAAGATGATTTCCGATTTGCAACAGGGCAAAGACGTATATAGCATTGGCGTCAATGGCGTTGCAGTTCGTTCAGAAGATGGCTCGCTCTCAGGCATCTGGGTTATGTCAGTCAAATCGGGCACCCCAGCAGACAAAGCGGGCGTCCAGCCTGGCGACATCCTGTTCCAAATGGAAGGCCTGGTGCTGGCTACCGACGGAACAATGAAAGATTACTGCGACATCCTGCGCTCACGCAGCGCCACTGATACCATGTCGCTGACCATCATCCGCTTTTCCACCGGTGAAATCCTTGAAGGCCAACTCAATGGCCGTGAGCTAGAAGTCACCGGCAACTTCAACACCGGCGGAGGCGGTGGAGGCAACACAGGTTCAGGAGGCGACCAGGGCGCATACTTCACCGAGGAATTTGATAGTGACCCGCAATGGGGCTATTATGTCGTTCAGGGCAACACAAATTCCAACATTAACAACGCAACCTATAGTTTCAACAACGGACGCATGGTATTTGACATCCTTGACCCCGGATTGTTTGCTTACTACATTTACGAAGCCTATACCTACGTTAACACCCAGCTCGATATTCTCGTTGAAAACCGAGGGGTCAATTCACAACAGGTCAGCCTGGTTTGCCGCCTGGGCGATGAAGGCTGGTATGAATGGTCGGTGCAGAGCGACGGTTTGTGGTATTTGTATTATGCAACCGGTTCAGATTACAACCTGATGGCTAACGGCGGTTCCACTGCCATTAAGCAAGGAAAAGCGGTCAACCAATATACATTCGTCTGTAACGAGGATAAACTTGCCTTTGCCATCAACGGCACGGAACCAAAAGGCAGCCCCTATACCGAGCGAAAATATGCCCTGCGTGACGGCTCGGTTGGCTTCTCGATTTCCTCCCTGCGCGCCACCCCTGTGAAAATCGAGGTAGATGCCTTCCGGATTCAAGAACCATAATATTTTGACAAACATCCCTCAGGCTGGCAGGAACCCTGCCAGCCTTTTTTTAACCCTGTTTTCATTTTTTCTACGTGACGTTAATATATTTCTATCATTTATCGGTTATCCTTTGGCGCATACAAACCCGGAAAAATTATCCAAACAGGAGTTATGAACCATGGGAAAAATCATTGGAATCGACCTCGGCACCACCAACAGCGTCGTCGCCGTGATGGAAGGCGGTCAGCCCACCGTCATCAGCACGGCAGAAGGCGGGCGCTTATGCCCTTCGGTGGTCGCCTTTAATAAAAACGGAGAGCGTCTGGTTGGTCAAACTGCCAAACGCCAGGCCGTCATCAACTCAGAAAATACCGTTTATTCCATCAAACGATTCATTGGCCGACGCTACGAAGAAACCGAAGGCGAGCGCAAAATGGTCCCGTTCCAGGTTATCGAAGGCCCATCCGATGATGTGCGTGTGAAAATCCCGGTTACAGGACGCGAATACAGCCCGCAGGAAATTTCGGCAATGGTACTGGCCAAACTCAAAGCCGATGCAGAAGCCTATCTTGGCGAACCTGTTACTGAAGCCGTCATCACCGTCCCGGCGTACTTTAACGATTCGCAGCGCCAGGCCACCAAAGATGCAGGCCGCATTGCTGGCTTAGACGTGAAACGTATCATTAACGAGCCAACAGCAGCCGCGCTGGCCTATGGCCTGGACAAGAAAGCCAACGAAACCATTCTGGTCTTTGACCTGGGTGGCGGCACGTTCGATGTCTCCATCCTGGAAGTCGGCGAGGGCGTTATCGAAGTCAAAGCCACCAGCGGCGATACGCACCTGGGCGGCGATGACTGGGACCAGCGCATCGTCAACTGGGCGGCGGATGAGTTCAGAAAACAAGAAGGCATTGACCTGCGCAGTGACCGTCAGGCGCTTCAGCGATTGCGCGAAGCCGCTGAAAAAGCCAAGATTGAGCTTTCAAGCATGATGGAAACCGAGATTAATCTGCCCTATATCACTGCCGATGCCAGCGGTCCCAAACATCTCATGCTCAAACTCACGCGCGCCAAATTCGAGCAAATGACCGATGACTTGCTCAATCGCTGCGTCAGACCTTTTGAAAATGCACTTAAAGATGCTGGTCTCAAAGCCAGCGACCTGCACGAAGTAGTCCTGGTCGGCGGCTCGACCCGCATGCCAATGGTCAGCGACCTGGTTCGCAAACTAACCGGCAAGGAACCCAATAAGTCGGTCAACCCCGATGAAGTCGTCGCGGTTGGCGCGGCCATTCAGGGTGGTGTGCTGGGCGGCGAAGTGCGCGACATTCTGCTGCTCGATGTAACCCCTCTCTCGCTGGGCGTTGAAACCCTGGGCGGCGTGATGACCGTCATGATTGAGCGCAACACCACTATTCCGGTTAAAAAGACCGAAACCTATTCCACTGCCGCAGACGGTCAGACCGCTGTCGATATTCACATTTTGCAAGGCGAACGACCGATGGCTGCTGACAACATGAGCCTGGGCCGCTTCCGGCTGGATGGCATCCCCCCTGCGCCGCGCGGCGTGCCGCAAATTGAAGTAACGTTCGATATTGATGCGAACGGCATTCTGCACGTCACCGCCCGCGATAAAGCCACCGGCAAAGAACAGAAAGTCACTGTCACCGCTTCCACCAACCTGAACAAGAGCGATATTGACCGCATGGTGAAAGAAGCCCAAAGCCACGAAGCCGAAGACAGAAAACGCAAGGAACTCATCGAAGCCCGCAACATTGCCGATAGCCTCATCTACCAGGTTGAAAAGGCCATGCGCGAGTTGGGCGAAAAACTCAACTCCGGAGAGCGTGGCGAAGTAGAAGCCAAAATCAATGACCTGAAATCGGCCCTCAACAGCGATGACGCGGCTCGCATCACAAAAGCCAGCGAAAGCTTGCAGCAATCCTTTTACAAGTTGAGCGAAAAATTGTATGGCGGTCAGCCCCAACCGCAAGGCCAGCCAGGCGGCCCCGCCACCCCGCCCCCCGGCGGTGATGATGTCGTCGATGGCGAAGTCAAAGACGCGTAGGTTGATATTCGATACTTGATTTACAAAAAGTCACCAAGAGTGTCTCTGTGCGCAGAGGCACTCTTTATTGTTGTCTCAAACAAACGCTCTCGAATACCGGGTATCGAAACCCGAATATCAAATCCCGTTTATAATCTCCATCATGTTCAAAAATCACCCTTACCGTATTCTGTTGGCCGTTATTGGATTTGTCATACTGGCTGTTGCAGTGTACCAAATCCCATTCGTCAATGTTCGCCTGGCCTGGCGGGTAGATAATCTACGCGCTGCTCTCCGCAACCTGATTAACCCGCCCGCCGAGCAAGTCTTTATCCCGGCAACGCTCCCTCCTACTGAACGCATTTTACCGACCCCAATCGTGACCACCATCGCGCCATCAGTGACAATCACTGCTACCCTGGCACAACCCACCCCAACCGCCACCATCTCACCAACGCCTCTGCCAGAGCGAATAGACTTGAAAGGCGAGCGATTCTACACCGACCAGAAAAACCGCTGGAACTACTGCGGCCCGGCCAACCTGGTGATGGCGCTCAAGTTTTGGGGCTGGAAAGGCCTGCCTGGTAAAACCGATGACCCACGCGACCAGGTTGCCAGCGTTATCAAACCTGGGTTTGTCGATTCATCAAAAAGCTTGATTGACCGTGGCCGCCTCGACCTGAACGTCATGCCCTACGAAATGGCAGATTTCGTCACTGATTACACCGACTACGCCGCGCTCATCCGGCATGGCGGCGAACTTCAGACGCTCAAAGCCCTGCTCAGCGCCGGTTTTCCATCCATCATCGAAAAAGGCTACTATGAGCGCGATACGCAGGGCAAACGCACCTGGATGGGACATTACCTGTTCGTCACCGGCTATGATGACGCGGAACAGGTCTTCATTGTGCAGGATGCGTATTATCTGAACGGCGAACAACCCCGCAAGAATCGGCGCATTTCCTACGAAGAACTCCTGGAAGGCTGGCGCTCCTTCAACTATCTCTTCCTGGTCGTTTACCCGCCGGAACGCGAAGCGGACATGATGGCCGCGCTGGGCAACTGGAGTGACCCACAATGGGCCTATCGTCACGCCCTCGAACTGGCCGAAGACGATATTCAGACGCAGACCGAAATTGATCTGTTCTTTGCCTGGTTCAACAAAGGCACCAGCCTGGTGCAAATGCAGGATTACGCTGCCGCGGCGGCGGCCTACGACCAGGCCTTTACCATCTATGCTGGGCTGACGCAAGATAACAGCCAGCGTCCCTACCGCATGGTGTGGTACCAAACTGGCCCCTACTGGGCTTACTTCTACACCGGGCGTTATCAGGATGTCATCAATCTCGCCAACATCACGCTTTCCACGCCTTCAACCGGCCCAACGCTGGAAGAAAGCCTGTACTGGCGCGCCATGGCTTCTTACGCGCTCGGAAAAACCGGCCCAGCCGCCACCGACATGCTTGAAGCCGTGCGCCTGAACCCCAACTTTGCGCCGGGCATTCAACGGCTGAAGGAATGGGGGTTGCGCTAATCCGTCTCATGCCGCATGAAAACTTTTTCGATTGTCGTTCCCATATATTACAACGAACCCAACCTGCCAGAGACCGTTCCCCAACTGCTGGCGCTGGCCGAACGCCTGCCCGACCTGCGGCTGGAACTGGTCTTCGTCGATGACGGCTCTGGCGACCGCTCGCTCGACATTCTGCGCGATTTCCAGCGCAAGTATCCCGATTTCATCCGCATCGTCAAACTGACGCGCAACTTCGGCTCAATGGCCGCCATTCAGGCCGGGCTGACGGTTGCCAGCGGTGATTGTGTGGGCATGATTGCCGCCGATTTGCAGGACCCGCCCGAACTGTTCCTGGAGATGGTTGAACACTGGCGGCAGGGCGTCAAGGCCGTTTTTGCCGTGCGCCAGGAGCGCGAAGACCCGCCCCTTTCGGCCTGGTTCGCCAACCGCTACTACGACCTGATACGCCGCTTTGCCATCCGCGATTACCCAACCGGCGGTTTCGACTTCTTCCTGATTGACCGCCAGGTGGTGGATGAAATCAACCGCATCCGCGAGAAAAACACCAACCTGCTCACGCTCATTTTCTGGCTCGGCTTTCGCCCGGTTCTCATCCCCTACACGCGCCGCAAACGCCGCAAAGGAAAATCGCGCTGGACGCTTTCCAAGAAAATCAAACTGTTCACCGATACCTTTGTGGCCTTTTCATACTTCCCCATTCAACTGCTCTCGCTGGTGGGCTTTCTGGTGGCGTTGGGCGCGTTCCTGTATGGCGCGTTCATCTTCTTTTACTGGCTATTCGTCGGGATTCGAGTCGAGGGCTGGGTTTCGACCATGATTATTCTCACCTTCACGTCTGGCGTGCAAATGACCTTGCTCGGAATCCTGGGCGAATACCTCTGGCGCGCGCTAGATGAAATCCGCCGCCGCCCGCCATATGTGATTGATGAAATCTTCGTTTCAGCCCACAGGTCACAACAAGCCCTATTCGACAGCAAATCGCCCTCAAGAAACAACATGATGTAAACGAGAGTGGGTTTCCAAAGCGGCAATGGCGGGGTAGATAGCGCACATGATACTTTGCTATAACCGCGCAACTCTGCTACAAAATCAATCCTTCATCAAACATTAATGGGATGTTAATGTTTTGGGCAAAAAAAATTAACCATCCGGGCGTATCATTCCCCTGATACCCAACAAAGTTTTTACCAACCAGAAAAAATTGCGTTCCAGACTTACCTTGCAGCTCGTATCATGTTGTACAGGTGGATGTTGCTGGCGCTTTGGACAAGGTTAAAGGCTTTCCCAACCATGGTGAACACATCTCGGAAAAACCCTGAACAAAATACTCGTGCTCCACTCGCTCTGTTCGACCTGGATTACACCATCCTGAGCGGTGACAGCGAGGCGATGTGGAGCCGCTTCCTGTTCGAGAAGGGCGTGGTTGATAAAGGTTTCCTGATGAGAATCACAGATTATTACCACGCCTACGACAACGGTCACCTGGATATTCACGAATACGAAGCCTTTTTACTCCAACCGTTGACCGTTCACCCGCTCTCAAAACTCCATGAGTGGCGAACGGAATATCTGCAACAAATACGGCAGGTCGTACGACCAAACATCATGCGGCGCGTCAGGCGATTTCGGATGCTGGGCTTCACCCTACTGTTGATTACCGCATCGAACAACTTCCTTGCCGAACCGATTGCCAGACTGTTGCGCTTTCCTCACTTAATTTGCACGCAAATCAAACAGGTCGAGGGGCGCTTTACAGACCAATTGGAGGGAATTCCCGCTTTTCAAGAGGGAAAAGTGCGGCGGCTGGAACAGTGGCTGGATGCGTGCGGCCTGAGCCTGAACGGTAGTTGGGGCTACAGCGATTCGCACAACGACCTGCCCTTGCTCAAGCGGGTCGAGCATCCCGTTGCCGTTCTGCCCGACCCAATCTTGCGCGCCTACGCCAACCAGCATGGCTGGAAAATCATCGAACACACCCATTGAACGAGGATGCAGCCACTGGAACAAAACGCCAGAGAATCATCTCTGAATCCGCGCCGAGCCGCCTTTGGCGAAGGCCCGCACCTGGTCAAGCGTCGCCATAGTGGTATCGCCGGGGTAGGTGGTAAGCAGCGCGCCGTGCGCCCAGCCCAGGTTGACGGCTTCCTGTTCGGGTTCGCCGGTCAGCAGGCCGTAGAAAAAGCCCGAAGCAAAGCCATCGCCGCCGCCGACGCGGTCGTAGACATCCAGTTCGCAGGTCGGGGAGACGTAGGTTTTGCCATCGACCCAGGCGACCGCGCCCCAACTGTGGCGGTTGGTGGAGTGGACTTCACGCAGGGTGGTGGCGACAATCTTGACGTTGGGGAATTTCGCCACAACGTTGTCAATCATGCCAAAGAAGGTGCTCGGGTCGAGTTTGGATTTGGCCTTGACCTCGGGGCCAGGGATGCCGAGGCCGAGTTGCAGGTCCTCCTCGTTGCCAACCAGCACATCCACGTGTTCCACAATGCGGCGAAGCACTGAAACGGCTTTTTCCTGCCCGCCCCAGATGTTCCAGAGTTTGGCGCGGTAGTTCAGGTCGAAGGAGGTGACCGCGCCGGAGGCTTTGGCGGCTTTCATGGCTTCGATAATCAGTTCGCCGGTGGTCTCAGAGAGTGCCGAGAAAATGCCGCCGCTGTGAAACCAGCGCACGCCCGCGCCAAAAATGGCGTTCCAATCGAAATCGCCAGGTTTGAGCAGCGCCCCGGCTTCGTTGGAGCGGTTGTAAAAGACGACCGGCGCGCGGACACCGAAGCCCCGGTCGCTGTAGACGGTAGCCATGTTGGGGCCGTTGACGCCGTTGTGTTTAAACTTCTTGTAGAACGGCTTGACGCCCATCGCCTTGACGCGCTCGGCAATCAGGTCGCCAATGGGGTAATCGACCATGGCGGTGGCGATGCCGGTTTTCAGGCCAAAGCAATCTGCCAGGTTGGCGGCGCAGTTGAACTCGCCGCCGCTGACGTGGATGGCGCATTCGGTCGCTTTGCGGAAGGGGACAATGCCAGGGTCGAGGCGATGTACCAGCGCGCCGAGGGAGAGAAAATCGAGGTCGGCTTCGGGTTTAATATTGAGACCGTATTTCATGGGTTGCTCCTTTTTATCAGTACGAGGGTCGAGTAGCCCGCGCTTTTCGGGCGTACCGAGACCCGTCATCGCAGGTTGTGCCTATGGTCTCGATACGCCCCTCGCACAAACCGCTCGGGACTACTCGACCAGTGGTCAGATTATTGCCATTCGGTATGGAATGTGCCTTCTTTATCAATGCGGCGGTAGGTATGAGCGCCGAAGTAGTCGCGCTGGGCCTGAGTCAGGTTGGCGGGCAGGCGGGCGCTGCGATAGGCATCGTAATAGGCCAGAGCCGAACTAAACGCCAGGGCCGGGATGCCGCTTTCGGCGGCCAGCGCCACCACTTTGCGCAGGGCGGCCTGGCGGGTGTTCATGGTCTGGGCAAATTCGGGGTCAACCATCAGGTTGGGCAGGTCGGGGTTGCGCGAGAAGGCGGCGCGAATGTCGTTCAGGAAGCGGGCGCGGATGATGCAGCCGCCGCGCCAGATTTTGGCAATCTCGCCGTAGTTCAGGTGGTAGTGGTATTCCTGGCTGGCCATCCGCAACAACCCAAAGCCCTGGGCGTAGGAACAAATCTTGGCGGCGTAGAGCGCATCGCGGACGGCGGCAATCACGGTTTGTGGATTCTCAGCGATGCGCGTTTCCGGGCCGGTTAAGACCTTCGAGGCAGCGACGCGCTCATCTTTATACGCCGAGACAATGCGGCTTTCAACGGCGGCGTTAATCGTTGGGGTGGGCGCGCCCAGGTCGAGAGCGTTCTGGCTGGTCCATTTGCCAGTGCCTTTTTGCTGAGCCTCGTCCAGAATCAGGTCGACCACGACGGAGCCGGTCTCCGGGTCGGTTTTGGCGAAAATATCGGCAGTGATTTCAATCAGGTATGACTCGAGTTCGCCGCGATTCCATTCGGCAAAAACTTCGTGCAGTTGGGCGTTCGTCAGCCCCAGGCCGCGATGGAGAATGTCGTAGGCCTCGGCAATCAACTGCATATCGCCGTATTCGATGCCGTTGTGAACCATCTTGACGTAATGCCCCGCGCCGCGCGGCCCCATGTAGGCCACGCAGGGTTTGCCATAGGCCTTGGCTGCAATCGATTCAAAAATGGGTTTGACCAGTTCCCAGGCTTCGGGCTGGCCGCCGGGCATGATGGCCGGGCCCCAGAGCGCGCCCTGCTCCCCGCCGCTGACTCCCGTGCCTATGTAGATGATGCCAGCCGCTTCGAGTTCCTGCGAGCGGCGTTCCGTGTCTAGAAAAAAGGTGTTGCCGCCGTCGATGAGTAAATCGCCTGGGGCCAGGTGCGGCTTGAGCGAGGCAATCGCCGCGTCGACGGGCTTCCCGGCGGGGACCATCATCAGGATACGGCGAGGCAGTTCCAGCGCCGCAAGAAACGCGTCGAGACTCTCACAGGCGATGAGATTCTTTTTGTCGGAATCCGCCCCAAAAGCCCGAACTTTTTCCAAATCCAAATCATAACCGGCCACTTTGAAGCCGTTGCGTTCCATATTCAGGGCGAGCATGTGGCCCATGACACCCAAACCCATTATGCCGAAATTGGCTTTGTCCATTTGGTTTTCCTTTCGAACTGGTAGATTGACCATGAGTTGTACAGGTGATGGTAGAGAATGTAAAACATCGGCCCCATCGCCACAAGCGGATTGATGAAGGTCAGGGCAATCCAGGTGACGAAGGAGAGGTTCTTTTGGCCGAGCGACTGGCTGGCTTCCTGCCAGTGGGCGCGACCACCGAGCAGCGCGCCGACCGCAAAGTTGGTGATGCAGATGACGAGCGAAGTCAGGGCGATGCTGAACAGCATCGGGATGGAGTCGGTGGCTTCGGTGCGGAGGAAGTTGGAGGCGTTGGCGCTGATGATGAACAGGTTGACCAGCCAGATGGGGAAGGAGGCGGCTTTCCCTTTGCGGATGACGGTTTGCGCCGCTTTGGGCAGGCGGGCGGCCACCTGCGCCAGAATCAGCGGCACGAACATGACGATGAGAACCGGTTGCAGCACTTCCCAGACAGAAATCTGGATGGTCTGGCCGAGTAAAAAGGGCAGGGCGAGCGGGACAATCAACGCGGTGGAGAGATTGGAGAGCAGGACGGACGCGACGACATATTCGACTTCGCCCTGGATAAAGCCGATGATGACCGGGGCGGCGATGGCGGTCGGGGCGATGCCGGTCATGAAGGCGGCCAGCGCCAGGGTCAGGCTGAAAGGGGCGAGGATGGCGTAACCGGCGAAGGCAACGGTGACGTTGGCGGCTAAAACCCAGAGCACGCTTTGGGGAAAGGCTTGCGGTTTGATTTCGATGTCAAGAAAGGAGAAAAACAACATCACCATCAGCAGGGATTGAATGGCAGGTGAGAAAACGTGGGCTTGTGGGAAAAGCATCCCAACGGCCATGGTCAGGAGCAAGGCGAGGCCTTTGCCCTGCGTGCGGAGGAAGGTGGTGACGGATTGGGTGAGGGTCATTTTTAAGATGAAATGCTGAGTTAACGGAGATTAAACCTTTCACCACGAAGGGCACAAAGAGCACGAAGGTTCTCCACGATTTGGGTTTGTGTCCCGTCGTGTACTTTGTGTCCTTTGTGGTTATGTTTTTAACCGATACAAGATTTCCCCAGCCTTTGGAACGTATAGAATGCCCTCATCCTCGCGGTCTTTCCATTCGTCGAGGTTGATGCTGGCCGGGTCGAGGTAGCCCAGGTTGAGTTGGGCGCAATCGGCGGGCGGAATTTTGCTGGCGAGCGTGACCTTGACATTTGGTTTTTCGAGGCCATTTTCGAGATGACCAGAGCCGCGAACATGCGTGGAATGCGCCAGCACGCCGAGCGGGATGTGTTTGAAGCGTTCCCAATCGTTCAAAAAGTAGGGGAGGATGTGATAACCGATTTCGTAAATGTACTTGCCATGCACGTGGCTGACCACGTCGAGATGCGGGGCGTAGATGATGACTTCGCCGCCAACGGCCACCGCTGGTTCGAGTTTGTACATCGCCTTCGCGCCGGTCCACAGTTCATCATACATGGCCGGGGCGCACGAAAGCACCCGCTGATAAGGCTTTTCACACCAGCGAATGTGGCGCTGCGCCGAGAAATCTGCGGCGGCGCTCCAGGCTTCATAGAGGTCGCCGATAAAGAGACCCGAAAGGTCATGACCCTCAACGGTCAGCGCGATGAGCGTCACCGGCGTGGACAGTTTTTCGGCGGCGGCGTGAATCATGGCGCGGACGGGGGTGTCCTTGATGCCAATCGTCCCAACCACGCCAGCCAGCGCGCCCAGCCAGTGGGTGGCGTTAATCATATCGGGGCCGGAAATGCCGGGGAACAGGTATTTGGCTCCGCCGGAGAAGCCGACGACTTCATGGGGGAAGGTCGGGCCAAGAATCAGAAGGTGGTCATAGGCCAGGGCCGCTTTGTTCAAGCGGATATCGACGCGATTGGGCAGGGACTTGTGCCAGCGTTCACCCGCAATTTGTTTGATTTGGTCCTGCTCGATGAAACCGATGGATGTCAGGGCGGTTGGGTCGTCCCAGGCGTGGTTGAGGAGTGTAGACAACGGACGAAGCGGAGAAACGGACGTGTGTCCAAAGCCTTTCCCGGCGGCGAGGGAGGCGCGTTCAGCGGCAGTGATGCCCACCAGCCGATTTAAGCTCTCATCGGAAAGCGCCGGATGCGTGCCGAGGGCAACCATAAAGTCGAGTTGTCTGGCATCGTGCAGGATTTCGACCAGGGTGCGGAATAAAAACGGCAGCGGCAGCGAGCGGGTGTGGTCGGGAATCAAAACCAGAACACGCTGGTTGGTAAACTGGCGTTCAAGAGCAGTCCATAACGTAGTTCGTATTTCGTCTTCCGTGAGAAGTTGGCCTGAAGGAGCAATCGCCTGAGTTATCAGCATGAAATCTCCGTTTCTCAATCCGCTTATCCGTTTTGCGAAGCAATCCGTTGTCAAACACCGCTAAACGCCGAAAAACCGCCATCCACCGGCACGACAATTCCGGTAACGAAGGCCGAGGCGGGCGAGACCAGCCATAGCAGCGTACCAAGCAAGTCCTCGGGAATGCCGAAGCGGCCCATCGGCGTGTGCGACAGGATTTGCTGGCCGCGCGGGGTCAGCGAGCCATCCTCGTTCAACAGCAGGCGGCGGTTCTGGTCGCCGACAAAAAAGCCGGGGGCGATGGCATTGACGCGAATTTCCGGGCTGTATTCCTGCGCCATGTGGACCGCCAGCCATTGGGTGAAGTTACTCACTCCGGCTTTGGCCGCCGAATAGGCCGGAATGCGCGTGAGCGGGCGGAAGGAGTTCATTGAGGAAATGTTGAGTATGACGCCGCTCTTTTGCTCGGCCATGATTTTTCCAAAAACCTGTGACGGTAGAATGGCGCCCATCAGGTTCAGGTCGAACACCCAGCGAATAGCGTCCGCAGGCAGGTCAAAGAAGGACTGCTCGGGGCTGGTAGTGGCCTGCGGTTTGTTGCCGCCCGCGCCGTTGATGAGAATATCGACGCGGCCATAGGCTGCAAGCACTTTTTCGGCGGCGGCTTCGACGCTGGCTTTGTCTAACACGTTGCAGGCCAGGCCCATCGCTCCGTTGCCCAGTTCAGCGGCCAGAGATTCGGCGGGTTCGAGCCGCAAATCCAGCACGGCGACTGTGGCGCCCGCGGCGGTCAGTTCCCGGCACATGGCGGCGCACAAGACGCCCGCCCCGCCGGTAACGACGGCAATTTTTCCGTGAATATCAAAAGAAACGCTCATCCCATTTTCCTTTCAAAAGCGGTACGCAGATTGACGGATTGACACGGAAGGAAAATAAAAAATCCGCGTTTGTCCGTTTAATCCGTGTACGGAGTTTTTCATTTCAACAAATCCAGATGATTGCGGAAATGCTTCTGCAGCCCGGTCTGGTACAAATTGGCGTGCTTCACCAGCGCCGACTTGATTTCCGCGCCAAATTCCATCAACGCTGAGCCAAAGGTGACGTGCAAAATCTCGCGGGCGTGAAAGTCATCGAGCAGGGCGGGCAGCGCCAGGCCTGCCGGAACTTGCGCCGGGTCCGCCGAAACGTGATAAGTCGCCCGGTCGGTGGCGTAACGCTCCAGCCCCAGCGCCCAAATCCGCTCAAACAGGGCCGGTTCGGCCACGGCCAGCACGCGCAACCCTTCCAGGTATGAAGTTCCAGCCGTTTTAACGTGAATCCGCTGCCCCCAGTGCTTTACCATCAGCGGGTAGACGCTGAATTTGTCGGAACCCGAATGCAGGCTGATTTTGTATGTCCCAAAATAGGCCGTCACGGCGGCGTGCTTTGCCATCTCCGCATCCAGGGCCGTCAAATTTCCGATGTAATCCACGCCCTTCTCAAAGCGCCCGATAAAACGCGGGGCCAGCGAGGTGAACTTCACGCCCGCCCGCGTCAGTTCGTTGGCGATGAAAAAGTGTTCGAGCGGCGTGGTGGGCGCGTCGGTTTCATCCACCGACACTTCAAAATCAAAGGTTTCTTTGAGTTCTGTGAGACGGCGGTACATCGTCACCGTCTGGCGGATAGCCCTGCCATACTTGACCAGCGCCCGCAACAGGGATTCCGAGTCAAACATCCCGAAGCCTGCCTCGCCGTTTCCGGTCAGATACAACGCTGAGAGTTCATCCCAGTTCTGCCCATCCCCGGAAGTGCGCCGGGACTTCGTGGCCTTTTCCTGCAACACCGGGAGCGAATCGGTGTCGGCGGCATTGTCCACGTGCGCGCCGGGGTCGACCGTGAAAAAGGTATAACCCGCCTGAACAAAGGGCGGCAAATCCTCGACCGTTTTCAGGTGGTCGGCGTCCGCGCCCCAGGGCTTGTCCCAACCGGCGGCCTCGACGGCGCGTTTGGCGTCATCGATGACTTGTTGCGGGGTGCGCCCGGTGCGGGTGTTCTCACGGATGGATTGCTGGGCAAAGACAGGGGAAAGCGCCATGCGCGAGGCGCGCAGCGCGGCAATATGGCCAGGGGTGGCAAGACCGAGCCGGTCGCCAAAACCGAACGAGGGGGAAAGACCGAGGGGAGAGAGCATGTTAGTTTCCAATTTTTAGTGAGCAGTGAACAGTTATCAGCAGGGGCGACCCTTGTGGTCGACCTTATAAACGATAGGCGCGTTTTGCCAGTCCTACCGCAAGTTCCGTCATCATTTCCTGGGCGTCATCCATATCGACGATGTGCCGGGCCACCAGGCTTGCCACCCAATTGGCCGCTGCCCGCCGCCAGACATCATGTCGGGCGGGGATGGAGCAGAAGGCGCGAGTGTCGTCGTTGAACCCGACGGTGTTGTAGATGCCCGCCGTTTCCATCACCTGGTCGAAGTAGCGCGCCATGCCGTTCAGGCTGTCATGAAACCACCAGGGCGGGCCAAGTTTCAGCGCGGGGTAATGCCCGGCCAGCGGGGCCAGTTCGCGGGAGTAGGTCGTTTCGTCGAGCGTGAACACAATCAGGGTTAAACGAGTGTCATTTCCGTAGCGATTCAGCAACGGCAGCAGGTTGCGGGTGTATTCGGTTTCGATGGGAATATCCGCGCCTTTATCCAGGCCGAACTTTTCAAAAATCAGCCGGTTGTGGTTGCGCAGCGAGCCGGGGTGCAGTTGCATCACCAGACCGTCCTCGAGGCTCATGCGCGCCATTTCCATCAGCATATGGGCGGTGAAGCGGGCGGCGTCAGCGGATGTGGCTTGCCCTTTGAGCGCGCGCTGGAAAATGGATTCGGCTTCCGATTGAGTTAATTCGGCGGTGGCGGGGGTCAGCGCGGCGTGGTCGGTGGCAGTCGCGCCCATCTGCTTGAAAAACGCGCGGCGCTGTTCCAGGGCGCGGATGAAAGATTGGTAACTGGTAATTGGTTGACTGGCAACCTGTTCCAGTTTCTCGATATTCGCCTTCCAATGCAGCGCATCGAGATTGACCACCGCATCCGGGCGGAAGGTGGGCCGAATATTTCCTTTCCAACCGCTTTGGCGAATGGCCTGGTGATGTTCGAGCGTATCTGTGGCTGAGTCGGTGGTGCATAAAACTTCGATGTTGAAGCGCTCGAACAGGGCGCGGGGAGAAAATTCGGGGGAGGCCAGTTTCTCGGCAATCAGGTCATAGAGCCGGTCGGCGTTGGCGGCGGAGGGTTTTTCGGTGATGCCAAAGACCTCGTTCAGTTCATGCGTCAGCCAGATGCCGGAGGGTGTGCCGCGAAACAGATGGAAGTTGGCGCAAAACAATTGCCAGATTTTGCGGTGGTCGGCGCCCTCACCCCCAGCCCCTCTCCCAAATTCGGGAGAGGGGGGCACGCCCAAAGATTCAAGCGGAATACCCTGCGAGTACAGCATCCGGGTCACGTAGTGGTCGGGGATGATGAACAGGTCGGCGGGGGAGCCAAAGGTGGCCTGCGGGTCGGCGAACAGGCGCGGGTCAACGTGTCCGTGCGGGGAGAGGATGGGCAGGCTGGCAACCGGCTCATACAAACGGCGAGCCAGCGTTGGATTGGAAGAGAAAAAACGGTCAGGATTCATGTTACCTCGTCAGCCAGCCGCCATCGACCGGGACAATTGCCCCGTTCATGTAATCGGATGCGGCGGAGGCCAGGAACACGACTGCGCCCATCAGGTCGGCAGGCTCGCCCCAGCGCCCGGCGGGGATGCGCTCGAGGATGGCCGGAGCGCGTTCGGCATCGGCGCGCAGCGGGGCGGTGTTATCGGTCGCCATGTAGCCGGGGGCAATCGCATTGACATTCAAGCCCTTGGCGGCCAGTTCGTTGGCGAACAAGCGCGTCAGCCCGGCGACGCCGCTTTTGGAGGCGGTGTAGGACGGAACGCGAATGCCGCCTTGAAAGGAGAGCATGGAGGCGATGTTGATGATTTTACCGCTACCCTGGGCCGTCATGACGCGCCCGGCGGCCTGCGAGAGCAGGAAAACCGCCTTCAGGTTAATAGCCATCACGTCATCCCAGTCTTTTTCGCTAAATTCAAGCAGCGGGGCGCGGCGGATGATGCCAGCATTATTGACCAGGATGTCGAGGCGGCCCAGACGGCTTACCACTTCGTCAACGACTTTGGCCATGTCATCGGCATGGGCTTCGAGCAGGTTGGCGCTGACGGGCAAAAAGCGCCGCCCCAGCGCCCCAACCCGGGCCGCGGTTTCATCGAGCGGAATGACATCCAGCCCGGCCACATCGGCCCCGGCTTCGGCCAGCGCAATGGCCATGCTCTGCCCTAACCCGCGCCCCGCGCCGGTGACAAGGGCGATTTTTCCATCGAGTTTGAAGAGGTCTAATATCATAGAAAATCCTTTATTTATAAACTTTCGTCCTGAGCAGAGCCGCACGATTTGTGTGCGGCGCAGTCGAAGGACATTTCCTAAAAAATTTTTTGTACGAAAATCGCCCTTCAATTACGCTGCGCTACGCTCAGGGCGTGGATTAATGACCCAATTCCTTCAACATGGCAACCGTCTTGCCAACCCAACCCAGGTTTGGGTCATCCACCGTCGCCTGGACGCGCTGATTGCCTGCCAGGAACCACAGGTAGTAGGTGGTGTAGCCCGGCGCGGAAACAACGGTGTGGTATCCGCGCGGCATCATGTGCAGGCTGTTATCGCGGATGGTGAAGTTTTCTTCTTCGCCGTCCTCGTTGTAATAATGGCACAGGCCAAAACCTTCCGCCGGGCTGACCTTGAAGTAATACATTTCTTCGTGGTAGGCCTGGCGCGGCAGGTCATCCACCTGATGCTTGTGGGGCGGGTAGGTGCTCCAGTTGCCGCTGGGGGTAAAGGTTTCGCCGACAATCAGACGGCGGGCGGGCAGGTCGGGCTGGGCTGCCAGGGTGAGAATCTGGTGAAAGTAGCGTTTGAAATTGGCCGCGCCCCAAACGCCGCTGGCAACCTGCCCCGGAGCGATGACATACGGCTGGATATCCGCTGAGCCTGTCGAAGGGTCGCCGGGGGCGCTGGGCAGCGCGATTTCGACATTCCCTTCGGCCTGGATGGTGTATTGCGCCCCAGCGGGGATGTAAACCGAGTGCGGCTTGCCGGAGAAGACATTCGGGCGTCCGCCGACTTTCTCGAAGCGCTGGCCGTTGATTTCAAAGGTGGCCTTGCCGCCCAAAAGCACGGCCAGGATTTCGCGCCCGCCGCTTTCGGCGCGATGGGTTTCACCCGCCGCCAGTTTGAGCAGGGCAAAATCGAGCAGCTGGCAGGGGTTGGTGGACGGGGTGTTGAGACCGGGGCTGGAGGCGAGATAAGCATGATATTTCATCAGATAAACTCCTTAAAACCTTTTTTGGACACCGATTACGCGGATTTCACGGAATTTTTTATTTTTTAGATGCGCGCGCTGTTTTGACCCAGCCGACGCATTGGGCGGCCTTCGCGGCGATTCCGTCATAGTCTTTGTCTTTGACTGCCTGCCCGGAGATGAGTTTGCTGCCCAGGCCAACGGCCGCCGCCCCGGCTCTTATCCACTCGCTGATGCTGGCTTCGGTTGCATCCACGCCGCCGGTGGGCAGGAGGCGATGCCAGGGACAGGGAGCCATTACGGCGCTAATGAAGGCCGGGCCGCCCGCCGATTCTCCGGGGAAAATTTTGCAGATTTCCGCGCCCCATTCCTCGGCAGCGACAATTTCGTTTTCGGTGGCGCAGCCCGGCAGGTAGAGAATTTTGCGGCGATTGCACAAGCGCGAGATTTCGGGATTGAAACTGGGGCCAACGATGAAGTTCGCGCCCGCGGCGATGAACAGGGCGGCGGTGGGCGCATCTACAATCGAGCCAACGCCCAAAATCACAGCCGGGTCGGCTTTGGCGAAGTGTTTGACCAGTTCGCTAAAGACCGGGTAGGCCATCTCGCCGCGATTGGTGAATTCAATCGTCCGCGCGCCGCCGCGCGCGCAGGCATTCACCAGTTCAATGGCGGTTTCGAGGTCGCCGTTGTAAAACAGCGGCAGGACTCCGGTCTCAAGCAGAGTGTTGATAACGTCTAAACGCATGTAACGGGCCATGGAAAATCCTTTGAATGCAGATTTCAGAATGAAGAATGCAGAATTGAGGCTACTTTATTGGGTTAGTGAGTATGCCGAGTTTTTCAATGGTGATACTGACCACATCCCCCGGCTCCAAAAAGCGTTGGGGATTGGCGGCTTCGGGCAACCTGGCAGGGGTGCCGGTGGCGATGATGTCGCCAGGCTCGAGGGTCATGACCTGGCTCAGGTACGAAACCAGGAACGGGATGCTGAAAATCAGAGCGCTGGTATTGGTGCGCTGTTTGGGCACACCGTTAACGTTCAGTTCCAGGTCGAGGCAGTGCGGGTCAGGAACTTCATCTTTCGTGACCAATGCCGGGCCAAGCGGGCCAAAGGTGTCGAACGACTTGCCTAAAAACCACTGGCTGGTGCGTTTTTGGACATCGCGGGCGCTGACATCGTTGAAGATGCTGTACCCGGCGACATAATCCATGGCTTCGGCTTCGGGGATGTCGTAGCCGCGCTTGCCGATAATGACGGCCAGTTCCGCTTCATAATCCACCTGCGAGGTAACACGCGGAACGAGAATGGGATGAAGGTGGCCGGTGATGACGTTGGCCATCTTAGAGAAAAAGTTCGGGTATTCAGGCAGTTCGGTTTTGCCGATGCCGATGTGGCCTTTGTAGTTATGCCCGATGCAGAGGATTTTGCCAGGGCGGGGAACCGGCGCGAGCAACGTGACCTGTTCCAGCGGAGTGAACATCTCCGGGGAGGCAGAGGCCAGGGTTTGGCGGGCCAGTTCCAGGGTGGAGGCGCCGAGGGCGAGAAATGCAACCATGTCGGCAGGCAATGCGGGGTTGGCATCGTTCAGGTCGAGGATGGAATCATCCCTCTGCGCGCCGAGGCGGGGCTGGTTGTGATGGAGGAAGGTGACGAGGCGCATATCTGCTCTGATACTCCAACGTCAGGGGACGTTGGAGTCTTAACGCGAAACCCGCCCCGAGGCGTCGCCCGCCATGAGGGTTTCGACTTCGGCGACGGTGACGGCGTTGAAATCACCGGGGATGCTGTGCTTGAGGCAGGCGGCGGCTGCGGCAAAGTTGAGTGCTTTTTGCGGGTCATCGGCATATTTGCGCAGGCCATAGATGAGGCCGCCCATGAACGAGTCGCCGCCGCCGACGCGGTCAATGATGGGGAGAATATCATAGGTGGGTGCAACAAAGAAATTCGCAGTTCGACTGCGCTCCGCGCGGGTCCAAAGCACGCCCGACCAGGTGTTGTGACTGGCCGAAAGCGAGCCGCGCAGGGTAATGGAAATGGTTTTGAGAGAGGGAAAACGCTCGGCCAGTTTTTCGCAGACGTAACGGTAGTGGCCGGCTTCGACCTTCCCGGCGGTGATGTCGCTTGCGGGGGCCTGGATGCCAAAGACTTTTTCGGCGTCCTCCTCGTTGCCGAGGGCCACATCGCACATCCCCACCAGGTCAGTCATCACTTCTCCGGCGGTTTTGCCCCATTTCCAGAGTTTGGCGCGATAGTTCAGGTCGGTGGAAACGGTGACGCCCAGTTCGCGGGCGGCAACGATGGCCTCGCGGCAGACTTCGGCAGCGCCCTGTGAAACTGCCGGGGTGATGCCAGTCCAGTGAAACCAATCGGCACCGGCAAAGATGGTTTTCCAGTCAATTGTTCCAGGCTGGATGGCAGCAAAACTCGACCCGGCGCGGTCATAGATGACTTTGCTGGCGCGCTGGGCGGCCCCGGTTTCGAGGAAGTAGATGCCCATCCGTTCGCCGCCGCGCAGAATGTGGCTGGTTCCCACGCCGAGGCCGCGCAGGGTGTTGAGGCAGGCGTCGCCCAGGTCATTTTTGGGCAGGCGGGTAACGAACTCGACGGTTTCGCCATAATTGGCAAGCGAGACGGCGACATTGGCTTCGCCACCGCCATAGGAGGCTTCAAACAGCCGGGTTTGGGTAAAACGCTGAAAGCCGGGCGGGGCCAGGCGGAGCATGATTTCGCCGAAGGTGACGATTTTTTTCATTGGGAAACTCCTGAAGATGGCATCGAATCGCACAAATTACTCAAAAAGTGCTGTTGTACACGGATTGGACGGATTTCACGGATAAACACGGATAATTCAAATTAAAAATCTGTGCGCATCCGAGCAATCCGTAAAATCTGCGTACAGGTTTTAAGGTTTAATCACTGCGTCAACCGAGTCATCGGTATCGAAGGCGGGGCCGAGTTGGTTGTGAACTTGAACGTTCTCCAGGCGCACGCGGCGGGCGTTGCGGATGAAAAATCCAGCCTGAGACATGCTTGGGATGTCGTCGGCCATTTCCGGGTAGTCGGCTTCCGCGCCGCCGGTTAACGAGACGGAAATATCGGTCAGGGAAATGTCTTCGAGCGGCATTTCGGCCAGGCCGTAGAAAAATCCGGCGGCGATTTTGACATTCACCGCGCTAATGTGGCTATAGTGAATGTTGCGAAAGGCGGGCGTGCCTTCATCCACCGGTCGAGGATTTTTATCGGAGACGACGGTATCGCCCCTGGCGCCGTTGCAGTGATAATACAGGTTCATGGTGAAGGGGCAAAGCACGCCATCCATGATGAGATTGGTGACGCGCACGTTCTCGACCACGCCGCCGCGCCCGCGCCGCGATTTGAGACGAATGCCCCGGTCGGTGCCAACCAGCACGCAGTTGGAGATGGTGACGTTTTGCACGTCGCCGCTCATTTCACTGCCAATCACCACGCCACCGTGACCGCGCTCGAGGGTGCAATTGGTGATGGTGATGTCGCGGCAGGGTTGCAGCAGGTCAGGATGCTCGAACTGAGTACCCGATTTAAGGGTAATGCAGTCATCGCCGACGCTGACAAAGCAGTCGGAGATGCGCACCAGGCGGCAGGAATCGGGGTTGATGCCATCGGTGTTGGGCGAATCGGGCGGGTTGATGATGGTCACGCCGCGAACGTTGACGTTTTCGCAGCGAATCGGGTTGACCGTCCAGGCCGGGGAGTTGGTGAGGGTCACGCCTTCGATGAGGACGTTCTGGCAATCGGCAAAGCCAATCAGACGCGGGCGGGGGTAGGCCAGGGTTTTCTCGCGGAAAGCGCGCCACCAGGGTTGGCCCTGTCCATCGATGGTGCCGCGCCCGGTAATGGCGATGTTTTTGAGGCCGCTGCCTGCCAGCAGCGGGGCATAGGTCAGTTGCTCGGCGCCCTCCCATCGGCTGGGGATGACGGGATAATCGGCAGGGTCTGGGCTGCCCAGCAAGGTTGCGCCCGCTTCGAGATGCAGGGTCAGGTTGTCGCGGAAAAAGAGCGCACCGGTCAAGTAGCGCCCGGCGGGAATGGTCACAGTTCCACCCCCGCGCGCGGCGCAAGCGTCGATGGCAGATTGGAGGGTGGCGGTGGCAAGGGTCAGGCCATCGGCAACAGCGCCGAAATCAGAGGGAGTAATTTTCATCATTCCGCATTCATCATTCATCATTCTGACTTCGCCTTTTCCATTTCAAGCGCGGCCAAAATGAACGGGCCAACGCCTTTGAAGTCGTTAGCGGCCACTGGTTCGTGGATGTAATAGTCGAACGAGCCATCGCGGTAGGGCTCTCCGCCCAGCCCGGCCACGCTGCATGTGCCTTCCAGCGTCAACAGGCCGCGCGCATCAACGCGAATCATGTTCTCAAGCAGGCCATGATAAGCGCGGCGCGCCACCGCGAGATATTCGGCAGGCAGCCAGCCGTTGCGCACGGCTTTGGCAAAACCATACGCCAGCATGGCCGAGACGGACGATTCACGGTAGTTGCCGGGGCGCTCTGGCAGGTCAACAATTTGGTACCACAGGCCGCTGTTCGGGTCCTGGTGGCGCGTGAGGGCGGCGGAAAGACGGCTGAGAATGGCGAGCAGGTCGGGGCGGCGGGGATGTTCAGCGGGAAGCAGTTCCAGCACATCGACGAGCGCCATCACATACCAGCCCATGGCCCGGCCCCAGAAGTGGGGCGAACAACCCGTCTCTTTGTTGGCCCATTTCTGGGCTTTGGACTCATCCCAGGCGTGATAGAGCAGGCCGGTTTGCGGGTCGCGGGCTTTGTTGTCCATCAGGATGAACTGGTGGGTGATGTCATCAAAGAGTTCCGGTTCGTTGAAGGTTACGGCGTATTCGGCCTGAAAGGGTTCGGCCATGTAAACGCCATCCAGCCACATCTGGTATGGGTAAATCTGTTTGTGCCAGTAGCCGCCGCTGGAGGTACGCGGCTGGGATTGCAGTTGTTGGCGCAAGAGTTTGATGGCGACGGCATAACGCTCCTCGCCGGTGCGGCGGTAAACGGGAAAAAGCAGTTTGCCAGGGTTGATTTGGTCGAGGTTGTACTCACCGACCCGGTAGGTGCGAATGTCGCCTTCTGCGGTGACAAAGTGGTCCACCCAGGCTTTCTCTACGTCATAAAAGCGGCTCTCGCCAATGGCGGCCATTGCCCGAATGACCAGGCCATGTTCATAGTGCCATTTCCAGCGCGAAGGGGGATAGTTGCGCAAGACGGAATCGGCCATGCGAATTGCCCAGGAGGTGGCGGCGAGAATGGGGGTGGAGGTTGACGTGGACATAGTGAATGCAAAAGTGAAAATGATGAATGGCGAAGGCAGAGAATTCTGCATTCAACCTTCTGCGCTCATCATTTCATGGAACATCTCCCAGGTCTGGTCGAGGGTCAGGGAGTTGGATGGGTCGTTGTAGATGGCCTGGAAGGCCAGGTCTGTCCTGCCAGTGAGGGCGGCTTCGATAATCAGTTCCTGGTTGGCGCTGTGCTGCTGAATGAGCGGCGCCAGCCCGGCAGGCAGGGCGCCAGCCGCCAGCGGGCGGACTTCGTCACGGCTGAAGTGGGCGTTGGTTTCGACCACCGCGCCGAGGGGCAAATTGGAGATTTGCCCGGCATTGGGAAGATTGACATTGGTGATGAGGTCGCCCAGGCCAAACAGGGATTTGATTTGTCGCACGCCTTCCTCGCCGCTGGATTTGAGTTCGAGCGGGGTTTTGCCGGAGAGCAGGTCGCGCGTTTTTTGCGGAGCCAACTGCCAGCGTTGGATGCGCCAACTGACGGGCGTGCGGATGATTCCATAACGGAACAAAGTTTCCGGGGATTGAATGAAGCCCGGTAAAAATTCCACGAGGTGACGGTCTCCAGCGGCGGCGAGAATGCCAAAGCGCTGGAAAAGTCCGAATTTAACCTGATGAACGCTCTTGAACCAGTCGTTCCAGCCTTCCACTTCGGATTGGGTGTACGGGCGGAGCGTTCCGGGCTGGGCGATGTGCTGGCGGACGAGTTCGAGCAGGTCGCGCCCGTTCCAGGTAGCCTGGTCGAACCAGGTGAAGTGGTTGATGCCGAGGACGTTGACTTTGATTTCGTCTTTGTGGGGTGTTGGCGCGTCCCAATATTGGCCGACGAGACCGGCGAGCATTTTCTGGACGGCGAAAACTTCGTGACAGCAGCCAAAGACCTTGAGTTGCGGCGCGACGCGGGTCAGCGCGCGGACGCAAATTGCCATCGGGTTGGTGTAGTTGATGACCCAGGCCTGGGGGCAGATTTCGGCAATGGCTTCGGCAAAACTTTTGTAAATGGCGGCGGAACGCAATCCGCGCACCAGGCCGGGCGCGCCGGTCGTATCGCCGACCGGGAAATACAGGCCGTATTTTTCGGCAATGGCGATTTCTTTTTGCATCAGTTCCAGCGAGCCGGGTTGAATAGAGATGATGACCAAATCCGCGCCGCGCAGGGCGGCTTTGAGCGTTTCGACGGCAGTGTAGCGCCAGCGCGAGACCACCCCCGGCTGCTGCGAAGCGTGCAGCCAGTTGCCAAGCTGCTCGTTCAGGCGCGCGGAGTCCAGGTCAATGTCATAAAGGGCCACTTCACCGGTCAGTTCGGGCGTCAGGGCCAGGTCGAACATCAGTTTGCGCGCCCATTCGCGGCTGCCACCGCCAATGTAGGCAATTTTGAGAGGGAGGGGTGGATTTGGCATCGGATTTGACGAATTGACTGAAAATTTGGTCTCGACACTTGCACCAGCGCTGCAAGTGCAGGTGTACGGCGGCGATGAACCCGCCGCTTACTCGACCAGCGCTCAGAGAGAGGCGGGCGGTTGTGGCCGCCCGCCTCGCAAGAATGGCGCTGGTTATTTGACAAAACCAGCCTTGAGCAGCGTTTCTTTGGCCGAGGCCTCCAGTTCTTTGGCGCCGAGGCTGTCGAGGCCAGCGATAAACTCAGACCAGGTGGTTTCATCCAGCGGCTTCTGGCCGAGGACGAACTGGACAATGTTTTCGCTGTAGAAGCGGGTGAAGTCGGCGGCATTGGCAGGCGGGTTGATGATGCTCTGCCCGGTAGCCTGGGTATAGGGCTGCTTCAGGAAGGCGGCGTAGTAGGCTTTGGGGTCCATATCGCGGCCATTTTTGGTCTTGTAGGCCACATAACGCGCCTGCATTTCCACATCACTAAAAATGTAAACCATGTTGGCGAGCTGGGTCAGCGGCTGGGCTTCTTTTGAAGTCCACTTGTTGGCATCTTCGAGGCCTTCTGTGGTGATGAAGCCATTCTCATCAAGTTTGTAGTTGACATCTTTGACGCCAAAACCGAGCAGGTAGTAGCCTTCGTCCGAAGCCATCCACTCCAGCAGGCGGGCAATGGCAGGGCCTTTGCCTTCATCAATGGCTTTCTGCGAGACGGCATAGATGCGGGCCGTTTTGGCAACCACGCCCATCGAGCTCTGTCCATCGGGGCCTTTGGGGGCGTCCATCACAATCCATTCGCCATCGGGGAAGTTCTCGTCAAAGTCTTTGTAGTTGGACTTGTTGGCCAGGGCGGCGAAATTCTCGTGCATCATGCCGCATTTGCCTTGTTTCCAGCGGGCGCGGAATTCGTCCTTTTTGAGGGTCGGCCAGTCGGGGTCGATGACTTTTTCATCGTTCATCTGTTTGATGAACTGGGTGGCCTTCATGTAGTTTGGATTGCGAGCGTTGAGGGCGACGGCATCGGCGCTGGAGAGATTCCAGACACCCGCCACGCCGTAGGCGCCATACACCCACTCAAAGCGGGTGCCGAGGCCCATGTTTGCCAGGCCAGTGCCTTCAATGTAGGCGCAGAAGCCGTAGGTGTCGTTCTGACCGTTGCCATCGGGGTCGTTGAACGTGAAAGCCTTTAACACGGTCATGACTTCGTCGAGGGTCTTGGGCGATTGCAAACCGAGTTTATCGAGCCAATCTTTGCGAATGACCAGCCCATCGGTCTGGGGCAGCGCGCCGGGGTCGGGCAGGCCGTACATCGCGCCATCGATGGTGACCAGCTTGTTGCGGTCGGGGTCAGAGTAGTGACCAGCAGTGCGAACGGGCATGAGAGGCAGCAAATCATCTACTTTGGCAACCAGGCCAGCCTGAACGAGTTTGTACCAGACATCGCGGTTGACCATGAACAGGTCGGGCAGCGAATTGCTGGCAGCCGCCGCGTTGATTTTGGTGTCCTGGTCTTGCTGGGTGGAGGGCAGCAGGACGAGTTTCAGGTTGACTTTGGCGCTCTCGCGGATGATGTCGTAGGCAACCCAGTCATCGGGCGGAGGCCCGGCTTCGGAGACGCGGCCGCCAGCCCACAGTTCAATGTCTGTAATCGGGATTTCGGTCGGTTCGGGAACGGCGGTGGGTTCAACCGTGGGGGCTTCGGTCGGCGGGACCGCGGCGGTTGGCTCAGCAGTCGGCGTGGCCGCCGGAGCGCAGGCGCTGGCAAGGATGGCAATCAGCATCAGGGCCAGCAAAGACTTAAGCAACATCTTTTTCATCAGGGACCTCTCTTCGTTAGAATGGTGGAGTGGGTGAAACGGGATGGCAGGCGAGAAATGGGTCGGACGTTGATACGCAACCTCCTTCGGATTACTGTTTGACACCGCCCAAAAGGGTGCCTTTGGTGAAGTATTTCTGAATCCAGGGGTAGATGATGACCATCGGAAGCATGGTCAGAAAGACGCTGGCCGCCTTGATGGACTGTACGGAGGCCGAACTGAAGGCGTCATATTCCACATATTCGTTCATGTTGGCCGCCAGCAGAATGTTGCGCAGCAAAACCGGCAGCGGCTGGAGTTTGGCATCGTTCAGATACAGGATGGCGTTGAAGAACTCGTTCCAGTGGCCGACGGTATACATCAGGCCAATCGTCAGTAAAATCGGCTTGGAGAGCGGCAAAACCACGTGCCACAGCACCTGCAACTCGTTGGCGCCATCTAGGCGGGCCGCCTCCTTCAGTTCTTCAGGCAGGCCCTCAAAGAAACTTTTCATCACCAGCAGGTTGTAGATGTTGATGCCGCCGGGCAGGATGACCGCCCAATAGGTATCTACCAGCCCCAGTTTTTGAACCACGAGATAGGCCGGAACCAGACCGGCGTTGAACAGGAACGGAATCATCACCAGCGTGATGAAGAATTTGCGGCCCGGCAAATTTCGGGTGGAAAGAACGTATGCAAACGGCACTGTCAACAGCATGTTGATAGTCATGCCGCCCAGGGTGATGATGAGGCTGTTGGTGGTGGCGCGCAAGAAAGAGGGATGACTGAGCAGCTGTTTGTAGGCTTCAAAGGACCACTTCAACGGCGAGAGCCACAGGCCAAAGGTCGATGTATCAATGTAATTGAGCGGCCAAACCGACATCATCAACACCCGCCACATGGGGATGATGACAATGATGAGAATGGAAACCAGCAAGCCGTTGACCAGAATTTGGAAAAGGACATCGTCCCAGGAACGCACTTTGATATTCATTGCAGGCTCCTGATTTAGTAGAGACCTTCACCGGTCAATTTTTTGGCGAGTTTGTTGGAGAACAGCACCAGCAGCAGGCCAATGGTGCCTTTGAACAAGCCAACCGCGGTTGCCAGGCTGAGTTGAAATTCGAGAATGCCCTGGCGATAGACCCAGGTGTCGATAATGTCACCAACGCTGTAGACGGGCAGCGAATACAGCACGAACACCTGCTGAAAACCGGCATCGAGGATGTTGCCCAGGCGCAGGAGCGTCACCACCACCACCGTGCTGGCAATTCCCGGCAAGGAGATGTGCCAGATGCGCTGGAGGCGGGAAGCGCCATCCACCGCGGCGGCTTCGAACAGGGTCGGGTCAATCGCCATCAGCGCCGCCAGATAGATGATGGTGCTCCAGCCGGTCTCTTTCCAGATGTCCGAACCAACCAGCACCACCCGGAACCAGGCGGGCGAGGTCAGGAAGGAGATGGGCTGACCGCCATTGGCCTTGATGATTTCATTGATGAGGCCCTCCCCCGGCGAAAGCAGCATCAGCAGGATGCCAAACATGATGACCCACGAGAGAAAGTGCGGCATGTAAGAGATGGTCTGCACCAGCCCGGCCAGCCACTTGAACATCGATTCGTACAGGCTCAGGGCCAGGATGATTGCCATCGGCATCCCCAACACCAGTTTCAGCAGGCTGATAATCAGCGTGTTGGTAATCAGTTGGGTAAAGTAAAAGGATTTGAAAAAAACGACAAAATGCTTGAACCCGACAAACGGGCTGGCCTCCACCCCCAACAGCGGCTTAAAATCCTTGAAGGCAATTTGGGCATTCCACAACGGCCAATAACGGAACAGAACAAAGTACAACAGGCCAGGAATCATCATAAAATACAGCCAGCGATACTTCGAGAGCGCCTTGCCAAACGAAGCCGCATACTGCCTTGAGATGATTTTCAACTGGCTGATGTTTCCAACGCTCATAGGGCGGCCTGCCACTGCTTTCATAAATTCACCTTTGCGTTTGTCTGACACGGTTACCTCCGCATTATAGAAAAACCGGCATGGATTTTGGCGCACAGCCTTTGGACAAAACCGTTCTGCTGGCTGGCGCGGCTGCTTCAGATTGAGTAATATAATGGGTAAACTACGATAATGAAAAGTAGACGGACGTTCAAAAACCTTAACGCCAGGACGCTGAGACACACAGAAAATCAGTTCTTTGACGCCTGACCGGGTTCTCGTATTCCCCACCCAAAAGGGATATACTCGCCGAACAAACTTGGCGGCTTTGCGCCTTTGCGTTAAAACAAGCCGATGACTATCCGTCATTCGTCGACCAAAACTTAATCTATGAGCAAAAACCCCGCCATCATCCGCCCCTTTCTGGCCCCCAACGGCAAACCGACGCTGGGCTTTTTGCTTGCCAGCCTGCACACCGGCGCCAGCCGCGCGCTCTGGCCGGGGTTGATTGATGCCGCCGAACGGCTGGACGCCAACCTGATTTGCTTCCCCGGCGGGCGCATCCATTCGATGGAGGCCTTCGAGAACCAGCGCAACGTGCTTTACGACCTGGTCGGCGAGGATTGCGTGGACGGGATTGTGACCTGGTCCTCGGCATTGGGCGGCGTGTTGGGGCCAGGCGAGGTCAATACCTTTCACCAGCGCTACCAGGGCCTGCCGCTGGTCAGCCTGGCGCAAATTATGGAAGGCACGCCGACCGTTTCAATTGATTCATATCATGGAATGCGCACGCTGTTGACGCACCTCATCGAAACGCATGGACTTCGCAAACTGGCCTTTATTCGCGGCCCGGAGGGACATTACTACGCCCAGGAGCGCTATCGCGCTTACCTGGATACGCTTCAGACTTACAACATCCCGCTCGACCCGCAACTGGTCACCCGCCCCTTGCGCTGGGAGGCGGGCGCGGAGGCGGTGCAAATTCTGCTCGATGAGCGCGGCCTGAAACCCGGCCTCGACTTTCAGGCCATTGTGGCGGTCAGCGATATGCTGGCGCTGTGGGCCATGAAAACCTTGCAGGCGCGCGGCTTCCAAATCCCCGATGATTTGGTGGTGGCCGGTTTCAACAACTCCATCGAGGAGCGCTTTGCCACCCCGCCGCTGACCACGGTGGACTTGCCGTTTTATGCCCAGGGCGCGCGCGCGGTTGAGGTGCTGCTGGCCCTGCTGAAGGGCGAGCAAGTGCCAGGGCTATTAACCCTGCCCTCGCACCTCGTCATCCGCCAGTCGTGCGGGTGTCCCTCATCAGCGGTGGCCCAGGCGGCAGATGTTCCCGCGGCAGGCTCCAGCCAAAAAAGCGCTCCGCTTGAGACGCAGCGCCAGGCTCTTTTGACAGAGCTGGCCTCCGCCGCCGAAATCCCCATCGAACAGATTCCCCAATGGATTGAACCAGTGGTAGATACCTTTTTGGCGGAACTCAGCCCCTCTCCCAAAATTGAGAAAGGGATTGGGGAGAAAGCCGGAAAGTTCGTTCCCACCCTCGAACACGTTCTCGACCAGGTCATGCGCGCGCGTGGTGAAATTCCGTTGTGGCAAAACGTACTCTCCAGTTTGCGCCGCCGGGTTTTGCGCGCCCTGCCCGCCGCCGAGCAGGCCCGCGCCGAAGCCCTGCTCGGCCAGGCGCGCGTAGTGGTCAGCGAGGCCTTGCAGCGTTCGCACGCCTACTGGCAATGGCAGGCCGAGCGCCAGACCGAGACCATCCGCGAGGTCAGCCGAATCCTGCTGACCACGTTCGACCTGCCGCAACTGACCGATGTGCTGGCCGAATACCTGCCGCGCCTGGGCATTCCCAGCGCTTACCTGGCTCTGTACGAAAACCCGTCCGAATCGCTCGAATTTGCCCGGCTGATGCTGGCCTACACTGAAAAAGGCCGCGCCACGCTCGAAGCGGGCGGACGGCGCTTTCTGACCGGGCAACTGGTGCCGCCCGACCTGCTGCCCGCGCGCCGTTACAGCCTGGTGGTCGAACCGCTCTACTTCCAGGAGCGTTCGCTGGGCTTCCTGGTCTGCGAACTTGGCCCGCACGAAGGCGACGTGTACGAACTGGTGCGCAGCAACCTGAGCAGCGCCCTGCAGGGAGCGCGGCTGTTCGATGAAATTCAGCAGGCGCGCCTGACCGCCGAAAAAGCCGACCGCATCAAGACCCGCCTGCTGGCGAACGTCAGCCACGAAATGCGCACCCCGCTCAACATCATCATCGGCTACACCCAAAACGCCCTGCGCAGCCCCGGCCCGTACCCGCCCGCAATGCTGGCCGATTTGCACCACATTCAGAGCAACGCCGAGCATCAACTGCGCGTCATCAACGACCTGCTCGACCTTTCACGCGCCGAAATTGACGAACTCGACCTGGCGCTCGAACTGCTCGACCCGCGCCCGCTGCTGGTGGAAGCCTTTCAGAGTTTAGCCAATCAACCGACCCCGCCCGAAATCACCTGGAAACTCGACCTGCCCGAACGCCTGCCGCTCGTCCGCGCCGACGCGGTGCGCCTGCGCCAGATTCTCCTGAACCTGCTCAGCAACGCCCGCAAATTCACCGAGCGCGGTCAGATTACGCTCGGCGCGCAGGTTGTCCCGCCCCACGTCCGTTTTTGGGTGGCCGATACCGGCCTGGGCATCCCGCCCGAACAGCAGGAGCGCATTTTTGAACCGTTTGTGACCATCGAGAGCGACCGGCGCGGCATTGGCCTGGGCTTGTCGATTACCCGGCATCTGGTGGCTTTACATAATGGGACAATGCGGCTGGAGAGCCAGCCCGGGCAGGGTTCCACCTTCCAAATCGAACTGCCGCTCCCGGCATTGGACCACGCGCGTCTTTCCGCCCCTGAAACCGTCTCGCCGGTGCTCCTGCTGATATCCACCTCCGGGCAGCCCACCCCTGAAATTGCCGCGCTCTGCCAGCGCCAGGGGCTGGAAATTCGCCATTTGCGCAACCTCGACGATTTAGAATCCGCGCTCGCCAACACGCAACCCGTGGCCCTGGCCTGGGATTTATCCTCGGCCCAGCCCGGCGACTGGGGCCTGGTGCGGCGGCTGCGGCATTACCCGGCCCTGAGTCAGACTCCGTTCATTTTGTATGGTGACGAAACCCAAACCGTCGGTCTGACCGGTTTCCTGGTTAAATCACCCAACAACCAGACCCTGCTCGACGCCATTAACGCCCTCTGCCCGGCCCAATCCACCGCCCCCGTGCTGATTGTCGATGACGACCCGCACATCCGCGCCGCGCACCGGACGCTGGTCGAAAACAGCCTGCCCGGCTGCCCCATCCAAACTGCCGAGAACGGTGAAAAAGCCCTCGAAATGATGGCCGCCGAAGTCCCGGCGCTGGTGCTGCTCGATATGGTCATGCCTGGCCTGAGCGGCGCAGACGTGCTCGACCAGATGCGCGCCGACCCGCGCTTGCGCCAGGTGCCGGTCATTGTGCTGAGCAACAAAATGTTGACGCTCGAGGATGTCCGGCGGCTGGAAGCCCATACCCGCGTCACCTTTCAGAACAAAGGCGTCTGGTCGCAGGCCGAAACGTCCGCCGCCCTGCAGCGCGCCCTCTCCGGCGAGGAAAGCCTCCCGGCGCATACCAGCGCCCTCGTCAAACGCGCCGTGGCCTACCTGCATCAGAATTACAGCCGCCAGTTAGCGCGCTGGGAAATTGCCGAGGCCATTGGCGTCAGCGAGGACTACCTGACGCGCGTTTTCAACCGCGAACTTGGCCTCTCCCCCTGGGATTATCTCAACCGCTATCGCGTGCTGCAGGCCCAAAATCTGCTCAAAACCACCTCGCACAGCATTGGCGCAATTGCCAGGCTGGTCGGCTTTAGCGACGCGGCCTATTTCAGCCGGGTGTTTAGTAAACAAACGGGAATCTCTCCGCAGGGATATCGGGAGAGGAGATAATCCTTTACTGAGAAGCAACCCGTGTTCCAGGCCGCAGGCTGCCTAACCCCAGGGTCATGTGACGTTGGGCGCGATAAAAATCTTTCAGCACTGCCAACTCCCCCTCCGACAACTGGGCATAATCAAGTTTCTGACGCGGGTGTAAATGGTCATGCAGAATACGCCGCAATTGGTCTTTATCCAGGTAAAAACTGGGGGCGGCGATAAAGTAAAGGTTTTCTTCGGCAAAATCCAGTAAAGGATAATCTGCCGGATTGAACGTATCGAAGCCGATAAACAGGTCTGCGCTCTCAATGGCTTCCCCGTAATAAAGTTCTATCATGGTGCGTCGGTTGGGAACCTGCCCGGTACGGATAAAGTGCCGCACGGACAGGTCAGCGATGTTTTCAGCGGCATTGCCAGTAAACAAGCCATAAAACAGCCGGTGAGCGGTGTTCTTGCGCGTATGCCTGGATAAACGCTCGAACTGCCCGGTTAGATAGGCAAAAGATGTTCCAGCCAGTTGGCGGCGAAAATCGCCAAAAAAGTGGACGCGCACGCCCAATTTTTCGTAGAAACTCAGAAAGTCACTGTGCGTGGTGAGGATTTCTAACCGTCTTAGCCTGGAGGCCAGCAACTCTCCGTCATCATCCGTCAGACCATGTAGCGGTGAAACCAGAGTGTGAATCCCCTGGTTGAAAAACATGCCATACAAATCGAGCATTTTTTGCGTGATTTCATTCATATAGTGAACTGGATTGTTTAGGCCCATCTGGTTTCCATATTCCATCGTGTACCACTGGCGTATCCCGCTGATGGGGAAGACACATATTTGCTGGCCGTGTTCTTTGACCAATCGCGCTACCTGATGGTCCGAAAGGCTTACGAAGGTGTCCAAATCAGTCATATTCTTTCCTGTGCTATGGTTCTGCTAAGTACGTGACGAAAGCCGGTGAGGCATTTGCAGGGAATCCTGGCAACTTATTCCCCATCCTGCGGCTCCCCACCTGACCCAGCAAATCATTACTGTCTCATTTTATCTTTATCGCTGTTTTGTGGATTTACAAAGAATATAACTTACGAAAATGAAAACCAACCGCGCAAGCGGCTTTGCGCGGTTGTCAGGAAAATTTGCAAGAGTGAATTATAGGAACTGGGGCAGAAACAGAACGGTGACGACTTTTAACACGATGTCCACAAAAAAATGCGCGAGCATGGCGCTTTCGAGGCCGTGCTTCCAGTAGAGCCAGCCAAAGAGCAAGCCAATCATTCCGTTCATGAAGACCGTTGAGCCGACGACGACCAGGGTAAGCGGCATGTCAAGAATGAGAAGGTTGGAAATGTGAACCAGGCCAAAAACCAGGGTACTACCCAGGTTGGCAGCCCACAGAATGGCAAGAAAACCCAATCCACTGGTCTGGCGAAAGATTTTGACCCCTACCCACGCAATGACGCTCAACAGGAACAGGCGCAGTACGATTTCCTCGTTGACTGCCGCGCCAAAGGAGGCCAGCAGGCCATCCAGGGCAGAAAACTGGATGTCGAGATTGACGCCGCTGGCAATCAAGTCAGATTCCATGAGCGGGCCAAAGACGTATTCTCCCAGCAAGAGCAGGAGACATCCGCCCAGAATGCCGGTCAGAATGCCGGTCAGCAATCCCTTTTTCCAACCAGCAGGCAGGGGCCGTTGGTACAGCAGGGCCGAAAAAACGGGAGCGCCCAACCCCAGTGGTTTGGCGGCCAGCATGCCCAGGGCAGTCAACGGCCAGTTGAAAAAGACAGTTTGCGCCATCGAAACCAGGCTGACCATGACCAGGTTTATCCAGAACAGGGTTTGGGGTGAAACGCCAGGCTGCGGATTGGGGTTTTCCAGCGAACCGGCAGAAAGCGCCAGCGAGTAGGGAATAATTGCCAGCGCAGCAGGGATGGACAGAGCGCACAGGAAAATAAGCAGACGCCATTCAAATTTGGGGCGGGTGGGAAGTGATTCCATATTGAGTTTTCTCCTGAACGAATGAATCTACGCAGGAGATGGGGCAAAGTTGCTATGACAACTGGCCCGACAATGGCTGCAATTTTCGGGCTGGTGACTTCGGCGCAGATTCTGGTGCAGGAACGCAAGGCGCGCACCCTGCCGCGTCTGATGACGCCCGCCATGCGCCCCTGGGAGATAGTGGCCGGGCATCTGCTGGCGATGTTTGCAGACGGCATTGCTGGTGGTTTTCGGCCAGTTTGTGCTGGGCATGGATTACCTGCGCAAGCCGTCTGGTACGCTGCTGGTCTCTGCCGCCGGGTTCTTTGGGCTGGCGGTCTGACGGTTCAGGAAGATGGATGTGTATGGATGATTTACATCATCTCCAGCGCCCGAAGGAATTCGACCGTCATGCGGGCAGTTGCGCCCCAAAGCAGTTCACCATCGTAAGGCAGGTAGGCAATCAGTGAGCGGCCTGTTTCTCTGCGAACAAATTCCATCCGATTCTTTGAGTCGGCCAGCCAGAAAAGCGGCATGGTAAACACGCGCGCAACTTCAACAGTATGAACTTTAAAGGTATAAGGCCAGGGGAAAACGCCTACAACCGGCGTCACCAGGAAGTTGGTGACGGTGAGCATTTCACCCATGCGCCCTAACAGGCGCACATCGCCACGTTGCAGGCCAATTTCTTCCTGGGCTTCACGCAGGGCGGTGTCTTCGGGGGAAGTGTCTTCCGGGTCGCTGGCCCCCCCAGGGAAGGAAACCTGTCCCTTGTGATGTTCGACCGTGTCGGTGCGGCGGGTGAAGAGGAGATGCCACTCATCATCGACGCGGGTAAGTGGAATTAAGACAGATGCCGGTCGCGCCGGGCGGTTGTCAAAATTTGGGAAGGGTTGCTCGTGAAAAGATTGATGCTGCGCAGTTTTCAGCCGGAACATGATTTCGGCTTCAGAGAGCGGCTGCTGCAGAGTGCCATGCATCATGAATTATTGCGCCCGAACCGGGCTGCCACAGTAGGGACATTCGGCGGTACGCGCGTCAAACCATTCGACTTCGGTGGGACGAATAGGGCCGCCGCATGATTCGCAATGGGTAGGCAAGATGGCCGTTGCGACATCGGGACCGCGCGCAGTCGGCATATCCGCAATCGCTGGGACGCTGGCATCTATCAGTGCCACAATTTCGCGCCCTTCGCGTTCCAGTCCGCGCAGTTTGAGTTCCTGTATAATGCGGTGTCCGGCTTTGTACAACTGAGCATACCGCCCACTGGTCCGCAAAAGTTCGAGGCCGCGCTTCAGGTGCGATATGGCGGCAGCAGGTTGGTTGTTCAACATTCGCGCCCGCCCGGCCTGAAAAAGCAGGTAAGGCGCACGTTGCCCATTGCGCGCCTCCGCAACATGCGCCAATTGTTCAAAAGCGACTGCAGCGTGAGCATATTCACCCATATTCATCATTTCGTGAGCACGCCGCAGGGCCGGCAAAGCCAAAGGAGAAGTGTGTCTTCGCAAAAGCGCGCCAAAATTTCTTCGCATATTACCTTCTTTTCCTGACTGAAGAGACAGAAGATGTTCCGAATTCTAAGCATCCAGAAAGGCGGCTATTCTTCTGGTTCGGGTAACTCAGTTTCCAGGATTCCCTCAGGTTTATCGAGCAGGCTGACCATGCCGGCTTCGGCCAGCAGGTCGGCAGCGCGCGGGTCATCGCTGGGTTCGATGCGCCGGGCAAAGATTAAAAATCCGGTGTGGGCCACCATGCGGTCCGTAGGGCGCAAGCGCATCGGTTCTGGTTTGTAATAGCGCAACATCACCTCACACATTTCGAGAAAAGCAAATTTGTTGCGGCGCAGGGCATGGAGCAATTTTTCTGCCTGGTTAAAAGTGGGAACAATGGAAGAGAAGAATCCGCCGGGTTTGAGCGCAGCCCGCACCTGGGGAATATAGTCGTAGGGGGTGGGGACATCCAGAAAGAAGGCATCCACATCGGTTTCGTCCAACCCTTCGGCAATATCTTTGAGTTTGAACTGAACACGCTCTTCCATTCCCAGCCGCGCCAGGTTTTTGCGAGCCAGGTTCTGCATTTCGGCGCGCCGTTCGTAAGAGTAAACCTTGCCCTCCCTGCCAACCGCAAAAGCCAGGGCGGTAGTCATCGAGCCAGAGCCGGTTCCCGCTTCGATAACGCGCTGGCCGTTACCAATCCCCATTGTAACCAGAATAAAACCGATTTCTTTGGGGTAGAGAATTTGCGTATTGCGCGGCAATTCGGTCAGAATATCACCCAGCATGGGCTGAAGCAGGAAGAACGGGCTGCCCAGGTGACTAAACACCTGGCTGCCCCAGGGCAGGCCAATCAGGTCATCATGCTTGATGATACCGCGATGCGTGGACATGGTCCCGCCCGGAGTAAGTGTGATGATAAAGTGTTTATGACGCAAGCCGACGAGTTGTATCAGGTCGCCAGCCTGGGCGTGGGTGGTGGTCAGGTTCCAGGGCATGAAATGTTTGAATAGCCTTTCACGGATACCGTCCCAAAGATTTGCTGAACAGGTTCTCAGACCTGGCGGCAATCTTCGGGGTGGTTATGTTTCCCTTGCAGATATTATGCCAGATTTAAGGCTGCAAGTGCTTTGCAAAAAAGTCGGTAATGGCGTTGTAGCAAGTCACGCGATTTTCGTACTTGAGGACATCGTGACCTTCGTCTTCAAAGATAAGCAATTCAATGTCCTTGCCCTGCTTGCGCAATTCGTTCGCCAGGTCTTCCGATTCAGCGGCAACGACGCGCGGGTCGTTACGGCCCTGGATAACCAGCATTGGGCAGGTCATTTGATGCAGGTGGGTTTTGGGGGAGCGTTCAATGAGAAATTGACGTTCTTCTGGCTTTTCGGGGTCTCCCAGGGCAATTTTGAAGTAGGGCTTCCAGGTAGCGGGGATGCGCTCGGAAAAGGTCAGCAAATCGTAAGGGCCGAACATATCGCAGGCGGCCTTCCACAGTTCGGGATGCATTCCAGCCTGCATCAGGGTCATGTAGCCGCCATAAGAACGCCCCACCACGGCAGCGCGGCTGGTATCGAGCCGCTTATCCTTCGGCAGAATTTCTTTCATGGCATGAACATGGTCAAGGCGGTCTTTACCGCCCCAATCGCGGTCAACGTGTTTGGTGTAAGAAAGACCGTACCCGGTCGAGCCGCGTACATTAGGGACAAAGACTGCAAACCCGCGGAGAGTCAGGTACTGGATGAGTGGCATGGAAAACCAGGCAAAGTTGGGACGCTCCTGGCCTTGCGGGCCGCCATGAATATAGTAAACAACCGGGCGCGGGCCTTCGTATCCAAGCGCCTGAGCGGGCAGATAGAGCCGGGCAGAAACCCGCAGGCCATCGAAAGATGTAAATGAAGCATCCTCCCCTTTCGATAAATGCTCTTCAGGGATACCCAGCACTTTTTCGTTGGTATGGACGACGATAAAATCGCGTTTTTTGCGTTCAATGGAGTAGATTTGAGTGGGAGAGACCGCGGTTGAGAAAGAAACGGTAAAAATATTGGATGCTTTATTATAGTGAGCGTGTTCCAGTTCACCACTGTCGAGCGGCTGCGCGCCCAATACGACGGTTTTGAGTTTCATCGAGCGCTTTTCCTCATTAAAGGTTCCCTCGTAGAGCCACGAGCAACCATCGATGTTGAAGTAAACCGCATAACGGTCCTCGCGCAGATGCTCCAGCCCGGTCATCTCACCCGCGCCCTGGTGAACAATGCCTTTCAATTTGACGGGATGAAGAACTCCCGGCTGGTCGAGGGCGATGTACCCAAGCGAATAAGTGTCGTCGAATACCGAGCAGGTCACGAGCGCGCCATTCCCGCTGGGGCTGAATTCTGCCGCGCCCAGACCATTCAACGGAACCTGTTCGGCGGGTTTGCGCTTTTCAAGCGGTTTTCCGTACAGAACTTTCTTTTTCTTCCCCTCGAGGAGGTAAAGCACGCTGTCGCCCACCGTGTAGCCTTCGCCTATCAACACTCGAAGATGGTCGGGCGATGCCGCATTGACATAGCCGCCCCACTGCGACTCGTCAATTTTCTCTAACTTGTTCGCGGCCAGGTCGCCCCGATAAGTCTCGTTGAGTGGTTTATCACGCCGCTCTGCCGTCAGATAGACAATGTCCTGTTCGTCGTCGCAAACGGTCAGATGGACGCGGTAGCTGGCGAAGAAATTATCGAAAGCCGGTTCGGGAAAGCCGCCCTCAATGGGGATGAGCATGGGCTGATAATTTTCATCGCCATCGCGGTCAATCATCACCAGGATTTTGCCCAGGTTGGGAAAGACGTGAAAAGAGCGCCCGCCAATCAGTTCCGGGTTTTGCAGGGCAATATGCGGCGGCAGGAGCGGTTCTGGCACGCTGCCGCCGTAGTTCATGGCATACAGACTGAGATGACCAGAAAGGTTGCTGATGAAAAAGATGCGGTCATCCACCAGTTGCGGGAAGAGAAACAAACGCGCGGCAAGCAGGGATTCGATACGGGGAGACATGGCATGTCCTTTCTGTCAGGCGTTCGTGCATCGAATGATTTCTTGTTTCAGGAAAATCGGCGTCCATTCGGCGCAAAAAGGCCAATTAATTGGGATTTGCCTTAATCTTACCATGACACCCTGGAATTCATTCTTGACATCCCTATCTCAACCTGATAAACTTTTAATCGTAAGTGGCACGTGTATTCTTGTTGCAGTCGGTAATGGCTTCACCTGAGCACGAACGCTGCTCAGGTGTTTTTGTTGTTCCTGGCGCAAGATACCGGCCGTATCACATCCGTTTTCTTTCAAGCAGTAAGGAGTACAAGCAACATGAGCGAACGTGTTATCGGCACCGTCAAGTGGTTCAACAGCAGCAAGGGCTACGGCTTCATCCAGCGCGATGGCGGCCCAGATGTTTTTGTCCACTTCTCTGCCATCCAGATGGGTGGTTACAAGTCGTTGAATGAAGGCCAGCAGGTTGAGTTCTCGATTGAGCAGGGTCCCAAAGGACTGCAAGCCGCTGACGTCAAGCCGATGTAACATACACATCCAAGTCAAATCCCCCGCCTGGGCGGGGGATTTTTTTTGAAGCACGAAATTTCACCTGGAACTTCCAGATTTTATACCACCCCCGTCCGTAAGGCGCGGAATGTCGTGAGCGGCTCAACCTGATATGCACCGCAGGCGGCGGGGAGAACGACACTCTCAAATCGATTGAGCGTGATTTCGCCGCCAGAGGTCACGATGCGAGCAACGCCTTCCAGCATGGTAATGGCGTGAAAGCTCTCGCCCCTGGTATCCAGCAGGATGGGTTGTTTTTCGGCAGCAAGCAGTTCAAGCCGGAAGTAAGGACATTCGCACAAGAGCGCGGGTTGTCCATCAGTCAGCGGGGGCTGTGGCAGAGCCCTGGCAACCGCATCGGGCCGGGAGACAGCCAGGGATTTTTCGATGTGCAGGCGGCGAGAGGGCGTTTGGGGGCGGCCCCAATCGTAAACACGGTAGGTCCAGTCAGAAGTCTGTTGAACTTCGTAAACGAGCAGTCCCGGGCCGAGGGCGTGAATGGTCCCAGCGGGCATGAAAATCGTATCTCCAGCCCGAACGTGGAGCGATTGGGTATGTTGGACAATGGTTCCATCGCGTAAGGCAGTTTGGAGGGTTTCTAAAGTCGTGCCAGGTTTCATCCCGGCTATCAGGGTGGCATTCAGCGCGGCATCGATGACGTGCCAGGCTTCGGTCTTACCGAAGTTGCCAGGACCTTCGAGCGCGACGGCTTGCTCGTCATCTGGGTGGACTTGCAGCGAGAGCCATTCGGCGCAGTCGAGCAGTTTGACCAGCAGAGGAAAGCGCGTGCCAGTTTTGGCACAGGCACGCGAACCAAGCAATGCATCGCGTTGCTCAATGGCGAGTTCGCCTAAGGTTTTTCCGGCAAAAGGCCCGGCAGCAATTTTGTCGCCCTCATAGACCACCCAGGCCTCGGCAGTGGGAACATGCCCCGGGCGCAGCCGCGCGCCTCCCCAAATGTAATCACGATATTCTGGTAAAAGTTGCAGTGGTTGATTGAGCATCCGATTAAACTCCGCAGTGGTTGTGAGATTATATCCAAAGACATCGGAGTTCTGGTGAACTCCGATGTCTTTTTACAGGTAGTCTTTTAACTGCCCGGCCCGCCTGGGGTGCCGCAGTCTCCGCAAGGCTTTGCCCTCAATCTGGCGAATGCGCTCACGCGTGAGACCGAATTTCAGGCCAACCTCTTCGAGGGTATAGACATTGCCATCTTCAAGGCCGAAGCGCAGTCGTAAGACGTGCGCCTCGCGTAACGGCAATGTATCGAGCACTTCGCGGATTTTTTCGCGCAACAAGGACTCATAGGCGCTCTGCAAGGGCGTCGGATTGAGTTCGTCTTCGATGAACATGCCTAACTCAGAGTCGTCATCATCCCCGACCGGGCTTTCAAGCGAGAGCGGTGTCCATGAGACTTTGCGAATCCACTGCACTTTTTCGACGGGCAGTTGCATGGCGGTGGCCAGTTCGAGGATGGTCGGTTCACGCCCCAGCGTTTGCTCTAATTCCTGGGTACATCGATAGACCTGGCGGATGCGGTCAACCATGTGAACCGGCACGCGGATGGTGCGAGCCTGGTCGGCAATAGCACGGGTAATGGTCTGGCGAATCCACCAGGTGGCATACGTGGAGAAGCGGAAGCCGCGCCGGTAATCGTATTTTTCGACGGCTTTCATCAACCCCAGGTTGCCCTCCTGAATCAAGTCAAGGAAAGCCAGGCCGCGCCCCATATAGCGCTTGGCAATGCTGACCACCAGGCGGGTGTTGGCTTTGATGAGATGTTCTCGGGCCGCCTGCCCTTCCTGGATATCCATTTCCAGCGCGCGCAGGGTTGCCGGTGACAGGCCGCCGCGCTGGATTTCCTTACGCGCCTGTCGGGCAGTTTCCATTTTACGAGCAATGGCAAATTCTTCTTCCATTGAAAGTAACGGGACGCGTGCCATTTCTTTCAGGTATAGACCAATGGCATCGTTGGACGCAACCGAATCCGTTGGATTCTGCCAGGATTCAGGGCCAGCCTCATGCCGTTCCGTCTCTTCCGACAATTCAGAATCCAGCACATCCACGCCCCGCCGTCGCAGCACTGTTAAAATCACACGCAACCGCTCCGAATCGACGTCCGGGACGGCTTCCATCAGGTCATCAGTGGTGAGATAACCCTGCACGCCCGCTTTTTCGAGCAGGCTGCTGAGGACTTCGTTGCGGTATTTCCGGTTCGCGTGTGCCACGACTGCCCTCCTCTTTTCACAGTTGCCTCTCGTCGCGTGAACAGGCGCTCATTTTCGTAATCGCTGCGCAAGGGTCGATTCGCAGAATAAATTCCAGGTTACAACAGGTCTTTCAAGACCGAAAATGGTGTGTCGATTTCTGGCCGGTGTCCGCAGTCTTTTTCATTGAGGTTCTGGCCACATTCTGGACACAGTCCTTTACAGCCTGGGCTGCATAACGGTTTGATGGGGATTTCGAGCAACGCAAAATCGCGTACCAGCGGTTGCAGGTCAATGTGCGCATCCTCTGGAACGAGCAGACCTGATTCGGTAATATTGTCGCGGGTAAAAGCGTACAGTTCGGTAAATTCCCAATGCAAGGGCTGGCTGTATTCGCTCAGGCAACGCACGCATTCGAGTTGGGTGTGGCCGGTAAATTCTCCTTCCACCAGCAGGCCCTGGGGCGTGCGGCTGATTTTGGCGTGGCCATCGACTTCGGCCAGCGTCACACCGTCTTCATCGGTCAAGTGGGGAATGTAAAATTCAAAATCGCGGTTGTATCCGGCAGCAGCGCTGACCAGAAAACCGACATTCAACCGCAGAGGTTTGCGAGGATTTGGCACTGTGTTCTCTTCGATGGTGAGATTTGGGGCGAACCTGTCCACATTGTAGCACGCGCGAATCGGCAAGTCAACCGGTTTTTCGTATAATTAAGTCATTCTTCACCTGCGTTTAAACTATGAAACCCCTTCTCCAGTAGCTGGAAGAAAAAGAGCGCTTGTGAGAAAATACAAGCCAATTTCATCATGGATTTGTTATGCAAAACAATCAACTGTTAAATTTTTTTGATGAACGTTCCGAACCGATTAAGCTCAAAATTGGCCGGGCTTTGCTTGGCGCCCTGTTTGGCGTGCTGGCTGGCACAGCCTTTACGCTTTCGGCCATGTTTTCTGACCGTTTGCTGTTCCCGCACCTGCCAATGGGGCTGGACTGGGACTTTTACACCACCTTTTGGGCCTGGCTGGGGCCGGGGCTGATGCTGACCGGATTTTTGGCGGCCTGGTGGTTTGAGACCTGGGCGGGGTTGTTGACTGGCACCCTGGCCGGGGCAGCCATCCTGATTTTGAGCAACATGCCCTATTCGGCAGCCAGCCCTTTCCAAAAAGCAATCACCTTTGTGATTATTTTCCTGCCTGCCATGGCAATTTGCCTGCCAATTGTCTATTTCTTCCGCTGGCTGGTGAAGCAATCTTTCCGTTTCTGGCCCCAGCGTGGCGGCGCGTTGCGGGTGGCGGCGCTGTTCCTGCTGGTAATTTTTTTGGGCGGCGCAGGCGGAATCTGGATGCGCATGCCAGCAAAGGCAGTGAGCGCAGTCACCAAAATGGAGACCGCTTTGCAAACCACGCCAGAGCCCGGCTCCGCGTTGTTAAAATTGTCCAACCTCGAGGCGCATCGCAGCCAGTCCTTTGAGTTGTTCTATGCCAAATCAACGTACACCACCCAGGGGTATGATGTGCGGGCAGTGTACGAGGATGGCTATGTGGTCACCTGCGCGATTGTGGTTTATGGAGATTCGCCGCCCTTCATTACCAAATGCGAGGAGAGCGGGCCATAAGTTTTCGTAGATTAAACCAACAGGGCGCGATTTCGCGCCCTGTTTTAGTCTAAAAACTCCTGTCCACAATGTATCGCGCCAGTTCATCGAGCGCATCGCGCTCGGTGGAAGGATGAAACGGTTCCAGAATTTTCAAAGCCCGTTCTACGTGCGCCTGGGCCTCGCCCATAGCCTGCTCGATGGCATGGCTCTGGCGGATGCGCTCTACCAGCCGCGCCACGCGTTCGGTATCGGTCCAGCCGCCTTCTGGGATGGCGCGCACATCCGGGTCGTTGGGATGCGCCTCAGCGTAGTAAATAGCCGGGAGCGTCACCAGGCCATTTAACAGGTCAGAGCCGAGCGGCTTGCCGACCGCCACCTGGTCGCCGGTGTAATCAAGGATGTCATCCACAATCTGAAAAGCCATCCCAGTTTCGTAGCCATAGGTTTTCATCGCCCTGCGCAGCAACTCATCCTCAGTGGAAACCATCGCCGCCGCCAGGGTGGACATTTCAAACAGCGAGGCCGTCTTGGCGTAAATCCGCTGGTAGTAATTTTCGCGGTTCAAACTGCCATGCGCGGCGAACATTTGCGTCAACTCGCCGCCGACGATAATCGCCAGCGTTTCGGCGAACAATTTCATCAGCGGCAGGTAATCGGCTTCGGCGGCCAGTTTGGCGGCGCGCGCAAACAGAAAATCGCCGGTCAGCACGGTGGCGGCAGGCGACCAGCGCGCATTGAGCGTGGGCGTGCCGCGCCGCAGCAACGCGCCATCGATTAAATCATCATGCACCAGGGTGGCGGTGTGCAGCATCTCCACCGATGCGCCCAGGATGACGAGTTTCTCATGATTGCCGCCCAGCATATGCCCGACCAGCAATCCCAGGGTGGGGCGAATCCGTTTGCCCCCGGCAGACATCAGGTGTTCGAGCGCGGCTTTCAGGTCGGGGTGCTGGTTCGAGTCGACCTGGGCGCGCATCAGCGCCTCGACTTCTTTGATTCCGGATTGTACCGGTACGAAAAATGTGGTCGTCAAAATGTGTCCTCACCAGGCAAACAGCCGCGCGGCATTGGCAGTCGTCAGGGCGGCTATCTCCTCGGTGTGTTTAGAGTGAATTTCTGCAATTTTATCAGCAATATGACGCACAAAGGCAGGTTCGTTGCGTCGTCCGCGCTGCGGCACGGGGGCCAGGTAGGGCGCGTCGGTTTCAAGGAGAATTTTATCCAGCGGAAGGGATTTCACCAGTTGCCGTTTCGATTCAGCGTTTTTGTAGGTCAACGGGCCGGTAATTCCGATGTAGAAATTTAATTGGAGCGCTTTCCTGGCTGTGGCGAGATTCCCGCTAAAGGAATGCAGCACGCCCGGGCGCTCCGCCAGCAGATTCTGACTCGACTGGAGCCTGCTGACCCATTCCTCCAGAATTTTTAACAAATCCTGGGCGCACTCCCCGTCGGGAGCGTCTCCGGCTTCACGCAGGTGCAGCACCACCGGAAGCCCCAATTCACCCGCCAGGTTCAACTGTTCCTTCAGCGCTTCCTGCTGAATATCATGCGGAGCGGCGTCCCAGTAATAATCCAGCCCGATTTCGCCAATGGCCTTAATCTTGGGGCGCAAAGTCTCCCGACTTTGCGCCCGACGACGGGAGTCGTCGGACGCCGCCAATTTTCGTAATTCGCTCAGGGAGTTCTCGTTCCACTTCAACGCTTCCGTCGGATGCACGCCAATCGCGGCGAACAGGTTGGGGTGCGATTCGGCCAGTTTAACGGCGGAACGGGACGAGGCCAGGTCGAGTCCCGGAATCAGGATACGGGTGAGGCCCGCTTTCCAGGCGCGCTGAAGCACTTCAGGGCGGTCAACGTCAAATTTTTCAAAATCCAGGTGGCAGTGGGTGTCGGTGAGATTCATCGTGAAACAAGGTGACAGTCACTTTCAACGTGACTGTCACCTGGCATTGGCTATTTTATCCCTGCCACCTTCAGCCCGTCCTGCAAAATGGCCTGCACTTTGTCGCCGTGCCGGGTTTCGCAGTAGACGCGCAGGATGGGTTCGGTGCCGCTAAAGCGGATGAGCAGCCAGCCGCCATCTTCCAGTTTGAACTGAAAGCCGTCAATGGTGACGAGTTCGGTCACTTTCAGGCCGCCGATGGTTTGGGGTTTGGCGTTCAGGATGATTTGCTCACGGGCGGCGCGGTCGCCGCTGAAGGCGCTATCGATGCGGTCGTAGAAAAACTCGCCGCCGACTTTTTCAAAGAGCAGTTGGAGCAGTTCGGTCGGTTTTTTGCCCAGGCGCACCATAAAGTCGAGCATGTACAGCCCGGCCAGGATGCCATCGCGCTCCGGCACGTTGCCGCGAAAGGCGTAGCCGCCGCTTTCCTCGCCGCCGATGAGGGCGTTGGTTTCGGTCATTTTGGGGGCCACGTATTTGAAGCCGACGCCGGTCTCATGCACCGGCACGCCGTATTGCTGGCCGAGGATGTTCAACATGCCGGTGGTGGAAAGGGTTTTGACGATGTCACCGCGCTGGCCGCGCACTTCCAACAGGTAATAGGCCAGCAGGGCATACACGCGCAGCTGGTTGACGAACTGCCCGTTTTCATCGCCCACACCCACCCGGTCGGCGTCGCCATCCAGGATGAGCAGGATGTCGGCTTTGTTATCAACGGTTGCTTTTAGGCCAACGTTGATGTTCGGCGGGATGGGTTCGGGGCGTTTCATTTCGGGAAAGACCGGGTTGCGCTGGTTGTGGATTTCAAGCACGCGGGTTTTGCCGCCTTCCAGCAGGCGGGTGAGCCAGCCCGCGCCGTTGCCCCACATGGCATCCACCATCACGGTGAGACCGGCATCTTTAATGGGTTGCAGGTCGAGAAGTTTCTGGATGTGTTCGATGTAGGCAGGAGCGGGGTCGAATTTGACGATTTTCCCGGCTTTGACGGCCTCGGCGTAGGGCAGTCGTTTGACATCGGCCACGCTTTCGGGGATTCCGGCTTCGATTTGTTTCAAGCCATCCGGGTCAATTGCTCCGCCGGTTTCGTTGCGGACTTTGAAGCCGTTGTCGGTGGGCGGGTTGTGCGAGGCGGTGATGTTGATGGCCCCAGCCGCTTTTTTGTGAACAACCGAGAAGGCGATGACCGGCGTGGGGGTGGCGCCCTCCGTCAGCCAGACGTTCAGACCGTTTCCAGCCAGCACTTCGGCGGCGGCGGCGGCAAAGTTTTCGGAGTGAAAGCGTTTGTCGTGGCCGATGACAATCCACTGCCCGGCTTTGCCCTGCGCCAGCATGTACGAGGCGAAGCCCTGGGCCGCCCGGCGAACGTTGTCGAAGGTGTAATCTTCGGCAATCACGCCGCGCCAGCCATCGGTGCCAAATTTGATTTTGAATGCCATGAATAGCTCCTGATTGGGAGGAATTTTGGAAGGATTATAACAGCCTTCGGTTTTGAGTCAAAATTTCCTGCCAAACGCTCTGATACTTTTCATGTACAATTCCCCCATGCCTGACCCCAAACACGAACTCCGCCAGCGTTGCCGCGCCCTGCGCCGCGAATTGGGCAAGGAACAGCGCCAGCGCGCCAGCCGGTGGATTTGCGAACATCTCGCCGGGTGGGAAGTCTTTCAGCGCGCCGAAACCATCCTGACTTATATGCCGATGAAAGCCGAGGTGGATTTGCGCCCGCTGCTGGAACAATTCCCCGCCAAACGCTGGGTTTTGCCGCGGATTGTGCCGGAGGAAAATCACCGCATGGATTTCCATCCCTACAACCCGGCCCGGCTGGTCATTCACCCGTTTGGGATGGCCGAACCAGCAGCGGATTTGCCAGTCATTCCAGCGGCGGAAATCGAACTGGTTCTCGTTCCGGGGCTGGCCTACGACTGGCAGGGCTGGCGGCTGGGCTACGGCGGTGGGTATTACGACCGCTTCCTGGCCCGCTTCGACGGAATCAGCGTGGGCGTGGCGTACCAGGCGCTGGTGCTGCAAACAATTCCCCACCACGAGCATGATGTTGCAGTGGGGTGGATTGCCACCGAAACCGGATTGTATCGGGTAAAGCCCTCCTGATTGATTTCTTTACACAAACTTCACATTTCCTTTTCTGAAAATGAACAAATAAAAATTACACTATGAGCAATTAACCTGAACAAGGAGTTGCTCATGATAACGCTGTTCGGCAAAAAGATACGGCTCTTTCGCCCACGCAGCATCTGGCTGCGCAAAGTGGTGCAGTTTTTCTTCTTTGGCTTCATCGCGCTCATTGCGGTCAATCACACCCTGGTCGAGACTGGCGGCGGGATTCCCTTCCTGTCCACCGCCTCGCTCCACGCGCTGTGTCCCTTTGGCGGGGTCGTGACAATCTACCAGTACGCCACTGCCGGGACTTTCGTGCAAAAAATCCACGAATCGGCCTTTATCCTGATGATTCTCGGCTTCCTGCTGGCGATTCTGTTCGGCCCGGTCTTTTGCGGCTGGGTCTGCCCGCTGGGGACGGTTCAGGAATGGGTCAGCAAACTCGGTAAAAAGGTGTTCCGCCGCCGGTTCAATCATTTCGTCCCCGCCAAACTGGATAACCTTTTGCGCTACCTGCGCTACGGCGTGCTGGCCTGGGTGCTGTACATGACCGCCATCACCGGTACGCTCATCTTTGCCGAATACGACCCCTATTTTGCCCTGTTCAACTTCTGGAGCGAAGAAGTCGCCGTCACCGGGCTGGTCATCCTGGGCGTTACGCTCGGCCTGTCACTGTTCGTCGAACGGCCCTGGTGCAAATACGCCTGTCCGTATGGCGCTGTGCTTGGCCTCAGCAACCTGTTTCGGGTTTTCAGCATCCGCCGCGTGCAGGCCACCTGCAAAGCCGATGGCGCATGCAACATCGTCTGTCCCATGAACATCCCGGTCGATACCAAAACCACCGTCCGCGACCATCAGTGCATCTCCTGCCTGGAATGCACCTCCGAAGCGGTTTGCCCGGTCGCCAAAACGGTGGTCTTTTCCACCCCACTCCCTAAAAAAGCCCGGGAACTCTCCGTCCTGAACCTGCGAGGTGCCAAATGACCCTGACCTCCAAACCGCTGGCCGCCATGGTGCTGGTCATCCTGTTCGGCGGCATTCTGTTCACCACCGCCATGGGCTGGTGGAAAACCGAAAGCACCAAAGAAGCCGCCAAATTCACCACCGGCGAATTTGCCGGGCAAGCCAACCCTGCCGATATTCGCGGCTCATACACCTTTGGCGATGTAGAAAAGAACTTTGGCATTCCGGTCAGCGTGCTGGCTCAGGCATTTGGAGTGACCGACTCTAATCCCGCCGCTTTCCCGGTCAAAAATCTAGAAACCATCTACGCCGAAAGCGCGCTGGAAGTTGGCACAGCCTCGGTGCGCCTATTCGTGGCCTTCTACAAAAACCTGCCTTTCGATTTGAGTACCGATATCTACCTGCCGGAAAACGCGGCGGAACTGCTGAAGGAGCGCAACCTCACCCCTGAACAGATGGCCTATCTCGAAACGCACATCGCCCCGTCAGCCGCCGCCGGGTCAGACGCCCCGCAGCCTGCCTCCACGCCATTGGCGGATTCTCCTTCCACGCCTGCGCCCACCGCTGAAGCAACTCATGCCGCCAGCGAAGACGACCGCGCAATTAGAGGCAAAACCACCTTTGGCGAAATCCTGGCCTGGGGCGTGCCGCGCGAGGCCATCGAAGCCATCATCGGCGGCCCGCTGCCGGCCCCCTCCGCAACGCCTAAAGAGTATTGCCTGCAAAATGGGCTAAACTTCGAGGACATTAAAACCAGGCTGCAAGCCGAAGTGGATAAAACAAAGTAACCCCCATCAAAAACTCCGGGAGACGCCGGAGTTTTTGGTGTTTAGCCCTCTGACGGCGGCAACGCCTGGCAAAACGCGCGGTAATCGGCGCGGACTCTTTCGGCGGCGCGGCGTGCAAAAGCGAGCAGTTCCCCGGTGAGGGCAGCCTGTTCGCCAAAAGTCATGAATGTTTCCAAACTGGCTGCTCCTTCGCGCCCGGCGCCACGCAGATGAGCGCGGGCGGTGAGTTCAGCCATCTCGCCGCACAGGGGCTGAATCCAGCCGGGGCGTTTTTCCCAATCGGCAACGGCAATTTTATCTTGCGAAGGCTGCATTTCGCGCAAAATATACCAAACCCCTTCGATTTCGAGCGTGTCGAGCAGGGCCGGGGGCATGGACTGGGCGCGTTCCTGAACGGTTACGGCGCGCTGGGCCTGGTTGGCCCACTTCGGTTGGGGAAGGTTCAAAACCGGAGTCAATGCGGGGGGACGCGCTTCCTTCAGGTCGAGGATGAAGTTTTCGTCGGGCGAGCCGCGCCCTTCTACCAGTACAACGTAACGATTCAGCCCCAGGCTGCCCGTGCCGGCCACCCGAAAGGCCACATCGAGCGGGCGGTAAAATTTCAACCTGCCCGTTTGCTTTCCCATCTGGCGAATGGCTTTCATCACGCGTTTTTTTTTGTCAGTGCTGATATTCAGGAGTTTTTTGGATTCGATAAAACGGCGTTCATCTCCTTCGCGGCGGGTGCGTTCTTTCAGAAATTTTTCACGCGAACGGGATTCGGCCTGGCGCTTTAGCCGGGCAACCGCTTCGGAAACGGAAGCAGGCTGAAGCGGGGTGGCAAGGCCGCCTGCCAGCGTGGAGAAATACCTTTTGAGGAAAAACCTTCCCAGCGTGGCGACATCTTCCTCGCTTAAATCCAACCAATCCCCGGCCAAAATCAGGCTGGTGAGCCAGCGGGCGACGTCCCAGGCGCAGGGAGCCAGCGCGCCGTCGTCAAAGTCATTGATGTCGAAATAGACGCGCCGGTCGGCTCCTTTGAAAACGCCAAAGTTTTCCAGGTGCAGGTCGCCGCACAGCCAGGCCGGGGGCGAGGCGTTCAGCGGCGAGTCGGCGGACCAGTCCTCATAAAACAGGTGGGCCGCGCCACGAAAAAACGCCAAAGGATGGGCGCGCATGGTCTGGTATTTGCGCATTACCATGTCCGGCAGTCGGTTTTGATTGAACATGCGCAGCCGCTCAATCACTGTTATAGCCATGCCAACCCCACCGCCAATAAAACCGCATAGACCAGCGCCAATTGCGCCGTGCGCGCCAGGGTTTGGTTGAGCGCGCGGCCTTCGGTTTGGGCAAATTCACGATAGAGAGCGACCGCCTGCGGAATGGACAGCCAGGCCAGCAGGGCGCCGGGCGAGGTCAGGCCAAGACCCCACAGGCCAAGCGGAACGAGATACGCGCCCAGCAAACAGACCAGGTATTCGGTCAGCATGGCTTCGCGCCCCAGCAAGACGGCCAGCGTGCGTTTGTTCGTTTTACGGTCGGTGGGGATGTCGCGGGTGTTGTTAACGACCAGAATATTGACGATGAGCAGGCCAATCGGCACGGAGACCGACCACGCCGCTGGGGTGACGGTTCCGGCCTGGACGTAATACGTCCCACACACAGCGGCCACCCCAAAAGACAGGAATACGAACAAGTCGCCGAGGGCATTGTAGCCATATGGGAAGGGGCCGCCGGTGTAGGCGAGCGCCGCCGCGATGATGGCAATTCCAAGCGCAAACACCGGCCAACCGCGCAAGGTGATGAGATACAACCCAAGCAGAGACGCCAACCCGAAAATGACGAACAAACCATGCCGCATCTGCGCCGGGGAGACCAATCCCATTGCAGTGACGCGCGGCGGGCCGAGGCGGTCGGGCGTATCGGCCCCGCGTTGGTGGTCAAACAGGTCGTTAGCAAAGTTCGCGCCAATTTGCATGAGCAGAGAAATGAGCAGGCAGGCCAGCGCCGCCAGCGGCTGGAAAACATCGTCGCGCCAGGCCAGCGCCGTTGCCACCAGCACGGGGGCGGCGGCGGCAGGCAGGGTGCGCGGGCGTGCGGCCTGAACCCAGGTGGAGAGGGGGATGTGGGGAAATCGGTTCATGGTTGAGGTGGATGGATTTTACCAGCAGTGAAGAGAATGCTCGCAATTTGTTGCGCAATGCCTGTATAATCCTGATACTCTAACGCAAAAGGAATCACCAATGACTTACAACCAGTTCATGCGCTATGTCTTGATTTTTGAAGCATTGGCACTCAACTTTGGCACCGGGCTTTTGTGTCTGGCGGCCCCGGCCATGTTCGTGGCGCAGTTTGCCACAGAAACTCTACCGCCTGTGCCGCTAGAACTGATTCGCTGGTATGGGGTACTGCTGTGGGTGCTGACCTTCTTCGTCCTGCGCATTTTGCCTGCCAACGATAACCGCCTGCTTGCCCCAGCGGTAGAAGCGCTCTTGTTTGGCGACCTGGTGCATCTGGTGGCAATTTATCTGTTCTACCAGGCGCGCCCAGAGTGGAACTTTTCATTCATCATCATGCTGTTCTTCACCGTCACGCTGGCTATTCTACGCTCGGCGTGGGTGTACCGCTATTCCCGCAACAGGCTTTAACCCGGCATGGAAAAGCTCGTCCGCGACGCGCTCCAATTGTTCGGCATTTCGCTTTCGCCCCGTCAGACGGCTCAACTTGCCGCCTATGAACGCGAATTGCTGGAATGGAACCAAAAATTCAACCTGACCGCCATTCGAGATGTGGAGGGAATCCGGGCCAAGCATTTCCTCGATTCGATGTCCTGCTCGCTGGCCTGGCGCGAACACGCTCCCCGGCGGCTGGTGGATGTCGGCACAGGCGCGGGATTTCCTGGCATTGTGCTTAAAATCCTGTATCCTGGGCTAAAACTGACCCTGGTTGAATCGGTGGGGAAGAAGGCCAACTTCTGCTGGCATATCGTCCAAACCCTGGGCCTGGAGGGCGTGGAAATGCTGACCGCCCGCGCCGAGGACGTGGGACGCGACCCCCAACACCGCGAAAAATACGATTGGGCAGTGGCGCGCGCAGTAGCGAACCTGCCCGTGCTGGCTGAATACCTGCTTCCGCTGGTGAGGGTGGGCGGCGGCATGTTGGCCCAAAAAGGCGAAAGCGGCCCCGCCGAAGCGCAGGCAGCCGAAACCGCGCTGCGGCTGCTGGGCGGGCGGATGCGCCAACTCGTCCCGGTCGAACTGCCCGGCGTGGCCGAAGAACGTTACCTGGTGATTGTGGACAAACCCGCCGCCACCCCGCCTGCCTATCCACGCAAAGCGGGCATCCCCGCCAAGAAGCCCCTCGCATGAGCCGTTACCATCCCTTGCTGGTCATCCTGCACTGGCTCTCGGCCTTGCTGATTTTTGCCACGTTCCTGCTGGGGATGTTTGCGCTGGCCGAACAGCCCAACACGCAAGAAAAAATCATTCCGCTTGGCGTTCACATGGGGCTGGGGACGGCAACGCTGCTGTTGACCCTGCTGCGTTTCATCGTCCGGCGGGTCACGCTCAAGCCGCTGCGCAAGGTCAAAAATCCGCTGGCGAAGAAAAAGCCGTTGATTGTGACGATGGCCGAACCGGTGCAGTTCCTGCTGTATCTGTTCACCTTCCTGATGTCGCTGACCGGCATTGGGTTGACGCTCCAGGCAGGGGTGTTGACAAATTCGGGCATTCGCCTGCCCAATGATTTTTACGCTTTCTCGCTGCGAACAGTGCATGGCGCGCTTTCGACGATTTTATTCGTTCTGATTGCGCTGCATCTATTGACGTGGGTTTACTTTCAGTTCATCAAAGGCGAAAACGCGCTGGCGTGGATGTGGTTCAACAGGAAAAAACCGCCTGCCTGAACGGCTGCGCAAGGAATCCCGCGTTATATCGTCAGCACCACAATTCCGCCAATGGTCAGCAGCGTGCCGAGGGCGATTTTCCAGGTCAGCGGCTCGCCGCCCAGCAAGATTCCCATCAGCGCGCCGAAGAGGGGCGAGGTGAACGCAATCGGCATAACACGGTTGAGCGGCGCGCCTTTGATAGCGGCATAGAAGCACAACATTCCTACTGCCCCAGCCACTACGCCGCCGCCCAGCACCATCATCGTCAGAGCCTTTGGGCCCGCCTGAGGAATGGTCTTCCACTGCGGGAAACTGGCAACTCCCAGGATGGCCAGCGCCACTGCCGTGCGGATGGTAATTCCGACCTGCGGCGAGAGCCCGCCCAGGTGCAGGCCCTTTTTCTCGAAATAGCCGCCAATCCCCCAGGCCATGGCAGTGAATAACGCAAGCAATTGTGGATTCATCGTTTTTCTCCTTTACGTCGCAAGAAAGTGTCTTGAATTATGAATGGCGAAGGATGAACGTGCGGCGGTGAATGGGCGAATGTCCCTTCCACAGGATGGCCGCGCGATGAAGGGCTGTTCCGTATCCCTTGTGCTTCGACAAGCCGTAGCCGGGGTACTGTTCCTCGAGCCGCTCCATTTCTGAATCACGCGAGGTCTTGGCCAGCACCGAAGCGCAGGCAATGCTGAGGGATTGCTGCTCGCCTTTGGGCATCATGCGGTGTGGAAAAGACAATCCCGGCCAGGGGAGGTAGTCCATCAGGAGAAAATCGGGCATCAACGCAAGAGATTGGATGGCGCGGGTAACGGCCAGCCGGGTGGCGGGCAGGATGCCGAGGGCATCAATCTCCTGCGCGGAGGCAGCCCCCACCGCCCAGGCCAATGCAATTTCCTTAATTTTTAACGCCCAAACTCCCCGCTGACGGGGAGTCATCTGCTTGGAATCGCGCACGCCGGATAAGGTATCTTCCAGGCGGGGAAGGTTGGGGAGGATGACCACGCCCGCCATCACGGGGCCTGCCAAAGCGCCGCGTCCCGCTTCATCCACCCCCCCAACCAGTTTAACCCCGCGCTGCCATAATTCCTGTTCGAGAGAAAGGCCCGGAGGGGCGTCCATCATGCCCCTTTCTTAATCATATAACCCTTTGCGTCCGTTGCGGCGAATGCGCAGCAGGTCCACAAACATGCGCCATGAATCGCGCACAACGCTGACTTTGGAATCGGGGTTGAAGTACCAGGGGATGGGAATTTCCAGGATGGGTATGCCGCGCCGGCTGGCAATGTAGAGCAGTTCCACGTCAAACGACCAGCCCATCAGCGTCTGACGGCGGAACAGGTCTTCGGCCACATCGGCCCGAAACATTTTGAAGCCGCATTGGGTATCGTTGAGGGAAGGCAACACCAGCGCGCGGATGAGCGCGTTGAAGACGCGCCCGGTCAGGTGCCGGTAGGCCGGTTCGTCATAGCGCACCGCGCCGGGGGCTTCGCGCGAGGCAATGGCAATGGGGACATCCACCGCCGGGGGAATGAAGCGCAGGACTTCTTGAACAGGCATCGAAAGGTCGGCGTCGGCAAAGAAACGATAGTCGCCTTTGGCGGCCAACATCCCCTTTTGCACGGCGCGGCCCTTGCCAGGCAGGTCTTCCAACAGGACGCGCATGCTGGCGCGCTGAGCGGCGAATGTGGAGGCAACTTCCAGCGAGCGGTCAGTACTGGCGTTGACAACGATGATGGTTTCGGAGGAAAAGTCACAATTTTGGACAAAACGCGCCACCTGCTCGAGAGTTTGGGGCAGGCGGCGTTCTTCATTCCGCGCTGGAATGATGATGCTCAGAAAAGGCCTGGTCATGCAAATTGAATCCAACCGATGGAATAAAAATAGTAGCCTGCAAAAACCAGCAAACCACACAACCAGCATAACAGCAAAGCAATGATAATTGCCAACTGGACAGGCGTCAGCCCCATAATTTTTTTGCGCTTTGGCTTTTTGGCCTTTTTGGGGCGAGGCGCTGCGGGCGTCTCGGTTGAGGAGGATGCTCCAGCGGGAGATTCGCCCGTGTCGAATGCGGTGGCTTCCTCCGCAAAGGAAAATTCCAGTTCGCCGCTTCCGCTTTCTTCAGTAAGAAAGACAGCGCTGCCTGCAACTTGCGCTGGCTCCTGCGCGCCAGCCGGGGCCAGGGTCTGCCTGCCTTTGCCGGTCAGGATGACGCGCTCCAGTTCTGCAACCATCTTCATATCGAAAATGGGGCGTGATTGATTGATAGAAAGCGCAAAGCGGTCAATGGCGTCGCTCATCACAATTCGGATGGCAGGCCGGGTGGAGTCAATATGCAGGCCGGGGTCGGCGGCCATGACCACCGGTTCGACCTGGAAACCTTTTTGACCAAGCCGGTCGAAATAGACCTGCAAAACTTTTGCCATTGTGATAGCGCGCTTGACCTGGTTAATGCGGGCCGGCACGAAGGTTTCACCGGTGAGCGTTCCCCATTCATCTTCGCGCGCCATGTATATACCGCGCTCGTGCAGGGCGTTAATCAGGTAAACGCCGGGCGGGCCGAGCAGGATGAGCGGCAAGTCTATTTCTGTTTCGGGCAGGGTGATGTGCTGGAACAGGACGAATTGCCCGCCCAACTGCCTGCCCAGGATTTCGGCGATGGTATCTTGTGCTTTGACGCGGTCGTACCATGTCATGCCGTATTTCAACATGCCCTGCACGCGGTTGATAATGCTGATTTCACCGGTTTCAGAACGATAAGGAGTCTTGTCGATGTGTTTCATAGCCAGTCTCCATTCAAAGGTCCCGCGTGGGGTTAAAACACGGGAACGGCATCCAAAAAATCATGGTCTGCGCCGGGCCGGGTCGAAATAACCTCGCCCGTCAAACAGATGCTGGCCCCGGTCTCAAACATACCGCCCAAGTTGGGCTTGCGTTTTCCGGTAACGAATTTCTTGCCCTGTTTCAGCCGCTCTATAAGAGCCGCGCGCTCAATCAAGACATGGTCAGAAAAGGCGGCCCCCCGGCGTTCATAAGCGCGCACAACTTCGATTTTTCCATCGGGCGCATAACGAACGGCTTCGATGACGCCGTCGAATCTGGTTGGCATGAAAGAAACCTCCATTTTGGATTGTGGAACAATTGTACTTCGATTTTTTGCGAATTAAAAAAATATTACCATATTGAAGTGGTAGGCTTTCTTTCCCAGTCAAACCGAAAAGATTCAATTTATTCCCACGCGCTTTTGAAGTTGGCGCAACATGGGCTGGTGAGCGCAAAGAGCGCCACGAACGGCAAGAAATTCAGAATTTTGTGTTTGTACAATTCAACGCACCCGATAGATGAAACACCATTCAATAATCAATTGCGCTCAGATTTTTGAGTTTATCCCAGCGGTGATGGGCGGTAATTTCACGTACGGTGCCTGTTAACCCGCGAACAACCAGAGAATCGGTCGTGGCCCCATCGGCCAGATATTTGACGCCTTTCAAGAGTTCTCCGTTGGTGATGCCAGTGGCCGCAAAAAAGACATCATCTGAAGAAATCAGGTCATTCATGGTCAGGACTTTGTTAAAGTCGTATCCCTGCTCTTCGCCGCGCCGCTTTTCGTCGTCATTGCGGGCATAGAGTTTACCCTGAATTTCACCGTTCATGGCGCGCAGGGCGCAGGCGGCAATGACACCTTCGGGCGTGCCGCCAATGCCAAAGAGCGCGTCAATGCCCGAATCTCCCCAACTGGTCATCAGCGCGCCTGCCACATCGCCATCTGGAATCAGGCGAATGCGCACTCCAGCCCGACGCATTTCGGCCACCATTTCATCATGCCGGGGACGGTCAAGAATGACACAGGTCAGGTCTTCGAGTCGCTTGCCTTTGGCCTTTGCAATCGCTTTCAGGTTATCGGTAATTGGGCGTTCGATGTCAATCACCCCTCGTGCTTCAGGGCCAACGGCAATTTTGTTCATGTAAAGGAACGGGCCGGGGTTAAACATTGTGCCGCGCGGAGCAATGGCAACAATGGCTATCGAGTTGAGATTGCCATTGGCAAGAGGCCGGGTCCCGTCGATAGGGTCAACGGCAATATCCACTTCGGGGCCATAATCACCCGTGCCAACATGTTCGCCGTTGAACAACATGGGGGCCTGGTCTTTTTCCCCCTCGCCAATTACAATTGTGCCTTTCATGACAATCGAGTTGAGCACCAGGCGCATCGCATCCACAGCGGCTTTATCGGCGGCAATTTTATCTCCGCGCCCCATCAGACGCCCGGCAGCCAGAGCGGCAGATTCGGTCACGCGCACCAGTTCCAGAGCCAGGTTGCGGGTTGGCACTCGAGAGGTCATTGTCTTCTCCATTTGCTTCTCCCTTTGGAAAATAAGGTGACGCGGACTGGCGTCACCGGACAAACAACTTTACGAAGTAATATCCAAGTACCGCGCCCCACAACCATGAGTCGATGCGGTCGAGGGCGCCACCATGACCCGGCAGAAGATTGCCAGAGTCTTTCATCCCCGCCTGACGCTTGAGCATACTGACGCCCAGGTCACCGAAAGGCGTCAGCAACCCGGCCATCAATCCAAAGAGCGTCCCCTGCCAAATAGAAAGGTTGAGTGGCCCCCAGGTGGAAAATGCATAGGCAAAAAAACCACCCATCAGCACGCTGGTAAATATCCCGGCGGCAAAGCCCTCCCACGACTTTTTGGGACTGAGGCGCGGAGCCATGCGGTGCTTTCCATACGCTGCGCCCAGCATGAATGCGCCTGTATCCACCGCCCAAATGGTGGGCAGAATGAATAAGACCCACCAGGCTCCGTTATCTAACGCGCGTATATCGAGCAGATAAGCGCCCACCCAGCCAATATAGACCAGGCCGCCCGCGCCAATGGCAAAATCGGTGCCAGCCTGGTTGCGCCCGCGCTCATATTCAACCAGATGAACCATCATCAAAGAGAGGATGGAAATTGCCAGGGCTGGCGTGGCATAGGCCGGGAAGAAAAACCGTGTGGCGGTAATGACCACCACGCCAATCACCACTGACCAGCGCGAAGGGCGCGCGCCACAAGCAATAGCGATGTTGATGTATTCCCAGCTTGCCGCAACCAGGAAAAAACCAAACATGATGTAGTATGGAAGCCCCCCCAAAAACAGGGCAGGGAGACCGATGGCGAGTAACGCCAGAGCAGAGATAACGCGACTACGCATGGCTTTCCTCGTATTCCGCCGAGGTAATCTTGCCATACCGCCGGTCACGTTGAGCGAACTCTTCTAAGGCTTTACGAAATTCTTCCTTGCCAAAATCGGGCCAGTAAGTAGGGGTAACATACCATTCGGAATAAGCAGCCTGCCAAATCAGAAAGTTGCTGATGCGCAGTTCGCCCGAGGTGCGAATGATTAAATCCGGGTCGGGCGTTCCGGCTGTATACAGGTAGCGGCTGACTAAATCGGGTGTTACATCGTCAGCACTGACCCCATCACGGATGATTTGCTGAATTGCATGAACAATTTCATCACGCCCGCCGTAATTAAAGGCAATGTTGATAATCAGACGGTCGTTATGGCGGGTCATTTCAATGGCGTGCAAGACTTTTTCTTGCAAAAAGGGCGGCAGGCGTTCCAACCGACCAATATGGCGCAACTGCACGCCCTGCTCGTTCAATTCGCCCAGTTCACGGTCAATCACATCTTCGAGAATGCGCATCAGGCCGGTGACTTCTTCCTGTGGGCGGCCCCAGTTTTCGGTGGAGAAAGCGTAAATGGTCAAATACTTGACGCCGAACTCGGCGCAGGCTTTGATGATGCGCCGCAGGTTCTCGGTGCCAGCTTTATGACCCGCCAGGCGAGGCAACCCGCGCTTCAAGGCCCAACGACCATTGCCATCCATAATAATGGCAACGTGGCTGGGAAGTTTCCCGGCAAAAGGATGTTGGCTTGTGCTCATGGGGTCATGGAAGTTAGACTTCCATAATCTCCTTTTCTTTGTTCTGACCGATTCTTTCGATATCGCCAATCAGGCGGTCCATTATCCTTTGCAGTTCCTCTTCGCCACGCTTGCGGTCATCTTCAGAAATGAGTTTTTCGTTCTCGAAATCCTTAATATCCTTGATGGCATCACGGCGGATATTTCGTAAAGCCACCCGCGCTTCTTCCAGGCGATGACTGACGTGTTTGACCAGTTCTCGGCGGCGCTGCTCGGTCAATGGAGGCAGGTTCAAGCGAATGGCAACTCCATCATTGTTGGGCGTCAAACCCAGGTCAGAAGCCAGTATCGCCCGTTCAATGGCTTTCAGCGTGGTTTTATCAAAAGGTTTAATCATCAACGCGCGCGGTTCAGGAACGCTAATGGATGCCAACTGAATAAGGGGGGTTGGCGTTCCGTAATACTCTACTTGAATCTTTTCGACCAGTCCCGGGTGGGCGCGCCCGGTGCGTATGGCGCTCAAATCCTCCTGCAAAATGCTAATGGATTTTTGCATGTGGACTTCAGCCTCTTTGAGAAGTTCTTTAATCACCGCGACCTCCTGGATGTTTAGAAAAGATTGATTTCATTGCAAGGATACACTAAAAATTGAAATTTTGCCACTGCCGAAACCCAGGCCCGACGATATCTGTTTTGGACTGGCAAAAACTGTGCGCTTGCTTTCAAATGCTGGCAAAGAACGTAGGGCGAGATGCGCAAGCGCATCTCGCCCTACGTTGCTGGCAAAAACACAACCACTTGGCCTGGGCAGGTTTAGGCGCGAACGAGAGTCCCAACTTTTTCGCCGTTAAGGGCACGGGTCAGGGAGGCTTTGTCCCAAAGGTTCAACACCAGGATTGGAATGTTGTTTTCCATGCAGTGCGTGATGGCCGTACTATCCATCACCTGCAGGCGCGCGTTCAACACATCAATGTAGGTCAGTTCATCGAATTTGATTGCGGTTGGATTCTTTTTGGGGTCAGAGTCATACACACCGTCCACTTTTGTGGCCTTGATGACTACATCGGCATCGATTTCCGTGGCACGCAACGCAGCGGCTGTATCGGTCGAGAAAAACGGATTGCCTGTGCCAGCCCCAAAGATGACTACGCGCTTTTTTTCCAGATGGCGAATGGCACGACGGCGGATGTATGGCTCGGCAATGGCGCGCATTTCAATCGCAGACATAACACGGGTGAAAACGCCAGCGCGCTCCAGGGCATCCATCAATGCCAGTGAATTCATCATCGTGCCAAGCATGCCCATGTAGTCGGCGGTGGCTCGGTCCATGCCCCGGTCAAGGCCTTGCTTGCCGCGCCAGAGGTTTCCCGCTCCAATCACAATCGCCACTTCCACGCCCATCAGATGAACTTCCTGCACCCGCCGGGCAATGGCCTCTGCTTCAGACACGTTAATGCCAAAACCATTTTCACCCCCCAGTGCCTCGCCGCTTAACTTCAATAGAACGCGCTTGTATTTTAGTTCAGCCATAGAATCTCCTGATATACAAGAAAAAAGCCAACCAGGTGGTTGGCTTTTTAGGTTTTAGTCTGTCAGGCCTTCGCCCAATTCCCAACGGGCAAAGCGACGAATAATGATATTTTCACCTGTGCTGGCAACCGTCTGATGCAACAGTTTTTCGATGGTGGTATCTTCATCGCGGATGTAGGCCTGACGTAACAGACAGACCTCATCTTTAAACTTGTTCAAGCGGCCTTCAACAATCCGCGCGGCAACCGCTTCGGGCTTGCCCTCTTCGAGGGCGCGTTTTTTAGCAATTTCGGCCTCGTGCGCCAGCACGCTTTCAGGAATGTCGGCCTCCGAGACGTATTGCGGAGCCTGGGCTGCAATTTGCAACGCGACCTCATGCGCAAAGTTGCGGAAGGATTCGGAACGGGCGACAAAATCTGTTTCGCAGTTGACTTCGACCATCACGCCAACGCGCCCGCCGCCGTGTGAGTACAGTTCCACAATACCGTTCGAAGCTACCCGGTCAGAGCGCTTGGCGGCTGTGGCCATGCCCTTTTCGCGCAGCCAGTCGACTGCTTTTTGAAAGTCACCGTTCGATTCCATCAATGCTTTGCGACAATCCAACACGCCAGCGTTGGTCGCGGCGCGCAATTCTTTAATCATTTCAGTAGTAATTTCCATGTTCGTTCCTCTCAACAAATTCTGCAATTTCTCATAAAGTCCCGTATCATTTGCGGGGAAAATTAATCTTCCAGAGATTCGTCGCTTGCATCGAAATCAATGTCGACATCGGCAGAGGCTTCCAAATCCGATGTTTTGGCAAGTTTGGCGAGGGTCGATTTCCCCAGCAAGTCCTCGTCGCTGGAGTCGTCATCCATATCGACCATGCGGCTGGGGCGGCCTGCCAGAACAGAAACCGAAGCCGGGGTCAAACGGTCCTCTGCGTCAAAGTCTTCATCTTTACGCATGGCTTTGCCTTCCAGTACGGCGTCGGCCACTTTAGCAACCAACAGTTTGATGGCACGAATAGCATCATCGTTGGAGGGAATGACGTAATCGATGTTCTGGGGATTGCAATTGGTATCTACCAGCGCCAGCACCGGGATGTTGAGCAAATTGCACTCATGCACAGCAGCATATTCGCGTCCAACATCGACAATGAACACCAGGTTGGGCAAGCGCTTCATATGACGAACGCCTTCCAGACGGGTTTGCAGGCGGGTGATTTCGCGCTGAATGAGCAAGCCTTCCTTTTTAGTCAGGCGATTGATGTCGCCGCTGTCACGCATGGCTTCCAGACGTTCCATTTCATCAATACGCGCGCGCATTGTGTTCCAGTTGGTAAGCATGCCACCCAGCCAACGCTCGGTAACGTAGGGCATCCCACAGCGGATGGCTTCTTCGCGGACGGTTTCCTGAGCCTGGCGCTTGGTGCCAACAAATAAGACCGTACCGCCGTTCATGACAACGTCGCGGGTGATGTTATAGGCCGTATTGAGCGATTTCACCGTCTGTTGCAGGTCAATGATGTGAATGCCGTTGCGCTCGGTAAAGATATACGGCTTCATGCGCGGGTCCCACTTGTTGGTGCGATGCCCAAAATGGACGCCGCTCTCTAAGAGGGCTTTCATTGAAATAACTGCCATTGTTTCTCCTTGTTTGTTTTCCGTCTGCCAGTTGTTCTCTATAGAACACGAGACGGAGTGAGTTTAGCGGGGATACGACCCCTTAAGGCCTTGTGACCCGCTCAGGGACGCTTATTGCCCGTCCCAGGCAAAATGTTGCTCCGCCAGACGCAGAGCGGCGCAAGTATACCACAATTTCTCAGAACGACTATGATTGAATTCTAAAATAGCGGTCTTTCAGTTCCATGATAGGATTTTCGATGAAACGATAACTCAGCGAGGCAAGCGCCAATGTCAGAGCAAAAGCAAGCAGGGCAGTCAGCGGCTTGGCCAGGTCTTCAGAGACGGGCGCAATATCACGGATGCGCGCAGCGAACCAGGTCATGCTAAAATGAAAAACGTACATTCCATAGGAGATTTTGCCCAGATAAACCAGCGGTTTCCAATCCAACAAACGCACAAACAATCCCTGTCGGGCAACGCAATAAATTAACACCGCAAACAGGTAGTTGAGCAACGAATATCCCCAGATGTGCTTGAGCGCGTTCGCTATCGGAAAAGTGTAACCCAACGAGGTCAAGTCCATCAACGTGCCAGAGGGGGTCAGCGTTCCCGATGAAATATACTGACTGGTAAATCCTGCCAGAGGGACGAGCGCAAGCAATATAACAAGTTGCAATTGAGGTCTGGGAATTTCATAGCGGGAGATATATGCCCCCATCGCAAAAGCATCCATGTGCGTCCACGGCAAGGGATAAATGCCAAGCGGAATATCGCTTGTGAAAAACGGAAACAGGCCCGACCGCAAGGCATAGGCGGTGGCAAGCCGGAAAAACGGCGCGAGGACAATAACTGCCAGAAAGAGTCTTTTTTGCCAGCGTTCGGGGGTCAAGAAAATCAGAAGCGGCCAGAAAACATAAAACTGTTCCTCGACCGAGAGAGACCAGAAATGGTCCAGAAATTTATGCTGGATAAAAGTCGAACTGGCATAAAAAAAGTTGTACAGGTAAACAAAGGCATAGGGAACCTGCCGATAAAACTCGTTCATGTAGTTGATGCGGTATTCCAAGCCTAGCAAAAGAGCTGCGACACCCATCATCAGAAACAAATACAAATAGTAGAGGGGGAAAATTCTCAAAAAACGTCGACCATAAAACTTAACAAAAAAATCCCTGCTGGTAAACCTGGCTTTCATTTTATTAAGAATGCCCGTTATTAGAAAGCCTGAAAGAACAAAAAACAACAAAACGCCCGTCCAACCGACCAGCAAGTAATCAGTATGACAGGCAAAGACAAGTAGAAATGCGATAGCGCGCAGGCCATCCAGGCCAGGAATCATCGGCTCTCCAAAAGAAAATGGGATAATCTGCGCGATTATCCCACAAATTCCTGGATTGAAACATATAGCCCGCCACCGAAGTGTGATGGCGAACTATCCCTGGATTTAAGAAATTCGATTGAAGCAGAAACGCTCACCCAAAAAGCGCAGGCAATGACATCGTTGGAAGAGGACAGGGATGGGGGAAGAAACCTAATTCTGGTAACGAAAAGAATAACGCTCCAACAAGAATTGGATAATTTGGGCATTCTTTTCATCGACAGCAAGGAACTCAAAACCAATGTTGAACTCACGCGGGCTTTCCTGGTCAGGAACGCAACGCACAACGCGGGCTTCAATGGTCATGCAACGATCGGGGGTACCGGGCAATTCATCGGGAAGCTCAATTTCGACGGTCATGCGCGCATTGACCTCCAGGGGCTTTTCGCCGATGACCATCAGCCCATGCGATGTCAGATTCGCCAAATAGCCCAACAATACACTCTGGCGCTTATCACGCACCGTGGTAAAAGCGGCTAACTTACGTCGCGTTTCTGTTCTGCGGTCAACCATCTTGCGACCTCCTGGCGGCAACCTGCCGCAACTGGCTGGAGTATCCAATCAGGGTTCGATAAGATTATACCAGTTCCGCATTGTCAACGGGCAAACGCCATATTCATCTGGTCTACCAGCCCCAGTATCTCCTGGTTGGTCGGAATGTCGCTCATATGGTGGCCATAGTGGACGAAGCGGGCTATGCCGGTTTTATCCACCAGCACCTGGGCAGGCATGCGGCCTAGCTTGAAGAGGTTGACTTCCTGCCCATACCGCTTAAGGACACTGGCCTTCGGGTCAGGCAGGCCAATAAACGGCAACGATTCGCGCTGGAAGTAGTCTGCAAAAGATTGAGCATCCTCCGGCCCAACGACCACAACTTCTACATTGCGGGCAGCAAATTCGGAATAGTCCTGACGCAACTGCGCCATGTGCCTCTGGCAGAATGGTCAGACAAAAGTACGATTGAAAATGAGAAGAACGTTTTTCTGACCACGCAAGTCCGAAAGCCGGAAGGTCTTGCCTGAGAAATCAGGCAGACTAAAATCGGGCGCGGTCTGGTTGAGCGAAACACGAGGCAAGGGAAAACTCCTTTCTAAAACGTCTATTCCAAAATAAAGATTTTGTTATCGTTTTCTAAACTGGATGGACATCTGCAACCCCCCGCCAGGGCGGTTGCAGGCCGCGATGCTGCCATTTTGGGCTTCAACAAGTTGCCTGGCAATCGCCAGCCCCAGCCCGGCCCCGCCCGAAGCGCGCGAGCGGGATTTTTCTCCGCGCCAGAAGCGGTCGAACAGGTGAGGGAGGTCTTCTTCAGAAACGCCAGGGCCGTTATCCAAGACGCTCAGGCGCACCGCCCCAGCCTCCGCTTCGACCGTGAGCCAGATATTGCCGCCCTCGGGGGTGTAACGCAGAGCGTTGGCAACCAGGTTGCTAACCACCTGTTCGGTGCGTTGCGGGTCGAGGTGCGCCACCAACCTGCCGGTGGCCGCTTCGAGCGAGAGCCGAATGCCCTTTTCCTCGGCCTGGGCCTGGAACAGGTCGATGACATGGCGAGCCAGGTCGTTCAAATCGACTTCGCGCGGCTCAAAAGGCAGTTGGCGCGCCTCGGCCAGGGTTAAGAGTCGCAGGTCGTCAACCAGTCGTTCCAGCAGGTAGCTCTCCTCCAGCGCGGGGGCCACGTGACCCTCATCAGCAGGATAAACGCCATCCACAATTCCCTCCAACCGTCCGCGAATGACCGTGAGCGGGGTGCGCAGTTCGTGGGCAATATCGGCCAGCATGTTGCGACGTTCAGTGTCGCTGCGCTGGAGGGCTTCAGCCATGTGGTTGAACGTATCGGAGAGGGCGCGCAAGTCATCGGGGCCAGAAACACGCACGCGGGTAGAGAGGTCGCCTGCGGCCAGCATGCGGGCGGCGGCAATCACTTCTGAAAGCGGCGTCACAAAGCGGCGCATCAGCAAGAGTCCGATGATAATGGTAAGAGCCGCCAGAAATATCGAAATAAAAAAGACCGGCGAGAGCAAGCCTAAAACAATTGCGCCAATGGCCGGGTAAAGTGAGCCGGTGACGATAAACGCGCCAACTTCTCGCCCATCCACCTGAATGGGGATGCGGGTATCGTCGGGCTGCATGAGGTAGGGTTGACCAATCTGTGGCCCTGTGAGCTGGCCCTGATAAATCAGGATTTTCCCGTCTTCATTGAGCAGAATGGAGCGTCCCCACAGTCCTTCGCTGTCATCTTTGGGCAAAATTGGCAGGATGGTTTGGACACCATCCCACGAGCGGTTGATGGTGTAATACGTTTCCAGCCGAATAACAAACGGCAGGCGTTCCATCATGCCGGTTTGCGAAGACTGCGACAGAATGATGGCAGCCACGGCAAAAATGAACACCAGGGTAAGCAAAACCGCAGTGGCAAAGCCGCGCAACAGCAAAATAAACAGGCGAATCTGAATAGAGCGAACGGTGGAGGGTGGTTTCATGCTGACTCAAATTTGTAACCTATGCCATGGACGGTGATGATGTATCGGGCCTGACCATCCTCGCCTTCCAGTTTGCGGCGCAGGTTACGGATATGTGAATCGATGGAACGTTCATAACTCTCAAAAGCCACGCCACGCGCGGCGGTCAGCAATTGAGCGCGCGAGAAGATGCGTCCTGGCTGACTCATCAGGGTGGACAGGATTTCAAACTCGGTGGGAGTCAGGGAAATTGTCTTTTCGGGCAGTTGGGCTTCATAGCGGGCGCGGTCGAGCGTGACCTCGCCGCAGCGCAGCACGTCGCTCGTTGGGTCGCCGCCCGCCCGGCGTAAAACCATGCGGACGCGCGCTACCAGTTCACGCGGGCTGAAGGGCTTGGTGATGTAATCATCGGCGCCAAGTTCAATGCCAACCAGTTTATCCGTCTCCTCAACGCGGGCGGTGAGCATGATGATTGGGACATCGCTTTCGCGGCGCAGGGTACGGCATACATCCAGGCCATCCATGCCGGGCAACATCAGGTCCAGCACTATCAGGTCGGGTTTTTCGCGCCGGGCAGCGGCCAGGCCCTTTAGCCCGTCACCCGCTGAGACGACTTCGAAGCCAGAGGCTTTCAGGTAGTCCTGGCAGATTTCGACAATTTTGGGCTCGTCATCGACGAGAAGGATTTTTTTGGGCATGAGGCAAGTATACAGGGAAACAGGGAGGCAGGGAGACAAGGAAACAGGTTTTCGTATCTGCGGGTTTACGTGTTTACCTGTTTATGTTTTACCTGTCTCCCTGTCTACCTTACTCGTAGCGCAGGGCTTCCACCGGCTGCAGGCTGGCCGCGCGGTTTGCCGGATAAATACCGAAAAACAGTCCAACCGCTGCCGAAAAGACCGTTGCCAGGAGAACAGCGTTGGCGCTGATTGATGGCTCGAAGGGCGTGCCTGCCCGCACCGAGACCTGGTAGATGACGACTGAAATCAGCCAGCCGAGCAGAATGCCAATAAGACCGCCCAGCATGCTGAGGAGCGACGATTCGGCCAGGAACTGGATGAGAATATCGCGTTTGCGGGCGCCCAGCGCCTTGCGCAGGCCAATTTCACGGGTGCGCTCGGTGACCGAAACCAACATAATGTTCATGATGCCGATTCCGCCTACCAGCAGCGAAATAGCCGCGATACCGCCCAGGAAAACCGTCAGGATGCCGGTGATGGAGGAGGCGGTTGAGAGCATATCGGCCTGCGAAAACACGGTAAAATCGTCCGCCCCAATTTCGGTGCGGTGGCGGGTGCGCAAAATTTGGGTGACTTCCTCGGCGGCCTGGGTGGTGGTTTCGGCGCTGGTGGCCTGCACAAAGATAATATCCACGCTGTCGGCAGCCCGGCCGGTCATCAGACGGCTCTGCGCAGTGGTAAAAGGCACCAGCACGCGGTTATCCTGGCTGCCAAACGAACCGCCGCCTTTTGGGGTCAGCACGCCAATAATGCGAAAAGGCTGCCCATCGATGCGAATCGTCTCGCCAAGAATGCCTTCGTGGCGTCCGAGCAGTTTATCGGCGGTATCGGGACCAACGACGGCCACCGAGGCGCGTCCCAGGATGTGCGATTCGTTAATGAATTCGCCTTCTGCAACGGTTTCATTGCGCACCTGCTGGTGCACAGGCATCACGCCGTTGACCGCCACCCGGGTCTTTTCGCCGCCCGCCGCCACTTCATGCTGACCCTGCAAAACAGGCGCAACCGCCGCTACGGAAGGCGCGGCAAATGGGTCTGCGAGGGCCTCGGCGTCTTTGAGCGTCAGCGGGCGCGGGTTACGCACCTCGGCCTGGTCATTGCCAGAGAAAACGAACAGGATGTTCGTGCCAATGTCGTTAATCGAGCCGGTGATGGAGGCCTGCGCCCCGTCGCCAACTGCAATCATCGCAATCACCGCCGCCACGCCAATCACAATACCCAAAATGGTCAGCCCGGAGCGCATTTTGTTGGCGTTCAGGCTTTCCAGGGCTTCTAAAATGGTTTGCCAGACATTCATACATCACTTCCTTCCACCACGCCATCTTTAACGCGGATGGTGCGCTGGGCCTGCGCGGCGACTCTTGGGTCATGAGTCACAATCACCAGGGTTGTACCGCGCTCACGGTTCAGCCGCAGCAACAAATCCATAATCTCCTGGCCCACTTTAGAATCGAGGTTGCCGGTCGGTTCATCGGCCAGTATCATGGCGGGTTCGTTGACCAGGGCGCGGGCAATCGCCACGCGCTGCTGCTGCCCGCCAGAGAGTTCAAAAGGACGGTGGTGAATGCGATTTTCCAATCCAACTGCTTCGAGGGCGGCGCGGGCGCGTTCTTTGCGGTGGTTGGTACTGCCTGCATAACGCAGGGGCAATTCCACGTTGGCAAGCGCCGTCTGCCGCGAGAGCAGATTGAACGATTGGAAAACGAACCCGATTTTGTGATTGCGGACATTCGCCAATTCATCATCGTTCATGCCGGAGACTTCCACCCCGTCCAGAATGTACTGGCCGCCTGTCGGCCGGTCGAGACAGCCCAGGATGTTCATGAGCGTTGATTTACCGGAGCCAGACGGCCCCATGATGGCAACCACTTCGCCGCGCCGCACTTCCATCGAGAGACCGCGCAGAGCGTGGACTTCCATCTCGCCCATTTGATAGACTTTGGTTAGCCCTTGCGCGGTAATTACCGTTTCAGTCATCGGCTTACCCTCCGAAGCGCATGGCGGGGCCGCCATTGCCAGGGCCCAAGGCATTGGAAGGCGGATTCAAGACAATGGTATCGCCTTCTTGCAAGTCACCGCCAACCACTTCGCTCACCGAATCTGATGAAGCGCCCAGGCGCACGGCAACCGGGGTGAGAACGCCATCTTTCAAGATGTAAACCACGCGCTGCCCATCCACCACCCGCACGGCCCGGTTCGGAACGAGCAGAGCATCCTTCACTTCCTTCACCTGGATAGTCACCGCGGCGGTCATGCCCGGCTTGACCAGTTCATCTGCATCGGTCAGTTCCACCGTGACCGTGAAATTCACCGCCCCAGAAGTTGAATCGCCTACTCCGTTGATTTTGACAATTTCGCCATTGTAGGTTTTTCCCTGAACGGCATCGAAAGCAAGCGTCACCGGCTGGCCAACCGCCACGCTGTTAATGTCCACTTCTGAAATCTGCACATCCACCAGCAGGCGCGAAAGGTCATCCACGCGAAAAGCTACCTTGCCCGCTGTGACCATATCGCCCGGCTGCGGTTCAACTGCCGTCACCACGCCGTCAAACGGAGCCAGAATTCTCGCCTGATTAAGGGTGGCCTGGGCGGCTGCCACGCGCGCCTTTGCGGCAGCAATATCATCCGGGTTTGGGCCATCTTTCAGGCGCTCAATTTCGCGGCGAGCATCGGCCACCTGGGCCTCGGCCACCGCCAGCGCAGCGCGATATTTCTGCGCGTCCAGCTCAGAATACGAGCCTTTGTACCAGTTGAGTTTGGCAATCAGGTTATCGCGGTTCAGGCGGGCATTCGACAGGTTGAGCAATGCCTGGGCCTTGAGCGAATCGCCATCGGGCCGGTTTTGCACCATTTTGTAAGCATCCTCGGCGCGGCTCACCTGAAGTTTTGCCAGGTCTAGCTCAGCCTCGGTTTTCTCAATCAAATCCTGCGAGGCGCGGTCGTAGGAAATCTTGTTAACATTTTTCTGGGCATCATCGAGGGCCTGCAAAGCATTCGCCAGGTCTTGCTCGGCTTTTGCCCGCGCCAGGGTGGAATGGAGCAGTTCATCCAGGTTTTTCTGGGCGTTCACCAGGTCTGCTTCAGCCAGGATGATGTTTTGCGAGAGGGAGGTCTGCGCCAGCGAAGCCAGGACTTCATCCTGAACGACCGCCTGACCAATGACAACATTGACCGCCTCTACCCTGCCGCCGGTTTGCCAGGTCAAAATAGCGGTTTGCCCCGCCCGAACCGTTCCCGTTGCCCCAACGCTGGCCGTAAGCGTACCGCGCCGGGCGACTTCCGTCTGATAGGTGGTTCCATCTGCCGCCTGGGTGCGCCCATTGAACCAGAAAAAGGCCGCCGCCCCGGCTGCTGCCAGAGCCAGCACAATCCAAAGGATACGATTGAATTTCATAGTTTCATCTCCGATATGTTTGGTTTTACAGGCCCAAGCATACCGGTCAAGTGTGCAGAAATTGTGCAGAAAGCGCGGGGAGTTATGGAGGTCTGCCTGTGAATTGAAAGTCCCCTGGCGCAGACCTTGAAGGCGAGAAGCGAGCAATTCATCCCCTGAAGGTGACGGATGAGTCAAAGAGTCAATGGTCTGGTGGTTAAACGTTACGACCCTGCGAGAATGATAAAAAAAGCAGGGTCGGGTGAGATTGATTGGGATTGCTCTCGATACAAGTGGACAGCCACTTTTCAGTGACTGTCCACCGAATATCTACATATGCCGGATAATCGCATCCCCAAACTCGGAGCATTTGATTTCAGTTGCGCCGTCCATCAGGCGGGCAAAGTCATAAGTGACGGTTTTGGCGGCAATTGCGCCTTCCATGCCCTTAATAATCAGGTCGGCCGCTTCGCTCCAGCCCATGTAGCGGAGCATCATCTCGCCAGAGAGAATGACCGAGCCGGGATTAACCTTGTCAAGGTCGGCATATTTGGGCGCTGTGCCGTGCGTGGCCTCAAAAATGGCGTGACCGGTATCGTAGTTGATGTTCGCGCCAGGGGCAATACCAATTCCACCGACCTGAGCCGCTAACGCATCCGAAAGATAATCGCCATTCAGATTCATGGTAGCGATGACATCGTAATCCTTGGGGCGAATCAGGACAAATTGGAGCGTCACATCGGCAATCGAATCCTTCAGCAAAAGTTTGGATTTCCACTTTCCATCGCCGTGCGTCTCCCACAAACTGAGCGCAGCCTCCACCTCGGCCTTAATATCCGCCTGCTGGGCCGGAGACATCATCTCAAAGCCGGGGTCAATCATCCGGGCGTTTTCTTCCACGCTCAAGTCAGGATTCTTCTCTTTGTTGCCTAAAATCCAGCTTTCGCGCTCGGTCACGACCTGGTTGCGAAATTCGCGCTTGCCCACCGCATAGCCCCAATCTTTAAACGCCCCTTCGGTGAACTTCATGATGTTGCCTTTGTGGACGAAGTTGACGCTTTTGCGCTTGTTCTCAAGCGCCCAGCGAATAGCCGCGCGCGCCAAACGCTCACTCCCCTCGACTGAAACCGGCTTCAAGCCAATACCGCTCGTTTCGGGGAAGCGCATTTTAGCATATTCTTTGGGGAAGGCTTCTTTAAATAATTCCTTGAACCGCCTGTTCTCATCTGTGCCGTAAGCAAACTCAATGCCAGCGTAAATATCCTCAGTATTCTCGCGGAAAATGACCATATCGACAAATTCCGGGTGCCGAACCGGCGACGGAACGCCGTTGAAATAACGCACCGGGCGCAAACAAACGTACAAATCGAGCAGTTTACGTAATGCCACATTCAGTGAGCGAATCCCCCCGCCAATCGGCGTGGTCAGCGGGCCCTTAATGCCGACCAAAAACTCCTTAAAGGCTTCGGTCGTTTCGTCGGGCAGCCAGGTCTGGAACAGCTTGAAGGATTTCTCGCCAGCGTAGACTTCCATCCAATGAATTTTGCGCTGACCGCCATAAGCCTTCTCGACTGCCGCGTCAAACACGCGCACCGAAGCGCGCCAGATATCGCGTCCCGTGCCGTCTCCCTCGACAAACGGGATGATGGGGTTATCGGGAACCTGCAAAACCCCATCCTGAATGCTGATTTTGGCCCCACCTTCTGGGACTTTGACATTTACATAAGCCATGGGTTGTCTCCTCTTAGAAATTATTTCTGCAAACGATTATAACTGCGTCCGTCTTACAGAATTGACGAAAATCTTAAGACAATCGGGGTATTTTTCGCTCATCCTGCTGTTCATCAAGACAACCCCAGGCATCACTTCCGTTCCACGCTGACCCAACTTTGCTGCCCATCGGTGGTAAGGGTAATCCAGCCCATCGAATCAGTGCGCAAGAGATTGGCATCTTTGAGTGTTTCAAGCAATTCGAGAGATGGGCGCCCGTCGAAATCGGCGGCAGCCACGCTCAGGATATACATCTGCGGTTGAATGTTGCGCAGCCACTCGGCAGGATTAGACGGACTGTAGCCGCTTTCCGCCAAAAGGAGCGCAGTCGCCGGGCCCAGGCGGCTGCCGTTTTCCAGTTCCTCGAACGTGTCGTAGCGAACGCCAATGGGCAGGATAACCTTGAAGTTGCCCCATTCGACGCCCAGAACAGCGCCGCGCGGAGAAACGGAAAAGACCCTCAATACCGCCCCCTGTCCCAGGTCCAAAACGTCGCCTGAACCAGGTTCCATGACCGAAACGGCATGTTCTGTCAGCCATTCCTCCAACATGCGTGCCGAATAAGATGCATGGCGGTTGCCCATCCAAAAAACGGCTTCGGGCGGGTATTGGTCGAGGATGCGCGGCAGGGCGGCCACCTGATTCTCCTGCGGGGCGGCGATGATGAGCGCATCCAGTTTGCGGCGGAAGGGTGGAATCTGCCGCCCAATCTGATTGACCAGTTTGGAGGGGCTGGAGCCGCCGTTTATCAGGACAAAACGCCCATCGGGGGTTTTAATCAAGACCGCTTCTGCCGAGCCAACATCCAGAAAAGTGACATGCAGGCGGCCATCCGGCCCGTTGGCAACAGTCCGCCACAGATTAACGGAGGTCACCCCCAGCAAAATGGTGACCAGAGAGATGTTGATGAGCGGGCGAAATGCCGCGAGACGGGGCCAGAATAAAGTGAGACCAAACAGAACCACATAGAAGAACAGCATGGTCAGCAGGCCAAACTCTCCAACGGTGTACACCCCTCCTTCAACTTCCGCAAAAAATTCGATGGTACGAATGGAATAAGCCGAAAAAGGCCAGGCAAACCAGGCCAGCACTTGCCCCAGCGGGTGATAAAGTTTGCCCACAATGGCCGCCAGCCCGCCAAGAATCATGAGAGGCGGCTGGGCTGGTAATACAAAGGGATTGGCAACAAACGATATCAGGGAAACCCGCCCAAAATGGTAGATGGTGACGGGCAGGGTGGTTAATTGGGCAGCAAAGGTCAGCAGAAAGTAATCGCTGAACGGCCCAATCACGGCGTTGATGGTGTCTTGCGGCAAGAAGCGCAACAGGAAATTCTTAACTGCCTCCTGCCAGGGTTGGGCATAAAGCACAAGCCCAAGCGTTGCAGCAAACGAAAGATGGAAACCGACATCCCACAGGATGAAAGGATTCCAGACGGACATGAGCAAGGCTGTGAAAAAGAGCGTGTTAAGTGCCAGCCCGCGGCGGCCAAACTGCCGGGCCAGGAGCGCCAGTGAACCCATGAACGCCGCACGCACGACTGATGCGCTGGCCCCTGCCAGCAGCGTGTAAAAAATGATGCCCAAAATCGCCAGGATTGTACCGGGATCTCTCCCAAACAAGCGGCTGAACAGCGCCATCAATAACGCGGCGATGATAGCGATGTTAAACCCCGAGATGGCAACAATATGCGCCGTTCCAGTATCCTTGAAAGCCTGCTGAATGCTTTCGGGGATGTCGTTTTCGATACCCAGCAGAATGCCATTGAGCAGGGCGGCTTCGGGCTGTGGAAACAAGGCATTGACTTCGCGGTAAATGCTCTCGCGCAAGCGATAGAGAAAAGCCCAGAAAGGGTTGGGGCGTTCGCCGTGTGGCAGCAGGGTCAGGTTGCTGGTGCTAAGAATGGAGTGAACCCCCTGCTGTAACAGGTATTCGCGGTAAGAAAAATCTTCATTTTCTGGCGGGGTTTCAAGTCTGCCACGCACCCGCACCAGGTCGCCATATGCCAGGTCGTAATCATTGGTCAGGTGCACCAGGACCATGCCGCTTACTGGCAGGTCGCCATCGCCAGTGTCAACTGCCGTCACAGCCAGGCGCAGATTCATAGATGTATCGCGCATTTCGGGCGGATGAGCCAGCATGCCAGTGACGTAGATGGCCTGGTCGAGGTCGTTGTAAGCGACAATAGTCTTGTCGGTCAAGTTTTGCTGTTGCCAGGCATAACGCGCCGCGCCCAAACAGAAGATGATGGGCAGAAGCAGGCCAATCAGCGCGGCTTGTGGCCGCAGCCCCCTGGTCAGCAGCATCACCAGAGCAAGTGCCCCGGCCATAGTCAACCAGAGCCACCAGACCCCAGGCAACAGGCTGGAGAAGATAATCCCACCCAGAAAAGCGCAGGCTATCCAAACCAATCGTACCGCTGAGAGTTGTTCAAGCAGGGAATCCTTCACAGTTTGATTTTACAGCAAAATTTCGCCCGCCTTACATTGCGGGCGAAATCATTGGCGCAATTCACTTGTCAGCCGCTATTTGGCGGTTCGTACAAATAATCCGTATTTCAGAATGACATATACAGCCCGAAAAGCATCCTTAAGATTGATTTTTTTTCCTTCCTGGTAGGTGCGCCCGTAATATGAAATTCCCACTTCATAAATTCGGCAGTTGATGCGCGCTACTTTAGCGGTGAACTCTGGCTCAAAGCCAAACCGGTTTTCATGCAATTCCATTTTTTGCAGAATGTCGCGCTTGAAGACCTTATAGCAAACTTCCATGTCCGTCAGGTTTAAATTGGTGAACATGTTGGAAAGCAAGGTCAGAAAATGGTTACCCACTGAATGCCAGAAATAGAGCACCCGGTGCGAATCGCCGCCAATGAAGCGCGAGCCATACACCACGTCTGCGCGGTCATCTTCAATAGGTTTGAGCAATTTGGGATATTCATTGGGGTCATATTCCAGGTCAGCATCCTGGATGATGATGACATCCCCGGTGGCGTTGGCAAAACCGGTACGCAACGCAGCACCCTTGCCCTGATTCACCTGATGCAAAATAACGCGGATGTTGTCTTTCCCATCCAATTCTTGGAGACGTTCGCGCGTACCATCTCTGGAGCAGTCATCCACAATGATGATTTCGCGCTCATGCGGCAATTCCACGGCTTGTACAGCCGTCAGGAGTTTATCAATCGTGCGGATTTCGTTATAGCAGGGAATGACAATCGATATTTTCATGCGGGGTTGGCTTTCTCCTTGCGGGGTTCTGGTGCGGCGTTGATTATACACTTATCCCCAACTCCAAGGGCGAGAACTCTTTGCAGGCAGGCTAAAGTTAAGTTATATTCTGCCCATGCAAAACAGACTCGTCCTGGTAACCGGCGCAACCGGCTATGTGGGCAGCCGCCTCATTCCACGCCTGTTGGATTGCGGGTGTACCGTCCGAGTGCTGGCGCGCGACCCATCCCGACTGGAGGGCCGCCCCTGGCTGGAGAAAGTGCAAGTTTTCCAGGGCGATGCAACCCAACGCGCAACCCTTCTGCCGGCGCTGCAAGGCGTTTCAGCAGCATATTATCTCATTCACGGGCGGCAAGGCGGCAGGGTCAATGCCGAGCGCGATATGGTCGCGGCGCGCAACTTTGCCAGCGCCGCCGAGCAGGCCAACATCGAACGGATAATTTACCTCGGTGAATTGGTCGACCCGACAGCGCGACTCTCTTCATATCTGCGCTCCCGCCACGAAACCGGCTACCTCCTGCGGCAAGGGCGCGTGCCGGTGACAGAATTTCGGGCAGGGATGATTATCGGCTCCGGCTCAGTCTTGTTCGAGATGATTCGCTATCTCGCGGAGCGCGAACCTGTTCTGATTTGCCCACGCTGGTTTTTCTCCAAAGCCCAACCTATCGCCATCCGCAACGTGCTGGATTACTTGACCGGAGCCCTGGAACAGCCCGACAGCATCGGCAAGCTCATCGAAATTGGCGGCCCAACCCGCCTGACCTACGCCGATATGTTGCTTGAATATGCCAAAGTGCGCGACTTAAAACGCCTCCTCATCCCAACGCCAGTCTATGCGCCGCGCCTTTCGGCGTACTGGGTGCATCTCGTCACCCCTGTTACATACAACGCCGTGCTTCCCCTCATTGAAGGCCTGCACGCCGATTCGCTGGTCAACGACGACCTGGCCCGATTGCTGTTCCCTTACATCAAACTGCTCGATTTCGAGACCGCCGTTCGTTATGCGCTCAAAAAAATCGAAATGGGCGATATCGAATCATCCTGGTCAGATGCCCTGGTGACGAGCGCAGGCGATACTCAGCCCTATCGTTTTTCAATTCAGGAGGGGATGTTCATCGAGAAACGCCAGCGGGTGGTGGCCCTGACCTCAGAAGCGGTCTTCCGCTCCTTTACCGGCCTCGGCGGACAGCGTGGCTGGCTGTATATGGATTGGGCCTGGGGGATTCGCGGCTGGCTCGATAAAATTGTCGGCGGAGTCGGCCTGCGGCGGGGTCGGCGGCATCCAGATGAAATCTGGGTGGGTGAATCTCTCGACTTCTGGCGCGTTGAGCAGTTAATCGCGCCGCAAAATCACAATGGAAAAGGACTCATGCGCCTGCGGGCCGAAATGAAACTCCCTGGCAAGGCCTGGCTGGAGTTTCAAGCCGAACCACTGCCCGAAGGCAAAACCCGCCTGACCACCAGCGCGTACTTTGACCCGCGCGGTCTGTTTGGCTTTCTCTACTGGTATGCCATGTGGCCCTTTCACAAGTTCATTTTCGATGGATTGACGGATAAGATTGCAGAAAGAGCGGCTTTAATCAATCATCATTAATCAGTGTTTCGTGACCGGCGTCTTTTATCAGGTATCCCATTGAATCAATCCCCCAATCCCCCAGGCCCCCAAGCCCAACATCACGCAATTCTGGTCACTGGCGCAACCGGCTACATTGCCAGCCGCCTGATTCCACGCCTGCTAAGAAAAGGCTACCAGATACGTTGCCTGGCGCGCCAACCCGAGCGGTTACGGGCGCGGGCCTGGTATCCACAGGTCGAAGTCATCGCCGGAGACGTGACCCAACCAGAAACACTGCCTGCCGCCATGCAAGAAGTCCACGCTGCCTATTACCTCATCCACAACATGGCCGCCGGGCACGGCTACGACCGTCTTGACCTGGAATCGGCGCGCAATTTTGCGCAGGCGGCAAAAAGGGCAGGCGTTCAACACATCATCTACGTTGGAGGGCTGGCAGACCCGGCTGACCCCAAATTAGCCCTCCATCTCAAATCGCGCATCGAATGCGGCGCAGCCCTGGCAGAAGCAGGCGTTCCCGTCACCGAGTTCCGGGCAGGAGTTATCGTTGGCCCTGGCTCGGTTTCCTTCGAGATGATTCGATTCATCGCCGAGCAATTCCCGCTCATGATTGGCCCCACCTGGCTGCAACACCGCTCGCAACCGATTGCTACACCCGACATCCTGGCCTACCTGGTCGCCGCGCTCGAAACCCCAGAATGCCGGGGAAAAGTCATCGAACTGGGCTGCGAAACGGCGCGCACATACATTGAAATTATGTCTGAATATGCCCAAATTCGCGGCCTGAAGCGTTTTCCGTTACTCTTGCCGCTCATCCCCCCGGCGTTAATGGCTTTTGTGATTGACAAATTGACGCCCGTCCAGTATTCGTATGCCCTACCCCTTGTGGAAGGGCTTCAGAACGACAGCCTCGTCCGCGAAAGAACTCCCCTTCAGCTGTTTCCCACGATAAAACCATTGGACTACGCGGACGCTGTCCGCCGCGCCCTGGCCGATACGCATCCAGAGAATGCGGAACGCATCTGGCTCGGTACCAACCACAACCGGACAAGAATGCTACACGAAGGCATGTTCATTGACTATCAGCGAGTTCCCACCACTCAGAAGAGTTTATCCGCTCCCACTCCAGGCCCGCGGTTTGGCATCCGCTTCACCCAACCCGAATATCAAACAGAAACCCTCATGCGCTTCAAATCAGAACCTTCCCCCTGGGGTACATGCTGGCTGGAGTGGGAACTTTGCAGTCAAAATGCGCAAACCTATCTTGCGCAGACCCTCTTTTTCATTCCAGATGGCCTGCCTGGCGCGCTCTTCGGATACTTGGGATTGCCGCTTTTAGCCAAAAAACTGAGCGAGGACAAACCTCGTCCTGAACACCAAAACAAAACCATCTGACCAGTTACTCAAAAGACCTGCGGAGACAGATTCGCCCTTTTGACCCCGCTTGATTTTGGCATAAATTCATGATATAGTATGCGCACGAACGGGAGAAAATGTGTTCGTAACCGCGTTGCATCTCTAAAGAGATGCAACATATTCTTATAACAAGGTAGCAGCATGTCCGCAATGTACTTAACCAAAGAGGGCTTCCAGAAACTTCAGGAAGAGTTAGATTACTTGCGCACCGTCAAGCGCCAGGAAGTCGCTGAGCGTCTTCATGAAGCCATGGAAGGCGGGGAACTGATTGAAAACGCCGAGTACGAAGCCGCCAAAAACGAACAGGCCTTCGTCGAAGGCCGCATTCAAGAATTGGAAATTATCCTGGCGGCAGCGCACATCATTGACGGCAACGCCCGGCACGACCCAACAATTGTTGAAGTGGGCGACACGGTCGTCATCGAAGAAGAAGGAGAAGAACCCCAGGAATACACCATCGTTGGCGCAGCGGAAGCCAACCCACGCGAAGGGAAAATCTCGAACGAATCTCCCCTGGGCAAAGCCTTGTTAAATCACCGTCCTGGCGAGATTGTTACCGTCGAAGCACCGGGCGGCTCGTTCAAAGTCAAAATTATCAAGACCACCTGAAAGACTGGGGCAGTCACTGGAAGCCTCGCGCTGGCTCTGCGGAAGCAGGCTGCCTCGGCGCGGGGCTTTTTATATCCGGGAGAACCTATGGCCGAATACACCCAACTCGAAAAAATCCGATTACAAAAAGTAGAAGAACTCAGGGCGGAGGGCATCAACCCCTACCCCACCCGCGCCGAACGGACGCATACCAGCAGCCAGGCAATTGCCGCGCTGGAAATGTCCGAACACCTCGCCAGAGAGGGAAATGCAACGGTCGAAGTCAAAGCCACCCTGGCAGGCCGTATCCGCGCCACCCGCCCAATGGGCAAGCTCACGTTTGCTCACATCGAAGATGGCGAAGGCAAAATCCAGTTGTTTTTCCGCGTCAACGAAGTCGGCCAGGAGAAGATAGACTTCTTCAACCGCATGTACGACCTGGGCGACTTCATCCAGGCTTCGGGCGTGATGATGCGCACTCGCACCGGCGAACCAACCCTGCTGGTTCACGACTTTAAAATGCTTGCCAAAGCCATCAGCCCGCTTCCCGCCGATAAAGACGTGGAGCAGCCCGATGGCACGGTCAAACGCTACGCCGCGCTCGAAGACCCCGAACTGCGCGCCCGCCAGCGCTATGCCGATTTAGCCGTCAACCCGCATGTGCGCGAGACCTTCCGCAAACGCGCCGCCATCGTCAAAGCCCTGCGCGATTTTCTTGACAGTCATGGCTTCCTCGAAGTCGAAACCCCCATCCTTCAGCCGCTGTATGGCGGCGCGGCTGCGCGGCCCTTCGTCACCCACCATAACGAACTTGACCAGGACATGTACCTGCGCATTTCTTTTGAGTTATATCTCAAACGCCTGCTGGTCGGCAACCTCGAGCGAGTATATGAGATTGGGCGTGACTTTCGCAACGAAGGTGTTTCGTTCAAGCACAACCCCGAATTTACCCAGTTGGAATTCTATGCCGCCTATTTCGACTATCTCAAAGTCATGGAACTGACCGAAGCGATGGTCGGCTACGTTTGCGATACAGTCTTTGGTACGCGCAAATTCACCTTTGAGAAAGAACCAGGCAAAATTTATGAACTGGACTTCACTGCCCCCTGGCGGCGGCTGGAAATGCGCCAGGGAATCCTCGAAACAAGCGGCATTGACATCGCCCAGCATCCCACCGCCGAGTCCCTGTTCAAAGCCATCGTCGCCAAACATCCCGAAGCGCGCCCCGACCCGAACGTAACGCGCGGTAAACTGATAGATTTCCTGCTTGGCGAATTCCTCGAACCAACCCTCATCCAGCCCACCTTCCTCTACGACTATCCGCGCGACATCTCGCCCCTCGCCAAGCCCAAACCCGGCGACCCGCTGACAGTCGAACGCTTCGAAGGCTACGTGGCCGGATTCGAGCTATGCAACGCCTTCACCGAACTGAACGACCCGCTTGACCAGGAACAGCGCTTTATTGACATGCAAAGCGACTACCGTGACGAGGAAGAAGAAAAACACCCACTCGATGAAGATTACCTGCGCGCCATGCGCTACGGCATGCCGCCTAACGGCGGCTTTGGCATGGGCGTTGACCGTCTGACCATGCTCCTGACGAATAACCGCTCCATTCGCGAGGTTCTCCTCTTCCCAGCCCTGCGCAAGGAAGAGTGAGTCCAAGCAGGCAAACGTCCCGAAGGCTGCGGAATCGCCTGGAGGGGCGATGATGACCAAGCCTTTGGGATGTTTTTTATTCCAGAGTACAATCGGGCAATGCAAACACCACCGCCCACCTACCTCGCCCGGGGCTATGCCCTGGCCCTCGTCAGCGCCGCGTTTCTCTCAACCACCGCACCCTTCATCCGCCACCTGACCCAAACCTACGAAATTCCGCCGCTCATCCTGGCCATGTGGCGGAATTTCTTTGTTCTGCTCGTTTTGCTCCCCGCTCTGGCGCTTCTGCGCCCGCGCCTGCTGCGCGTCTCGCGCCCGCACTTGCTTTACCTGCTCGGCTACGGGCTGTTGCTGGCCGCCTTCAACTCCCTGTGGACCACCTCCGTCGCGTTGAACGGCGCCGCCGTTTCAACCGTGCTGGCCTACTGCTCCGCCGCTTTCACCGCCCTGCTTGGCTGGTGGTTCCTGAAAGAGCGCCTCGATTGGGTCAAAATCATGGCCGTCATCCTGGCGCTGGGCGGCTGCGTGCTGGTGGCCGAAGCCTTCAAGCCGGGAATCTGGCAGAGCAACCTGCCCGGAATCGTCACCGGCGTACTCTCCGGCCTGGCCTACGCCATTTACAGCCTGCTGGGACGCTCCGCCTCCCAGCGCGGATTAAACCCCTGGACGACTCTGCTCTACACCTTCGGATTTGCCTCCCTTTTCCTGCTGATTATCAACCTCCTGCCCGTTCGATTCCTGCCTGGAACTGCCTCCACGCCATCCGAACTCTTCTGGCTGAAAGATTCGCTCACCGGATGGGGAATCCTGTTCCTGCTGGCCGCCGGGCCAACGATTGGCGGATTTGGGTTCTACAACGTCAGTTTGAGTTACCTGCCTTCCAGCGTTGTCAACCTGGTCGCCACCCTCGAACCGGCCTTCACCGCCCTGATTGCATACACCTTCCTCAATGAACGCCTGACCCTGGCGCAAATCATCGGCAGCCTGCTGATTCTCTCCGGCGTGGTCTTCCTGCGCGTTTACGAAGGCTGGCTGACGAATCAGGCTGCCAGGAGTGCCTCGCGCCAACCCATCAGCGAAATCTCGCTGAACAGGTAATGGAATGCCATGTCCCCATTTGCATCTCATCCCAACCCAAAAGTCTTTCAGTCCCAGGTTTGGGACATCGCCCGCCAAATCCCTGCCGGAAAAGTTTCCACCTACGGGCAGATTGCCTCGATGATTCCCCCGCCCGGCGCGCTGACACTCAAAGATTACGAAGCCTTTGGCGCGCGCTGGGTGGGCGGAGCCATGGCCGCCTGCCCGCCCGATGTCCCCTGGCAGCGAGTCATCAATGCGCAGGGCAAAATCAGCCCGCGCCCCGGCGCAGAGTTACAGGTCGAATTGCTGCGCGCCGAGGGCGTCTTCTTCAACGAAAAAGGCAAAATTGACTTCGAGAAATACGGCTGGAACGGCCCCAACCCCGAATGGTGCAAGGCGCACGGGCTGCTGATTCCCAAACCGCTCAGTCAGGGGCAGGGCAAGTTGTTCTGATAGCGATAATCCTGCCCCTACAGTTCCCCATTCAGCGCCGCGAAGGCCTGCAAAATCTCCTCCGGCGCGCCGCTGGCTTGCAGGCGGCCATCCATAATCACGGCCATCCGCCCGGCCAGTTTGCGGGCCTCGCCCAGGTTGTGGGTGATGAAAATCGTGGTGGTGCGGCTCTCCGGCAGGATTTTCCCCAGGTCATCGAGCAGGCGGGCGCGGGTGGGCGGGTCGAGCGCGCCGAACGGCTCATCGAGCAGCAACAATTCAGGTTCCAGAACCATCGCCCGCGCCAGGCTGACGCGCTGCCCTTCGCCGCCCGAAAGCTCATTGGCGCGGCGTTTCGACAAATGCGGAATCCCCAACCGCTCCAGCCAGGCTTCGACCTTTGGCCGAATTTCGCTTTTCGGCGCACCGCGAAAATGCAGGCCGAGGGCGACGTTCTCGTAAACGGATGTATCGAACAGGAGCGGGTCCTGCAAAACCAGGGCAATCCGGCGGCGATAGGCCAGGTCCGACTCCGCAGAAGCCGGTTGGCCGTTAAACCAGATTTCGCCCCGCTCCGGCTTGAGCAAGCGCGCCAGGGTCAACAGCAGGGTGCTTTTGCCCGCCCCGTTGGGGCCGATGATGGCAAGCACCTCCCCTTTTCGGACGCTCAATTCCTGCGCTTCCAACACCACCCGCCCCCCGCGTTTCACCAGTAAATTACGCAGGGTCACACATTCAGCATTCATCGCCTCGCGCTCCTCTGCTGGATGACCGTCAGCGCCCAGTTTACCAGGAAGGTGATGGTCAGGAGCAATACACCCAGCCCAATGGCAATGTCGAAGTTGCCTTTGCCGGTTTCCAGCACAATCGCAGTGGTCAAGACGCGCGTCTGGTAGCGGATGTTGCCGCCGACCATCATGCTGGCTCCCACCTCCGAAATCACCGCGCCAAACCCGGCCATCAGCGCGGCCAGCAGGGGCAGCCGCGCCTCGCGCCAGAGCATCCAGACCATTTGCGGGGTAGATGCGCCCAGCCCGCGCAATTGCAATTGCAGGCGTGGGTCGAGGGCTTGCAGGGCCGAGGCCGTCAGCCCGGCCACCACCGGGAAGGCGATGATGACCTGAGCAATCACAATCGCCGTAGGGGTATAAATCCATGCCAGGTCTCCAAACGGCCCGGAGCGCCAGAGCATCATTGCCACGAACAAGCCAACCACCACCGGCGGCAGGCCCATGCCGGTATTAATCAGGCTCAAGAGCAGGGAGCGGCCCGGGAATTTCCCCAGCGCCAGCAGCGTGCCGAGCGGCAGCCCCAGCACCAGGCTGATGCCGGTTGCCAGCCCAGAGATTTGCAGAGAAAGGATGGTGATTTGGAATATTTCGGACATGGGGGCGGAAAATACACGGAAACAAGAAAATATCGAAGCAAGGAGACAGGGACAGGGAAACAGGCTGACATTTTACCTGCCTACCTGTTTCCCTGTCTACCTGTTTACCTACCCGTTAACTATCCAGCCCCAACTCCGCCGGGTCGCGGCCCGCGTCGGGGAAGAAGAGCGGCATACCGAACTTATCAACGCCAAATTCGCCAATAATTTTCTGGACATCCTTGCGTACAATGAACTGCGCAAAGGCTAGCGCGCCATCGTAGTTGACCTTCGGCCACTTCGCCGGGTCGATGGTCATGACATGATACACGTTGAGCAGGACCGCGTCGCCCTCGACTAGGATTTCCAGGTTGAGATTGTTCATTGTGGAAAGGTATGTGCCGCGGTCGGTGAAAGTATAGGCTTCTTTTTCCGAGGCAATTGTCAGGGTAGCGCCCATGCCCTGACCACTGGAGATGTAGAAATCGGGCGAGAAGGTCGCCGGGTCGAGTTCAGCCTTTTTCCACAGGGCCAGTTCGGCCTTGTGCGTGCCCGAATCGTCGCCGCGCGTGACAAAGGCGGACTTGGTTTCCGCAATCATTTTGTAGGCGTCAAGGACGCTCTTGCCTTTGATGCCGGCCGGGTCAGCCTTGGGGCCAACAATCACAAAGTCATTGTGCATGACCAGCAAGCGGTCTTTGACCACGCCGGCCTCGACCAGCACTTTCTCAGCCGCCGGGGCATGGGCCAGCAGCACATCGGCGTTGCCTTCCTCGCCCATTTTCAGGGCTGCGCCCGTGCCGACGGCAATCGTCTGGACTTTGTAGCCGGTTTCTTTCTCGAACATTGGCACCAGCACATCGAGCAGGCCCGAATCCTGGGTGGAGGTGGTGGTGGCCAGGATAATATTGGGGTTGGCGGGCGGGACAACCGCAGCCGCGCCGATAACTTCTATCTTGACGACATCCTTGACCCAGGCTTTGCTCGAAAGGCCGGGCATGACCATGTTGAACTTACCATCGGAGATACCGACCAGGCAGTCGGCGCAGGCTTGCGCGTCAGCCAGGGCCACTTCGGCGCTGAAATCGTCGCTGGCGGTGATAACAATAGCGCCAGCACCCTCCGCAAGGGCGGCTTTGTCAAGCACGGCGTTCAGACGCACGCCTTCGTATTCACCGGGGCCGTTCTTGGGGTGTTCAGCGGTCAGTTTGACGACTTCCAGCCCGGCAGGGTCGGCGGTGGAGAGGGTCAACTCGGTTTTGACCAGACCGGTGACCGTCAGGGTCGCGCCAACCGGTTCGGCGGGAGCGGCAGGCGCTTCCGTCGGCGGGACAGCGGTCGGGGCCGGGGCGGAAGTTGGTTCCGGGGTAGGAGCGGGTGCACAGGCAGAAAGTGCTACAGCCAGAACCAGGAACAGGGTGAGTAAGATGTTACGGGCAGTGCGTTTCATTTCTTATCCTTCTTTCGATTTTGAAATTTTACGAATGCCCAGCACAAGCAGCGCGCCGAGCAATCCGCCAATCAACCCATACAGAAAGTGGCTGGCAACGGGGTAAGCAATACCAAAGCGAAAAGAGCCAAACGACCAGCCTGAAACGACCGTGATGACCAGCCGGATAAGCGGCTTGGTGGCGTGAGCCAGCGCGCCGAGCAGCATGAAAAACCAGGTTTTGTCGGCATAACGCGGCAGCGAGCGGAAGGCTAGGTCTACAAGCGGGCCAGGGACGGCGTAAATGAGCCAGATGAAGGGGTCGCGGCCCGTCCAACCGGTTAGTACCGCCCCACCAACTGCGCCGAGGCTGGTCAGGCTGCCCGCCGGGCCGAGGCGCGAGAAGGCGCGCCCTATCAGGAGAATCGCCATCCACTCAATGCCATGATGCCCCGGCAGGTTGAGCGGCCAGCGGAAGGCCTGGTGTAGCACAACGGCCAGCGCGCCCGCGCTAACCAGCAGCAAGGCTTCGAGCCAGGCCGGGATGTCAATCGGAAATGTGTTTGATCTGGTCTTTACTGAGGATGTGCCATTCATTATTTTTTTCCTCTACCAACAGGATGGCCTGGCCGCCGCGCAAGATGGGACGAACCCATTCACCGACATCGACCAGGGCTTGAGGGGGCAGGCTTTCACCCGCGAGGGTCTGGACGGCGTCGATATGCCCCCGCATGCCGAGTTCAGCCACAGGATACCGCCCGGCCAGTTCACGCAAACCCGGCAACCAAAGGAAACGTCCATCATGCCCGGCATGATGCAATCCAACCGCTGCCAGCGCGCCGATGACGCCTCCGCCGGTGCCAGTCAGCCCTTCGAGACGGATGCAATCCTGGATGGCGGTTTGCTCAGCTTCGAGCTGGGTCAGCACGACCTGTTTGGCGCGCACGCCAAAGGCTCTCATGCAGGGGGTGACGCAGTCCCAATCGGCCATGCACAAGCCAGCGTCGGAGCCGGGAGCGCTTTCTTTAAGTAGGAATTCCCGGCTGGCGCGCCAGATTTGCGCTTCGCGCGCAGGGTCGGCTTCGACGACAAGACAGGCTGAACTGTTGTGTGATGTGAACGGGATTTCCGGCACCACCAGCAACTGGTGGCGGGTAATGGCAAGCGGACGCGCCAGGCCGTCTAAAAATTGGGCCAGTTGGCGCACGCGATGCCCTGTGCCGCGTGTTTCGAGGTTGTCTGTGTCGTCGATACCAATAAGATAGCGCATTCTTACTTCACTATTTCTATTCTCGCCACATCCTTCGTCCAGTTAGCTTTTGGGATGTAGTTGGTGGCTAACTTGACCGTACCGTGGTTGGTGAAATCAAGGATGGTGGTTTCATCCTGCACTTGTTCAAAAGTCAGTGTAGCGGGACTGCTGCTGCCGTTGAGATTAATCTCGCTGAACCCGATCACACCGGCGGCAATCAGCACATCCATCAGCCGGACGCCTTCCTCGACCTTGCCTTCAGCAGTCATTTGCGCCACGGGTAGTTTTTTCAGGTCGTCCCAGGTAAATCCGACTTCGCTCCCATCGGGTTTGACGACAACGAACAGGGCGTCAGAAACGGGCGTTGGCTGGAGTTCCTGCGGGGTCTTGGGCGGGGCTGTTGGTGGAACAATTTCAGGTTGGGAGGGGCTTTCCGTAATAGCAGGCGAACAGGCAGACAGGGCAAGCAATACCGCCAGGATGAAAAGCGCGAACCGGTTCATCCCTTAATCCACGCCCACCATAATGTTGGAAGCCTTGATGACGGCGTATGCTTCTTTGCCTTCGACCAGTCCCAGGCTTTCCACCGATGTGTTGGTGATGATTGACACCAGTTTCTCGCCTCCGGGCAGTTCCAGCGTGACTTCTGAATTGACTGCGCCTTTAACAACCTGGACAACTTTGGCTTTCAAGACATTCCGAGCGCTGAGTTTCATGATTTTTCTCCTTTTGTGAACTTTTATTCCTGCCTCGGCAGCAATGCCAATCGCAGGATGATAAACACGAGCAATGAAATGGCAATCAGCAGCGCGGCAACCGGCTGGGCGGCGCCCAGGCCAAATCCCTGGAATCGCTCGAAGACCAGCACCGGTACGATTTTGGGATGGTACGAGAGAATGACCACCGCGCCAAACTCGCTGATGCCGCGCGCCCACATCATCAGCGCGCCCGCAATGACGCCGCGCCCGGCCAGCGGCAGGGTGATGTGCCAGAAAGCCTGCCAGCGGCTGGCCCCGTCAGTCTGGGCGACCAGTTCCAATTCATTATCGACCAGCGCGAAGGATTCGCGGCTCAGGTTGACCAGGAAGGGCAGGCTGACGAACAACATGCCAACCACGATGCCGCCCAGGTTATCGGTAAAGGTGATGCCGAGAGGCTGTAGCCCGCTGCCGAGCAACCCACGCCGGCCAAAGACCAGCAACAGGGCTACCCCGGCGGCGGTATGCGGAATAATGACCGGCAGGTTGATCAGGGCCTCAACCAGCCGCTTGCCGCGAAACCTGCGCCGCGCCAGCAGGTAAGCCAACGGGATGCCGGTCAGCGCAGCCAGGGCGGTGGCGATGGCTGCCGCGCCGAAGGTCAGGCTGATAGAGCGCAGCACTTCGCGGTCTGTCAGTGCCCATAGGAACTCGGCGGGGGCGGTATCGAGGAAAATCGTGACCAGCGGCAGGATGATAAAGAGCAGGAGCAGGCCGCCCAGCGCGGCAAAGAGCAGGTCGAGGCCTGGATGACGGCTCAAGGCGTCTCCGCCAGCGGAACCGTCAGAGTTTTCAGGGCTTCGGGCAAGTTTTCGTACCCATCGGCCAGGGCGGTCTCGAAGAGCGGATGATGATAAGCGTCCATCACGGCCCTGCCTTCGGGCGAGAGCAGGAATTCAATAAACAGGGCCGCCGCTTCAGGGTTGGGCGCGCTGCTCGGAATGGTGATTCCGTATCCAATCCGCTCACCGCGAAACTCCGGCTTGACAGTGGCAAAGCGCCGGAAATCGAGGTTGACCTGCACGCTTTTGTACAGGTTCTCGAAAGCCGCTTCACCCATGTTGACTTCATCAGGCAGACGCAGTAGGCCCAGATTATGCTGGGCGATTACGCTTTCGTACTCGAACGCGTAATCCAAGTCGCCGGATTGCAGCAAGGCAATCAACTGGATGCTCGACCCGCGCAAGACGACATGCGCGCCACGTTTGGTTTCGAAAACCTCCGGCACGGTGATGGTCGTCAGGTTGTCATCGCGGAAGATAGTCAGCCCATAAGTGAACTGGCCGTCGAACATGGGCGCAAACAGGTTGGTGCGCCCAGCCCGCTGCTCGGCCAGGGCAAACGCCATCAGGCCGCGATACCCGGCGGCGTCGAAACGCGGGTCTGCAAAACCGATGCGCACGTCCGGGCGAGCCAGCACTTCAGCCCAATTCTCGGCGTTGATTTCATCGGCGTACTTGCTGTCCTTGTGATATGCCAGGGCCAGGTGATTGCTGGCGAAACGGATGTACCAATCCGCATAAGGCTGGCCGGTCTCCGGGTTTTCCGTACCGTACATCAACATCGGGATGAGCGCGGCGTCTGCCGAAGCAACAATGTCGATTGGCTCGTGCAGTTCAGTGGCATGACGAATAACCTGGATGCTGCCGTGATATTCGGGCAGAACATCGATGTGCGGATACTTTGTTTCGAAGGCTTTTTCGAGCGCGTCGAAGGGCTGGATGAGACTCCCGGCGGCAAACACCACCAGGGGCGTTTTCTGAGCCGGATTCGGGCTCACCTGGGGCTGACTCCCGTTACAGGAAGCAAGTCCCAGGGTGAGGGCGAGGAACAGGGCGAGGCGGATGGTGGTGGGCATGGCATAACCCTTTCCCCATTTTCGGGTTTTGAAAATGGGGAAAGCGGGGAAAGGGGGCTTACTTCACCTCAATACTCACCACATCCTTGGCCCAGAAGTTGCTTTGCAAACCAGGCAGGACGAGTTTGAATTTTTCAGGTGTGTTGGTGAAACCGAACAGGCAGTTTTCGCAGGCCATCACATCAGACAGGGCAATCTCAACCACAAAACCATCGGCGGCGGTCACGACCAGGGTGGTCGCGCCATCCTGGACGCCTGCCAATTCGAGCAGCGCTTTCAGCGAGACGCCTTCATAGTCCTCGTTGCCCTTCTTGGGATGCTCGGCGGTGATTTTTAGCACGTCCATGCTGCGCAGGGCGGCTTCATTCAGCGACAATTCCTGGTTTACCAGACCGGTCAATTGGAAAGTAGCCTGGTCGGCGGGGACGTTTGTTACCTCACCCTCGCCAGCACCTGTCTCCGGGAAGTTAATCTTAATTTCGGCAATTGCCCCGGCCATTTCGTTCTTTTGCAAGTCAGCGCCCACCAGCCGCATCGGGAAGTATTTCTCAGAAAGCGGGTTGCCATCGACTTTGTGCGCCACGATGATGTCTTTATTGCCCAACAGGCGCAGGGCATCGAAGGTGACAGTATAGCCATCACCGGCAATCACGTCGACGGTGTAACCGGCCCGCACCAGGTCTTTATTATAGGCATCGGGAGATTCGTGTTTGTTCTCATCATCCACCCCGCCGACCAGTATGTAGAGCGGCGTGCCAACCCATTCCTGTCCCTTGTCATCGACCCAACTCGCGCCGTGACACTGCGGAGCCGAGCAGGATTCCATCGTTCCCCGGTCATAAGCATCCGTAATACCGCCGACGGCTTTCAGTTTCCATTCCATCACCAGCGGTTTGATTTCAATCTTGTTGACCCATTTCACCGCCCAGTGACCATCGGTGACCTGGTTGAGTTCGTCGCTGACCAAAATTAGACGCAGCGTTCCATCCTGCTTGGGGTCGAGTGGCTTGCCGTCGATTTCATAGGCGACCATCGCCGTCAGGTTGACCGGGTTTTTGAGTTCATCGCCTCGGGCTGGGTCATAAGCGATGAAGGTTCCGTTCATCACCTGGTCATAAGAGAATGTGATGCTGTAACCGTCCTCGGCGACCACGTTCAGTCCGGTATTTTCATCCATCCCGGCCATGACAGCCAAATCTTTGAGCGAAACGCCCTTGAATTTCATGGGCGGCGTGATTTTGCCGGTGCTGCTTTTGATGCCGCCATAGCCTTGCGTGGCAGGCATTGCCATCAGGTCGGTCATCGTCAGGGAAATCGTCTCAGCAACCCCGACGATTTCCAGAACCGGGGTGGCGGGCATTTCGGCGGGCGGGACATCCGTCGGGGCAGCGGTCGGCGCTTCGGTAGCGGGAGCAGGCTGCGGCGTGACCGTTCCGCAAGCGGCAAATGTCAAGGCCAGGACCAGCAAGAGTCCCCCAACGAAAAACAAACGGGTGTGCAGTTTCATTTCATTCTCCTGAATAGTTGTTGAAGTGGGCCAAAACGTTAAGGAAAAACTTAATAGCGGACGTAAAAAAATATCAAATCTCAACTTCCTCGCCGGTATGAGCCGTGTCGTAGCCGCGCAGGCCATCCACGCCCTGGCGAAAGGCTGCGGTTTGGAGCGCATCAAGCAGCGGCGCGAGGGCGGGCAGCCGCTCATCGGGCAGCACCAGGTCATACCGTTCGGCAAACAGCGGCAGGAAATCCAACCCGTGCTGAAGAGCGGCGGCTTCCAGCCCCAGGGCCACATCGGCTTCGCCGGATTGAATGGCAAGCGCGGCCCCGGTGTGGGTGTTGACAACGCGGCTGTAGCCAGAGACCGTTTCGGGAGCGATTCCCAGCCTGCGCAGTTCGCCATCTAACCAGAGCCGCGTGCCGGAGCCGGGATTCCGGTTCACGAAACGGAGACCAGGCTGAAGCAGGTCTTCCGCGCCTCGAAACCCGCGCGGGTTGCCGGGAGCAACCATCCAACCCTGAGCACGGTGCGCCAGCGTAACGAGATGAACGCGCCGGTCGGGAAACAGGCGGGTGACGAAGGGCGCATTGTACGCGCCGCTGGAATCGAGCAGGTGCGCGCCAGAGAGACTGCACAACCCCATCCGCAGGTTAACCAGCCCATCCAGGCTGCCAACCGGATGGACAAGGAGTTCGAGATGCGGGGAAAGCTGCCGCGCCAGCCGCTCAAGGGCCAGGTCGTGACTGCCCGAAAATACCAGGGCTGGTTTTTCGCCGCCCGGCAAAACCAGTTCCTGAAGCAAAAAGCCGCCTGCCCGGGCGCGATAGAATTTTTCCATCACCCCGGCATTGGCGCGCACCTCGGCCAACTCCACCAACCCGCCCGCTTCCAATGCCCTGACGTGGTGCTGAACCCAGGCCGGATGCCTGCCCAGGGCGCGCCCCAGCTGACTGAGCGTGGCCGGTTCCGCCATCAGCAGGCGCATAATTTCCATCCGGCGCGAGTCCGCGAGCAGTTTGATTTGGTCAAAGGAAGTCAGCGGGGCGATGGTTTTCATGGAATCGCTATTAAGGAAAAACTTAATATTATTGTATAAGCGTTTTTGTGAAGGGTCAAGGTGGTAAAATGGCTCTCTGTGTACTGAAAGGTGATGGAACCGAATATGAACTGCCCCGAATGCGGCGCACCCGATGCCCTCTGCCAGGCTCGTTTCAATGAGTTCCTGGCACTCGAATTCTCTGACCCAGGCGGCTATGGGGCGGTTCACAACCTGACCGTCGCCGCCTACATGGTGCAACATTCCAGTCGGTTGAGCAGGGAAGGCTGGGTTTACGAACGCGAGTTATTGCGAGAATTTCTGGTTGAAAACAAATCTCCCGCGCTCGTCCGCCAACAAAAACGGGATGTGGTTGACAGCAGCAAACGCCAGTTCAAAATCAAATCCACGACTGGGCAACCGATTATCGAAAAATCGGAATGGACGAAAACGATTCTCGATGTCCGCGCCGAAAATGCCACAGTGTATTGCGCGGATGTGACCGCATGGGCCAAATCCGCGCTGGAAGATGCAGAAAAAATCTCCGAAATTGGTTAGATTTCGGAAATTGGAGCAAGTTATTTGCTGTAATGATACCTGGCCTGCAAAAAGTCGATGCGCTCATCGCGCACGAGATAGACAATCCGGTGTTCCTGCGTCAACCGCCGCGACCAACAGCCCGGAGCGATATATTTCAATGGTTCAGGCTTGCCCATCCCATCAAATGGGTCGCGCAGAATGGCTTCGACGAGTTCAAATGCTCGAATCGTCAATTTGCGGTCGGTTTCAACCCAATAGCGCAAATCTTCAATAAACTCAGGCTGGAAAACCGCCTCGCGCTTTTTCATCCGGCCCCACTTCACGGCGCAACTCATCCACAGATTGGGGCTGCCCCTCGTTTTTCAATGCCCGTCCCAGCGCTGAAAGCAGACGCTCAGCATTTTCCGGCGAGCGCAGCAGGTAGGCGCTTTCGGTCAGGCTGGCGAGTTCATCTCACGCAAAAATTCGTCAAATTCGCGCAATTTGATGCGAGAAATCAGGAGAAATTCATGACCCGCAAATACACCAACCGCCGCTACCTCGACGCCCTCGAAAAGAAAGTCCTCGTTTTCGATGGCGCGATGGGCACCAGCCTGCAAAAGCAAAATCTCACCGCCGAACACTTTGGCGGCGAACAATATAACGGTTGCAACGACTACCTCGTCATCTCATACCCCGAAGCCGTTGAAAAAGTCCACCGCTCCTTCCTCGAAGTCGGCGTGGACGTGCTGGAAACCGACACCTTCCGCTCCAACCGCCTGACGCTGGGCGAATATGGCCTGGCGGAACGGACGATTGAAATCAACGTTGCCGCCGCCAGCCTCGCCCGCCGCCTGGCCGATGAATTTGCCGTCCAAACCGGCCAACCTCGCTTTGTGGCTGGCTCCATTGGCCCCAGCGGCAAACTGCCCTCCGCCGATGACCCCGAACTCTCCAACATCTCTTTCGATGAACTGGCCGATGTCTTCCGTGAACAGGCCGTCGGCCTGATTCAGGGCGGCGTGGACTTACTGCTCATCGAAACCTCGCAGGATATTCTCGAAGTCAAAGCCGCCATCAACGGCATTGTCCGCGCCTTCGAGGAGACCGGCGTCTGGCTGCCCATTCAATGCCAGGTGACGCTCGACACCAGCGGACGCATGTTGCTCGGCACCGACTCCGAAGCCGCCATCGCCATTCTGGAAGGCCTGCCGATTGACGTCATCGGCCTGAACTGCTCCACCGGCCCCGAACACATGCGCGAACCCATCCGCATTCTCGGCGAAAACACCCGCCTGCCGGTTTCGTGCATCCCCAACGCCGGTCTGCCGCTCAATGTGGATGGTCAGGCCGTTTACCCGCTCGAGCCGGAACCTTTCGCAGACGCGCTCTACGAATTCGTCACCAAAAACAACATCTCGGTCGTGGGTGGCTGCTGCGGCACCACGCCCGCGCACCTGAAACTGCTGGTCGAAAAAGTATCCAGGCTAGAGCATCCTCCCCGCCCCCAGGCTGCCGCGCCCAAACTGGCCTCCGGCATCAAGGCCCTCGCCATGCAGCAAGACCCTGCCCCCTTCCTGATTGGCGAGCGTTGCAACGCCCAGGGCAGCCGCGCCTTCAAACGCCTGCTGCTGGCCGAAGATTGGGATTCCATCCTGAGCGTGGCCCGCGACCAGGTGGACAACGGCGCGCACGGGCTGGATATTTCCGTTGCCGTCACCGAGCGCGGCGATGAACCATACCTGATGAAGCAGGTCATCCGCAAACTGGTGACGGCGGGCATTGACCTGCCGCTGGTCATCGACACCACCGAACTGGACGTGCTGGAAGTGGCGCTCAAAACCGCGCCGGGGCGCTGCCTCATTAACTCGACCCACTTTGAAGCCGGGCGCGAAAAAGCCGATAAGGTCTTCAAACTCGCCAAAGAGCATAACGCCGCCGTCATCATCCTGACGATTGATGAGCAGGGCATGGCAAAAACCCGCCAGCGCAAGTTGGAAGTTGCCAAACGCATCTACGATGTGGCCGTGAACGAACACGGCCTGGCCCCCTCCGCCCTCGTTTTTGACGACCTGACCTTCACCCTCGCCACCGGCGACCCGGAATTTGCCAACTCCGCCATCGAAACCATCGAAGGCATCCGGCTGATTAAACAGGCCCTGCCCGGCGTTCTCACCTCGCTGGGCGTCTCCAATCTGTCGTTTGGTCTCTCGGCCAACGCCCGACCGACCCTGAACTCAGTCATGCTCTATCACTGCGTGCGCGCCGGGCTGGATATGGCGATTGTCAACCCCGCGCATATCAAACCCTATGCCGAAATCCCCGCCGAAGAGCGCGAACTGGCCGAAGACCTCATCTTCAACCGCCGCCCCGATGCCCTTCAGCGTTACATCGCATCCTTCGAGGGCAAAACCGAAGATACCTCCACCCAAAAAGCCGACCCCACCGCAGGCATGAGCGTTGCCCAGCGCCTGCACTTCCGCATTGTGGCGCGCTACAAAGATGGCATTGAAGCCGATGTGGATGAAATCATCAAAGAAACCGCCAGCGTCAACGGCACATCCAACCACGAAGCCGCCGTGAGCGTCCTCAACACCATTCTGCTCCCCGCCATGAAAGAAGTCGGCGACAAATTCGGCGCGGGCGAACTGATTCTGCCCTTCGTCCTGCAATCTGCCGAAGTGATGAAAAAAGCCGTCGCCCACCTTGAAACCTACCTCGAGAAGGTCGAAGGCGTCACCAAAGGCACGGTCGTCCTCGCCACCGTCTATGGCGACGTGCATGACATCGGCAAAAACCTGGTCAAGACCATCCTCGTCAACAACGGCTACACCGTCATTGACCTGGGCAAGCAGACCCCCGCCGAAACCATCATCAGCAAAGCCGTCGAAGTGGACGCCACCGCCATCGGCCTCAGCGCCCTGCTTGTCAGCACCTCCAAGCAAATGCCGCTCATCGTCAACGAACTGCAACGGCGCGGGCTAAAATTCCCCGTTCTCATCGGCGGCGCGGCCATCAACCGCCGTTTTGGGCGGCGCATTTTGCAAACCGAAGACGGCGGCTACTACCAGCCCGGCGTGTTCTACTGCAAAGACGCCTTCGAGGGCCTGGAAACGATGGACATCCTGATAGATGACTCCAAACGCCCTGCATTTATCGAAAAACTGCAAAAAGACGCGGATATGGAGTTAGGGCGTGAAACAGGGAAACAAGGAAACAGGGAGACAGGGAAACGCAGCGACATCGCCCCTCAGCCGATTTCGCTCCCGCAGGGCGTTAATTTTGGCTGGAAGGTTGTCCGCGCCATGCCGCTCGAAATGGTTTTCCAGCACCTCAACATCAACGAACTCTACCGCCTCTCCTGGGGAGCCAAAAACACGCACGGCGAAGAATGGACCAGGCTCAAAGCCGACTTCGACGCCCGCCTGGAACGCATGAAGCGCGACGCGATGAAAACCGGCTGGCTCAAACCGCAGGCCGTCTATGGCTACTTCCCCTGCCAGGCCGATGGCGATGACCTCATCATCTACGACCCCGCCGACATCCGTTTTTCCGCTTCCCAATCCGTTCCCGAATCCGATTCTCCGCTTCGTCCGCTGACTCGCTTCACCTTCCCCCGCCAACCCTACGACGACCACCTGGCCCTCAGCGACTACTTCGCCAGCGTCGAATCTGGCCAAATAGATGTCGTCGCCTTCCAGGTTGTCACCGTTGGGCAGGAAGCCACCCAAAAATTTGATGCGCTTCAGGCCGCCCACGACTACACCGAAGGCTACTTTGTGCATGGGCTGGCCGTCCAAACTGCCGAAGCGACTGCCGACTACCTGCACCAGCACATCCTGCGCGAGTTGGGCCTCCCCGCCGGGCAGGGCAAACGCTACTCGTGGGGCTACCCCGCCATCCCTGAGTTGGAAGACCACCGCAAAGTTTTCGACCTGCTCCCCGCCGAAAGCGAACTCGGCATGAGCCTCAGCCCGGCCTGCCAGCTCATCCCCGAACAATCCACCGCCGCCATTATCGTGCATCACCCGCAGGCAAAATACTACAGCGTTGGCGAAAGCCGGGTGGAGCAGTTGATGAAGTAGCGCAAATTGGTAATTTGCGCCACGCCACGCGCCACACCATGAGTCAATTCTCTTACAAACCGTTCTATCGTAGGCGGCTGCCCCACATCCAGCCTGAAGGCGCAACCTTTTTTGTCACCTTCAGGCTGGCGGGCTCACTCCCTATTGAAGCGATAGAAAAACTGCGCGAAGAAAAGGAACGGTCTGAACGATTATTGGCGCAGATTGCCGACCCCGCAGAACGCGCCCAACAAACCGACCTCGCCTCCCGTCGCTGGTTCGGCAAATGGGATGAGTTTCTCGACAAAGCCTGCGCCCCAACGCATCTCGCAAACCCACAAATTGCCGATATGCTCGCGGAAAGCATTCACTATCGTGATGGAAAAGCGTACAGCCTGGAAGCCTTCTGCATCATGCCAAATCATGGGCACCTGGTTTTCAAACCGCTTGAAAACACAGGCGGCAACCTCCATAGCCTGGCAACCATCATGCACTCTTTGAAACGCCATACCGCCCGACAAGCGAACCTGATACTCGGTCAGGAAGGCACATTCTGGCAACACGAAAACTACGATCATTTCGTTCGTGATGATGACGAACTTGGCAGAATCATAAGGTATGTACTTCACAATCCTGTAAAAGCCGGTTTGACTGATGACTGGTCAAACTGGAAGTGGTCATTTTCCAAATATGACATGTAACGCAAATTGACAATTTGCGCCACGGAGCAATCACGGAGCAATAATGAACAAATTCTTCACCCTCCTCTCATCCCCCACCCCCATCCTCGCCGATGGCGCCATGGGAACTCTGCTCCACGCTCACGGCGTGGAACACACCCACTGCTTCGACGCGCTCAACCTGAGCGACCCTGCCAAAGTTGCCGATGTGCACCGCCAATATATCGAAGCGGGGGCGCAAATCATCCTGACCAACACATTCGGCGCCAACCGCTACAAACTCCATAAACACGGCCTGGAAGACAATCTGACTGAAATTAACCGCGCCGGGGTCGAAATTGCCCGCCGCGTCATCAACGAATCAGGCAAAGCGGTGCTGGTGGCCGGAGACGTTGGCCCGCTGGGAGTGCGAATTGCGCCTTATGGCCGCGTCCAACCGCTCGAAGCGCGTGAGGCTTTTACCGAGCAAATCCGCGCCCTGGCCGCTGCTGGGGTCGATTTAATCGTCATCGAAACCATGACCGACCTGTACGAGACGGTTGAAGCCATCCATGCCGCCAAAGCCGTAAGGGCGGATGGTCATCCGCCTTTACCCGTCGTCGCCACCATGACCTTCACCCGCGATGACCGCACGCTGCTCGGCGATGACCCCACCAAAGTCGCCACTGCGTTGGCAGAAGCAGGCGCAGATGTCATCGGCGTGAACTGCTCCGGCGGGCCTGCCCAACTCATCCGCATTTTGCGAGAAATGCGCCGCGCCGCCCCCGAAGCGCGTTTTTGGGTCAAACCCAACGCCGGGTGGCCCGAGCATGTTGGCGGGCGCGTCATGTACGCCGCCGCGCCCGAATACTTCCGCGATTACGCCCTCGAATTCTGGAAAGCCGGGGCCAATGTCATCGGCGGATGTTGCGGAACCACCCCCGAACACATCGCCGCCATGCGCCAAACGCTGGATACCGCATCGAAAGTCGCGGTCGAACCCATCAGCCTGATAACCGTTCCCAAAGCGGAGAACGAACCCGCCGAAGCCCCCTCTGAACTGGCCCAAAAACTCGCCGCCGGAAAGTTTGTCTACGCGGTCGAAATGGACCCGCCGCGCGGCCTGGCCACCCAAAAACTGGTGGCCGCCGCCTCGCTGCTCAAGGAAGCCGGGGCCGATGTCATTGACGTGGCCGACAGCCCCATGGCGCGCATGAGAATGTCGGCCTGGGCGGTGTGCGATGTCATTCAGCGTCAGGTTGGCATCGAAACCACCCTGCACTTCCCCACGCGCGGGCGCAACCTGCTGCGCGTGCAAGGCGACCTGCTGGCCGCGCACGCCCTCGGCATCCGCAATGTCTTCGTCGTGATGGGCGACCCGACCTCAATTGGCGATTACCCTGAAGCCGCCGATAACTACGACCTGGTGCCTTCCGGCCTGATTAAGCTGATTAAACAGGGTTTTAACACCGGGGTAGACCATTCCGGCACATCCATCGGCCAGCCCACCAGCTTTTTTGCCGGTTCGGCGCTCAACCTTTGCCCGCCCGACCCCGAAAGCGAAATCAAGAACCTGAAGCGCAAACTCAAAGCCGGGGCCGATTTCTTCCTGACTCAGCCCATCTACGATCCCGAAAAGGCCAAAGCCTTTCTCGATAAATTCACCGAGACCAACGGAAACCTGCTCGATAAACCCGTGCTGGTCGGCATTCTCCCGCTTGTCAGCGTGCGACATGCCAATTTCCTGCAAAATGAAGTGCCGGGGATTGTGATTCCGGAGGAAACGATAGAGCGTATCCACCAGGCTGGAGAGCAGGCCTCTGCCGAAGGCGTGAAAATTGCCATCGAACTCATTCAAAAAATCAAAGAATGGGGTCAGGGCATCTACATCATGCCGCAATTTCACCGCTATGATTTGGTGGCAGAGATTATCGAAACCGCCAAGGCGAAAGATTAGACCTCCTTGCCAAGCCTGCCCATCCAATGCTATAATCCCGCCGCTTAATTAAACAAGCAAAGATTAAGGAAAGAGGAAAGCATGATTGATGTAAATGATTTACGCAAAGGCGTGACCTTTGAATATGATGGCCAGTTATACAAGGTTTTGGAATACAGTCACCACAAGCCAGGCCGTGGAAACGCCACCATTCGAGTCAAGGCACGCAACTTGCGTACCGGCTCCACCATCGAAAAAACCTTTCAGTCCGGCGACCGCGTTCCCGATGCGCAACTCGACTATCACAACGCACAGTATCTTTATAGCGATGGCGATTTTTACCATTTCATGGATAATGACACCTTCGACCAACCAGCCGTCAAAGGCGACATCCTGGGCGAAAGCGCCGTATTCCTGAAAGAAGGAATGGAATGCAAATTGACCTTCTATAAAGGGGAAGCGCTGGATGTTGAGCTCCCCTTAACCGTTGACTTAAAAGTGGAGTATGCCGAAGTAGCCGTACGGGGTGATACTGCCACCGGCGTCACCAAGAAAGTTCGCACAGAAACCGGGGTTGAAGTACAGGTTCCAAACTTTGTAAAAGAAGGTGATGTCATTCGCGTGGATACCCGAACTGGCGAATATGTCACCCGTGTCTGACCTGAAGATTAAAGTTTTGCTAATAAGCCCTGGGAAACCCGCCCAGGGCTTTTGTTTCAATGTTAGAATCCAAAATCGAAAACTGGAAATCCCCATGCGAACCCCTTCTGGCATCGACTGCAACTACTTCTATAGCGACTACTTCCGCGGACGCTCCGTAGAAGAATGCCGCCTGCTCAAAGCCGCCCGGCAAGATTGGTCGCCCGACCTGTGCAAGACCTGCCCTGTTCCGGGCATTGCCCGCGCCAACGCCTGCAAACACCTGCAACTCAAACCAACCATCACCCGTCCGCTCAGCGCTATGTTCATGCGCCGGGTTCAAGTCAACGCCTATTGCAACAAAACCGGACGAAATGTTAAAGAACCGCACGTTGGCTGCGGCGAATGCCACCCCCTGCCCCCCATCTTTGACGTGAAACCATGACGACCTTTTACCTGCTCTTCGACCTCGATGACACCCTGCTCGATTCAAACATTGAAGCCCTCGTGCCAGTCTATTTTCAAAAACTGGCCGCACATCTGGCCGATGTCGTGCCGCCCGACCAAATGCTCCAGGAACTGATGCGCTCCACCATGGCAATGTACCGAAGCACGCGCCCCGACCAAACCCTGGAGGAAGTTTTTAGCGAACAGTTTTACCCGCCGTTAGGGACGACCCGCCAGGCAGTAGCCGACCGAATTGAACAATTTTATGATGAAATTTTCCCCACTCTTCAGCCGCTCACCCGCCCGCGCCCCGAAGCTGTATCACTGGTTGAATGGGCATTTTCACGTGGCTGGAGCATCTCCGTCGCCACCGACCCGCTCTTTCCACGCAAAGCCATCCTGCACCGCCTGCGCTGGGCCAATCTGGCCCCCGAAGCCTACCCCTTCCGGCTGATATCGGATTTTCAGACCTTCCACTTCGCCAAGGCCTCCGTGTCCTACTTTGGCGAATTCCTGGGCCACCTGGGCTGGGATGGAGAGAGTCCCCTGCTGATGGTGGGTGACAGCATCGAGCGCGATGTCATCCCCGCGCGGCAGGCTGGCATCCCGGTTTTCTGGCTCAAAGCCAACGGGCAGGTCTCGCCAGAAGCAGAGGGAATCCCCCAGGGAACAATATCAGACTTAAGAACCTTTCTGGAAACGACGGATATTTCGGCGCTCAAAGCCAACCTGAGCTCCCCCGCATCCCTGATTGCCGCGCTCCATGCCGCGCCAGCGCTGATTCATCATCTCACGCGAATCACCCCCCCGCAGAAATGGTCGCTACGCCCCGCGCCAGGCGAATGGGCTTTCAACGAAATTCTCTGTCACCTGCGCGATGTCGATACCGAAGTGAACCTGCCGCGGGTCGAGGCTGTGCTGAACAGAGAAAACCCAGTCATCACCGGGCAAAACACCGACCCATGGGCCGAACAGCGCCGCTATCACGAACAAGACAGCCAAACGGCCTTTCAAGAATTCGTCGCCGCCCGCGCCCGGCTGGTGGAAAAACTCAAAACGCTTTCACCGCAAGAATGGGAACGCCCGGCCCGACACACTATCTTCGGCCCCACCCACCTGCGAGAACTGGTCGGGTTCATGGTTGAACACGACCGCGCGCATTTTCGACAGGCCAGAGAGTCAGTTTCAGCCATATAAATAATACGATAAGACAGCCAGCGAACCGCGGTCCTTATCGGCGATTCTGATAGTGCAGTGGGGCGAGAGGTTCTCTCGCCCCACTTTTTTTACTCACACCTGAACTTTTCGACTGCCTGGGCCAGCAATCCCGGCGCCATGCCGTCCTGCGGCGTATAGACCTTCCAAACAAAATCCCGTCCGCCACACTGCCAGGCAGCCATCCCACCGAAAGGCAGCATCGATTGGCTGGTAACTGTGATGGGGGTATAAAAAATGTTCAGGGTTGGGGTCAGGATGGTCTCCATATTGCCCTGAAACTGCTCGGTTTCATCCATAATCAGCCGCATGGCGCCTTGCGGGTCAAATGACGGCCCGCTCAACGTCCAGGCAACCTGCAAGAACAGGCTGGTGCTGTAACTGAATAAAGCGCCATAATCATAAGTGCTGGGAATGGGCGGGTTACGCCGCGCGCCCTGGTCCATGAGATATACATCCTGCGGGTGGCCAATGCAAAAGCGGTACGAACAAAAGAGGTTGACCAACGAAACCGGCGTCTGAGTTGGGTAGGGTGTCGGGATGGGGGCCGGTGTATTGGTGGGAATCGCTGCCAGCGTGGCCGCCACCGCCGCCCGAATTTGAGTCTGCGGGTCTGGAGTAGGCTGGGTCGAACAAGAGACGGCAAATATGGATAACAAGAGTGAAAAGGCAAAAATTCGTTTCATGAGATTTTGATGTAAATGCGCTTGTTGATGGCGCCCTTTGACTTGTAATCGACTACCTTAATGTTTCCCACCTCAGAGGTGTTCCTGACATGCGTGCCACCATCTGCCTGCAAATCTAGTCCAACAATCTCGACGGTGCGAACTTCGTTGATTCCTTCAGGCAGAAGATTAATTTTGGTGCGAATGAGGTCCGGAATCTGAAAGGCTTGCTCGCGCGGCAAGATGTTGACGCGCACCTCGCGCGCGGCAGCCACCTCGCGGTTAACCGCCGCCTCAATTTCCCCAACCAGTTCCCCTCGCAGGGTCTCAAATTCGAAATCCATCCGTCCCTCAAGTGGGTCCATGTTCCCACCCGTAACCAACGCGCCATAGTCGCGAAACACGCAGCCACATAGAATGTGTAACGCGGTGTGCGTGCGCATCAGGTTATAACGACGCTCCCAGTCAATCACCCCTGTTGCAACCGCGCCGACCGCTGGAAGTGGAGCCTCGCCCCCCAAAACATGGATGACATCTACGCCTTGTTTTTTAACCTGCGTCACCGGATAGGTCACTCCAGCAACGGTCAGCGCGCCAAAATCGCATGGCTGGCCGCCGCCTCCAGGGTAAAATGCCGATTGGTCGAGAACAATCGCCCGCGCGGCGGCATCCACAACGCTGATGATTGCCTTAAACTTTTGGAGGTAAGCATCGGTTTGATAGAGAAGATGGGTCATGGTTCGCTCCTGGAAAAAAGTTCTGAAGTAGTTTACCATGATGTGCGGCCCTGCTAAGACACGCTTGCAACATTGGCCGGAACGAAATATGATATAAAAGGTATCCTTTACTTAAGGAGAAACATGTCCAGAACCATTGACGAAATACTGCGCGAAGCCATCGAGCGTGGCGAATTTCAAAACCTGCCGGGGCAGGGCAAACGGTTGAATTCGTTAGATGAATATTTCGACACTCCTGAGGAGGTTCGGCTGGGCTACGGATTGCTGAAAAGCAACAACTTCGTTCCTGAAGAAGTCCAAATGCTTCAGGATATCGAAGCATTGAAGGAAAAATTGAAACAGACCACCGCCGAAGAAGAACGAAAAATTTTGCAGAGAGACATCGAATCACGCCGCCTGAAATACAATCTTCTGATGGACCGTTTGCGCAGGCGACGGTAAAGAACCATCCACACTGGAGGTCAAGACCACAGCCATGACGGGCCTCGAAGCAACCCTGGCCGGTGTTCAATTTATGGGCGCGCTGGTCGCCGCAGTCGCGGCGATGGTTGCCTGGAGGCAACGCGCACAGCCGGGCAGTCTGCCGCTGGCTTTGTTGATGCTATCGGTGATGGCCTGGGGCTTCAGCGCCGGAACAAAAATCCTGGTTGGGCCTGAGCAACAAAGCACCTGGCAAGCCATAGAAATTCTGGGAGCAGGTATTTCCTCGGTTTTGTACCTGGTTTTCATCCTTGAATATGCGCGGCAGGAAAAACTTATCCGGCGTAGAGTCTTGTACATTTTATGGCTCATACCAATTGCCTCAGCCCTGCTCGCATACACCAACGAGAACCATTCCCTGTTTTGGAATAATCGCTGGGCAGGAGGAATCTCCATTTTTTGGGGGTTTCTAATTTACTACTACGCATTGCGGCTGATTGCCACCGCCATCCTGGCAGGCGCCATTTTGCGGCTTTCGCCAACCTCCCGCGCCCAAGCCTGGGTCTTAACCCTGGGCGCGCTCACGCCCTGGCTGAGCAACATTGCCTACGCGGCAATTGCCCCTACTGAACCATTTTCTCCCAGCGGTCTGGAACTACACCCACTGGCTTACGCGCTTAGTGGTTTGGTACTGGGCTGGGGCATCCTGCGCTACCGCATCCTGGAAATTGTTCCACTGGCCCGTGACCTGGTGCTGGAACATCTGCGCGATGCGATTATCACCCTCGACTCGCAAAATCGGCTCATTGACCTGAACCCTTCGGCCCAAACCCTGCTTGGAGTAGAGCACAAAGCCGTGTTTGGGAAGATGCTCACCGATGTCCTACCGGCCTTTCACCCACTACGAGAACTCATCTTGAACAGCGCAATCCGCCAGCACCTGCACATTCCCCTACCGTTCGACCGATATTACGAGGTCGAGAACATCCCTGTGACCGACAAACAAGGTCAGCAACGGGGCTGGCTGGTTGTGTTGCATGACATCACTGAGCGAAAACAGGTCGAACAAGACCTGATTCGCAGCCAGGAAACGCTCGATAATATCTTGAAAACCGCCCCATTCCCATTGGCAATCACTACACTCGCAGAAGGCCGCATTTTGTATGCCAACCCGGTCGGAATTGAATTTTACGAACTGCAAGGCAAAAACCTTGCAGAATATCAAACCTTTAGATTTTATGACGATGTTGCTGACCGGCATAAACTGGTCGAACAGATACACAACGGCCATCCAGTCGATGGCATCGAATTGCATATGCGCACCGCCAGCGGCAAACCGCGCTGGGTGATTTCATCGTTCCGAAAAATTACATACCAGGGAGAAGAATGCCTGCTGACGGCCCAAATGGACATCAGCGAGCGTAAAAAAGTGGAGGAAGAACTCCGCAGAGGCCGCGCACAACTCAAACTGATTTTTGATTATGCCGGTCTGGGAATTAGAGTAATAGACCGATATGGACGCTACCAGTTTGTAAACGACCGCTGGGCCGCCATGCTCGGCGTTGAACCAGCCGAATTAATCGGCCAGGAGGAGGCCATGTTCCTCCATCCAAACCATGTTCACTATAACCGTGAACAGCACCGCGCCCTGATACAGCGAGAAATCGAGCAATATCACATTGAAAATCGGTATGTCAATCACCAGGGCGAGTGTTTTTGGGGCGAAATCACCGTCTCGGCCACCCTGAACGATAAAGGCCAGGTGGAATCTGCGATTGGATTCATCATTGATATTACCAAGCGCAAGCAGGCTGAAACTGCGCTGCGCGAAACAGAACGACGTTTTAGAGAGATTTTAGAGAATATCCATCTGCTGGCAGTTATGCTCGATGCCAACGGGAATCTGACCTTTTGCAACAACCATTTTGTCGAAATCAGCGGCTGGGAGCGTGATGAAATTCTGGGACAAAACTGGTTTGAGAGGTTCATCGACGCCGATGGTGATGCCCGGCGGAATTTTTCGCGCGCTGTTCAGCGCGGAGCTATCGTATCGCGGCATGAATCGACCATGCGCACCCGGGTTGGGCAGAGACGGTTAATTTCCTGGACGAATATTGCCCTCAAGAACGAAAACAACCAATGCATTGGCATGGCCAGCCTGGGTCTGGATATTACCGAACGCCGCCAGGCGCATGAGGCCGAACGCGAACAGCGCATGTTGGCAGAATCGCTCACTCACACTGCCGAAGTTCTCACCTCAAGCCTGAAGTTCGATGAGATTTTGAATCTCATCCTGGAAAACGTGGGCCAGGTAGTGCCGCACGATGCCGCCAATGTCGCGCTCATTGAAGGTCCCTACATTACCTACGTTGGCTCCAAAGGATACGAAAAATATGGCACCTCGATAACGCAGATGAAAGCGTTAAGATTCAAATTCCGCGAGGTGTTCAACCTGCGCATGATGTATCAGAGCAAAAAGCCAGTGGTCACCCCTCATACAAAAACCGACCCGCACTGGGTGAAAGTTCCCGAAGCGGAATGGATTGAATCTCACGTTGGGGCGCCCATCATCGTGCAGAACAAAGTGGTCGGCTTCTTGAATCTTGACAGCGCCGTTCCCAATTTCTTTAACGAAAAACACGCCCAGCGTCTGGCCGCCTTCAGCACGCAGGCGGCCATTGCCATCGAAAATGCGCGCCTGTTCGAGAAAATTAAGCAAGCCCTGCTTGAACGGCGCAAAGCCCAACAAAACCTGCGCCGCGCCAACAAACGGCTGGAAACCAAAATTGCCGAAATTGAACAACTCCAGGCGCGTCTTCGTGAACAAGCCATTCGCGACCCATTAACCGGCCTGTACAACCGCCGCTATCTCGATGAAACCATCGAACGGGAAATTGCGCGAGCCAGCCGTGACGACCTGCCCATTTCCATCCTGATGCTCGACATTGACCACTTCAAAAAAGTGAACGATACCTACGGACACGAAGCCGGAGATTTGGTCTTGAAATCATTAGCGAACCTTCTGTTGCGTGAAAGCCGCCGCTCCGATATTGCCTGCCGCTATGGAGGCGAGGAATTTTGCGTCATCATGGTCGGCGCGCCCTTGCCGATTGCCTGGCAGCGTGCTGAAGCCTGGCGAAAACGCTTCGCCAACTCTTCTTTGACCTACAAGCACCATACCCTGCATACCAGCATCTCGATAGGCATTGCTGTCTACCCGGAACATGGACACAACCAGACCGAGGTGTTGCGGGCCGCCGACCAGGCCCTCTACGCCGCCAAACAAGCCGGACGAAACCGGGTGGAGGCCGCGCCGATTCCAGATGTTTGACAAATCTCCTGCCTGTGCTTATACTGTCTTTATTCTTAAAAGACTTTACCTGCCCGCAGGGCAGTCGTTTGAAGGCCAGCCACAGTGGTTGACCCACCCCTAGTTAAAGGGGGTTTTGTTTTTTCCATAAACTTAACCGCCATGGGCGGAGATAAAACAACAAAATTCAGGAGAATTTTTCAGTAACATGAGTCAAAAACTTAAAATTATACCCCTGGGGGGGCTGGGGGAAGTGGGCAAGAATATGATGGCCTACGAGTTCGACAACCAGATTCTGGTGGTCGATGCCGGTTTGATGTTCCCCGAAAACGACATGATTGGGGTCGATTACATCATCCCCGATTTTGAATACCTTTACGATAAAAGCCATCAGGTCTCTGGCATTATCATCACACACGGACACGAAGACCACATTGGCGCCATTCACCACGTAGTGCCACGTGTACCGGCCCCCATTTTCGGAACCCAACTCACCCTCGGCCTGGTAGAAGTCAAACTGGCTCGCAATGGGCTGGCCTCCAAAGCCGACCTGCGCCGCATCAGCGCGGGCGAAACCACGCAGATTGGCCCATTCAAAGTCGAGTTTTTCCACGTCTGCCACTCCATCCCCGATGCAGTTGGTCTGGCAATTACCACCCCTGCCGGGCTGGTGGTACATACCGGCGATTACAAATTCGACCACACTCCCGTTGACAACTGGCCCACTGACTACGCAAAACTTGCAGAACTTTCCCGGCGGGGAGTCGATTTGCTCTTAAGTGACTCGACCAACGCCGAACGCCCCGGCTGGACTCCCTCGGAGCGGGTGATTGGCCCTGCGCTTGATGAAGTCATTGAGAATGCGCCCGGACGGGTCATCATCGCCACGTTTGCCTCGCTCATCTCGCGCATGCAGCAAGTGGCCGATGCTGCCGTAAGGCATCGACGTAAACTGGCGTTTGTAGGCACGAGCATGGTCGATAACGCCAAGATGGCCCGCAAACTTGGATACCTGCTCGTCCCCGATGAAACCCTGGTGACCATCGACTCTGCCCTGAAACTGCCGCCTGAGCAGGTGGTCTTGATGTGTACTGGCTCACAAGGCGAACCTTCGTCCATCATTGGGCGGCTCTCTGCCGGAACAAACCGCCAATTTGACCTGCTCCCCACCGATACGGTTGTCCTGTCTTCGCACCCCATCCCAGGCAATGAAGAAAGCATCAGTAAAACCATCAATCGGATGTTGCGATTGGGCGCGAATGTGATTTACGATAGCCTTGCCCCGGTTCATGTCTCTGGTCACGCCAGCCAGGAAGAACAAAAACTGATGCTTAACCTGGTACGCCCCAAATACTTCATGCCCATCCATGGCGAACTGCGTCAGCTCAAACGCCACGCCTGGCTGGCCGGGCAAATGGGAATTCCGCAAGAAAATATCATTGTGGTTGAGAACGGACAGGTTGTCGAACTGGGAGATGGAAAACTCTCGCTCGGTGAGCGGATTCCGGGTGGCTATGTGGTGGTCGAAGGAGGCTCGATTGGCGATGCAGACCCAGACGTGATGCGAGAACGAGAGCAACTGGCCCGCTCTGGTATTCTCATCGTCAATTTAGGAATTGATAAATACTCCAACCGCCTGCTTGACAACCCCGAAATCATTACCCGCGGCTTTGTCTCCAATGAAGACGCCGAAACGCTCATTCCTCTGGTGCAAAAACGGGTCATAGATGTCATCCACAATGGCGGGCTGGACATGCAGAAAGATATCGTCGATGTAGTCAAAACATTCATTTACAACGAAACGCGCCGCAAACCGATGGTTTTTGTGACACTGACCAAGGTGTAAAACACAAGGACATCCGATGAACGGATGTCCTTGTGTTTAAGGAACATGCAGGCCTGTTCAGGAGGCCTTCAGCACGTCTACCCTCGCTTTGGAGCGCGTAATCGCCCAAACGGTGCCAGCCAGCAGAACAACCGCAACCAACGCCACGACGACATCGAGCGAACCATCTTCGCGTATCATCGGATACTTGACGATAATCGGCGCGGCAAGCAGCGAAACGAGGTTGGCTACCTTAATCATCGGGTTGAGCGCTGGCCCGGCGGTATCCTTCATTGGGTCACCAACGGTATCGCCGACCACGCCGGCCTTGTGACGTTCGGAGCCTTTGCCCGTGTTGTTGGCCAGGTCACGCGGCTCGTCTTCAATCGCCTTCTTGGCGTTATCCCAGGCCCCCCCCGCGTTAGACATGAAAACCGCTAGAAGTTGGCCGGAGAGGATGATGCCAGCCAAAAACCCGCCCAAGGCTTCTACTTGCAGAACCAGACCAATCACAATCGGCAACAAGACCGAAATGGTCGCCAGCGGGATAAGTTCCTTCTGGGCCGAGGCCGTTGAAATCCCAACGACCTGGGCATAATCAGGCTTGACCGTACCTTCCATGATGCCCGGGATTTTGAATTGACGGCGAACTTCCTCAACAATATGCCCCGCCGCGCGGCTGACGGCGCGAATGGAGAGCGACGAAAACAGCCAGGGCAATGCGCCACCCAGCAGAAGCCCAATGAAAACGCGCGTATCGGAAATACGGATGGAGTCCATCATGACCTGCCCCAATTGAGCCTGAACACGGCCCACATCCGTAATATATGAGGCGAACAGCGAAACCGCTGCAATCACCGCTGAGGCAATTGCAACGCCTTTCGTGATGGCCTTGGTCGTGTTTCCAACTGCATCCAGGTCAGCCATAATCTGACGGGCGGTTTTGGTTTCCTGGTCATCCATATCGTGCCAGGCCATTTCACCAATTCCATTGGCGTTATCGGAAATAGGGCCATAGGAGTCCATCGCCACATTATTGCCGGTGTGCGAGAGCATGCCAATGCCAATCATGGCAACCGCATATAACACATAAACGGGGCCATCTCCGCTGTAAAGGAGAAGCGCAAAGATGAAGCTCACCACAATGACGACCAGCGCCCAAACGCTTGATTCCATGCCAACCGAAAGACCAGAGAGAATGGTGGTGGCAGGGCCGGTGCCGGTGGAGGAGACAATCTCCTTGACAGGGTCTTTTTTGGTCGAGGTGAAATAAGAAGTCAGCGGGTTGAAGGCCACTGCCAGGCCCACGCCAATTGCAGTCAGAGCGGCCAGCCGCCAATCATCTGCGTAAAAGACCGCAATCAACACAGAAATCAGCACGGTGAAAACGCTGGAAACTTCATACGAGCGGAACATCGACTCTTCAGCATCGTGGGCGCGCCCCAGAAGCGGCAGGTCAATTTTGCCCCAAATTGGCACCGTGAAAGTACCAATGATAGATGAAATGACGCCCACCGCGCGAATGATAAGCGGGAAAACAATCCACTTCAAATCGCCAGTGAGAGCGACCAACGAGAGACCTAAAATCAGGCCAGAAACAATGGTCACTTCATAAGATTCAAAGATGTCAGCGGCCATGCCAGCGCAGTCGCCAACGTTATCACCCACCAGGTCGGCCACCACAGCAGCATTGCGTGGGTCATCTTCGGGGATGTCTTTTTCGACCTTGCCAACCAGGTCTGCGCCGACATCGGCTGCTTTGGTATAAATGCCGCCGCCAACACGCATAAACAAGGCCAGCAGCGTGCCGCCAAAGCCAAAGCCGAGCAAGGCATCGGGCGCGGCTTTGCCAAACGCAATGAAGATGAGCGTACCGCCCAGCAATCCCAGCCCATCGGTCAACATGCCGGTATAGGTGCCGGCATAGTAAGCAATTGAGAGCGCTTCATTAAAACTTCGCCGTGAAGCTGCTGCTACGCGCACATTGGCCTGCACAGCCATCCGCATCCCCCATTGACCAACAATCAGCGAAAATGACGCCCCCATAATAAATGCAATGGTGCGCCCTATCGCAATAATCAGAGTGGTGGCTTGTGGGCCTAATGCCTGGAACTCTTCAACCGCCTCGCGGCTAGGCGGGACAACATACACGCTCAAGAACATAATCACTGTCAGGCCGCCAATGAGCGGTAGGATTGTCTTGAGCTGGCGATTCAGGTAGGAATCGGCGCCAATCCGAATCGCATTCCAGATGTCCTGCATCGCCTGGGTGCCCTGGTCATTCTTAAGCACCGTGCTGCGCAACCACCAGGCGTACAGCAGGCTAATAAATGCAGCGACCAGAACCAATGCGACGGCAATCTGCTCAAAGTCATTCAGACCATGGCGACTGCCCAACCATAAAATATCCATATTGACTCCAAAAACAGTGGGATTGGGATTTGCAAAACAGCCTGTTCGGCTGTTTTTGCAAAAGCACTGCTGTATAGTATAACGAAAACAGGATGACAAATCAATCTTTTATTTTTCGCGCATTTTGATAGACAATCCGAATAACCTCTAACGCAGCAAACTTAAAATCGTCATAAAAAGCCCTGCCACATTATTGACCATTCAATTCTTTCCAAGCGCCTACCCAGGGACGGCCCAGCCGGTGTCCGGATGGAACCTGCACTTTGGCGAGCTTTTGCGCGGTTTGGGTCATCACCAGCGCCACCCCGGCCCAATCTTCGGTCAGGATGGCGGTTTTCATCTTTTCGGCATATTGCCCGGCCCACAGCCATTCCATACGAAATTTATCGGCTTTGACCCAGTAGTCGCGCTTTTCCCAGGCTGCCACGGAGGCATCGATGCCCGCAGCGATTTGCGCCAGCGCCAGTGAGATGAAGGCCGCTAAATCACGAAATTCGGGGCCAGTGTCGGTTTGTTTGGCTAATTCCCGAATGGCCAGGACAATGCCTTTGGTCAGTTGCGTACGTTCCTTGCCCGCCGAATCGGGATTAATCAGTCGTCCCATGCGTGAAGTTCCCTCGCTAGAGTGAAATGGAAAAGATAACCGGGCGATTATACCAATTTCGGCCCGCTTCAACGGTCAGGAGCGGATGTTTCGTTGTACAATGAATTATCACCCAGCCAAAATTCGAGGAGGAGCGCATGAAAAAAAATGGCCTGGTTACTCATGTTTGCGTTTGTGCTGGCGGCCTGTGCGCAGGCCACGCCATTGCCTATCCCAACTGCGTTACCGACGGCCAGCGCCTCCCATGCGCCGACGGAAACCTTGACCCCCACCCCCGCTATCACCTTAACGCCGGAGCCAACCGCGACCGCTACGGTGACGAAGACGCCCACGCCGCATCCGGCGCAGACCTTTGCCGAGCCATTTTTAACGTTTATTGTGGGGCGTTTCCCCACATTCCAAGATGATTTTTCTCAAACCGGGCAGGGCTGGAGAAAATGGAGCAATCTGCGGTTGAGCGGGAATTGTGAAAGGGGCGAGGTGGGCTACGAGCAAGGTGAATATGTGCTCCGGGCCGAGCCCGGCGCGTGTAACCGGGTTTTTGGCAATAACCAGTTGTTTGCCGACCCGACCCCTGTGGTGATGTCGAATTATGTCGCTGAAATTGAATTGCGCTGGGTCCGTGGCGATGGAATAGTGAACTGGATGCTGTGCGATGCGTGGAATGTGGAGGTCGGGGCCTTCGACTGCCTTGACTTGCATTTGCAATCACAGGATGGCTGGCTTGACCTGTATGCGGAGAAAATCTATTTTCGGAATAAACCCGGACAGCCGCAACCAGTCGTCGAGTTGGGGGCAGCGGCGAGCGGCGTCGACTTCTCCCAGCCTGTGATTTTGACCGTAATCAAACACGGCCTCGAATTGGGCGTCTTTGTCGGCCAGCGGCCGATGTTGTATCGCAAACTCAGCGCAGAGCGGAATTTGCGGTTGAATTATGTCGAGTTGCGCCTGGCAAATAACTCAACCCCAAAACCCGCCGAAGTCCATTGGGACAATCTCAAGGTCTGGGTCTTGAATCCGTAAACGTGTTTTTAGCCCGTTTTTGCCGGTAAAGCGCCGGAAAATTCGCGGTATAATTCCGCCCGCAAAAAGGCTTGCCTGGGGACATGCTGGAACTGGCAGACAGGCATGACTTAGGATCATGTGCCGCGAGGCGTGAGGGTTCGATTCCCTCTGTCCCCACAGCGTCACGCACTACACCAGAAAGGATTGTTTGCTTTGAAAATTGAAACCCACCCCCGCGAAGACCATCAGATAACGATGGTTGTCGAACTTGAACCGGAAAAGATGGAAGGCGCGCGCCGCAAGGCCGCCCGCCGCATCGCCGAGAAGGTCAAAATTCCCGGCTTTCGGCCCGGTAAAGCCCCCTATGATGTTGTCCGCCGCCTGTATGGCGATGGCGTGCTGACCGAAGAAGCGGTGGAAATTCTCGTCGATGAGATTTACCCGGAAGCGTTGAAAGAAGCGGACATCAAACCTGCCGCGGCTGGAGCGCTCGAAAACATCGAAAGTCTCGAACCTCCCAAATTCATCTTTACCGTCCCGTTACTGCCGACCGTTGATTTAGGCGATTACAAGTCCGTGCGTCTGCCCTACGAATGGGTCGAACCCGCCGAGAGCGAAGTGGAAGAAGCCATTGAAGACTTGCGCCGGATGTATGCCACCAGCCAAACCGTGGAACGCCCGGCCCAGGAAGGCGATTATGTGCTGGTCTCCGTCAGCGGCCAAAAAGCGGATGCGGAAGAAGGCGCAACACCCCTGCTTGAGCGCCCCAGTTATGCTGTCGTCATGCGCAGCGAGGCAAAAGAAGGCGAATGGCCCTTCCCCGGCTTCTCAAAAGAACTGGTCGGCGCGAAACCCGGCGATGTGGTGGAATTTTCTCACAAGTACACGGACGACTTTGACGACGAATCGCTCAAAGGCCAAACTGTCCAATTCTCCGTGACCATCAAATCAATTCGCGGCGTGACCTTGCCCGAGTTAAATGATGAATTAGCCCAAAAAACCGGCCTGGGCCAAACCGTAGATGAACTTCGTCAGAAGATGCGCGAAAACGTCCATCGCGAATCGCAGGACAAGTACGATGACCAATACTACGAGAAACTGCTCGAACAAATCAAAGCCGGAGCAACCATCAAGTACCCCCCACAGGTGCTCGAACACGAACTCGAACACGTTTTGGAAGACATGGAGCGCCGCCTGAAATCGCAGGGGCTCGAAACCCTGGAGAAATACTTCACAATGGTCAATACCACCCGCGAAAAGTTCATCGAAGAACAGGCGCGCCCGGTGGCCCAAAAGCGGCTGGAACGCGGCCTGATTATGGACGAACTGGCCCGGATTGAAAAAATTGACGTAGACCAGAAATCATTGGAAGAAGAGTTTGGCAACCTGTGGTCGACCCTGGCGATGACCAACGAAGAATTTGCCCGACAGACCAAAGGCGGCACCAAACCAACCCGTGAAGTAGTCGATGCCGTAGCAATGGATTCCATGAACCGTCTGGTCACCCGCCGGGTATTAGAGCGCATCAAGGCCATTGCCACCGGTCAGGCCGAATCCGAGGCTGAACCCCAGCCAGCCGAAGAAAAGCCCACGAAAAAGAGCAAAAAAGCCGCAGCGGAGTCCGAGGGCGAGTCTCCTGCCGGAGATGCGAAACCGGCCAAAAAGTCGAAGAAAAAAGCAGCGGATGAGTAATCTGTGAAAACAAAACTTCCCAAAGGTTCACCCCTTTGGGAAGTTTTTTCCTGTCCAGTGCGCCGCGCCCAGTTGGAAAGTTTTTACGGTTCACCGACTGCTGATGACCGACTCACTTCACCCTCACCAGCGTCCGAACCTGTTCATGCATATAAAGCGGCAGATAATAGAGGCCACCAGCGTTCTTGCCGCTTGAGCCGGAGCCTTTCCAGCCGCCAAAGGGCTGGAAGCCGGGCCATGCGCCAGTGGTGGCGCCCTGCGGACGGTTGGCATACGAGACGCCCGCTTCGATGTTCTCGAAGAACCAGTTCGCTTCTTCGTCCGAGCCATAGAAACCAGCGGTCAGGCCATAGTTGACGCTGTTGGCGATTTGCATGGCCTCATTTAAGTCTTTGACCTTGCCAATCGTGGCAATCGGCAGGAACATCTCCTGCTGCCAGAGCGGGTGCGAGAAAGGCACATCCACCGCCAGGGTCGGCTGGCAGAAGTAGCCCTTCGTCAGATTGCTGTTGAGCGTCTTGCCGCCGGTCAAGAAGCGCCCCGCCTGCGACAATTCTTCGGTGAAATTCTTGAAATCTTCGTAAGCCGATTGGTTAATAACCGGGCCGAGAAAAGTCTGGCGTTCGGTCGGGTCGCCAATAACCAACTTATCGGTCAGGTCTTTCAGACGAGCGGTCAACTCATCATAAACCGGCTCTTCGACCAGGATGCGGCTGGCAGCCGAACATTTCTGACCCTGCAAGCCAAATGCCGAGCGAACAATGCCAGTAGCGGCATCTTCCAAATTGGCGTGACGAGAGACAATGGCCGGGTTCTTGCCGCCCAGTTCCAGGATGACCGGGCGGATGTAGTTGCGCGCGGCAAAATCGCGGAACAGCTTCATGCCCACATCGAAAGAACCGGTAAAAGTCACGCCATCCACTTCGGGACTATCCACCAGCGCCTGGCCGAGCGTGCGCCCCGGCCCGGTGACGAAGTTGACCACCCCATCAGGAATTCCGGCATCGCGGAAGCAATCCACCAGCAGGCGCACAATCCAGGGAGTGTCGGTGGCGGGCTTGATGACAACTGTGTTTCCAGTCACGAGCGCCGCGCCCGCCGGGCCTCCGGTGAGGGCAAACGGAAAGTTGAACGGGCTGATGACCAGCCACACACCATAGGGTCGCAGCATCGAAATGTTGGTCGAATCATGGTTGGGGAGCGGGTCCTTGCCGAGGGTCTGGATGTAGCCATTGTTGGCTTCCATCTGGTCGCAGGCGTAATCAATCAGGTCGGCAGTTTCCTGCACATCGCCAATGGCTTCCATGCGGTTCTTGCCCACTTCCAGCGACATCGCCACACTCAAACGGAACAACCGTTGTTCAATGAGGTCCGCTGCTTTACGCAGCAGGGCAACCCGCTCCTGCCAGGGAGTGCGGCTCCACATCGGGAAGGCTTTGCGCGCAGCAGCCAGCGCCTGGCGGGCATGTTCGGCATTGCCTTTTTGCATCAGGGCCAGCACCACGTCGGTATCGATAGGCGTGCGGTCCTCGAATTTTTCATCAGAAAAAACGTCTTTGCCATCGATGAACATAGCATATTCCCCCCCCAGGCTGGCTTTTTGCTCGGCCAGCGCCAGGTCATAGCGATGATGCAGTTCTTCGGGCGGGTTAAACATGGTGGAATAGGTGAATTTGAAATCGGTCATCCAGGCTTCTCCTTTGGGTTGGTGGAATTATTATGATTATTTTGATAAATTTTATCATGTTATGAAGGTGCATTCCAGAGTGAAAATAACGGAACTCATACAAGCCGCGTGGGCGTTATAATTCCAACCCATGAAAAAATTTTTCCAACCCCTCTATCATCCAGCCGTGGTCACTCTGGTCGCCCTGGTTGGCCTGCTTACGCTTGCGCACGGCCTTCTGCTCCCCTGGCAGGGCTATTCATACGATGAATGGCATTTTATCTACTATTCACTCATAGATGGCCCAAAGGGATTGACTGAATTATTTCACTATGACGGTCATCCACAATCCACCTGGATTTACCTGTTGGGCTTTCGTCTGCTCGGATACACCCCCCTGGCCTGGCACTTATTGGCCTTTTTCTGGAAAACAGCCTGCGTCTTGATGTTCTGGGCGCTTTTGCATCAGGTCTGGCCTGGAAAACGACAACAGACCTTCACTATCGCGCTGTTCTTTGCGCTCTATCCGTTCTTCACGCTACAAGTCTTCGCCATTGCGTATTTTGAAGTCTGGTACAGTTTTTTCTTGCTCTGGTTGTCCATTTTCTTAACGCTCAAAGCCATTCGGCAACCCGAAAGATTCTGGCAATGGACGACGCTGGCCCTGCTCGTCAAAGTTGGGCATCTTTTCACCAGCGAATATACCTGGTTCCTGGAAATCTTCCGTCCATTATTTATCTTTTTCGTCTTGCCTGCCAACCTGTCCCATGCGCAAAAGATACGTCAGACCATGCTTCACTGGCTGCCTTATTTCGCATTATTCTTTGCGGCGGTTATCTGGCGAGGCCTCTTCTACCAACCCTTGCGACAATCCTTCCGTGTGATGAAAGGAATTTTCAGCAGGCCGCATCTGTTCGTGCTGGCCGCCTTGCGGCATGGAATTCCCGATGCGGTACTTACCCTGGTGACCTCCTGGTTTTACATTCTCAAGCCAGAATATCTGGACTGGGGCCGCCGTATCAACGTGCTTCTCCTGTGCGTGATGATGGCCGGGGGTGCGCTCGCCTGGTTCGGAGTAAAAAAATCGAACGATGCCGCCACAACAGAATCAGATTCTTCCGCCTGGCCCCTCAACGCGCTGGCAGTTGGAGCCGTTGGCATGATAGCCGGGTTCTTGCCAGCCTATGTTGCCGGCTACACAGCCTATCTCAGCGAATGGCCAGGCAACGCGCGCCTGGTGCTGGCTGGTTTCCCCGGCGCAGCCCTGATTCTGACGGCTCTGTTAGAGTTAATCATCCAGCCACGCGCCCGGTGGATAGTGATTGCCCTGCTGGCCGGGTTATTGACGGCCTGGCACGCGCGCGTTAACTACGAATTTTTGCTGGTCTGGGAAACTCAAAAAGATTTCTACCGGCAATTGACCTGGCGCATTCCCGCCATGCGCCCGCATACCATGTTGCTGCTGACCGGCCCCTACCACCCTCCCTTACTCCCCGATTCTCCAGCGCGGATAGCAGCAGAGCCTGATTTTTCCGTCTCTCTGGCAATCAACGCCCTATACGCCACGCGACCCGATGTAGATGGCCGCATTCCATACTGGCTCTCTTCCGACCCACAACCACTTTTATCCAAACCCAGGCCCGAAAACGAATCTCCCCTTTCAAAATCCCACGCCACCCTGCATTTTAACGGCCAGCCAGAACAATTGATTGTATTGCAATTCAATCCGAGAAACAGAGAATGCCTGCGCGTGTTAGGGCCGGAATATGCAGACTACAAAAGAATCCCACCCCCAATAAAAGAAGCGGCCCTGCATTCACGCCTCGAAAACATCCTGCCCGATGCTGTTACCGATTTCCGTCTGCGCGATACCATACTCGGCACACAGGACAATCTGCCCTGGTGCTATTACTACCAGAAAGGCGCTCTGGCAGCACAATACAAACGCTGGCAGGATAGCGCCGACTTATGGAAAACCGCCCAAAAACATCGTTTAGCTCCACGCAACGGCTATGAACTTTTGCCATTCATTAAATCGTTCCTCCACACAGGCGAATGGAAAAACGCAGCTGACCTGACCCGCCTTTCCAACCAGCTGACCCCCGGCATGGATGCAGCTCTGTGCCCGTTGTGGGAAGATATCCAAACCAACGCCCCCGCATCTCCAGAACAAACGCAGGCCAGCCATCAGATTTACGATATGCTCCAATGCAGGCCCTAATCGCCGAACTTATTCCTCCTGACACGCCAAAAACGGGACAATCATCAGTAGCCAAACCCCTCTTTTCCTGCCATAATCAGAATACCTGCCCTACTCAGATTTCTGATTCCAGGAGACCCTATCCATGACCCTTTCCGAAAAACTGACCGAAAATGTCCTGCTGGCCGAATACCATTACGAACTGCGCCCTGTCGAGCGCGGCTATGCCAATCGCACCCTTTATATCAATCTGACAGACAACACCATCCGCGAAAAACCGGTCACGCAGCAGATGAAAGACCTGTTTACCGGCGGGCGCGGCTTCGCGCTCAAACTCTTGTGGGACGCGGTAACGCCCCAAACGAAATGGAACGACCCGGAAAACGAGTTGGTCATCGCCAATGGGCCAATTTGCGGCATCACCGCCTACCCCGGCAGCGGCAAGGCCACCGTGGTAACGCTTTCTCCACTGACCGAAAACGTCATCGACAGCAATGTTGGCGGCTACTTTGCGCCTTTCCTGAAGTTCTCCGGCTTCGACGCGCTTGAAATTCAGGGCAAGGCCAAAGAAGATGTCATCATCTACATCGACGGTGACACCGGCCTGGTCGCAATTACCAAAAACTCTCTCAGCGAGGTAGACGCCCACCAAATTGGTAACGTGTTGACCGAGCGTATCGGTGGCGATGAGCGGGGCAAACGCGGGGTTTCGGTTCTCTCCACCGGTCAGGCGGCGGAACATACCCGCATCGCTATGATTAACTCCTCCTGGTACGATGTCCGCCGCAAGGAGGCCCGTCTCAAGCAGGCCGGGCGCGGCGGGCCGGGGCGCGTCTTCCGCGACAAGAAAATCAAAGCCATCGTCGTCCGCTTTACCGATATGGGCGGCGACCTGAACGGCGTGGCCGATATGGCCCTCATCCGCAAAGCCGGGCAGCGCATTAATAAAGAAATTGCCGAATTGGACGACAAGCAAAACCAGATGCGCAAAGTCGGCACGGCCAACATCGTCGAAATTATGGACCACTTCGACCTGCTGCCCACCCACAACTTCCGTTACGGCTCGCACCCCGAAACTTACAAAATTGACTCGAAGGTCTGGAAGGAAGCCTTCACCCAGGGTCTGCCCGATGGCTGCTGGCTGGGTTGCACGCTCTCCTGCTCACACGGGGTGGACCACTTCCCGCTCAAAACCGGGCCGTATGCCGGTCAATGCGTGCTGGTCGATGGCCCCGAATATGAGAACGCCGCCGGGCTGGGCGCCAACATCGGCAACTTCGATGCCCAAAAAGTGCTGGAACTCAACTTCTACTGCGACACCTACGGAGTCGATACAATTTCCTTCGCTAACTGCGTGGCCTTTGCGATGGAATGCTATGAAGAAGGTCTCATTACAAAGGAACATACCGGCGGCCTGGAATTAAACTTTGGCAACGGCGCGGCGGCCCTGGAACTGCTTCACCAGATGGCGCGCGGCGAAGGCTTTGGCGTCATCATTGGGCAGGGCGTGCGCTACATGAAGCAGTACTTTGCCGAAAAATTCGGCGCCGACCCGGTCTTCATGCATGATATTGGCATGGAAGTCAAAGGCATGGAAATTTCGGAGTACCTGACGAAAGAATCCATCGCCCAACAGGGCGGCTATGGCCTGGCGACCAAAGGCCCGCAGCACGATGAAGCCTGGCTCATCTTCATGGACCAGGTTCACAACCTGTTGCCCACCTTCAAGGATAAAGCCGAGGCGCTGCACTACTTCCCGATGTGGCGCACCTGGTTCAGCCTGCATGGCCTGTGCAAACTGCCCTGGAACGACATCTCGCCTGAAAACAACAAGCAGACCAAAGAACCGGCCAAAGTGGAAGAGCATGTCGAAAATTACACCTGGATTCATCAAGGCGTGACCGGCATTCCGACGACCCCCGAAACTCTGCTGGCGCAATCGGAACGGGTGTATAACTTCCAAAAGGTCTTTGCCATGCGCATGGGGCGCGTGGGACGCAAGCATGACTACGTTCCCTACCGCGCCATGGGGCCGGTCACAAAGGTCGAGTACGAATCACGCCAGGAACGCTACGACAAGCAACTGAAAGAACTGGTCGGCATTGACCCGGCGGGCATGTCCACCGAAGAAAAGATGAAAGCACTGCGCGAATACCGCGAGAAGCAATATGACTTGATGATGGACGCCGTTTATGAGCGCCGCGGCTGGGACAGGAACAGCATCCCTACCCCCGAAAAGCTCAAAGCGCTGGGCATGGATTTGCCCGAACTGCTCGAGGTGGTGGAACAGGCCCGAAAAGCACAGTAATCAGCGAACAGTAATCAGTAAAAAAACGGTCTCCTGCGGCAAAACGCGCGGCGAGACCGTTTTCTCAATCATGCGCAAAATTGCGCCGCGTGGAAATCCAAAAAGCAAGTACAATGGTAGCCTGTCGGCTTTTGCAGAAGTCTGCTTCTGCGCTTCATATCAAACAAAGAGGAACCATGAGCAAATTAACAGTACAGGACGGTCAGGTTGTTTCGATGGAATACACCCTGCATGTCGACGGCGAATTAATTGACACTTCAGCAGGACACGAACCGCTGGAATTCCTGCAAGGCGCGGGCAACATCATCCCTGGCCTGGAAGATGAACTGTACGGATTGGGAATTGGCGAGGCCAAGAATGTCATTGTCGCCGCCGAAGATGGCTACGGCGAACTGGACCCGGATGCCTTTCTGGATGTTCCCCGCGAACAGTTCCCAACAGAAATTCCACTGGAGGTTGGCGTCGAACTGCAGGTGCAGGATGAAAACGGCCACCCAATGATGGCGCGCATCGACAGCGTCGATGACAACAACGTGCGACTTGACTTCAACCACCCACTGGCGGGCAAAGAGCTGGTGTTTGAGGTAAAAATTGTCGGCCTGCGCGACGCCACAGATGAGGAGATGGAACACGGCCACGTTCATGGCAGCGGGCATCACCACTAGCGGTTATCAGTAAATAGCAGGCGGTATTTAGCGAAAACAAAACACAGCCCGGGGGAATGCCCGGGCTGTTTCGTTTTCCAAAAAACAGGTTTACAGAAAAATAACCGCCAGAAGCGCGCCCACGACTCCGCAGGCAAAGTTGACCCAGTCGTTATCCAGCCAGGGCCAGCCGCGCTTGAGCGCGGTCTGCGCGCCGCAGGTGTGGAGCGGATGGCGCTCCGTTTCTTTATCACAGGCCGGGCAGTGATAAATCGCCTGGACGGTGGCCCCGAGGAATGAATCGAACAATGAGCCGCCCAATCCGGCCAGGGCAATGAGAATGCCGAGAAAAGGGGGGACAGGAACCGGCGCGAAAGCGACCGCGAGAATGCCGATGATGCCAGAACCAGCCAGGGAGGCGAGCGTCCCACCCAGCGAGATTCCGCCCGAAGTCCCCTTTTCCACCACTTTTGTCAGATTCGTAATCAGGCGCGGCGGATGGGGATTAAGAACCCCCAGTTCGGTTGCCCAGGTATCGGCATTCACCGCCGCTAAAGAGGCCGCAAAAGCCACCCAAACCCAGGCCTCGCCGGGGAAAAAGTACCACAACCCGGCAAAAAGCGTTGCCAGCCCGCCGTTGCCAAAGACCTGACCGATATCGCGTTGACCGCCTTTAGAAAATTTCTCGTTCAGGCCGCGTTTTCGCGCCTTGAAGGCGCGCGTCAGACCGGTGGAGGTGATAAAAAAAGTCAACAGCAGCACGGCCCACTGCCAGCCGCCAATGCCAAAAATAACCGTGCCAACAAGAGCAGCCCCAACCGCCCCTGAGCGGCTCAGACTGTGAGCACGGTAGGCTGCAAAAGCGATAAGCAAGGCGAGAAGAAATCCGGTGAAAAGTTGCATAATCTAGAGAGGCGTGGTGATGATGAAATAGATAGCCAGCAGGAATAAGAGCGAGACCAGGGCGCTGGAAGCCCAAAGCGTAAGCGAAAGGACCTGCTGGTCGGCGCGGCGATAGAAGAAAACGCCAGCCAGCCAGCCCACTGCAAACAGAACAATGCTCAAAAGGGGAAGCAGAATGAGCTGCGCCGCTGGAACAGCCTCCAGCGGCGCGCCGCCCTGCCCAAACCCAAGAGGCACTCGTTGGGCGGTTGGGATGAGCGCGCTGACCCATACGAGCGAAGCAATATTTAGAAGCAACCCTGCCAGCCATAAAAAACGCACTTGCGCGCTTTCCCAGGCGCGCCCCACTACAAACGAAGGAAACTCGGAACGGCCTACGCCAGACGACAGGCTGCCCATTTCGATAATTTTCTGGAAGGTTGCCACAAAGGCGGGCGGGTTTTCCGGCGAAATCGCATATACCCGGCGTGAGGTTGCCACCAGCAAAAGGGCGCTCACTTCCGAAGCCATGAACTCGACCTCGCCGATATCGGCCTGGCGGGTCAACCCCAGGATGCTGCCCGGTAAGCGGAAAAACGGCAGCGTCAGCGGCGCAACCAGGCCCTGCACAGGTCGCAGCCACTCAATTTCGGAAATCGGGATTTCCTCCACGCGCATCCCCCACATCAGACGCAGGGTATTGCGGTCTAAATGGTAATTGGCGCGCGCCAAAGCATAAAGCCGATAGGCCAAAACCGGTAAAGGGATGGCCGAAAACAGAAAAAACACAATATAAATGGCAAAAGCAACACCAACAGGAGTTTGAAACACCTTCCAAAAGGAAACCATCGCCGTCACGCCGAGAAGCGTAATCAGGACGATGTGAATCACCAGCCCACGCTGGCGCAGAGGGGGGAAATCGTTCATGGGACAATAACCAGTGAGCAGTTATGGTGAGTGGCAAGCAAGTTGACGGGCGGGCTCAGACGGCGCTCAATTCGGCGCGGATGGCCTGACAAACGTACTCAACCTGTTCTTCGGTCATCACGCTGCTGAAGGGCACAGCCAGCCCGCGCCGCCCCAGGTCTTCGGTAATGGGGAAATCTCCCTCGCGGTAGCCAAAGCGCTCCACCATGTACGGCTGAAGGTGAATCGGCAGGAAGTAAGGCCGCACCGGCACGCCGCGCGCTTCGAGGCGTTTGGCAAACTCGCCCCGCTCAATTTTTCCATCAACGCGGATGACGTAGACGAACCACGACATGCGGGTCGTTTCGGGGGCGATGAAAGGAATCTCAATTCCGGGAATCTCAGCCAGCCGTTCAGAATACCAGGCTGCCACCTGCTCCCGCTTTATAAGCATTTCCTCCAACCGACGCAGTTGGGTAATCCCCAGCGCAGATGACATCTCATCGAGCCGGTAGTTGTAGCCGAGATAGGTGTGCGAAAGCCAGGTATCGCCGGGGGCGCGTCCCTGATTGCGCAGAGCGCGCATCAGCGCGGCAGCCTGGTCGTCATCCGTGATGATGATGCCGCCCTCGCCGGTGGTCATCTGTTTGTTGGGGTAAAAGGCAAAGATGCCGTAATGGCCAAACGTGCCAGCCTGTTTTCCCTTATAGGTCGCGCCGAGGGCCTCGCACGAATCTTCAATGACCTTCAGGCCATGTTGTTGCGCAATGGCGTTGATTTCATCCATCCGGGCAGGCTGGCCGAACACATCGACCGGCAGCAGGGCTTTTAACGCACGCGGCACGTCGCGCATGACGCGGGGCAGATATTTTTGGACATTTTTTGCTGCGTCTGCCGCTTGCTCGACATCCATATTCCCCGTTTTGGGGTCGACATCCACAAAAACCGGAATGGCGTTCTCGAACAGAAGGGCGTTGGTGGAGGCAACAAACGAAAAGGGCGTGGTAATGACCAAATCGCCGGGGCCAATTCCGGCGGCGCGGACGCACAGGTGCAGCCCCGCCGTGCCAGAGTTGACGGCAATGGCATGTTTCGCGCCGGTGTATTGGCAAAAGGCCTGCTCGAACTCGACCACCTTGGGGCCCAGACTCAGGTTGGGGGTGTTGATGACCTCGATGACTGCCTGGCGGTCGGCATCGGTCAGGTCGGGGGAGGACATGGGGATTTTCATCAACGTATTTTTATAGGAGCGAGCCAATCGCTCGCCCCTGCGACCCTTTCACAAATATTTTTTGATTTCGGCAGAGAGATTGGACAAGACGACTGGTTGGTTTTCAGCCGCGTTGCGCGGCTTCAATTCTACCATCCCGCTCTGAAGCCCGCGTTCTCCCACCGTCACCCGCGCCGGGCAGCCGAGCAAGTCAGCGTCGTTGAATTTGACTCCGGCGCGCTCGTTGCGGTCGTCGAACAGGACTGAAAGGCCAGATTCGGTGAGGGTACGGTAGAGTTCTTCAGCGGCGGAGAGGGTATCCAGCGTTTTGCCCGGCACATGCATCAGATAAATGTCGAAGGGCGCGGCGGGGGCAGGCAGGGTCAGTCCTTTGTCGTCGTGGTAGGTTTCGGCCAGGGCAGAGAGGATGTTTTCGTAGTTGAAAACGCCATCTGAGGCCAGCACCCAGGCTTTGCGCACTTCGAGCGGCGCTCCGCAGGCTGCGCAGGGGTCGCCGGGAGCGGCGAGGGTTAAATCAGCGACCAGGTTGGCGGTGTAATCGCGGCCATGGTTGACATTTTTGATGTGATACCCGGCCTGGTTGGCCCCGGCAACGAGGTTGGGGGAGGCCGGAATCAGGTCATCGACCACAATCAGCGCATTCGTGACCCCAAGCGGCGAGGCGTAGCCAGGGACGGCGCCAATGGCGCGGATTTCGTCTTCGGCGGCGAGGCGGGTTTCGCCCACCAGGGCGGTCAGTTTGGCCGGGCTGAGGGTATGGTCTCCGCGAATGACGACAAAAACAAATTTCTCGTCGGTTTTACGGACGAACATGAGGGCTTTGGCGGTTTTCTCTTGCGGAATGCCCAAAAAGGCGGCCAGGCTTTCGATGGTGGGGCAGTTGGGGGTCAGGACGCGCTCGAGGGGGGCGGGTGGTTCTTGAGGCGAGAAAACGGTCTTTTTGACGGAAGCAAGTTCCAGCGGCGCGGCGAAGCCACAGGCGGGGCAGTGGAGCGTTTCGGTATCGCCGACCTCTATCGGGTAGTAAATCTCATTTTTCCCAGAAAGAAGGTTTAAGCCAAGATGAACCAGGAAAGAAGGGTCGGCCTCCGCCCGTTTTTGCAATCGCTGGATGGTGAGCTGGCCCAGCGGAAGCAGTTCGCCGCCATGCGAAACGTACCCGGCGCGGATAAGGAAGGCCGCGCCCGGACTGCGGGCGCTGGCGGGGTTTTCACGGTGGGTTTGGATGGAGAGTTGGGCGTATCGCATGGGTCAGGAGGCTGGCGGTTCTTCAAAACGGGGCGTGGCTTCAGGTTCGGGGCCGAGGTCGAGGTCAACATGGTCTTCCATGCGCATCTGTCCGCGCAGGAAGGCGCCTTCTTCGGTGACGAAGGAGGTGGTGACGACGTCGCCCCAGACGCGCCCGGTGGCGCGGATTTCGAGTTTTTGGGCGGTGATGTTGCCGCGCACAGCCCCGGCGACGATGACGGTGTTGGCGCGGATGTTTTCGCAGGTGACGCGCCCGCTTTCGCCAACGACCAACATGCCGCGCAGAGCGATTTGGCCTTCAAAGGTGCCTTCGATGCGCACGCCGCCCGCGCCGCTGATTTTGCCTTCCCAAATGACGCCGGGGCCGAGGACGGAGGTGATGCGTTCCACCGCCTGAACAACCGGCGGGGTGACGGGTTGGGGGGAGGGAGGGGAGGAGCGTTTGAACATGATGACGATTTATGATTTTGGATTTCTGATTGACGATTTTTGCGCTTTGCTTAAGTTTTAACGCTGAGCGCGCGGAGAATCATTTGAGTTTTGAATTTATTCTTCTTGGCAAACAATAAGAGCGCGGAAGTTCCGCGCTCTTATTTTATCATCTTGCAGGGTTACTCGCCCTTTTGCTCCTTCGCCACGTTTGGCTCTGGGGCGGCCATGATGTTGTAGCCGCTATCGACATAGTGAATTTCGCCGGTGACATGCGCGGCCCAATCGGAGCAGAGATAGACGGCGGCATTGCCGCAGTCTTCGATGGTAATGTTCTCGCGCAGGGGGGCCATTTCGGCAAAGTTTTTGTGCATGTCGCGGAAGCCGCTGACGCCCATGGCCGCCAGGGTGCGCACCGGCCCCGCCGAAATGGCGTTGACGCGGATGCCCTGCGGGCCGAAATCGCGCGCCAGGTAGCGGGTGGAGGCCTCGAGCGCGGCTTTGGCAACGCCCATCATGTTGTAGTTGGGCGCCACTTTGACCGAGCCGTAATAGGTCAGGGTCAGCAGCGCGCCACCCTTGCGCATCAAGGGCTGAAAGGCTTTTGCCAGCGCCACAAAGGAATAAACGCTGATGTCCATTGCCAGGTGAAACCCGGCCCGGCTGGTGTTATAGAAATAGCCCTGCAATTCGTCTTTGTTGGCAAAGCCGATGGAATGGACGAGAATGTCAATCTCGCCAAAGCGCGCGCGGGCTTTTTCGGCGATGGAAGCGATTTGCTCATCGGAGGCCACGTCACACGGCTCGACAAAATCGACGCCCAGTTGCGCCGCCAGCGGGCGGACGCGCTTTTCGAGCATTTCGCCCGCATACGAAAACCCCAGCTTCGCGCCTTCCCGCGCAAAAGCCTGGGCAATGCCCCAGGCGATGGATTTATCATTGGCGAGGCCGAAAATTAATGCGTTTTTACCGGTTAAAAGACCCATAAATTCCTCCAGTGTCAGGTATCAGGTGTCAGGAATTGCGTGACACCCTGAAGCGCCAGGGGATGGATTTCCACGGTTCTGGCACACTATATAAACCCACGCGCGGGCTGTTCGTCACGCTGGAATCGGGAATCTCGATGCCTGGTTCAATCCACAGCCCAGAGTCGGTCGAAGTCAGGTCGATATTATTGTGTTGGGAATTGATGCCGAACGCGCGGGTCAGTTTGGCCGGGCCATCGGTCAGATTCCTGGCTGGAACATTCCCCTGGCGCGACACCACCACGCTGCTTCCGTCTTCCGCTTCGATGTCTCGCCGCTGCTCGACAACCACGGCGCGAATCAGGACTGCCGCCGGGAAGCCTTCGGCCTCTGTGACGGCGTTCAACAACCAGTGCATTCCGTAAGTGAAATAGACATACGCCCTGCCGGGCGGCCCGTACATCACCTGCGTCCGCTTCGTTTTCCCGGCTTTGGCATGGCAGCCCAAATCCGATTCACCGATATAGGCTTCGGTCTCGGTGATGAGGCCAGAAAGGCGCTCGCCGTCCAGAATCCGCACCAACCGGCAGCCCAGCAGTTCGCGCGCCACGGTCAAGGTTGGTCGGTTGTAGAAATCGACAGGCAGGGGAAATGATTCCATAGCGCAAGTATAACCTTGTCAGATATAATTCATTGAATAAAAGGCATTCCGCGTTGACGGGGCAGAAAAATCATACAAGACGACAAGAGAAAAGCAATGGAATGGGAAATCATCATCCACGAATCACCAAGATATTTGGAGGTAATCACCAGCGGCATCGCTGACAAAGATGGTTCGTTGGAAATGGCCAAAAACATTTCCGAAAATATGCGCAAAAACAAGATTACCAGGGCGTTGATTGACCATCGCCAGATTGATGGCGTTGAGGGGAAAATTATCGATATCTACGACCGCCCCAAGATGTTCCGATTAATCGGCGTCATCCTGGGTATCCGCATCGCAGAAATTGTCAAGCCAGAACATGAGCGTCATTTTAGTTTTTTCGAGACGGTTTGTTTGAATAATGGCTATAAATTTGCAGTCTTCCAACAACGAGGCCCCGCGGAACGATGGCTTTTTGAGTAATTGCCCCAACAAGCCCCGGCGACTTGAATAACGCCGGGGCTTTTATTTGTCCTTGCCGGGCAGGTGTTTCGTATCGCCAATCACATCCACCCGCCAATAGTGGGAGCGCGGGTCGTAGAGAAATGTTGAAAACGAAGTGTTGCCAAGCCGAAAGCGCGCGCCCTGGCGGTTGGGTTGAGGAGTAATGCCCAAAATGGAGTAGAGGGCTTTGTTCAAAATTGCGCCATGCGAAACAACCAGATAACGCGCCGGAGGACGTTGCAGAAGTTTGTGCAGGGCCTGCCCGGCACGCAAATAAAGTTCCCAGTCGCTTTCACCCTGTTCGCTCCATGATTCGTAGGGGTTGAGGAACTCCGGTTCGGGATACCGGGCGCGGATTTCTTCGAGGGTCATGCCAGAATACAGACCCATATCTCGTTCCATCCAGAGCGGGTCGGTCTCAAACCTGGGAACACCCAACGCTTCGGAGATAATTTGGGCGGTCTCCAATGCGCGAATCAGCGGGCTGGTAATTGTATTATCAAACTTGACCCCCTCGGCTTTCCAACGTTCGGCCAGCTTTCGCGCCTGCTCGCGTCCGAGGTCTGAGAGCGGAAAGTCGGCGTGACCTTGCAGGCGATTTTCGGCGTTCCCAACCGATTCGCCGTGCCGAAGGAGGGTGATATGAAAAAGAGGGGCTTCGTTCATGGCTGGGCACGCGGGGAAACATAATATAGAACGCCATCAGCAGCGCGATAAACCGGATGAATCTCGGCTACCCGATACAAATCGCCAGGCTCATAGAAGATTTTGAACGGGTCATCCTCAAACCATAAGACGTAACCGGCTTTGTCGTAAGGCCAGCCAGACATATTTTCCTTAAAATCATCCCATGACCATTCAGCGCGTTTGGGAATCATGTAGGTCATGAGATGACGAGTGAAGAACCAGACTGGCGCGGGAATATTGCTATAAAGGACCGCGTCTGGTTCTCGTTGGAGCAAAACACGCGCTTGAGCAATCAATTCGGATTCGTGATATTTACGCAAATTGTATATGTTATACCCTGCTTCTCCCTCTTGCAGGCTGCGGTCAATATACTTAATCAGTCTGTTGAATGGCAACAAAAGCCAAAGGCCGAAGAAAAAAAGCAACCCGATATTTATCCAGCGGTTTGGGAAAGGTAAATGTGGGCGAATCAGGTGATGAAACGTCAGGGACAGAAAAACCAGCGTTGACGGCAGGAGCAACGCATAATAACGGTCAGAGGAGAGCGCGCGATGGTCGGCGGTCTGCGCCATTAGCGCAGTAGATACAAAATTAATCAGCGCGAATAAGGAAGCCGTCAAAACCAACGGGCGCGTATATTCCCGTCCCCAGGCGAGCCAGTGTTGTTTTCGGTTCAGGATAAGTAAGACGAGCAGAAGGATGAACAAAACGACCAACGCTTCCCATTTTCCTTCCGAGGAAAGGGGACGGTAGGGAACGAACCAGTAAAACATCTTCCGCAGCGCCTGAAGAATATTCTCCAGCACAAAGACGTTTCCTTTACTTGGAATACCCCAAAGCGTGCCAGTAGGCAGGTAATTATAAAAATATATCCACGCCGTTACCGGCGCAAACGCAAACACGCCAAATGCCCCCGTGTGAAGCAAACCGGCTCTCCAATTGTGGCGCCATGCCCATAAAATGACCAGCCCGGCTGTCACGATATGACCCATCCCTGCCCAACGGAGCAGAGAAGCGCCGATTCCAATCCCAAGCATTACCCCCCATGCCCAAAGAGACCGCGTTGCCCCGTAAGCACTGCCCGCAAAGAACAGAAGCAGGGAAAACGTCAAAAAGAGCGGCTCAGTTAAAACCGAAGTGTGCATGAGAAGCGCAGAAGAGGAAAAAAACACAACCAGCAGAGAAAGATAAAAATACAGCGGCAGGTCGCTCAGTGCCTGGCGCAAGAACAAACCAGTCAGAAACAAATTCAATCCCCACAGAAAAATGTTCAAGTACCAGCCGACCAGGAATACATCCAGACCCGTCACAAACGAAAGCACAGCAAGCAGACCAGGGAAAAGCGGCGGAAAAACCAGCAACCGAACCTGGTCGTAATCAATCAGACCACGGCCTTTGAGCAAGTTATCCGCAAAGGCGATATAGCGCATGGCATCAGATGGCAAGCCGCTGCCATATCTGGATGTCGCCAGAAGCGCTATTGCTGTTCCTGCCAGAGAAAGCACGATGATGAAAAGATATGCCATGCGCGGTCGAACAACCATCATCATCCGTTTCTCCGTTTTAACAGATACACTGGCCTGCCCTTGACCTGCTGAAAGATATAACCTACATAAACGCCAATAAAGCCCAGCAAAATCATGATGATTCCGCTGGCAATCAGCAAGATGGCCATCAACGAACTCCAACCTGGGGCAATATACACGTTGGCCGGTTTGGTAATGAAGATGAACAAAACGTAGAGAATTTGCGCTGCCGCCAAAAGCAAGAAAATGCCGCCCGCGCTCAAGCCAATATAGAGCGGCATGAGCGAAAACGAGAAAATAGCGTCGGAGGCCAGACGCAGCATTTTCATCAACGAATATTTCGATTTCCCGGCCATCCGTTTTTGTTCATGATAAGGCAAAATGACGGATTTGTACCCCATCCAGGCAATCATTCCGCGCAAGAAGCGATGATATTCGGGCATGGATTTGAGCGCATCGAGCGCCTGGCGCGAAAGCGCGCGGAAATCCGCCGCGCCGGGCTGAATGCGCGTGCCACTGATTTTGTTGATGAGCCAGTAGAACCCATCGGAGGTGATTTTCTTGAACGAAAAACTGCCATCCGCATCGATGCGCTGCGTCTGCACAATGTCGTAACCCTGCTCGACAAGTTGAATCATCTGCGGAATTATCTCTGGCGGGTGCTGGCCGTCGCCATCGAGGGAGATGATGACCTCGCCCTCGGCGTGGTCCAGCCCGGCGGTGAGCGCGGCCTGATGTCCAAAGTTGCGGCTCAGGCTGAGAATGCGCACCCGCTCATCCTGCGCGGCCAGGCGTTCCAGCGAGGCTTCCGTTCCATCCGTCGAGCCGTCATCCACATAGTAGATGCGAAAAACGTGCGGAAGCGCGTCTATCACTGCCGCAATTTTGGCGTGCGTGGTTTCAATCACCCCAACTTCATTAAAAACCGGAATGACAAGAGAGACAAGCAAAGAGTCAGGCATGGCCGGTGGCTATCGTTTGGCGTAATTTTTCTCCAGCCAGGCAGCGTACCCATCCTGCCCAAGCACCGATTTAACCCATTCGGGATTATCCAGGTACCACTGCACGGTGGCGCGCAAGCCGCTTTCGATATCGTGGCGCGGCGTCCAACCCAGTTCGGCGCGGATTTTGGTAATGTCCATTGCATAGCGGCGGTCGTGACCGGGGCGGTCCTGCACATGAGTCATCAGGCGGGCGTGCGGCGCGCCTGCCGGGCGCAGTTCATCCAAAATGGAGCAGATTTCACGCACCAGGTCAATATTATAGGGCTGGTTGCCGCCTCCCACGTTGTAGGTCTCGCCCAATTTGCCGTTTTTAACTACCAGGTAAATGGCTTCGCAGTGGTCTTCTACATATAACCAATCTCGAATCTGCTTGCCATCGCCATAAATGGGGAGCGGTTTGCCCTGCACGGCGTTCAACACCATCAGCGGGATGAGCTTTTCGGGGAACTGGAACGGCCCATAGTTGTTGGAGCAATTGGTCATGGTGACAGGCAAGCCGTAGGTGTGAAAATAAGCGCGGACGAGATGGTCGGAAGCGGCTTTGCTGGCCGAGTAAGGCGAGCGCGGGTCGTAGGGCGTGGTTTCGCTGAAGGCCGGGTCCTCAGGGGCGAGCGAGCCAAACACTTCATCGGTAGAGACGTGGTGGAATCGCCGTCCCTCAAAGCCGCCGGTCTCCTTCCAAACAGTTTTGGCAGCGTCGAGCAGGGTGAAGGTGCCAACGATGTTGGTCTGGACGAAGGCCGCCGGGCCATGAATAGAGCGGTCCACATGTGATTCGGCGGCGAAATGCACCACCGTATCAATCGCGTGTTCGCGCATTAAGCGCATCACCAGGTCGTTGTCGCAAATATCGCCCTGAATGAATGCATGGCGCGATTCATCGGGCAGGTTCTTGAGATTTTCGAGCGACCCGGCGTAGGTCAGCGCATCCAGGTTGTAGATGTGAACATCTGGTTCTGCCTGAAGCAGATAACGAACGAAGTTCGCGCCGATGAAACCGGCGCCGCCGGTGATGAGAACGTTTTTCATCATGACCAATCCTTTAGATTAAAAACAAAAGTCTTGTACCGCAGCAACAACGTATTGCTGGTCATCTGGAGTCAGGTCGTTGTAGAAGGGCAGGCGCACCAGGCGGTCGCTGACCGATTCGGTCACGGGGCAATCGCCGGGCTGTCCGCCGAATTTCAAGCCCATGTCTGAAAGATGCAGGGGCAGGTAGTGAAAGACGGCATATACGCCGCGCGCCCGCAAGTGCTGGATGAAGCGCTGACGGGTCTCCAGGTTCGGCAGGAGCAGATAGAACATGTGCCAGGCCTGCTCAACGTGCGCCGGGACGAAGGGCAAGCCGACGCCGTTCTGGCGTGCCCAATCGGCCAACCCGGCCTGATAGGTTTCCCACACGCGCTGACGGTGAGCCTGGATTTTCTCGCGCATTTCCAACTGCCCGAACAGAAAAGCCGCCAGCACGTCGGAAGGCAGGTACGAAGAGCCGACATCGACCCAGGTGTATTTATCCACCTGGCCGCGAAAGAAGCGGCTGCGATTGGTGCCTTTCTCGCGGATAATTTCGGCCCGCTCGCTGTATTTTTCATCGTTAATGAGCAGCGCGCCGCCCTCGCCACACGAGAAATTCTTGGTCTCGTGGAAACTTTGCGAGGCCATCACCCCAAACGTGCCGAGATAGCGCCCTTTGTATTTGCCAAACAGCCCGTGAGCGTTGTCCTCGACAACGGGAACGCCATGCCGCCCTGCAATCTCCAGGATGAAGTCCATTTCACAGCCCACCCCGGCATAATGCACCGGAACGATGGCTTTGGTTTTAGGCGTAATGGCGGCTTCCAGTTTGGTCTCGTCCAGGTTGAGCGTGTCGGGACGGATGTCCACAAAAACTGGCTTCGCTCCGCGCAGGACGAAGGCATTCACAGTGGAGACAAAGGTGAAATCGGGCAGGATGACCTCGTCGCCGGGCTGAATGTCGAGTAGCAGCGCCATCATCTCGAGGGCGTGCGTGCAGTTGGTGGTGAGCAGGGCTTTCGGCACGCCCAATGCCTGCTCCAGGTAGGCATGGCATTTTTTGGTAAACGCGCCATCGCCAGAAATATGCCCGTTGCGAAAGGCTTCGCTGACATATTCCAGCTCACGGCCTACAAGAACGGGATGATTGAAGTCAATCGAGCGCTGCGTCATGCGTTTTTCCTGTGATGTACTCCAGCGCGTCTGGCCCGGTCATGAAGAGCAGGTCGAGGATGCTGACAAACGGGTCGTATGGCGGGTAGAGTTGCGGATATTCGGGGTAATGGTATTCCATGTATTCGAGCGAAATACCAGCCTGGGCGAATTTTTCCGGTTCGATGTAATCTTTGGCCGAGGGGCCGCTGATGTAGTGGGTGGCGCCCACTTTTTGCAGGACGGCTATCAGCCGGTCGGTTTTTTCGCCGCTGACGTTCAGTTCCGAAGAGCGCATGAAGCGGGTGTGATGAATGCCCAATTCGCGGGTCAGGGCCATTGTGAAGTCGATGGTGAAATCAGCCAGGAACTCGTCTCGGCGGCGGTAGAACGTTTCCAGCAGGGGCAGGAGACGCTTAAAAAACGGAGCCTTGCGGTAGTTATGCTGCAGGGTCAAAAAATGGTCTTTGCTCCAGTCCGAATCCCACGAAATCCGAATCTGGTTAATCGGAATGCGGTCAATTTGCGCGCCGCGGCTGTGAACGGGGATGGTCAGCCACTTTTTGCCATTCAGAGTTTTAATCTGATTGCGGTTGCGCCAGCCACGCTTGTCGTATTGTACGTCATCGTAAAAAACGAACAGGTCGGCGCGGCGAATCTGGTCGAAGTAGCCGCGCCAGGGGACGTAGGAGGGCTGTAAGATGACGACGTTCATGATTTCGACAGGCTCAATCTATGAGTTTCAACGAGTTTATCCCCGGCTGGCGACAATCATCCCGGCGATAATCAGAATCATGCCAATAATTTTGGGCGCGGTGATGGCCTCGCGGAACAGGAGGGCGCTTAAAACCAGCACCAGCACATAAGAAAGCGTAGTAAACGGGTAGGCGTGACTCAGGTCGAGCGTGCGCAGAGCCAGCCACCAGAAGAGCGAGGCCAGAAACGCCGAGCCATAACTGGCGATTATCCAGGGGTTGAATGCCACTCGTACCATGAACCAGAAGCGCTCCGCCCAGCCTTCGGGCATGGCTTCGATGACCCCGGCCTGCCATTTGAAAACGACCTGGCCGAAGACGGTCAGCAAAATCATGATGAGAATGTAAAAGTAAGCGATGACACACCTGCCTGTAAAATGCCTTTCGACTGCACTGAAACCGCTCCGCTCAGGTCGAGAGGTTGGGAGTGAGGGAAACTTACATGCGCACCAGAATCGTCCAGTCGTACAGGTTGTAATCGTGCAGCAGGGCTACGTTGCGCGAGAAGTTGCGCTTGCAGTAATCAAAGAAAAAGAGCGAATCGCCGTAGTACAGGTCGGGACGCTGCGCCATGCGGTCGGGGTCGGAGTAACTGGTCAGCATATTGAACGAAAAGCCCTTCTTGCTCAGCCGGGCGATTTTACCGAGCGTTTCCAGGATGAGCGCCTTCCAGGCTTCGCCATCGGCGGCGAATTTGATGTTGAACACGCCGCAGGCGATGGTGTAATCGGCGGGGGTCAGGTCAGATTCTTTTGTGAAGTATTTCCAATCGACCCCGGCGGGTTTCTGCTGGATGGCGTGCTGTATCATGGCTTCAGAAATGTCGAAGCCCTGATACTCGAATTGGTAGCCTTTTTCACGCAGGTAATGGGCCAGCGCGCCGTAGCCGCAGCCGTAATCAATCAGCGAAAAGGGCTGCTCGACTGGCGGCAGGACTTTCATCAACTGGTCGAAGCGCACAAACTGCGATTCGGGCGAGTTGTAATCAGCGCCTTGCGGGTTGGGGCCGAGACGGTTGACTTTGTCGCTGAAAAATTTCTCCACGTCGCGCAGCAGGTCGTCACTGGACATTCGGTTTCTCCGATTGGTAGATTTGTCGAACAATGGTATAGGGTCGGCGCTTGGTCTCGGTAAAAATGACCGAAAGATAAATGGCAATCACGCCCAGGCTGAAAATGGTCAGACCGCCCAGGAACCAGATGGACAGGATGATGGTGGTAAAGCCATCTGGCGGTTTGCCCACGAACAGGTAAACGTACATGATGTAAAGAAAATACAGGAATGACAGCCCCAGAATGATGACGCCCGTCGCGGCAATATACAGGAGCGGGCGGTTGCTGAAGGCCGTGATGGCGCGAATCATCAGCGCGATTTTGCGCCGCAGGTTATAGGTAGTGGAGGGTTTGCTGTGCTTATGCACCGTCACCGGAACCTGCTCGAAGCCGGTAATCGTCCACAGCCCGCTGATGTCGAGTTCGCTCTCGCGGTGGAGCAAAAGCGCATCCACATAGCGGCGGGTCATCAGGCGCGCCATGAGCAGATTGGCCGGAATTTTGTGCGAGGAGAGTGCGTTGAACAGGCGATAATACAGGCCACCGCTCCAGCGCTCAAACCAGCCGCCCTTGCGGGTGTCCTGCACGCCGTAAATCACATCGGCGCGGGGGTGCTTTTGCATTTCGTTGTAAAAGCCCAGCACCAATTCCGGCTCTTCTTCCAGGTCAACATCAATCAGGAACACCAGGTTGCCGGTGGCGTGCATCAGGCCGGTCATGGCGGCCTTGTGATGACCGAAATTGCGCGACAAATCCACCACTTTCACGCGCGGGTCCTGCTCGCTCAAGCGCGCGGCCACCTCCAGCGAATCATCGGGCGAGCCGTCGTTGACGAAGACAAACTCCAATTCGGCGGGGATGGGCTGACAGGCCGCGCAACTTCGCTCGTAGAATTGCTGAATGTAGGGTGAAGAATAGTAAAGCGTGGTGACTATCGAAAGTTTCATACTGACCCTGGGCGGGGCAATTTTACCCTATCCCAGGCAAAAAAAGACCCCCGGATTTTTCCGAGGGTTTTTGGGATGGAGATTTACAACGCAACCCCGTGATGCTCTTTGAGAATACGGAGCGCGCGCTCCACTTCGGCGTTCGTCTGCTCCCCGCTCCAGCCGAGGCTGGCTCCCATTATTGCAGCGATTTCCTCCACGACAGGTTTGGTTACGTTTCCCAACCAGGCCAGGGTCGAGCGGCGGATGAGAAGGTCGTCTACATGCACAGCCTTTTCGCACTCCACCAGGAAGCAGACTTCGCCCACTGTCCAGCCGGGCAGAGACTGAAGCGGTTCGGCGCTGGTCTCTTTGATGAAGTGAGCCACTTCCAGCGCGCGCGCGCCGTAGCGCTCGAACAGGTTTTTGGGAACCAGGTTGCCCAGCCCGGTTTGTTCGCCAACCTTTTTGATGTACTCGATTTGCGCCAGGCTGATAAGCGGATAGTCTCTACCGCCGCCAATCGGCAGATGAGTGGTTGCCGCCTGGCGGTTTTTGCCAAGCATCGCAAGCACTTTGTCTGTCACCTGTTCGCTGAAGGCGCGGTAACTCGTCCACTTGCCGCCCACCAGAGAGAGAACGGGGATATTCCCGGCCTTGTCTTCCTTAATGCTGTGGTCGCGGGTAATCTGACCGGTGGTTTTGGCCTGCATATATTCGAGCGGACGCACGCCAGAGAAGCGGAAAACGATATGCTCCGGCCCAACCTTGATGGTCGGGAAGACACGCGAGACCAGGTCCATGAAATATTGCTCTTCAGCGGGGGTGCAACGCGCTTCATCAGGGTCTTCAATAGGAATATCGGACGTGCCGATGATGACTTTGTCGTAGAACGGGAAAATCAAGACGATGCGGCCATCCTTGTTCTCAAAGAAGAACTCATTTTTGCCGATGGCCTCGCGCAGTTCGGGGTGATTCAGGACGAGGTGCGATCCTTTCGTCCCGCCGATGTAGCGTTTTTGCAGCCCAAAAGAACGGTTTACGAAGTCAATCCACGGCCCGGCAGCATTGATGATAATTTTGGGTTGAATCTCAAAGATTGAGCCGGTCAATTCATCCCGCAATGTGACCGAATCACCTTTTGCGCCAACGAAGGAGACATAGTTCAGGGCCTTGCCGCCATCTCTTTCTCCGTCCAGCAATAATTCGACGGTGTAGCGCTCCGGGCTGAGAATCTGCCCGTCGTAGTAGGTGGCCGTGAATTTGATGTCCTGCGCCAGTTTGGGGTATTTCTCCAGCGATTTTTCGCGGCCCTCGAACTTGTGGGGCGGCACGGTGCGCTGTTTGCCGGTGAAGGCGTCGTAGAAAATCAGCCCAATTTTGATGACCAGCGCGCCACGCTCGGCAGGTTTGTCGAGCAGGTTCAGGAATTTGAACGGCGCATTCAGCAGGCCGGAGAAAATTTTGAACATCGGCACAACGGTCGGCAACGGTTTAACCAGGTGCGGGGCATTCTGAATCATCAGGTTCCGTTCATGCACGGCCTCGCGGACCAGACGAAACTCACCGTTTTCCAGGTAGCGAATGCCCCCATGCGCCATGTGCGAGGAGGCCGCCGAAGCCCCAGAGCAGAAATCGCCGCGGTCGATGATTAATACGTCCGCGCCGTTGAGCGCCAGGTCGCGGAACGTGCCGACGCCGTTGATACCCGCGCCGACAATGAGAATATCAGGTGATTTGGACTGAAGAGAGGAGAGAATTTGGGTTCGGTTCATCATGGGATTTCAAGAGTGAATGGGATTGCTAAGTGAATACTTTATCATTGTAAGCCAGAAACGGGCCAGTGCAAAGTACAAATGTTACCGGTCACAACTGATATATGACATAAAAAACACCCTCGCGGGTGTCGTTTTAGCCTTTCGCCAGGTTCAGGAAAACGTCCTCGAGGGTTGGTTCGCCTTTCTGGATGGACGAGGGATGGATTCCCGCCTGGTTCAGAGCGGCGCGGAGCGTTTTCTCGTCGCAATCTTTCTCGGTGATAACCCGCAGGTGGTCTCCCGCAAGCGCAGACCGCAGGACGCCGGCCTGTTGCTCCAGCACGCCCAACCCGGCCAGTGGAGATTGGAGATAAATTTCATAGACATCCCCCGGAACATAGCGCTCTTTGAGCGCAAGAGGCGCGTCCATCGCCAACAGTTTGCCCTCGCGCATCATCCCCACCCGGTGACAGTATTCAGCTTCGTCCATGTAATGCGTGGTGACAAGGACAGTCACGCCGTCCGCCGCCAGGTCGTAAATCAGGTCCCAAAAAGCGCGGCGGGCGTTGGGGTCCACCCCGCTGGTTGGTTCATCCAGGAACAAGAGTTGCGGCTGGTGAACGATGGCGATTCCCAGCGCCAGGCGTTGCCGCCAGCCCGTCGAGAGTTCGCGCGTGAGAGCAGATTGGTGACCAGCCAGCCCCACTTGTTCCAACGCGCGGCGGATATAGGACGGGTCATTGATGCCATATACGCCGCCGTAAAAGACCAGGTTCTCCCAAACCGTCAGGTCATCGTAAATCGCAAATTTTTGCGACATATACCCTGCGCGGGCGCGCACCTGCTCCGATTGGCGAAACGAATCAAAGCCGAGAACAGTGGCGCTGCCCGAAGTGGGCGCAAGCAATCCTAACAGCATCCGAATGGTGGTTGTCTTGCCGCTGCCGTTCGGGCCCAGGTAGCCGATAATTTCACCAGCATTCACTTCAAACGAAACGCGGTCAACGGCGGTGAAATCGCCGAATTTGCGGGTGAGTTCATCCACATAGATAACAGGTAGGGGCATGGGGACTCCGGGAAGAAAGAATTCAGAATGCAGAAGTGATGAAAACGAAAGCAAATTACAGATTTCCTGGTTCCGCGTTTATCACTTTTGATTTTCCAGCACCGCCTTCAGCCGCGCCAGATTGATTTCCATTTCGCTTTTGATTTTTCCGGCCAGCATACCTTCAGCCAGGGCGAACACGCCGGCAGGGTTGCCCTCAGCATGAAGCGCGATTTTTGCGCCAGAACCGACCGGTTTGAGCGTAACAGTGATATTGACCCGCATGGGGCCAGACTGATTGACGAAACCCACTTTATGAGGCGTCTCGAGGGCTGAAATTTGCATTTCACCTTCGATGTCGCGCCCCAAAGCCCGGGCAAAAACGCGGTATTTCGTGCCAATGGCCGGTTCTCCGGGCGTAACCTGCTCGATTTTTACAATCATCATCTGCCATTTGGGCAGATTGAGAGGGTTGGAGAGAAAATCGAAAATGTCCTGGGGCGAACGGTCAACCAGGGTGGAAAGGTCTATCGTTATCATGCGGCCTCCGGGGGCTGGCAGGCTCGCAAACGGGCCTCTGGCGGCGCGCCGTGCAAGCCAATCAGTTTGTAAAGTCGGACAGGTTCCTGTTTGCCTTTGACCTGCGTTTCGGCGACGAATTCGCACTCGAATTCCGCCTGCACCCGCCAATAGACGGCTTCGCTCATCAGCACCGGCCAGGCGTAGGTCTTGGTCAAAGCCTGAATCCGCGCTGCCAGGTTCACATGGTCGCCGATGACGGTGTAATTGATGCGTTGTTCCGAACCCAGCAAGCCAACGAAGACTTCGCCACAATCGAGACCAATGCCAATCTCAAAGCGTTCCGGGGCAATTCCGGCGGTTTTCCAGCGTTGCAGCAAGCCATCTAGCGCCAGGCGCATTTCCAGCGCGGCGCGCGCCGCCCGCAGGGAGTGGTCGGGCAGGGGCAGGGGCGCGCCAAAGAAAGCCAGAATGGCATCGCCTTCGTACTTATCTACTGTGCCGCCGTGTTTATGAATAATGCTGGTCATTTCGGCCAGGTAAGGATTGAGCAATGCCACCACCTGCTCTGGGGCGAGCCGCTCTGAAAGAGACGTGAACCCACGAATGTCGGAAAACAGGATGGTCAGGTCGGTGCGTTTGTTGAGCGCTTCCAACTGCGGCGTCTGGAGCAGCTGCTCCACCATGGCCGGGGCAATGAAGCGGCTGAACAGGCGGCGGATGCGGGCCTTCTCCCGCTCCTGCGTGAGGGCCTGCTCCAAACCAGGCAGAACCACCCCCAGGAAGAGCATGACTTCCGCGCCCGTTACCGGCAGGAACAAACGAAAACGAGCCAGAACGAAGATTGCCAGCAACGCATAGAATATCATCGTCGCCAGCAGGGTGGTCAACATCCACGCCGGGCTGCGCAGGCGGATAATGCCTCTCGCCAGCAGGAACATCACCACCACCGCCAGCAGGTTCACCCAGCCGGGCGCAACCTGCAAATACGTTCCCTGCAAAACGGCGGCCAGCAGATGAGCAACCACTTCCACGCCAGGCATTAACCGGCGCGCCGAGAACGAGGTGGGGTAAATATCCTGCAAACTGCTGGAAGTGGCTCCCAAAAGAACGATTTTGCCGCGAAAGGCTTCGACGGGATAATCCCCCAGCGGAATGCGCGCGGCGGAATAATAGGGATACGTCCCCGCCGGGCCGGCGTAGGGAACAAGGATTTGACCCCGCCATGCTGGCACAACCTGACCGGAAAATTCGAGCGCGGTTTGCGAGCGGATGACCGGTGGACTGCTCTCTTTCAGTCCACGCGCCAGTTCAAAGGCCCAGTGGTAGAACACCTGGTTCTCAAACGCATCATAAGCGGGAACGGCGCGCAAAATGGCATCTTCATCCAGGCGCACCTCGCTGATGCCAAGCCCATCGAACGCGGAACGGTAAGGGAGAATCGGCAGGTTCAGCGTTTCCGTTCCCAGAGAGGGGTTGCGCGTGATTTGGGCAAGCCCAACGGCCAGTTGCGCCTGTTCCAGCGCCGCCGCCAGCGCCAGGTCGCCCTGGGGGTCAGAATCCGGCTCGAACAGATAAATATCCACGCCTATGGCGCGCGCGCCTGCCGCGTTGAGCCAGTTGATAATTTCGGCCAGGTCGCGGCGCGGCCAGGGCCAGCGCGAGGCGTTCCAGGCCAGCGAAAAATCATCGATGGCGGCAATCACAATATCAGGATGCGGAGAGGCTGGGGGAAACAGGCGCAAAAAAGCATCCCGAACGGAGTAATCCCCGCGCTCAAGCGGAGAAGCCCAATCGGGAAAGACAGCGCTGACTTCCAACGCAATCAAAGCCAGAAGTAGAGCCGTCTGGATGAATAACGAAGCGCGGGACGAAGAGCGCGTCATGACAGGCCGGTTTTATTCCAGAAATTAGCCCTATTTTGCTTCCAATCAGGGCGTCGGCGTGGCATCGCTGGAATGATTATCATCATCGTCATCATCGTCACCTGGTAGTAAGCCAGGCACAGCAGGGACAAAAGTGACGGGCAGGGGAAGCGCAATGGTGGGCAGCGCGCCCGGAATTTCCAGCGTGGCATTGGGCAAAACGGGTAACGCCGTCAGGGTTGCTCGGATGACCGGCCAGGCCGATTCGATTTCCGGGGCTTCTTCATTCCACCGCTGAAAGTCCGCGTCGGTCAGGCGAAATACTTGCAACGCTTGCGGCGTGCCATCGTTCAGACCAGGCAGAAACCGAACCCCAAAACCACCCGTCAGGTCTAACTCTCCGGCTGGCGTATTCACCACGCAAAAGCCCTCCAGACATTGCACCACCAGGCCGCCTTCGGGCGGCAGGGAAACGAGCATGTACGAACCGCGCACGGCGGCGCTGCCGAAATCGGTTTCCACTTCCACGCTCCCGGCGCCGGTGAGCAGGACGAAAATCTCCCCCAGCGCAAGCCGGATGCGGGTAAGCAGGCCGGTTTCGGAGATGCGGTTTTCTTGCAGTTTAAAGAGCGTGCGGGGCGGCAGGCGCAGAATGGTGCCGGAGGTCAAATCCAGCCGGGCGCGGCCATATTCGCCGGTACGAACCTGAGCGCCCACCCAAAGCATTTCAGGAGGAACAGCAGGCTGAAAATCGGCTTGTTCGGAAGAGCGCGAGGCCACTTCACCGCTGGTTTCAGAGAGATAAGCATCGGGCGGGGCGGATTGCGATGGCAAAGGCAGCAACGTGGCTGATGGCAAAATTACCGTGGATGGAGAGACCAGCAGCGGAGTTTTCTGTTCGGGAAGAGACGTTGCAGGTAATAGGGTTGTTGTGAGCGAAATGCAGCCTGCCAATAATAAAATGCCCACAAATGCGAATTGAACATACGCAACAATCTGTTTCATTATTCTTCCATCTCTCCTGTATCGTAGCCTATGGCCTAATTTTACTTTGCATGTCCAATTTGCAATCAGGATATTGAGGGCAGAGCATTCATTTTACGTTACGACAGCGCCATGAAGACATCTTCCAGCGTGGCAGGAACGAGATGCAAAGATTGAACAGAAACGCCCCAGGTTGGGAGATGTTCTCGCAAAAAGCGCATGACGTTCTCCGCCTGTCCGGCTTCGACCCGCAAATGCAACCGGTCGCCAAACGCCTGCGCGCTTTCTACGCCGGGGACTTCCATCATATGGCGGCGAATCCCGGTCAGAGGGCTGCCACGCAGTTCGAGGATGCGCCCATCGAGCCGGGCGCGCAATTGGCCCGGCGCGCCTTCAGCAATCAGTTTGCCCTTTTTCATGAAGCCAATGCGGTGACAGCGAGCGGCTTCATCCATGTAAGGGGTGGAGATAAGAATAGAGACCCCATTCCGGCTCCCCGCATTTTCTCCAAAAAGGAGGGGAGAGTCGGCAAGGGGGGTACTGACCAGCCGACCAATTAACTGCCAGAAATCCTGCCGCGTCACGGGGTCAACACCAGTGGTAGGCTCATCAAGTAGAAGGACGCGCGGGCGGGTGACAAGCGCCGAGGCCAGGCCCAATTTCTGCTTCATGCCGCCCGAAAGTTGACCAGCAAAGCGGTTTTTAAAATCGGCCAGGCCAACAAATTCAAGAATCTCGATGGAGCGTGGGTACCATTCATCGGGCTTGAGACCGCGCATTTCTGCAAAGAAGCGAATGTTTTCCAGCACGGTCAAATCTTCATAGAGCGAAAAGCGCTGCGACAGGTAGCCAATTTGCTCGCGGGCCTGTTCGGTTTGACGGCGAAGGTCGAAACCACACACCTTAATTTCGCCTGAATCGGGTTTGAGCGCGCCACAAATGAGCCGCATGGTGGTCGTCTTGCCAGCCCCATCCGCCCCTACCAGGCCGTAGATTTCGCCGGGGGCAATTGTCAGACTCAAATCATCCACCGCTGCCAGATGTCCAAATGTTTTTCGTAATCCTCGCGCTTCGATTTGCGCCATCATCATCTTATCTCTTTCATCAACGCATCAGCAGGTCACCACCAACAGTTCATTCGATACTGATTACTGATTACTGAACTCCACATCTGCCGGCATGCCAGGTTTCAGTTTGCCTTCGGGGTCTTCTAAACGCAGTTTGATGGCAAAAACAGTGGTCTTGCGGCCTTCCACCGTTTGCACGTTGCGGGGGGTGAATTCGGCCTGGTCAGAGATTTGAACGACGGTGGCGCGGAAGGTCTCCGTGGGGAACGAGTCGACCGTGACACGAACCGTTTGCCCCAACGAGACCTCGCCATAACGGTCTTCAGGAATGTAAACGGTCAGGGTCAGGTCAGACAGGTTGGCCAAAGTGAATGCCACCGAACCGGGGCTGACCACCTCGCCGGGTTGAATGCTGCGGGTCAGGATGACGCCATTTGCAGGAGCAGTGATAATGAGTTTTGCAATTTGGGTTTCGATGACTTTGAGGTTGGCTTCAGCCTGGCGGACAGCAGTTTGCGCCTGAGAGAGCGCGGCTTTAGATTGCTCGACCAGTTTTTGCGCAGCCAACACTTTTGGAGAGTTAAGGCCGGTTTGCAAAGAGCGCAAAACATCGGCGGCGCGGTCGGCTCGTTCTTGAGCCACGCGTAATTCGGCGCGCGCGGTTAAGATATCCTGCGCCCCTTCCGTGGTGAGGGCATCATCGTATTCTGTTTGAGCATCCTGCAGGTCGACTTGCGCATCGTCAAAACGAGTCTGAGCGGCATCACGTAATTCCTGGTCTGCGCCATTGGTGGTATTGAGAATATCCTGCGCAATTTGCCACGCAGCGCGGGCGAAGGCAAGTTTTTGCTCTGCAAGCAGGAAATCGGCGCCAGCGGCTTTTTGCTCATAGAATTTCAGGCGCTCCTGCGCAGTTTGGAGTGCCTGTTGGGCGGCGGCCAGCTCGGTTTCGGCGGCAACAAGCTGCTCGGCGCGAGTGAAATACCAGGAAGGTTGGTCAAAGTCGGCCGGGTTGCTCAGTTTCCAATCGGCAGCGCGGATGGCGGCTTCTTCGGTCAGGGCAGCCTGCGCGGCCAGGTCAAACTGGGCCTGCGCAACGGCAAGAGCCGCCTCGGCAGTGGTAACCGCCGCCCGGGCAGAAGCCAGGTTGGCGGCGGCAAGTTCACGCTGTGCTTCGAGCAGGGAAGGGTCGAGGCGCAGAAGAACGTCTCCGGCGGAGACCAAATCACCTTCTTCTACCAGCACTTCCAACACTTTTCCAGCCACTTCGGGCGCGATGGAGGTCCGAACGGTTTCGACCGTGCCAGAGGCAGTCAGGCCGGTTTGAGCAGCAGGCTGGAATTGCGGCCATAAGAAATAGGCGGCTGCGCCAAGAAGGACAAGCAGAACAAGGATGATGACGGGGACAGGGGGGCGGTTATGGTTCATAAAAACTCCAGTTGGTGGTTGCGTAATTTGGTGATTGAGCGCGAGAAGGTCAAAATCGCTCAATCTATCAATCAGAAAATATTCAGTCCAAACGTTTGCGGAAGCGGAAGGCAGCGGCGGTCATGATGACCAGACCGAAGACGGTGAGGGCCACAAAATCGGGCAGGATGCTTTGCAGACCAACGCCCTTGAGCAGGAGAACGCGGATGATGCTCAGGTAGTAGCGCAGGGGCATGGCGTAGGAAATCCATTGCAGGAGTTTGGGCATAGCCTCCAGCGGGAAGAAGAAGCCGGAGAGGAAGATGCTCGGCAGCAGGGTCATCCAGACCGTGAGCATGGCTTCTTGCTGGGTGTTGGCGATGGTGGAGGCAAACAAGCCAATGCCCAGCCCGGAAAGCAGGAAAATGGCCGAAACGCCGATAATAAGCGCCAACGAGCCGCGAATGGGGACGCCAAACCACCAGTGGCCCACGAACAGGACGGTGAGCGTATCGAAGAGCGCCAGGAGGGTGTAAGGCGTAATTTTGCCAATGACCAGTTCCAAGGGGCGAATGGGGGTGACAATGAGTTGCTCAATCGTGCCGCGCTCACGCTCGCGCACGACCGCCGAGGCCGTGAGGATGGCAGTGATGGCATAGAGAATCATGCCAATGACGCCGGGAATCATGAAATGGGCGCTGATGAGGTCGGGGTTGTACCAGACGGTGGTGCGGACTTCGACCGGCGGCTGGAGCTTGAGCGCCAGGCCAGCGCGGGAAACTTTTTCGGCCAGGATGGAGGTGGCATGACTCTGCCCGATGAGTTGCGCCGCCGAAAGCGCGGTGGAGGCCACCGTCGGGTCGGAACCGTCGAGGATGAACATGACCTGGGCGTCACCCGTTTTCAGGCGGTTGGCATAATCGGGCGGGATGATGAGCGCGGCTTTGGCCTGACCGGTTTCGATGAGCTGTTGAATCTCGGCTTCGGAAGCCGCATCATAGGCCAGCGCAAAGTAATCAGCCGCGCGATAAGAATCGAGCAAAGCGCGCGATTCAGCGCTCTTGCTCTGGTCAAAGACGGCCAGCGGCACGTTGCGCACATCGTTGGTGGCGGCGTAACCGAGTAAGAACAACTGCATGATGGGAATGACCAGAATCAGGGCCAGCGTGCGCCGGTCACGGAAAATCTGGATAAATTCCTTGCGGATGATAGAGGCGAGACGTGAGTTCATGTTGGGTATTCGATATCAGATATTCGAGATTGAATGGTCGATATTGGGCAGTTGCAATTCATCCTAGATCATTCTGACTTCTGCCTTCCAGAATGCCGTGCATAAAAATTTCCATAAAATGTTCAAGTTTCATGGATGCAATGCCCATCGGCACGGAAGCGTCACTGAGGAGAAAATCGGTCAGGTAAAAAGCCAGAATGTTGCCAATGAATGCGCGAATAAGATAAGGAATCGGCATATCTTCTCGCACACCGCTGCCAGGGGCAATGAACCGCTGAATGAGCGGCAAAGCCATCGGGAAAACCGTTTCTAAGACCTTTGGAAAATGCCGCCCCTCAAACTCAACGATTTCGATGAACATCAACTTGATAAAATCGGGGCGATTCCCCATCTCTTGCTGCACCAGGTACGCGGCGTTGCGAACGAATTCTTCGGTCGTCTCGCCAGGCGCGGCCTGTAAAACCGGCAGAATTTGCAGATAAGGATGTTTGCTGATAATCAATTCTTGAAAAATTTCGTCCTTGCTAGCGAAGTGATTGTAAATACCACCCAAAGCAATGCCTGCCTGGTTGGCAATCTGCCGCATGGAGGTGGCCGAGTAGCCCTGGGTCAGGAATAGATGGTAAGCCGCATCTCGAATGGCGGCGCGGGTACGTTCGCCCTTACTGGCAAGTTCTTCAGGAGTCATTTTCGCTGCCCTAAAAAATGAATGAACGTTCGTTTTTTTATTTTATGCACTTTCAAGAGACTTGTCAAGAGGTTGTCACAAAACATGGCTTATTTGCTATACTCCACAAGCCTGTGATAACGAGACAGGTTGCTCCGCCGATTCGCGCCATGCCGCAGCAGAAAGCAGAAACACAATATGAATGCCATGCAAACTTTTATCCAACGCAATCTGCGCTTTAACGTCTTTATCGGCCTGACTGATGCCGCATTCTTTGGTCTCGGTTGGGGGTTCAGTTCCTTTGGCACAATTATTCCCCTTTTCGTCAGCCAGATGACCGATTCAGCCATCCTGATTGGTCTCATTCCCGCCATCCACGCAGTTGGCTGGCAACTCCCCCAACTGTTTACCGCCAATCACGTGGCGCGCCTGCGCCGGTACAAACCAATGGTCATGCTGATGACCATCCATGAGCGTTTACCGTTTATGGGATTGGCCCTGGCCGCCTGGCTTTTGCCCGCCTGGGGAGCAAACATCATCCTGCCACTTACCTTTCTCCTGCTCATCTGGCAGGGGCTTGGCTCAGGCTTTACGGCCAATCCCTGGCAGAGCATGATTGCCAAAATCATCCCTGCCGAGGCGCGCGGCTCGTTCTTTGGAGCGCAGGCCGCCGTGGCAAATATTGTTATCAGCGGCGCAGCGGTGTTGGCCGGGTACCTGCTCGACCTGTTTGACAGTCCACTCGACTATGCGCTCTGCTTTTTGATTGCTTCGCTCGGCTACTGGGCATCCATGGCGGTTTTGGCCCTTACCCGCGAGTTGAGCGACTACAACAAAGACATCTCCACAGACGAGGTTTCGGTCTTCCAAGGAATCGGCGGCATCCTGCGCCGCGACCGGAATTTCGCCGCGTTTATGCTCGTCCGCGTGCTGTATCAGTTTGCCACAATGGGATTTGCGTTCTACATTGTGTATGGCCTGCGCCGGTTTGACATGGATACGGTCACGGCAGGCTACCTGACGGCCACATTAACGATTGCTCAAACCATCGCCAATGCTGGTATGGGCTGGCTGGGTGACCGAATTGGACATCGCGCCATGCTGATTGTGGGGATGGCATCGGTAGCGATGAGTTCTCTGCTGGCCTGGGCTTCCCCCTCCCTGAATTGGTTTTATCTGGTCTTTATTTTTACCGCCCTGGCAAACGTCGCCTATTGGACAATTGGCATGGCGATGACGGTAGAATTTGGCACGGAAGCCGAGCGACCAGTTTATATCGGCATGTCAAACACGCTGGTTGCGCCCTTCACCATCCTCGCGCCCATCCTGGGCGGGTGGATTGCCGATTCTTTCGGCTACCAGACGACGTTTATGATTTCGGCTCTTGGCGGGGTGGTTATCACCCTGATGATGATTTTCCTGGTTAAGAACCCGCGTCAAACAAACCTGAAACATGCGGGAAACCTTTAGGGCTTTCCGAAAAAAGGAGATTTTATGACTCTGATTCAAGAAAAAATCCAGCAGGCAATCGGCATACTACGAGAAGAGCAGATTGACGCGTGGTTAACCTTTGTTCGTGAAACCAGCGGCGTGCGCGACCCGGTTCTCGACTTTCTGATTGGCCCCGGCGAACTGACCTGGGAAAGCGCCGTGATACTCACGCGCAACGGAGAAAAAATTGCCATTGTTGGGCGGTTAGAAAAGGAAGCAATGGAACGCCTGGATGTCTACGATGAAATCATCTCCTACGATACGGCCGTCAGCGGCATTTTGCGCGAAACGCTGGCGCGCATCGCTCCACGACAGGTAGCCATCAATTTCAGCCAAAACAACGTCCATGCCGACGGGCTGACGCACGCGATGTATCTGAAATTGCAAAAGTATCTCGAAGGCACAGTGTATGCCGAAAGGCTGGTCAGCGCTGAGAGGGTCATTAGCGCCCTGCGAGGCCGCAAAACACCCGCGGAAGTCGAAAAAATCCGCCGCGCAGTGCAAATCACCGAAGATATCTTTCAGAAGACATTCCAATTTATTCGGGTGGGAATGACAGAGCGAGAAGTTGGAGCCTTTATGCACGCGCAGATGAAGGAAGCAGGCGTCGGCTTTGCCTGGCCGCAAGAGTCGAACCCCGCCATCAACAGCGGGCCCGATTCCCCGGTCGGGCATGCCGGGCCAACCGACATCCAAATCCGGCCCGGGCATTTGTTGCACTTTGATTTCGGCGTAAAATTTGAGGACTACTGCTCTGACATTCAGCGCATGGCGTATCTCTTGCGCCCCGGCGAAACAGATGCGCCGCCCGAAGTAAAACGCGGCTTTGAGACGATATGCCGGGCGGTGGAAGCCTGCCGCGCGATGCTCAAACCGGGGGCGGCAGGCAAGGAGGCAGATGCAGCCGCTCGCAATACCGTGATGGAGGCCGGGTATCCAGAGTATATGTATGGCACAGGACACCAACTGGGGCGCGTGGCCCATGATGGCGGCGCAATGCTTGGCCCAGAATGGGAAAAATATGGGGATGCCCCCCGTCAACGCGTGGAGACCGGCAATGTGTTTACGATTGAACCCGGGCTGGCTGTTCCGGGCTATGGCTACATTGGGTTGGAGGAGGATGTCCTCGTCACGGAAAGCGGCGCGCAATACCTGGGCACACCCCAAACCAGGCTGGTCTTGCTTAATCAATAAGCACTTTTTCTCCACAACCAAAAGCCCCATTCATCGAACGACGTAGAAAGTTCATTTCCGCGCCGTTTGATTTTGTGCTACTATTAACCAGGCAAAGTGCCATGCGCGAAAATAAGCACCCAAACGAGGAATTTTTCAACCCCAACCCGGCTGGTACAATCGCCAAGCCGCTTAAAAGATGTCTTTTGACTGTTAAATTAATGAAAAATGGCATTAGATTCCGATTCCAATTGTGAGTATCATCTATTGGGTTGGATGACCACCCCAACGTCAGACCGGCCTTTGGCTTGAAGAAAGGAGTTGCCTGCGGAAAAATTCGTCCTGTGTTTCCTCTATTCATTCTATACACTTCTTTAAAAACTTTCTCAGGAGGAAAGAATGCTCACGAAAACCCTTTGGCGGACGCTGGCCCTGTTTGCAATACTCTCCATGCTCATTTCGGCCTGCGGCCCCGAAAAAGTTGGCGGATTTGAAATCCCCAACATTGAAAACGGCAAGTTCAACATCGCAATGGTCTTAATCGGCCCGCACGACGACGGCGGATGGTCACAGGCGCATTATGAGGGACTGCTCTATGTAAAAGAAAACGTCCCGAATACCCATGTTGCTTATATCGAAAATGTGCCCGAAGGCGCCGATTCGGAGCAGATTTTCCGCAGCCTGGCGCGCAAAGGCTTCAATCTAATTCTTGGCACCTCCTTCGGATACATGGACCCAATGGAAACGGTTGCCAATGAATATCCAGATGTGTACTTTATCCACCTGACCGGCATCAAATCGAACCAGAAAAACTTTGGCAACCTGATGGGCGCCATGGAAAATATGAAATACCTGGCCGGAATGATTGCCGGAGCGCGCGCCAAACAAGACGGCCAGACCAAACTCGGTTACATGGCTACCTTCCCCATCCCAGAAGAACTGCGCCTGGGCAACGCCATTGCCCTGGGCATGAAAAAGACCTGCCCCGAATGCACGATGGATGTGCGCTGGATTAACACCTGGCACGACCCCATCATCGAGAAAGAAGCCGCGGCCTCCCTCTTTGATGCTGGTGCGTACGTGGTATTCACCGGCGCCGATACCCCGGCAGTGGCAGATGTGGCCCAGGAAAAGGGCAAGTGGGGCGTCACCTATGACTGGTACGGCTCCTGCAAAGTGGAACGCTGCCTGACCGCTCCCTATTGGGTTTGGGGGCCTGAATATGCCCGCATTACCAAAGGCATTATAGATGGCACTTATACCCCCGGCTGGGATTACTTCGACGCCGATACCGGCGCGCTTGGCCTGTATGGATTTATGGAAGGACAGGAATTAACCCCAGGCATGAAAGACCTCGACCCGGCCGTCATCCAGCAGGTCCGCGATATACTTGCAGCAATGCAGCGCGGCGAATTTACCCGTTTCGATGTCTTCTCTGGCCCCATCTATGACAACAAGGGTAACTTAATCGTGCCTGAAGGCGAAAGGCTCGAACAAGTTGACCTGGATGCCTTCCCCGAATACGGATTGGGCTGCAAATACTGCATGAAGTGGTGGGCCGATGGCATCACCGCTGAACTGCCCAGCAACTAAGATTCTTTTTCAAGCACAGGCCAGGATATTGAACTATCCTGGCCTTTTTTTGACAGGCTTTATAATTGTTTGCCAATCCAAACGATTGGCCGAAATTTGCAACCATTGTAGATGATTTTAAAAAGGGAGTCATCTGTGGACGAACCCGAAGCCACCCCCCACCGCCCACTCGTTGTGACAATGAAGGGCATTGTCAAACGCTTTCCGGGCGTTTTGGCCAATGACCACGTTGATTTTGAACTACGCCAGGGAGAAATCCATGCCCTGCTGGGTGAAAATGGCGCAGGCAAAAGCACGCTGATGAATATCCTGGCCGGGTTGTATCGCGCGGATGCAGGCGTGATTACCGTCAACGGCAAAAGCGTGGAATTTCACTCTCCTAAAGACGCCATTAAAGCCGGAATTGGCATGATTCACCAGCACTTCATGCTTGTTCCAACGCAAACGGTCACCGAAAACATCCTGCTCGGCATGGATGCACCACGGTTTCGGATGAACTTGAGCGAATACGACCAGAAAATGGCCGAATTGGGCGAGCGGTTCGGGATGAAAGTGGACCCGAAAGCCAAAATCTGGCAATTGTCGGTGGGAGAGCAGCAGCGCGTTGAAATTCTGAAAATGCTCTATCGCGGCGCAAACGTGCTGGTGATGGATGAACCTACCGCTGTGCTGGCTCCTCAGGAAACAGAAGTGTTGTTCGAGACCCTGCGCGCAATGGTCCAAGATGGCAAATCGGTCATTTTCATCAGCCATAAATTGCAGGAAGTGATGGCCATTTCAGACCGGGTGACGGTGCTGCGCAAAGGCAAAATCACCGCGGCAGGCATTCCTGTGGCCGGGGCCACCCGACAGGATTTAGCGCGGCTGATGGTCGGGCGAGATGTGGTCTTTCAACTGGAGAAAAAGCCCCAGGAAGCGGGAGAGCTCGTTCTAAAAGTGGAAAACCTCCATGCCGAAAATGACAAAGGCCTGCCTTCGATACGGGGAGTCTCCTTTGAAATTCGAGCCGGAGAGATTTACGGCCTGGCAGGCGTGGCAGGCAACGGGCAGCGAGAACTTTCGCAAGTCATCTCTGGTCTGCGAAAATGCACGCAGGGCCGCATCCTGCTCAACGGAGTGGAAATCAACAATCATCCGGCGCAATACGCCATTCAACGCGGCCTGGCCTATGTGCCAGAAGACCGCACCCATGTGGGTTCCTCTCCCAATTTAAGCGTAACCGACAATGTAATTATGAAAAATTACCAGCGCGAGCCAATTTCGCACGGCTGGATGCTGGATATTCCGGCGGCTCAGAACTTTGCGCGCAAGCTCAGGGACGCTTACAACATCGTCGTTCCCACCATCGAAACCCCAGTGCGCCTGCTTTCGGGCGGCAATCTGCAACGGGTGATTCTGGCGCGCGAGATTTCAGGCCGGCCTGCTTTGTTGGTGGCGGTGCAGCCAACGCGCGGGTTGGACGTTGGCGCCATTGAGGGCGTTCATCGCCTATTGCTGGCGCAACGCGAGGCCGGCGCGGCCATTTTGCTGATTTCCGAAGAACTGGAAGAACTGCTCTCGCTCAGCGACCGGGTAGCAGTGATTTACGAAGGCCGTCTGATGGGTGAACTACGCAACCCGGATATAGAAACCGTTGGTCTCATGATGACCGGCACACCGCTGGAACAAATCCAGGGCGCAAAGACGTAGGATGACAATTTTAATCGTTGAACGCACAGGAGCCTTTCTATGGCTGAAACAATTTCCGCGCCGCGTAAAAACAAATTTCCCTATCAATTGCAAATCGAACCGCGTCTGGAGACGCCCCCCGGCTGGTTGCCGGCAGCGGTTTCGGTGGCAGCCGTGTTTGTGGCACTGGTTTTCGGCGGCATCATCATCGCCATCGTTGGCGGAAACCCTTTTGCCACATACACGCACATCGCCAGAGCATCGTTTGGCAGCCTGGGCGTGCTTTCCGATACGCTGGTAAAAGCCACGCCTATTCTGTTCACCGCGCTGGCCTGCTCGGTGGCCTTTCGCATGAAGCTATGGAATATCGGCGCGGAAGGACAGTTCATCATGGGCGCGTTTGGCGCCAGCGTAATTGTGCTGGCCCCGCTGCTTCCCGCCCAAACCCCAGGCTGGATTCTTATTCCGGTCATGATGCTGGCGGGGGCGCTGACCGGCGCGCTTTGGGGCTTCATCCCTGGCTATCTCAAGGCCAAATTGAACGTCAACGAAATCATCAGCAGCCTGATGCTCAATTACATTGCTATCTCGTGGGTCAATTTTTGGATTTTCGGCGTCTGGTCTGAAGGCGGTTTTCAGATGAGTCCCAAATTTCCCGATGCGGCGCGTCTGCCACGCCTGCTCGACCTTGCAGGAATCATTCCGGCAATGCGCGGTCTGACCACGCACCTGGGGCTGTTGATTGGCATTCTGGCAGCAGTGATTTTGTGGCTGATTATCTATCGCAGCAAATGGGGATATGAAATCCGTCTAATCGGCGACAACGCCCAGGCCGCCAACTATGCCGGCATCAACATCAGCAAAAACATCATCCTGGCGATGATGGTTTCGGGCGGACTGGCCGGATTGGGCGGAATGTCCGAAATTACGGGCGTGGTGATGCGCCTGCAAACCTCGCCTATCGCTGCCGGATACGGTTTCACGGGAATCATTGTGGCCTGGCTTGCAAAACTTAACCCGCTGGCAGCAATTTTGGTCTCGATATTGTTCGGAGCATTGCTTTTGGCTGGACGCGAAATTCAGCCTTCGGGCATTCCAAAAATGATACAGGGCATTATCCTGGTCTGTCTGATTGCAAGCGACTTTTTCTTGCGTAACCGCGTGCGAATTGTCAAAACCGGCGAGGAGGCCTGATTCATGGACCCCATCATCATCTTGCAGGCGGGCGTCACCAGCGGCACAGTGCTGCTGTTTGCCACAATTGGCGAAATCCTGACCGAACGCTCCGGCGTGCTCAACCTGGGCCTGGAAGGCATGATGCTGCTTGGCGCCATGAGCGCCTTTAGCGTAGCGGTGTACACAGGCAATCCCTGGCTGGGGTTATTGGTGGCGATGATTGTCGCGGGTCTCATCAGCCAGGTTCACGCTTTCATCACCATCACCCTGCGCGCCGACCAGGTGGTCAGCGGGCTTTCGCTCACCTTTCTTGGAACAGGCATCAGCCTGGTCTTTGGCGAGGGTCTCAGCAAAGCCGGGACGATTTCACTGCTTCCCGCTTTCTCCCTCCCGCTGCTTTCGCAAATTCCCTTTTTGGGGCCCATCTTGTTCACCAACCAGAGCATCCTGGTTTACCTGGGATATTTAATCACCCCAGCGGCCTGGTATTACATCAACCGTACCCGCCCTGGCCTGCACTTACGCGCAGTGGGAGAATACCCAGCTGCGGCAGATGCACTGGGTATTAACGTGTTCCAGACTCGTTACCTGTATGTCTTCGTCGGTGGGGTCTTTGCCGGTCTGGCCGGGGCCACCATTAGCCTGGCGATTTCTCCCGGCTGGTTCAGCGAACTGACCACCGCCGGGCAGGGCTGGATTGCGATTGGCCTGGTGATTTTCGCGCAGTGGGACCCCTTCCGCGCCATGCTCGGCTCGTACGCCTTTGGCGCGCTGCGCCGCCTGATTCTCGATATTCAGGGGCCAACCATGATTTTCGGCCTGAATAACCCTTTCTATTACAATCCCTACTGGGGCTTTTTCCTGCAAATGCTGCCATATGCCTTCACCGTCATCGTTCTGATTCTCGGCTCGCGCGAAGCCATGCGCAAACGCCTCGGCGCCCCCGCCGCGCTGGGAACGCCGTACATCCGCGGAGAGCGAGGCTTGTAGAAAACGTCCCGAAGGCCTGAAAACCTTCGGGACGTTGCTTTAGAATTAGAACACCCTCTGCGTTGATTTAACAATCGTGCCATGTTCGGGCAGGCTGCGGCGCTCCTCCCCCGCCGCCAGCGAAACGTGCGGATGCGTCCAGCGGAAAATCCATTTGGCGTCTTCTGGCCGGACGTTAACGCAGCCATGCGAGCGCGGCTCGCCATAGGCGTTGTGCCAATGCGCCCCATGAATGGCAACCCCACCCTGAATGTAGGTACACCAGGGAACCGCAGGAGTGGAATAACCAGAAGATTCGTTCCCGGCGGTCATGTTCTTGGAGATAATCTTCCAGTGGGTGAGCAGCGTGCCGGTAGGAGTGGCATAGGCATCGGTCATTTGACCGGTAGCCGGGTCGAAGACCTGACCACTTGACACCCGACAGAAGAAGACCTCCCGTCCGGCTTCGTAGCAAGATAAAGTCTGGAAATCGAGGTTGAGCGCGATGGTCTTTTCGTTGGGGTCCACGTCCGGGCTAATCATCGAGACATCTTCGTCGGTCAGCACCTTAAAAGCCGACCCATCGGCCCAATAGAACTCATTGTACGCCCCGTAGCCATAGCCGCGCCCGTTGGCGTCCTCGTTCCAGCGGTATTCCACAAAACCGTTGGTTGTACGAATCTTATCCATCCAGACAACTTGCCCATAATATAAACGCGGCGGGAAGTTGTACTTGATGTGGTCGAGCAGCCAGGGCGAGACAATGTTGCCCTCGTGCGCCAAATCCACATACGGGACGGTCACTTCAGCCCAGAAGCCGTTTTGCCCGGCGGGAATTTCGGTCATGGGCGTGTTGGGCAGGTTACGGGTGGGCTGCACCATCGAGCCGTAAATATAACCATCGGGGGTTTGAACATACTTCTGGTTGGAAAGGCCGCCCACCACATTGCCCACCACTTCACGCTCCCAAACCACCAACTCATCTGCGTTCAATTTACGCAGGGAGTTATTCTGACTCGGGTCGTTGGTCGGGCTGCTGCGCAGGTCAATGTTGGTATCTACCACCCGCCCGATGATGGGGCTGTTCGGAAACAGCGGCAGGCGCTTGGGGCTGGAAAAAATCTCCAGGTTGGGCAAGCGATAGGGACGAAACGCCAGCGCACCCAGCCCCAGCGCAGAAAGTTTCAGAAAATCGCGTCGAGAGAGTTTTCGATTCATTCATGTACCTTTCAAAACACACTCCAACATCTTACAACATTGGCGGTGGATTTTTTAAGGAATTTTACTCGAAATTTTGCGCCTCTCTCCTCCACCCTGAGACCCCGTCCCGGAAATGAACATCCCCCGCGGCCCAAAGACCTGGCAAACATGGCTCAACGCAACAAGCCTGCAGAGATGACAAAACCAGGCCGAGAAAAATCAGCCCGGTTTTCGTTTTATGGCTCGCCTGGCATCCCAGGGAGTTGGTTCACCTGCTAACTCTGATGTCACAGATATTCTCAGTTGGTCTCCTTTTCCAATGGGGCATAATTATGATAAACATAGGATTCTTGACATTTTGGGGTAAGTGAACTCTGGGGAAGATACCAAATTCGCAAACACATCCTTGATGTGAATAGAACAGAACCATGTACATTAACTCCCTTTGCGGACAATGGATGCGGAGATTATTTTTGTCTATCTGTCGATGATAACAAGTATGGCGCCGTCTATCGATGGAATCATGAGTTTCCGGAAGATGATGAGGGAAAACTGCGCTTATTATCAGATTCATTCGGGACGTTTCTTTCAAAACTTGAAAGAAGAAGGGCAAAGTAGTAAATGAACATGATATCTCATCTGTCGGGATGTTTTGGCAGGTTTTCTGCGAGAAGCCAGGCACCATGAAAAAGTGTCCTCATCCGTACTGCGTGAAGATGAAACATGATGAAAGGCACGCACATTGTCAAACTACTCTCAACTTCCATTCTCCTCGTTATCCTCTGCGGGGCTGCTTTTCCCGCCCTTGCCGACTACCTCGGCCCTGACCGCCCGCAAGGCACAGGCATACCTGCTGGCGCAGCAGCAAACCGCCGCCCCTCGCGGAGAAGAAGCGAAGATAGAACGCATGGAAGAAGCCGAAGGCGCTACTCTCGCCGCGGCCAAGGCAGCAAAGCCTCAGCGCGATGAGCAGGCATACCAGTCCTACCGCGCCGGGGAACGGGACGCCGAAGCCATCGTGAAAGACTACGAAACGCGCAAAGCCGTGCAGGCGGGAGATGGAGGAATATGTTTCTCCACCTCCCGCCTGCACGGCGGAGAATGTCGAGAAGCCCAAGCCCTGGTGGAAGCGGGCAGGGGAGTGGGTGCAGCAGGAAATTATTCCGCCTGTACTACAACTCAGGCAAAGCCCTGATGAGATGTGGCACAGGCGCAGTGTGCGAATTCGCCTGGCGGCAACGGTTGTTGCGGTTACGATGCCAGCCCTGTTTGTCAGCGTAAATCTTGCGACTTATCTGGAGTATTGCCAGCAGAAAAATTGCGATGCCAACAGCCAGGTCATTGTGGCCGCTATGGCGCAGAATGGGAAGGGGTTTACCACTGAGACATTGCAAGGAATCTACAGTGACCCAGAAAAATATCTCAACCAAGATGGTAGCATAAACTGGGAAGAATATTTTGAGGGTCAAGGTCCGCGTCCTTACGAAGGCAATGCGGCGACCCTGATTTCTCGCTTCGTGCAGAACCTTCGCGCCGTGCCTGGGAACTTCGAGCGGCAATTCATGCTCCAACTGTATGTCAACGACCTGAAATTGCTCCAGGCAAAAGGGGAGACTTTGCCCGAAGGAGTGGATTTGGAATATCTGGAATGCCTGGCAGACCGTCTGCCTGGGGCAAGTTACCACTGCAAAAGCGGGAAAGAGAATTAACGATGAAGAAAACGCACTGGCTTATAATCGTCATTGGGGGAATTGTCCTGTGGGCAGGAACGATACTATGTTATTTAGTGATAATCCAATTAGGTTCAGAGTATCAGATAGAAGAAGAATTATTAGACGCATCAGAGGAAGCATATCGCTTCAATCCACAGACAGTTCTATCCATCCCAAGCCCAAGTGAAGGCGAAGTCTTTATACCAATACCATTTCAGGAAGACATCCTTAAGGAACCAACTAATGTACAAGTGCTTTGGCGACAAGAAGAATATTTTCATGTGATAGATTTGCTTATGCAGACGGTTTTGCACGAACAACTGAAAAACTGGAGACTTAATAGCGTTGCCAGCAAAATCAATTGTGCAGAACCTATATTTGGACAAGTGATTCCCCAAGGTATGAGTGTAGAGCTTTTTAGAGAGATAAAGACACCCGAACAAAAAATGCGTCAGGATTTGCATATCATTATAGATTCAGACAAAGAACTGATAATAGTTTTCGCAAGGGAGTATTACTCTTATGCAATACTCGACTATATTGAATGGACTAATTTCAAGATTCCTATCGAACAAGCCCTGACAATAGCTGACCAACAAGGTGGCGCTAAAGTTCGTACTGCTCTCAATAACCACTGCGAAATCAGGGCAATTTTAACTGCTGGGATACAAAAAGATGATTGGCAGATTTCTTACGAACCGTATAACAAGCCGAGTGTGTTTGAAGTTGCGGTAGATGAGAAGACAGGAAAGTATCGCATCTTGCGTGAGTTTGGAAAATGAAACAGCGGCGCAACACCGTTTGCAGCGGACAGTGGCCTCGCCGCTGAAGGGATGCGCCGCGAGTCAACGGAGTGGTTTTCAGGCGAAAGCATCTTGTCCGCCCTGCTGCTGCCATCGCCGCGGCTCCCAACGCCTGCCAGCTCTATTTTAGCCCATAATCCCACCACTCCCGGTACGATACACGCGACGATTGTCACTCATGGGTCTGCTCCTGTTCTTTAAATTGGCAAAAAAACGAAGTTTACCCGATTGGCAATCGTCTTTTTATTAAATCTGTCCGGTAGTCAAACTGCGCGTTGAAATTCTCAACCGAAATCGACAGAGCCGCCAGAACAGAATTCTCAACCAGTTTTCTCCACTCGGCGGCTCAAATTTAGCAAGCAGAAAACAGGACTCAGGCTGTTCACCTTTACAATACCTGTTGCGCCACCTGGCCAGAATAACAACCAAAGGCGATTAAAACTCTCCAGCGAGATTTGGATGCTGCCTTGGCTTTCATATCCAGAGCGGGGTTTCGATAGGTAAAACCTTCGCCGATTTCTATCAAATGACCGGCAAACCCGCCAACATGAAAGTCGTTCATCGCGTTGTTTCTGAAAAGAATCGAATCCCTGGCAGAAAAGAGATAAACAGCCAGAATTTGGCTTATTTTTTGAAGAAATTGGAAATAAAAAACCAGATATTCGCCGGACGTTCAGCCAGGCGGCGCATAAAGTAGGGATACCAATGCGTCCCAAAGGGAACGTATACGCGCACCGGGTAGCCTTCCTTGGCCAGCTCTTCCTGTAAATCACGCCGAATGCCGTAAAGCATCTGGAATTCCATGCCCGTCTTGGGCAAGCCGACCTTGTCGGCATAGGCTTTGGCAAAGGCAATTCGCTTCTCGTCATGGGTGGCAATGGCCGGGATGGCCGGGATGCGTCCATCGGCGCTCAGTTCGGTCTTTTGGGCCAGCGAGGCGTCAATCAGGATGGAGGCCAGGGTATCATAATTGGCATCAACGTCGGCTTTTTGAGGGTATGCCACCTCCGGCGGTTCTTTATAAGCACCCTTGACGAGCCGGAAAGTCGTCCCTTTTTCGAGCAAGGCGCGCACATCGGTTTCGGCCCGGTACAGATACGATTGCACGGCCATTCCCACCGTGCGGGGGGTAAAGCCTTTTGCAAGTTGTTCCTGATAAATCTGAATCGTCTTATCCACCCAGGGACTATCCTCAATGTCAATGCGGATAAAGTTTCCATACTCCCTGGCCCGTTCCAGGATGCGCGTCAGGTTGGCGCGGCAGACTTCATCCTCCAGACCCATGCCAATTTGGGTGAGTTTGATAGAGACATTTGAACGAACGCCTGCCTTCTGAATGCTGTCCAGCATGGCCAGAATACCGTCAGCAGCGCCATTCGCTTCTTCGGGGGTGGAGGTATGTTCCCCCAATTGGTCCAGCGTAGCGTTGATACCCTTTTCGTTGAGCGTGCGCACAACTCGAATGGCATCTTCAATGGTGGAACCGGCCACAAAACGCGAAGCCGCCTTCCAGGCAAAACTCCAGCCAGTGACCAGGTTCTGCGCCCAGGCGGCTTTAGAAAGGTAAATCAAAAAACTCCGCAGCATGGTGTTAACCTCATTGAGCAAATGGGAACGACAAAAAACAGCACGGATTCCTTACAAAATCTGTCTGTGTTATACTCTTGCACGGCTGATAACGCAAGTATAGACTGACATAAGGTACAGGTGACAAATGAACCGTTTCGACATCACGTTCACCGTTCATTCGGAGGTCCTGTGAGAGTCGTTCGCGATACATCCTTCCTGCTGCGATGGATTTCCCTATTATTTATCGCCGCCGCCGTCGTGCTGACCATGGTAGAGTTGACCGCTTATTCCCGTCTGCGTGCCAACTACCCGGCGGGCATGAGCATTGCCGGGGTAGCCGTTGGGGGAGTCGACCCGCAAACCGCTACCCAGCGATTGTTACAGGTATACAATACCCCGATTGAACTCCAGTATGCCGGGGCCGTCATTCACATGGATCCCAGTCTGGCCGGTTTTCAAATTGATACCGAGGCCATGCTGGCCGCAGCCGATTTACAACGCACCGGCAGTTCTTTTTGGGGCGGGTTTTGGGATTACCTGTGGAACCAGCAAACCCAAACCACCGATGTCCCCCTCATTGCAACGTTTAGCGAAGACCGTCTGCGCGCTTATTTGCGGGATGAAATTGCGCCTCGCTACGATGTGCCGGCCGTAGCCGCCCAACCCATTCCAGGACAGCCCACCTTCGCCGCTGGGACGACCGGGCAGGAACTGGACACCAATCGCGCCGTCATTCTCATCGAAGATGCCCTGCGCTCCCCCACCAACCGTTCTGTCTCGCTCACTTTCCAGCGCACCTCGCCAGGCCGGCCTCCGCTCCAGAACCTGGAGACACTGCTCAAACAAATTATCGAACTGAGCAATTTCGATGGCGTCGTTGGAATTTACATGCTCGACCTGCAAAATGGCGCCGAAATCCACTTTGGCTATGACCGTCTCAAGTCCATATCGGTCGAGCCAGATATCGCCTTTACAGCTTCCAGCACCATCAAAATCCCCATTCTGGTATCCACCTACAAAAACCTGGGGCCTGTTCTGGATGAAACCGTCGCGATGGATGTGCTGGAAATGGTCACGAAATCAGAAAACCCGGCTTCCGACCGGCTGATGGACCGGATTGCCTCAGGCCGCGGGCCTCTGGCCGTCACCGACGATATGCGCGCCATCGGGCTGGAAAACACCTTCATTGCTGGCTATTTTTACGACCGCGCGCCCCTGCTACAGGTCTTCACGACACCCTCCAATCAGCGCGGCGATGTTCTCACCTCGCCCGACATCTACAACCAGACCACGCCCTCCGAAATGGGCGCGCTGCTGGCCGATATTTACCAATGCGCTCAAAACGGCGGCGGGGCGCTTATTGCCGCCTTCCCCGATAAGCTCAACCAGGATGCCTGCCAGCAGATGATAGAATATCTGAAACGCGACAAAATTGGCGTCCTGCTTGAAGCGGGCATCCCTGACGGAACCCAAATTGCCCACAAACACGGGTGGATTAGCGGCCCATCCGGCATCATCCAAAACATCTCCGATGCGGGCATCGTCTATTCCCCTGGCGGCAATTACGTCATCGTCGTCTTTGCCTACCATCCCGTTCAGACGGTTTGGGAGCCGGTATCGGGCATGTTTGCGCAAATCTCCCAGGCCGTTTACAACTACTTCAATCTGCCCACGCAGTAACGCTATCCTCCAAGATTTCCACACGAGCCCGGTCTGCATGGAAAAACTGGAATCAAGGTGCTGACGTTCAACGAAGCCTTCAACCGGCACGACGTAGACGGCATGATGAAACTGATGAGCGCAGATTGCGTCTTGGAGAACACCTTCCCGGCTCCAGATGGCACGGTGTACGCCGGAGCAAAGGCCGTCATCCGCTTCTGGCAGGAGTTCTTCCGCCCCGCACCCACATTGAGGAAATTTTTTGGGCTGGGACTGCGCCGGCGCTGCGAATGGAGCGCGGAAGATGGCAGCCAGGGGTACGTTCGCGGCGTAGACATCTTCAAAATCCACGAAGGACGTATCCGCGAGAAACTTTCTTACGTCAAAGGGTAGTAAGGTCTGGGTTAAACTTACCAGGCGAACCTGCCGCCAAAGGCTAAGGAGTAAACCATGAATGGAAAATCAATTGTCTTCTTTTTGCTGGTCGTTTTGTTGCTGCTGGCAGGCATTGCCTATCTGCTAAACTCCATCCAACAGACGGCGCAGAGCGGCATCGAACGCGCCGTAGCGCCCTTTGAACAAAGCAATGCCGCCCTGCAAACCCAGGTCTCGCAACTGATGAACCCGACCCCCACCATCATTCCTGACCCGGTGACATACATTCAGGAAGTGCGCGCGCTGGCCCGGCTCGAAACCATTCAATACACGGTCGAAAAAGTCATCACCGCCGAAATTGGGCAGGGCAACTTCAATTTCCTGTTCGGTGATACGCTGCTGTTCGTGGCGCACGGTGTTGCCATTGCGGGCATCGACATGGGCAAAATCCAACCACAGGACATGGTGCTCGTCAACGGCGTCCTGAATGTGCGCCTGCCGCCCGCCGAACTGTTCATCGTCACGCTCGACAACAACAAATCCTATGTGTACCGGCGCGACACAGGCATCCTCACCAAGCAAACGGTGGACCTGGAAACCCTGGCCCGCCAGCGCGCCGAAGAAGAGATTCAAAAAGCCGTCCTCGAGGACGGCATCCTGACCCAGGCGCAAAATAATGCCGAGTTATTCCTGTATAAGTTCTTCCAGTCGCTCGGCTACCGCGATGTGGTGTTTATAAAGTAACGCGAGATGAATCCCGCGCTACGCCCGCTCCGTCCAACTGGGGTGGGCGTATTTATTTTGAAGCAGGTCTTCCGCGTGGGCAATCTCCTCCCCGCTCAATTCGCCGCGCTCAAACCAGATTCCCAACTCGTGCTGAAAGGCCTCCACAACAGCCTGGGCGGCTGTTTCCCAATCAATCTCCCGGCCCAAAATGGATTGGGCGGTGGTGGCGCGTTTGAGCAGCTTTTCAGCCGCCGCCGACCGCGCCTGCTCATCGGAGAAAAACAACGCCTGCGTAATGCGCGTCAGGTCACCCGTGAGCGGAAACGAGCCGTGCTGAAGCACCCCCTCCCGTTTGCGCGCCTGCGCCGAACCGATGAGTTTCTTGCCACCCGCCACAATTTCATAGGCCGAAGGAACTTCAAAACAAACCGGACCTTTCGAGGCCCCTGTAACAGGCGCGTGTTCGGCCATTTCCACGGGAATTCCGAGCGCGCGCACCCCAGCCACCAGGGCTTTTGCCAGGCGCTGGTAACTCTCCAAAATGGTACCCTGCATCAGCGGATGGTCGAGCGGCGCGGTCACGGAATAGGTCAATTCGTCGGTATGCAAAATCGCGCGTCCGCCCGTCGCCCGGCGGACGACCTCCCAACCGCGCGCGGTCAGGCGTTCCAGGTCAACATCCGCGAAAGGCTGAGCATATCCCAACGAAAGGCAGGGCGGATTCCAGGCATACAGCCGAAGGGTCGGCAACGATTGGCCGCGCCCGGCAGTTGCTAAAATGGCTTCATCTACAGCCATATTCCAGGCCCCGCGCGCAGGCGGGGTGATGAGCAGTCTCCAGGTATAGGTCATCATCATCTTGAAGATTTCATCTCGAACCGGCTGAACTCACCCGCAGGCGCTTCTTCTTCGGCGCGGCATTCATCCACCCGCGACATGCGCGGGCCGGTTTTCAAGGCTTCAAGGAACACCTGCAACGCGGCGGGCTCTCCCTCAGCCACCGTCTCAACCGTATCCCAGCCGACATTGCGCACCCAACCGGTCAGCCCCAGCCGTTCAGCGGCATCAATCACGAAAGCGCGGAATCCAACCCCCTGCACCCGCCCCCGCACCCAGGCATGGATGCGCCCCTGTTTCTTTTCAGCCATTGCCCGGCCTCCGGTATAAGAAAGCATTTCCCAACGGCACAATGAGAAACACTGCCAGAAGAATGAGGTAGGGGGCAAAATCTCCCAGTGCCGATACGCTGGGCCTGCCGCCAGGCAAGGTGCTCTGCCAGTCGGCCTCGACCTGGCTGAGCAGTTTGCCAGTGGCGCGCAAGGGGCCTTGTTCGCAATCCAGGCCATCGCCATAGGCGTTGATGAGCGCCAGCAGGCCTGCCTGCCCATATTTCTCAATGAAGTAGCGGGTAAAAGCCTCCGACTGGGCATAGGCCAGAAAGGCGCGTCCGCTGTCAGGCGGGAAAGAGCCACATAACTCGCCGAATGGAATCAGCGTTTGGTTTTCCACAGCCAGCGAGACCGCCCGCCCATAATCGGGGTTGACGGCCAGTTCCACGCGCGAGGCAATCCCTTCTCTCAGCCAAACTGGCAGTTTGGCGTAGCGTTCACGCGTCAGGTCATAGGTCAAAATGTGAGCCAATTCGTGTGGAATTTTGCGATCCATCTCCAGCCCCTGTTCGGGGCCAGGAGCAATCGCCAGCAGCGCCACGCGCAGGTCGGGGCTGGCGTGTCCGCCCGCCCAGGCAGGCCCACCCAACTCGAAGGCTTTCTGCAAATCGACCAGCGAAGCATAGATGTACACGTTTATCGGCGCAGAGGGGGCAACCAGCAGCAAGTCGCGGGCGCGGGTCATTCCCCGGCGAACGGCATCAAGCGCAGCCTGACCAAAAGGCTCGCCGCCCGCATACCAGTGAAGTTTGACCCCATCCACTTCGCGTTCCGTCCAGGGGAAACGATTATCGACATACGGGAAGGAAAACTCATCGGTTTTCAACTGTCGGCCATCCGCGAGTTTGACGATGTAGGAGTAACGCACCAGCGCGAAGGGACGCAACGGGCCTTGCTCAAAGGCATAAGTAAATGTGGTGGAACCATCGGCTTCGACTGAAATCGGAAAGACGCGAGTGGCGGTTTCGCCCTCCGCGCGGAAGACGATATAGGCTTCGGCTACCGTCCCCGGCAGGTCAAGCAGCCGGGACTGAAACGTAACTGGTTCCCCAAATAGATAGGAAATCCCCAGGTCAGCCACTTGCAGTGGGGTGTCTGACTGCGCCGCGGCGGGCGAGGCGGCAAACAGCAATAGCAGAAACAGGGCTAGAAATCGTCGCATGTTATTTTCCCAGGAGCAAGATGAGCGGCGTGAGGGTCAGCGGGCTCAGGAGCGTACTGACCAGGACAGTAGCCGCCACAAGAGAGGTATCCAATTTATATTCAGCGGCCAGGTTGGTGGTGGCGACTGCAGAGGACATGGATGCCTCTGTAATCGCCGCCTGGCGCGCGCTGCCAGTGAGACCAAGCAGAGCAGCGAAGGCAAACCCTAACAGCGGCCCGGCCAACAAGCGCACCGAGGCGCTTAATCCTAAACCACGCAGGCTTTTGGTCCAGCGGACGTGTCGTAATTCCAGACCAAGCAGAAAAATCATGAGCGGGACCGACGCGCCAGCCGCCAGAGAGACGGTTCGCGCCAGGGAAACAGGCAGGCTGATTCCGGCCTGGTTGAGAACCACTGCCAGCAAAACGCCGTACATGGTAGGCACTTTCAACATTCCCAAAAGGGCCTGCTTCAGGCTTAAATGTCCAAGCGAGGCAATCAACACGCCCAACGTGTTGGTGAGCAGGGCCGCGAATACGAAATAGATACCGGAATGCGCCAGGGCTTCCTGTCCAAAGGCAAAAGCGATTAAAGGCAGGCCGTAGTTGCCGTTATTAGCGAACATGGCCGTCAATATCACCGAAACCAGCACAGGTCTTTCGAGCCGAAGCGCCAGCCCGCCCAGGAGCGCAAGAATTCCAGATGAGACGATGACGCCCACTGCCAGGCCGCCTATCCGCAAGACATCCAGGGCCGGGAGTTTGTTGGTTATCAGAAGGTTAAAAACCAGGACCGGCCCAAAAAAGTAGAACAGTGAACGCCCAATAGCGCGCGAATCGATATCGAGTTGCCTGCCAAGCACAAAACCTGCCGCGCTGATGAGCATGATGGGAAGGATATTATTGGCGAAGGTGTTGAAGAGTTCAGTGATGGACATAGCTGCCCGGCAAAAGAAAACGAAGGTAATTGTAACCTGAAAAAGACCTCCGCGCTCAAAAAGAACGCGGAGGGGTCAAACATGATTTATCAAGAATATTTACCCATTACGCTCGGAGGTTTTCTGGGCGTAATGGGCGCGCTATCGGTTGCGGGAGGTTTTTTTCCTATCCACCGGCTCATCTTCGTCATAGGCCAGAAGACTAAAATTTGCCGAGTCTTCGGTAAATTCCAGGTTCAGGAGCGCACCTTCCAGAAATTGCAGCATGGCTTCATCATCCGTATCATCGATGAGAGTTTGCAGATACTCGCGCACATCTTCGCCGCCGATGAGCGAGAGCGACCAGATGATGGCTTGCAGCACCTCGTCATCTTCTTCCTCTTCAATCAGGTTCAATAACGGCTGACGAGCGGATTTGAGTTGCAGTTCTCCCGCAGCGCGAACAGCGGCCAGACGTACTTGTGGCTCTTCGCTCAGAAACGATTCGATAACCTGTCCCTGCCAACGAGCATCGGCAGAGCGCCCTGCTGCCACCAGCGCGGAGGCCTGCCAGCGCGGGTCGCGGTGCCGAAAGGCCGATTCAATCAATGCGGCGACCTCGTTCCGGCTAGAGTAACCAAGCGATTCAAGCGCAGTTCGCGCCAGGTGATTATCCGAATCCGCCGCCGCCGTGAGCAGGCAATCGGTGACCTGTTTGAGATTCCCGTCAGACATTTCTCCCAATTCGCCCATCTCGACGAATTGACCAAGCAAGGCGGCAGCCCCGGCACGGGAGGCCGGTTCGGGGTCGCTGATGGTCATCTGCATCAGACGTGGAAGCAGGCGCGTGTCGCCCGTTTCGGCCAGCAATTGGAGCGCGTACAACCGCACCTGTCCATCGGGGTCATCCAAAAGGCGAGCAGCCAGCAGGTCGAAGGATACGATGGTATCTTCATCGAATAACTCAACCATGCGCTTGAGCAGGAGATGCTTGCGGGCTTGCGGTAAGCGCGGCCAGGCCTGCATGACCGCTTCAAGATTGGCAGCAGACAAATCGGAGAAACGCCCGGTATATTTTGCGGGAAAGACGCGCTCTTCGTCCTCTAGCGCGGCGAGAATGGTAGAAAATGGGATTTCTTTCATGAAGTCGGGTGCTTTCTTAAAAAACGAATTCCAAATGTCCTGACGCAGAATGCATTCCGCATTAAGGCAGGCTAATGTTGGCCGGATTGATAAAATCGAGCAAATTGACGAACAGCATCAGGCCAATCAGAAACAAGAACGCCACGCCGTTGATGACATTTTCCAAACGCGGGGGAATGCGGCGACGAAAGAGGATTTCGGGCAGAGTAAACAGAATACGTCCACCATCCAGCGCGGGGATGGGCAGTAAGTTCATCACCCCCAGAGAAATGCTGAGCATGGCAACCAGCGAGAGAACATAATTGGTGGGCTGAGAGGAAGCAGGCGCGGACGAGCCGTCGGATGGTTCAAGAGCCGCCTGGCGGCTTTCGGTATCACGCTCTACCGCCTGACCAAAAAAATCATAGATACCCTTCAGACCCACCAGGCGCGCTTCTTCGGGCGCAATCACGCCTTGAATGAGGCCAATGGGAATGTAGAGGATGGTCAACGCTTGAATGCCTGTGTAAGTAAAACCACCACCAATGGCTTCAAACAAGGTGGCATCACGACGCGGATACGCCAAGCCAACGCCAAGCGCGCCTTGTTCTGCCGTGCGGCTGGAGAGCGGCGTGACAGTCAACGTCACCAGTTGGCCGCCGCGCTCGAAGGTCATTTCAAGCGGCTGGTCCAGGCTGGCGCGAATCATGGCGCGGGCTTCTTCCATGCTCGTGACCGGCTTACCTGCAATCGAGACAATCACATCTTGGGGTTGAATACCAGCCAGTTGGGCCGGTGAGTTTGGCGTCACCTCTTCAATCAGGACTTTGCCGGGAACAGCTACTCCCATCTGCGCAATGATGATGGATGTGACCACGACGGCAGTGAGCAGGTTCATGGCCGGGCCGGCAAACAAAACCACCAGCCGTTTCCAGGGATTAGCCGCCGCCAGTCCGCCGGGGACATCGGGGTCGCCTTCGCCTTTGGGACGCACGAACCCGCCCAGTGGCAGCCAGTTAAGCGTAAATTCGGTGCCTTGTTCTAACGCAGTAACCGGCCCGTTAATTTCAATCGCCCCACGTTGAGCAGGAGCGGGGTTTGCAGCCGCGGCTGATTGAGAGGGGGCAGCCAATTCAACCGTGCGCAAGACAAATTTGCCATTCACAGAATCGACCGTCGCGCGCGCGTTTTTATTCAAATCCGACTGAGGGTCGAGCGGGATGTCGTAGTTGCTCGGGATTTCAATTTTTTGCCCGCCAATGGTAATAGAGCCTTTGGCGCGCCAGAAACGCCATAAGCGCGGTGGAATACCAAAACCGAACTCTTCTACTTCAATTTTGAAGAAACGCGCGGCCAGGTAATGTCCCAATTCGTGAAGGAAAATCATACCGCCAAACACGAATACTACCAACAACAGGGTCATAGTTCATCCTTTTTTCTCTGGTACCCGAAGTCTGCCGGCTTCGGTGTAAATTGGGGGAATTTTGCAAGCACGCCACATACTACCCTGAGCGAGGCAGATATGCTCCCTGAAACGGTCATACAGGAGGGATTATATCGCCTTTTGGTTAGCAAAATATTAGAGCAGGCTGGCAGGCCCGCCAACGGTGGCGCTCAACACATTGCTCACGTCGGGAATTTCGCGCAACAGAGCGGCGACCTGGGCCATTTCGCTTTGGGGGCAGATGACATGCACGTTCGGCCCGGCGTCAATGGTGTAGGCTACCTGCAGCCCATCCTGACGCCAGGTACGCACAGCCTCCATCACCGCCAGGGTCGCTGGCTTCCAATAAAACAGGGCTGGCTGGCTGGTCATCATCACAGCGTGCATCATGTCTGAATCCAGTTCGATGATGTGGGCGAATGCGGCAAAGTCTCGCTCCAAAATGGCGCGGCGGCAAATTTCAAGGCGGCGCGGCGCATCGGCCACGCGGGCGGCTTGCAGGGGGCTGGTGGGCGCAAGCGCGTGACCCTCCGTGGAGCCGGTGGCCTTGTGTCCGGCAGAAACAATCGCCACACAATCTGCAAGCGCCCAATGCTCCGGCGGGGCAATGCTCACGGCGAAAGAATCATCATCGCCCACGCCCATTTGCCATTCGACAAAACCGGAGGGGATGCTGCGCGAGGCGGAACCAGACCCAAGGCGGGCCAGGCGCGAGATTTGCGCTTCGCTCCAATCCAACCCGGCGGCCTGGGTCGCCGCCAAAGCGAGCGCAGCAAAGGCTGATGCAGAACTCGCAATTCCGGCCCCGGTGGGGAAGTTGTTTTCTGAAAGCACTTCGGCCCGCAGGCTCATCCCCGCTGCCTGGCGAACGATATCGAGAATGCCGGAGACGCGTTCCAGCCCTTTGCCAGTCACCTCGCGGCCATTGATAACCAGTTCGTCCAGCGCCAGCGAGGGCTGAAAACTGACGGTAGTGCGAGTAAACAGCCCATCCAGATTCATCGAAATTGAGCCATTGACGGGCAAACGCAGAGCAGAATCTCTGTTCCCCCAATATTTGATAAAGGCGATGTTTGGATGGCTTTGGGCGGTGGCAAAGAGTGTTTTCATGGCATTTTGCGCGCAAAGCAGTGTTTTTTCAAGACAAACACCACTGTTTCGTCTGATTTTCCTTTCTTTCAGAATGTGACTACATGATACCCCAGGCAATGTTTAGGGGCAATACAAAAAAGAATGCCCTGTTTGACGATGCCAGGAACCATCATCCCAACGCCAATCCTGCCACCCTGGAAGAAACAGAACGGGTGGAACTGTTCCCGGAAGGGCAGTCATCACCAGGCTTTTCAGTTAATTTACGCCCTGGCGCGCGGTCCAACCCAGTCGGTGGTTGAGAAGCGGAACAAAAACGCGGGAGCAGCGTCTAACAGTATTGTGGAACAAGTCAGTGACTTGCGCGAAGAACAAGGAGAAGACGATGGAAAAATTCAAAGTAGAAGTTCTCGAAGTCGAAAAAGCCTTTGCCCAACGGGTCAAAGAGCAGGGAATCAAGTCGGGCTTTCTCGCTTATGCCGCCGAAGAAGCCGTCCTGCAGCGCGACGGCAAACTCATTTGCGGCAAAAAAGCCATCGAAGCGTTTTTTGACCAGCAAAGGCTGGAGGACGTTTGGCTGGATTGGCAGCCCGAATTTGTGGATGTTTCTGCCGCAGGCGACCTGGCATACACCTACGGCCAGTACACCCTCGCCACCCTGGACGAGAACGGGCAGGAAACCGTCTCAAAGGGCATTTTTCACACCGTCTGGAAGCGCCAACCCAACGGTGATTGGCGCTACGTTTGGGATTAAGGAGCAACCATGCAGCGTCAAAACATTTCCAGCGGAACGCCCTGGGAGCCAGTGGTCGGCTACTCGCGCGCTGTTCGGATTGGCAGACAAATTTGGGTTTCCGGCACCACCGCCACCGATGAAAACGGAAAACTTGTTGGCGCCGGAGACGCCTATCTGCAAACCGTTCAGGCGCTCAAAAATCTGCAAGCCGCGCTGCAAAAAGCAGGCGCAAGCCTGAAGGATGTTGTCCGAACCCGCATATATGTCGTCAACATCGCCGCCAACTGGGAAAAGGTGGGGCGGGCGCACGGCGAAGTCTTTGGCAGCATTCTGCCCGCCGCCAGCATGGTGGAAGTGAACGCCCTGATTGACCCCGCCATGCTGGTTGAAATGGAAGCGGATGCTTTTGTAATCAAAATAAGCAAACAAAAGGTTTAACCATGTCTCGATATATTTTTCTACTCTCGCTGTTTTTGCTTTTGGCTCTTTCCGCCTGCAATGGCATTGCCGTTGTGCCGCTGGAAAACACCCCCGCCCCGGCAGTGACTCTCGTCCTGCCCACCGCCGCCCCCGTAACGCTCGTCCCGCCTACCTTGCCGCCGACCGCCATTCCGCAACCAGCCACCTCCACCCCCGCGCCCGCCAGCAGTTGCGTGAACGCGGCGGAATTTGTGGCCGACATCACCATTCCCGATGGCAGCGTCCTTGCCGCCGATGCGCCCTTTGCCAAAACCTGGCGCGTCAAAAACAGCGGAACCTGCGCCTGGGACAGCCGCTACGCCCTGGCCTTTGTGGATGGTACGCTCTTCAGCGCCTACGACGCCTTTGCTCTGTCCGTCTCCGCCGCGCCCGGCGCAGTGGTGGACATCAGCATTCCCATGCGCGCCCCGCTCTACCCGGCGAACTACATCAGCGAATGGAAACTGCGCGCCCCCGATGGGACTCTCTTCGGCGTGGGACGCAGCAACGCCCCGCTGACGGTCAAACTCTCCATCGGCGGCGGTTCAAGCCAGACGGTGATTGCCGGCTTCGTCTATCAAGACCTGAATGGCAACCAGCAATACGACTACGCCAGCGACTCGCTGATGGCAAACCGCACCGTGCAGATTCAACAGGGACGTTGCAGCCTGGGTGGAAACATTCTGGCAAAGACCGTCTCCGGCGCGGATGGGCGTTACAGCCTGACCGGCAATTTTAGCGGCCAGGTGTGCGTGGCATTGCTGGGCGAAGAAACCGTCGAGCAGGTCGTAGATTTGAACCTGCCCGCCAGCGAAAGTTACAACCCGCTCGACCTGCAGGCCGCCTTGCCTTCCGCGCTCATCAGTGGTTACGTCTGGAGCGACGCGGATGGAGATGGATTTCGCCAGCCAGGTGAATTACCTTTTGCGGGGGTTGTTGTGGTCATTCAAAAAGGCCCCTGCGGTTCAGCGCAATCCGTTCCATATTCAGCCATCTCCGATGCGGACGGTTATTTCCAATTTCGTGAGTTATATGGTGGAACTTATTGTGTCAGCATTCATGCCAGTGAAGGCAACAATGCTGTTCTTCTGGGGAGTGGCGTATGGACCACCTCCGGCATTCAGCAAATCACCATCCGCCCGTCCACAGAAGAAATCGCCAACTTTGGCTGGAAAACCCCATAGCATCGTCATTCTGCTGTCTATAACAACTGAAACGCTGAAGATTTTACTGACAAAACCGCCGCCTGTTCTGCAGAACTTGTTAGATTTTACGGCACAGCAACTCGCCCTTGCCAATGGGAACAATCAGGGCATCCACGCGCGTATCGGTCAGGGCGCGGTCCAGCATGGGTTGCAGGGCTTCGCGGTGGTTGATGGCGTTATCTGCCACCAGAAGACCGCCTTTGACCAGCCGGGGGACGACCATTTCGTAGATTTCGCCGTAGATTTCTTTTTCGGCGTCAAGAAAGCAAAAGGCAATTTGGGCGAATTGTTCGATGTGTTTGCGCGCGTCGGCGGCAATCAATTCAACGGCGTTTTCAACGCCCGCGAGGCGGAAGGTTTCGCGGGCAAGTTGCGCTTTTTCGGGCAGGACTTCAAAGGTGGTCACGCGCCGCCCTGTGGTTGCCAGCCAGAGCGTGGAATAGCCCGCGCTGGTTCCAACTTCAATGACGTGTCCTTGCGGCGCATTCGCCAATAACAAAGCGAGGAATTTTCCGGTTTCGGGGGGAATTTGCCGCAGCCGCTGCATCCGCGGCGTGCCGTCGGTTCTGTCTTGGGCGTCGCGCGCTTCGAGAAGGCGCATTTGTTCGAGCATGGCGGTTGGGATGGTGTGGAACATGGTCTTTTCTCCTGTTTCGATTTCTTGGTTTTCAGAAAGTCATCAGGTTGTAGAGCCAGCCTGTTAGCACCGCGCCCAGCCAGAGGGTGCCAAGAACGATGGCAATGACACGCCAGCGGGCAATGGTGAGCGCCCCGGCGACTGCGCCAAACGAGGCGCCCGCGCCCGTGATGAGGAACGCCAGCGCCGCGCCTTCGCTCATGCCGCCATCCAGCATGGCGCGCACCAGCGGCAGGGAGGCTTCGGTGTTGATGTAAAAGGGCAGTCCCAGCGTGGCGGCGAGGGGAATGCCATAGGCGCGCCCTTCGCCAAACAGGGCGGGCAGCCAGGCGGCGGGGATGAGCCCGTTGAGCAGGTAGCCGATGAAGGCAAAGGCAAAGAACAAACCCAGCAGGGTTTTGCCGTTGGCGAGCAGTTCGCTCAAAAAGCGGCGGGGAGTGACGGCGGGTTTAACGGTCAGCACGTTGAGGGTCAGTCCGCTTTGCGCCGGGAGGCGGGATTGACCCGCGAGCCAGCCGCGCGCTTCGGCGGCGGAGGCAATTAATCCGCCGAGTAATCCCAAAAAGATGGAGGCGAGGAAGAACGCCCAGGCAAATTTCCAGCCGAACAGCCCGGCGCTGTAAACCAGTTCTTGCGGCGAGGTGAGCGGCGAGGCAACCATGAAGGCGACAATGGGCGCCCAGGGCATGGCGCCCGCCATCATGCCGAGCAGGACGGCGGTGGTGCCGCACGAGCACAGCGGGGTGGCAACGGCGGCGGCGGTGGCGCCCAGAACGCCGGCGCGGCGATAGCGCTTGAGCCAGGCGGACAGGGTTTCGCTATCCAGGTAGAGTTTGAGCAGGGTGGCGATGAGGATGCTGATGAGCAGGTAGAGCCAGTTGTGCGAAAAGGTCGTCCAGACTTGCGTGAGGGTGTTGAGTAAGAAAGAAATGGGGAACATGGGAACCTCCGGGGGTGATTTTCACTATGATGGACGGAGGGTCGGCGAAAAAGACGCAAATCAGGCGGCGCAACAGCAGCAATGTTCCCAATAATCCAGCACGCGCCCGCGGCGGTCAAATTCGATGTGACAGCAGGTGAGCAGGGCGTCTTTGACCTTTTGGCGGGCGCGCTGAACGCGCGATTTTGCCCCCGAAAGCGAAATGCCCAGGCGTTCTGCCAGTTCCACCTGGCTGAGTCCTTCAAACTCGGTCAGCAGGAGCGCCTGGCGGTAGGGTTCGGGCAGGGCTTCGACGATTTCGCGCAGGGAGAGGGCGAGGGCGGCGGCGGGGTCGGGGTCTTCTTCGGCGGGCAGGGGCAGGTCATCGCTCAGGTCGGTGAGCGGACGGGCGCGGCGGTAGTGGTCAATGATGGCGTTGCGGGCAATCTGGTATACCCAGGCTTCCAGGCGGTCGTGGTTTTGCAGGCTGGCGAGGCGGGTGTGGATTTTGAGAAAGACGTCTTGCAAAATGTCTTCGGCGGCGGCTTCGTCGCTGACGCGGCGCAGGATGAAGGCGCGCAGGCGCTGATGCAGGGTGTGGTAGAGGCTGTTCAGGTCGGGGAGCATGGGCGGGTCAGGGTTGAAACCATTCGGCAAGCAGGCGTTTGAGGGCAGTGGTTAGTTCGGGCGCGCCCGCGTTGGTGAGCAGGCAAAATGCCAGTTGGTGAGCGTGTGAAAGGGCGGCTAAGGCGAAAAAGTTGCCGGTGGAACCTGCGTGCAGGCTGAACACGCCGAGCGATTCGAGCCCGCGCAGGCGGTTGACGCCCCAGCCTGCGCCGATTCCCGGTTCGCCCCGGCGGTGCAGGGGGGCAAAAGCGGGGCGGGGGTCTTGCAACAGGCGCAGTTGCATTTGCAAAAAGCGGGCATACGCCAGGGCGGGCAGGCAGACATCTCCGGCGGGCGCCAGGCAGGGCGGGATGAGCGGCTGATTGGGCGGATGGGGGGCGTATCCGCCCTGCTCGTTGGGGAGATGCCCCCAGGGTTGGTCGGGCAAGATGCGGGCGGGGTGTTCGCACCCGGCATACGCCTGAATGTCCAGCGGGTCGAAAATCTGCTGGCGGAGCAGGGTTTGCCAGCCCACGCCGCTGGCGCGTTCTGCCATTGCCGCCGCCAGGCTGTAGCCCGCGTTGGAGTATTGCGGGGCGTCTTGGGGGGCGGGCGGAATATGCTGGAGCAGGAAGGCGGCAAAGCGGGCGGGGTGTTCCTGCGGCGGCAGGTCGGCGAAATCGGGCAGGATGAAATCGGGGTCGTCGGTATCGGTGTAGGGCGGCAGACCGACGCGGTGCGTGAGCAACGCTTCGAGCGTGATGTGGCGATAGGCGGGAAGGGTTGTCGCTGCCAGGTCGGGGAAGCACTCGGCGGGGGACGTCTCCCAGGTCAGTTTGCCTTCGTCTACAAGCGCGGCGCAGGCGGCGGCAAGCATGGCTTTGGCATTGGAGCCGATTTGAAAAAAGTCTGCCAGGGTAAGCAGGTTGCCGGGTTGGTCGGCGCGGCGCGCGCCGGTGACGTCTGCCGCCAGGATGGACTCGCGGCTGGCGACAAAACCAGCCAGGGCGGGCAGGTTTTGCGCGGCGCGCAATTCTTTGAGCAGGGGACGCAGGTTCATGGGCGGTCAAACATCCGCAAAAGCGGGGTGATAGCGCACCACGCCGCGCCTGCCGCGCAGGGCGCCGGGGGCGAGTTCGGTCAGCATGAAGACTTCGGCGGGCACGTCCACTTCCCAGCGGATGCCAAAGGGCTGGCTGGGCTGGAAGCCAAAGCGCGGATAGTATTCAGAGTGTCCCAGCACGATGACGACGTCATGCCCCAGCGCCTTCAGTTCCGCCAGCGCGGCGCGGATGAGTTTTGAGCCAATACCCTGTTTTTGAAATTCGGGCAGGATTGCCATGGGTCCCAGTCCAACCGCCTGCCATTCGGTATCGTCATCGCGGATAGTGACGGGGGAAAAGAGAATGTGTCCAACGATTGTTTCGTCCACCTGGGCAACCAGAGACAGGACGATGGCGTTCTCGTCTCGCAGTTTGTTTACCAGTCGGGCTTCGTTGTCGCGCCCAAAGGCGCGTTGGTTGACGTGGAAGACGGCGGGGACGTCTGCGAGGGTTTCAGGGCGGATGATAAGGCTCATGATTTGTTCTCCTGCGCCGATTGTACTGTTCAATGGGCTGATTCAGGCTTCTGCCTTGTCTTTCAGCCGCTGTAACGCGGCTGCGAGCGACTTTTCCAGGAAGCGCGGGTCGAAGAACAACATCAGGCGGGTGAGCCAGCCCGAAAGCGATTCTTCGCTGATGGCGAGGGTGGCGTCTCCGCGCGCTTCAAATGTCCAGTTGTGGATGGCGCTCATGCCGAGGGCGATACCCGTCCAGCCGAGGCGGCGCGGCGGCTCGACGGTGTGCAGGCGCGAGGTGATGTTGAGTCCCTGAGCCTTCCAGCGGAAGGCGGCGCCTGTTTTCAAGCCGCCGTTCAATTTGGCGGAGGTGATGTCGGGCTGCCATGCCGACCAGTTTTCGATATCGGATTGGATTTGCCAGACTTTCTCGACTGGCGCGTGGATGAGAATCTCACGGCGGGCAACGGCGGGGGCGGTTGGGTCAATGTTCATGGTTATTGTCTCCAGACGAGCATCAAAATCTTGTTGAGGATGTAAACGCCAGCAAAAGCGGCAGTCAGATTGACTTTGCCCGTGCTATACAGCGCCCAGCCTGCCAGTGCAAAGATGACGAGTTCAAGCAGGAACAGCCAGGGTTCACCCAGCCGATGGGCGGATTTCGGCGCGAGGAGCGTCCCCCACGTTACGGCGAACAGCGCGGGCGCGCCCAAACCGAGCAGGAATTTCGTGAGCGCGTTACCGCCCGTTTTGAAACCCCAATATCCAAAGATGAAGAGGGCGCAGAGTTCGAGCAGAAAGCGAAGCCCGAGGTTGAGGGATTTGAGAACTTCCATGCGTTTTCCCTTTCTTTCAGTTGACCTGCGCTTCCACCGACAGGATTTGCAAATTCAGATTGTGCGCGCGGAAGAGGATGCCCATCAGCGCCGACTGGTCGGGCAGTTCGCCCGTCAAGAGCGTGTTGCTATCATCGGCGGGGGCGTGGGTCAACTCCGGGAACCACGCCGCCTGTTCGAGGTCTAGCGTGCCGCGCAGGATGATGCGGTAAAGGCGGTGTTCGTTCATGTCCCCATCTTATTCGGGCGGGGCGTTGCGTTCATCTCCCAATGGAGGGATTTTTGGCGCAGGTTTTTACCCCGTTGAAATCCCCCCATCGGGAGATGGAGAAAGTCAGCCCCTGTTCTAAACTCGGCGGAAAGGAGAAAAAAACCATGAAAAAACTTACTGTTGCTTTGCTTGTGTTTGCCTTTGCCCTTTCCGCCTGCGGCATTGCCCTGCCAGAGATGGTGACGGGTTCGGGAAAGATGGCAACCCAAACGTTTGATGCGCGTGACTTCGACCAGATTCGGGTCAGCACGTCGGGCGTGTTGTATATCGAACAGGGCGATGAGTTCCGCGTGACGGTTGAAACGGATGACAACATCCTGCCCTTGTTGAACGTGGAAGTTCAGCAGGGCGTTCTGATGCTTGGCACAAAAAAGCCCGCCACCATCTTTCAGCGCGAGACGCTCATCTACCGTGTCACCTTGCCCGCCCTGAGCGCGCTCGAAGTTTCTGGCTCGGCGGAAACGCGCGTGGAAGAGTTCACGGCGGAGTCGTTGAACGTCAACGTCAGCGGTTCGGGAGATGTGATTTTCATCAATCTTGCCGCCCCGTCGCTTTCAACCCGCGTCAGCGGTTCGGGAAACGTGATTGTGGAAAACCTGACGGCGGAATCGGTCACCTGTGAATTGAGCGGTTCGGGCGAAGTCCGCCTGGGCGGCGCAGCGGATTCACTGACGGTTCGCATCTCTGGTTCGGGCGATGCGCTCGCCGAAGAACTCAAAACAGCCAACGCGCACGTGAGCGTCAATGGCACGGGCGATGCGCTGCTCTGGGCGGTGGACAGCCTGGACGTCGTCATCAGCGGCAGCGGCATGGTGCAATACGCGGGTTCGCCTGCGCTGACCCAAACGATTAGCGGCTCTGGCGAGTTGGTCGCTTTGGGCGAAAAGTAAACGATGAAGGGTGACAGCTGCCCGCCCGGTGACTGTCACCCTTCGCCCCGCAAGGAGACAAACATGAAACGAATGGTCATCTGCCTGGTCTTCGCCGCGTTGACGCTGGGCGCGCTCCCCGTCCGCGCGCAATCTGCGCCGACCTTTGCGCCTGTCGAATGCCCCATGCCCATCCCCCAAGGGGCGCGGGTCACGTGCGGGGAGTATCAAGTTCCAGAAAACCGCAGCAACCCCAACGGGCGGATGATTCGGATGCCGTTTGCCGTTTTGCACAGCCGCCATCCCAATCCACAGCCCGACCCTGTGGTCTTCGTCTCCAGCGGCGGACCAGGCGGCAGTTCGCTCGACGCGCTGGCGGCGTATGTCCACTCGGCGCATTTGCAGGAGCGGGATTTCATCTTTGTGGAACAGCGCGGCAACAAATACGCCGACCCTGCGCTGGAATGCCCCGAAGTGCAGATGGCGACTTTCGCCAACTTCAGCGCGGTGGATGCGCGCAAAGCAGAAATTGCCCGCGAAGTGGACGCGGCGCGCGCCTGCCGTGACCGTTTGCTGGCGCAAGGCATTGACCTGACCACCTACAACAGCGCCGAAAGCGCGGCGGATTTGGAAGACTTGCGCGTTCTGCTTGGGTACGAGCAGTGGAATCTCGTCGGCGCTTCATACGCGGCGCGGCTGGTGTTGACGACCATGCGCCTGTATCCCGATGGCATTCGCAGTGTGGTTTTGGATTCAGTCTATGCGCCCGAAGTGAACGCTTACGAACAGCGCGTTCCGACCCTGGCGCGGGCGCTGGAAACGCTCTTTGCCAACTGCGCCGCCGATGTGGAATGCGGAACGGCTTACCCCGAACTGGAAGCGCACTTCTACGCAGTCATTGAACGGATGAACGCCGCGCCGCTCGCAGTGAACGTGCGTCATCCCGTCACCGCCGAACCCGTCACACTGCGGCTGACGGGCGATGACCTGATTCTCGGCGTGTTCAACGCGCTCTATCAGCGCAACACCATCCGCTTTTTGCCGTTCATCATCGAAGAACTCTACCGCGGTAATGCGGGCGTCATCGAGCCTGTGGCGCAGGAAGGTTTCAAGAGCATTTTCTCGCGGGCGCAGGGCATGTATTACTCCGCCGAGTGCCGCGAAGAATATCCGTTCAACGACACCGCCGCGCAAACAGAAATTGCCCGCTCATACCCCGCCCTGGCGCATTTCATGCCGTCCATCTCCGAGCCTGTCATTTGCGAAATGTGGGGCGCGGGCGTGGCGGATGCCAGCGAGAGCCAAGCCGTGACGAGCGACATCCCCGCGCTGGTGTTGGCGGGCGAGTATGACCCCGTCACGTCGCCCATCTTTACCCAAGCCGCCGCCGCGAATCTTGCCAACGGTTATTTCTATCAGCTCCCGTATTTCGGTCACGCCGTGCAAGACCAGAGCAATTGCGCCAATCAACTCGCGGCAAGTTTCGTTCGGTCTCCAGCGCAAGAACCCGATACGACCTGCCTGCAGACTCTCTCGCGCCTGGATTTCGTGACGACGGGCAAAGACATTCTCCCCTCCCGATTGGTGTACTGGGCAAACCGTGAAATTCTACAAGGCGGCAATCCCCTGCTGGCGGCAGTTTTGGCGCTGTGCGTGTTGGGGCTGGTGGTTCAGGTTGTGATGTTCGTTTTGAGATTCAAATCCGTGCGTTCCTGGAGAGCGACCCTTCCCGCCCTGACCGCCCTGTTCACCCTTGTCTCGCTGTTCTGGCTCTATCGCGTCATCACCACCACAGACGTCACCCTGCTGGGATTTGGTCTGCCCGCTTCGGCGGCGGCATTGGTCGGCTTGTGGGGCGCGGCGGGAGCGCTCGCACTGGCGTCCCTTGCGGCGCAAATCAAAACGCGGAAAGGGCTTGAACATGAAAAATAAATAGTCCGCCCGCAGAAAACAAAGAATGATCGTCTGTTTTTCAAAATTCAACTCAAAGGATAAAGTTCACACAATGAAGAATTTCGCCACCCAACGTCCCGCGCTCTTCGCCTTCCTGCTCATGCTCGCGCTGGAAGCCATCGTACTCGGCGCATTACTGCTCAGCAATCTGGCAGGCATTCCTATCCTTTCGCTCGACCTGCCCATCCTTTTGCTCAACGCGATTGTCGCGGCAATTCTCATCGGCGCGATGCGCTGGTGGAAAGAGACGGGCTTCAATGCGCCTTCCGAATGGAAGAATATGCGCCTGTATCTCCTGCCGCTGGCGCTGCTGGTCGGACCGACTCTCTTTTTCCAACCGCAAATTCCTTCGCCAGCATCCAAAATCATCATTCTCATCATCGTTACGCTGTTGATTGGCTTTCAGGAAGAAGCCATCTTTCGCGGCATCCTGATTCGCGCCTTCAGACCGCAAGGCGTGATGAAGGCGGTGCTGATTTCCGCCGCCCTGTTCGGCGTCATTCACGTCAATTCGCTTTTGGTCGGGCGCGACCCCATCTTCGTACTGTCGCAGGTTGTCGCGTCATTCCTTGGGGCAATCGGCTTGGGCGCGCTGAGCGTTCGTACGAACACGCTCGTGCCGCTGGTTCTGCTCCACGCGTTCAATGACTTTTTGCAGTTCAGCGCCACAGGCGGCATGGAAGCGGGAGACGTGAACCTTACCATCCCCATTCTGAAGGTCGTCCTTTCGGGGCTGATGGCGTT
>DAOTZC010000011.1:0-18603 GCA_034434535.1 Anaerolineales bacterium | reverse complement strand
CGCTTGGCCGTCTGATATTCTACGTGCGCAATGTTAATCGTAATACCGCGCGCTTTTTCTTCCGGCGCATTGTCAATCTGGTCATACGCCTTGAATTCCGCCTGCCCCATCAGCGCCGCCACTTTCGTGATAGCCGCCGTCAGGGTCGTCTTGCCGTGGTCAATGTGGCCCATCGTTCCCACATTCAGATGCGGTTTGCTGCGGTCAAATTTCTGCTTCGCCATGTTTGGTCACTCCTTGTTTGGTACTGAGGAAAGATTACGATTTGAGTATTTCTTTTGCCACCGATTCGCTGACCGGGGCATAATGATTGAATTCCATCGAAAAAACACCACGTCCCTGAGTGGCAGAACGCAACTCGGTCGCGTAACCGAACATTTCACCCAGCGGAACCATCGCGTTCACAGCCTGGGCATTTCCAGGGCGCATTTCCATGCCCTGAATCAGTCCACGGCGGCTGTTCAATTGTCCAATCACATCCCCAAGATATTCTTCCGGGGTGACAACTTCTACTTTCATAATTGGTTCAAGCAAAACTCCGCCTGCGCGTTGCACGCCTTCCTTGAAGGCCATCGAGGCGGCCATTTTGAACGCCATTTCACTCGAGTCAACTTCGTGATACGAGCCATCAAATAAACTGACTTTCAAGTCAACAACCGGGTATCCCGCCAAAACGCCGCTTTCGGCAGCTTCTTTAATGCCTTTTTCAACCGCCGGGATATATTCTTTCGGGATAGCGCCGCCGATAATCTTGTTCTCAAAGACAACGCCCGAACCCGGCTCGCCAGGCTCCATGGCTATCACCACATGCCCATACTGGCCGCGCCCACCCGATTGTTTGGCATACTTGTAATCAATCTTTTCGACACGGCGGGTGATTGATTCGCGGTAAGCCACGCGCGGCTTGCCAACATTGGCCTGCACTTTGAACTCGCGCATCATGCGGTCTACAATGATATCCAGGTGCAGTTCACCCATCCCAGAAATCTGGGTTTGGCCAGTGGCTTCGTCAGAACGGACGCGGAAAGTGGGGTCTTCTTCAGAGAGTTTGCGGAGCGCCTCGCCCATTTTCTCCTGGTCGCTGGCGGTTTTTGGTTCTACCGCAATCGTGATAACGGGTTCGGGGAAAGAAATGCTTTCGAGCACGATGTTCTTGTCGCCGCACAGCGTATCGCCGGTAAAGGATTCTTTGAATCCCAAAGCGGCTGCGATGTCACCCGCACGTACTTCTTCAATATCTTCGCGCCGGTCGGCATACATACGGATGAGGCGTCCAATGCGCTCGCGTTTCCGTTTGGTCGAGTTGTTAACCATCGTTCCCTGGGTAACTACGCCAGAGTAAACGCGGAAATATGCCAGGCGTCCAACGTAAGGGTCAGTGACGATTTTAAACACCAGGGCGCTCAGAGGGGCATCGTCATCAGCTGGCAGTTCAATCACTTCTTCAGGGTTATCCGCCAAAACACCACGCACGGCGGGAATGTCCAGCGGCGAGGGCAGGTAATCAATGACGGCATCCAGAACCGGCTGAACGCCTTTGTTCTTGAGGGAAGAACCACAAAAGACAGGGAAGGCCTTGCCTGCAATCACTGCCCGGCGTAAGGCGGCTTTTAGTTCTGGAACGGTGATTTCTTCACCTTCCAGATATTTCATGGTCAAATCATCATCGGTTTCGGCGATTTTTTCGACCATTGCATGGCGCATTTCATTCGCCTGCGCAACAAGGTCGGCGGGAATTTCAACAACTTTTGGCTCTTTGCCAAGCTCATCATCGAACAAGATAGCCTTCATCTCGAGCAAATCCACCATGCCCTTGAAACTGGCTTCGCTGCCGATGGGTAATTGCATGGCAATTGGGTTGGCGCCCAATCGCTGGCGTATCGATGCAATCGAACGCTCATATGAGGCGCCCACCCGGTCCATTTTGTTGATGAGACAAATACGGGGAACGCCATAGCGGTCAGCCTGACGCCAAACGGTCTCAGACTGTGGTTCCACGCCCTGAACGGCATCGAACACAACCACGCCGCCATCGAGAACGCGCAACGAACGCTGCACTTCCGCCGTAAAATCAATGTGTCCGGGAGTATCAATTAAATTAAACTGATAGCCTTTCCACTCAGCGGATACGGCCGCAGAAACGATGGTGATGCCGCGCTCGCGTTCCTGAACCATCCAGTCAGTCACGGTTGTGCCGTCATCGACTGAGCCGATACGGTGGGTTTTACCGGTATAAAAGAGAATTCGCTCTGTGGTGGTCGTCTTACCGGCATCGATATGCGCAATGATGCCGATATTTCGATACTTTTCGAGCGGGTACTTACGCGCCATTTACTAAACCTCTAAATTAATCACAAACTATGCACGATAATGCGAAAAGGCGCGGTTAGCCTCAGCCATCTTGTGGGTTTCGTCTCGCTTGCGAATGGATGCTCCCTGATTGGTCGCTGCATCCATTAGTTCGCCCGCCAATTTTTCGGGGAACGATTTGCCCGAACGAGAGCGGGAGGCGGACAAAATCCAGCGAATCGCCAGAGTCAGGCGGCGCTCAGCAGGAACTTCCATTGGTACCTGATAGGTCGCGCCACCTACACGGCGAGGACGAACTTCCATCACGGGGCTGACGTTTTTGATGGCCGTATCAAAAATTTCGATACCAGACTTGCCGGTCTTCTCTTCGATGATATCAAGGGTGTTGTACATCAAGCGAAAAGCGAGGCTTTTCTTGCCACGCAACATCATATGATGGACAAAAGTCGCCAACGAAACGCTGTTATAGCGCAAATCTGGCGAAATCGGACGAACTTCAGGCTTTCCTCTACGCATTTTTTACTCCATCATTCATGGATTACTTTTTGCCCTTAGCAGGCGCAGCAGCGGCCCCTTCCTTGGGACGCTTGGCGCCATACTTTGAGCGCCCTTGTCGCCGCTTGGCAACGCCGGTCGTATCCAGGGAACCGCGAACGATATGGTAACGCACGCCCGGCAAATCTTTCACACGACCACCGCGCACCAGAACCACAGAGTGTTCCTGCAATTGATGACCCTCTCCGGGAATGTAGGCGGTCACTTCGATACCGTTGGTCAGGCGCACGCGAGCAATCTTGCGAAGCGCGGAATTCGGCTTCTTGGGGGTCATCGTGCGGACGACGGTGCAAACGCCGCGCTTCTGCGGCGCCCCGCCTGCCTGGCGAAAACGACGCTGCTTGTTCGCATTCAAGGTATATTGCAAGGCAGGAGCCTTACTCTTGACCTTTTTTGATTGGCGGCCTTTGCGGATGAGTTGATTAATTGTTGGCACACTTGCCTCCGAAATAATTTTCTTGCAAATAACAATTTTGACAATTTCCGAGCAAACAACGAGGCCATCAAAATCTTGCCTGATGGCCTCATTTGTCTCGCGCAATGGATAAGAGTTCCTTACCTATGGGCAACGGGTTTGTATTCTATCACAGTCAAACCTTCAAGTCAACTATTTTTCGACCATTAAATCTTCGCCCAAGCCAAGCAAACCGGTTTCCATCTTAGGAGGATGAACTTTTTCTTCATCTTTTCCAAACTTAACTACGTCACCGCCCTCATTGACGGCTTCTACAGCCAGGCCCAAAGATTGCAATTCTTTGACCAACACACGGAAGGAGGCTGGTATGCTCGGCTCTTCAATCGGTTCACCTTTGACAATCGCTTCGTAGGTATTGACGCGCCCGGTCACATCATCTGATTTGACCGTGAGCATTTCCTGGAGGGTGTATGCTGCTCCGTAGGCTTCCAAAGCCCAAACTTCCATCTCGCCAAAGCGCTGACCACCAAACTGCGCCTTACCACCCAAGGGTTGCTGGGTCACGAGCGAGTAGGGGCCAGTCGAGCGGGCATGAACCTTATCTTCAACCAGGTGATGAAGTTTGAGAATGGTCATGACGCCTACCGTCACAGGCTGGTCGTAACGCTCTCCAGTTTTTCCATCACGTAAAACTTGCTTGCCCAGAGTCGGAATCGGAACGCCTGTCTCCAGCATCACCTGGGCAGCCTTTTGCTGCAATTCTTCGCTGGGAACATCCGCGTATCCCATATTTTCGAGCCAAAGTTTAAGACAGGCTTGCACTGCATTGGGGTCTTTTTCATCTTCGGCGCGGCGATAAGGCACGTTTTCGAAGCTGATGATTTCTTCAGGGTTGTAGCCTTTTTCAATCAGCCACTGGCGAACCGTCATCATGCGGGCATAAGACGGGTCCAGGGCAATGCGGGAAACGTCATAGCCTTTCTCACCCAACCAACTTTCAAGGTAAAGTAGCCGTACTTCATCATCATCCCGAATTGTGCTGGGTTCATATTGCTGTTTCGACAACCATTCCCAAGCCTTGAAAGCGGTAGAACGCCAGGCTTCATCAACCAACCAGGCGCGAGCAAGTTCGGCCTCGATTTCCGCTTCTTTAGCGCCATCGAATACGGGCGTGATAGCGCGATAGCCAAGCCGTTTTGCCGCCCAACCGAGGTGAACCTCTAACACTTGCCCAATGTTCATACGACCAGGAACGCCGAGGGGATTCAGAATCAGGTCAACAGGCGTACCATCTTCGAGATAGGGCATGTCTTCGACCGGGACAACGCGCGAAACGACGCCTTTGTTCCCATGCCGTCCCGCCATTTTGTCTCCGGCGGTGATTTTGCGGCGCTGGGCCACCGAGACGCGCACCATCATATCCACGCCCGCGGACAAGTCGGCGTTGTCTTCGCGGGTGAAGACTTTCACATCAACCACCTTCCCGCGCTCGCCGTGCGGCATTCGTAGGGAGGTATCTTTCACATCGCGAGATTTCTCGCCAAAGATGGCGCGCAACAGGCGTTCTTCAGGGGTCAGTTCCTTTTCGCCTTTGGGGGTAATTTTGCCTACCAGGATATCGTTCGGGCCAACTTCCGCGCCGATGCGAATGATGCCGTTTTCGTCAAGGTCTTTGATGGCATCTTCGCCCACATTGGGAATATCGCGGGTGATTTCTTCGGGGCCAAGCTTGGTATCGCGGGCTTCGACTTCATACTTTTCGATATGCACCGAAGTAAATCGGTCTTCTTGCACCAGGCGTTCGGAAATGAGAATAGCGTCTTCAAAGTTGCCACCTTCCCAGGAGAGGAAGGTAACAACCACGTTTTGACCAAGCGCCAGTTCGCCGCCATCGGTGGAGGATGAATCGGCGATGATATCGCCTTTTTTGACAATCTGCCCTTTGACTACCGCCGGGCGCTGGTCTATACAGGTGGATTGGTTGGAACGATGGTATTTGCGCAGAGTATGAGTCTGCAAACTGCCATCGGCGCGCCGCAGGACGATTTCTTTGCCAGTTACAGAAATCACTTCCCCATCAGCATCTGCCACAACGACCTGACCAGAATCTAAGGCAGCATAGTATTCCATACCAGTTGAAACGAGTGGCACTTCGGGGCGCACTAATGGAACAGCCTGAGCCTGCATGTTGGAACCCATCAGCGCGCGGTTAGCATCATCGTGTTCAAGGAAGGGAATCAGCGCAGCGCTAATGCCTACCACTTGATGAGGGGCAACATCCATATAATCCAGGTTTTCCGGCGTGGAATCGATAAAGCCCGAATGGTAACGACAAGATACGCGCCGGTTGACAAACTCGTGCGCGGCATTCAATTCGGCATTTGCCTGCGCAATGACGAATTTATCTTCGGCATCCGCAGAAAGATATTCGGTTGTCTCAGAGACATACGGTACGACCAGAATCATGCGGTTGGCTTTGGCGATTTTGGCAGCAAGTGCTTCATCAACGCGGTCTCCAGCCCGGGCAATGGTTTCGTTGCCAATCACGACATCTTCGCGCAAAGCGCGCCCAACCAGGGCCGGGTCATTGGCAGGCATGGATTTGATGACGCGCCGATAGGGTGTCTCGATAAACCCATATTCGTTCACGCGCGCAAAAGATGCCAGGCGGCCAATCAGGCCGATGTTTGGGCCTTCGGGGGTTTCGATGGGGCAAATGCGTCCATAGTGCGAGTGGTGTACGTCGCGGACATCGAAACCAGCACGTTCACGGCGCAAACCACCAGGCCCCAGGGCCGAAAGGGTGCGTTTGTGACGCAACTCTGCGAGCGGGTTGGTCTGGTCCATGAATTGAGAAAGCTGACTGGAGCCAAAGAATTCGCGCAATGCGGCCACCACCGGGCGGATGTTAACCAACGTCACCGGGGAGAGTTGTTCCTGGTCACGAATAGACATGCGCTCTTTGATAACTCGTTCCATGCGCCGCAGGCCAATACGCAACTTGTTCTGAATCAACTCACCCACCGTTTTTACACGGCGGTTGCCCAGGTGGTCAATATCATCAGGCGGCTCGACGCCATTATTAATCTGAATCATGCGTCGAATCAGTCGAATGATGTCGCGCTTGGTAATCGTACGGTGCGGGATGGGAACGTCAAGGTCGAGTTTTTGGTTCAGTTTGTAGCGTCCTACCCGCTCCAGGTCGTAATGCCGCTGGTCAAATAACTGTTCTTCAAGAAATGCGCGGGCATTCTCTAGCGTGGCTGGGTCACCGGGACGCATTCGCTTGAAAAACTCAATCAGAGCAGCCTGGGCCACCGTCAAACCGCCACTCAGGTCCCATTCAGGTTCCTGACGCAGGGTGGCAGGGATGAACAGGCGGTCGGGATTATTATCAACATCCTGGAACAGCGAAATAATTTCCTCGTCTGACCCTACCGATAAAATATCATCAGGACGCCCATCGCCTACCGCTGCAAGCGCGCGCAAAAAAACGGTAATCGGAACGGTGCGCTTGCGGTTGAACTTGAGGATGATGTAGTCATTTTTGCGGGTCTCGAATTCCATCCACGCGCCGCGGTCAGGAATCAGTTTGGACATGGCCAGCGCGCGCCCCGTGGAACGGTCTGTAGGGGCTTCGAAATAGACGCCAGGAGAACGAATCAACTGCGAGACGACGACGCGCTCAGTGCCATTGATGATGAATGTACCTTTGTCGGTCATCTCCGGAAAATCGCCCAGGAAGATGTCCTGCTTAATGGGTTCAGGAACATCTGGCCCGGCAAGCAGAACGGACACATAGAGCGGGCTGGAGTACGTCAGGTCACGCTCAACACACTCCTCAATGGTATGCTTGGGTTCGCCAAACCAATACTTCAGGCCCCACTCCTGTGACTCTGGGCTGCGACTGGGAAAATACAACTTCATGCCCTTGTTATAGGACTCAATCGGCGAAACCTCGTGAAACAAATCACCAAGACCTTCGCGCTTAAGACGCTCGAATGAATCCAGTTGGACCTCGATGAGATTGGGCAGGCCAAGTTCGACCGGGATGCGCGCATAGTTTTTCCGGGAGATTGCGGAAGCCATTGAATTACTCCTAACCTTAATTTTGGGAAACAACCAGAAACACAAAAACCATCATGCCACGCAGCATGACGGCAAAGGTGTATTATATCGAATAATTTAAAAAACTGTCAATGCTCAAACGGGTGTAATCAACAGGTATTCCTGCAACACAGAACGATAAGGCCTGGATAGATGAATTGCGCTTTCGCGCATTAACACCGCCAACAAATCGGCCCCAACCATCATGTCAATGTGGCGAAACAGGATTTCAAACAGTCGGGAATAGACATCGGCAGCATCGACCGGGGATGAAAAAATCGTCTGGTCTGTGACGTTCACGCCGGTGATGCTGATGTTCCACCCATGCGCAACCGCGGCAAAGTTTATCTCCCGAACAACTGTGTTAACCAGCGCGGGGCCGGTCAGGTCTATCAGACGCTCCAACAGGTGTCCAGTCATCCATGAAAAAGAATAGTGGAGCAAGTATTCATCCCAGGCGGGTGTACGCGCTGTGCTATCCAACAGTCGAACTGCGCTGCATGGTTCTTTCCAACCATACAGTGCCATCATTCCACCCGCAGAATGCAAAATCTGGTTATCAGAAACAAAGAGAGTGTAATGCGGCGGGCTGCCATCCCCCGGCAAAAGCGCCAGGGATTCAGCACTGGGCCAGCGGATATGCACCAGCGCCGGGGTCGGGTGGTTTATCCAGTTCTGGAACTGTTCTTCAAGGTTTGTGTTTTCAGGCAACGAAGAAGCAGGAACACTCGCTTGTTCGAGCAGAATTTTGACCAGCCGCACCGCCTGCGGCGTAAGCGCAAGCGCGCGTAAATAAGCCTTGCCCTTCGATGTATCGATAGATTGGAACCAGGAGGCAGGGTCGAGCCGCTCTACGTTCCCGGCATGACGATATACATTGACTAATTCACCGCGCGCAAACAGCAGGTGGTGGCTGGAATGATTATGAAAATCTACCTCTACCACGCCGGTTTGAAAATCGTTTTTATAAGAAGAAATAAAAACCGGCAACTTCCCGGCAGGGATGACGTTTACTTCAGTAGATGCAGGAGAAAATAAAGGATATGCCATAAGAAATACCTGCGCTGATATTAACACGGTTGGAATACCTCGAACCGTGCAAGGCCGTTTCAAGAGTGTTGCAGCAATGGGTTAATATCCTGTAAAAGATTTCCAGATTTCGGATAAAAAGTGTAGAATAAGTTACTCTTATGGAGGCAAAATGACCACTCCCGATTCTCCTGTCCTTAAAAAGCGCGCAATTTTCGGCTGGGCCATGTATGACTGGGCCAACTCCGTCTTTGCCACCAGCATCATGGCCGCCATACTGCCCGTCTACTATGCCAGTGTAGCCGTGCAAAGCGCATCTGCAAACACGGCAACCGTTTACTGGTCTATAACGACCTCCATTGGCCTGCTGATTGTAGCAGTTTTGGGGCCTGTTCTGGGCGCTATGGCCGACTTTTTAGGCGCAAAAAAGCAGTATCTGACGATATTTATGCTGATGGGCGCCACTGGCACCGCATTGCTCTATCTGGTACAGGCCGGAGATTGGTTGATTGCCTCAATTTTCTTCATTCTTGGCAGCGTGGGATTTGCCGGAGCCAACGTTTTTTATGATTCGCTCCTGCCGCACATTGCCGACGCCAATGAAATTGACCAGGTTTCAGCACGCGGCTATGCTATGGGCTACCTGGGCGGCGGCCTGTTGCTGGCAATCAACCTGGGCATGATTATGGGATTGCCTTCCGTTTTACCGGGAGTTTTCCCTTCCCTGGCTTCCTGGAGCGAAGGCGACCTGACCACGCTGATGACGCGAATCTGTTTTTTGACGGTAGCAGTCTGGTGGGTGCTTTTCACTATTCCACTGTGGCGACATGTGCCAGAGCCAAAACGCCGCATCAAAGCGAGTGAAAAAGACTTTAACCCTCTGCAAGCCAGTTTCGGACGGCTAAAAGAAACCTTTAGCGAAATTAAAAAATACAGGCAATTGCTTTACTTCATCATTGCCTTCTGGCTGTATAACAATGGAATCGGTACCATTATCTATATGGCAACCATTTATGGCACCGAATTGGGTTTCAGTTCCACGACGACCATCGGCACGCTTTTGATGGTGCAATTCGTTGCCATGCCCTTCGCCTTCCTGTTTGGCTGGCTGGCAAAGAAAATTGACACAAAACCAGCCATCTTACTGAGCCTGGGCATTTACACGCTGATTGCTATCGCCGGGTATTTCCTTTACCATGAATGGCAATTCTGGGTGCTCGGATTCGCCGTGGCAACGGTGCAGGGTGGTAGTCAGGCGCTTAGCCGCTCGCTGATGGGGCGGATGATGCCAAAAAGCAAATCTGCTGAGTTTTACAGTTTCTTCAGCATTAGCGAGAAAATCGCCGGGACGGTAGGGCCCTTGCTCTTCGGTGTGGTGAGCGCCTTCATGGGGGGCAGTCGTTTGAGCATCGTTTCTCTAATTGTCTTTTTCGTCACTGGCGGCTTGTTGCTGTCAAAAATTGACGAAAAAGAAGGTATCCGCGTGGCCGAAGCCGAAGATGCCCAACTGAAAGCCATTGCAGTTGCAACCAACTAACCAGTCTGCCCCCTCAGCCACAACGGCGCGCATTGCTCCTATGAGATTGTGCGCCGTTATGGTTTAATCAGACCTGATGGACTATATTCTCGAACTTCGGCAATACATCGGACACCGCCCCATCCTGATGGTCGGAGCGGCAATGCTGGTCGTCGATACCCACAACCGCCTGTTGTTAATGAAACGCTCCGACAGCGGCCTGTGGGGGCCGCCGGGCGGCGCGACCGAGCCTGGAGAATATGTCGAGGCAGCCGCCAAACGCGAAACGCTGGAGGAAACCGGCCTGGAAATCGGCGAAATTTCTTTATTTGGTGTTTTCTCCGGCCCGGAATTGTATTACAAATACCCCAACGGCGATGAAGTCTATAACGTCACCATTGTCTATCTCTCGCGCAATTTCAGCGGCGAAGTGACACTGGACCACGAACACACTGAATATCGCTGGTTTGCCCTGGACGACATCCCCGCGCCAGAACACATCAGCCCGCCCATCGTGCCGGTGATTGAGCAATTCAAGCGCACCCAATAAGGAGACGCCATGAACCACACCTCGTTTGCCACCACCACGCGCGGCCTCAACCGCGCCCTGCCGCCCATGCGGCTCTTTGAGCGCGCCAAGAAACTCGGCGTGTGGAATCCATCTGAGATTGACCTGACAAAAGACAAAGCAGACTGGGCCGCGCTGACGCAGGACGAAAAAGACCTCATCTGGCGGCTGCTGGGGATGTTCGTCTCCGGCGAGGAAGCCGTGACCCTCGACCTGCTCCCGCTCATCAGCGTCATCGCCGCCGAGGGGCGCATCGAGGAGGAACTCTACCTGACCACCTTCCTGTTCGAGGAAGCCAAGCACACCGACTTCTTCCGCCGATTTCTGGACGAAGTGGCTGATTCGCGGGTGGATTTGGCATCCTACCACGCCGAAAACTACCGCCACATCTTCTACGAAGCCCTGCCCCAGACCCTGCTGGCGCTCAAAGACGACCCCTCGCCCGCCGCGCAAATTCGCGCCTCGGTCACATACAACATGGTCGTGGAGGGCGTCCTGGCCGAGACGGGCTACCACGCCTTCTTTACCGCCCTACAGCGCAAAGACCTGATGCCCGGCCTGCGCAAAGGGATTTCACTGCTCAAACAGGATGAATCCCGCCACATTGCCTATGGCATTTACCTGCTCTCGCGCCTGGTGGCCGAACACCCCCACCTGTGGGATGAACTGCAAACGCAGATGAATTCCCTGCTCCCGGCGGCCATCGGCGTCATCGGCGATGCCTTCTCCGCTTACGAAGTCGTCCCCTTTGGGCTGGTGGAAGATGACTTCATCCAATACGCCATGACCCAGTTCAGCAAACGCGCCGAACGGCTCGAAAAAGCGCGCGGCGCCAGCCTGGAAGAAATCAACCGCGTCACCCAATCTGTCATCGAAAGCGGAGATGCCTGAGCCATGTACCCTGACTCTGAACTCCAGCAAAAAGCCCAAAAATTGCGCGAACAAGCCGGACGAACCTCCGCGCCCTGGCTTGATGGCGCGGAAAACATCGGCCACCTGGTCGATGGGATTTTGCAAGTCTTGGAAACGCCTGCGCCCGATTTCGACAAAATGGGGGCGCAGCTCACCGCGCTGGTCGAAACCGTTCAGAACGCCCTGCCTGAAATGGAAGATGCGGGCAACACCATCCTGCCCCTTCTTGAAACCATCCAGCAGGCCATCCCGAATATCGATGCAGGGGATGCGATTCAACCCTTGCTCGAATCCATTAGCGACCTGCTCAGCGCGCTCGGCGATTTAGGTTCATAGAACATTTTCGCAGATTGGCAGATAAAACCTATGCCCATCCAACGCCCCACCTACCTTGCCGCGCGCCACATCCACCCCAAAGTGCGCCTCGATACCGCCCAACTGCCCGATGGCCGCATTATCGAACCGGTCATCCTGGAGTTTAGCAACTGGGCCGGGGTGGTTGCGCTCACCAAAGCCCAGGAAGTCCTGCTCATCCGTCTCTACCGGCGCGGGGTGGACGACGTCGTTTGGGAAATCCCCGGCGGGATGATTGACCCCGGCGAAACCCCGCTCGAAGCCGCCCGGCGCGAACTGCTCGAAGAAACCGGCTACGGCGGCGGAACATTCATCGAAATGCCGGTCATCTCTCCCAATTCCGACAACCACACCAACCGCTACCACCCCTTCCTGGCGCTGGACGTGGAAAAACTCGGCGAACTGTCCGAGGAGGACATTCACCGCATCGAAGTCCATCCCATCCCCCTGTCAGAAGTCATCCGCATGGCGCAGCGCGGCGAACTGCTTCAGGCCATGCAAATCAGCGCCCTGTTTTTCGCGCTCTCCCACCTCAAGCGCATCGTCTCATGAACCTGCTGACCACCCTGCAAGCCATCCGCGCGCTGGGGCTAACCGCCGTCTCGCTCAACGCGCTCTACAAACTGGGGCTAAAAACGGGCTATTTCCGGTTGGTTGACCACAGACCACAGACGATAAACCACCGTCTCGCCCACAGTCTGTTTTCTCTCCCCTCCCGCGAGCAACTCCTCGCCGTTCTTGGCCCAGCCGGGCTGAAACAACTGACCCGCGAAGCCGATGAAATCGTCGCCGGAAAGTATCGCCAGTTTGCCTGCGCCAGTGCCGCAGGCACAGGCGGCGGCGAACCAGTCGAAATCAACCTCCAGCCCCCCACGCTGCGCCACTGGACGGAATGCGAAACCGCCCCTCCTGCCGCCGACATCAAACTCACCTGGGAACCGGCCCGTTTTGGCTGGGCCTTCACCCTGGGGCGCGCCTACCATGCCACCGGCGATGAAAAATATGCGGCGGCCTTCTGGCGCTATTTTGAAACCTTCCAGGCCGCCAATCCGCCCTATTTTGGGGAAAACTGGATGAACGGACAGGAAGCCGGACTCCGTTTAATGGTGTTGGTCTGGGCCGGGCAGGTGTTCCGTCAAGCGGAACAGACCACCCCCTCACGCGTCGCTGGCCTGGCCGCTTCGATAAGCGTTCACGCCGCCCGCATTCCTGCTACCCTGCTCTATGCCCGCTCGCAGAACAACAATCATCTGCTCACCGAAGCCGCCGCGCTCTACACCGCCGCGCTGGCCCTGCCCGAACATCCGCAAGCCACCAAATGGGGAAAAACCGGCCAAAAGTGGCTCCAGTGGTGTTTCGAGAATCAGATTGACGAAACCGGCGAATACGTCCAGCACTCCACCAACTACCACCGGCTCATGCTGCAAACGGCGTTGTGGGTTTTCGCCCTTAAACATTCCACTTCGGCGGCGCTTCCAACAGCCAGCCTGCCACATGCCAATCTAAAACTGGCTACACGCTGGCTTTTATCGCTGCTCGACCCCTTCTCCGGGAAAGCGCCAAATTTGGGCGCGAACGATGGCGCGTACATCTTTCCGCTTTCTTCCCTGCCCTTTTACGATTTCCGCCCGGTTGCCCACGCCGCCGCGCAAGCCTTTCTTGGCGGCGGGCTGCAGCCCGGCCCCTGGGACGAGATGGCGCTCTGGTTTGGCCTGCCGCGCGGCGAACACCTGCCCGAAATCCCGCGTTCTGCCAACAGCAGCCACATCTACGCCACTCATTCGTGGGGATACCTGCGCGCCGCGCGCTACAAATCGCGCCCCTCGCACGCCGACCAACTGCACTTCGACCTGTGGTGGCGCGGGTTGAACATCGCTCAAGACGCCGGAACCTATTCCTATAACGCTCCCCCGCCCTGGGACAATCCACTCACCTCCACGCTGGTTCACAACACCGTCACGGTGGATGGCCGGGAGCAGATGACGCGCGTCAGCCGCTTCCTGTATCTCGATTGGGCCGATGCCACAGCGCGGGAACATGCGACAGACGGCGAGAATTTCCTCCAGCGCGTTTCGGCGCAAACGGAGGCATACGCCCGACTGGGAATCCATCACGCCCGCGTCGTGACCGTCTATCCCGATGAACGCTGGCGGGTGGAGGATGAACTGCTCCACCAGGGGCAAACGCCGCGCGCCATTCGCCTGCACTGGCTGCTACCCGATTGGGAGTGGGAGGCCGAAATTCAAAATTCGAGATTCGAGATACGGTTGAAGTCGCCGCTGGGATGGGTGACCATTGAAACAGATTGCATTGACGAGAATTGCCCGGCGGTCACGCTCGTCCGCGCCGGAGAAGTGATTTGGGGTCACTTAAGCGCCTGCCCGCCAACGCGCGGCTGGGTTTCGCCGACTTACAGCGTTAAAAATCCCGCGCTTTCGCTGGCGGTTGAAGTAAAATCGGCGAGAACAGTTCGGTTTACAACTGATTTTATTTTCCCGGCCATACGATAGACTTTCACCGTCTATAATCAACACTCAACCCATGCACATTCTTCTCATCCACCAGGCTTTTGCCGCGCTCGATGAACCGGGCGGGACGCGCCACTACGAACTGGCGCGTTTTCTCGTCTCAAAGGGTCACCAGGTAACAGTGATTGCCAGCCCGGTCAGTTATCTGACTGGAACAAAGCCCCTCTCCGGAGAGAGAAAAGGAGAACACGACAAGGGAGTGCGGGTGATTCGCGCTTACACCTACCATGCCCTGCACAAATCTTTTGTCCATCGCGTGTTTGCCTTTATTTCTTTTATGGTTTCATCTTTCTTTGCCGGGCTCGCCGTCCAAAACGTGGATGTGGTTTGGGGCACTTCGCCGCCGATTTTTCAGGGTTGGACGGCCTGGATGCTGGCGCGGCTGAAAGGGGCAAAGTTCCTCTTCGAGGTGCGCGACCTGTGGCCCGATTTTGCCATCGCGGTTGGGGTGCTGAAAAACCCAACGTTGATAAAAATGTCTTTGTGGCTGGAGCGCTTCCTGTACCGCCGCGCCGACCAGGTGATGGTCAACAGCCCAGGGTATGTGGAACACGTTTCCAGCCGGGGCGCGCGGCGAGTCGAACTGATTCCAAACGGGGCCGACCCCGCGATGTTCAATCCGCTCGATATGGGCAGCCAGTTTCGGGCCTCCAATTATTTACAAAATAAATTCGTGGCCTTGTATGCCGGGGCGCACGGGATTTCCAACGATTTGGAGGTTGTTTTGGAGGCCGCCGTTTTACTGGCGCGGCGGCTCGATATTCACTTTGTGCTGCTCGGTGATGGCAAGGAGAAGGCCAATTTGCAGGCCCGCGCCCGGCAATTGGGGGTTCGGAACGTCACCTTCCTGCCGCCGCTGCCAAAAAGCGAAATGGGCGCGGCTCTGGCCGGGGCGGATGCGTGCATTGCGATTTTGAAGCCGCTTGAAGAGTACAAAACCACCTACCCCAACAAGGTGTTTGATTACATGGCCGCTGGCAGGCCGGTGATTCTCGCCATTGATGGCGTCATCCGCCAGGTGGTGGAGGCGGCTGGCTGTGGGCTGTTCTGCCAGCCGGGCAACCCCCAGGCCCTGGCCGATGCGGTGTTGAAACTGGCCGCCAACCGTGACGCAGCCCTGAACATGGGCCTGGCCGGGCGCGCCTACCTGGAAGAGCATTTCAGCCGCGAAGCACTGGCGGAAAAACTGGAAAAGTTGCTGGTGGAGATGGTAGGAAAATAGTTGGGCGCTTTTCCGTTCGCAATTCGCCTGGAACAATGAGAAAATACAGAGCGAATTGATTCATAAAGGAGTTCTAAGTTTATGCAGGTCAAGAAAATGGTTTTAAAAAGCGGGAGGCATCATGATTAATTTCCAAAACCTTGGCTGGGACCCAAACACCGTGGGCGAACTCGACCACCGGCTGCTCAAGGCCCCGCGCGTCAAACTGCGTTCGGCCAACCCTGGCCCGAACGGAGATACTGTCTATTGTGTAGATTTGCGTGTCAACCAGCCCAACGCCGGACAGTATCTCACTTCTACTGAACTACACTCGGTGGAGCATTTTCTACTCGAAGGTTTGCAGCGTTACCTGCCCCAGAATTTTCTTTCCATTGGCATCATGGGCTGCCAAACCGGTTTTTATATTGTTCTGCTCAACGAAGGCCGGGCAGAGAAAATCTGTGATGTGCTCCAAAACATCTTCAACGACATGCAAACCGCCACCGAAGTGCCGTATGCCAACATTGCCCAATGCGGCAATTACCAAAATCACAGTCTGGAGCAGGCGCAGGCCGTTGCGCGCCGCATCCTGGCCGCCAGAGCGGAATGGCTTAATATCGTATGACATACCCACAACAACGCTGGCGCGTCTCTTATCAGCGCCCCATTCAATACGAAATCCTGAACGCTCCCGGCTTGTTCCAGCCAGAAAACCTTGCGTTGCTTTCAAAAGGCCGCATCGAAAACGGACGGCGGTTTGTGGTGGTAGATAGCAACGTCTTTCGACATTTTGGCGAAGCCATTCAATCGTACTTTGATTATCACCGCATCCACGCCAAAATCGTCACCTTTTCGAGCGGTGAAGAAAACAAAACCGTCGATTCGTATCTCGGCATCTTGTACGAGCTGGATTCATTCCCAATTCACCGCCGCGATGAACCCATCATCGCCATCGGTGGCGGCGTACTCACCGACGTGGTCGGCTTCATCGCCAGCAGTTACCGTCGCAGCGTGCCGCATATTAAAGTGCCCACCACGTTGATGGGATACATAGATGCTTCGATTGGCATCAAAACCGGTATCAACTTCAACGGCCACAAAAATCGCCTGGGGTCGTTTGAACCGCCGCGCCACATCCTGCTTGACCGCGTTTTTTTGCGCACCCTGCCGCGCCGCCATATACTGAACGGGGTCTGCGAAATCATCAAACTGGCAGTCATTAAAGACCTGCGCCTATTCCAACTTTTGGAAGTATCCGGCCCGGCCAGCATTGATGCGCATTTTCAAGATGACCCCGGCGGCGAGATTCTCGACCGCGCCATCAGCAGCATGTTGGAAGAATTAGAGCCCAACCTGTTCGAGGAAAACCTGGAACGCAAGGTAGATTTTGGACACACCTTTAGTTATGGCCTGGAAACCCGGCATGAAGCCCATCTCTTGCATGGCGAAGCCGTTCTACTCGATATTCTGGCCTCTACCCTGATTGCGCGAGGGCGCGGTCTGCTCTCAGAGTGCGAAGTCGAACGCATCTTTAACCTGGTTCACCGGCTAGGAATTCACCTGAACCTGAAGTTGCTCGACGCATCCCTGATGTGGGAGAACTTGCTGGAGCGAATTGAACACCGCAACGGATATCAGCGCGTCCCCATGCCTGACGGAATTGGCAACTGCATCTTTCTCAATGACATTCAACGTGAAGAAATTGAACAGGCTGTCCGGCAGCTTGAGCAGGTTTCGTCAGATTTTTCTGTCTCGCCCGCCTGATTGACCCACCCATCCTGACCTCCAAATTTTTCAAAAACAGACCACTCCTATGACTCAATTCTCTAACGCCGATTCGCAGGAAATCATTAAATTCGATAACGTCTCTCAAATCTGGTGGGACCCGAAAGGCGAGATGGGCACCCTGCACACCATCAACCCCTTGCGAACGAAATTCATCCTTGACCATATCTCCACCCCCGCCCCGCGAGTTTTAGATGTCGGGTGCGGCGGAGGAATTCTCTCTGAGGCCCTGGCCCAGGCCGGAGCGCAGGTGACGGGCATAGACCTTTCCCTGCCTTCCCTGGAAGCTGCGCGTCAGCACGCCCGCGCCGGAGGACTGGAGATTGAATACCGCGCCATCTCTGCGGAAGAAATGGCCGCCGAACAGCCCGAATCGTTCGATGCTGTAACCTGCCTGGAAATGCTCGAACATGTTCCCGAACCAGCCAAAGTAATTGCCGCCTGCGCGCGCGCCGTCAAACCGGGCGGCACGGTAGTCTTCTCCACCATCAACCGCACGCTCAAATCATTGTTTGCGGTCATTCTGGTTGGGGAATATGTCTTACGGCTGTTGCCGCGCGGCACGCACGACTACCGAAAACTAATTCGCCCCGCCGAACTCAAAACCTGGGCGCGCCAGGCTGGGCTGGACTTCAAACAAAGCGCCAGTCTGATGTACAATCCGCTCACTGGCAACTTCAAAGTCGCCCATCACAAAGAAGACATGAACTATATGGCCTCTTTTATCAAACCAGCCCGCTGACCAACGCAAAACGTCGCGCTGGGTTCATCGTTCTTATCTCCTGGACATTAAACCATGCTCAACCGTTTCTTTGCCCTCTCTCGCACGACACACGGCATTCTGGATATCGCCATGCCAGGCTTTGCCGCCCTTTTGTGGCTGGGGGAGTTCCCCTCATGGCCTGTTCTGTTCCTCTCGCTGCTCACCGCTTTTGCTGGATACACAGCAATTTATGCCCTCAACGATTTAGTCGCTATCAAAACGGACCGCGAGAAATTCGCCGGAGGAAGCATCAACGAAGGATACTCGGTCGAAGCCTCGGCCATGCGGTATCCCCTGGCGCAAAACATTCTAACCCCCCGCCAGGGCTGGCTCTGGTTTGGGTTTTGGTATGTAATTGCTCTTCTGGGAGCGTATCTGCTCAATCCGGTCATCGTGTTCATCGTGCTGGCCGCTGCCATCCTGGAAGTCATCTACTGCCGTTTGCTGAAAGTCACCTACTGGCGCACGCTGGTGAGCGGGTTGGTCAAATCGGCCGGGCCGGTTTCGGCAGTCTTTGTAGTGAAGCCCAATCCTTCCCTGCCTTTGCTCCTGCTGATGCT
>DAOTZC010000010.1:0-7273 GCA_034434535.1 Anaerolineales bacterium | reverse complement strand
GGGTTGATGGTATCCAATTTGTTGTAAACAGCAATCCCGTTGCTGTCGAGGAAATCAATCGTCAGGTTGGCCGGGCTTGTGCTGAGATTCTGAACATAGAGCGCAGAATCGTATCCACCACCAAAAGCGTTCTTGAAGAGCATTGGCACATATTGTGTGGTGCTGCCGACTCCCTGACCCGTGTAGGAGGCAACTTCAGCCCCAAGATGAGGACGAGCCACGGTCAAAATGGACTGGTCCGCATACACTGCCACGCCGCCGACCCAGGTGGAAGGAATGGAACTGCCATGGTTGAACGGAATCACTTCAGCAGTGTTGACTGCATTGTGGTGATGCAGGACAAGCAAGCCCTGGGTATTCGCGTTCATGTAAGCCTTGTTATAGGCAATATCGAAGGTCGGGGCATAAGCCACATTGTCATCCCAAGCAGGGGTATTCGATATGAGAGGATTAATGGTCGTAAAGGCCCGTTTGGAGATATCGTAGCTGTACAGGTCGCTCAGGTCCACCACGCCAGGTGCGTCGCGATGGAAGGTAACAATATAGAAATCGAAATCGGTGTCGGTTGGGCTCAACCCAAGCAACGAAGCCACAACCGGCATCATGACCACGTTATTGTTGAATGCGTTGGTGTTTACACCACCACTGAAGACATTGATGTAGCTGCTTGCCGTCGCAACGCTGGTCGCCAGGTTATAAACGATGGTGACAAAAGTATCGTTTGCAATAACGTAGTTGTAGACAACATAGTCATCGATGCCATTGCTATCGGTATCAACATAGATGTCAAACTCGGTTCCGTATAGGCTATCCCAGTCTGCATATGTCGAAATACCAAAGAAGACCACCGGGGTGGTCACACCAGACAAGCCATAGTTACTCATCGCCCCGATGTATTGCAGGTCAGCACTATTGACCGAACCAGTGCTGCCTGTTTCATTCGGGCTTTGCCCTAGCAATTCAAAGATGGTTGCCAGAGAGAAGTCATTCGAAAGTTCAACCGGGGTGCCAGATGGAGTAAGCGAGATGGTCCCTGATGCCGCAGATGGCAGATTGAGGGAGGTTTCCGACACATCCATGCTGGAAGCAGCGCGAGCGCCAATGTGAACAGGAACACGCAGTATGGGCGCGCTGCTGGGGGTAAAGACCACCAGACCACCGCTCTCTGCCATGTAGTAACGCCCGCTAGCCGTAGAGATGGTGCCATCAAAGGTTTTCTCCAATAACGCTGCATCCAGCTCGACTTTGACGATAACGGTTTCTGTTCCGCCTGCCGGGACCGTCACCGAGGAAAGCGGGTTATCGGAACCATCCACCAGGCTGAAGGTAATGCCAGGATTCGTCTGGTAACGCAGGTCGAAAGACACGTTGTATGTTGCAGAAGTCGCGCCCTTATTGGAGATAGTGATGCTCTTGGTCAGGGTCTGGTCAACGCCAGTGGCCGTATCTACAACCTTGACAACGCCAAACGGCACGCTGACCATCTCAGGCATATCGGCATTGTATGCAATTACATCTGAGTTGAGCGCGTTGGGAATAACCATGCGGCCAGCGCCTATGCGAGAAGGCGTGCTGGTAAGAACGCCCTGGGTAATTTCCTCCGTGGCGGTGTTCATCACCAGCGCTTTGAGTTCGGCTACCGTCCAGGTGGGGTGTTGCTCGCGCAGAAGGGCCATGGCACCAGCCACATGCGGAGCAGACATAGAGGTACCGCCATAGCTTACGCCCTGATTGCCTGTACCAGTAGCGGTTGAGAAAATCGTATCACCAGGAGCCGCGATATCGGGTTTGAGATAATTGGTGACACGGGCAATGCCGCGCGAGGAAGATGTCGTAAGGGTATCTTCCAGGGCGGATTCGACCATGACAAATTGGTTTTTATAGTCGGTTGTTAATCTTATCTGGACGGTGCCAGCTGTTAAATCTGCTTTGAGCGCATTGCCGATGGCCTGCGTGGTCATCATGGCTGGGATGGTGGTTGCGCCTGTTGGAACGCCACCCATCGTAAAGGGATGACCTACGGCATTATTGGCGACCAAAACCCCTGTAGCGCCACCAAGCACAGCGTTCTGGTATTTCTCGGCAAATGTACAGGTTCCCCGGTCAATGAGAGCAATTTTGCCACTGACACCAGCAATCGGCACGCCCGCGCCACAGCCATTGGCTGGGGTGCCATAAGCCAGGTCATCAGTTACGTTAAATGTCGTGGGGCCAAACCCAGCTTCGACGGCATAATACGTACCAAGTGTCATTGACCCAGCGGTAGCAGTCAGTTCAAATGCGCTCACCACTGCGCCAGAATCCATGGTGTTGGCAACACTAATGGCGCGCCGCGCAACGCCAGGGGCTCCGGTGATGTAATAGACATCGCCACTATTCCCGGAAGATGCAACCACAATCACCCCAGCAGATGCGGCATTGTTAGATGCAACTGCGCTGGGATCAGACTCCGAGCCAAACGACGACCCTAAGGACATGTTAATCACATCAAGATGGTCCGAAAGGTCATTGTCATTGTTGGGGTCCATTGCCCATTCGATGGCTTGTTCGGTCAAAGATGTAGAACCATCACAGCCAAAGACACGCAGAGCGTACAGGTCAGCCTTTGGGGCAACACCAGGGCCAATGCGGAATTTGGCAATATAGTCGTTTGCACTGAGACCAATCAGGTTGGCATACGTATCAGCGCCGCTTTCGACATAAGTCGACCCGTTTGTAAGGACGCCAAAACCAGCTGCGGTACCGGCCACATGCGAACCATGCCCGTTGCAATCCATTGGGTCTGGGTCAGGAGAAGGGGTTGGATTGGTTTCAGCATCATAAGCGTCTCCGGCAAAGTCATAACCACCCACCACTTTAGCCGTGGGGAACAGGTTGCCGGTTTCGGTGACGCTGGTGAAATCCTGACCGGTATAAACGCCAGGGCCGCCAAAGTTGGTATGGATGTAATCGATGCCGGTATCAATGATACCAATCGAGATATTCTCTCCCTGGTAATTACCCGAGCCGGCCCAGGCTTGCAAAGCGCCAATCAGCGGTACACTGGTGGTATGCTCTATTTTTTTTGGAATAATTGGATGCAGTGCCTTGACGCCCGGCAGTTTTGCCAGTTCAGCCACCTGGCTGGCATCCACATACAACCAAATGCCGTTGTAAACGCGCTGAGCACGGAACAATTCCCTTACCTGAATGCCCTTACCTTGCAGAGCGCTGGCAAATTTATCCTGTGCGGTTTTGAGAAGACCGACTTGCGCCTTTGTAACAGAGGCCAGAGCTTCGGGCGACATGGCTTTTTCTTTCCCATTAGCAAAAGCCAATGCCGCAGGTTCGCCTGAGAATTCAACCACAACGCCAATTGAGCCTTCAATATCGCCTAAGCGGCCGTAATATTCGACCAATTCATTCAAAGATACTGGGGCCGGCGGAATGCGGTCTGAGCGAACCGGCGCAGCTGCGACCGGCGCAAATTGAGCCGCCAACATGCTTATAACAAGCACAAAAGTCAAAAACAAGCTTTTCTTCATGGGTTCCTCTGCATGTGTTTGAGTCTACAAACGGATACGAAAAGGGTTCTTTATGCCATGATATTTTTTCAATTGTTTGTTGTCGTGGATTTTGCCACCTCCTCTCCTCGCTCCATGCAGTCGGTGATTTTGTCAATCCTTACTTGCCAGTCAGGTCTCGACAAAAAGACGGTTAACGAACAATGACCTGGCACATCCATTTCACCCCCGGAACAACTTCATACACAATCTTAACCGCCAAGGAACCAAAACCAGTTTTGGTATTCAGCGAAATTGTGCTGACCATCATGGAGACACCGGGCAGAATTGAAATGATTTTGCAAGGTCACTGTAAATGTATTTTACTACAAAAGAACAGGCAAATTCTCCAACTCTGAGAATCTGCCATGTTCTACGGGTAGACTCAGGCCTTCAGAAAGGATGAACTTACCAATCTGGGTTGATGAATGGCGGCTTGAGCAAAAATAAAAGGCCATCGTCGAATGGCCTGTGAAGAAAATATCCCATGTTTTTCGGTTACGGCGCGCAAGTCATTGTGGATATCCAAAAGCCCTGGGTCGCATTGGGCGCCAAACTGATGGTTTTGCTACATGAGAGAATACCAGCACTATCGTAAAAACTCATATTGACGTTGGTTGCACTGCCTGTCACATTCTGAATGTAGAAAGCGGCGTTATAAGCGCTACCAAAAGCATTCTTGAACAGCATCGACAAATAAGCGTTGATACTGCCTGCAAGGGAACCGTTATAGGCTGTGATTTCATTGCCCAGGTGCAAGCGCCCAACTGCGATTACACCTTGCGTTGAGGTAATTCGCGCACCACCTACGAAACCATCGGACAATCCAGCCACGCCGGGCAGCCAGATACCGTTGATGGCTCCAGAAGGTAGAGTCACGTTCTGGGTAGCGGTCACCGTGCCAGCGTTATCAACATATTCAATCGTTACACCGGCACTTGAGCCGCTTACGTTTTGCAGGTAGAGCGCGGCATTATAGGTTCCGCCAAAAGCTTTGCGGAACAACATTGGCAAATAAACACTGCTCGACCCACCCGCCAAACCATTGTAGGTGGTAATTTGGGTTCCGAGGTGAGCGCGCCCGACCGCCAGGATATCCTGAGTCGAAGTGATTTTGACACCACCCACGAATCCCATCGGCAAAGAGCCAGTGTCGCAAGTTACGGTGAGCGACCAATAGCCCTTAATGGCGTTAGCAGCCAGGGTATCGGCTTTTTCACATGCCACCGTTCCATCCAAATTGAGATACTCGATGGTCAGGTCAGCGATGGTGTCGGTGATATTCTGGATGTAGAGGGCAGTGTTGTAGTTGCCAAAGCCATTCTTGAAAAACATTGGTAACCAGGCAATCGGCGAACCTGTTCCTGTACCGTTATAGGTCATAATCTGCCCATTGATGTGTGGGCGGCCAACGGCTAAGATAGGCCGGTTGGCAGAGAGTTTAACCCCCCCCGCAAAGCCACTGGGCAACCCGGTTTCTGCAGGTAGCCAATAGCCTTTGCTGGCATTCGGGCCGAGAGTATCGGCTTTGGTATAAACAGTTATCCCGCTACTATCGACAAACTGCATGGTAATGGTAACGCTTTCACTGCTGATGTTTTGGATGTAAAGCGCAGCATTGTACCCACCACCAAAGGCTCCTTTGAACAGCATCGGCACATATTGGGTCGTACTACCAGAATTAACCCCGATGTATGAGGCGACTTCCGAACCTATATGAGGACGTCCTACAATTACAACCGGTTGTTCCGACTGAACCGCAATCCCACCCGCCCAGGTGGGCACATAATTTTCTTGAGTCCAATTCTTATTTACATTGGTATAGGTCCGTTGAGAAGGGCTAAAACCGTAGCCAACTCTCGAAGGAGTGACCGTTCCGCTCCAATTATACGGAACGGTAATCATGTAATTCCCATCTGCGCCGGTAGTCACAGACTTGTTTACACCATCAAAATAATTTAATATCACGCCTTGCTCCCCGGCATTTCCAGAAATAACATAAGAGGGCGTAACGATTTGATTATTCATTAACGTCACGCCGTTTGGATGAGATACATAAATCGGATTAAAAATGAGGTTGTCTTGGACAACAACATCCTGATTTTGAGATGAAAGGATTGAAATAGACCTGTATGTCCCAGATAAAATTGTGTTCGCATTGATATGAATATTGGCAGTCAATCCGGCATCGTACCCATCTCCCAACACAACTCCATACTCACAATCAGAAATAGTATTCTCCAATACATAGATATTGCGCCGCTGATTTCCCCACCCAGCATAATATTCGGCCCCCAGGTAAATGCCCTTTGCCCGGTGTCCATCCCTCATGTTCAAGTCAGAACAAGTTACGACGTTGCTTTGAACAATAACATCCCTTGAATTGTCAATGTAAATATTTGCAGAAAAGTTGTCATAAACAATGTTATTCTCAACCACCGCGTTAATACCACGAGTAACGGCGATACCTTCACCGCAATTGTTGAAACTTTGATTATTACGGACTGTAACATTTTCTGCGCCTATGCTTAATTTAATACCGCTTTGCCACCCTCCTCCAGAAGTAGAATTGCACCTTCCATTTGTGCTATTCGAAAGCGAATTCCAATGGACAACATTGTTTTCCACAACCACATTTTTGCCAGATATATTCAGGCCATGACCACTTGCGCCCGTGATTTCAAATCCACTCAGGTTAATATTATTGCCTGATATAAAAACGCTTCTCGTTACCACAACTCCATTCGCACGAAACGTCAGGCTTCCACGTGAAATGCTAACATTTTCTCCATAATTTCCTGCTTCTACCTGAATAATAGCCCCACTGGGAGCGGAATTAGCCGCTTTTTGGATAGTCCGCCAGGGTTTCCCTGATGTGCCCGCATTGGAATCATTCCCATTAATAGATACATAGTGCGTTGCTACACTGGCTGGCTCTGCAAAACTCTGAAACAGCGCTTTGACCTCCGATGCTTGGGCTGTAAGGTTAAGCATCATGCCGATAAAAAAAATAGGTATTACATACTTGGGGAAGTTGTTCATAGGGGCTCCTCTAAAATTAAAATTCACAAAACCATAACACGATATATCTCGTGAGCCAACCGAAATATAAAAACATCTCAAGTGCGATGATGAGCAAAAGGAAATTAAGCAAAACGGCTGGAGCAAGGATTGTCAGCAAGCGCACTTTCCTGGGGCCTTATATAAAAAGAGCGCTAGAGTAAACAAAACAATCCATTTTGAGTATATTAAAAACTTTCACGCTGTATATACTTCTAAAGTCCTAGAAAAGATAAGCCACTCAAAATCACTCATCGATGCATCCATTCTGTCCAAACATCCTGCCGAACTCGATTAAGGAACGTCATCGCAACATCAATCTTTCTGGTCTGAACAAAACAGAATTTGAAGGCGGCAAAACGAATTCTTCGTTACGGTGCGCAAGTCAGTGCGGGCGTCCAAAAGCCTTGGGTAACATTGGCGGCCAGATTGAAAGTTTTTATGCACGAGAGTACCCCTGCTTCATTACATAAGCGAACGTTCACTGTTGCGGAATCACCTGTCACGTTTTGAATGTAAAATGCAGCATCGTAGGAACCGCCAAAGGCGTTCTTGAAGAGCATGGGCAGGTAGGCGCTCGAATTGCCACCAGCAGCACCGTTATAAGCCGTAATTTCACTGCCCAGATGCGGGCGGCCTACGGCAATCACAGGCTGGTCCGAGGTGATAAA
>DAOTZC010000009.1:0-124639 GCA_034434535.1 Anaerolineales bacterium | reverse complement strand
TTTATCACCTCGGACCAGCCTGTGATTGCCGTAGGCCGCCCGCATCTGGGCAGTGAAATTACGGCTTATAACGGTGCTGCTGGTGGCAATTCGAGCGCCTACCTGCCCATGCTCTTCAAGAACGCCTTTGGTCTCTCGTATCAGTCCGCGTTCTATCTGCAAAACACCAGTTCCAGCGCTGCCCAAGCCAGCATCTTCTTCTATGATAACGCTGGCGCGCTGCTGTGCGTCCAAGGCATCGATTTGGCGGCTCAAGCCACGGTCGGCTTCTGGACTCCAACCGCTGTTTGCGCCCCGTAATTCCTGCATATCTATGCAACAAAAAGGACGAGCCAGATGGCTCGTCCTTTTTGGTTGGGCAGGGGGTAAGGTTTACGGTAGAATGTATCATCGAACAGATTCCATGTAGTGCTGAATGAAAACAGCCATGTCTTTTCTCCGCCGTCTGCGCCCACTCTTGTTCCCTAAAAACTCTCTGCCAGAGTTGGGCGCGCGCCATGTCATGGCAGGCTATTCGCGCTTTTTGAACTGGTGGCGCAGCTACGTGCGCTGGCAAAAAAAGGTAGAACGAATGGAAGCGGCGAAAACAAGCGCACATTCAGTTGCATTTTTCCCCTACTCATCCAACCAGGAGGTCGAATCACTTCGACAGGCGCTTACCCAATGCCAGACAGAATATGTTGTGCTGGCATCCGCGCCCATCCAACTGTCCCGCTGCGCCCTGGCAGAAATTGAATTGGCCTTCGCGGCCTATCCCCAGGCCGACCTGGTGTACACCGATGGCGATTGGCTCGACAAGATTGGCAGGCGCACCCATCCCTGGTTCAAACCCGCGTTTGCAATCGATTCACTCCGAACGCAGAACTACGTCGCTCCCTTCTTTGCCGTGCGAAAAGCGTTTGGCGATTCTATCGGCTGGTTCGACCCGGCGGCAGGAAGCGCCTGGGCAGAAGATATCATCTGGAGAGTAGTTGAAAAGGCGCGGGAGGTTGTTCATATTCCCCAGGTGTTATATCATCAAGTGGGAGAGCGTTCGGTCGCGCCAGAAGATGAGCAGCGGGTTCTCGAAGCACACTTGCAGCGGGCAGGGTATCCGGCAAGAATCATGCCCGGCCCTGCGCCGCATACATTTCATCTTCGTTATCACTTGGGCGGCCAACCGCTGATTTCTATCCTGATTCCCAATCACGATTTGGCGGGGGAATTGCGCCGTTGCGTTGATTCAATTCTGAAAAAAAGCACATACTCCAATTTCGAGATTCTCATCCTGGAAAACAACAGCCGTGAACCGGAGACATTTCGGCTGTACGAACAGTTGCAGTCCCGTGATTCGCGCGTGAGAGTGCTGGAGTATCATCACAGCCCGTTTAATTATGCCGAAATTAATAATTTTGGCGCGCAGCAGGCGTCTGGCCAAATACTGCTTTTTCTAAACAATGATACCGAAGTGATTAGCCCCGATTGGATGGAGCGCATGTTGGAATATGCCCAACGACCCGATGTGGGCGCGGTGGGGGCGAAGTTGTATTACTCGCAGAACCTAATACAGCATGTAGGTGTGATTTTAGGGCTGCTCGGCGCGGGAGCGCATCATTTTGTCAATTACCCGCGTAACTATGAAGGATATCATTACAATACCTTGTTGCCGCAGGATTTCTCGATGGTAACCGCTGCGTGCCTGATGACGCGCCGCGAGGTCTTTGCGCAAGTGGATGGACTAGACCCTGCATATCGCCTTGCCTTCAATGACTTTGACCTATGTTTGAAAATCCGCGAGCGTGGCTATCTGATTGTGTGGACGCCATATACAGAACTCTATCATCACGAATCGCTGACGCGTGGCTACGACTCGAACACGGCCATGTTCGAACGGCTTAAACAGGAACGAGAAATGTTCGTGACTCGCTGGCAGTCCCTCTTGCAGGCGGGTGACCCCTACTACAACCCCAACCTGGCCCTCGACCGGGGCTACTATTCCCTGCGCCAGGGGAAATACGCCTGCGCCCCACGCGCCATGCCGGGGCCTGGTTTTTCCTCCAGCCAAAACCCGCCCAATCTCTGAAAACGTGATATACTCCAGCGTTGCCCAAAAACGGGCGCGTTGCCAGGGACGTTGTTTTGAGATTTCCAAAATAAGCCCGAAGAGTCGGGCTTTTTGTTTGCATCGGTTATGGGACGGCTTAGCCCGCGAGGGCTGGCCGTGTAGCAGGAACGGTTGCGGAGTCGTCAAAACATCCCTGTTTTATTCTGAAGTCTGGGCGTTTGCCAACCAGCACTGCCAGGCTTCAAACCATTGGAGTTTTGATGACAACCGATTTTTCTGCTCTTAACCTGCGCCCCGAACTGACGCAGGCCATTACCGCGCTTGGCTATGCCGAGCCAACCCCCATCCAGGCGGGCATCATCCCGCTCATGCTGACCGGCGCGGATGTTATCGGCCAGGCCCAAACCGGCACCGGCAAAACCGCCGCCTTTGCCCTCCCCATTTTGCACAATTTAGAGACCGGCCGCCGCGTCCCACAGGCGCTTGTGCTGACCCCCACCCGCGAACTGGCCCTGCAAGTGGCCGAGGCGATGATTAATTTCGGTCAGTTTTGCAACGTCCAGGTGCTGGCCGTCTATGGCGGCGCGGCCTACGCCCGCCAGATTTCGCAACTGCGGCGCGGCGTAGATGTGGTCGTCGGCACGCCCGGCCGCCTGTTGGATATGATGAATCGCGGCATCCTTGACCTGAGCGAAATCCGTACCGTCGTCCTCGACGAGGCCGACGAAATGCTCAGCATGGGCTTCATCGAAGACATTGAAGCCATCCTGGCCGCTACCCCCGCCGCGCGCCAGACCGCGCTCTTCTCAGCCACCCTGCCCGCCGAAATCCGCCGCCTGGCCGAACAATACATGCGCGAGCCGCAATCTGTCACCATTCAGCGCGAGCAGGTGACGGTGGCGGCGATTGAACAGCGCTATTACCTGGTCAACGAGCAGGACAAAACGGCGGCTTTAACACGGCTGTTTGAGATGGAGGAGATTTCCTCGGCCCTGATATTCGTCCGCACCCGGGCCGGAACCGGTGAGTTGGCGAATGCGCTCTCCACCCGCGGCTTTCCTTCCGAGGCCCTGAACGGGGATTTATCCCAGGAAGCCCGCGAGCGCACCCTGAATCGTTTCCGCGGCGGTCAAATTAAAGTGCTGGTGGCGACGGATGTCGCCGCACGCGGTCTCGACATTGACGGTATCTCGCACGTCTTCAACTACGATGTGCCAGATGACGCCGAAGTGTACGTCCACCGCATTGGGCGCACGGGCCGCGCCGGGAAGACCGGCATTGCCATTACGCTGGTGACGCCTTACGAGAAGCGCCGCTTGCGCGAAATTGAACGCTTTGCCCGCGCCAAACTGACCCAGATGCCGCTGCCGACTGCGGACGAGATTCTCTCGAAGCGCGAGGAAGAACTCATCAACAAGATTAACGTCTGGATGTCGCGTGGACGCTGTAAGGCCGAGCGCGCCATCGTCGAGAAGATGGTCGCCGATGGCGTGGACCCGCTCGAGCTGGCCGCCGTGGCTCTCAAGATTGCTCGCGCCGATGACAGACAGCGCCCAATTGCCCCGGTGAGTGACGTGGTCGAGTTCCAGCAAAACCGATTCAGCGGGGAAAGAAAACGCCCGCAGCGCAGCGAACGTTCCTTTGGCGGCGAGCTGCCCGGGCGTGGAACCCGCCCCATTTTTTCCAAAAATAAACGTAATGCTTCGCATGAAAGCGGCATGGTGCGTCTGGCGATGAACATGGGCAAGGCGCACGGCATCCGCCCCGGCGATGTGGTCGGCGCGATTGCTTATCACGCCGACATCCCCGGCGCGACGATTGGCAAAATTTACATCGAAGACCACCGCACCCTGCTGGATGTGCCTGCTGAACTGGTGGGCAAAGTGCTGGCCAAAGCGGGCGGCTACAGCATTCGCAAACAACCGTTTACGGTGGAAAAGGCGTAACGCGAAATTTTTCGCGCCAATCAGAAAATGTAAAAAATGTAATGCGGAATTCATTCCGCTTTCATGATGAAAGTAAAAGAGCAGCCGCGCGCTGCTCTTTTACTTTGCGTTTTCGTTTCCCCCCCGCCAGCCAAAAGGTCGGCATCGATTAAGTCCTGTGGTCAGACATCCGGGTCTTTGGTGTAGCGCGGTTCGGCGTATTGAATGACCGCGTATCCGCCAATCACCAGATATCTGATGGGGATTTTGCTTATATTTCCCGCAACAGATTCTCCCCAAACTCTGGCGGGCTGCTTGCTTCGATGACCAAATCCTTTGCATTGTGGAACTTCATGAAATCGCGCATGGCGGCGGCTACATCGGAGACCAACTGCTCATCGGGCGCAATGCCCGGTTCGAGGGAGAGCAACTTGAGCCGCAGCGCGCCGGTTTTGCGCTCCAGTTTCGGGTCGAGCCGCCCCACCAGGCGCTCTCTGTGTAAAATCGGCATCAGGTAATAGCCGTAGATACGTTTTGGAGCAGGTACATACAGTTCAATCAGGTGCTTGAAGCCCCACAGGGTTTCATCGCGGTCTTGCGCCCACCAGAAGTTATCCCAGGGGTTGAGGAAGGTTGTCCGTTCGGGGCGCAGTTCGCCGCTGGCGGCCTGTTCCAGCAGGGGCAGGTTGTCGCGGTGGACTATCAGGGTTTGCGGGCCGTTCACCGTCTCCCCCTGGATTTCCACCAGAATTCTCTGCCGCACGAGTTCTTTGACAATTGGGCGGCTGGTTGTGATTTTCATCCAGGTGTAGTCGCCGGGGTTGCGCGGCAAACCGACTCCTATGGCTTTTGCGCCGCGTTCTACCCAGAATCGGTCACGTTCGGCAGGGGTTGGCTCGGTGTTATCTACCCAAGGGGGTAAGACCCGTTCGGTGAGGTCATACACGCGCTGGAAGTTGATGCGATTGGCAATCATCAGTTCGCCAAAGGCGTAAAGATGCTCGAGCGCCACTTTGGCGGGTTTCCAGTCCCACCAGCTGCCGCGCGGGGCGCCATCATGTTCGAAATCGCTTGCGCGCAGTCCGCCCTCGGCGCGGATGCGTTCTCGAACGGCTTCCACCAGTTCTCGATGACCCGGTTTTTCGATCCACTCGGCGTACCAGTGATGTCCATTCTCGCGCAGGTGGCGCTGGCGCGGCATCTGATAGCGATACTCATTGAGGGGGATGTAGCAGGCGGCGTGATACCAGCCTTCGAACAGGCGGCGCTGCTGAGGGTGGAAAGCCAGTTCTTCAAAGAGGGAGATGGGATATGTTCCGTGCCGTGACCAGATGGCCAGGAGATGGGCGCGGTGTACCATCTGGAGCGTGTCAATTTGCACCGCCCCAATCTGTTCCACCGTTTCGTAGATAGACTCGCGGCTGGAGGCGGGTTCGCTCCCGTTGGGGGTGTCCAGCTTTTGGGAGTGCAGCGCGAGCGCGCGCAGGGCGGGGAGGGGGTAAGCAGTCATCAGTGTCCCGTTATCAGTAATTTGCAGCGTCAAACGTCTCCCCATGGTTGAGGGAAAACCGGGAGATTTCTGACTCCTATTTCAAAAAGAGCAGGGCCACGCCGCCGATGGCCACCGATTGCCAGGTGGCGCGGTCGTGATAGAAAAAGTGGCTGATAGGCAACATGAAAACTGGCGGCAGGGCCATGATGGTGCTGGCAACGCCCACCGAAGTATGCTGAACCGCGAGCAGCGAGGCCGAAATGCCAAAGACCGGCCCCCAAAACGCCCCGAAGATGGCCCATTGCAGTCCCTGCGGATTCTGCCGTATGGCGCGGATGGTGTTGCCCGCCTGTCCCTGCAACGCGGCCAGCCCCCACAGGCTGACGACTGCCGCCAGCATCCGAATCAACGTCCCGGCGAAGGGCGAAAAGCCGCCGCCCATGCCTTGCTTGGAAAGTACCAGCCCGGCGGCCTGGCCCAACGCGGCCAGCACGCCGAACAAGACGCCCCGCCGCCAATCGCGCTCGCCCTGGCCGGTCGCTTCGCGCCGGGCAAAGACCACCCAGCCAATTCCACCCAGGGTTAAGGCGACTCCTGTCATCTGGAGCAGGGTGAGCGTCTCGCCGAAGGCCAGCCAGGCGATGACTGCCCCAAAGACCGGGGCCAGGCTCAAGAGCAGCAAGCCAAGCCGCGGCCCGAGAAAGCGGTAACAGGCGAACAGGAAGGCATCGCCCAGGGCCAGCCCCACCAGGCCAGAGACGGTGAGCCAGCCCCAGCGGTCAAGGCCTGCATCCAAAGGAAGTGGTTTTTGGTATAGCAGGAGGTTGATGACCATCAGCGCCGCTAACGCCAGCGCTACGCGCAGGCGGTTGGTCACTTGCGAACCAAGCCGCAGGGTGGCGTTACTAAACCCCACGGCTGACATTGTCCAGCAGAACGAGGTAAAAAGGGCAGCCAATTCACCAATTGGGAGCATAGACATCCTATCGAGAAAACAGACCGGGAGCAGTCACTCCCGGCATGAGTATATCGCAAAACAGAACAAATGTACGTTTTTGGCAGGTGGTGAGGCTGTTATGTGAGTTTTTTGACAAAACATACCATCCGTTCCACTTCCTCGTACCCCAGCCGTTTGTGCGCAGCAATGCTGGTTTCGTTCTCCATCCAGGTATCTGAAGCCACCTCGCGCAGGCCGCGCTCACGCGCCCAGGCTTCCATTGCGCGAATCAGAGCGCCTCCTACTCCCTGGCGGCGCAGGTCGGCATCCACATACCAGCTTTCGATGTAACCCACCGGGCTGGTGTCGCACCCTTCGGCATACTTTCGCAGGCCGCCTTCCACAAAACCGCCCAGCCGTCCATCGGGTCGCTCGGCCACAAAGACTGGCGCATCGACATTGTTCAGAATATCTTGCATTTCGGTTTCGTGTTTCTGGACCGGGGTATCATCCCATAATGTTTGGCGCATGCGCAGCCATTCCTGCCAATCGGCAGGTTTCAGATGTCGAATCACCATGGGCTCTTCCTTTGCATTTTGTATTTGCGCGCAAATTGCGTAGCGGTTTCGACCGGGTTTTTGCTTTCGCCAATTTCACGCACGCAGGCTGAGCCAACAATGACGCCATCGGCAAGTTGCCCTACCGCGGCGGCCTGGCTGGGGGTGCTTATTCCAAACCCGACGCAGACAGGAAGGTTGGTATATTGGCGTACCCGCTGGATGAGTTCTGGCAAGCCGGTCGTCATCTCTTTGCGTTCACCCGTGATGCCAGTGACGCTGACCAGGTAGATAAATCCCTGGGCATGGCGGGCTATTTGTTCCATGCGCTCACCGGAGGTGGTGGGAGCGAGCATGGTGATTAAAGGTAATGGGGTTGGTAGGGGCGTTTTGCCAATCGCCTCTATGAACTCCTCCGATTCTTCGGGCGGCAGGTCGGGGATGATGAATCCGTCTGCTCCGGCGGTTGCAGCATCGTGGACAAACCGCTCTAATCCATAGGCAAAGATTGGATTGTAGTAGCCCATCAGGATGAGGGGAATCTCGACGCGGCGGCGGCGCAGTTCGGTGATTGCAGCAAGGACGTCTCGGGTGGTGACGCCTTGCTCCAGTGCGGTCTGAGTTGCTTTTTGAATAACCGGGCCATCGGCAAGCGGGTCAGAGAAAGACAGACCCACTTCAATCAAGTCTGCGCCGTTTTTGGCGAGGGCTTCAAGAACGTCTACGGAGGTGGCAAGATTGGGGTAGCCAACGGGGTAGTAGGGCATGAAGATGGGGGTGGTTTGGAAGGCGGTTTGGAGGCGGTTCATGGTAATTGGTGATTGGTGAGGCGATACTCAATAATTCGATATTGGATACTCGATTTTGATATTCGAATAACGAATAACGGATATTGAATTATCGAATTATCCCCATGACGGTGTTCAAGTCTTTATCACCGCGACCGGAGAGATTGACGAGAATGATTTGGTCTTTGCGCATTTTGGGAGCGCGTTTGATGACTTCGGCCAGGGCGTGGGAGGATTCGAGAGCCGGGATGATGCCTTCAGTACGGCACAGGGTCTGGAATCCGTTCAGGGCTTCTTCGTCGGTGGCGGAGGTGTAGCAGGCGCGTTCCTGGTCGCGCAGGTGGGCATGTTCGGGGCCGATGGCGGCGTAGTCGAGACCGGCTGAAATAGAGTGGGTCTCGGCGATTTGACCGTCTTCGGTTTGCAGGACAAAGGTTCGGGTTCCATGAATCACGCCCAGGCGTCCGCGGGAGGGGTCGCCAAAGCGGGCGGCATGTTTGCCAGACGAAATCCCGCCCCCAGCCGCCTCCACGCCGACCAGTTCAACATCCATATCGTCCACAAAGCCGCTGAAAACGCCAATTGCATTCGAACCGCCGCCGACGCAGGCAATTACTGTATCGGGCAGGCGCCCCACTTCTTGGAGAATCTGTTCGCGGGCTTCGCGACCAATGACAGACTGAAACTCGCGCACGATGGTGGGGTAGGGGTGCGGCCCAAGCGCCGAACCGAGCAGGTAATGGGTGGTGTGGACGTTGGTGACCCAATCGCGGATGGCTTCGTTGATGGCATCTTTGAGGGTTTGGGTGCCGCTGGCAACGGGGCGGACTTCGGCGCCGAGCAGTTTCATGCGGAAGACGTTGGGTTCCTGGCGGGCGATGTCGACTGCGCCCATATAGACGACGCATTCCAGGCCCAGCAGGGCGGCTGCGGTGGCCGAGGCGACTCCGTGCTGGCCCGCGCCGGTTTCGGCGACGATGCGCTTTTTGCCCATTCGTTTGACGAGCAGGGCCTGGCCGAGAGCGTTGTTGATTTTGTGCGCCCCAGTGTGGGCCAGGTCTTCGCGCTTGAGATAAATTTGCGCGCCGCCGAGTTGCTCCGAGAGCCGCCGGGCATAGGTTAGTGGGGTGGGGCGCCCAACAAAATCGGCAAGCAGTTTGTTGAATTTGCGCTGGAACTCTGGGTCGCTTTGGGCGGCGACGAACTCGGCTTCGAGTTCTGCCAGCGCAGGCATGAGGGTTTCGGGGACGTACTGTCCGCCGTAGGGACCAAATTTGGGAGGGAGGAGGGTGGGCATGGGGATTTTAGATTTTGGATTGGAGGTTGGTGTTTGATATTCGAGATTCGAGTATTGAGTTATCGAGTACCGCGCACCGCTTTGACGAAGGCTTGCATTTTCTCCCGGTCTTTGATTCCGGGGGCGGATTCGACGCCCGATGCGACATCAACGCCCCAGGGTTGGACTTTGCGAATGGCTTCAGCGACGTTTTCGAGGGTCAGGCCGCCTGCCAGCAAAAGCGGAAACTGTTTTGAGAGTTCGGAAGCCGCCGACCAGTTTGCAATCTGACCAGAGCCGCCGTAGAGGCCGGGAGCCGCGGCGTCCACCAACAGGGCGGGCGTGGGTGGTGGAGCGGATTGAGAAACGAAATAGCGGATGAAGCCTGAAATCCGATTGTCCGTTTTCCAATCCGTTCCCACATCCGATTTTAGCCGAAGTGCTTTGAAGGCATGCGGTTGGAGTTCAGCCAGCATTTCGGGGGGTTCGTCGCCGTGCAGTTGGGCAAGGTGCAGGCGAGCTGTTTGCAGGGCGGCGCGAACTTCGTGGGCGCGACTGTTGACGAAAACGCCGACCAGCGTGATGGCCGGGTGTTTCTCGCGCAGGATGGCGGTGATTTCGGCGCAGGATTCCGGCGCGATATAACGCGGGCTTTTGGGGTAGAAGTTAAAGCCAAGCAGGTCCGCGCCTGCTTCAATGGCGGCGAGGGCGTTGGGGAGGGTTTTGATGCCGCAGATTTTGATTTTGGTCATAAGTTTTTTCGTGGGACGGATTGTTCATCCGCCTGCGCGGGATAACATGCCGCGCTACAAACCAGAGAGTTCCCGCGCCTTGGCGGGGATGTCGGGCGCGGTGACGAGGGCTTCGCCGACGAGAATGGCGTTGATATTTGCTTTTTGCAGGCGGGCAACGTCGGCGGCGCTGAAGATGCCGCTTTCGGCGACGACGGCAATTTCGGCAGGGATGAGCGGGCGGAGGCGCTCGGTGGTGGCGAGGGAGACTTCAAAGGTGGCGAGGTTGCGGTTGTTGATGCCGATTAATCGGATGCCAGGAATCCGCAGGGCGCGTTCGGCCTCGGCTTTGTCGTGGATTTCGACCAGGGCGGTCAGGCCGAGGCTGAGGGCGCAGGCATGCAGGTCGGCGAAGTGGGCGTCGTCGGGCAGGGCGGCGGCGATGAGCAGGATGGCATCGGCGCCGTTGGCGCGGGCTTCGTAAATTTGGGCTTCGTGGATGGTGAAGTCTTTTCTTAAGAGCGGTAGCTGATGATTGGTAATTCGTAATTGGCGCAATGTTTGCAGGCTGCCCTGAAAGAATTTTTCGTCGGTGAGGACGGAGATGGCGGAGGCGCCGTTTTGGGCGTAGATGTCGGCCACTTCGAGCAGGTCGAGGCGCGGGGCGAGGACTCCCTTTGAGGGGCTGGCGCGTTTCAGTTCGGCAATCAGGGCCGGGGGGAGTCCGCTCTGGCGACGCGCTACTGCGGCCAGGAAATCTCTGGGCGCGGGAGCAGACTCTGCGGCGCGGCGCAGGGCCGGGGCGTCGAGCGCCGCGATTTCCAGGCGTTTTTGGGCGAGGATGGTTTCGAGGAGATTTTTCATGGCGGGTGTGGCGCAAGATAGCATCTTGCGTTTACGCGGCGGCAAAGGATTGGCTGAATTCGACGAGGGCGTTGAGTTTTTTGAGGGCCGCGCCACTGCTGAGGGAGACTTCGGCTTCGGCCAGGGCGGTTTTGAAATCGGCGGTTTCGGCGGCCAGGGTTCCAGCGGCGTTGAGCAGGACGGCGTCGCGGCGGGCGCCAGTCAGTTTGCCAGCGAACAGGTCACGCATCATGGCGGCGGATTCGTCGGGCGTGCCGCCGCGCAGGTCGGCGACGGTGGCGCGGGGCAGGCCGTAGTGGGCGGGGTCGAGGTCGTAAGTGTGGATGGCGCCTTCGCGCAGGTGGCTGACGCGGTTGGGGCCGAGCAGGCTGAGTTCGTCGGTGCCGCCCGCGCCATGAATGATGAGCGCGGCGCGTGAGCCGAGTTGATTGAGTACCTGGGCGAGTGGTTCAGTCAGGGAGGGCGCGTAAACGCCAGTCAGTTGAATGTCGGCCCCGGCGGGGTTGGTGAGCGGGCCGAGGATGTTGAAGATGGTGCGTTGCCCGATTTCTTTGCGCGGGCCGACGGCGTGGCGCATGGCTGGGTGGAATTTGGGCGCGAACATGAAGCCGATGCCGATTTCGTCAATGGCCTGCCCGACCTGCTCTGGGGTCAGGTCGAGGTTCAGGCCGAGCGCGGCGAGGACATCGGCGCTGCCGCACTGGGACGATGCGGCGCGGTTGCCGTGCTTGGCGACGCGGCGTCCGGTTCCGGCGACGACAAAGGCGGCGGCGGTGGAGATGTTGAAGGTGCGTGCGCCGTCTCCGCCGGTGCCGACCACATCATAAACCGGCGTGGAGCGGTCGCGAACCGGCACTTTGAGCGAAGCCGAACGCATGGCGCGGACAGAACCGGTGATTTCTTCAACCGTTTCGCCTTTCATGCGCAGGGCGACGAGGTATGCGCCAATTTGGGCCGGGGTGGCCTGGCCGGTCATGATGATGGTCATGGCTTGCTCGGCTTCTTCGGCGCTCAGGTTGGTCAGGTTGATGGCTTTGGCGATAAAAGGTTTTAGCATAAGGGCCTCCGTGGAATTCAGAATGAAGAATGCAGAGTGCAGAATATTCTTCCTGAATTCTGCAGTTGTTACAGGTTGAGAAAGTTTTGCAAGATTTGCTTGCCGTGCTGGGTAAGAATCGATTCGGGGTGGAATTGCACGCCGTAAGTGTCGGCAGATTTGTGTTTCAGTCCCATAATTTCGCCTTCGGCGGTGACGGCGGTCACTTCCAACTCGGCGGGGACGGGCGATTCGACAATCAGCGAGTGGTAGCGGGTGGCTTCAAAGGGGCTGGGGATTCCGGCAAACAGTCCTTGCCCGTAATGGTGGACCGGCGATGTTTTGCCGTGCATGAGGCGCGGGGCGCGCGAGACTTTGCCGCCATAGACGGCGCCCAGGCACTGATGCCCAAGACAAACGCCCAGGACGGGGATTTTGCCGGTGAAGTAGCGCATGGCCTCGGCAGAGATGCCGCCATCGGCGATGGGTTCGCCCGGGCCAGGGGAGATGACCAGGTGTGAGGGGTTGAGGGCAATTAACTCGTCGAGCGTTATCTGGTCATTGCGGAAGACGCGAATATCGGCGCCGAGTTCGCCCAAATATTGGACGAGGTTGTAGGTAAAGGAGTCGTAGTTATCTATCAGGATGAGCATAAGAACACCTTTCTTTGGAGATGCAGAATGGAGAAGGCAGAATGATGAATGAAGAGCGTTTTTTATTCTGCATGCTTCATTCTGACTTCTGCATTATCTCTTCTCCGCCATTTCGACGGCTTTTAAGACGGCGCGGGCTTTGTTGAGGGTTTCCTGGTATTCACTGGCGGGGTTAGAGTCGGCGACAATGCCCGCGCCCGCCTGAACGCTGACGGTTTTGCCGTGACCAACCAGGGTGCGGATGGCGATGCAGGTATCCATGTTGCCGTCGAAGGAGAAGTAGCCGATTGCGCCAGCGTAAGGCCCGCGCGCATCGGGTTCGAGGTCGGCGATGATTTCCATTGCGCGGACTTTGGGCGCGCCGGAGACCGTACCCGCCGGGAAGGTGGCGCGCACCAGGTCGAAGGCGTTCAGTTCGGGGCGCAGAACCCCCTCGACATGCGAGACGATGTGCATGACGTGCGAGTAGCGTTCGATGGTGAAAAACTCTGGCACTTTCACCGTGCCAAATTCGCAGACTCGGCCCAGGTCGTTGCGTCCCAGGTCAACCAGCATCAGGTGTTCGGCGCGTTCTTTGGGGTCGGCCAACAGTTCGGCGGCCAGGGCTTCGTCTGAGGCCAGGTCTGCTCCGCGTGGGCGCGTTCCGGCGATGGGGCGCAGACTGGCCTGGCGGCCTTCCAGCCGCACAAAAATTTCGGGCGAAGCGCCGACGATGTAGAACGGTTCTCCATCCAGGTTGCCGAAGTCGAAGAAGTACATATAAGGAGAGGGGTTTAGCCGCCGCAAAGCGCGGTAGATGTTGAAAGGGTCGCCGTGTGCCGGGCGCGAGAGACGCTGCGATAGCACAACCTGGAAAATATCGCCGGCGGCGATGTGTTCCTTGCCAGTGCGCACGGCTTGCTCATATTCGGCCTGGGTTAAGTTGGATGTCACTGTAATGGCGGCAGGATTCGGGGCGTTTGTTTCGCGCGGCAGCGGCGTGGGGGTGAACAAACGCGCTTCAATGGCATCCAGTTTGCGGTTGGCGGCGTCTACATCCCCATCAAAGGCGTAGGTGATTAACTCCAGGGTGTGGCGGGCGTGGTCGAAGGCGATGATGGTATCGGCGAGAAGAAAGACTGATTCGGGCAGATTGCCGCTCCGCAGTCGTTTTTGTAGTTTGGGCTCAAAGTAGCGGATGGTTTCATAGCCGAGGTAGCCGACCAGCCCGCCGATGAAGCGCGGCATTCCTTCGGGCAGTTCGGGGGTAAAGCCGGATAACTGAGATTGCAGGTAATGGAGCGGGTCTTGCCCAGGGGGGATTTGGAGGTGTTCGATGGAATCTTTGGAGCGGCGTTCTACGCTCTGGCCTGTGAGCCGGTATTCATAGCGAGGTTCGATGCCGATAAAGGAGTAGCGGGCGATGCGTTCGCCGCCTTCGACCGATTCGAGCAGGAAGGATGGGCCGCTGCCGCGCACTTTGAAATAGATGCTGGCCGGTGTATCGAGGTCGGCGGGCAGGCGACGAACAATGGGGGCAATTCGGGTGGTGGTTTGGATAAGTTCTGTGACCATATACCGTATCCTTTGGTTAACAAAGTCGTCCCCTTCGTCCGTTGGGACGAGAGGGGACTCCCGTGGTACCACCCAATTTACGCTTGCTTTAAGAAAAATCCCTGTTGTGATGCAACAGGGATAATCAGCCAGCGTCACTTTTTCGGGTACGGCCAGGTTTGGCTTATACCCTCGCTCTATAACGGGAGTTCCCGGATTGGACTACTCGTTGCCTTTCGTCCGCTCAACTCGGTGGGCCATTCGGCTTCTGCGCTTTTACCGGATTCACACCCAGCACCGGCTCTCTGAAAATCGCTTTGAAGCGTACTCGTCCACGTCCTTGTTTTTGGTTGTTAAGTTGGCGTGATTATATGCCGTCGGAACAATTTGTCAAGACAAAAAATGTCTCCTATGAAAAAATGCCTGGCATGAATTTCTTTTTACGCGAGATATTCCTTTGCATTGCGCATGGCCCAGAGCAATTTTTCCTGGTCGACTGGCAAAGTGTCAAAGCGCACCCCGACAGCGTTGTAGATGGCGTTGGTGATGGCGGGCGGGGTGGGGATGAGAACAATTTCGCCGACGCCTTTTGCGCCGTATGGCCCATCGGCGGTTGGGTCTTCGACCACAATCGGGATGATTTCGGGCGCGTGAACGATGGACGGGATGCGGTAGCGCGACATGCGGTCGGTGACGACCATGCCGTCTTGGGTGATGAAGTTTTCGAGCAGGGCATGTCCAATGCCCATGACCACGCCGCCTTCGATTTGTCCGCGCAGGCCGAGCGGGTTGATGGCGTGTCCGACATCATTGGCGGCGATGACGCGCAGGACTTTGACTTCGCCGGTCAGGGTGTTGACTTCCACTTCGGCGGCTTGCGCGGCGAAGGAAAAAGCAACGTGCATATCGCCGGGCGTGCCAAGCGGGGTGGTGGCCGGGGCGTGGTAATCGTACAAGACGCGCGGGTCTTTCCCGGCGGCTTTCATCTCGCTATAGACTTCTTTCATCGTCAGGCTGTGACCGTTAAGGCGCACCCGGCCGCTCTCGAAGCGAATTTGTTCGGGCGGCAGGTCATATTTTTCGGCCAGCGTGGCCGTAATCGCCTGGCGCAGGGTCTTGGCGGCCAGGCGCGAGGCGTTACCGGTGACGTAGGTCTGGCGTGAGGCGGTGGTCGGGCCGCCGTTGGGGGTCCGGTCGGTATCCATCACCAGGACTTTGACCTGTTCTGCCGGGATGGACAATTCCTCGGCAACAACCATCCGCATCACCGTCACCAGCCCCTGGCCTAGTTCAGCGGAGGAGGAGCGCACCTCGAACAGACCGTCTTCATAGAGTTCAACCTCGGCCCCGGCGCAATCATCCGCGCCGCCGCCCAGGCCAGTGTTCTTGAAAGCGGAAGCAAAGCCCCACGCGCGGACAAGGTGGGGGGCTTCAGGCACGCGGCGCGCTTTGAACAGTTCCCCGCGCGGCAGGCCTGACACCTGGCACATGGTACTTGACACTCTGTCAATACATTCAATCAGCCCTGCGCTGTCGCGCAAAATCTGGCCGGTGCTGGTTGGGCTGCCCACCCGCAAAGCGTTCTTGCGGCGCAGTTCGATATGGTCGAGGCCAAGTTGTTCGGCCAGCATGTCCATTGCGCTTTCAATGGCAAAGGCCGATTGCAGCACGCCAAAGCCGCGGAATGCGCCCGCTGGGGGGTTGTTGGTGTACATGGCGTAGCAATCAGCGTGGACGTGTGGGATGATGTAGGGGCCAGCCGAATGCGTGGTAGCGCGGGTGAGGACTTTTTCACCCAGCGAGGCATAGGCGCCGGTATCGCCATACAGTTCGGTTTTTACGGCCATCAGCGTGCCGTCCTTTTTTGCGCCAATTTTGACCTTAATTTGGGTGGCATGGCGTTTGGGATGCACAAGCAGGCTTTCGTGACGGTCGAAGAGCAGTTTGACGGGCCGCCCGGTGGCGTTTGCCAGCAGCGCGGCGTGAATTTGCCCGGCGATGTCTTCCTTGCCGCCGAATCCGCCACCCATCCACTGACCGACGATGCGTACCCGGCTCTCGTCCCAGCCCAGGGCGCGGGCGACCTGCGTTCTATCCTGGTAGGGGATTTGCGAGCCAACGTAAATCAGCATTCGGTCGCCTTCGGGAACGGCGATGCTGCATTCCGGCTCAATGAACAGGTGGTCGTGCGGCGGGGTGTGGAAGGTGTGTTCCAGCACAATATCCGATTCGGCGAAGCCAATTTCCGGGTCGCCTTTGCGGACTTTGATGTGTTTGAGCAGGTTGCCTTTCGCGTGGATTTGCGGCTGGCCTTCCTGCCGCGCCTGGACAGCATTGCTGATGACTGGCTGAAGGTCGAATTCAACTTCGATAAGCTCGACCGCCGCTTTGGCCGCTTCCTGACTTTCGGCGGCCACAATCGCAATTGCGTCGCCAACATAGCGGACGCGTTCATTGATTCCAATCATCACCGGCCAATCGAGCGTGACCAGCCCATGAATATTCTCGCCGGGGATGTCTTTCGCCGTCAACACCGCAACAACGCCGGGCGCTTTGCGGGCCTTTTCCACGTCAATTTTGCGCGCGATGGCGTGCGGCACGCCCGCGCGCCTGACGGCTGCGAAGAGCATGTTCTCAAAAATCAGGTCGTCCGTGTAAATGGCTTTGCCCGTCACCTTTTCGACCCCATCCGGGCGGGTTTGCAACCTTCCAACGGTTTGACCTTCGAGCGTTGATTCGGCAATCTGCGGGCCTTTGACTGGCTCTCCGGTGCGCAGGGATTCTGCGGCGGCTAAAATTGCGTTTTCAATCGTCGGGTATCCGCCGCAGCGGCAGAGGGTGTCTTTGAGCGCGTGGCGGATGTCGGCGGAGGTGGGGTTGGGGTTTTTCTTCAACAAGGCGTAGGAGGTCATAATCTGACCGGGGATGCAAAATCCACACTGGACGGCGCCGTGGGTGATGAATGCTTCTTGCAAAGGGTGCAAATTGGAACCGCCAAGCGCGCCAGGGTCGCTAAGCGCATTAAGGTTTTCTTGGCGTTCTTCGCGGTCTTTGCGGTTCGATGAGGCCAGTCCCTCAATCGTCAAAATCGTCTTGCCGTCGGCGCGCTCGGCGGGAGTGGAGCAGGACAAGACCGGTTCGCCGTCCATGATGACGGTGCAGGCGCCGCATTCGGCTTCGTTGCAGCCAATTTTGGTGCCGGTCAGATGCAGACGTTTGCGCAATAAATCGGCCAGCGTTTCGCCGGGAAGAGAGGGCAGGGTGTGGCTCTGGCCGTTTACGGTTAAGGTCAGGTGTGTTTTTTTCATGGGATTCTCGGTATTCGATATTCGATAATCGGTATTCGATGAATCTGATTACTGATGACTGACGACGGATGACTGTCCCGCTCTTTCCCAGGCGGTTGTCAGGGCGTTTTTAAGCAGAACGACCACCAGCTCGCGGCGATATTCGGCAGTGGCGCGGGCCGGGCTGGTGCGAAATTGGGCTTCGGAGAGCAGAACCTGCTGCGCCTCGGCAATGGTCTCTTCGTTAAAGACTTTGCCGGTCAGGCAGGCGTTGGTTTGCAGGGCGCGGAAGGGGGTTGGCCCAGCCGGGCCAACGGCAACCCGCGCAGCGCGGATGATTTCGCCCTCCCGTTGGAGCCAGGCGGCCAGGTTCAGAATGGGCAGGGCAATTCCCTGGGCGCGCATTACCCGGCAGAAAGCCGAGGCCTGGCCTGGTTTGCGAAGGGGCAGGTAGAAGCCGACGATGATTTCATGGCGGGCGAGGGTGGATTTGCCAGGGCCGGCGAACAGTTGATGTAACGGGAGCAGGCGGCGGCTGGATGGCGAAGCGACTTCGGCTTCCGCGTCCAGGGCTAACAGTCCAATCGTTCCATCCGCGGCAGGCAGGGCGTGGGCCACATTCCCCCCCAGGGTGGCAGAGTTGCGCACCTGCGGCCCGCCGATTAATCCGCAGGATTCAACCAGCGAGGTGGCATGTTCACGCGCAAGCGGCGATTCGACAATCCGATTGTGCGGCACGCTCGCTCCGATAAACAACTTTTCGCCGCGAATTTCGAGCGCGCGCATTTCGGAGATGCCGGTCAGGTCAACCAGCGTGTGAACGGGGGCATGATTGCCCTGTTGCAGGTCGAGCATTAAATCGGTGCCGCCCGCAATAGGAATTGCGGGGGCGGGGACACTGGCCAGGGCCTCGACTGCTTCTTGGACTGTTTGGGGGTGAAGATATTCTTTCCAGAGGGTCATAGGGTCGGCTCCTTACCCCTTTGCGCTCCATTTGGGCGCTGTTCAGCGAAAATGGAGGATACGAGGGGCAAAATAAGAGGGTCAGCGGCACTTTTCGAGAGTCTCGCTCACGCCGCCGGGCCAGCCCGACGACCGCCGAACCCATGCTGGGACTGGACGAGTTGTTAATCTGCGATGTTGTCTTTATTGTACAGAGGGGAGGTCATCGGTTCAAGTTGCAAATGTCATGCCTGGGCGCTCTCTTGCAGCACTTTTTGGAAGGCGCGCAAGAGTTCTCCGCGCTGTTCGAAACCGCTTTCGCCCAATTCCGATGTTCCGATGTAGAGATGCTCACGGCAGCGATGAAGGAGGCCGCTGACCAGGCGCGCCATGCCCTGGCGGCTGGCTTCTACTTCGTCGGCGTCTGTCCAGACCCGGCCTGGGGCCCATTCGCGCGAGAGAACGTAGGGATGGGTAAGCGGCTGCGACAGGCGTTCGTACCAGCCGGAAGACCCGGCATCGAGCCAGATTTGCACGCTGGCAGGGCGGTTCATCATCAGGAAGGTGTAAGCCGGGGCAACCAGCACAGCGTCTGCGGTTTGGCTGCTCCATCCCTCCAGATATTGCGCGGCCAGGACGCCTTCGTGGAGCATGGCGATGTATTCGCGCCCCAGTTCCGCCATCTCCAGGTCAATTGCCAGGCGAAATTTTTTGACCGATTCGACCAGGCTGGCTGCCACGCGCACCGAGTCGAAGTTGCTATGGAATCCAAAGCCTGGTTGGGAGAGGACTTCGCCGAACAATTTGCGCAGGAAGTGGTCGAAAGGCAAGCGCTCCCTTTCGCGGTAGAACAAAATCCAATCGCGCAGGTGGCTGAAGCGTTCGCCGAGCAGGTAGGTGATGCGCTCCTGGGCCTCGGGGTTGAGGCCCTCAAAGGGCGTGAGCGTGAAATCGCGCGGGCGGTAGGTGATTTCGGCCAGCAATTGGGCGCGCACCAGGTCAAGGCTTTCGATGGATTGCATCAGAGCATAGGCCACATCAAAGCGTGGCGGGCGCAGTTCCCATTCGGGATGCGCCAGCATGGCGAGGGTCAGCAGGGCGTGACTGGCGGGTTCATCGCGCAGGGAACGTGACGGGCGGTGAGAGCGGGTTGGGATTCCCAATGCTTCCAGCCGCTGCATCAGTGCGAAGCGCAGCGCGTCCGAAAGGTAGGGGGCCAGGATGACGATTTCCGAGGGCGGCAGCCCCTCATTGAGCAGGCGGGCGGTTTCAGTGGCGATTTGGTCGAGCAGTTCGGGGTAGAAGCGGGATTGGATAACAGAAAATGCCTTGGCGGGGGAAAAGTCTGTGTCATCCTCTAAAAGCGGAGCGAGGAAAGAATCCGATTCTGGCAGGATGGCGGCGGTCAGGGCGCGGTTCAGGTGGGCAATCGGTTCGCTGACCACCAGCGACTCTTGCCACGTGACCTGTTCATCGCACAGTTCGGCCAGGGCGCGGGCGGTATCGGTATTGGCGCCCAGGAATTTGCGGTAGCCGCCGCCTTCGTCGTAAACCAGGAGCGCCGATTCAAACTCTGGCAGCCACTCGCGCAACAGGTCGTGGGCGCGAGGGGCATCTTCTTCGATGTTGTCGTAAATCAGGTGGCGGTAGGAACGGGTCAGGTAAGCGCGGACGGTTTCTTGCGGCCACAGGATGTTGGTAAAGACTTCGACTTGCAGCGAAAAATCGAGCAGGTTGTGGTCAAGGCAATAGGCGCGGAAACGGTTGGCGCAGTCCTGCGCATCGGCATAGACGCGGCGTTGGGTGGCTTCGCCTGCCCAGGCCGAATCGAGCCGCGCGCCGATTTCGGTATGTGGGAATCCAATGACAGCCGCTTTGTTCAGGTTATCGAGGATTTGGGAGTATAGCCGGTTGCGGTCTATGGTCACTGACTCGAAATAGCCTTGTTCCAGCAGCGGGCGAACGAGACGCGCCATGTGATATTGGGCGGTTTCGAGCGTCAGGAAGCGGGGCGCGCGTTCGGGATGGGTGAAGCCGGCGGGTTCGGCGGCCAGCGGCCAGAAGAGTTCTATTATGCGGCGGGCCAGGCCGCCGAGGGTGGCGGGCGTAACCTCGCCCCCTGGGCCGCGCAGTGGGCTGGAAAGCAGTTCGAGATATGGCTCTTGCAGGGTTCGTTGTGGCGTGAGCAGGAGAATGCTCTCGCCGGGAATGCCTGCTTCAAGCAAGGCATGCATCCGTTCGACAGCGGCAGTCGTCTTGCCGCTCCCAGCCGGGCCGGAGAGGAAGATCTTGGCGTTGGCGGGGGCCTGGATGATGGAGAGCTGGCGGTGGGTGAGGGGCATCAGCTGCTCAATGGGAATGGTGGTGAAAGTATTTGGAATGGTTCAATGTTCGCTGATTGTGATTCTCAAGAGATTTTACAACAAAAAACCGCGTCAAACCGCCAGCCAATTGCCAATTAATCGTCAACTATCCGTTACGAATCATGCATCATCTCTATCCGTCTCTGCAAATAGGCCGAAAAATAGCCGTTATATCGCTCCCATAACTCGCGGCGTTTCCAATCTTCGCCCGTTACCCGGCCGCGGCAGAGCGGAGAGCCGCAGGCGCAATCAAACTCGTCATACGGAGTGCTGTCGGCCATCGCATAATCGAAGGTGATTTCCTCGCCGGGCGCAATGCGGCGCATGGCGACCAGTGAAACCTGCCCGCGAATGCCCGCGTTGGGGTCGCAGGAATGGTTGATGAAGTCGGCGGGTTCTTCCCCGATGCCGAGTGGAGCAAGGTAAATGCCCTCATCCACTTGCAGGGTATGGCTTTTTTCTGCTGCCGAGAGCGTGTGCAATTCGGCGAATGTCACCGCGCGGCCAGTCCAGACGCAGAGCAGTTCGTCTTTTTCCAGCGCCTGGCGGGCATACACAGCAAAGCCGCCCTTTTGGGGGGCGGCGCGAACTTCAAGTTTAGGGGAAAGGTAGGAGGTTGGCATGGCAAGATTATATCAAGCATCCTACAACGTCAAAAACCGCCCGTTCTTTTTCAACCAATCGCGGTGGGTTTGGTAGTCGGGCATCATTCCGGCCACTTCGGCCCAAAAAGCCGCCGAGTGGTTCGGGTGACGCAGGTGCGCCAGTTCATGAACCACCACATAATCCACCACATCCAGGGGGGCCATCACCAGCCGCCAGGTGAAACTGAGCGTGCCGCGCGAACTGCACGAACCCCACCTCGTTCGGGCCGAGGAAATGCGGATTTTTTGATACTTCAGGCCGAATTTTTGGGCATAAAAACGGGTGCGTTCTGTCAGAATTTTGCGCGCCGCGGCTTTGTACCACTTTTCAAACAGGAGCGCAGCTTCACTTTGGGATTTTTTATTGAGGAGAAAACCGCTCCCAAAGCGCAGGCCTGTTCCTGGGCCGGGGAGCACGCTCAGGGCATATTCCTGCCCGAGGTAAGGAAATCTTTCTCCGGCGACAAACTGTCTTGCCGTTTGCGGGGGCTGCTCCTGTGCCTGGGCTTTTTTCTCTAAAATCCACCCGATTTTTGATTCGACAAACTGCTGAATCTGCCGTTGGGAGGCTTTGAGCGGCGCGCGGACAATTACCTTCCCATCCCGCTGAACGATGATGGCGACGGTTTTGCGTTTGGAGCGGATGAGTTGGTCGATGTGGGGAATCATGGCGCATCAAACCGGCGATTTCGCCATGCTATTTCATGTGTTTTTGCTCTGAATCTGGCGCTTCGCGCAAGAGTTCTACGGCGTGGGGCAGGGCTGGGGCAATCACCAGCAGGTTTTCGACTACGCCTTTGGGGCTGCCTGGCAGGTTGATGATGATGGTCCGTTTGCGGATGCCGCTCACCGCTCTTGAGAGCATGGCGTGAGAGTGAATCTTGAGACTGGCGGCGCGCATGGCTTCATCGAAACCGGGGGTCAGGCGCTCCACCACCTGGCGGGTGGCTTCAGGGGTCACATCGCGCGGGGTAAAGCCGGTTCCTCCGGTCGTGAGGATAACGTCAAAATGGGCCGAATCGGCCCAGTCGACTAGTTTTTGGGCAATGACCTGAACTTCGTCGGGCAGGATGGCTGTCTCCAGCACTTGCCAGCCTTGCTTGCGCACGGCTTCAGCCAGAGCCGGGCCAGAAAGGTCAGAACGTTCGCCGCGCCAGGAGCGGTCTGATATGGTGAGAATGCCGAATCGCATGGGGAACCTTCAGGCTACGGATTTCGCAGATTTTTCTGCGCCATCTGTGAAATTTGTGGAGCATCTACAAATTCTTGCCGAATAAGCGCGCGCCGGTCATTTCACTCCAGCCGCGTTTTTCGTACATTTGCGCGGCGCTGTTGCCTTGTTTCACCAGCAGGTAGGCTTTGCGGCAGCCTTTTGCTTTCAATCGGGCTTCGATTTCGTCCATCAGGAGCGTGCCAATGCCCTGCCCGCGAAATTCTGCATCGACTGCCAGGTGATAGACCATGCCGCGCCGCCCGTCGTATCCGCCGATAACCGTTCCGACGATACGGGAGCCAGATTCGGCCAGGAGGAACAGGTCGGGGGCGTAACGGACTTTCTTTTCAATTTCTTCCGGCTGGTCCGAGACGCCAATTCCTATCCCCTCTCCGGCGTTTTGCCAGAGCATGAGAACGGTCTCGTAGTCTTCAGGGAAACGGAAGGGTCGGATGGCGATATCGGTCATGACTGACGGCTGGCTAACCCGGTTTTGATGGCGTTGATGAGCGCATCGGGCATGTAGGGCTTTACCAGGAAATCATTGGCCCCGGCGGCTTTGCATTCCTCGGCCAGGTTCATACCCGATTGCATGATGACGACAACCTGGTCAAGCTGGTGGTCAAGCCGAATTTCGCGTAATAAATCGACGCCGTTGCCCTGCGCCAGATGAACATCGAGCAAGACGGCGTCGGGACGTTCACGGTAGATGACATCGAGCAGATTGGCATCATCTCCTAACTGTACCGCTTCGAACCCTTCCATTTTGAGCAGGGTCTTGAGCAGAGAGAGCATGGTTGGGTCATCTTCTGCCAATAAAATTTTAGGCATGATTGCTTTCCTCAGGTTTGGTCTTCTTGCTGCGCTTTTTGGGTTTGTCGTGCCGCGTTTCAGTGGCAGAAGGAGCCTCAGCCGCAGGAACAACGGCGGCGGGTTCGAGCGCGGCGGCAATCACCTCATCCACGCTTTCGGCAAATACGAACTCCATTGACTTTTTGATTTCCTCCGGCACGTCTTCCAGGTCGGGTTCGTTGCGTTTGGGCAGGATGACGGTTTTTAGGCCGTTGCGGTGCGCGGCGAGCACTTTTTCTTTCACGCCGCCAATCGGCAAAACCTGACCGCGCAAGGTAATTTCGCCGGTCATGCCTACGCCGGGTTTAACCAGCCGCCCCGAAAGGAGCGAGACCAGGGCGGTTGCCATCGTCACGCCCGCCGAAGGCCCGTCTTTGGGCTGGGCGCCTGCCGGAATATGCATGTGGATATCGGATTTATCGTAAAACCCGGCTTCCAGCCCCAGGTCGGCGGTGTGCGAGCGGACGTAGGAGAGCGCGGCGCGCGCTGATTCTTGCATGACATTGCCGACCGAGCCGGTAATCTGAAATCCTTTCGCGCCGGGCATGCGGGTTGCTTCGATGAACAGGACATCGCCGCCGTAGGGCGTCCAGGCCAGGCCGGGAACCACGCCAGGGACGGAGGTGCGCACACTCAATTCCTCTGGCCCTTGCAGGGGCGGGTGTTTGAGAAACTCCTTAACCAGTTCAGGTTTGACCTCGAAGGTGGTTGCTTTTCCTTCTGCCACGCGCGTTCCAATTTTACGGCAGACTGAGCCAATGGTACGTTCCAGATTCCTTACACCTGCCTCGCGCGTATATTGGCGGATGATGGTGTAGAGGGCTTCGTCGGTAAAGTTCACTTCTGCGGGTTTCAGGCCGTTTTCGCGCACTTGGCGGGGGATGAGATAGCCGCGCGCAATGGCAACCTTCTCGCCTTCGGTGTAACCCGACAGGCTGATGATTTCCATCCGGTCGCGCAGAGGGCCGGGGATGGTTTCTAACGTGTTGGCGGTGGTGATGAACATGACCTGCGAAAGGTCGAAGGCTACTTCCAGGTAGTTATCGCGGAATTCGTTGTTCTGCTCCGGGTCCAGCACTTCGAGCAAGGCCGAGGAGGGGTCGCCGTGAAAGTCACTGACCAGTTTGTCCACTTCATCGAGCATAAAAACCGGGTTGCGGCTTTCTGCGCGGCGCAGCGCCTGCAAGATGCGCCCCGGCATGGCGCCAATGTAGGTGCGGCGATGGCCGCGAATTTCGGCTTCATCGCGCACGCCGCCCAGCGAAATGCGGATGAACTTGCGCCCCATGGCGCGGGCGATGGACTGCCCCAGCGAGGTCTTGCCCACCCCTGGCGGCCCCACGAAGCACAAGATGACGCCTTCGCGCTCGCGGCGGATGGCATCTGCGGATTCGGGCTGTTCGTCCCTGCGTTCCAACTTCAGTTTGCGAATAGCCAGGAATTCGAGGATGCGTTCTTTGATGTCTTCCAGCCCGTAGTGGTCGCGTTCCAGCACTTTGCGGGCATGGGGGATGTCGAGGTTGTCTTCGGTGCTGACCGACCAGGGCAGTGAAACCAGCCAGTCGAGATAGGTGCGGATGACGCCGTATTCGGCGGCGGCGGTGGGCAGGCGTTCCATGCGCTGCAATTCGCGCCGGGCCATTTTTTCGGCTTCTTCGGGCATTTTGGCGGCTTCAATTTTCTGGCGGAATTCCTCCACCTCCACCGCCTGCTCGTCTTTTTCGCCCAGTTCTTTTTGGATGGCTTTCAATTGCTCGCGCAGGAAGTATTCACGCTGGACTTTATCAATCTCGGAGCGGGCTTCGTTTTGGATTTTCTGCCCCAGTTGAAGCACTTCGGTTTCGCGTACCAGGAAGGAGACGAGTTTGCGCAATTTTTCAGCCGTCGAGTCCAGTTCAAGCAGCTGCTGAGCGTCGGCCAGGTCAATGCGCTGGAAGTTGACAATCGAATAGACGGTCTGGAGCGGGTCTTCGAGGACGGCAATTGAGCCGACCAGTTCGCGCGGGAAGGAGGGGATTAATTCGGCAATGGCCGAAAACTGGTCGCGGGCGTTGCGCGCCAGGGCGTCAATTTCCAGCCCGGTTTCTACCGTTTCGGGGTGGCGCTCAATGCGCGCCATCAGGTAGGGTTCGGTTTGGGTAAATTCTACAATCCGAATGCGTTCCAACCCTTGCACAAGCAGGCGGATGGTGCCATCCGGCGCTCGCAACAGGCGGTGGACGGTGGCTATCGTTCCGACGGTATATAAATCCTGCGGGCCGGGGGTTTCCAACTCTGGGTTGATGGCGGCCACCAGGCCAACCAGCCGGTCTCCGGCCACCACGTCATCCACCAGTTTGATAGAGCGTGGTTGTCCAATGGTGAGCGGAACAGCGGTTTGAGGGAAGACCACTACCCCGCGCAGGGGCAGAATGGGGACAATTTCAGGAGGCGCGGGCGTCTCATCAACGGGAGCAGGCTCAGGCGCAGCTGGCTCTCCGTTTCCGGTTTGGGGCGGTAGATGCGTAAAGATGGATGGCATGAGCATATCCAATAGTTCTGCGTCGTTTTCGTCTATCCAATTGAACAGTTCGGCAGGGTGGGTCTGCCAGCGGGATGCGGGCATAAAGTGTCCTTGAGAGACGGAACAAATTTCGTCTTACGCGATGTTGATTTTGCTGGGAGCGGCTTTGGGCAGGGTGACAACCAGAAAGCCGTCTTCGTATTCCGCGGTGGATTTTTCCACATTGACCGGGCCGGGGATGGCAACGGCTGTGCTGAACTCACCAAAGCGGACTTCCATTTGATGATAGGCACGCCGCTCTGGAGTATCGGGGCGGGAACCGCTGATGGTCAGGATGTTGTTATCCAATATCACGCTAAAGTCCTGCTGGCGCATCCCGGCCACTTCGACGCGGATAATGTAGTTCTGTTCGTTTTCAAATAAATCAGTGGGCGGACTCCAGATATGGGCTTGCATTCGCATTTGCCAGCTGAGCGTTTCCAGAATCATTCTTCGCTTGGCGGGGTCGACTTTGTTTCTCGCCCGTAAAATGACAGTTGCCATATCACACCTCTTCTTATAACCGCGTTTGCGCGTTTTTGCTATGATTCTGCTTTTGGAGTTAACAATAATTCAACACAGGGTCAATTCTGCCAACGATTATACAGCCAAAATTTATTGCCAGAACATAAGATAAACGGCATAGCTGCTCAAAATGACCAGGATGGGGTAGGCATAGCGTGCGCTCCATACAATTTTATCGGCTTCGCTCTCTTTTTCATTGTTGATGTACTTTCTGATAAGCAGGATGGTGATAATTTGCGCAACGCACAGGAGGTATAGGATGTAGAACATCCAGTCCATTGCTGTGGGGTAGCCGATGTTGGGCAGTGATTCGGTCAGTCCGAGTTGGAAGAAGGCCGCTGTCAGGATGACGCTGGTGACGACATCGTACATTTTGTCATATTCGCTGGCTTTTGACAGGAAGGCCATATAGGCCAGTCCTACCAGGAAGCCCAGGGGCAACAGGTTTTTCCAGATGTAACTCCAGCCATTGCGTTTAATTTCGAATTCAACTTTGATGAGGGTATAGGCAATCTGAGTATCGTTGCTACCCACCAGGCTTGGGTTGCCCAGCGTGGAATCGTTGAAGATTTTTCCCTGCTCGATTTTGGTCTTTTCGCTTTTCTCCACCAGTTGCCAATCACTGAGAGACCTGACGACTCTTTGGGTTTGTAAGCGTTTCAGGAATCCTTCAGGGGTGATGTCACGCATTCCGATTGTATCGGGGACCAGCAAGAGTTCCTGGGCATTTTTGAACTTGTGTTTCATCTGAATTCCCAGGATTTGCTGGTCGAAAGGGTAATTTCTATAGTCAAAATTCCCTTTAAATTTGGCTTTGATGTGATAGGCCTGGTAAGCAATTCCATTTTCGAAGGTTTCAACGACTGGGTCGCCAAAGTCAATGGGCTCAGCCAGTTGAAGGAAGACAAAATCTTGCGGATTCATCGGCTCGCGCGCCCGAAACCACAGGTAGAAATCAAGCAGGTAGGTTCCAGTCTGGGTTTCAAGTTCGCTCACTTCGTTGATGTCGATGCCAACATATACGACATCGGTGATGCGAAAGCAACGGTTATCATATTTCAGGACCGGGTTGCGTTCCTGGAACTGGGTTTCCAGCCTGGCGGCGGTTTCTGCATCGATTTCTACAATCTGGCTAATGGCGGAGATGCGCTGTCCATTCTGGTAAATGCTGGTATCGATGGGTTTGACAGGCTCGCGGTTTTGGTCAAAGTATATTTTCCCGGTCACTCCATTGACTGCTTTCTCTGGTGCATTGATGGCGGCCAGGGCGTCGCGTATTTTACGGCGGTCGTTGGCAATGGCTTCGGGCGCGCCGGAGATTTGGGCGCTGTCGATGGCTTTGGCCACGACTTTTAGCGCATCGCAATTGGTGGCGGCTTTCATGCCTGGGTCGATATTATATTTTTCCCGAAAGGCGGCCAGGAATTCCTGCCCTTCATCGCCGGCGGTATCGAAGACCACTGGCGCCAGGACATAGACGCCGTTGGAGTAGAAGTTGGGTTCGTTGCGGCGAGACGCGCTTTCGATGGTGGAGAGAAACAGGATGTTGGCAAACGGGCTGGGGCCAAAAACCAGGTTGTTCATTCCGCGGTCACGAAGTCCAATCATAAATAAGGCGCCTTCGTTGGCGCGGGCGGCAAAGACGATGATTCCTGGCTCTTTCGTATTCCAGATTTTGGTGATAATTCCGTTCATTTCATCGGTGCGTTGGTTGCCTTCAGGTCGGGAATATTCGTGGGTTGCCACAATTTCGCCCCCCAAAGACTCGAAAGTCTCTCTGAAGCCGCTGGCGAACATCTGGGCAAAGGCATCGTTTTTGCCTTCAATGACGGTTGCTTTGGTTTCTCCCAGTACACTATAAATATAGTGCGCCATCTGGCGCGACTGAGCGGAACTGTTGGGCAAGACGCGAAAATACCAATCATTGCCGAGGATGACATCGTCATTGATGGATGAGCCGGTAATGGCGGGAATCCCATTTTGGGCGTAAATTTGCCCGGCTGGCTTGGAGACCGGTGATTGGGCGTGCCCCAAGACCGCCAGGGCCCGGTTGGTCTCGACGACTTTTTGAGCCTGTGCGAGGCCAACCTCGGTCTGGTTTTCATCGTAATAAAAATCAATCTTAATTTCCCAGGGGTGCGCATTGTCCTTACGCCAGGCCTGGTTGATTTGTTCTGCGCACAGTTCAACGCCGCGCATGGCATCTACACTGTCTGGGAAGGGGGCTTCTGAACCTTGAATCTTCTCTCGTTCTAGCATGACAGCAATGTACACAGGAAGCGTCTGCGGTTGTGCGTTAGAAGGCCTGAAGTAATAGATGGAAACGAACATCCCAATCAGGACGGCTATCAAGAGGGCGGATATTGCAAAAATGAGTTTACGGTTCATAAATATCACCTTGGAGGATAAAGTCTGTGAAATTTACTCCATCAACGCCTGAACGCTGGCAGTTGTATTTTGCAGTCGCTGTCCGAGCAGTTGGATGATATACCGGTGAAACTGATTTGCTAAGACCGGGTCGTTCAGTTCCATTTCTTTCAAACTGCTTCTGGAGAGGAGATAGATTTCGCTGGGAATGTCAGTCAATACAGTTGCCGAAGCCGGGCCGCCGCTGTAAAGCCCGATTTCGCCGATGCTCGTGCCTGCTCCCATGGTGCGCAAGCGCAGGCTGCGGCCATCACTCAATTCGCGGTAGACGGTCACCCGCCCGCGTTCAATCAGGTAAAGACCTGGCGTTTCTTCGCCCTGGGTAATCAGGCAATGTCCTTCATCAACATCGAGCCGCTGCATATACCCAAATAATACTTTAAACTCTTCCGAGTTGAAAAATGCGCCCAGGTTTTCCACCAGACTGCGCGAGGTGATGATGGTCATATCTGAGTGGGCCAGAATGGAAGATTCGCACCATTCGACGGCGTAATCCAGGGTTTCGAAACTGCGGAAATGAGGGTGGCTCAGGTCGAAACCATCCCGGGCAAATTTTTTTAGCACTTTTTCGCTTAAAGCGACAACGACCAGTACGAATCGGTTGGCTTCAGAGAGGTAACGCAGTTTGTTGAACACCTTGGCCGCCGATGAGTCGATACCATAGGTTTGTGTAAAATCTAACACCACAAAGCGCACTTGCGAATGTTCTTCCTGAATTTGTCTCTTCACCCGTTCATAGATGGAATGCGCCGTGCCAAAGAAAATATATCCTTGCAAGCGCAGAATCAGCAATTGCTGACCGTGTTCTTTGAGGAATTGGGCGTGTTTGAGCGGGCGGTCTACGTTGCTTTGGAAAGTTGCGCCTGTTAGAACGCTGCGGATGACGTTGGTTTTGCTGTAACTCACGGCAAACAGAATGACCATCAAAATCATGCCCAGGCCAACCCCGCGCAGCAAGTCGGAGAAAACGACCGTGAAAAAGATAGCCAACACGACAAGAAAATCAGAGATGGAAAATTTGAACAGGCCCTCAAACAACCATTCGTGCATGAAATTCAACCCGAGTGAAATCAGCAGTCCGGCGATGACGAAATTCGGCAAATACGAGAGATATTGCACCCCAAAAAGCAGGGCAGCCCCAAACAAAGCCGCGACCACGAAATTCAACAACCGCCTCGGCTGGCCTTGTTTGTGGGCGACGATGGTTAAACCGGCTGATGGATAGCCTACAATTCCGCCTCCTGCCAAAAGCGTGATGATATTGGCCGCCCCAGCCAGGCGCATTTCGCGGTTGGGGTCGATGTCTTTTCGAACTGCCATTTCAATCCCGTTCAGGTTCAGGAGCAGGCTGATGAGCGCTGTAAATAGCAGGGTCAGCAAAATCCCAACATTTTGAAAAATGACGCTCCATTGAATCTCCCCCGAATAAGCAAGGAGTGGGTAGCGGAACAAAGCCTGTGCGCTCTGTGGCGCGGCAACCACCAATAGCCAGCCTGCCTCTTGCAATGCTTGTATAGAAGAGTTCGGCAGGTTGAGCAGGTAAAATCCTGCAATTGCCCCAATCATCACAATTGGGTTAAGCCAGGCAAGCGAACTTTTTTGTTGTAACAGGAACAGAAGCAGTCCAAAGAGGAGCGATGGAAGCCAGGCTGTCAGCAAAGCGGGGTTCAGGAATGCTTCCAGGGTAAATTTGCCTGCTCCAATTTCTATGCCGCTCTTCAGCAACACCCATCCCAGCCCGGCCAGGAACCCGCCTGAAACGGGGTAGGGCATAAAGCGGATAACCTCGCCGAGTTTGCGATGCCCAATGACAAGGTAGGCTACTCCTACCGCCAGCGAAGCCAGCAAGACGGCCGTCATGACGGTGGCCGTGATGGCGGGCTGACTCTGTCCCTCCATCTCCAGCATAATGCTTGAAACCAGCCCCGCGAAAACGGGCGTCATGGCGGATTGCGGGAATGCCACCATGCCTGGCACCGAACCAAACAGGCCGAACAGGAGCGAGAGCACCAACCCGTTAATCAACGCCAGCATCACCCCACTGACCGTATCGCCGGTCGATTTATAGATTAAAACGCCATAGGTGACTGTGTTGACCAGGGCGATAAGCCCAACCACCAGACCGTCGGAAATGGACTGGAAGAGCATGGCGGGCTTATGCGCGTTGGCAAACTTTTTCATTTACCCGCCTGTATTTGAATTCAGTCTGGCATAGTGTTCGCTGCGCCACGATTCATACCAGGTTTGTACGACGCTGGCGCGCAGCCAGGTTGCCAATTCGGGCGTTATCCCTGGCAGAGGTTCACTGCGGGCAAAATATTCCAGCCTATCGGCAGTTTCCACTTTTTCGTGAATGTTTTCGACCGAAAAAACATCCGGCTCTTGGGGGTAAAAAATGTTCGAGCCGTCCTTGCCAAAGGGCGGAAGGGTGAACCAGCCTGTTACGGCCTGGCTGGTATACGGAAGTCCCAATTCCAAAAACATGTTTCGGATAGCCATTTCGGCGCCATAGTCTCTCACAGATTCGTAAACAAAGTGAACGAGTGGCAGCCCGACGGCTTTGATTTGCTGACGAATGGTTTCTACCTGTTTGAAGGCGGCCAGGAAAATTTCGAAACTGGTTTTTTTACCCCACAGCGATTCCCACGAAGACCAGGTTTGCAACGGGTCGCGCGCAACGAGCATGAGCCGCAGTTTGTCAACCGGATACCCAATGGCCTGTATTATTTCGAAGGGATTGAACTCGGTTTCGATGTGGGTGTAAGGGCCGATAGTTTCTTTGACGAAAATGGGCGTTGCGCTGTGGGGGAAATCCCAAAACTGTTCCTGCCCCTGCATGGCCCAGCGCAAGATATTTTTCCAGGGTTGATAATAGGAGGGGATGCCACTGGCGCCAAAAACCCGCAACAAAACCGTCGACCCGCTGCGGCAGGGGGAAATGCACAGGATGAGTGGCGCGACTGTCTCTGAATCCTGCATCCGAACCCGCTCAAAAACCTGTGAAAAATCAACGGGCGCAATCTGATACATGCTCATATTACTCCTGACCTTTTGAACATTCAAGCGATGATTAATACAATATCACTCATAGGATATCAAGAGCTGATTTATGAGGACGATTGATGTGCGCTCCCCCTTAACCATGCCGGCGTCAGCCGAGGTTTTTCGCGGGCCAGCAAAAGGTTTTAAGCGCCGCAGGCTGAACAACGCACGCAAAAAGCAAGTCTGAGAAAAAACTGCGCCCCTGGCGGGATTCGAACCCACAACCAACAGCTTAGAAGGCTGCTGCTCTGTCCGTTGAGCTACAGGGGCGGATGTGCATTTCTCACTCACGCGCCGGGCGGATACCTTTGTAAACGCGCGGCCCGGAAATGGTCACCAGGATGGTATTTGCCGGGCGTCCCAACTGTTTGGAGAGTTCAGTGGGGGTCAGCGGGCTGTTGCCGTTTGCCAGGAAGGTGCGGAAGATGCCCTCCACCAGTTGGGTTTGCCCGGTGACAAAGCCTGGCTGGCGGGCGCAATGCGATAGGATAACTTGCTGCAACCCATCCATTGGGCGGACCTCAGCAGTTTCCGGGTCCACAAAATCAATCAGCGCGTCTTCTTGCATGTCGGCGAACATTTCTTTATGTTCCGGGCAAAGCAGGCCCGCCAGATGAACGCGCCAGTCGTTTTCGTTCTGTTTCCACCAGTCAAAGTCAATGTGGAAACGGGTCTGGAGGCTGGGTTTGACGAGACTCATGTTATTCTTCCTCCAGTTCCATTTCTGTCAGGCGGTAGTGCAGGTCGCCAACATGGATAAAGTCTTTCGAGCCAGCCAGGGTCGCCAGCAGCGGGGCAGGTGGCATGCGCCGCAGGATATTCACCGCCGAGTACAGTTCCTCGGCGTGGACATGTCCCTGCGGAGTTAAACCCGAAAGTTTCTGCAGCATCTCGCGTACCAGTTTTTCGAGTGGCAGGCGGCTTTTCTGGTTGAAGGCGGTATCTACCGCATCCACCGATGGGACGACCACTGCCATTCGTTCGTTGTACTCACAAGCGATTTCGTGTTTGAGCAGGGCAAAGACCAGCCCCCCATCTGACCCGGCCAGCACAGTACGTACCCAGTCGCGGTTGGGGCGGTGCGTTTTGGCTTCCACAATCACCTCGCCGGGTGTTTTGCTGCGCCGCACCACGATATACGCCCCAGGAATCAATTTCTGCTTTTCGTACCATTTGCGCAGGCCATAGACATAGCCATACTCGCGCACCACCCAGGCGGGCATTTTCTCGCCGGTTTTGCCATCCACCAGCGTAAAGCGGATGCGCGGCGATTCGATGGCCGTTGGGAAGAACGAGCGCGCACGGAGCGAGACGGGCAAGGTACCAGCGCGCCAGTGCGGATAGGTCAGGGTGATGGTGACTTCGTCTGTTTTGGGCGGCTTTTGTTCGGTTTCACTCAGTTCATCATCTAGCTGCGCTTCAAGCGCAAGCATCTGACTGTTCAAGAGGGAACGGTCATAATCTACCGGGTTGTACCTTAAAATTGCCGGTATATTCTGCACTTCATCCGGCTCCAGGCGGCGCAGACACCATAAGACTTCTCCGGTAGGACCAACTTCGTCAAAACGACCATCTTCCTGGAGCGCGTAGTTCATCGAGAACTCGGTCAACTTGGGATTGGCGGTGCGCGGCAGTTCGACCTGCTCCATCAGCGCGGTGGTGGTCATCGGTTCGCCGCCGTTCATCTCCAGGATGGCTTCGGCCAGGTTGAGATGCCCGGTGTTGATATCTACCAGCAAAGCCTGCGGGAACCAGGCCCCGGCAATGCGGACGAGCGAGTTATCTCCTTCGAGGGCGACATCGAGTTTGTGCGCGATTTCTTCGCCGTAGAGTGATAGGATGGATTGGACATCAGTGTCCGGGTCGAATGTTTCTTCTACCGGATGGTTCAATTTATGTTCGGCGAGCGAGGCCGCAAACGAGCGCGTGCTTCCATCATCAAAGGCGACATCAATTACATCGAATGTTCCAATCTCAGGGTTGTTCCCAGGGCGCCTGGCAATCACCTGGCCTTTTTTCATTGCCAAAGAGGGAAAAACCAACTTTTGCCCGACCTGGTAAGTCTCTTTCGGGAGATAGAAATCCCCGCTGGCGAGTTGTTCTTCGCGCTGAGTCTCGCGTTCAATTCGAATACATTCCTCGACCAGGACGGACGTGAGCTCTTGGGTGGTGAGGGGTGTTTCGGTCTCAAACAGATAATTTTGGATGTATTCAATGTCGCGCTGGAGGACCGTGAAATTACTCCAGTATTCGGTCGGAAGTTTGAGGGGGATGTTCATCATAACATTGCCTTGCAGAGAATATTTCCGCCCACAGGAAAATCGAATTATCCCGGTTGAAAGCGGATTTGCAAAGTAATTATACCTTAAGCCTTCGGCGAACTTTCGACTTGTGCTATAATTCTCGAACTATGTTGCGCTGGCTCCAAATTCTCTTGAATAATCGTGATAATCCTCTGTCGGACGGCTGGCATGGTTCCGACAGGCTCTCACGGTCTGCGTAACCAACCCGTTTTATTCCGCCAGTCGCCCGACGCATTCTGTGTATCTCAACCAGAACCGCGGGCGATATTTTTTGTGCTTTTAGAAGCGAGACCCCTGAAAGCCTTGCGGATATTTCAGGGTCTATAAAAATCAGGAGGTTCAGCATGTATCGTACACACACTTGCGGGGAATTGCGCCCCGCCCAGGCCGGGGAAACTGTTACCCTGGCCGGATGGGTTCACCGTCAGCGCGACCATGGCGGCGTAACCTTTATCGATTTACGTGACCGCTATGGGATAGTGCAAGTGGTGGCCGACCCGGCCAAGCCGGAAGTTCATGCCGCCCAGGAAGCCCGCGCTGAATGGGTGCTGGGGGTTACTGGCATTGTCCGCCGCCGCCCGGCGGGGGCCGAAAATCCCAATATGGCAACGGGCGAAATCGAAATTGAAGCCACCCGGGTCGAAGTGCTGAATCCATCCAGGCCGCTGCCATTCCTCATCAACAAGGAGGAAGATACTGAAGAAGCAGTGCGCCTGAAGTATCGTTACCTTGACCTGCGCCGCGAACGAATGCAGCGCAACCTGATTTTGCGCCATCAGGTCGTCAAATTCATCCGTGATTACCTGAGCGAGCGTGGCTTCCTCGAAATTGAAACGCCAATGTTGTTCAAGACCACGCCAGAAGGCGCGCGTGACTACCTTGTGCCTTCGCGTTTACAGCCAGGCATGTTCTACGCTTTGCCGCAGTCGCCCCAGCAACTGAAACAGTTGCTGATGGTCTCCGGCTTTGACCGGTATTTCCAGATTGCACGCTGCCTGCGCGATGAAGACTTGCGTGGTGACCGCCAGCCCGAATTTACCCAACTCGACCTGGAAATGTCCTTTGTAGAGCGGGATGACGTGCTGGATATGGTTGAAGGATTGTTCACGGCGATGGTGAAGGAAATCCTGCCTGGAAAACGTCTTTTGGCCTCGCCCTGGCCGCGCCTGACGTACCATGAATCGCTCGAGCGATTTGGCAGCGACAAACCCGATTTGCGTTTTGGTCTGGAACTCTATACCCTCAATCAGGTCTTTGCCAACACCGATTTCATGGTCTTTCAGAATGTCATTAAGAGCGGCGGAGTTGTGAAATGCCTGGTTGCGCCCGGCTGCGCTGAATATACCCGCAAAGAAGTGGATGACCTGACGACGTTTGCAAAAGAGCAGGGCGCAAAAGGGCTGGCGACCCTGGCCCTCACCGCTGAAGGCGTGAAAGGCACAGCCCAGAAATTCATCAAACCCCAAGAAGTGGAGGCCATCCAGTCTCTCACTGGAGCCAAAACCGGAGACCTGGTTTTGTTCATTGCCGACAGCAAGGCTGTTGCCAATAAAACACTCAGCGCTTTGCGGCTTTTGTTCCGCGACCGGCTGAACCTGGCCGACCCAGACTTGCTGGCTTTTGCCTGGGTAGTGGATTTCCCGATGTTTGAATATAACGAAGAAGAAAAGAAATGGGATGCCGCCCATCATCCCTTTACCATGCCCAAGATGGAAGACCTCCCCAAGTTCGAGACCGACCCCTCGCAAATTCTCTCCGATGCTTATGACATGGTGTTGAACGGCTACGAAACTGCCTCCGGTTCGATTCGTATTCATCGTTCCGACATCCAGCAGAAAGTCTTCCAACTGCTTGGGCTGAAGGACGAAGAAATTCAGGCCAAGTTTGGTCACATGATTGAGGCGTTTCAATATGGCGCGCCACCGCACGGCGGCATGGCCCCTGGTATTGACCGGCTGGTGATGATTTTCGCTGGCGAACCGAATATCCGTGAGGTGATAGCCTTTCCCAAGAATCAGGCCGGGCGCGACCTGATGGCCGATGCGCCCTCTCCGGCCAGTGAAAAGCAGTTAAATGAGTTGCAGATAAGGCTGGCTTTGAAAAAGCCCGAAGAGAAGTAACCTTCCAGAGCCGGAGAATCGCCTCTCCGGCTCTAATTTATCCCTTCCCTCTCGATAATATTTTGTGGTATAAGAAAAATACCCTGCTGTGTGCGTGTTGCCGTCTCACCGGTTCTGAGCCAACACTTTCTGAAAGGGCTTCCATCTCGCGGCATGAACGCGATAGGCTTTGGCCAAGGCGGGAGTTCCGGGTAGGAGCCCAGCCTGCTTATGCAGGTTCAGAACTTTACGGCTCACGGCATGTGCGGGGTACTTTTTACCAAAAACGCCGTTCATGGCGTTTTTTTTGTTGGTTGTGGAATGGGTGGTTGACAATGGAGCTGCGGCGGTGTATGCTGTCAACATAGTTCAGAATGGAGCGAGGAACATGGACGAAACAAAACCTGAGGAAAAATGGGTGCAAACCAGGAATGGGTTGTTGTGGTTGGCCCTGCCGCTTGTGCTAGGGTTGCTGGTCGCAGCGCTTATCCCGCAGCCTGTGATTGGCGTAATTTCGTTGGTAGATGCGATTTATGGCGATAGTGCCCAGTCGGTCATCTGGCAAATTGACTACGCCCGCCAACATTCCGAAGTGCGCGCGGTGGTACTGGTATTGGATAGCCCTGGCGGAACGGTGGTGCATACCGAGGCGGTATACCTGGAATTGCTGAAGTTACGCGAGAGCAAACCGGTTGTGGTTTCGATTGAAGGAATGGCCGCCAGTGGTGCCTATTATTTAACAGCTGGCAGCGACTATGCCTTTGCCAAGCCGACTTCGATGGTGGGGAATATCGGCGTGGTTGGGGTTTTACCAGATTCCCCTTCTATCTTTGAAAATATTATTTCCACCGGCCCGTATAAATTATGGGGCTCCCCGCGTGATACGTACATGCGCCAGATAGAAATCATCAAGCAAGCATTCTATGAAGTGGTTAAAACGGGGCGCGGTGACCGTCTCGTCGCTGAGGCAGATGTTGTTTTGAGCGGTCAAATCTGGCCGGCTTCTGTCGCTTATCAGTTTGGGTTAATCGACGAACTTGGCTCGCAGTCGGACGCAGTTGAAAAAGCCGCTCGCCTGGCGCGCGTGAGCAACTACAAGGTGATTGACCTGTATTCTGTGGCAACAGCGCAGTCACCAGCAGGGTCTGCTGTTGGGAAGGGATTCTTTGCCGAATCAGCGGAGGGCGTAACCCTGCCGTATCCAAAAGAAGCGGGGATTTACCTGCTTTACATTCCCCCGGCGCTGGTTGAGCAGAAATAAGAGGCGGTTATGAAACCTTATTTGCGCATTGTTCTGGCAGTTGCCCTGTTTGTTGTCCCCATCCTGACGCGTGTGGTGACCTTCTATCAGGCTCCTTTTTATAAGGCCGAGGTTTCACGCCCCGATTTTGCCAGTTTCAAACTGCCGGAGCCGCCCACCCCCTCATCCCGACCGGAGGCCCTGGCCGCCCTGCCTGGGGAGGGAAAAGTCGTCATCATAGATGCATCTCATGGCAACCAGTATGTTCCCAATGAAATTGAGCCGCTGGTCACCGCTTTGAGCGCGCGCGGCGGGAGGGCGGAGTTCGATATGGGCGGGCTGCCGCTTTCCAGTCATTTGAAATATGCCAGCGCATATATCATTTTTTCTCCCTCGCTCCCATATAGTGGGGAAGAACTGCGCGCCATTCATCAATTTGTCAAAAGCGGTGGGCGGCTGCTAGTCTTTGCCGATCCAACGCGCTCTTTGCTTTCGTATGACTCTTACACAGGTGCGACTGTTATTTTGCCCGATGTCAATTACGCCAATCCTGTACTTGCTCCTTATGGGTTGTCTTTTGTCAATGACTATCTCTATAACCTGGAAGAGAACGAGGGCAATTTTCGGAATGTCAAGTTTGTTGATTTTGCAGATAGCCCGTTGACGGCTGGACTGAAGATGGTTGTATTTTATGGAGTTCATTCTGTCCAGACCACGAGCGGCTCTTTCCTGGCTCGTTCGGATGGGGATACTTTTTCATCGTTGACCGACCGGCGTGGACCTTTTGCGCCGCTGGCTTTGAGCGAAAATGGTCAGGTGCTTGCGGCGGGCGATTTTAGTTTTCTGACCAATCCTTTCAGCCAGGTGGCCGATAATGGAGTGTTGCTCGGCACGATTGCTGATTTTGCGGTGGGTAGTGAGCGGGCTCCCTCTCTTGTGAATTTTCCATACCTGTTCAGCCGTCCAACCAGCCTGATAACTGTGGGGGATGTGCAGCTGGATGCATCCCTGCTTGGGCCAATTGCAACGCTCCAAAACGCGCTCAACCTGGTGAATATTCCGCTCAGTTTGCGCGCCAAAGCGGTCGATGGCAGCGATGTGCTTATCCTGGGTACGCTTCAAGACCAGGATGCTATTTCAGATTACACAAGACCCTTTGGTATTACCCTGAACGATGAAGCAACAACGCTTGAGATTAAAGGGGTAGGCAAAGTCAGCGCGGAAGATAGTGGCCTGCTTTTATTTAGTAAAGGCCCCAAGTCGAACAGGCTCGTTCTGATTGCGCCAACGACCAGGATGTTGCCCGAACTTGTCGGTTTGGTTGCAGGAGGCGACCTCTCTGCTTGCGTGGTGCAGGAGAATATTGGGATTTGCTCGCTAACCCCCGTGGAAGAAGAGGATGAATACTCATACGAAGATTACAACTTCGAGTACGATTTTGACACCCCATCTTCTACGCCTGCTCCTTAAAATTCACTGCATTTGTCAAAAACGAGGCGTGCCTTGCAAAGCGCGCCTCGTTTTTTATCCAGAAAATCAGTCTAGTTGTTGGGCGCGCCGGCATTGACCCAGTCAGTTAGCAACTGTACTTCTGCCGGAGTGAGTTTAGGCCCACGTTTGGGCATTTTGCCTTCCGCGGCCAGGGTGACAAAGGAACTGTTTGCCGCATCGCCGGGCGAGATAACGCTTCCATTCTGCGAACCGGCCATGAGCGACTCATATGTTTTCATGTCCAGTCCTTCAGAGGTGCGTTGTCCGCCGTGGCAGTTGATACAGCGGCTTTGCAAGACAGGCAGGATATCTTTCGAAAAACTGACCTCGCTTGATACGCCAGGGGCGGTCGCGGTTGGTGCCAGTTCTGATGTGGTGGTGGCTGTTGCTTCTTGCGCTGGGGCTGTGGTTGCGATGCTGGCGGGCGAGTCGGTTGCGGTTATATTGTCTCCCCCACAGGCAGCCAGCACGAAAAGTGCTGCCAGCGCCATCCCAGCGTGTAATTTATTTGTTACGCGTATCATTCATCTCTCCTTTGGATTAAAAACCGTATAAAATCACGCCGCCCAAAAAGCCCAGGACAGCGGCGATTGCAAAACTGACCAAAAAACCAGTGAAATATAAAATCCATCCCGATGAATAGAAAATATCTGGCTTGCGCCAACGGATGATTGAGAGGAGGGAAGTAATAATCAATAAGAGAATAGCCAGGGTGATTTTGGTGCCTGCATTGGGGGCTGCCCCGTCATAAATATCGATATTATCACGTATTCCGGTGAGACTGGCTGCGATGGTGCTGATAGCGGCCAGCGTAATGTTGGCAAAAGCTGCCTGTTCCAGCATTTGACTATGCCTGAAAAGCGCCACCAGCAGGAAAAACAGAGCCGCGCCTGTTAAGGCAATCGGAAAGTGAACCACCATTGTATGGAGCGGGTGAACCTCGAGCAGATTATATAGAATGCGGTGGATGAATTCCATGAATTTTGGATATACTCCAGCCTAAATTATGATAAATTATATAATGTTTATCTTAAAACAAAATGACAAAATCCATACGAGAGCAAAAAAACCGGACGCAATTTGCGCCCGGTTTTGTTTGTATCCATTGAGCAGTTGCTTATCGGCGAGTTGGCGTGGGGGATGGCGTTGGCGTTGAAGTAAGAGCAGATGAGGGTTGCCTGTTACGAACAATGCGCGGCGCAACCCATAGTGCCCGGTCGCCGGTTGCTGCGCCGAAAGCCTGCACTTGTAGCACGAATTTGACTTCTTGCCCCCCGAAAGGACTCAGGTCTACATTGGCTTGGTAATACTTCCCATCGTATACTTCGCCAATTCGCCAGAATCCGAAGATGGGGCCATCGCCAATCTGGTAATCGAGGCGGAAAAGAACCAGGCAGGATGTGGCCCCGCCTTCGCAGTTGACAATTGCCTGGAATCGGTCGCCGGGCTGCACGATAAACGGTGGATATACACCCTGGATATAACCATCGTTTAAGTTTTGTGGCGCGGTCAAAAGGCCGGGCAGCGAGACGATTGAACCATCTTCCAGTTTGGGGTTGAACATGCGTAAGACGAAGCCCTGACTGTCGCCGTCACTGCCAGGGCAGGGCAACCTTCCTTTGCCACTCGACCAGGTGGCAGTGCAGGCATTGGCGAACATATCATAGGCAGTGCCCTCCAGCGAGGTCTTATTCACATTGATATCGACCCAAACTGGCTCTGCGGCTTTATCTCCGGTTCCAAACAATTTCCCAGAGGGACTTTCAAGCATCCATGAGCCACGATATCTGCCCGCAAAGGCAGGAGCAAGCAGGTTGACGGAGATATCTACGGTCTGTTCAGGCGCAACATTTCGGGGCAATGGAACCGAGACGATGCTGCCCATTTGTTCTCCGCCGGTGAATACCAGTTTATAGTCGAGCGTCCAGGTACAGGTTCCTACATTTTTGAGACGCCAGGTTTTAACGAAAGCAACCCCGGGGTTTAAGGCAGTCCCGTCTGGGATGGTGACGTCGGTGACAAATCTGACGCGCTCGCAGCGAGGGTCGGGAGTTCGAGTGGGTGTGTTCGTGCGAGTGGGTGTCAGGGTGAATGTGGATGATGGCGTTGGGGTAAAGGTCGGTGTCCGAGTGGTGGTGGCAGTAGGCGAAGGGGTGTATGTCGCCGTATTTGTAGGCGTAGGTGTGTGCGTGAAGGTGGGGGTGTGTGTACGGGTAGGGGTGCTGGAGGGGGTAAAGGTGGGCGTGTTGGTCTGGCTGGGAGTATGCGATGGGGTGAAGGTCGGTGTAAATGTGTTGGTGAAAGTTGCAGTAGACGTCCGCGAAGGGGTGTCTGTCGGCGTACTGGTCGCGGTAGCCGTGAGAGTGACGGTCGATGTGGTTGTGCGGGTAGAAGTTGGACTGGGGGTGAAGGTAGGCGTAGAAGTGGCAGTCCCTGTCGGCGTGGCGGTGTTGGTGGGAGTTGAGGACGGCGTCCAGGTAGTGGTAGGCGTGAAGGTGTTGGTGGGTGTAGAAGAAGGCGTGAAAGTTTGGGTTGGAGTGAATGTCAAGGTGAAGGTTGCCGTGGCTGTACGGGTGGCGGTGTTGGTGGGAGTAAACGTGATGGTGGGCGTGAATGTTTGAGTGGCAGTGGGGGCGCGGGTGTTGGTGGGGGTCAGCGTGGATGTTGGGGCGCGCGTGCGTGTGGCGGTGGGGGTGAAGGATGCGGTAGGGGTCAGCGACGCGGTGGCAGTCGAGGTCGGCATCCACGATGCGGTGGGGGTGAAGGTTTGGGTGCTGGTAGAAGTCGAGGTGGGCGTCAATGTCTGAGTCGCCGTTCTCGTAAAGGTAGGCGTATTTGAAGGCGATGGGGTAAAGGTGGAGGTGGATGTGGCGGTATAGGTGGGCGTCAACGTGATGGTTGGTGTGAAGGTTGCCGTGCGGGTCGGCGCGCGGGTGGCGGCTGCCGCCGGAATTGCCGTTGGACGAACCGTGCTGGTCGCAGGCGGTGTATTGGATGCCGTTGCGGTTGGCGGAGTGACACGCGTAGCGGTCAGGCCAGGGGTGAGCGTAGGACGGAGCGTGTTTGTGGCCGTGCGGGTGAAGGTGGGCGATGGCGCGCCAGAGATGGCTTCAGTAGGAGAGACAGCTTCAGTAGGGGTTGGCTGGACGGTGGCAGAGGGCGGCGGAGGGGGGACGGTGTTAACCTGCGTAGGCGGCAGAGACGGGATGATGGCAGGAGGCGGCGCGGCGGGTTGCAGTTGGGCCGCGATTGGTTCCTTGAAACGCGCCCCGACCAATGAGATGCTGCCCATGAGCAGGGCGATGCCAATCCAGCGCCAACCGGCCACGATGCGTTGCTGACGCGTGCGATAAAATTTGATTTTCATCCCGGCCCGGATGAAACTGACCCCCATCCAAACGCAAAAAAGCGCCAGGAGACCGGCGAAGATGGTGATGGCCTGGATGATAATGGGTATTGGCATGGCTCGTTGGATGTGCTGGGAAAACTGAACTAGTTTAACACAGACGACACATTTTTTGCGCGTTTCTACGCCAGGAGTTGCCCGATTTTGGCGAAAATCGTAATACAATTTATGGAACATTAAAGATAGTCCAGGCGCGCCAAATGTGGGCAAATTTTAAGAAATTTCTCTCGCATCGAACGGCGCAAATTTCTCATATTTTCTCTTGGAGAAGCGCATGACAAAAAAAATCGTCGTGGTGGCCGGGAACATCGGCGCGGGCAAAACCTCGCTCACCGAGCGCATTGGCGCGCGTCAGGGCTGGGCAACAGGGTACGAATCGGTCTCTGACAATCCCTATTTGCCCGATTTCTATGCCGATATGAAGGCATGGTCTTTTCATCTGCAAATCTATTTTCTCGGACACCGCGCCCGGCAGTACCTGGAACTAGCAAACGACTCGCGCTCGGCAATTTCAGACCGCAGTATTTTTGAAGACGCCTACATTTTTGCGCGCGCCCTGCATCATCTGGGCAATCTGAGTGAGCGCGATTATCTCTCCTATCGCCGTTTGTTCGACCTGGTCGTGGGCAGTCTGCCGCCTCCCAACCTGCTTATCTACTTGAAGTGCCCTGTGCCAGTGCTGATGGAACGGATTCAACGCCGTGCGCGCGGCATTGAGACTGGCATCACCGCCGATTATCTGGCCCTGCTCGATTCGTTCTATGATGACTGGCTGCGTTCTTTTGACCTTTGCCCGGTGCTTACCATCCAGACCGGAGATGTGGATTACGTTCACAAGCCGAAGGCTTTAGAAAAGGTGACCCAAATCATCTCGGATAAACTGGCTGGCAAAGATGTCGTAGAACTATGATTAATCTGCGCAACCTTGCTGGCGTGAAGGATGTCTGGCTCACCGGGTTAGATGCGCTCGAAGCAGGTCAACCGTTCGAACAGCGGGTTGCCCTGGCATTGGCGGAATATTCCCAGATGGGAATTGCCTTCGTGATAGAAGCTATCTCCAGCGCGGAAGGTTGGGAAAAGAACAATCCCGACAACCGGCACACCGAAGCCGCGCTTGCTACGTTTGCCCTATCTCTGCGAGATTGCGCCGTGTTTGTTGGAGGGTTGCTTGCACTAATATAGAATATTGCCCTCGGTCTACCGCAAAGGCCGGTGGACTGATTTGTTTCATCAACTACATACAAGGAGACATGATGATTCGATTTGAACCGATGAGCGAGGAAGATTTTGCTGCTTTTCTGCGAAAATCTGTTCCAGAATATGCCTATGACCAGACTCGCTCTGGTAACTGGACAGCTCACGAGGCGATGGGTAAAGCCCGCGCCGAGTTTCAGCAAATGCTTCCGAATGGCCTAAAAACCCCCAACCAGCACCTGCGCGTCATGTTGGATGACAAAGGTCGCAAAGTTGGTATGGTCTGGTATTTTGTCGATACGCGCGGTGAACGCCCCAAGGCTTTTTTAATTGATTTTTTCTTTTTCTCCGAAGACAGGCATAAAGGTTATGAAAAAGAAGCCTTTGCTGTATTAGATGCTGAGTTGCGCACGCATGGCGTCCGGCGCATAGAGTTGCAGGTCTTTTCGCACAAAACCGACGAATTGGCGCTTTATCAAAACAATGGTTTTTCGCAAGTCAGCATTTTTTTTGCCAAAGATTTAGGCGATAAAAGCGAATGACCGGATGTTGAGTATGCAAATTCCTCCTGCTCTTAAGAATCGGAAATTTCTCCTTCTCTGGCTGGGTCTGATGGTCTCCATCGCTGGAACGCAGATGCAGGTGGCTGCCATCCATTGGCACATCCGCGAATTGACTGGAGAGCCAGACCCGCTTGCTCTCGGCAGCATCGGCCTGGCCCGCATCTTGCCAGTGATTGTCTTTTCGCTTTTTGGCGGCGCGTTTGCCGATACTTACAATCGGCGTATTATCCTGTTCATCACTCAAACCAGCATGGCATTGACCGCGCTGGGGTTGGCGGTTTTGACGTTTGGCGGGCAGACCCAAATCTGGCACATCTATTTGCTGACAGCGTTGCAGGCTTCGGCGATGGCCTTTGATGGCCCTGCGCGCCAGGCGATTGTTCCGAACATCGTTCCAGCCAGAGACCTGCCGAATGCCTTCAGTTTGAATTCAATTGCATTCAACGTTGGCGCGGTGGTCGGCCCTGTTTTGAGCGGTATCGTAATTGCATCCCTCGGTCAGGGTTATACCTATTTTTTTAATGCGATTTCGTTTTTAGGGGTGATTCTGGCCTTGCTTGCCATTGGCCCTATTCCACAGGAGTTTAACAATGCAAGCGGAATCAGCCTTGGGTTGATTAAAGACGGATTTCGATTTATTTTTTCGCGCAAAATTATCCTTTCTACCATGGTAATGGACTTTTTTGCGACCTTTTTTGCCGCCGCCAACACCATGTTGCCTATCATTGCGCGCGACATCCTGAAAGTCGGCGAGGTCGGTTACGGGCTGTTAAGCGCGGCGAGCTCAAGCGGGTCGGTCCTGGCAGCATTTGTTGTTTCGCAATTACCGGTCATTCGCAGGCAGGGGCCAGTTTTCCTGGTGGCAGTTCTTGTATTTGGGTTGACGACCATTGCTTTTGGGTTTGCGCAATCTTTCTGGTTGGCCTTCCTGGCCCTGGCGTTGATGGGCGCGTCAGATTCGGTCAGTACCATCATTCGCAACACCATCCGGCAGTTAAATACCCCCGACCACATTCGTGGGCGAATGACCAGCATCAATCAGATTTTCTTTCAGGGCGGGCCGCAACTGGGAGAGGTGCGCGCCGGGCTGGTCGCAAGCGCCCTGGGCGTCTCATTTGCTATTATCAGTGGTGGGCTCTGGACCATCATCACTGCTTTGCTCATCATGCTCAAGTGGCCTGTGTTGCGGCAGTATGACATGCACGACCCCGATGCTCAAACGATGCCTGCCACCGCAGATTAAGTATTCCATCTTTTTAGGAAAGACCGCTATATCTGGGTGTCAAGATAGAAACACCCCAAAGACTCGGCAGGTTTGTTAAGGCATAAAAAACATCCTTTGATATAATTTGAAAGTGTTTCGTTTCACGCAATCTCAATTCTCCGGGGCTTCTGGATGACCCTTGAACAAGGAACGCTGCTTAACGGCCGCTATCGCATTGTAGATATTCTGGGCCAGGGAGGAATGGGCTCGGTGTACCGCGCTTTGGATGAAAACCTGGGCGTGGAAGTTGCTGTTAAAGAAAACCTGTTTACCACCGATGAATATTCGCGCCAGTTCCGCCTGGAAGCGGTCATCCTGGCCAGCTTGCGCCACCAGAACTTGCCGCGCGTAACCGACCATTTTGTTATGGAAGGGTATGGGCAATACCTCGTCATGGATTACATCGAAGGCGAGGATTTGCGCCAGCGCATGGAACGGCTGAACACCATTCCTGAAGAAGATGCAATCCTGGTCGGCGCCGCCGTATGCGACGCTCTGACCTACCTGCATACGCGCCGCCCACCCGTACTGCATCGCGACATCAAACCTGGCAACATCAAAATCACCCCTGACGGGCGGGTCTATCTGGTAGATTTTGGCCTCGCCAAATTGATTCAGGGTAGTCAGACAACCACCACTGGCGCGCGCGCCATGACGCCAGGCTATTCCCCGCCGGAGCAGTATGGCACCGCCCGTACCGACCCACGTTCTGATATCTATTCACTTGGGGCGACGCTGTACGCGTCCCTGACAAGCGTCATCCCCGAAGATGGTCTGGCTCGGGTGATGGAAAATGTCCAGCTCACGCCTATTCGCAAGCACAACCCGAAAATCTCGCGCCGTCTGTCGGCAGTCATTGAAAAGGCGATGGAAGCTTATCCCGATGACCGCTACCAGACCGCCGAGGAATTTCGACGCGGGTTGCTCAATTCCAGTTCTAAAACCCAGCGTTTTACCGAACTTGACCTGAACATCAGCGTTCCTCCTCCGCCTGATGATGAAGGTGCTTCGCGCGCTAATCATGCCAATCTTTCCCCTTCCACCCCGGCCAAGGTTGTGATGGATGTGGTCACCTCCATGACTACTCGTATGCGCCGCCGAAACCGACGCGACGCGGCTTTGGGAATTTGGGGAGGGGCGGTCTTGTTGCTCTTGGCTCTTCTCTTGTTCTGGAATACCAGCCCAACGTTTCGTCAGGGAATCTCTTCTGCATTTCCTAACCCCATCCAGGGTACTCTCTCTTTGGGAGCGACCCAGACACTCGCTGCGCAGATTAGCCTGCCTACCCAGGAACAACCAACCGCTACGTCTACGCTGGTTCCACCACCTACGGATACTCCGCAGCCATCTCCTACCGCAACCCCGCTTGGCGGCGGCACCGGCCAGTTGGCTTTTGCCTCCAGCCGCACAGGATACCCGCAGGTTTATATCATCAACGCCGATGGCTCTGGTCTGCGGCAAATCACCAATGAACAAGAGGGCGCCTGCCAGCCAGATTGGTCGCCTGACGGCAAGCGATTGGTGTATGTCGCTCCTTGTCGCCAAAAGCAGGATTACTATCAAGGCTCCAGCCTTTATCTCATTGACGCCAACGGGGAAAACCGAACGCCCCTGCCTACCAGTCTGGGCGGCGATTTCGAGCCGGCCTGGTCGCCCGATGGAAAACGAATCGCCTTTACCTCCCTGCGCGATGGTTACATGGAAATTTACATGATTAACCTCGAAACCAACCTGGTCACGCGCTTAACTCGCGCGCAGGACATTTCCAGGGGAGTTCATGCTCGTATGGCAGCCTGGAACCCAATCGGCTTCCAACTTGCCTACGTTCTTAAACGTTCTGGCGGCACAACTCAAATTTGGGTCACCACCGATGGTGATGTCAATCTTCCAAAGCCCAATGAACAACTGGCGCAGACGGGCAATAACACCAACGATTTCCTGCCCGTGTGGACAAAAGATGGGGAATTCGTTCTGTTCAGCCAAAATAACTTTGAAGGCACTGTGCCGGCCTGGCTGATGAGCATCCGTTATGAAGAGCGGCAGGCAAAACAGGCGGTGCGCCTGCCCATTGAACCGCTTCCCATTGTGGATGTTGGCATTTCGCCCGATGGATTCTGGATGGCCTTTGAAAGTTGGCCGGATTCACTCAATCACGATATTTATATCTCCACCCTGACGGGAGCGAACCGAATCCGTCTGACCACCGACCCTGGATTTGACTTCGACCCGGTGTGGCGACCTATCAAAAATGATTAGTATAAATTGATTACAAGTTCAATGCCTCTCCTTTGAGAGGGGCTTTTTTGTTTTATAATCATTTCCATTGTCTTCCCTGCAAGGTCAGGTGGTTTTGTATGAGCTTGGGTCAAGGAAATCTTCTTAATAACCGCTATCGTATTATCGAAATTCTTGGCCGTGGCGGCATGGGCGCTGTTTATCGCGCTGTCGATGAGAGTCTTGGGGTGGATGTTGCGGTAAAAGAAAATCTCTTCACCACCGATGATTATGCGCGCCAGTTTCGCATGGAGGCGGTCATCATGGCCAACATGCGCCACCCCAACCTGCCCAGGGTGACTGACCATTTCGTCCTGGATGGACAGGGACAATACCTGGTCATGGATTACATCGAGGGAGATGACCTGCGCCAGCGTATCGAAAAACAAGGCACTCTGAACGAGTCAGAAGCGATTCGAATTGGCGCGGCAGTGTGTGATGCACTCACCTACCTTCATACTCGCAAGCCCCCCATCTTACACCGTGATATAAAACTGGGAAACATCAAACTAACGCCAGATGGCAACGTCATTCTGGTTGATTTTGGTCTTGCCAAGCAAGCCTGGGAACACGAAGAAACGATGACCGGCGCGCGCGCCATGACGCCCGGCTATTCCCCGCCGGAACAGTATGGTTCAGCGCGTACAGATGCCCGCTCTGATGTATATTCGCTGGGCGCCACGCTCTATGCCGCAATCACCGGCGTTGTCCCTGAAGACAGTTTGATGCGTGCTGTCGATGGCGTGGTGTTGACCCCCCTGCGTAAACATAAACCTTCAATTTCTCCCCGCCTGGCAAGCGTTATTGAAAAGGCAATGGAGCCTGTTCCTGCGAACCGTTATCAATCGGCAGCAGAGTTTAAGGCCGCGTTGCTTGGGCTGGATACGGATACTGGAATATTGGAAGACGAACCTGGGGAGAATTTACAACAAGAGTCTCAACCGACGCCTGCGACAGCGCGTACTAAGAAGAAAGGCGGCTGTTTTAGCCTGTTCCTGCTGGTATTCATGCTGACATTGGCTGTCAGCGCATTGGTCTTGTTTGACCCAAAGAACCAGCAGTTTGTGATGTCCGTCCTGCGCACCGAAACGACAACGCCGACGGTTACGTTCACTGCTTCGGCCACATCGACCATCACGCCTGAATTTGCTACTGAAACCTTCGCCACCATTGACCCAACGGCCACTCCCCAGCCTACAAATACCCCCACCAGGACTTCTTTGCCATCACCCACTCCTACTGCTACGAAATCAGTTTCGATGGAAACCGTCGTTCCCCCTGTGCCAACCCCAATAGGAGGCGCCGGCCAGATTGCTTACGCAATGGTCGAGAACAGAATTGCTCAAATTTACCTCGCCAATTCAGATGGTACCAATCTTCAGCAGTTGACCAATCATATTAATGGCGCGTGTAATTTCGATTGGTCACCGGATGGCAAGCAGCTGGTCTATGTCTCTCCCTGTTATGCCAAGTCTCCCCAATATGCCGATGCAGGATTGCATATTCTCAACCTTGAGACTGGCATTACCAGGGCGTTGTTAGATGAACCAATGGGCGAATTTGACCCAGCCTGGTCACCGGATGGCAAGAAAATCGCCTTTACTTCCATGCGTGATAGCAATACCTGGCAAATCTATGTATTTGACCTGGAAACATCCACGCTCACCCAGTTGACCTTTTATGATGAGGTCGTGCAATCACGAGCGAACAATCAGTCACGCTATCCAGTTTGGTCGCCGGATGGAAAACAACTCGCTTATATTTCTCGTAGAGGGGCAGAATATCAGCTTTGGATTATGAACGCGGAGGATGGCAGCGAGAAAACCCGCCTGGTTTATACCGTTCCCTCGGTTTCGGATTATCTGCCTGCCTGGTCGCCCGATGGAACTTTTCTCTTGTTCAGCCAGGCCAACCTCGACCTGACATCACCGTCGGTGTTGATGCGTCTGAATATCGGCATGGAGAGGGCAGAACAGCTGGTAGCGGCTGGCGCGCCAGTCGTGGATGTCAATTTTTCGCCAGATGGCATCTGGATTGCTTACGAATCTACCGATGGCAATAATCAGGATATTTATTTGTTCAATTTGCTCACCGGTGAGAAAATTCGTTTGACCGAATCCCCCAATGTGGAGTTCGACCCGGCCTGGAGGCCTTAACGCAACATTCATCTTCTAAATTGCGAACCGTCCCGAAAGCTTTTCCAACTTTCGGGACGGTTTTTTAGTTCTTTTCTTGCAGCCCAGCCAGAATTTTGGCGTGCAAAGCCGGGTTTGCGGCTACCACCGATTGGGGCGGGTTCAGATAATCTGCGCTGCCCGAAATGTTCGTTACCAGCGCTCCCGCTTCTTCGGCAATCAAACCACCTGCTGCCACGTCCCAAGGCTTGAGGGAAATTTCCCAGTACCCATCAAATCGTCCCGCTGCCACATAGCACAGGTCAATCGCGGCGGAACCCAGGCGGCGTACGCCCTGGCTTCTTTTAGAAAACTGGACGAAGTTATCAAAGTTGTCTCGCCCGGTATTCCAGGCGTCGTAAGGAAAGCCTGTTACCAGAAGGCTTTTTTGCATGTCAGATTGCGACGAAGCCCATAACCGCCGTGAGCCATTGAGATAGGCGCCTTTTCCTCGCTCTGCCGTGAACAGTTCGGCGCGCATGGGGTCATAAACGGCAGCCAGACAGACCTGTCCCTGGTACGCATACGCAATTGAGACACAAAATATCGGGATGCCGTGCGCATAATTCACCGTTCCATCTAACGGGTCAACGAACCACAGGTGTTCGGCATTCCCATTTGCAGTCAATCCCGATTCTTCGGCCAGGATATTGTGACCGGGGAACAGGCGGCTGATTTCACCCAGCAAGAATGCTTCTGATGCGTGGTCGATTTCTGTAACAAGGTCAATCACGCCTTTGTAATCCACGCGGTTATCTTTTTCATAACCATCAGACAAAATTTGACCGGCCTGGCGCGCCATTCGCTCCAGGTCGGTCAGAGTCGGTAAATTCATATTAGTTCCCTGCCAGTTTCATTTCGTTTAGGACGCGATAGATTTCATTCAATTCCGATTGGATATTCTCGCGGTCGTTTTTTGCCTGCTGGAGCATAGATTCAAATGCCGAACGCTGTTCTGGTGGTAAGGTAGGGATTAATCGTTCGGTGCGGGTAATCTGCGTGCTTTTGTGGCGCAATTTGTTTTCCAGCCGGTCTCGATACCCCAGATAAAAATCCCTTGTGTTGAGTGGTTCTGGCGTGGTATGTGGTTCCTGGGTCATGATTTCTGCAATGGTGAGCAGAAAATCTTCTGTGTCAATCGGTTTTTCAATGAACCGGGTTGCGCCCAGGCTGAGAGCGAATTTTTTGTCTTCCGGGGTGACATAAGTGGCGGAAAGGAAAATGACCGGGATGCCGCGCGTGGCCGGGTTGGTGCGCAGTTTTTGTACGAAGGCATAGCCGTCCATTTTGGGCATCAGGATGTCGGTAATAATCAAGACTGGCTTGATTTTTTCGACCATTGCCAGGGCTTCCATGCCATTCCGGGCACTGGCCACTTCATACCCCTTAAAGCGCAGGGTGACTTCGAGCAATTCCAAGACGTTGGCTACGTCTTCGACAACCAGGATAGGGCCGTTTTTCATGCGCTTATTTTACTCCGATTGTGAAAAATCGTAATTAACGTTCCCGTTAGCCCGACCAAACCCGGCGCCCTAGCGCCGACATAGCCAATTCGACCGCCAGCGATGCAGTGGCATTTTGCACGTCGAGGATGGGGTTGACTTCCACCAGGTCGAGGCCGATGAGTTTGCCAGTTTCGGCGACCAGTTCACACACCAGGTGGGCTTCGCGGTAGGTCAGGCCGCCTGGAACAGGCGTGCCGACTCCGGGGGCGTGGCGAGGGTCGAGCGAATCCATGTCGAACGACAGAAAAATTGCGTCTACCTCGCGCGAGATGCGCTCGATGGCTTTTTCCACTGCCTGTACCATGCCCAGGCGGTCGATTTGTTCCATGCCCATCACCATGACCCCGGCCTGTTTCAGATTGCGTTTTTCTCCAGGGTCAAGGTCGCGCGCGCCAATAACGGCCACCCGCTGCGGGTCGAGGACCGGTACGGATTCATCCCACAGGGCGGTCAGGCGTGGGTCGCCCAGGCCGCACAGCGCGGCCAGCGGCATGCCGTGAATGTTACCGGAAGGCGTGGTTTCAGGCGTGTTGAAATCAGCATGAGCATCTACCCAGAGAACGCCCAATTTGCGGCGTTTGGCGGCTCCGTGAATGGAGCCAAGAGCCACGCTGTGGTCGCCGCCCAGAACGAGGGGAAAATGACCTGCCTGAAGCGAGGTGGCTACCGCTCCGGCGGTTCGCCGTGCCATTGGCACAATACAGTCAACGTATTTTAACTTCGGTTCGTTGATTTGACACATTTCGGCAATCGGGACTTCGATGTTGCCTTTATCTTCCACCGCGTAGCCAAGTAATTCGAGTTTTTGCTGAAGGTGAGCATAGCGGATGGCGCTGGGGCCCATATCCACGCCGCGCCGGCCCGCGCCCAGGTCAATAGGGACGCCGATAATATCAATTTGCATAGATTCTCCTGTAAAAAAACTGCCCAAGATATGCGCTACGCTGTGCGGTAATACCCCACATCTACCGAATAGACGCGCCCTTTTTTGATGACTTGCCGCACCAGGTTTGTGCCAAAGCGATAGCCCAGGTGGCGGTAATCGGGAACGGACAGGATGAGAAGGTCAGCCTGTTTGCTAGGTTCGAGCGAACCAACCTGATTTTCCATCCGAATAGCGTGGGCCGCGTTGATGGTGGATGCTGCGATGGCCTGGGCGGGGGTCAGTTTCATCATGCGGCAGGCCAGAGCGATGACGAATTGCATGGATTCGTTCCAGGCTGTGCCGGGGTTACAGTCGGTTGCCAGGGCCAGAATGGCATTGGCTTCGATGAGTTTGCGTGCCGGGGTGTATTGGCATTCGGCCAGGCCAAAGGGCGTGCAGGGCAGGGCAACGGCCACTGTTTCGGAGCGGCCCAGCGCCTCGATGTCGGCATCGGAGGTTTTGACAAGATGGTCTGCCGAGACCGCGCCCAATTCGACCGCCAGCGAGGCCCCGCCCAGGTTGTCGAACTCGTCGGCGTGGATTTTGAGCGGGAAGCCCAGGCTGCGAGCTTTTTCTAACACCTGGCGTGATTGGGCCAGGTTGAAAGCTTTGTTTTCGCAAAATACATCTACGAAGGGTAGACGGCGGTCTGGAGCGTGTGTTTCCCACCACTGGCGCAAAATGGGAAGCATGGTTTCGCAGACCAGGTCGGTATAGCCTTGTGGGTCATCTTTGAACTCTGGGGCAATGGCGTGCGCGCCCAGGAAGGTCGGGGCAATGTCCATGCGGCTTTCATCTTCCAGCGAGAGCAGGGCTTTTAGTTGACGTAGTTCGGTGGCGGTTTGCAGTCCGTAACCGGTTTTGGCTTCGACGGTGGTGGTGCCATGCGCAAACATGCGAAATAGCCGTGGCCTGGCCTGCGCTACCAGTGTTTCGATGCTGGCCGTGCGCGTTTGGCGCACAGTGGAAAGGATGCCGCCGCCTGCCGCAAGGATGTCGAGATAGGGCGTGCCGGCCATTTTCATCTCAAACTCGGCGGCCCGGTCGCCGCCCCAAACAAGATGGGTGTGTGGGTCTACGAACCCGGGCATGACCACGCAGCCGTCGGCATCCAGCCGGGGTTCGGAAGGGTAAGCGGCGCGCAGGTCGGCGGTTTTGCCGGTTGCAATGATTTTTTCGTCCCGAATCAGGACCGCGCCATCCTCGATGATGCCGAGTCTGCCGAGGTCGCGGCCACGCTGCGGGCCGCCCGCGAGGGTGAGGAGTTGGGAAGCAGAGTGGATGAGCATGTTTTTTGTCAGGCGGGGGGGGTATTCCAGCGGCTCGTCGAAGCGCTGGATTTCGAGCAGGTACCCGTTAGGGTCTTTGAACAAGAAGTGATAGATGGCGTATTGGGGATTGTGCGTGGGCGGTTTTAAGATTTCCACGCCCTGCGCCTGCAGTCGCTCATACCAGCCGTCCACATCGTTTGTAACCAGGGTAGCAATGACCCCGTTGCTGGATGCCACTGATTCGAGGTCGGCGCAAAAGCCCAAATAGCCGTCTGCGCTGATTTTGTAGATGCGGCAGGTTCCCTGGTCGCGCGCCAGCGGCAGACGCAGGATGCGCTCGTAGAAATTGGCGGTTGCGGCCAGGTCGGCGGCGCGCAGGAAGACGATAAACTGCTCGAAGGGCGGTTTCATCGGTTATCGGTTGAGGGATAAGAACCAGCGGGTTAAGAAAAAGGCTGCCAGCAGGGTCAGCAGGTTGAGCAGGACGAAGAAGGCAATCACTCCCGTCAATCCCGAATTGAAAATCGGCGAGGGCGGCGGGTGCATGACGTAAGCCGCGCTGGAGAAAACATAGCGCAGGGTGATGATAAACAGTGCATTGGCTGCGGCCGTGTAGGGGGGGCGGTCTATCAGCCATAGCCCCACTTGCAGAAGCACGCCCACCACGGCGAAGGTCAAGGCCAGGCGGAAACGTGGTTCGGCCAGGAACAACCCGTTCCAGTTGGTTTGCATGGCGAGCAGGGAGAGCGGAAGGTACGTCACCCAGAAGACTATTCCGCTGCGCCCTAGCGCGGTGGACCAGCGATAGAACACGGGTTTGTTGTTCAGCAGGGCCAGAAAGCCGGTGACGCCTGCCAGAATCAGGGCTGCTTCGGCGGCTAACACCCAGGCGCCGTGCAGGTAAACGTAGCGCACATTGGCGCCGAGCGATTTTTCTTCTGGGCCGAACCAGGCTGCAAGGCCGATGAGGGCAAGCGTCAGAAAGAAGAACAGGATAGGAGATTTTTTCATGGCAGAATTATACACTGACCATCTTCCCCGAAAGTTCATTCAGCCTCCCCGCTCCGGCGCAAAACATTGTGACCTGGATTTGCCGCCGGGTGAGTTTCATCATCTCGACCGCGTTTTCGGTGGAAACCGCCGCTGCTTTCAGAAATTGCCCGGCCATGCCGCCCAGCGTGGCGCCCAGGGCCACGCATTTGGCAATGTCGAGGCCGTCTTTCAGGCCGCCGCTGGCGAAAACCATCATGCCTGGCGCGGCGCTGCGAACCAGGCGAATGGACTCGGCGGTGGGGATGCCCCAGCCGACAAAGGTGGCTGCCAGGTTGCGCAGGAACTCATCGGGCGCCCGGTACATTTCAACCTGCGACCAGCTTGTTCCCCCCGCTCCGGCCACGTCAATGGCAGCCACGCCGCACCCGGCCAGGAGTCTGGCTGTCCGCTCTGAAATGCCCCATCCAACTTCTTTTGCAATGACTGGCACAGGCAGTTTTTGGCAGACTTGCTCGATTTTTCTGACCAAACCCTTCCAATTGACATCGCCGCCGTGCTGTACGGCCTCCTGGAGTGGATTCAGGTGCAGGTAGAGCGCATCGGCTTCAATCATATCTACGGCGCGCTGGCATTGTTCCAGCCCGTAGCCATAGTTTAACTGCACTGCGCCCAGGTTGGCGAACAGGAGAATATCCGGCGCGACTCTGCGTACCCGGAACGAATCGGCCTGCTCCGGGTGTTCGATAGCCGCCCGCTGACTGCCGACACCCATCGCCAGGCCGCATTCCTGGGCGGCTTCGGCCAGGCGCATGTTAATTGAACCGGCATCCCGCGTTCCGCCGGTCATGGAACTGACCAGGATGGGAGCCTGCAATGGCTTGCCGAACACGTTCAGGCGGGTATCCACTTCCTCCAAATCCAGTTCTGGCAAGGCTTCGTGAATGAAGTGAACCTTCTCCAGGCCAGTGGTCAATGCGGAGCGTACATCCCGTTCCAGATTGATTTTGATATGGTCGTCTTTTCGTTCAGTAATTGGCGCAACTTTTGACATGCTCTTGTGTTCCTTTGTTATGAATTTGTGCGCGGTGGCACATCTGCCGGAACTGGGGTAGAATTGCCCTGCGCAAAAAACGTTGAACTCTACAGGAGGAAGTTATGTCTGACACATATTCTGAAATCAAAGCCATCATTGTCGATTTGCTTGGCGTGGATGAAAGCAAGGTGACGATGGAAGCGCGTTTCCGCGAAGACCTGGAAGCCGATTCGCTCGACCTGGTCGAACTCATCATGGCGTTCGAGGACAAATTCGGCGCGGAGATTTCCGACGAAGACGCCCAGAAAATTACCACGGTGGGCGAGGCTGTCAAATACATTGACAGCCACAAGTAATTGCATACGGTATTATACATGCAGGGCAGGTCTATGACCTGCCCTGCGCGTTTTGCCAGAAGAAGCGCTGCGAATTTACTTCAACAGCATCGGAATTTCTTCGGGGTGTTTGGCAACTTTCACGCCTGCCGCCTCGAGGGCCTTAATTTTGGCCTCGGCTGTGCCTTCGCCGCCTTCGACGATGGCGCCTGCGTGGCCCATGCGTTTTCCGGGCGGAGCCGTCTGCCCGGCGATGAAGCCGACCACCGGTTTGGTCATTTTGGTGGCGATGAATTCTGCTGCTTTTTCCTCGTCCGTGCCGCCGATTTCGCCAATCATCACCACTTTGTCGGTGCGCGGGTCATCCTCGAACATCTGCAGCACGTCAATGTGATTGGTGCCGTTAATTGGGTCGCCGCCGATTCCGACGCAGGTGCTGGCGCCCATGCCCATCTGCTTAAGCGCATAGAGTACTTCGTAGGTGAGTGTGCCAGAGCGGGAGACGATGCCCACGTTGCCAGGGATGGCGATGTTGCCGGGGATAATGCCCACTTTGGCCTCGCCAGGGGTCAGCAGGCCAGGGCAGTTTGGCCCAAGCAGGCGCACACCTTTTTGGTCAATGTAGTTGCGCACGCGCATCATATCGCTGACGGGAATGCCTTCGGTAATGCAAACGATGAAGGGAATTCCGGCATCGGCGGCTTCGAAAATCGAATCTGCGGCGAAGCGCGCTGGAACGAAGATGATACTGGTATTGGCGCCGGTGGCTTCCGCGGCGATTTTGACCGAGTCGAAAACCGGGATTTTTTCATCAACCCATTGGCCGCCTTTGCCGGGCGTTACGCCAGCAACAACGTTGGTGCCATAGGCGACCATCTGACGGGTGTGGAACAATCCTTCACTTCCAGTAATGCCCTGCACGAGCAGGCGGGTATCTTTGTTGACGAGAATGCTCATGGCTCAGGCTCCTTTCGCGGCGGCGACGGCTTTTTGGGCGGCCTCGGCCAGGGTTTCGGCGGTAATCATGTTTGCGTTTGCCAGCAGGGCGCGGCCTTCTTCGGCATTGGTGCCGACCAGGCGCACGACCATTGGCACTTTGGGCTTGACTTCTTCCATAGCAGTTAAGATGCCTTTGGCCACTTCATCACAGCGGGTAATGCCGCCAAAAATGTTGAATAAGATGGCTTTGACGTTGGGGTCGGCCAGGATGATACGCATCGCGGCGGCCACCTTCTCTGCGCCCGCGCCGCCGCCGATATCCAGGAAGTTGGCGGGTTCACCCCCGAAGAATTTCAGGATGTCCATGGATGCCATTGCCAGGCCCGCGCCATTGACCATGCAACCGATGTTGCCGTCGAGTTTGATGAACGTCAGCCCATATTTGCGCGCTTCTACTTCGGAGGGGGCATCTTCATCGGTGTCGCGCATTTCAGACAGGTCGGGGTGGCGAAACAGGGCATTGTCGTCGATGAGCATTTTGCCATCGAGCGCCACTAAACGTTTATCTTTGCTGATGATGAGAGGGTTAATCTCCGCCAGAGTGGCGTCGTTGTCAATGTATGCCTGCCATAGTCCTTTGAGAATTTCTCCAAAGGATTTCCAATAATCGCGCGGCAGGTCAATTCCGGCTGCAATGTCGCGGGTTTGGTAGTCTTTGATGCCGAGCAGGGGGTTGACGTGAACTTTGATGATTTTTTCCGGGTTGGTTCGAGCAACTTCTTCGATTTCCACGCCGCCAGCGGCGGAACACATGATGACGGGTTTTTTGGCTGCCCGGTCGTTGGTGATGCCGAGGTAAATTTCCTGGTCGATGGCGGCGGCCTCGTCTACCAATACCTTGCGCACCGGCAGGCCTTTGATTTCCATCGAAAGGATTTGGGTGGCGAGTATTTCGGCTTCTGCCGGGTCTTTGGCAACTTTGATGCCGCCAGCCTTGCCGCGTCCGCCGACAAGTACCTGCGATTTAATGACAACGCGGCCACCGAGCTCTTCAGCAATGTGCCTTGCTTCGCTTGCGGTCGCCGCGACTCTCCCTTTGGGGATGGGTATCCCATAGCGGGAGAAAATCTGTTTGGACTGATATTCATGGAGCTTCATGCGGGTCACTCTCCCAGAGGATGATTTTTAGTAACTCCCAGTCTTGCGACAAAATTATACCACCAACAAAAAACCGTCCCGAAAGTTCAAACCAGTTCGGGACGGTTTGCGCTTGTGTTGGTTATGGCAGGCTGAAGCGCATTACCCGCCCGTTACCTGCATCCGTGACCCAAATATGACCGTCTTTATCGATGGCGATACCGCTTGCCAGGCCGAAATTCTCGAGCCCGGTGCCAAAAGTGCCCCACAAACGGACAAATTCGCCATTTGAATCGAATTGGATGACCCGGTATCCTTCGGGGTCGGTGATGAATACCTGGCCGTCTCTTGCGATGGCAATGTAGGGCTTGTTTTCCAGGTTTTGGCTGCGCCAGCCGCGCACCCGCCACTGAAGGACCGGGACGTAGGTTACATCGTCTTCAAGCGGGCTGAAGACTTGTACGCGCTGGTTCCAGGTGTCAGTGACGTAGATATTGCCTTTCGCGTCCAGTTTAACATCTACCGGTTCGTTAAATTGTCCCGGTTGCATCCCACTATCTCCAAATGCGCCCAGGAGATTGCCATTGGAGTCGTAAATGACGATGCGTTTGTTGCCAGTATCGGCCACGAAGACCCGCCCTTTGGCATCAACGGTAATTCCGCGTGGGCCATAGAGGGCGCCAGGGGTGTCAACCAGGCCGAAAACGCCCCACATGGTGATGGGTTGACCGTCTGCGGAGAATTTTTGCACGCGATGATTCCAGGTATCGGTGACGTAGACGCTGCCATCTGGCCCAACCGCCACGCCCCAGGGTTCGTTGAACGTGCCTGGAGGGGCTGTGCCGCTGTTCAGGTCGCCGAATGTGCCAAAGGTGTTAAGCAGCTCTCCATCGGCGGTGAAGTGTTGGATGCGGTGATTGCGCGAATCGGCGATGTAAATGGTGCCATCGGGCGCGAAGGCGATTCCGCGCGGCGCGTTGAACTGGCCGGGGTCGCTGCCTGGCACGCCAAACGTCAAATCTGCTGCCAGGGTGGTCATGCCCTCGGCATAGGGGTCAGGTTGCAGGTCGGCGGCCTTAATGCCGTAGTTCCAAACCAGGTCGGCCACGTCTTTGCGAATGTAGAGCCGCATTCGGTCGGATGGGTCCCAGTTGGAATCGACGAAGGTATCGCGGCCGGTCAATTGAGCGTATTGGGTGTAATCACGATTGAGCCAGATGTTGAAGATGGCCGCGCGCATTTCGGGATTGCCAAGCGCGTTGCAGACCCGGGAATAGTCTTTGTTGCGAATCAGTTTGAAAACGCTCAGAATACCTGTGCAGGGGTAGTCTTCAGGGAAGGGTTCTTCGGGATTGAATCGGTCACTCACCAGGTTGAAGTAGTCTTGATTCGGCCAGACCATGCGGACGTAGTCAAAACGGAAGTAGTCTTCTCCTACTACGGGTTCAATTTTGGAAAAGTTGTTGTCGCCCACGATGATGGCTGGTATATCTCGCAAGGACATATCTGGCGTGTTGCCGTAGAAGCGGGAGTTGGGGAAGTGTATCATGTACCATGACATCGGCCAGGAGACGTCATCATCATAGGCGACGGCGATGTCATTGGGCGTGCCAACGGTCCGCAAAGAGAGAGATTGTACCTCCCGCAGGACGTGCTTAACACCGGTGTAACTGTGGGCGTAGACGAGGTATTCCTGCCCGCTGTCGTAATTGATGTAGGCGGCGCGGAATGAGGTGCGGATGGTGAGCAGGGTAAAGATGCCGAAGAAGGCCAGCAGGGCCAGGTAGGCGGCCTGTTTGACCTCCCATTCGTCGAGCAGGCGGAAGAGCCCGTAGCCGCTGGCCAGCGCGCCAAATACGGCAAACAGGAAGGTTGTGGTGGCCTGTAGTTGGGTCAGTTCGGTTCCAGAGAAGGGGCGCGGGCTGCCCAACAGCGAGGCGAAGGCTGCCAGCGCGCTGGAGACGAACACGACCACCAGCGCCAGAACCAGCAGGGCGTTGCGGCGGCGCAGTTCTTCCCAGTTGACGCGTTCGATGAGCGCGCCGATGGCCCAGCCGCCAAACAGGACGAAGGGCAGCGCGATGTGAATGGTCAGCCAGGGCATGCGTTCCCCGGCGATGCTGAAAGCCGCCAGGTTGCCAACCGACCACCAGCCAAGCAAGGAGTAGGTGTTTGGCAGGTTGACTGAGACGGAGTCGCTTTTCTGTTGCGCTTGCTTGAGCCAGCGCGCGCCTGCAATGAACGCAAACAGGACTGCCAGGGCGGGCAGATATTCGTAAACGGGAACCTGAATCAGCGCGTAGTAATAGAGCGGCTGGCTGCCCCGTTCCACGCCGTGCTGTTCAATCCAATAGCCAAGCGAGCCTATTAATCCGGTGAAAAAGCCTGCGCCGTTGGTGAACATGGTGGTATAGAAAACGGTAAAAATCGAATAGAAGACCAGCACGATTTTCCACCACAGCTGCCGATTCCAGAAGATGCCCAGGAGAACTGCAAGCGCAACAAAGATGGCCAGGATGATGGACATCAAGACCAGACTTGGAAATGTGAAGGTTTGCAAATCAGAAGCATTGATGGGTACGGCCACCGGTATGCCCCACCATTGCTTTGTCAGGGGCGAAAGATATTCCATGGGGAAGGCGGCCAGCATGGGCAGGACGAGCGTGCCGGTGACCATTGCCAGGTCGAAGGCGCGTTCCTGGCGGATGTTTTCCATGCCGTAGCCGCGAATGACAAAGAAGATGGCCGCGCCAATGGCGGCAATTCCGATGACGCCAAGAACAATCTCTGGGGAAACGCCGGTTTCGGGGGGGGCGAGTGGTGATTCGGTTTGCCCTGGCACGGAGGGCGAGGCGGTCATGGCGGGGTCGAGCGTTTGCTTGTCCTCCGCCATGCGCCACAAGAGCGCTCCGCCCAAAAAGAGCGCGCCTATCATCAGGCTGACCAGGAAGGCGCGAAACGCCTGGGGCGCGTCTTGCCAGGGACGGCGGGTGATGCGGACAATCAGGTATATGGCCAGGAAAATGAGCAGGAGCGCGTCATAGATGAAGGCGGTTTCTTTGACCGTGAAGTGCATTACCTGGGCGATGGCCAGCATGAACAGGTAGCGCACTTCGCCCGTTTCCAGGTAGCGCAGCACTGCGTAAAGCATGACCATGCCATACAGGACGGCAAACACGTCTTCGCGCACGTAGCGGCCATAGAAAAGCATGTAGGGCGAAACGAGCATGAGGATGCCTGCCGCAATCACTCCGGCGCGGCCCAGGTAGCGCCTCCAGGGCCACAGCAGCCAGACCATGGCGATACTGAACAGCACCGAGGGAATGCGCGCGGTGAAATCGTTGGCGCCAAACATAAAATAGGACAGCGCAATAAAGTGATACATGCTTGTCCCATGCATCATGGGGTTGTGGATGTAACCGCGTCCTTCGGCCAGTTCGTTCGAATAGTAAGTATGCAGACTCTCGTCGTGGCTCATGACGCGCGTTTCCAGGTCGTAAAAGCGCGTCAGGATGGTGAGCAGGACGATGACGGCAAAGACCAGGACTTCCATGGTCAGCCAGGGCAGGGCGGGGATGGGGGTTTTATCTAACCAGCTTTGTTTCTCGTCGTTCATAAGTCTCTCTTGGGCAAAGGAATGCGTGACTTATACATCAATGCGCTGTTTCTGGCAAGTTTCAGACTCGTGACGCCAGTTGCCCGCACCCGGCCTGAATATCAATGCCGCGCCGGACGCGGACGGTGCAGGGGATTCCATTTTGTTCCAGAATCTTTCTGAAGGATTCGGCGCGCTCGCGGGTGGTGGCCTGCCCGGCGTAACCGGTGGTTGGGTTGAGCGGGATGGCATTGACGTGACAAAGCATCCCTTTGAGCAGGGAAGCCAGCTTTTGGGCCACTTCGGGCGTGTCGTTGACGCCGTGAATGAGCGCCCACTCGAAGGTAATGCGGCGGTTGGTGGCGGCAACGTAATCGCGGCAGGCGGCCATGAGTTCAGAAATTGGGTAGCGCTTGTTCACCGGCATCATTTCGGAGCGGGCGTTATCTTCGACCGCATGGAGCGAGACAGCCAGGTTGATTTGCCGCTTTTCTTCGGCAAAGCGTCGGATGGCGGGAACCAGGCCGGAGGTGGAAATGGTAAAGCGTCGCGCGCCAAAGTTGTAGCCCTCGGGGTCATTCAGGCGGTCAATGGCGGCCAGGGTGTTGTCGTAATTGTGGAAGGGTTCGCCCATTCCCATGATGACTACGTTGGTGACGGTTTCGCCTTTCTCGTGCAGCATCCGGGCGTAGTACATCACCTGCGCCACGATTTCGCCGCTCGAAAGGTGGCGCTTGAAGCCCATTTGCCCGGTGGCGCAAAAAGTACAGCCCATGGCGCAGCCAACCTGGGTGGAGATGCACAGCGTCCGGCGGGCGCGGCCCTGGAATGTATCGGAGGTCTCCTCTGAGCCTGCCGAAGGGTCGTAGCGCATGAGAACGGCTTCGATTTGGCGGCCATCGGGCAGGCGGAAGAGTGTTTTGCGGGTTTGGCCGTCACGCGAGTCCAGCTTGAGGGTGGGGGTCAAAATCTCAAAGTCGAATTCGGCGGCCAGTTGTTCGCGCAGGGCTTTGGGCAGATTGCTGAATTCTTCGGGCTTGTTCCAGAAGTTTTGGTACAACCCCTGCCAGATTTGCCTGGCGCGGTAGGCAGGCTGCCCCCAACCTTTGAGCAGGTCGGTTAGGGCGGGCAGGTCGAGGTCGTAAATGGGGGTTTTCATGGTAGTGGGATTCTATCATGCAAAGAGAGGCTCTTAATCTGGCCGGTGTCAAACATTATCCGTCATGAAAAAACCGGAGGAACTCCGGTTTTTTTGAGAGTGACGGTTGTTGGTTTACCTGGCCGTCTGCGTCTTTTTGCGGGTTGCCAGCTTAAAGATGCCCCAGAGGACCAGCGCAGGCGGAACCAGCAATGGAACGATGACAACCAAAATCCAGATGGCAAGCTCAATCAACACCTGGTAAATATTTGTCAACGTTTTGGTTGCCGACTGGAATGTTTCGCCGGGATTCCACGGTTTGGGCGTTGCGGTTGGGACGGGCGTGCGGGTAGGAGTTGGCGGTAGGGGCGGGATATCTGGCTCAAAAGTGACCGTGATGGTTGAGAAGGCAGAGCGATTGGAGAGATAATTCATGCGCCCCTTGACTTTTTCGATTTCGGCTTCGATTTTAGCGAGTTCATTGTTCACATGCAGTGATTCTTCGACGCTCTGGGCATCCTCCAGGAATTTGCGGACCCGGTCGCGGGTGGCTTCGAGATTGACCAGCTGCGATTGCAAATCAACATACTCCTCGCTCACATCCTGACCCGATACATTTTCATCCAAAACGCGCAGGGCAATTGCCCGCAAGCGGCGCATGGCTGTCTCAAACTGGTCGGCTGGCACGCCAATGGTGATGCTGGCATATTTGTAGTTTTGTCCGTCGGGGCCGTTCTGATACCAGCTGCGGGATGAGATGATGTATCCACGCACGTCGCCAGTCACTTGCAGAGCGCGGTCGATGGCGTTATCGGAATCTTCGACCAGCAGGCGTATTTCCCCATTTTTGATGACCATCCGGTTGTTCGCTTGGGATGCGGGCAGGGCATCCGCCCCAGCCTGGATGACGATGCCCTCGCCGGGGGGGGGCGCGTCAGCCCCTGGCGATGCACTTTTCTCAGATTCAGGCACAGGAGGCATGCTGCTGCTCGGACGATTGGGTTCATTCATTGGGGCGGCAGGCTGGGCGAGTTCTTCGACGGCGGCAGTGGGAGCGGCAACGCCTGCGCAGGCGGTCAGCAACAAGGCAACAGCCGAAAGAACAACAAATGCGATTTGAGCAGGTGATTTCATGCTTCCCTCCAGAAAAATATGGTGCGTCCTGACCTTTTTTGGGCGTCCTGGTCTGGCGCGGCGAGTAAGGTTTCTGCTCGTTGGACGCTGAGGAGGGAGATTTGGTTCCGGGAATGGCGCGCGGCGAAGGATGAACGATAGCGTTATGCGATGGATTTTCTGACGGCGAGCAGAGCGCCCATAAGCAGGAATAGCCCCGCAGCGTCGAAGGCGATGAAGCGCCTGATGGAATCAATCAGGGCCGCGTAGTCTGTTGTTAGCGTGGACAAAATATAACTTTCCCCCATCAAGCCAACCGCCTGCATCGCTATTGCCAGTTGCAGCGCCAGGAAATTTCGCTGTGGATTCCAGAGCGCAGCCAGATAGGGAATGTTCCACATCAGGAACAAGATACCTGCCCCGCGTACTGCCGCAGCGCCGGGGACTCCTGTCAGCAAGAAGCCGGGGGCGAATTGTTCTGGTTGAAGAATAAATGCTGCTGCCGCTTGCAGGTTCCAGGTTGTGACGAGCAGAATGAGGCTCTGCGCCAGCCAGGTTTTTCGGCTAAGCGAGGGAGCATGCTTCATTTCGATAACCTGATACGAACATCTGTCGGCAGAGCGAGCCTGGCTTCAGATTCAACTGCTTTTACAATTCCGACTGGCGCCGGGCAGGCGGCATGCGCGCAGTGTTTTTGCCCTGGCGCGTGGATTTGGGGCATGGTGCGTCGGCAGGAGATTTCTTTAAGCGGCTCAACTTCGGTCAATTCCTTGGCCATGCGGCGGATGGCGGCGCACTCACTGGTGATTTGAATTTTGCAGACTTTGTCATCCATTTTTAGATGGCACTGGTTTGCTGTTCCACAAATTGAGAGAGATGCTGGTAACTGTCCTTGAGCGCTTTCTGCCACGATTCGACGTGATGATAGAGCTCGACCGAGCCATAGCCGTCGAAGCCGTTATCGGCGAGGGCCTTGAAGCTGGCGGCGAAATCAAGCGTACCTTCGCCGGGGATTTCATGGAAATGGACGATGCCGGTCAGGGTGTTGGCGATGCGTTTATTGACCAGTTGTGGGCCTTTGACCCCGCGCAGATAGCCCAGGATGGGTTTGGTTCGCTCCAGCACGTCGTAACTCAGGCCTGGGACGGATATCCAGTAGGTGAAAAATTCGTCGTCAAAGGGCGATGCGCCAGCGTAGAGGCCCGGGTAGTGGATTATTTCGAGGGGTTGCTGAATTCCGGCTTGAGCCAGGAGAGAGTCCAGTCGTTTGCGCTGAGAAAGGCTGGGGGGCGTGTCACAGAAGTAACGGGGGAAATGCCGGTCGAGCAGAATATAATCTGCTGTTTCGGGGAAATAGACCAGATAGGAGGCAAAATCGAGGTCGAAGGATAGGGTTTCGGCGTCTTTGACGATTTTCAGGTTGTAGCCTTGCTGGGCGTCCGAGATGTGCAGATAGCGGATATGGGGGGCGGCTTGCGCCAGGGCTTCGACATAGTTGCGTTCGGAGCAGTAGGAGTGCAGGATGTCAACATGCAGGCGGAAGCGAGGTGAGTTGATTTCATGCATGAGCGACAGGCCCTGTTCCATCGTTTCGATGTACATGCCGGGTTCGGGTTCGATGAGCAGGGTGATGTCTTCGTCGGGGCGGATTTCGGCCAGGCATTGCTGGATGCTGTCGATGAGCAGCTCACGCGGGTTGACCGATGGGTTGCTGACGTGTTCGTCGCGGATGAAGCCGCTACCGAAGGTGACCAGGTTTATGCCCAACTTGCGGGCGACATGGATGCCGCGCTTGACGAGGTCAATGCGCCGTTTGCGGCCTGCCAGGTCAGGCGACATGAGCGAGGGTTCATGCGGGCGCTGGGGGGTGAAGAAATGCGAGGCGGTGGCAACGCAGGCGGCTTGTACGCGCCCGGCATTCAGGCGTTTGCGGACGTTTTCGAGGTCGTCGTCGCTCAGGTCGAAGGGGTTGAACTGGTCGCGGTGAAAGGAAATTTCGATGCCGGGGTAGCCGGCTTTTTCGACTTCGTCGATGGCGGTTAAGAAGTTCAGGTTGGTCAGTCCGAAGGTGCTGTAACTGAGTTTTATCATGGCTGTTTGCTCCGTGTTCAGGGGTGGACGCTGTACAGTCAGTCATTCTATTGAGTTCTGATGGGGGGGTCAAGGGTTGTGTAAAACCCTGCATTTTATGCTGCCCATCGTAGCGCGTGGCGAGTCAGACTTGTTTTGATGTATTGAAATTTGGGCTGATTTTGCAAATTAACCCTTGACAGTCCAATTTGTCGGTGATATAAACGGCGAAATTCGCAACGGGGTTGCGGATACAACTTTATAAACGCTCTTATCCAGAGAGGCGGAGGGACCGGCCCTGTGAAGCCTCGACAACCTGACTGAAAAGTCAAGGTGCCAATTCCGGCAGAAATATCTGGAAGATGAGAGGATGGTAAACGCGCGTACCTCTTCTTGTACTTCCAGGAGAGGTATTTTTGTCTCTCCTGGTAAGGGCGGAATTTACACATACTCAGAGGAGATATTCATCATGTCCACCACTACCCGCAAATTTGGCTTTGCCACCCAACAACTCCATGCCGGTTATTCGCCCGACCCTACGACCGGCTCCCGGGCTGTGCCGCTTTACCAGACCACCAGCTATCAGTTCAAAAGCACCGAACACGCCGCCAACCTGTTTGCGCTCAAAGAACTGGGCAACATCTATACTCGTCTCATGAACCCGACCACGGATGTGCTCGAACAGCGCATCGCGGCTCTTGAGGGTGGAGTTGGCGCATTGGCGGCCTCCTCCGGTCACGCTGCCCAGGCGCAGGCCATTTTCACGCTTTGCAATGCGGGCGACCATATTGTCACCTCCAGCCGCTTATATGGCGGTACGTATAACCAGTTTAAGTACACCCTGCCCAAACTTGGAATTGATGTGACTTTTGTAGACCCGTCTGACCCGCAGAATTTCGAGCGAGCCATTCAACCCAACACCAAAATCATTTACGGCGAGACGCTCGGCAATCCGGATATTTCAGTCTTTCCCATTGAAGAGGCCGCTGAAATTGCCAGAAAGCACAAAGTCGTTCTCTTCATCGACAATACCTTTGCCACGCCGTACTTGTTCCGTCCATTTGAGTGGGGCGCGAATGTCATCACGCATTCGACCACCAAGTTTATTGCCGGACACGGCACCAGTATCGGCGGAATTATCGTTGATGGCGGCAATTTCGACTATACCAGTGGACGTTTTCCAAACTTCACCGAACCTGACCCGTCTTATCATGGATTGGTCTATTCCACGCTGACCCAGGTTGGCCTGCCACCTTTCATCATCAAGGCCCGCGTTCATGTCCTGCGCGATATCGGCGCCTGCCAGTCGCCGTTCAATTCCTGGCAGACCATTCAGGGCATCGAAACGCTCTCCCTGCGCATTGAGCGGCATGTTCAAAACGCCCAGGCAGTGGCCGAATATCTGGAGAACCACCCGAAGGTGGCCTGGGTCAAGTATCCTGGCCTGAAAAGCCATCCTGATTATGAGCGCGCGAAGCGGTATCTCCCCAAAGGCGTAGGCGCGATTCTTGGGTTTGGAATCAAGGGTGGCGCCGAGGCGGGCCGCAAGTTTATCGAAAGTCTGCAACTGTTCAGCCATCTTGCCAATGTTGGAGATGCGAAGTCGCTTGCTATCCATCCCGCTACCACCACCCACAGCCAGTTGACCCCCGAACAGCAGGTGACGGCTGGGGTCAGTCCCGATTTCATCCGCCTGAGCATTGGTCTTGAAGACATCGACGATATCTTGTGGGACCTCGACCAGGCGTTGAATGCCTGATAGAAATTTAGACCTTTGAATGCAGAATGATGAATTTTCTTTCATCATTCTGCATTCACCATTCACCATTCCGAGGTACTATGCCTGTTAAAATTCCATCTACCTTGCCTGCCCGCGCCATTCTCGAAAAGGAAAATGTCTTTGTGATGGGCGAGGAACGCGCCGAACACCAGGATATTCGCCCCTTAAAAGTCGCCATTCTTAATCTCATGCCGACCAAAATTGCCACCGAAACGCAATTGTTGCGCTTGTTGGGCAACTCGGCCTTGCAAGTTGATGTGACTTTGCTGCATACTGCCACCTATGAATCGAAAAACGTTGACGCCGAACACCTCCTCAATCATTATGAAACGTTTGAGGGGGTGCGCAGCGAGAAATTTGATGGCTTGATTATCACTGGCGCGCCGGTCGAGCAGATGGAATTTGAAGAAGTGGATTACTGGGATGAATTGACCCGCATCATGGATTGGGCTGAAACCAACGTGGAATCGACCTTTTACATCTGCTGGGGGGCGCAGGCCGGGCTGTATCATCGCTACGGCATCCCGAAATATCCCCTGCCTCGCAAAATGTTTGGCGTTTTTGAGCATCGTACGCTTGCGCCGGGTGAGCGCTTGTTGCGCGGTTTCGATGACATCTTCTACGCTCCGCATTCGCGCCACACTGAAATCCGCCGGGCTGACATCGAAAAGGTCAGCGAAATTCAACTCCTGGCCGAATCGGACGAGGCCGGGGTGTACCTGGTTGGCTCCAGAGATGGACGCCATATCTTCGTCACCGGTCACTCGGAATATGACCCGTTGACCTTAAAGAGCGAATACGACCGCGATGTGAACAAGGGATTGCCCATCCACGTTCCAGTCAACTACTATCCTGATGACGACCCCTCGACTACGCCCAGGGTGCGCTGGCGCGGTCATGCGCACCTGCTCTTTTCAAACTGGCTGAACTACTATGTCTACCAGGTCACGCCCTACGACCTGCGGCAAATTCCAAAGGGCAGTATCCACACGGATTTTTAACAGGAAAACAGGAGACGCAAGTTGGTCTCCTGTTTTGGTTTTGAAAAAGAGCGCTGGTCATTGTATACTAGGACAGGTTGGGAGAAAACGCCCTGCAATCTGAGAAGCAGCCACTATGATACTGGAGTTGTCATGAGTCACCACCCCCTTAATCTTGTCTTGCGCTTTCTCCTGGAATTGTATGCCCTGGTTGCGATAGGTGCTTGGGGCTGGAGCCAGACGGACGGTTTGTTGCGTTTGGTTTGGGCCATCGGCATCCCCCTGGTGGCGGCCTTTCTGTGGGGCGCATTCCGGGTTGAAGGGGATGGTGGTAAACCGTTGGCGCGCGTGCCAGGATGGGCGCGCCTGTCGCTGGAAATCATCTTTTTCGGCTTTGCGGTTTGGGCGCAGGGCCAGGTTTCTCAAATGGTTGGGCTTGCTTTTGGCGTCTTTGTATTGGGACATTATCTCATTTCGTATGACCGCATCCCCTGGCTGTTAAAGCGATAGCGATGATGTCGAATACCGAAACCGAAATTCAGGTTGGCGACCGGGTCGAAGCCTATCTCGACTCGCAGTTCTGGAAGAGTCGCGGCTGGTTTTCTGGCAGGGTCGTGCGAATCGATCCTTATTCTGTCCACCGTAGTTTTTACTGGGTCGAACTCGACCAGGAAGTGGAAGCCGCCCGGGGCGGACGCGCCCAACTCATTTCCGTCTTTAACATCAAACGGATACGAAAACGATGTTCAGACTAAAGCCTGCGCGTAAAAAACGACCCATCGCCGTCACCCTCATTGCCTGGGCTATCTTCATCCTGTTCCTGGTGCGGCTGTATCAGGCCATCGAACCCTTGTTCAATGCCCGGATTTTCGAGACTGGCCTCTCTGGCCCGCTTTTTGATGGGCTGCATCTGACCCCGCTGGGCAGCGCGCTCCTGACCAGCACCGTCTATTCCTTGCTCTCGTTAAGCGGCATTGTTGTGCTGGTCGGTTTCCTGCGCATGAAACGCTGGAGTTGGATTGTCTTAATGGCGTGGACAGCCATTTCACTGATGGTTTCTCTGCTTGGCTACTTCTACGGACGTCCAAACTACATCGTCATGGCATCCGATACCTTCATTGCCCTGGCGCTCAACCAGGCCGATGTTCAGCGTATTTTTAGAATCAGGACGGACCCCGGTGAACGCCTCGATTGACCGCCCCCACATGCCTGCCGATGCTGACGATTTCAACTTGTTGCGCCGTTTTGAACCGGTGCTGAAGTTCACGCGCGGCGAAAAATTCTATCCTACCGATATAGAAACTTACGTCCGCGAATCCAGTCTGTGGGTTCATGCTCCCGATGGACGCGACCTGTTGCTTGTGCCGCAAGGGGAACTCAATCTGGAAAAACTGGTCGAACCGCGCCCCGCGCCCTTTGGGGCTGTCCATTACCTGCGCTTTATCGAACCGCTCAGCCTTTCCGAAGCCGCGCTGGCTCTGGCGGAGCAGTCTCGGTTAAATGCGGAAAGCCAAAATACTTTCCATGCCGGGCTGGGACGCCTGGCGCGCGGCGGCCTGTTCCCGCGCATTGTGGATGCTCTTTTTTCCGCTTCCTTTCTTCTCCGTGGGCGCGTTCCTGCGGCTCTGGCGGCGGCTGCCGAAATTGCCTATCACCGCATCCAGCAAGAAAATCCCCGCTATTCCTACTACGGTCGCGTCGTTCGGCACAATGGCTGGATAGTGTTGCAATACTGGTACTTCTACTGTTACAACAGTTGGCGCTCTGGGTTTAATGGCGTCAACGACCATGAGGCCGACTGGGAATTGGTTTCAATTTACCTCTATCAGCAAGGCGACCAGCTTATCCCCGAATGGCTGGCCTACGCCTCGCACGATTTCAAAGGCGACGACCTGCGCCGCCGCTGGGACGACACCCGCCAACTCGATTTGATGGATGGACATCCGGTTGTTTATGTCGGAGCGGGGTCGCACGCTTCTTACTTCCGCAGCGGCGAGTATATGGCCGAAGTCAACCTGGATTTACCCGGTTGGGTGCGGCGCGGGTTTGCTGTCTTCAGCAAGTTTTGGGTGGAGGTCCTGGGACAACAGCCGGTCGACCCGTTTCGAATTCCGTTTGTCGATTATGCCCGGGGGGACGGTTTTTCGATTGGAGCGGGCCAGGCTGCGGCCTGGTCGCCGGTATTGATTGATGATACTACCCCCTGGGTCAGTCAATATCGTGGGTTATGGGGGCTCTTTGCGCGCGACCCCATCTCTGGCGAGAATGCTCCTGCGGGGCCGATGTACAACCGCGATGGTTCTCCGCGCGGGGCCTGGTATGACCCGCTTGGGTTTGCCGGTTTGGACAAAGTCCCGCCCCCGCCCAAAGCCCTGACTCTGCTGGAAGAAAACTGTGATAAATTAACTGCCCGTCAGACTGAACTGGATTGGCTGATACCTAAAAAGGCGGGAGAGTTGCAGGCAATTGGCATCCAATTAAAGGGCATGGAAGGTAATCCGCATCTTGCCAAACAGTATGCCGCCCTCGAAAAAGTCAAAGATGCTCTTGGCGCTGAAGTCCGCGCTCTGCGGCGCGAATTTTCGGAAAATGCCGCCCTGCTCGACGGCCTGACTAAACGCCTGGAACGGCTTTTGCAGGGCGTTCAGGATGACCCGCAAGCCCATATTCGTCACCTTGCCACTCCCGTGGTTGCCACGCAAATGCGCTTCGAGCGCGCCGCGCAGACCTGGGCCGCCATTAGTCTGAGCCTGCTCCTGTTCACCATCGTCGCGCTAATGATTTTCACCCCGGCTTACCTGGGGTCGGGGCTGGCCATTGCCACGATTCTCTTCCTGGTGGTTGAATCCATCCTACGGGGAGCCTTTGTTAAAACCGTGACGGTTATCACGACCCTTTTGGCCGTTCTGAGTGCTGTGATTTTGCTATTTCATTTTTGGTATTGGATATTAATTGCCCTGCTGCTTGCCATTGCCATTTTCCTCATGGCGCAACGCCTGAGAGAATTGGAATGAAAATGAGCGCGGGGAAAAATCCCCGCGCTCATCACTTTTTATGCATCATTTTACCAATTCGGCCAAATCCTTCCCAATGACATCAATTTTTGGCTTCCAGGCCTCGCCTTGCTCACGGGTGGCCACGCCGGTCAACACCAGGGCGGTTGGGCAGCCAAGCGCCTGGCCTCCGGCGATATCGGTCTCAAGTCGGTCGCCAACGACGAAGGTTTGTTCTTTGGGAGTGCCAAGCCGGTCGAGCGCCATTTGCAGCATGGCAGTTTGCGGTTTACCGGCAATGATTGGCTCCACCTGGCTGGCGGTGGTGATGACCGAAAGCCAGGCTCCGGCGCCGGGAATTTGTCCGCGCGGGGTGGGAAAGGTTTTATCGGGGTTGGTGGCGTAAAAGGGTTTCCCAGCCCGCACCAACAGGGTGGCTTCTACCATTTTGTTGAAGTTGATGTCGCGGTCAATGCCGAAGACGACTGCTTCGGCCTGAGATGCTTTTTGGATGGGCAATACCTCGAATCCTTTGGCACTTAATGCCTGCATCACGCCCTCGCCGCCGATGGCGAAGAGCGGAGTTCCGGCAGGAAAGCGGCTGGCAAGCATTTCGGCCACGGCCAGGGCGGAGGTGATGACTTGCCAGGGTTCGACAGGTACGCCAAAACCGGCCAGTTTTTCCAGGTATTGTTCGACCGTGCGCGTGCTGTTGTTGGTGGCGAGTGCCACCGCCAGGTTCAGTTCTTTGAAGCGAGAGAAGGTGGCAGGCAGGTCGATGAGGGCATGAGAATCAGCCCACAGGACTCCGTCCATATCCAGGATGAGTCCCTTTGTGTTCGATGGTAGTTGATTCATTTTCCAAATTTCCGCAGGATATAGTCGTAGACGGGGCCGTCAATCCAGCCTGCATCCGGGTCGCAGCGTTCCTCAAAATTTTCATTGCCGGTAAAGGCTCGAAAGGCTTCACGGGTTGGTTCGTCATATACGCCGCTGGGTGGGGTTTGCAGGTAGTCCAACCGCGCCATGATTTTTTGGAGGGTATACAAATGGGTTCCAGCGAGTTGAATGCGCTCTTTTTCGGGGCTTTTTCCAAAATACAGACGGTGCAGGTAGATGAGTTCACCCAGTTTAACGACCGGGTCGAGGTCGTCATCCACGCGGTAATCGAGCAGGCGGTCGGTATAGCCGCCATAACCGCCTTTTGCTTTGACAATCAGAATGGCTGCGCTTTGTCGCCCACGCTTGTCGCCGCCTGCGCGGTCGCCTGCCATCAGTGCGGCATGCAGGCGGGTAGCCAGGTCGCCGTCGGTGCGCAAAAAGGCGCTTTCCATGCTGTAGACTACATCGGCACTGGCGAGGATGTTGCCCTGAATGGCGTAGCCTGCCCCGGTCAGGCCGCCGGCCCAATAGGAGCATTCTTTGCCAGTGAAGGTGGCGGGCCGCCCGTTTTTGTCGACGATGCCGATTTGGCGGGTTTCCCGCCCTGCGTCGGCGCTGGTCAGGCGCGCAAGCACAGCGTCGGCGCTCAGCCCCTGGCGCAACAGGTCGAGTCCCTGACTGCCATAAGATACATTGGCATAGGCCTGAGTGGCAATTGCGCCAGTTCCAGCCTGCGCCCAGGGAACAATGGCGCCCACCGCCGGGAATTTCGATGCGACGGCCACCCCCCAGGCTTCATCCTTTACGTCATAGGCGACGATTGAAAAGGTCATTGGCGTCTCCCATCATTGTATTGAACATAATTATACCTGGCGCGGCAGACAGGTTCGTTAAGAAAGCATTGTTTTCGAAAATAAAGAAACAGACCGGGAATGAACTGCCCCGGTCTGTCCTTTGCAATTTACTTGCCTAATTTTTTCTTGAAGGCCGCCGTGAGGGCTGGGATGAAGGTGAACAGGTCGCCGACGACTCCATAGCGCGCCGCCTGAAAGATGGGTGCTTCGGCATCTTTGTTGATGGCAACCACCAGTTTGGCGCTGCGAATGCCAACGATGTGCTGGATGGCCCCGGAAATGCCGGCCGCGATATATAAATCGGGCGAGACAACCTTGCCGGTTTGCCCAACCTGGTGCGCATAGGGGATATAACCTGCGTCTACTACCGCGCGCGAGGCGCCAACCGCGCCGCCCAATACTCCGGCCAACTCGCCAATCAGTTCAAAGCCTTTTCTGGCGGTTGCGGCTTCATCAAGGCCCAGCGAGGGATTGTTGCTCACTCCGCGCCCGCCGGAAACGATAACCCCGGCATCGGCCAGGCTGACGCCGCTCTCGCTCGCCGCATAGCCTTCTACCGTTGTAAGGGCCTGCCCGGCGACCGGGTAGTTTTTCACGCTTCCGCCACGCCCGGCTTGAGGAGTGGGGCGCGCGAAGGCTCGCGCGCGCAGGGTGACGAACTGTGGTTGGGCGGCGCAGACCGTTTTCTCAAACAGTTTGCCCTCATAGATAGGACGGGTGGCTATGACAGAGTCGCCATCGAGTTCCAGCCCGGTTGCGTCGGTCAGCACGCCGCTGTTCAGGTCCATGGCGCTCATGGCGGCAACTTCGCGGGTGCGGGAGGTGCCTGGGAGCAGTACCAGGGCTGGTGAAGCGTCTGCGAGAATTGCGCTCAGGGTGGATGCATATGTCTCCGGGCGGAAATCGGCCAGGGAGGCGTCATCTACGACCAGCACTTCATCCGCGCCGAATTCGAAGGCCGCTTTCACCAGACCATCCATGCCCGAACCCAGCACAATTGCCGCTGTTTCGCCAAATTCCCTGGCCGCGCCCAGCGCCTCCCAAGAGGCCTGCACGGCTTCGCCCTGGAAATGGTCAATATAAACGCAGGTTTTCATAGCACCTTCTCCGCCAAAATTTTCTCGACCAGGGTTTCGGCGATGGCTTCGGGGCTATCGCCGGTGATGATTTCACATTGGGCGCTGCGCGTGGGCGGGTTCATCAACTCACGCCGGTGGACAACCGTTGGTGGTGCGGCAATGCCCAGGTCGGCCAGAGTCCAGACCGGGATGGTGGCTTTGGAGGCTTTGCGAATGCCCATAAACGACGGATAGCGGGGCTCGCCAATGTTTTGGATGACGCTCATGACCGCCGGAAGTTGGGCGCTGACGGTTTGCCTGCCTTCCTCGATGACGCGCTCGACTTTGACGCTTTCCCCGCCCAATTCAATTTTGCCAGTGAAGCTGAGCAGCGGCCAGCCAAGCACGCGCGCTGTTTGGGCGGCAGTGACGCCCGCGCCGTTGTCGAGCGTTTGGCGGCCAAAGATGACCAGCCGCCCATCACCAATTTTTTGGATGGCTGCCGCCAGCACCCGCGCCGCGCCCTGGCTATCCAGGTTCTCCAGCGCCGGGTCTGAAACCAGGATGGCCTCATCTGCGCCCATGGCCAGAGCGTGTTTGAGGGCTTCTTTAGCGCTTTCGGGGCCAATGCACAATGCGGTGACGGTGGCATCGCCGTTGTCTTTTTGCTGGAGAGCGGCCTCGACGGCGTATTCATCGAAGGGGTTGATAACCAGCGGTGATTCGCCCCACGAGACTTGCCCGTCCTGGGCCGTCACTTTGGCTTCGGAATCGGGCACTTGCTTGATGCAGGTGATAATTTTCACTGTTCCTCCTTTGTTGTGGCGCCAAATTCTATTTTGCGCGTCAGGCAATTCTGCTAAATCCGATGAGTTTGCCGGTTTTCAGTTCCAACTCACAGGCATGACCGCCTGTGGTGTAGGCGGAGATGGTCTCGTCATCATTCAGCCGCACCCGCGAATAGAGTGTATTGGGGTCAGGCTTTTCTGCTTTCCACAGGATTTTCCCGCTTGCGCCCAAAACGTATAAGTTCGAATCATAGCGCGGAAATCCGTTGGGCTGTTCCAGCACCAGCAGCCCCATCATGGTTTGAATGGTTTTTTCGATAGACGTGTGTAAAGGTTGGTTTTCCATCATGCACCTGTTGCCTGCCAGGCAGATTCATTGTATGCAGGTAGTTCACAGCGTAAGGGTTTGTCGGCGCGTTTGCCGAGGGCGTAATCGGCCTGAATCAGCGTCTGAATTTCGGAACTACCTTCATAGATAATCGCGCCGCGCGCATTGCGCAGGTAACGTTCCACGTCATATTCATCACTAAATCCATACGCGCCATGCACCTGAATGGCTTCGTTGGCGGCCTGGAAGGAGGCTTCGGTGGCAAACTTTTTGGCATACGAGGTCTGGAGCGTATTGCGGCGGCCCATATTCTTTAGCCAGCCAACCTGCAAATAGAGCAAGCGCGCAATCTCGTAATCCTGCGCCATTTTGGCAATTTTTTGTTGGATGAGCTGGTGTTCAGCAATTGCTTTGCCAAATGTCTTGCGCGTCTGCGCGTAGCTCACGCTGGCTTCGAGACAGGCGCGGATGATGCCGGTTGCGCCTGCGGCCACCGTGTAGCGGCCATGGTCAAAGCCGGTCATCGTAATTTTGAAACCCTCGCCTTCCTCGCCGATGCGGTTTTCGAGCGGCACGCGAACATTGTTAAACGTAATCCAGCCGGTTGAACCGGCGCGCACGCCCAGCTTGCCGTGCAGGTCGCCGCGTTTGATGCCGGGGGAGGTCAAATCTACCAGGAATGTGGAGAGGGCCTCGGAAGGCTTTTTGGCATTCGGGTTTGTTTTGACCGTTACCAGAGCGTAATCGGCTTTGGATGCCAGTGAAATCCACATCTTTTCGCCGTTCAAAATGTAAGAATCTCCATCGCGCCGGGCGGAAGTTTGCATGGCGGCCACATCAGACCCCATGCCGGGTTCTGTGAAAGCGCCGCAGCCCAGCTTTTCTCCTGCGGCAAGCGGCTTGAGGAAACGCTCCTTTTGCGCCTCCGTTCCCCATTGGAAGAGGGTCATTGCGCACAGCCCGGTATGCACCGACATCGCCACCCGTAAATGGGTATCAATTGCTTCGAGTTCCTCGCACGCCAGCCCCAGGGAGAGGTAATCCATGCCTTGCCCGCCATAGCGGACAGGGAAGCACAACCCTAAAATCCCCAGTTCGCCCATTCGTTTGAGCGAGTGGGGCATGGGCTCGGCCTTGCGGTCATATTCCTTGATGAAAGGCGCGATTTCCTTGCGGGCGAATTCGCGCACCATCTTTTGAACCATGTCGTGTTCTCTGGAAAGCGCAAAATCCATGCTGGCTCCTGTTCAAATTATACCAAGCCTACCGAACGGTTGGTAGGTTTTCTGGTTTTATCTGCTCATATTTTACACGGTTATAAATTGGTACCCTTGGGTGACGCGATTTGTTAAGATTAGAGTATAATTTAAGAACGGCTTGGCCATAGGCCCCAATTTTGATTGCTTTGCCTTGCCGTGACTTATGTTCCTGGCAAGTAGTGAGGAGAATGACAAAAGCCACTGTACTAATAGTTGAAGGGAAGAAAGCCGACCGGCCCTCTTTTGCGAGTTCGCTGCAGAAGAAGGGTTTTACGGTTGTTGCTGTGCCAAACGGTGCCGAGGCCGTTGCCCGTCTGCCTGAACTTGGACCCGATTTGGCAGTGGTCAATGCCGCCTCGATGGGCTCCACCGGGGTGCGGATTTGCCAATCTCTGCATGATAAGCAGGAAGAACACCTGCCGATTGTGCTTATCCTGGATGCCGATAAATCTGTCGAAAAGTCCGTAGCAGATGTCGTCATCAATCTGCCTTTTACCGTTCAAAAACTGGTCAACCGCATTAAGCCGCTCTTGCCCGGAGATGGAAACAACATTATTCATGCTGGCCCCATCCGTCTCGACCTTGAGCATCGCCGCGTCAAATGCCTTGCACGCAATGCCCGATTGACCCCTCGCCTGGCAACGCTGTTGCAAGTATTGCTCCAGCATCGTGGCGAAGTCATTGAGCGCGAAGAATTGTTCAAAAAAGTGTGGGATACCAACTACACGGGTGACACGCGCACTTTAGATGTCCACATTTCCTGGCTGCGCCGCGCCATCGAGATGGACCCTGACCATCCGCGTTTCTTGCACACGGTTCGCGGGGTTGGCTACCGTCTGGATGTTTAAACACATCGGTTATAATCCCCTTCTATGCAACCAAATATTGTCGGAATTCGCTTTAGCAAAGTAGGTAAAGTCTACCATTTCGATTCAACCCTTATCCCTGATTTGCAGGTGGGAGAGCATGTTGTCGTTGATACTGCCCGCGGGCGGCAAATTGGCGAGGTCATCCAGCGCATCGAAAATCCTCCGCCTCCGCCCGATGGAACGTGGAAGCCGATTGAGCGGCGCGCTACTGCCGCTGACCTGTTGCTGCGTCAGCAGTGGCAGCAGAAACAGACCGCTGCCATGATTGAATGTCGCGCCCGGGCCGCAGAACTCAATCTGGAAGGCGTCAAAATCATTGCCGCCGAATATTCCTTCGATGGAACGCGCCTGGCCTTCATGTTCAGTACCGAAACCGAAGATAAGGTTGACCTGAAGTCGCTGCGTAAGGACATGCAGCGCATTTTTCCCGAATCTCAGGTTGAAATGCGTCAGATTGGCCCACGCGATGTGGCAAAACTGCTGGGCGGTATGGGCGCCTGCGGCCTGGAAACGCGCTGCTGTTCCAGGTTTCTGACCGAATTCAGCCCCATCTCTATCAAAATGGCAAAAGAGCAGGGCATTTCGCTCACCCCCAGCGAAATTACCGGCATGTGTGGCCGTCTGCGTTGCTGCCTTATCTACGAATACGAGCAGTATGTGGCCGCCCGCAAGGAATTGCCCAAGCGCAATAAGCGCGTCGTCACGCCTGATGGCGAGGGCAAGGTATTGGATGTTTTCCCCTTGCGTAACGTCATCCTGGTCGAACTCGACCCAAAGCCCAGTGACCGTCCCCAAGACCGCCCCGAGCGTCCAATCTGGCGTGAATATCACCGGGATGTGATTGAACCCTGGGATGAATTGGAAGCCCTGCGGCGCAAATCTGAGGCGCCCTGTGATAGGCACGAGGGAGGTGGTTGTGATTGTGGCAAAAAAGGCCCTGGCAATGAACCAGAAGAACGCAACGTGGATGATTTGAAAGCCGAACCGCGCCACTCCAGATTGGACAATCGCTCCTCGAAGCTCGAAAATCGAAAATCGAAATTCGATAATCAACAGTCATAAGTTATGGAAACATCTGGCATCTGGGACACCCCCCAGCGTATCCTGGTCATCCTGGCTCACCCGGATGACCCGGAATTTTTTTGTGGCGCAACCCTGGCGAAATGGGCGCAGGCCGGGCATGAAATCGTCTATTACCTGCTGACCTGCGGCGACAAAGGCCGCAATGACCACAACAAAGATATTCCTGGCGATGAATTGTGCGCCCTGCGGCATACTGAGCAGCGCGCCGCGGCCCAGGTGATTGGCGCGAAAGAAGTCCATTTCCTCGATAAGCAGGATGGCTATCTCGTCGCAGATTTGGAATTGCGCCGCGAGATTGTGCGTGCTATTCGGCGATTCCGACCGGGTGTGCTTGTGACCTGCGACCCGCAATTCCTTTTCTCTCCCTTTGGCATCAACCACCCTGACCATCGCGCTGCCGGGCAGGCGGTGCTGGATGCGGTTTTCCCCGCGGCTGGGAATGAACTCTACTTTCCCGAACTGCTGGCCGAAGGCCTTGCGCCGCACACCCCAAAGGAAGTCTGGGTCTCGCTGACTGCCCAGCCTACCGTCAACCTCGACGTAACCGAATTTTGGGAGACGAAAATCCGCGCGCTCAAGGAACACAAAACCCAAATTGGCGACCCTGCCAGGCTAGAAGAGCGCATCCGCAGCCGCCATACCGAAGATTCCACCCTGGAACAGCCACGCTACGAGGAAAAATTCCGGGTGATTCGGTATTCGTGAGGAAGATGCCATGTTCAGCAGCCTTGCAAAGCGTTATCCTCAGCCAGTCGTCAGGGTCGAGCAGACGGAAGATGGCGTACTGCCCGGCGGTTTCCGCCATGTGCGCCTTCGGCAAAACCAATGGAGAAGCATTCAAGAATTTGCATGAACTGCTTTACAGCGAACGCGAAGCAGGCCCGCCGCCCCAACGAAAGAAGGATACCAGCCATGATTGATTTTTACGCCGAAGCCCAAAAATTATTTCCTTATACTCAGGCGATGCGCCGTGATTTTCATGCGCACCCCGAACTTGGTCACCAGGAAGTGCGCACGGCCGGCATTGTGGCAAAAGAGCTGCAATCGTTAGGCTTGGAAGTGACCACCGGCGTTGGAAAAACAGGCGTAGTAGCAATGATTGATGGCGCAAAGCCTGGCCCTACGCTGTTGTTGCGCGCCGATATGGACGCATTACCCATTGTTGAACAAACCGGGGCTGAATACGCCTCGCAAACCCCGGGCGTCATGCACGCTTGCGGCCATGATGCCCACACCGCTATTCTCTTAACAGTTGCCAGACTGCTGAACAGCATCCGCGGCGAACTGCCGGGTTCCGTCAAACTGGTGTTTCAGCCCGCCGAAGAAGGCATGGGCGGAGCGGAAGGGATGATTGCTGATGGCGTGTTGGAAAACCCTAAAGTGGATGTTACGCTTGGTTTGCACGTCTGGAACGAACAGCCGGTTGGCTGGCTGGGGCTGGCGGCAGGTCCGACCATGGCTGGCACCGAGATTTTCAAGGTTCGCATCATCGGCAAGGGCGGTCATGGGGCAATTCCCAATCTTGCAGTGGACCCCATTCTGGCGGGGACGCAGGTGGTTAACGCGTTGCAAAGTATTGTTTCGCGTAATACTCCTCCGTTGAAGGGGGCGGTTGTCAGCGTGACCACTTTTCACGGCGGCGAGGCGTTCAACGTCATTCCGCCGCAGGTCGAATTGACTGGCACAATTCGCACCTTTGACCTGGATGTGCGCGAGATGGTTTTGCGCCGCTTTGACGAGATTGTACATGGCGTGGCTGGGGGGCTGGGTTGCGCGGCTGAAATTGAGCACACCCGCATGACCCCCGCGCTCATCAACGATGCCCATGCGACTCAGGTTGCCCAAGAAGTAGCCAAACGCATCCTGCCACAGAGCCGTATTGATTCAACCGGGCCATTCACCATGGGTGGCGAAGATTTCGCATTCATGATGGAAAAAGTGCCGGGTTTGTTCATGTTCGTTGGCTCGGCCAACCATGAGAAGGGGCTGGATTATGGCCATCATCACCCTAAATTTGACATTGACGAAGCCTCATTGCCCCGCGCGGCCGCGTTGATGGCGGCGACGGCGGTTGAACTGCTGAAACGTTGAGAGTCAGAAAGCCAATTGCCGTGGGGTGGTCCCCGTTAGAGGGCATCGGGCTGGTCAACGCAAGTGACCGGCCCGATGCTGTTTCAGGCGAATCTCATTTTTGGCATCCCTGAACATATTGTCCATACCGTACTGACACGCCAACATTATTAAAAGATTCAATTTCATAAAAATATTGACTCGCCAGCGGGGGATAATCGATATACTCCGTGGTTTCGGCTTTGCTTTCGGCAAGTTGAATGCCGTTCCGATAGATTCGATAACCTGTTTCGCCAGTCACATTGGGCCAGCGTAAGATGATAGAAATGCGCCCCGTGCAAATAAGTTCGGCTACGGTCAGGCGGGAGGGGGCTTCGGGAAGAGGCATGAAAGGAATTTCTGGCAGAAACGAGAAATCGATGGGGTCCTTAATGGTGGATGCATTTACCCAGCAATTTTGAATCTGTGATTTTACCCACAGCCAGGAACTGTCGCGGTTGCGGCCTTCTGCAATTGTGGAGCGGTTTGTGATAAAGTTTGTTACCTGGTTGTAGTTGGTAGATGGCCCTAACCGGCAATTGGCATTTGTCTTAAAGGCGATGGTTGGAAAATCAATCGGCGTGGGAGAAAGCGTTGGAGAAAGCAAGGGCGTTTCCGTTGGTAATGTGGTTTGGGTTGGCAAGGCGGCGGTAGCGGTTGCCGTGGCAGGAAGCGGGGGATTGGTTGGCGCTGCGGTCGATGTGGCAGATGGCAGTGTTTCAACCTTGGGGGTCTGCGGAGGGTAGCCTGGCGTGGGTGGGAGCAGTCCCTGAGGCAGGGCGCAGGAGGTTAGCAGGTGCAAGAGTGCCAACCCGGCCACCAGGAATGTTTTTTTGTTCATAGAGCCTCCGGTTAAGATGATTTGCAGGGTTTGGTACAGTATCGGTAAGTATAACTGGTCTGCGAGGTTTTTACCTGCGCCAATGGTAGGATTTTGAACAGGGGAGATGGGCATCTCAATCGCATCTGTTTATTGAAAAAAAGACGCCGGGATGCTTTCCCGGCGTAAACGCACCATGCAAGGGTGGATTATTGGACTTTGCGCCCGCCTTTGAGCGTTTCCTGGAGTTTTTGCAGTCCCCCGGTATCGCCTTTGGCGGCCAGCGCGGCTTGTTCTTTCCAACCAGCTGGTTCCATATACTTGTAACCAGCTCCGTCCAGCGCTTCGCGCAATTTCCCCAGGTCCGCATCGGCGAGTTGTTGGAAGGTGGTGATGCCGATGCTTTCGAGCAGTTTGGCAACTTTGGGCCCGATTCCCTCTATAATGGTCAGGTCATCGGGTTGAGCAGGGACTGTGGATTCAGGCGATGGAACGGCTTGCGCGTTGTCGGGCGTGGCAGGTTCAGCGTGCGCTTCGGCGTGGTGTGTCGCCTGTTCGTGACCATGCTCATCATGTTTGTGCGAATCATGGACGGCTTCTTCTTCCGGCTTGAGCCAGCCCTTTTGAGAGACCCACCAGCCTAAAATGACCATCAGCAAGAAAACGGCCAGCGCCACCCACACCAGCCATCCGCTGCCGCTTTCTCCTGCCCCTTCGGCCAAAACGATTGAATACATACCTGCCTCCTTATTTTTGGAATAGTTGTATTGTATCGTAAGATGGGCATTCTGAACCATTTGGTATGGTATATTGATGTGATATGTTCGCGCAATCTCCTGTTTCGCGGGTTTTAACCGCTTTGCATATCCCGCACCGCGTTTTTCACCATTCTGGGCCCGTCCGTTCGCTGGCACAGGCTGCCCGCGAGCGCGGGCAAATGCCCGAGCAGGTGGTTCGGAGCATTTTATTTCGGTTGGGCAAAGGCCGGTTTGTGATGGTGTTGGCTGCCGGGGGTGGGCAAATTTCCTGGCCGGCGCTGCGGGCCTATTTGGGCCAATCGCGTCTGACGCTGGCAAGCGAAGACGAAGTGTTACAGGTCACTGGCTATCGGATTGGTACGGTTGCGCCAATTGGGTTGCCTGCTCCATTGCGAATCCTGGCGGATGCAGCTGTTTTTCGCTACGAAGAAATCTCGCTTGGTTCGGGCGAGCCGAATGTGGGGATTATCCTGAAATCTGCCGACCTGCGGCGGGTGTTAGAAATGGTAGAGGTAGGGAAGTTTGTTCAGGAGGCAGAGACAGATGCAGTCAAAAATGATTCTACGTCGGCATAGCCAGGCAAATTGAGCGCAGTTTGGGCAATTTTGCGGCAAGTATCCATATCGCACGCGCGAATAAGCGCTTTGGCATGGGGAATGAGCGACGGCGCCATGCTGAACTCATCCAGTTCCAGGCCAAGCAAGAGCGGAATGGCACGCCCATCTCCTGCCAGTTCGCCGCACATGCCAACCCAAATGCCTGCTTTGTGACCTTCTTCAATGACGCGGGCAATCAGCCGCAAGACGGCAGGGTCGAGCGCATTAGAAAGATGCGCCACTCGTTTATTGGTGCGTTCCACTGCCAGCGTGTACTGTGTCAGGTCATTGGTACCGATGCTGAAGAAATCGACCTCTTTCGCCAGGGCATCGGCCATCAGCGCGGCGGAGGGAATTTCGACCATGATTCCTATCTGAATTTGCTCGCCGAACGCCTGAGCGGCGTGTTGTAACTCGGCGCGGGCTTCTTCGAGCAGGGCGCGCGCCTTTCGTACTTCGCTCACGGTGGCAATCATGGGGAACATGATGCGGATGTCGTGTCCGACGGCGGCGCGCAAAATGGCACGCAATTGGGTCTTGAAAAATTCGGGGTTATCCAGGCACATTCGTATTGCCCGCCAGCCCAGGAACGGATTTTCTTCGCGCCCCAGGTCAATGTAAGGCAATTCCTTGTCGCCGCCCACGTCAAGCGTTCGAATGACCACTGGGCGTGTTCCCATGACCTCGAAAATGGCTTTGTAAGCACGGTATTGCTCTTCTTCATCGGGCGCAGTTTGACGGTCGAGGTAGAGAAATTCGGTGCGCAGCAAGCCAATTCCCTCGGCGCCCAGTTCCACCGCGTGGTGTGCGTCATCAAGACGGCCGACGTTGGCGACCACTTCCACCTGATGACCGTCTTGCGTGATGGCCGGTTCGGTGGCGTGCGTGCGTTCTTGTGCGGCGCGGTCGCGTTCCGCATTTTGCGCGCGCGCAAAGTGTTGGAGCGTTTCTTCATCTGGCTCGACCAGCACGGTTCCGTGATGGGCGTCCAAAATCAGGCGGTCATTTGCCGTAATGGAGAGAACCGCCTCGCCTGCTCCAACCACTGCCGGGATGCCCAGTGCTTTTGCCAGAATAGCCGTGTGCGATGTAGAGCCTCCTTCGGCAGTACAAAAACCAAGCAGACGGCTTTTGTCGAGCAAGACGGTGTCGGAGGGGGTCAGGTCACGGGCAACAAGGATAGAAGGTTGATGAAGCGTCAGGTCTGGCTGCGGTTTTCCAAGCAAAATTCTTAAGCACCGCCGGGCTACATCCCGAATATCGGCGGCGCGGGCGCGGAAATATGCGTCGTCCAGTGCTTCTAATTGCGCCGCATATCGTTCAGTGTTTTCTATGAGAGCACTTTCGGCATTCTTCCGTTCTTGCAGAATATCTGATTGAAGAGCCGCCTGCAATTCGGGGTCTTCTAACATTTGCAAGTGTGCCTCAAAGATGGCAGATTCCTGGTGATTCAGTTGTTCGGCGGCATGAGTGGATATTTCTTTCAACTGCATTTGAGCAGTTTGCAGGGCGGTTCTCATGCGGTGCCATTCTGTTTCGGGGTCGGCAACCACTTGCGCCGAAAATTTCAAATCTTCTTGCGCGAAGATATGCGCTGGCCCAATGGCAATGCCACGCGATGCGCCAATTCCCTGAATCTTTTTCATAGTCTATTATTCCGCTTCGCCAAAATTGGTTTCAATGAGCGTTTGTAATGCTTGTAAGGCTAACTCTGCGTCGGGGCCTTCTGCACGCAGAGTGATTTGCGCGCCCTGGTTAACCCCTAAGGCCAACACATTCAGGATGCTTTTGGCGTTGGCTTGTTTTTCGCCATGTAAAACGGTAATGTTCGATTGAAATTTGACCGCCTCGCGCACGAACAAACTTGCCGGGCGGGCGTGCAAGCCAACTTTGTTTTTGATGGTGAAGATGAGTTCAGGCATAGTCGTTTCAGAAGGAGAGAAATTAACGTTTATGGTTTATGGATTTGGCTAAAAACTCAGCCGAAAACATTTGCCGGAGGCGCGCTTCGGTCTTGGGATACACCCATAGACTATTGGGCGGAGAAAGAAAAGGAAACCTTGTATGTTTGAGGGCCTGCTGCCAGGGTAGGGCAACATGCTTAATAAACCGAGTCATTTGTTGTTGGCTCTTGCTTTTGAATTGCGCGGTATATTTTTGTTCAAGATAAGTCAGAAAAAATTGCTGGGTAGATTGGAAATTTCTACGTGCCAGGCCGACCAACAGCGCGTACCCTAGCACCAGGCCGTTAATCCAGAGCGCGTTTGCTATATACTGGTCTAACAGCCAATTTCCCCAGGAGCCAATTATGGAGCGCAAGAAGGCGTCAATCATTTTTGGTTGCAAATAAGCGCCGGGGCAGACCAGCATTGACCAGTCCACCCCGGCTTCTATCAGGAGAGAAATAGAGATTCGTTCAGGCTATTTCGAGGTAGGTGCGCCAGCGGCCACTTCCCAAGAGGTCTGATTCTTCAGGTAGAAGAACATCGCCACGCCCAGCAAAACCGCCAACACCACCAGGCCGCCTACGTTCAACCACTCGGTCAGTTTGGTGAACAGGAAGCCCGGCCACAGGAAGCCATCGGCAATGCTGGTGATGCGCACTGCGTTTTCGGGGATGGCAAAATTGGCGCTGCGAGCAGTTGCTGTGAAGAAATCGGCTAACCCGGTGGCGATGTAAAAGCCTACCGCCAGTTCCAGCGTGCCAGCAATCACCATGCGGACGATGTTGCCACGCATGAGCGGAGCAAACAAAGCCACCACGAAGGGAATCACCGCCAGGTCGGCAAACAGGATAACGCGATTGCCTGGCAGGACGATGGAGAGCAAAATGGCAATCGGAACGAGCAGGAGCGAGGACGAAATGGCAGCCGGATGCCCGACCAGAATGGCGGAATCCAGACCGATATAGATTTCGCGTCCTGCGGCGCGCTTCTGCATGAACTCGCGCGCAGCTTCCGAAACCGGAATCAGGCCTTCCATCAGAATTTGCACCATGCGCGGCAGGAGCAGCATGACCGCTGCCAGGTTCATGCCAGTCTGCAGGACTTTGGTGATGATGGTGGTGGTGTCGCCCGCATTGTAGAAGGCCAGAATGCCCAGCACAATCCCAATGATGAGGCCGAGGATGACTGGTTCGCCCATCACTCCCCAATTCTTGCGGATGGTTTCGGGGTCGGCTTCCACGTCCTTAAGGCCAGGGATGCGGTCCACAATCCAGTTCGTCACAATCGCAAAGGGGACGCCGGGAGCAGAAGTGAGGTGCGGAATGGAAATGCCTGGGGTGCCATAGAACGATTGCACTGCTTTGGCTGTCCAGTCGCCCAGAAAGAGCGCCAGTGCGGCTGCAATGGCGGCGGCAATCAGGCCATAGGCCAGGTTGTTGGTGGCGGCCAGCACCAGTGAACCCAGGAAGGCGAAGTGCCAGTAGTTCCACACGTCAATATTGACTGTTTTGGTCAACCGCAACGCCAGGAATACGATGTTGACCAGGATGGCAATGGGGATGACCCATAACCCGACTGGGCTGCCAAAGGCGATGGCCGCTGCCGACGGCCAGCCCATATCCATGACATCACGCTCAATCCCCAGATTGTTTACGATGGCCTGCCCAACTTCAGTTAAACTGCCCCACATCAGGCCAATGACTAAGTTGATGCCGATAAAGGCAATCCCAATCGTCACGGCAGCGCGGAATGCCCGGCCAGGTTTGGCGCCCATCACCGCTGCGATGATGAAAATGATAATGGGCAACAACACCGTCGCGCCAAGGGCATCAATAATTGCCTTTAGACCCGAAAGAAAACCCTCCATTTTGACTTACTCCTTTCTTGATGTTGAGAAATAGAAGATTTTTAAGGAGAGTAAATTATTTTTCGGCGAGAGTCTTGACGATTTGCTCAATAACGGCCTCCTTCCCGATGCCTGTTAGAAAAGCAAGCGTTTGAATGACAGGTACTCCTAAATTTGTAGGAACAGGTGTGGTAGTGACAACCAGGTCTACCCCTTGCACCATGCTGGCGACTTCGCTCGCCTTGCACTGTTGGGTGATGACCTCAATTCCGCGCTCTCGCAATGCATCTTCGACGGCTTTGGCAACGACCGTGGAGGTGGCAATGGCTGTGCCGCAGGCCACTAAAATTCGTTTGGGTTTAGGCATATTCTTCTCTCCTGATTGAAATTTGAGCCGAAATAAAAACGCAGCCATCCCTGCACGGGCATGACTGCGTCAGGCCTTGCGTAACGTTTCGCGAACCTGGAACAGATTGCGGGCATTGAGCAGATTTTCTACCAGATTCGGATTTTGTAGAATGTGCGAAACTTGCTGAAGCATCTCGATTTGTGATTTGGGCTGGTCGAGCGCCAGCAAGAAAACCAGATGCACTGGCACTTCTTCCTGGGGGTTGACCATGTTCCGGAACCTGACCGGGTGCGCCAGAGTTGCCATCGCAATACCGGGTTTAATGACATGGTCAACATCCGTATGCGGAATGGCAGCGTTGTGTTTGCCTTCCAGCGGCAAACCAGTCGGCTGGGTGCGTTCGCGCGCCAGCACGCCTTCCACGAACGAGCCGCGTACATAGCCCGCATACATCAATTTACCACATAAGTTGCGGATGACTTCCTCCGAAGTCTCTGCATTCATGCCAAAGATGAGCGCTTCTGGAACGAGATAATCCTGCAATGTTATTGCCATAACAACATCTCCGACGGGGTTTCCAGTGCTTTCCGCAGATCTGCCAGAAAACGCGCGGCGGCAGCGCCATCTACAGCGCGATGGTCGACAGAAAGACGCAAGTTCATCACCGAGTGTAACACCGGCTGACCGATTTCGTTAGCAACAAATACTTTCTTAACTGCACTGACCGCTAAAATTGCAACCTGAGGCGGGTTAATTATAGCCGTAAAACGGTCAATCCCAAACATTCCGAGATTGGAAATTGTGAACGTTGCATTTTGCAAATCTGTAAGGCGTAATTGATTGTTGCGCGCGCGAGCGGCCAAATCGTTGAGTTCTTCGGCAATTTGCAAAATGCCTTTGCGGTCGGGGTGATGCAGAACCGGCACAATCAAACCGTCTTCGAGCGCAACAGCCATGCCCAAATGCACTTCCTTCCATTCGCGCAGGGTTTCCCCTTCCAGGTGGGCGTTCAGACGTGGGTGGCGGCGCAGCGCCCAGGCAACAGCTTTTGCAACGACTGCCGTCAGCGACACTTTGCGCTCTCCGGCGCGGCTTTGAGCGGTTTGCAAGAGCGTCAGGCTGGCGTCTATATTCACGTCAATTTCCAGGTGGATGGTTGGAATGGATTGCCAGGAACGCAGCATATTCGCGGCGATGGTCTTTCGCATGCCCTGCAGCGGAATCTCATCGAACGCGGTCAGACCGGAGCTTGCCTCCATGACCGGAGCAGGGGATGCGGCTGAGGCGCGTTCTTGCGCGGCGCGGCGCACGTCTTCGCTCTGAATGCGCCCGCGTGGGCCGCTGCCAGACAGTTCGGTCAGGTCCACATCCAATTCACGCGCCAGGCGGCGGGCAGCAGGGACAATGCGCGGTTTGCCAGGCTGATTGGTGGCAGCGTAACGCTCCACGTCGGCGCGGGTGATTCTTCCGCCGGGGCCGCTGCCCGGAATGGCCGCCACATCCACCCCCAAATCGGCGGCTAATCGGGCGGCAACTGGCGTCGGCTGCGCAGCAGGCGGCGCCGATGAAAGAGCGGACGAGGAACCGGATGAAGCAGAAACCGCCGCAGGAGAATTCGCAGGCAGGCTTTCACCCGGCTGAAGGATGTAGGCAATGACTTCCGTCACCCGCACCACTGTCCCCTGCGGATGCTGAATGCCAGCCACAAAGCCCGCTTCGGGAGCTTCCACTTCCATGCTCACCTTGTCGGTGGAGACGACCGCCAAGGGGTCGCCCTGCTCAACCCGGTCTCCATTCTTGACCTTCCATTCCAGGATTTCACTCTCTTCCTGAGTGAAACCGAACTTGGGCATAATGACGGCTTTCATGGTCAGTACTCGCCTTTTGCCAGTTTTCGGGCTTCGGCAACGATGTCTTCGACTTGAGGCACGGTGTGATATTCGAGCGTGCGATTGTACGGAATGGGCATTTCACGCCCGGCCAGACGGCGGATGGGGGCTTCGAGGTAATCGAAGGCTTCGTGTTCGGCAATACGGGCCGCCACTTCGGCGCCAAACCCGCCGGTTTTGACGGATTCATGGACGATGAGCAGTTTGCCGGTCTTTTTGACGGAGGCGGCAATCGTTTCAACATCCAGCGGGCGCAGGCTGCGCGGGTCTATGATTTCGACTTCGATGCCCTCGCCAGAAAGGGTTTGGGCGGCCTGCTGGGCGCGCAGAACTTCGATGGATGTGGCAACCAGCGTGAGATGCCGCCCCTCGCGCGCCACTTGCGCCTGGCCGAGCGGCACGGTATACCAGTCTTCGGGAACTTCGCCTTTGGTCTTATAAAGCAATTTGTGTTCCACAAAAATAACGGGGTTGCCATCATAAATCGAGGCCAGCAGCAAGCCTTTGGCATCGTGCGGGGTAGCAGGCATGACGACTTTGAGCCCGGGAATGTGCGTAAACCAGGCTTCCAGGCTTTGGGAGTGTTGCGCGGCTGCGCCCGTGCCAGAACCGCCCGGCAGGCGCATGACCATCGGCACGCTGGCTTTGCCGCCGAACATGAAGCGCACTTTGGCGGCTTGCAAAACCAATTGTTCCATAGCCAGCGTGACGAAATCGGAAAACTGCATTTCGCCAATCGGCCTCATGCCGGTCAGCGCGGCGCCTACGCAGGCCCCGGCAATCCCCGCTTCAGAGATGGGGGTGTCTATGATGCGTTCCGGGCCAAATTCGTCAACCAACCCGGCGGTGACGCCAAACGCTCCGCCATATACGCCAATGTCTTCGCCAATTACAAAAACCATCGGGTCTTTTTGCATGGCAAGGCGCATGGCCTCGCGTAAGGCTTCAGCGTAGGTCAATTCACGCATAGACACCCTCCTCGATGGTTTCGAGCAGCGGTTCCGGGCTGGCTTCGGCAAAGGCCACAGCCGTCTGAATTTTCTCGCGCGCAAGTTTGCGGCGTTCTTCCAGTGTGGCCTCATCCAGCCCCATTTGGGCTGCAAACCGGCGGACGGGGTCTTTCGCCATCCATTCTTTAACTTCGTCCCGGGTACGGTAGGCCTGTTTATCGCTCTTGGAGTGGCCTTTCCAGCGATAAGTAACCAGTTCCAAAAGGTAGGGGCCGTTTCCAGAGCGGATGTGTTCGGCGGCTTCTCGAATGGCATGGTGAACGGCAGTCAGGTCGTTGCCATCAACGGTTTTGCCGGGCATGCCATAGGCGCAGGCGCGTTGACTGATTTGGGCAATGTTGATCGCTTTGCGAATGGACATGGACATGGCATAGGCGTTGTTTTCGCACAGATACAGAACCGGCAATTTCCAGATGGAAGCCATGTTGAGCGATTCGTGGAACGCGCCCTCGTTCGCCGCGCCATCGCCGAACAGACACAAGACGAGTTGGTCGGTTTTACGGGCTCTGATGCTCAATCCCACCCCGACGGCAATGGGCATGTTCCCCGCCACAATGCCGTTGGCGCCCAGGTTGTTGGCCTCTACATCGGCAATGTGCATGGAGCCGCCGCGTCCGCGACAGTAACCGGTTTCTCTGCCCATAAATTCGGCCATCATGCGGTTCACGTCGCCTCCCCAGGCCAGGAAGTGACCGTGTCCGCGATGGACGTTGAGCAAATAATCATGCCCGGGGCGAAGAGCGCTGGCTGCGCCAACGGCGCAGGCTTCTTGCCCAATGGAAAGGTGCATGGTGCCATGGACTTTTCCGAGGGCATACATTTCTTCAGCGTTTTCCTCGAAGGCGCGAATCAGGAGCATGGTATCGAGCAAACTCAGGGCTTGCTCATGAGAAAATGGCATGGCGGGGAAGGGTGAATTTGACATACGCGCGCAGGTAAACAGACAAAAAGAGTGATAGATGTATTGTACAAAAAATGCCGGAATTTTTCTAGCATTCGTGAATAATTTGCACAAATGTGAAGGCGCGGCTTCAAACCTGTATACGGATTTCGTGGATTGGACGGATTCGCAAAATCCGTCTCCAAAAGGTTTTGATTTGAAACGGACATGAACCTCTGGTAAACAAGGTGGAAAGGGCGCTCCACCGCTTAATGTGGATTTACGCCGCGCTCCAAATCTTCACGGAAGGCCGCCAGAACGCCGAGCGCGGCGGTTTCATCGGTCACCAGGCAGTTTACCAGCCCGGCGCGGCAGGCGCCCAGGATGGGCAGGGTTTTCACCTCTCCGGCAGAAATTCCCATTTTGAGCGCAATGGCTTTGAGCGCTTCGTAAGAAATGCCTATCACGCGGCTTTGCAGTTCGGGTTCACGCAACTGCCCGGCACGGTCGACCAAAAGGCCACATACGTCGCCTACCACTCCCGCCTGGGTTAAGTGATGTGCCTGTTCGGCATTGAAGTATCCAGCGCGCACCCAACTGGACGAGGCTGGGTCCATTGAGCCAATGCCGACCAGCGCCAGGTCGAGCGTGAGAGTTTGATGAATGACCCGGGCGATGCTTGGCTCTTGCAGGAGGGCCTCGCGTAGAGCAGGATTTGCCACAATCAGTGGAGCGGGGATGGTGTAATATTGCCCGCCCAGCGCTTCAGCCAAATGGCGCGCCAGGCTGGGTCCATCTGTTTCTGGCGTGAGCGTGCCAGCAGAACCGATAATTTGGTAGACCTGTGTATCGGCGTAATTGCCTCGGCGCATGGCAGAGACCGTTTCATAAAGCGCGGTTCCCCATGAAATGCCAATGCGTTTGCAGCCCTGCTCTACCAATTCCTCGACCAGTTGGGCAGCCATTGCCCCCAATTTGCGGAGCATTTCGGGGTAGCCAAGCGTGCCGCGTTGTAAAACGCGCACGATGCGTAACTGAAGCGCAGTTTGCAGGGCTTCTTCGAGGTCCAGGCAGCGTTCCAGAGGGTAGTTGATGTGAATCTCGACGACGCCTTTTTCGCGCGCTTCGGTCAGCAGCCGAGAAATCATCGAACGCGAATAGCCAGTGCGGGCGGCGATTTCTTCTTGCTTCAGGTTTTGTTCGTAATATAAGCTGGCAATCTGTGCCAACAATTCCAGGTGACTTTCGGGCATGGCGCCCTCCTTGCGCTGTAAACTGTTATATTGTAATGGAATTTGTGAATCTTTGTAGAAAATGTTCGGAAAATCTCTGACGAGTTTGAATTTCTTTTGAAATTGGGATGATTTTTTCTGTTCATTTGGAATAAAATTTCAGGTATGAAAATTGAACAGGCCATTAATTTTGAGCAATTGATGCAGAACCTTCCCGATTACTACAACGAGTTTGACCGGGATACCGTGCGCCGTGCCTATGAAACGGCTGCCGAAGCTCATGCCGGGCAAAAACGCCATTCGGGAGAGCCATACATCAATCATTGCGTGGCAGTCGCCAACATCCTGGCTGAGATGCGCATGCCCTCTGATGTTGTAGCGGCAGGCTTACTCCATGATACAGTGGAAGATACCAGCATCAGCCTGGAGGAACTGCGGCTCAAGTTTGGGGAGGTCATTGCGAATCTGGTTGATGGCGTGACCAAACTGGACAGTCTTCCACGCGTCTCGCGCAGTGACCATTTTGGAAACAATGGTGAAAATTTAGAGGAGCCGCTTACGCCGGAGCAGGTTTCCAGGCGGAAGAAACAAATCACCATTGAAGCAATGCGCAAGACTTTCCTGGCGATGAACGATGATGTGCGGGTGGTATTGATTAAACTTGCTGACCGTGTTCATAACATGCGTACCCTGGGCTTTGCCAGGCCCGAAAAACAGAAACGGATTGCCCAGGAGACGCTCGATATCTACGCTCCGCTCGCCAACCGCCTCGGCATCTGGCAAATCAAGTGGGAACTGGAAGACCTTTCGTTTCGCTATGTCAACCCCGAAAAATACAAAGAAATTGCCGAGCAAATCGCCGACCGGCGTAGTGTGCGGGAGGAGCAAATTGGTCAAATTATCGAAACTCTCTCGCGCGTTTTGCAGCAGGCTGGCATCAAGGCCGAAATCAGCGGGCGTCCCAAGCATATCTATTCAATTTACAAGAAAATGATTCAGAAGGGCAAATCCTTCGAAATGGTGCGTGACATTCGAGGCGTGCGGTTGCTGGTGTCTGATATTCCGGCATGTTATTCCGCGCTGGGCATCATCCACAACCACTGGCGGCCTATCCCTGGTGAGTTTGATGATTACATCGCCGCGCCTAAAGACAATTTCTATCAGTCGTTGCACACGGCGGTGATTTATGATGATGGCAAACCGCTTGAAGTGCAAATTCGCACGACCGAAATGCACCAGAATGCCGAATACGGCATTGCGGCGCACTGGAGGTACAAAGAGGGCGGTACGCGGCGTGATGCGAAGTATGAGCAGCATATCTTGTGGCTGCGCTCAATGATGGAATGGAAACAGGATGTCAACGATGCCCAGGAATTCGTTGAGTCGATGAAAACCGACGTGTTTGAGGACCGCGTTTATGTCTTCACCCCCAAAGGCGATATCATTGACCTTCCAGCTGGTTCTACTCCGATAGATTTTGCGTATCACGTCCATACGGATGTCGGACATCACTGTCGGGGAGCCAAGGTGGATGGCAAACTGGTGACGCTCGATTATGTGCTGAAGACCGGTCAGCGGGTTGAAATTCTGACTGCTAAACAAGGCGGCCCCAGCCGCGACTGGCTTAATTCCACTCTGGGCCTGGTCAAGACTCAACGGGCGCGTTCCAAAATCCGAATATGGTTCAAAAAGCAAGACCGCGAGCAAAACCTGGCGCAAGGCCGCGCCATGCTGGAGCGCGAATTTCGCCGCCTGGGTTTGGGCGAACTCAACCTGGAAACGCTCGCCCGCCAGTTGGAATACAAAAACCCCGATGAGATGTTCGTTGACCTGGGCTGCGGCGACCTGCCCATTGGACGAATTGTCAGCCTGATTTCAGAACAGGAAACGACCGATGAACTGGTGGCCTCTGCACCCAAAGCAGAAACTACTTCAACCGATGCCGTTTCTGTGGTTGGCCTGCGTGGGCTGCTCACGGTCACCGCCAGGTGTTGCAATCCCACGCCTGGCGACCCAATTGTAGGCTATATTACGCGCGGACGTGGCGCGACCATTCACCGGCAAGACTGTCCAAACGTCTTGCGGGCCACCATCAAAGAAAAAGAGCGACTGGTGAAAGTCAGTTGGGGCAAGCCAACCAATACTTACCCTGTCCCGATTCGCGTGACGGCTTTCGACCGACAGGGCTTGATGGGCGACATCTCAAACCTGCTGACCGGCGAGGGCGTTAACATTGTTGATGTCAAAGTGAAGGTCGATCACGCCCACGAAAAGGCCGATACAGCCGATATTCGTCTGGTGGTGGAAGTGCGTGATATTGCCCACCTGAGCCGGGTGCTGACCCGCATGGAAAACCTGGCGAATGTGTTAGATGCGCAGCGGATTCGCAGTAACTGACTTTTTGCCCCAAATTCGGGTTGGTTGGTGGATGAACAAGAAGTAAATTGCCACCCATCCACTGTAAATCAGTACCGCCACATACACCGTCAGGTTGAGCAACAGGTCTGGTTTGACAGTTTGGAACAGGTTGATAAAAGGGATTATCAGCACTAAATCATAGGCCAGAAAGCTTAACAACTGGCCGAGGGCGTTCTGCCAGCGCGGTTTCCACAAGCCGTAGATAAAATAAAACGCATCACCCACAAAAATACTGCCAAAGATGAACGAGGAATCAGGGTTGACGGCCCAGGGGAAGACTGGCAGGCGTAACAACAGCGCGCCACCCGTCAAAATGAGGGCGGCTGTGAAAAGCCAAAAGGAAAACAATACCAGGCGCGGCGTGGGGCGTTCATCGGTTAAGGGAAATCTGCGGCTCCAAAAGAAGGCCCCGGCGCTGGCGAGGGCGGCCAGCAGGCTGATTGCCACAAATGCCAACAATTCGGTTCGGCCATTTATCAGCAAGTGGATAAAGTAGCCCCCGGCCAGTAGTGAGATGACCAGTACATTCAATGCTCCGGCAGGCAATGCGCCCCAGGTCCCGGTCCAGCCAATCCAGAGCATGGCGGCGCTGACGGCCGCGAGAATGGAGCCGATAAACAGGTACGATAGCCGGCCATCAGGCCAGGGCCAGGCGGCTGTGGCCTGCGGCATTTGGAAGGCAAAACCCAGGCCAAGCGATAGAATAAATATCCCGCCTGTCAGCGTGGCAAGGCGCAATGCTTTCATCGTATTCTCCATATCTTAATAAGATAAAAAAACTCTACTTTGAAAGATGATAGCATGTAAAGATTCCTCCGGCGCGGAGCAAGGCAGTTTGCATATCAGGCACGCACAAGGGTTATCTGGCCCGCCCCAGCACTTTGAGCAGCAAGTCGGGGCGGTCGGTGATGATGCCATCTATGCCCCATTCGATGTACTGTTGCATTTGGGCCGGGTCGTTAATGGTCCAGGGTTCCACTTTCAAGTTCTGGCGGTGCGCGGCGCGGACGAATGGGTCGGTGAGAACGCGAATGCCGCTTGATTGTTCTGGCACTTGCAAACTCTGATAAGCCGGAACCACCAGTCCCCCCAGAAAAACCTTGCTCAATAAAACAAAAGTGGTCGTCTCTTGCCGGGCCGCCGAAGTTGCCACTTCGGGGCAGACGGCGCGGAATTCGGTCATTCGTTCATCATGAAAAGAAGCCACCAGTACCCGGTTTTGCATTCCATATTGCCGAATGAGAGCGCAAAAGGGCGCGGCTATCGAACGTTCTGTTTTTTTGATTTCGATGACCATGCGGTGATTGGGAAATGTTTGGAAAACTTCTTCGAGGGTGGGGATGGTGATGCCCTGTCCGCGAAACGGGAAGGTTTTTCCATCGTCGGGAGACCAGTGGTATCCAGCATCGAGCCTTTTGATTTCTTCCAGAGTCAGTTCTTCGACTGTGCCGCTGCCATTGGTGGTTCGGTCCACTGTTTCGTCATGGATAAGCACGAGCGCGTTGTCTTTGGTGATGTGCAAGTCCATTTCCAGCACGTCTACGCCCATGCTGGCGGCATTTTGAAAGGCGAAGAGCGTATCGCCAGGCCATAGACCATCGCCGCCCTGATGGGCAATGACCATTACTGCAGGCCGGTCGGTGTAGTAGGGATGGTCAGGGGCGGGGCGCGCCAACAGGTTGGCCAACAAGACAAATAACAGCAAAGCGGCAGCAAAACCGCCCAAAATACGAAGGAGTTTAGTTTTCATGAAAGGCCTCCAGGAAGGCGCGCATATTTGTCCCCAGCGCCTCGGTATTGTAGCCGCCTTCCATCACAATCAGGGCAGGAAGGTTCAGCGCCGCAATTCGCTGCCCGATTTGGGCAATGCCTGCGGTGGTGACGCGAATTTTGCCAAGCGGGTCTTCTCCGTAGATGTCCATTCCCGCCGAAATGACGAGGAACGATGGCTGATAGGCCGCAATTCGTTCCAGCGCCGTTTGTAATGTAGCGAGATAGGTTGGGTCATCGGCGCCGGGCGGCAATGGGAAATTATGGTGATACCCCAAACCCTCGCCTGTTCCGGTTTCGTCGGGGTAGCCGCAGTAGTAAGGATATTCGTAGTTGGGGTCGGCATGGATGGAGATGGTCAGGACATCGGAACGAGTGTAGAAAATATCCTGGGTGCCGTTTCCGGCGTGGTAGTCGATGTCGAGCAGGGCTATCTTGCCAAATTGGGTAAGCCAATGGGCGGCAACGGCGGCGTTGTTGATGTAGCAGTATCCGCCGCAGTTGGCGCGTCCGGCGTGATGGCCGGGGGGGCGGCACAAAGCAAATGCAGACAGCGGACGAAGCGGAGAAACGGATGCGCGAACGGATTTTTGAAGCAGATTAACGGATGAAATGAATTTTGCGCCAGTGAGGGCGCAGTTGGCCGAGGCGAGAGCGGCCTGATACGTTCCAGCGACGATGGGGGCCGATAAATCCATCATGTAATATCCGGCGCGGCCCAGGATGCTTTGGGGAACGTGGTTGCGCCACCCGGCGGGTGGGAAGGTGGCCGGGAGCAGGGCGTGGCGCTCGTAGTCAGCATCCAGCGGGGTAGATGACCACTCGTCGAAGGCGGTTCGCAGGAAGGAGAGATAACTTTCGTCGTGGACGGCACGCAGGGGGGCGGGGCCGAAGTCTTCGGGGGGGAGGATGTTGAAGCGGCCATCGGCGCGCAGGGCGGCAAGAATGCGCTCCATGCGTTGCGGGACCTCGAAGTTGGCAACTTTTTCTCCGCCGTCGAAGATTTCGAAGGGTGGCTGGTGCTGGAGATGGGCGTCAGAGTAGTAGACGTTCATAAGCGGCAGGCAGGATAGGGGGAGTCAGTTTCGGAGAACATGCAAAACACGCACCACGTTTGGGGCGCGGTGCGTGTTGGAGTGTCGAAAATCCTACTTCGCTTTCTCAATAAAATCGGCCAAATCTTTTTTCATCTGCTCCAGGGCGGGCAGGTGGATGTACATCATGTGTCCGGCTTCGTAGTAGGCCATGCTGAGGTTGCTGCGCAGGGTTTCGTCGAGGCCGAGGTGGTTGAAGACGTATTCGGTGGCAAAGTAGGGGGTGGCGAGGTCGTAGTAGCCGTTGGCAATGAAGACTTTCAGGTGGGGGTTGATGGTCATGGCTTTGCGCAGGGTTTCGGCGACGTAAACGTGCTGGTTTTCGTGTTCGGCATAAGACCAGGGCCAGACCTGGAAATTGAGAATTTCGTAAGGCAGGTCGGTTTCGTAGTTCAGTTCGCGGCGGACGTAATCGTAGAAGGCGGCGGTGTAGGGGCCGACGATGTTGGTGTAGGAGGGGTCGTTTTCGGCGCCTTCGCCGAGGGTGTCGCGGTCGATGCCCAAAAAGCGGCTATCCAGACGGCCTACGGTGCGCCCGCGCGCGCGCAGGAGTTCTTTGAAGAATCGGAAGTCGGGAACGCGCAGGTTGGAGCGGTTGAGGTAGTCGATAGAAAGGCCGGTGTAACGGGCCAGTTTTTCCAGCACGGCGCTGCGCTCGCGTTTGGGCAGGGAATCGCCTTTCATCAGGGCCGGGGCGTATTCTTCGATGGCAAAGCGTTCCACTTCCGTCAGGAGGGTTTCGAGCGGGCGGCGGATTTTGAGCGCGCGATGATACCAGGCGGTGGCGGCGTAGGAGGGCAGGAAGAGGACGTAAGGGAGCTCGTTGCCGGGCGTGAAGTCGATGGTGCCGAAGTTCAGCACGGTGGAGACCAGCAGGATGCCGTTGAGGTATAGTCCGTGCCGCTCTTGCAGGTAGCCAGAAAGCGCGCTGGCGCGGGTGGTGCCATAACTTTCGCCTATCAGGAACTTGGGAGAGAGCCAGCGGTTGTAGCGGGTGGTGTAGAGGCGAATAAAATCGCCCACGCTTTCGACATCTTTTTTGAAGCCGTGAAACTGTTTGGCCTTTTCGCCCTGCGCCGGGCGGCTGTAGCCGGTGCTGATGGGGTCGATGAAGACCAGGTCGGTTTTGTCGAGCAGGGAAAATGGATTGTCAGCCAGTTGGTAGGGCGGTTTGGGCAGGTCGCCTTCGTAAGTCATGACGACCCGGCGCGGGCCGAGCAGCCCCAGGTGCAGCCAGACGGAGGAAGAACCAGGGCCGCCATTGAAGGAGAAGGTGAGGGGGCGTTCGGCAGGGTTTTCCACGCCATCTTTGGTGTAGGCCACGAAGAAGAATTGCGCTTTGGGCTTTTCGCCGTCGTATTCCTTTTCGCGGTCGGGTTCTTCCTTGAGGACGATTGTGCCGGTGGTGACGGTGTAAGAGATTTCTTGCTGGTCAATGGTGATTTTGTGTTGAGTGACGACCAGGTTGTCTTTGACTTCGGGCTTTTCCCGCTTTTCTTCTTTGACTTCGGCGGGTTTGGGTTCTTCGGGCATGAGATTCTCCTTGGGCTGCGTTACAGCAGGCGAATTTTACGCAAAGGCGCTGGTTATTTTTTTGACTTTGGGGCGCGGCGCGTAGTGGGTTCGACGACGGCCATGGGCAGGGTAAAGAAGAACAGGCTGCCCTTGCCGGGTTCGCTTTCCACGCCATATTCGCCGCCCAGTTTTTCGAGGATGCGGGCTACAATTGAAAGTCCCAGGCCGTGACCTTCGGCGCGCATCTGGTCGAGGCGGGTAAATTGCGTGAAGAGTTGCGCCTGGTCGGCGAAAGCAATCCCTTTTCCGTTGTCGCGTACCCAAAAGCGTGCCATGCTTCGCCCGGAGGGGGATTTTTGGTAGTCCAGGTCGAAGCCCAGTTCGACGCGCGGCGGCGTGCCGCCGTATTTGATGGCGTTGCTGATGTAGTTAATCCAGATTTCCTCCACCCAGGCGGCATAGCCGATGACGCGCGGCCAGGCTGATGCTTCGGGGACAATCAATTCCACGTTGTTTTCTGAAAGGATGCCCCATAGGCGTTGTTTGGTCTGGTGGATGATGCTGGACATCTGGATGGGGCCAATTCGGACGGTGGATTGGCGTACTGCGGAGAGCAGCATCAATTCCTGAATAATGTTATTCATCTTCAGGCTGGTTTTGACGATGGTTTGCAGGGCTTCACGCTGCTGTTCGGGCGGCAATTGTACTTTCTGGTCGGCCAACATGGTGGCAAAACCAGTGATGGTCGTCAGAGGGGTTTTAAGGTCGTGCGCAACGGTCCCGGCAAATGAGTTCAGGTCGTGGATTAACTGTTCCTTCTCTGAATCCTTATTTTGGGAAGCGGCTTTCTTCAGGTATTCGTTTTGCGCTTCTTTGCGGACGAGCTCGATGTTCAAGTCTTCTACTTGCAAAAATAAGTCAAGCGCAAAATATGCCAGGGGCGCCACCAGCAGAATAGGAATCAGAATTGCGGGGAAGTATGTCAGCGGTTGGATTCCCTGCCCGGTGAGCAACTGCACCCCTGCGGTGATAATTACTGACAGACCGATTCCTGCCACTGTTAAAAGGACTGTGCTGCCCTCCAGGCCAATTTTATGCAGCCATTTGCTCCAGTTCATACAATTTTCCTCTTGTTTACTCATCCCACTCGCAGATAAAGGGCAATTCTAAGGCTGGGATATCGTTCCATAGCAAGGGCGTTTCAGAAAAAGCCAGGTAGTGTTCGGGGCGGCAATCGGGGGTGCTGCAATTGTTTGGCTCACCCTCAGCCCAGTTTGCGTAAGTGATTGGCTCGCCGGTTACCCAGGTCCAGGCCCCCTCTTCCTTCTCGTCGCTGGCTCCCAGCCAGGCAGCGGATGAGAGGTTGTACACGAAGCGATTCTCTGTCTCGTTACTGATGGTGACCAGGTATGCGCCCATTCCCCGGCAGTATTCGTGGGCGGTATGCCAGCTGCGTTTCTGATTTACGAGCAGATACCAGTGTCCGTTGGCCGGATTTTGCACGCCCCGAAAAAGTGTTGCAGTGGGGATGGGAGTCAGGGTTGCTGTGGCGGATGGGGTGGCGGTCGGCGGGGCGGGAGAGGCGGTTTCGGTCGGCTGGATAGGTGGGAGCGAGTCGACCACTTCCAAAAATTTACAGGCCGCCAGCAGAAAGGCCAGCGCAGTAACCAGGGCAGGGAGTTTGGCTTTTCGTTGGGACATTGTTCATACAAAACTAACAACCACGGACGATGGCCTACCGTCCATGGTTCTTCCGGTCATTGCTACAACTGCTCGTAACGCTCAATTTTCTTCTCGATGACCTTCAGGCTGTCTTCCCAGAATTTGCGCGAGCGGATGTCGATTCCGAAGCGGCTGGCCAGGTCGGCGGCGGTTGCTTCGCCAGTGGAGGCCAAAAGGTGCTTGTAGTCGGCCACAAATTCTTCGCCGCGTTGCTGGTAGATGGCGTACAGCCCGGTGCCGAAGAGCAGGCCAAAGGAGTAGGGAAAGTTGTAGAACGATAAACCAGCGAAATAGTAATGCGGTTTCCAGGTCCACATATAGGGTTGGTAGGCAGCCAGGTCTCCGTAGGTTTCCTTCTGGGCGCGTTCCATAATTTCGCACAGGTCATCAGGAGAAAGTTCGCTCTTTTCGCGGCGCTCGAAGACTTCTTTCTCGAACAGGTAGCGTGAATAAATATCAACGATAACCTGCGAATCGCCATTGAGCATGGTTTCCAGGATGGCAAGTTCTTCCTGTGGGTCAGTCACCTGCTGAAGGACGGCGTTCATTACGACTGTTTCGCACATGATGGAGGCAGTTTCGGCCAGGGTCATGGGGGTTTCCTGCTGCATCATGGTCTTTCCAGCCTGGTAGGCGCAGTAGTTGTGGAAACCGTGACCAAGTTCATGCGCCAGGGTGCTGACCTGGTCGAGCGAGCCGTCGAAGTTGGAGAGGATGCGGCTTTCACGAACTGCCGGGATGCCCATGCAGAACGCGCCGCCACGCTTTCCCTCGCGCTGTTCGGCGTCAATCCAGTGATTATCGAAGGCCTGGCGGGCAAAATTGGCCAGTTCGGGCGAGAACTTGTTGAAATTTTCAAGGATGAACGCGCGCGCTTCATCCCAGGAATATTTGGTATCTGTCTTTCCAAGCGGGGCGAACAAGTCCCACCAGGCCAGTTTTTCTTGCCCCAGGTGCTTTGCTTTGGCTTTGAAGTAGCGGTGGAACATGGGGAAGGAGTCTTTCATGGCTCCCAGCATGGCCTCCAGGGTAGGGCGGTCGATGCGGGCGGCGTCAATGGCGCTGTGTAAAGCGTCCTGACGCCCGCGCCGTTTGTTGAGGGTGTTGACCTCTCCTTTGACGCCGTTCATGCAGGCGGCCAGCGTCTCGCGGACAGAATCCCAGGCTTTGTTTTCTGCTTCGTATGCGCGGCGGCGGACCTCGGAATTGGGATGTGAGCGCAGGTTGATGAGGGCAGGCATGGGCAGTTTTTGGGTTTTGCCATCCAGCTCAAAATCTACTGTTAATTGGGATGTGACTGTGCCTTGCAATTTGCTCCAGGCGTTGGCGCCGCTCAGGCTCAGTTCGGCGGCCAGGCTTTCCTCGGCTTCGCTCATCAGGTATTTCGATTGTTCGGCGGTTTCTTTCAGGTTAAAGGCGTGCGCCTGGGCAACCGGGTTGGTGGCGATAGCGGCTTCAAGCACCGGGGCCAGTTTGCCCACCCAGGCCTGGAATTGCGTCCCAAGCATTTGCACCTGCACCATCGTCTGTTGGAACTCGGACATTTTCTTCATTGCCAATGTATCGCGCGAATCGGTGGCAACAAAGGATTGAATGTAGGAGTACAGGGTATAGCCAAGTTCCTGGAGCGCATTGAACCGTTTCACGCTTTCGCCCAGCAGCGCGCCAAGTTCGGTGGGCGGGGTGGCGGGATTGGCCTGGCTGATGCGGCTGGTTAAGAACTGCTCCAGCTCTTCGATTTGGCGTTTGACTTTCTCAATGGCGGCCTGGAATTCAGGCGATTCGAGCGATGGGTAGACATTGGAAAGGTCCCAGCGGGGAATGTCAGTCATGGAATCTCCTTATGGGTAAATATAGCGCGCGGCAGGGGTATGACGTTTTGTGGGGCATTTTCTATTGGTTTGTTTACAGGGCTTTCGCCAGCAGGATGCCCAAAACAGCGGTGATGATTCCCAGGTGCAGCACCAGGTTGGTACGGACAAGGTACCATTCGGCAGGCAGCAGGCTGACCAGCAAGAAATTGACCAATATCAGCAGAATGCCCAGCAGAGGGAGTAATCCCTTGCGATGGGCAAAATATTCCGAGGCGTTGTCGACCAGCTTAGAAATCCGTTCAATGAAGGTTTGGGGTTCTTTTCTCTTGAATTCCATCGTTCATGCCTCCTGTTCTTGGGGAGGATGTGCTGCCTGATATTCCTTAAATTGCGCCACCAGACGCCCCGGAATGCGTCCTGAAATCAGGACGCCGCCTCGCCCGTGTTCAATTTTCTCGACCTGACCGGCTTCGTGAAACAGTGAGAGTAGCTGTCCTTGCTGGTAGGGCAGCCAGAGTTGAATGGGGGTGTACGTTTCATAGAGTTCTGCCGCAATCTTCGCCATCAGGCCAGGGATGCCAATGCCTTTTGTGGCAGAAATTGCTACGGCTTGTGGATAGTTTTCCAGCACCATTCGTGCCGCATCCGGGTCTTTTAGCCGGTCCACTTTGTTGAGTGCGGTCAGGATTGGGATGTGGCTGGCGCCGATTTCATCCAGCGTTTGCTGAACCGCCTGAAACTGGGCCATGGCGTTGGGGTGTGAAATATCCACCACGTGCAACAACAGGTCGGCTTCGGCAATCTCTTCGAGCGTGGCGCGAAACGCGGCCACCAGCGTGGTGGGGAGTTTTTGAATGAACCCGACGGTGTCGGTGAACAACGCAGCGTATCCACCGCTCATCTCTACCCGGCGGGTCGTTGGGTCCAGCGTGGCAAACAACTGATTCGCGGCATAAATCTCTGCTCTGGCAATGCGGTTGAGCAGGGTCGATTTTCCGGCATTGGTGTAGCCGACCAATGCGACTGTTGGGATGCGGCTGCGTTTGCGTTGGGCGCGGTAGCGTTCGCGGCGGGCGCGCACTTTTTCCAGTTCACGCTTCAGGCGCGCGATTTTTGAGCGTACCTGTCGGCGGTCCACTTCCAGTTGCGTTTCCCCGGGTCCACGCAGACCTACCCCGCCCACCGAGCCAGCGCGTCCGCCGCCGCCGCCCGCTTGCCGGGCCAGGTGGGTCCATTGGCGCGTCAGGCGCGGCAGATAGTATTCATATTGCGCCAGTTCTACCTGTAACATGCCTTCGCTGGTGTGGGCGTGTTGGGCAAAGATGTCGAGAATCAGCGCCGTCCGGTCGAGGACGCGCACTTTTTCTCCGAAAAGCGTTTCCAGTTCGCGCTGGTGACGGGGGTTGAGTTCGTTATCAAACACAATGACCTGCGCCAGAGTTTCCTCGGCCAGGGTTTTGAGCTCTTCTACTTTGCCAGAGCCGATGTAAGTTTCGGGATTGGGGCGGTCCAGTTTTTGGGTCATCTCGCCAACGACCTCCAGCCCGGCAGTATCGGCCAGCAGGGCTAATTCGGTGAGAGAGTCATCCAGCGAGAGCAGGTTTTTTTCCTGGTAGATTTCCACGCCGACGAGGAAGGCTCGTTCGCGGGGTGGGATGGTAGGTTCAGGGATTTTTTTTGCCATAGGTGAATGCAGGTTGCTACAATGAGATTCGACAGGAACTGACTGGTCAGGAATTTAAACCAGCAGGGCGCGCTTTCGTTAAAGAAAGCGCTGGAGACGTTCGTGTTACCCAAGCCTACCGAATCATGCGCGCGCACTCCCTGCAATTAAAAAATGACCCGTGGGGTTTGCCCCACCGGTTCAATCATACCACAGGCAGGGTCTATATATCCGCTTTAAGGGGATGCGGAATGAGGATGGGTGGCTGTATGTCCGAATAGTTTCGCCAGGCCAGGGTCGTCGGGCTGGGTGCGCAGCGGAAGCAAGATGTGGAAGGTGGAACCAGGGCAGGTTTTCTCGTCATAGCCCGGCGATTCTACCCAGATACTACCGCCGTGCGCCTCGATGATGCCCTTGGCAATGGGCAGTCCCATGCCGGCCCCGCCACCCTTAAATTTCGTTTTGCCGCTTGAATGCAGCGATACATCGCCGAGTTGTCCAAATTTCTCAAAGATGATGTCCTGGTTTTCGAGCGCAATTCCGATGCCAGTGTCGCTGATGGTGATTTCTATGAAGCCGGGCAGCAGTCGTCCGTCGATGGTAATCCTGCCGCCATCGGGTGTGAATTTGATACCGTTGTTAATGACGTTTTTAAGTGCCTGGTACAACCGTCCCGGGTCGGCAAAGAGCAGTTCTTCAGACCCTTTGAAGGGCCTGATTTCCAATTCCTGGCTGCGTTGTTGCAAAACTGGCAGGAGCTCGGCTTTGAGCAATTTGAACATGCGGTTGAGCCAGACTGGCTGCATGTTGAGCGGCAGCATATTGTTGTCAATCATGGATACATCCAGCATGTCGTTGACCAGGTCGCGCAGGCGGTGCAGGCCGTTGTGGACGCCATGCAGGAGGGATTGGATTTGCTCCATCTCCGGCGGTAACAATTCGCCCATCATGGCGGCGTACCCCTCAATGAGCGTGAGTGGCGTCTTGAATTCGTGCGCGGCAACTGCTACGAAATTGGACTTGCTCTTGTCTAGCCGCTCGACGATACGGTTCATTTTTGCCAGTTCGTTGGAGATGTACGAAATGCGGCCTTCGCTTTCGTAGGCGGTGACACGCTCGATGCAGTGCAAATAAATGGGTAGCAAGGCCGAAACAAGTTCCAGGGCCTCCGTATCTTCCAGATTGTCACGTGCTGTATCCTGAGTAAGCAGTACAATCTGATTAATCAGTTTCGTGACGTTGCGTTCGCCCTGTTCCAGGTCGGTCTCGGTGCGGGTACGCGTCCAGTCTTGCAACAATGGGTCAAGCCAGGCGGCATCGCCAGATTCCAGCGATTGTTCGAGCAGGTCGAAAAAGCGATTTAACTGGTCCTGAAAATTTTCGCGCACGCCCGCGCCGCGCGCCAGGGTTGCTGAGGCGCGTTTCTGCAGGATGGGTCGAATGCGTGAGAAACTGTCCTGGATGCTCATGCCTATAGTTTAGCGCATAGGCAAGGCTTTGACAATTTACTCTGCATTACAGTTCGATTGCTCCAGGCAGTCGCCGTACTCTGTCAGCCAGACCAGCAGAGTTTTGCCGACAATTTCCAGGCTTTGGGGGGATACTTTATCGGGGGTGTCTTCGAGAGTGTGCCAGTGGGGGTAATCCAGGTCAATGATATCGACTGCTTTCAGGCCTTTTTCAAGGAACGGAAGATGGTCATCCAGCACCCGATACTTGTATTCTGGGAGAAAGGCGTGTTCATAACCCAGGCGTTTGGCCGTGTCCCAAATTTGTTTCGTCAAAACCGGGTCAGAGTTGCGCTCCATGTAGATGTTGAGGTTGGCATCCCCAATCATATCGACAATCACCACTGCCATCGGCTGCGATTGCATGGAGCGAGCATACGCGCTGGAACCGAGAATCCAATCCCAGCCTTCGATGCGACCGTTGTCTTCTGCGTCGAAAAAGACCAGTTCAACAGCGACCGTGTCTGAGGGGAGAACGCGCGCCAGTTCCAGCAGAACGGCCACCCCCGAAGCGCCGTCATTCGCGCCCGGCACGGGATTGGTGTGGTTTTCGAGGTGGGGGTCATTGTCTGCGTAGATGCGGGTATCGTAATGTGCGCCGAGTAGAATGACCGGTTGGGCTTCGATGCGCCTGGCGCGGATGTTTTTGACTCTCTGCCCTTTGAACTCCTCAACCATCACTTCGTTTTGCCATCCGGCAGCGTTCAACGTGGTCTGGATGTACGCAATCGCCTGCGCATGACTTTCTGTTCCCGGAATGCGCGGCCCGAGCGCGACTTGCTTGATGACATGTTGATAGGCGCGTTCTCCATCAAAGGGTATGGTTGCTGTTTCTGGCTGTAGCCAGAGTATCCCCCATATCACCGCGCCGAACAGAAGAGCGGCCATAAGTATGAAAAGAGATTTATTTCGCATGAGAGGCATTGTAGCATAAGACTGTGAAAGCCTGGATGTCCACCAGGTGAGTGGGATTCATCTATTTTGCTGGGGTAGAAAAACAAATGGCGGCGTATGTATAAAATGATATGGATTGGAGCCATGTTTTTAACCAAAACTCCAGGCCTCATGAAGCCAGGCCTGGAGTTTTCCCGCGCGCTTTGTTTTTATGCTTTGGGTTCCCACTTACTCTTAACGACCAGTTCTTGTTTCCCATCTTTTTTCTGTTCGTAAATTTCATAAACCAGTTCGATGGGGAATAGTTTGGCGAGCATGGCCTGGGCCGGGCAGTATTTGGTGGCGGAGAGTTCAATGGCGCGCGTGACGGCGGCTTCGGCGAGATTGTGACCGGTGACCAGGTAGGTGATGACGGCTTTGGTGAACACGTGCGGATGCTCATGCTGTTGTTCGGCGTTGACCTGCACCTCGAAATTTGTGACCTCCTGTTGTTTTTTGCGGAGGATGGAGATAACATCCATGGCGGTACAGCCTGCCAGTGAGACGGCCATCAGTTCGAGCGGGCGGAATCCGTCGTTTGCGCCGCCTACGCTGGGGTCGGCGCCAAGCGGCAGTTCGAAGCCGGTGTTGGCGCTGCCAGTGAAACTCATTCCATTTTTCCAGGTGACTTTTGCGTTCATTAGAGTATTGGCTCCTTTGGGAATGCAACATCTCCCAATTTTGTTCCGAAATCGAAAGATTCAGGCTTTGTTATTGTTTCAATAACGGGGTTACATATTCTTCGAGCATGGCCTGGCTGATGGCGCCGGTCCAGGTTAGACGCACGATGCCATCCCGGTCAATGACGAATGAGGTGGGCAGGCTGTTGGTGCGGAAGGCGGTGGTGGCTTTGTATTGTGGGTCGGGCCAGACCGGGAAGGTCAGGCCATAATCTTGGGCAAAAGTGCCAATTTCTTCCAGCGTTTGGCCATCTGCAATGGCAACAATCACAAAGCCTTGCTCTTTGTGGGCTTCGTAATAGGCTTGCAGGGTGGGCATTTCTTGTTTGCAGGGTGGGCACCAGGTGGCCCAGGCATTGTAGAGAATGACCTGACCGTGAAAGTTGGAGAGCGCAACGGGTTGATTGCCCAGGTCGGTCAGTTGCACATCGGGCGCAACGAAGTTGACGGAGACGGGAATGGCGGAAAGTTCTTGTTGGGCAATTTCTTGTTGGGCTTTGGGCAGGCTGAAGAACGCCGCCAGTGCCACCAAGATTAACCCGGCCCCAATGACCAGCAGCATGATGTTATTTTGCTGGCTTCGTTTGCGGTTGAGGGCTTTCTGGCGGGCAGACATAGAAAGTTATCCTACGCTGCGCATTAATTCGGCCAGCATTTGCCCTTCAGGAACAGCGCCGACCACGCGGCCTGCATCCGCATTGATGACGGTATCTGGTACGCCGCTAATCATGTAGTGGTTGGAGAGTTCGTTGAATTCCATGGCTTCAATGCCTTCGGCCAGCACCATTTGCGGGTTTTCCATGGCAATCTGATAGGCGAGGACGACCGCGCGTGGGCAGTAAGGGCAGGTGGGGGTGACGAAAACTTCGAGGTGCAGGGGCCTGGTGAGAGATTGGATGTATTCTCGGGTTTGGGGCATCAGACCAGAATCTCGCCCGGAGACAAGCAGGATGCCCTGGATGAGGGTGGTAAATTCGTGGCCGGAGGGAATGCCGAGATAACGGATGCCAAAATCAGTGATTTGGTCTCCTTCTCGCGCGGCGATGACGGTTGCCGGGGCTTTGCCTTCCACTTTGTAGAGTTTTGCCAGGTCTGGTTCCTGGTCTACATCATGAACGGAAAGAGTGATTAAGTCTGAGATTTCAGCGACTTCTTCAAGCAGTTGCCGAATTTCACTGCAGTATTCGCAGTGTTTTTGGGTGCCGAAAAACATGATTTGGACCGGGTGCTTGAGCTGTTGAAAGACATCGCGGATTTGGGTCACAATGTCGGTGGGGAGCAGTTTTTCCATGGTTCTCCTGAGGCCGGGTCTGGATTGCTGAAGGCGGGTCTGGTTGGTCGAAACAGGCAGCCAGCGCGGCGTGTAAAGGGGGGGATTTTCTTATATGGATGCGAAACCGGCCCAAAAGTGGCAAAATGGACAGGGTTAGGACTTCTTTTCCAGCAGGTCATCCAGTTTAAGAACCTGAAAGAGCCTGCCGCGCACAGTAGCAGGAACTTCAGAGTCTTGCGCAGAAGCATGATAGAGGGTAATGGTTTTGTTGAGGGTGTCAACTACCACCCGGCAATGTTCGCACCCCGCGATATGGCGTTCGATTTCCTGGCACACTTCAGGACTGATGTCGCCTTCGATGTAATCGCCGATGGAGGCCAGCAGTTGCTTGCAGGAGATGTCGTGAGTGTGTTTGGGCTTGGACATTTCTACGGCTCCGGTAGGATGCGTTCTGAGAAGTAGATGGAAAGTTGTTCGCGTAACGCCAGGCGGGCGCGCAACAGGCGGGTTTTTACAGCAGTTTCGGTCAGGTTGAGGGCTTCGCTGGTTTCTTTGATGGAGAGGCCTTCGATGTCGCGGAGGAGAAAGACGACACGCAATTTTTCAGGCAGTTTTTGGATGGCCTGGTCGAGTTGTTTTTTGGCTTCGAGGGTGGCAAACTCCTGCTCTGGCAGGCAGCACCAGTCTGTAAATTGCTCGGGCATGGGCAGGCTGTCATCGGGTTCCTCCGCCTCTTGGTCAATGGAGACCTGGGGGCGTTTACGCCGCAGAAGCATGAGGGCTTCGTTGGCGGCAATCCGATATAGCCAGGTGGACAGGCTGGAGCGGCCCTCGAACTCATGGATATTTTGGATGGCTTTTAAGAACGTGGTTTGGAGCACATCCTCCGCGTCTTGTTCATTGGCGAGCATTTTGAGCGCAAGCCGGTAGATGGGGGTGTAGTAGATGTCTACCAGACGGGCAAATTCTGTGCGGTCGCCCGCCCGCAATGCTTCGAGCGAGAGAGGTGATTCGGCCTGGTTAATCATTAGATGCCTTTATTGTAGAAAATGATACATCTTTGAAGTATACCTGATGTGGGGTTATCTCGCACTTCTGGGATTGAAAAAACAGGGCCTGGGCAAAAAATGTCATTCGAGAATGGGATTAATGTCAAGGGATTCAGGAAGTTTGCCACTATGTAAGGCCTGCCATAGCGATTTATTATCTAGACAATGTTAGCCGAATTGATTCGTTTTCCATTGTTCAAAGATTTAAGTAGCGCGGATTTGAAAATTATCGCGCCGCTTTTTCATGCGCGCAAATATCCTGAAGGGGCAATTATTATTGAGCAAGGCGAAAAGGCCGCCTGCCTGTATCTGTTGACGGAAGGTGAAGTGGTTATTCGCTATAAGCCTTATGATGGCGAACCTATCAACCTGAACCGGATTCGCGCGGGCGGCGTATTTGGCTGGTCGGCAGTGTTGGGGAATCCGGCTTATAGTTCCTCGGTCGTTTGTGTCACACCCTGTGAGGTGTTGCTGGTCTATGGCGATGATTTGCGCGAATTGCAAGAGCATCACCCGCAGACCGGGCATCTCATCTTGGACCGGCTGGCGCAGGCGGTGTCTTCGCGCTGGGTCAATGCCCAACAGCAAGTTAAGGCCATGATTAAGAAAGGCGTGAAGGAAAATGTGTCGCCTTTAGGAAATGGAGGTTATCCGATGGCAGAGTCAAATATCAGTCCGAAAGAGGCCCAATTGCGGGCTCTGGTGGAAAACCTGAGTGCGTATATCGAGCAGTTTCATGGCGGGTCGGTGGAGTTTGTCGCCTTTGATGGCGCGACGCTTCGGGTGCGTCTGGGCGGGGCCTGCCTGGGATGCCCGCTCTCGCCCTCTACGCTGCATGGCTGGGTGGAGGGAACGATTAAGCAGTTTTTCCCCGATATTCGCGTCGAGGCGGCCTGAAGCCAGACCCTCGCAATTATCAAACATCCCTGCTGAAACAGGGATGTTTTTGTGGGGTGAATGCGTTTATTTTTGCTGGAAGAAGCCAAGGATGACCAGCAGCCCGGCCAGGATAAGTGCTGTCGGCCAGACGTAGCCGACCAGCCCGGTTGTGGCTTGAGTGCCAAGCAGTCCGCCCATCAGTACCAGCGCAATTGCAGGGATGTAGGCCCAGCGGGTTTCGCCCTGTGGGTTGGGTAGTAATGCGACCAGCAGAAAGGTGAACCCCAGCCCGATGAAGAAGATGCTGCCTGTGTTGACGGCTTTGAAAGTTTCGAATTCGGTCAGGGTTGTAACGCTTGCCAGGGTCAGCAAGACGCCGCCAGGGATGATTGCCCACCAGTGCGCGCGGTTAATGAGATAGACGACAAAGAAGCCCAGGCCGAGGGTTCCCAGGAAAATTCCCCCGCCCCAACCGCTAAAGGTATCTGGAAGGATGGCAGCCCCGCCCATGCCCCCAAGCGCTGCGGCCGGGAAGATAGCCCACCAACGATTTTGAGGGTCTTGCAATAAGACCATCAAAAAGATGGCTGCTCCGGCCAGGAAAATGAGTCCCCAGAATATGCCGGATGCCCCCTGAATGATATTCAACTTTTCAAGCAGCATCAACCCGCCGAGCAGGATGAGGCTGGCCCCGAAAATTGTACGAAAATCAAAACGTCTCATGGTTTTAGTCCTTTTTCCCTGAAGGCACGCAGGAATTTCCGCGCTGTGCTAGCGGATGGTGATGCTGTTGGCGCCGCCCTCCAGGTTAATTTCGGCCTTGTTTTCGGCGCTCTCGAAGTCAGGAGATTGATATAACCCGCTTGTGATTTCGGGAAAGCGCGCCAGGTCGATATTTTGCGCTGATGCGCCCTGTTCTATGCGAATGCGGGCTGCCACCCCCTGCGGGATGGTGATGTCCATCGAGGCTGCGCCTGCTTCTACATCAATAAGCGTTCGACCGGCATTGGCGGGGAGTTTGAGGGTCATTGATGAAGCACCCATCTCTACGCCGAGAAAATCCAGTTTGGTGTCGGTGAAGTCGAAATCCAGCGATGCTGCTCCGCCGTCGAGCTTCATCGAAACAGGCACTTCGTTCGTCAGTTGGAAAAACCACGAGCCGCCTTCCGGGCCGAGAAAGGGGAGAAAGGATGGCCCGGCGTTGATGTCGACGGTCAGAGTGTCGCCATTCAGATGGCTCTTGAAATTGATTGTGGCCCCTTGCGTACCGCTAACGGCTGTTCCGCGCGGAGCGCCGCCCATTACTTTGACAGAGCTTGCGCCGAGGCCGATATCCAGCGCAACTTTGGCCGCGTTTTCCAGTGGGATGGAGAAGGATTCGCCATTCGCCGGGTTGGGCGTGGTAAAACGACTGACCAGCACCGCTATACCCAGCAAAATTAAAAACAGTGGCCAGAACCAACCGAAGACATCGTCGATGATGTTTGCCGCTTGCAGGGAGAATAAAATGCCCAACAGAATGAGAATGCCTCCCCAAAAGAGGTTGCCGCGCCGCATATCAGCCTTCCTTCCTGCGCCCGCGCCACAGCCCGCGCGTAATGACCCAGATGCCAAGCAAAATCAGCAAGATGCCGGGGCCGAACGAGCCGAGGATGGTCAGTTTGCCGAAGATGGCAGCGAAGATGACGAACAATACCGCGCTGACGACAATGGTATTTAAGCCAGAAGAAATTTCTCGCCGACCACTGCCCAGCAAGCCCGAAAGCACCTGTCCAACGCCGATAAAGCCAATCACCAGCGTCCACATGTAAGACCAGGATTGATAGTCCTCGAACCTTTGCTGATAGTATAAAATTCCCCCAACGCCAGCCACAATCGAGGCCGGAATAGCCATTCCTGGCGCGCCAAGCAGGATGCCGATGAGTAAAATTACCCCGCCGATGGCGACAATGTTGAGGGGCCAATCCATGTAAAGCGCAGCCCACTCCTTGAGCGCGGGCACTTGCTGTTGGGCGATGAACCATGCGCCGAGCAAAATCAGGATAAGCCCAAGCGCAGGTTGACCACGATTTTTCATAGCATTCTCCTTTTTAATAATTAATTTTATTATATATATTTTTTATTATATGTCAACAATAAATAAATAATCATGAAGTTTATTTTTATTTTTTATAACGAGACTGAGCGGCGTTACAAAGAAAACGAGACTGAGACCAGTCTCGTTTAATCATACGACTTAATGGGGTGAAAGTTTCAGTGAGTTTGGGCGCATCACCGGCTTTGAAGAATTCTAACCCCCTTGAGCCTCCCCCATTCTTTGCTGGGTTTCGCTAAGAATGGGGGAGTTATCGGAATGATGAATGGCTTATTTCATTAAATTCCGCAAAACTGTGTGCAAAATACCGCCGTTGCGGTAGTAATTGACCTCGACAGGGGTATTCAGCAGGGCTTTAGCCTGAAACTCAACCACTTCTCCGTCGGGTTTGGTGGCTTTGACGGTGACAAGGCTTTGCGGGGCCATCTCATTGCTCAGGCCGAGGATGTCGAAGGTTTCGGAACCATCCAGCCCGAGCGATTCGGCGTTTTGCCCATCGAGGAAGCGCAGGGGCAAAACGCCCATGCCCACCAGGTTGGAGCGGTGAATGCGCTCAAAAGATTCGGCGAGAACGGCTTTGACGCCCTGAAGCATGGGGCCTTTGGCGGCCCAATCGCGGCTGGAGCCGGTGCCGTATTCTTTTCCGGCAATCACGATGGAAGGAACACCCGCTTCTTTGTATTTCATCGCCGCATCGTAGATGGGTATTTCCTGTCCGTCAAACTTCGTCCAGTTGCCTTCCTTGGGCGCAACCAGCAGGTTCTTCAGGCGGATGTTTGCAAACGTGCCGCGCGCCATCACCAGGTCGTTGCCGCGCCGCGCGCCGTAGGAATTGAAATCTTTGGGCGCGACGCCGCGCTCTTGCAGGTATTTGCCCGCCGGGCTGTCGGCGGCAATGTTGCCCGCCGGGGAGATGTGGTCGGTGGTGATGGAATCGCCAAACAGGCCAAGCACGCGCGCCCCGCGAATATCGTTCACCGGGCCGGTTTCGAGCGTCAGTTCCTGGAAGTAGGGCGGGTGATGGATGTAGGTCGATTCCTCGCTCCACTCGAACAGTTCGCCTTCGGGGGCTTTTACTTCCTGCCACATTTCCGAGCCTTCAAAGACGCTGGCATAGCGCTCCTCGAACATGGTGGTATGCAGGCTGGCAGCAACCACATCGGCCACTTCTTGCGTGGAGGGCCAGATATCGCGCAGATAGACCGGGTTGCCGTCTTTGCCCTGCCCAATGGGTTCGTTTTCCAGGTCAATATCCACCGTCCCGGCGAGGGCGTAGGCCACCACCAGCGGCGGGGAGGCGAGATAGTTGGCTTTAACGAGCGGATGAACGCGCCCTTCAAAGTTGCGGTTGCCCGAAATGACCGCCGCGGCCACCAGGTCACTGCCCGTTACCGCTTTGGCGACCTCGCCCGGAAGCGGGCCGCTGTTACCGATACAGGTCGTACATCCGTAGCCGACCACGTTAAAGCCCATCTGCGCCAGAGGGTCGAGCAGGTTGGCGGCTTTCAGGTATTCCGTCACCACGCGCGAGCCGGGCGCCAGGCTGGTTTTGACGTAAGGTTTGACGCTCAAACCTTTTTCGGCGGCTTTTTTGGCCACCAGCCCGGCGGCGACCATGACCGAAGGGTTGCTGGTGTTGGTGCAGGAGGTGATGGCGGCGATGACGACTGCACCGTGCTTCATCGTTTGAGACGAGCCATTCGTCCCGAATGTGGCGGTACGGTTGAGGGCCTCGCCGCTCAACTCGTAGCCGCGTTCTTTGACCGGGGCAGTCAGCGCCTTTTGGAAGGTGGATTTCATCTCCGAGAGCGCCACACGGTCCTGCGGACGCTTGGGGCCTGCCAGCGAGGGGACCACCGAGCCGAGGTCGAGTTCGAGCGTGTCGGTAAATTCGGGGTCGGGGGTGTTGGCGTCGCGGAACAAGCCCTGAGCGCGGCAGTAGGCTTCGGCGCGGTCAATCAGGGCTTGCGGGCGTCCGGTCAGTTTCAGGTAGCGCAGGGTTTCGGCATCCACCGGGAAGAATCCCATCGTCGCGCCGTACTCAGGGGCCATGTTGGCGATGGTGGCGCGGTCGGGCAGGGACATGTTATCGAGGCCGGAGCCGTAAAATTCGACAAATTTCTCCACCACGCCTTTTTTGCGGAGCATTTGGGTGACGGTGAGAACCAGGTCGGTGGCGGTCACGCCATCGCGCAGTTTGCCGTAGAGTTTGAAGCCAATCACGTCTGGCAGGAGCATATCCATCGGCTGACCGAGCATAACGGCTTCGGCTTCAATGCCGCCCACGCCCCAGCCCAGCACGCCCAAACCATTAATCATCGTGGTGTGCGAATCGGTGCCGACCAGCGAATCGGGGAACAGCACGCCGTCTTTTTCCATCACCACTTCGGCCAGGTATTCGAGATTGACCTGATGGACGATGCCGGTCATGGGCGGCACCACGCGGAAGTTTTTGAAGGCTTTTTGCCCCCATTTCAGGAACTCGTAGCGTTCGCGGTTGCGCTGAAATTCGACTTCGGTGTTGCGCTGGAGCGCGTCTTGCGTGGCGAAGAAATCCACCTGCACCGAGTGGTCAATGACCAAATCCACCGGCACGAGCGGGTTGATTTTTTTCGGGTCGCCGCCCAGTCGGGCGACGGCCGAGCGCATCGCGGCCAAATCCACCACGGCAGGAACGCCGGTGAAATCCTGCATCACCACGCGGGCGGGCAGCAGGGGAATGCCGGGGCGCTCGCCTTTGGCTGTCCAGGCGGCGATGTTTTTGACATCGTCCTGGGTGATTTCCACTTCGTTGCACTGGCGCAGAGCGGCTTCCAGCATGATGCGAATGGAAAATGGGAGGCGGCTGAGGGTCGTCAGCCCTGCTTTTTCGAGGACATCGAGGCGGTAATAGGTAAATTCCTTCCCGCCGACTTTCAATGTATCTCTGGCGTTAAAAAAGTCTTTCATAACATACTCCTTTGGCATGGCGCAAGGCATTTGGCGCCATAAATTGTGAATAACAAAACACCTTTGGTGCTTTGTGACGGTACGATTAATAGAATCTCGTCTGGGTCACAAAGAACTCAAAGGTGCGCCTTTGTCGTCCTCTGTTGGGTAACTGTAAGTTGAGTTATGCGGTCTTAATATACAACAAAACCGGGCGAAATGCAACCGGGATTAAAAATTGTTGAAGTTGCTGGGGTCAATTAAGAATGGAACCACGCCCAGCATGGGCAAAAGGACAAGAAAGCACAGCGCTGCGCAGAGCAACAGGATGCCAATCAACGCGAGAATGCCGTTAATCATGAAAAATGTTTTGACATTGTCCAGGGCTGAACGAAACGCATACGCATCGCCGGTGGCGCGGGCTTGCTCAGCAGAACTGGCGGCCTGGAACAACAAAATCCCCATCCAAATTTGCAGTCCGCCGGAAATCAGCCCAACGATGCTCAAGACCTGTGAAACCCCGGCGATTATCGAAAGCACGCCGAGAAATTTCATCCACCCGGCGGCATCAGCCAGCGCGGGGCTGAGGCCGCGTACCACTTTTTGTTCCATAGTGGGTTCAGAAAACATTGTGCCTTCCTTTTGCAGGCTCAAGCGCTACGCCAGTGAATCCGGAGTTATGCCTTGCTGAGTTCTTTTTTGAGCGATTCAATCAGTTTCTTTTTCTCGCTATCTGTCAGGAAGGATGCCTGGGCAGCCGCCAGGATGCGCTCTTTGAGCGTTTCGCGGGGGATTTTCAGGTCTTCGACTGCTACGCGATACTCGTTGGAGAGTGTAATCTGTGAGATAGATGGGTCGTCGGTATTGAGGGTGACGTTGAGTTTTTTCTCAATCATTTGCGGAACAGGATGACTCGGAAGCGATTTAACCGCGCCGGTCTGGTAATTGCTGGTGATGCAGACCTCGAAAGCCGTGCCATGTTCGCGTGCGAGAGCCGTGGTGTACTCATCTTCCAGCACACGCACGCCATGACCAATGCGGTCGGTGGCAAATTTTTCGATGGCCTCGCGCACATTTTGGGCGCCGGCCCATTCGCCTGCGTGCATGGTGATTTTCAGCCCAGCCTGCCGTGCTTCGTTGAAGAGGGGGATGAACGGGGTGGCCGGGTATTCTGCCTCGTTCCCGGCCAGGTCCAGGCCGACGATGTTCTCGCGTCCTTTTTCCACTGCAACCCAGGCCACCTGTTCGGCCAGTTCGAGCGGCTCGTGGCGGTTGACGGAAGCAATCAGGCGCACCATCACCTTGTATTTTTTTTCGGCATCTCTGGCGGCTTTGCAAACCCAATCAGTCACATCTTCCAGGGGAAAACGCTCGGCGCGGCTGAGCGCAACCGGCGTAAAGCGCAGTTCCAGGTAGCGGATATTGTCTTTGGCGGCGTCTTCGACTGCTTCGTGGGTAATTCGTTCAATCACTTCGGGTGAACGATAGAACATGCGCAGGGTATTGAATTTGGACAGAAAGTTGTCGAAAGTGAAATTGTCTTCATCCTGCACCTGAACCAGGCGCGAGAGCCGCACCACGTTGGCTGGCATGGTCATGCCGTGTTTGCGGGCTACATCGAGCATGGTTTGCAAACGCAGTGAACCTTCCAGATGGCGATGCAGTTCTACCTTTGGAAGCCGTCGAAATTCATCGGGCGCGGGAGTGAACATGTTTGACATTGGGTACCTTCAACAGGAATATGGGCGCGAATGGTGGAATGAGTTTTGCCTTACCGCTTTTTATGGCGTTTGCGTCCGGCCCGGGTTGCCGCATCTGACTCGGACGTGGATGCAGCCTGGGGGGTGATTTCGACGGGCGAATCTGCGATTGCCACGGGACGCGGCAGGTAGCGGAAAACCCGGTCGATGACGCCCGAACGCACCTCACCCAGCAGGCTCTGGAACATATCGGATGCTTTTACTTTATATTGTACCAGCGGGTCACGTTGTCCGTAAGCCTCCAGGCCTATGGAAACCCTCAGGGCCTCTACGCGGGTCAGGTAATCGACCCATAATTCGGTAATTACTCCCAGCAGGGTCGAGCGGTAGATTTCGGTCATGCGGCGGCGGCCCAATTCTTCTTTCAGGGCGGCGCGCTGTTCGTTGCTCAGCGAAGCCAGCGGGGCGCTTGGGTCGAGGGCGAGTTTTTCCACGTCAAAGCCAAAATCGCTTAATCGAGATGCGTTCTGCGAAAGGCGGACGTATTCTGCCTCGCCCCAGCCCTTAACCAGCGTCGCGGCGGCGTTTTCCAGGTGTTCGAGGATATCTAAATCGAGTGTCTCGGCTTTGCGTTTGGGCAGGATTTGCGCAGCAGCGTGGAAGTAGTTAACGCGCTGATATTCGACCGCCTCTACCTTACGGGTTTTGAGGTTCATGCCCATTCGGCGGCCGGTTGCCAGGGTCGAAAGGATGCGGATGAGGGTGGTTTCGTCCCGCTCAGGATGGCGGGTCAGGAGCGCATCCAACTCTCTGACAATCTGGCCTTCGGCGCCGATGAGCCGTTCTCGCCGTTTTGTGAGCAGGTTTTCGGTTGCCTGGCTGATTTTTTGGGTGGCTTCATCCCAATTCATGCGCGCCAGGTCATCGGCTTTTAGACCGAGCGGCTCAAACAGGCGGAATTCGATGCCTGCCAGCAGGCGGCTGAGGGTGGATGAGGTGAGCGCCAGGTCGATTTGTTCTTTGAGGGGTTCTTCGAGGCTGGCGGGTTGACTGACCAGCAGCTTGAGTTGTTCGCTGTTCAGGCGCGGCTCAATGTGGATGGCTGCTTTCAACTCGGTCAGCAATTCGGAGGCGCGTTTTTGCTCCTCACTCTCGCGCAGACCATCCAGGAAGGTGTCGAGGGCTTCAAACCGCTCTTCGATTTGTGCATCGAGGCTTTCGGAGGCGCGTTGGATGTTTTGGGCAATCGTTTTCAGCAGGTGAGATTCATCGGCCAGGACGGCGCGTTCTGTGAGAGAGAGTATGTCCTCGCGCGGGTTGTCCTCGTCAATTTCGTCGAGCAAGAGACGATAAGTGAATGAAGGAAAAACCCGGTTGTCGCCATACATGAAGGTGGGTTGGATTTGCTCCAGCCAGGCCAGCAGTTTCCACAGTCCTTCTTCGGGGTCGCCCAGGGCAGATGGTACGCGGACGGCGATTTCATCCTTCAGGAGCGCCACTACGTCCTCGGTCAGGTCGTCTTTGGTCATAACCCGGTCGCGTTGGGCGTAGATGATGGTGCGCTGTTTGTTCAGCACATCATCGTATTCAAGCAGGTGTTTGCGGACATCGAAATTGGAGCCCTCGACGCGATGCTGCGAGCCTTCGATGAGGTTGCTCACCATCCGATTTTCGAGCGGGAAGTCGTCATCGAGCCGGAAGCGGGTCATCAGATTTTCGACCTGTTGTCCGCCAAACAGGCGCATCAGGTCATCTTGCAGGGAGAGATAAAAGCGTGAGGAACCAGGGTCGCCCTGGCGAGCGGAACGTCCACGCAACTGGTTGTCGATGCGGCGGGCTTCGTGTCGCTCTGAACCGATGACGTGCAGGCCACCCAGGCGGCGCACCTGTTCCATTTCTTCGAAATATTTCAAAAAGAATTTGACCTCGGCGTCATAAATGCCGTAGTCTTCGGGGGAGAGTTTGAGGATGGCCTGGCGCTGCTCTTCCAGGCGCATGTTGTATGGGTCGTACCCGGCCCGGCGCAAGACGCGGCTGATGACGGCGATGATTTCTTCGGCCAGTTCGCCGCCCAGTTTGATATCAACGCCGCGCCCGGCCATGTTGGTGGCGATGGTGACCGCTCCAAATGCGCCTGCTCCGGCGATAATCTGGCTTTCTTCCGTATGTTTGCGGGCGTTCAAAACCTGATGTGGCACGCCGCTCTGGACGATGGCTTTCAGGCGTTCGGCATATTCGGGGGCAAGCCGCAGGATTTTGAGCAGCTTTTGGAGATTGGCGGGTTCTTCCAGATTGATTGATATTTCGAGTGGCTTGGCAAATCCGCGCAGGAAGGTTGGTTCCAGTTGGTCGAGCGGCTTATAGAGAGGTTCCAATTCGGGAGACAGGCGTCCGTCTTCTTCACGGTTGTTCTTCTCGAACCATACCTGGCGTAGAAGTTTGACCTGCAACAGGCGGCGTATTGCCTCGGCGCGTAAGCGACCAGAAAGGCGCTCGGAAAGTTCAACCGAGGTGGTGCCAACCAGCACCGGGCGGCCAAGTGTGTTATCGCGGATGATTTCGGTGACGATGGCGCGCAGTTTGGCCTCCACCGTGCGATAGACGGTGTCTGGGTAATCGGTGCGCCGCCAATAAAGCGGTTTTTTCTCCGGGTCGCCGCGCCGCGCAAACCAGGTTATCTGATAGCCATCTTCATCTTTTCCTTTGACCTCGACGAGCGGCGAATCTTTTCCGGCCAGCGTCGCCTGGTATTCGAGATTGGTGGGAATGGGCAGGACTTCGAGTTTGTAAATTTTGTGAAATTCTTCCGCTTCGGTCAGGGCGGTGCCGGTCATGCCCGCCAGTTTTTGGTACATGCGGAAGTAGTTTTGCAGGGTGATGGTGGCATAGGTGACGTTTTCTGGTTCGACTTTGACGCCCTCTTTGGCTTCTACCGCCTGGTGCAACCCGTCACTCCAGCGGCGGCCTGGCATCAGCCGCCCGGTAAATTCATCTACGATGATGACCTTGCCGCCCTGTACCAGGTAATCTTTGTTACGATGGAACAGGTATTGGGCGCGCAAGGCTTGTTCGAGAAACCCGAGCAGGCGTGCTTGTTCGGGGGTGACATCTTCGGGCCGGTCAGGGTCGCGCAAAGGCTGGCCGAGAATCTGTTCGACGTGTGCAACGCCGGGTTCTGTCAGGGCGATGGAACGGTCTTTTTCGTTGACTTCGTAATCTTCGGGATTTAATTGCTTGACGACCTGCGCCATCTGGTAGTAAGTGTCTAACTCGCCGGAAGCCGGGCCGGAGATGATGAGCGGGGTACGGGCTTCATCAATTAGGACGTTGTCCACTTCGTCGACGATGGCGAAGTAATGTCCGCGTTGAACTTTGTCTTCCAGCCGGTAGACCATGTTATCGCGTAAGTAGTCGAAGCCGAATTCGGCATTGGTGCCGTAGGTGATGTCGGCAGCGTAGGCTTCGCGGCGGTCAACCAGACGAAGTTGATGCTGGTCTTCGCGGGGTGATTCTTTCGATAAGTCAATCAGGTAGGCTTTTTTTCCATTTTCGGTGCTGGCGGCCATTTGGAGCAGCCCGACCGATAGGCCGAGGAAATTGTAAATTTGCGCCATCCAGCGCGCCTGGTAGCGTGCCAGGTAATCATTGACGGTGATGAGATGGGTGCCGCGCCCGGTGAGCGCGTTGAGATAGAGCGGCAGGGTTGCAACCAGCGTTTTACCTTCGCCGGTGCGCATTTCGGCAATGGTGTTGTGGTGCAAGGCCAGCCCGCCAATCAATTGCACATCATAATGGCGCTGACCGATGGTTCGTTTGGCGGCTTCGCGCACAATGGCAAATGCGTCGGGCAAAATTTCGTCGAGCGCAGCCTGCTCGGCGCGTTGGCGTTCTTTTTCATCCGCAAGGCCGTTGATGGATGCGGCGATTTTGGCTTTAAATTCGTCCGTTTTTGCGCGCAAGTCTTCGGCAGAAAATTTTTCGTATTTCGCTTCGAGCGCGTTAATCTGGCGTGCAATGGCGGCGTATTTTTCGATTTCGCGTTGGTGGGGGTTTCCCCCGACTAATTTAATGAATTTTGAGAGCATAAGCAGCCTTTCAGACGGGAAATTATAGCATAGCCACGTCCAGGCTGAATGTTGTGAAAGCGTTGGAGGAAGATAAGAAAAATCCCGGCGCGAGGCCGGGAGGTTCTTACCAATTCATCCAACAGCGCTCATTTGCTGCTGGTTACGTCGATGTTTGTGCCTCCCTGCGCGCTGGGGCTGAAGGTGACATCGAATGATTGTTGCGTGTTGTCATCACACGTCACAGTCCATTTTTCTTTCCAAATGCCCGCTGAATCGGGTTCTTGCAATACCTCGATGGTGGTTTTCGATGCATCGGTGGCGAGGCAGCCAGACATGGCGGAAGCCGCCATGACATAGGCCCAGGTATCGGTTCGTAATACTTCGTCACCCAGGCCGCCCTGCGGAATCAAATCGCTATACCCCTGTGGGGATTCGGGAATTTCAGGGATGGATGGAATATCTTCGATATCCGGCGCGGAGGGGGTGAGCAAACCTTCGTTGATGGTCGAAAAAACGTTGTTGACGCTTGGGCCTAATAATGTCAGGAGAACGAAGGTGCTGGCAATCATACAACAACAGCACAGCAGTAATGCAACGGCAATGCCAATCAACACCCCCTGATTGGATGTTTTCGGGGCTTGTGGTTGCGCTTGAAGAGGGGTTTGTTCGTACACGGCTTCTCCATAAATTTTCTTTTCAGGGTTGATAATAACGGCGGCTGCTCGTTGCCGCTTTGCTAGTATCATACTTCGGATTTTTACAAGCCAGAGATGACCCAAAGGGGGGAAGTTTTTAGCCAGAGAGATATAGACTGAGCGGCCCTTCCAGCAGCGCAAAGGCGACAATCAGGCAGCAACAACAAAACAACAGCACAAGTAGAATGACGCCAATGATTACAAGTGGTTTGTTTGGGGGCAGTTGAAGATTTTCCATGTTTTCTCCTCGCTTGATAAAAATGGACAGGAGGCTTCCCATCCTGTCCATTTTACTTGTTCTTTGGTTTTATCGCCGGGCGCACGATTTCCAGTTTTAATCTGTAATCAATTTGGCGCGCTGGAACTGCTTCAAGGCGTAGGCCAGCAGCCCGCCATCGAGGACCAGCAGGAAAACCAGGATGGCGGTGATGATTTGGGGTGGATTTAAGCCACCCAGGAACATATCCAGGCGGGCGAGAATTTCGCTGGGCAGGAAGGAGAGCGCAAAGAGCGGAATCAGCAACACGAACATGATGATGCTCATCGTCTGTTGGGCGGCGCGGGCGGTGGCGGCGCGCAGGGTGTAGAGATGCATGGTGTTTTCTGATTTCGAGTGTTGGTCTCGATACGGCGGCGGTGGTTGAGTAGGATTGAGTAGCATAGCGTATCGGAATTCTTATCGAAACCTCGCCGCCTACTCGACCATCTATTTGGTCTGTTCCACAAATTGCGCGAGTTTCTTGCGATAATTGGCAAACGCTTCGCGTCCCGTTTCGGTCAGGCTGCATAGGGTCAGCGGGTATTTGCCGCGAAAGGTTTTTTCGATTTTGATGTAACCGGCTTCCTCGAGTTTGGTCAGGTGCGTGGAGAGATTGCCTTTGGTCAGCCCAGTTTCGCGCTGGAGGAAGACGAAGTCGGCGCTTTCGACTGCCGAGAGGATGGCGACGATAACGGCGCGGGATGGCTCGTGGAGCAGGCGGTCGACATCGGTCAGGGAGCGCAGGTCATTCGTCATGGCTGTCCTCCGCCGGGGCAGGGTTTTGGCGCAGGTACATCCACAAGCTGAAGCCGCCAATCACCAGCATACCGAGACCCAGCAGGCCATAGAAAGCCGTCAGCCCGATGTTTTCGGCCAGGTTTGCGAAGCCGAAGGCCAGCCCAAGCCCAATGCTGAGAGCCGCATGGATGAAAAAGCGCACCGCGCCGGTGCGGAAGCCCAGGTAAGTGACCACCGCGCCAAAGAGCAGGCCGGAGGCGGTCACGGTCCAGTCGAAGCCAATCGGGCGGTTTGAGAACAGTAGCGCCATCCCGGCAGAGATAATTGCTGAGATGCCTGCTATCAGCAGGATGCGCCCCCAACGGTTCGAGCCGGTTTTGCGCGGGAAGGAGATGTAGCCGGTGCGCGGGAAGGTGATGCGCTCTTTCATCGCCATCACCAGGCGGTTTATCAACAGCCCGCCGCCAGCAAAAACCAGGAGAAACATGAACATCTCAACCAGCAGGTTGGCCTGCCGGTAACCCGCCAGCAGAAATTGGGCATAGAAATAGGCCGCCAACAGCAGGCACAGGCCGCCAAAGGAAAACTCGAAGGTGCCATCCACGTACCAGTACCGGAAGGCGCGTTTTTGGGCATTTTGCAGGGGGTCGGTCGTCATAGCAGAATCCTTTCCGAAAACCAGTTTGTATTGCAAACTAGTTTGTATAGTACGACCGGCTGATTGATTTGTCAAGGGTAAACCGGGGATTCCACCCTGGCTTATGAATATCGAGAAAGAATCTGGACGGCGAAATCTTGCACGCTGCGGCGCAGGGCGAGCGGCTCCAGCACCTCAACCGCCCCGCCATAGCCCAGGATGCGCGTGCGGGCGGATTCGATGGACTCAAAGCTCAGGGTGAGGGTCTGCCAGCCGTCCGCTGCAATGACCGGGGGAGTCATCAACGTTTCGGGGCGGTTTTCGGCCAGGATTTTCGCCAGCACGGGGGAGACGCGCAAGGTGACGGGAATTTGTGGGCGGCTGGATTCGAACTCCTCGCACCAGGATTTCCAGAAGGAGGGCAGGTCAAAGGCTGGGGGATATTCGAACCGTTCCGCGCGAAGGCCTGCCTCCTGAATCCGCGAGATTCTCAACACCCGCAGGTGGCCGTCCCGCGCCCCAACCAGATACCAGACGCTGGCTTTGGCAACCAGCCCATAGGGGGCAAGCGTCATTTCCACGTCCGCGCCGAAGTCGGAGCGGTAGGTGATGTCAAGCATGCGGTTATTCCACAGGGCGGATTGAATCGTTTTCAGGTGGGGAGTCGGTTCTTCGGACTGGAACCACCAGGCAGCGTCGAGGTGAATCCTTTGGCGGGCGGCGGTTTCTTCGGCGCGGCGGCTGACCGGGAGCGCGGCGGAGAGTTTGAGCAGCGCCGTCCGCAATTCAGCGCCCACGCCCAACTGGTCGAGCGGGGCGGGGATGCTGAGCATGAACAGGGCGCGGACTTCGTCGGCGTTGAGGCCGGTCAGGTTGGTGCGATAGTCCTCGACCAGGGCGATGCCGCCGCCCGGGCCGCGCTCGGTGTAGATGGGTATCCCGGCGGCGGAGAGGGCGGTCACGTCACGGTAGATGGTGCGTTCGGTGACTTCCAGTTCGTCGGCCAGGGAACGGGCAGTCATGACGCCGCGAGTTTGGAGGAGCATGAGGAGGGAGAGCAGGCGGTCGGCGCGCATGGGGGAACGGAGGTGGACAACGGATGAAGCGGAGAAGCGGAGGGGGACAGCGGATGAGGCGGAGAAGCGGAGAAGCGGAGGG
>DAOTZC010000008.1:0-149824 GCA_034434535.1 Anaerolineales bacterium | reverse complement strand
TTTGTTTCTTGACGATGGGCGAGAAACGACGGACAATGGTGCATCGCCCATTGTTTTACTGGAGCAAATAATTGAGTATCCTCAAACCATCAACGCGCGAATTTATCGCTGAGGCGCGCAAAACGCCAAATTATTCGCTGTTCGACTTCCTGCACGGCTACATCTATGGCCGCTGGGTTCACCTGTACATTGCCATCGGCACAGGGCAGCATCCACTGGCAAAGCGGTTCGCGCCGCTGGCAGCCTGGTTTGACCACTGGTTAACGCGAAAAATCAAGGAAGAGCCAGAGCAATATGTGAGCATGGCAGATACCTATCACGGCAAGGCTGTGCCATTGGAGGCCGCCCGCCAACTGGTGCTGGTTAATGAAGAAATCAACGTTCCCGACCTTGAGCAGGTCATCCCTTACAAGCGGGCGCGCTCGATTATTCTCAAAAATCCCGACCACATTGTCGCGCTCGATTGCCCCTGTCGCGCCGCCAAACCCAACCCCTGTTTGCCGCTGGATGTTTGTTTAGTGGTCGGCGAACCATTTGCCAGTTTCGTGATAGAACATAATCCCGACAAAGCGCGCTGGATTACGAAACAGCAGGCCGTCGAGATTCTCGAAGCGGAGGACCGGCGCGGACATGTGCATCATGCTTTTTTTAAAGATGCCATGCTCGGTCGGTTTTACGCCATCTGTAACTGTTGCGCTTGCTGTTGTGGGGCCTTACAGGCTCATCAAAACGGCACCCCCATGCTGGCTTCATCGGGCTATATAGCGCAAGTGGATGTGGATGTATGCGTTGGCTGCGCTGAATGCGTAGAATTTTGCCAGTTTGGAGCGCTCACCATCGTTGACCAACACAGCCAGGTAGATTACGAGAAATGCATGGGCTGTGGGGTTTGCGCAGCGCAATGCCCCACCCGGGCAATTTCACTCAAACGGGAACCTGCCAAAGGCGAGCCGCTCGACATCCTGAACTTGATGGAAAAAGCGGCAGGATAAAATACAAAATCGGACGGTGAACTGTCCGATTTTGTACCGTCTGAATATGATGAGATAAGGGTGTCTAAGGCGCAAATTGCAAGTTCTGTGTCAGCCAATATAGCGCCGCTGGAAGCAGAACACACAAACAACAAAACAGCACCATGCCCGCAACACAGCCCCAAATCCATTTGGGCGCGCCTGACTTTTTCGGCGCTTCAGAAGCATAGACACTAGCCGCCGGCGCAAAAGTGGTTGGCGCATCGGGTTGGGCAAAGGATGGAACATCGACTTCGGGACGGCTGACAACCGTCTCAAATTTCAGATTATATTCAATTTGGTCCACCGCGGTCTTGGCATCTGCCAGGCCAACGCTGAAGTATTCGCGGTAAATTTTGACCGCTTCGATTTTTCGACCGGCGCGCAGTTCTGATTTGACAGCATCCATTGCCTCGGCGCTGCTGCCATATGCCTTAAGCGGTTCACTGCTGACGATAGTTGCATCGGATGAGGTCTGTGATTCGTTCAGCAAGGCATCCAATTCCTCCCGGCTGGCGCGCATGGTCGGCGCAGAGGAGGAAACAGATGGCGTGAGGACAGCTCCACAGTAAGAACAGGCGCGATCCGTGCTTTCGACAGAGGCGCCACAATTCGGGCAAGAAATTTGGGACATGGTTTAATCCTTTATACGATATTTTTCGACCTTGTTCTGACCAGTTGTGATGTAAAGCATACCCTGGTCGTCAAACGCCAGGCCATAGGCAACCGCTGCTTGCACCCTTAATACGTCAATGTAGCGTCCATCGTTGCTAAAAAACTGGACGCCTTTAATATCGCTGACAAAAATCCGACCCTGGCCATCCACTTCGATTGCCAGCGGAGCGCGAAACTGGCCCTGTTCATCGCCATCGCTGCCAAAGCGGTTGAGGTATTTGCCTTTGGAATCAAAGATAAAAACGGCATTATTGAAGGCCCCAAGCGCGTAAACGTTCCCCAGTCCATCCACCGCCACCATCGTATCCAGTTCCGGGTCGCCGGAGACGGTGGAAATGGCTTTGTCGACCCGCTGGATAATTTCCCCCTCCGGAGTCAGCCACAAAATATCCTCGCCATTGGCAATCACCACCAGCGTTCCATCGATGGCGATATCGATGTTATCGACATAATCGCGGCCCAGGTCAATCTCACCCAGGGTTTGACCCTCGCCATCGAACCGCTTAAGTTTGCCAAAAACCGGGATATAAATCGTCCCGTCACGACTCACGGCCAAATCTCCAAAATAAGGGTCGCTGACTTCTTCGGGAATCATCCATTGAGTGAGGAACTGCCCCTCGGCATTGAAGGCCTGCACACGGCCATCGCTATAATTAGCGGCGTAAATATTGCCATTCGTTGGGTTAACACCAATCGCGCGCACATCTCCAAACAGTCCAGGGCCGCTCCCCTCTCCGCCGAAAGAGAGTACCCTGGTCGCAAATTCCGTCACGCCAGAATCTGGCATATCAGAAAAATCAATCGGGATTTCAAATCCACCTGGCAACTCAACCCCAACGCTTTTAAATATTGAAGTCAGACCAAATGTCGCTAGAATTGGCATCAGAACTGAAGCCAGAATGAACAGCGTCAGACCGATAACAAAGCAACCCACTCCTCGCCGGATAGTTTGAACTGTTTTATCCGGCTGAATTTGGATGGACGGAGGATTGACCATGCTGACAGCGGGCATCCCGTTTAAGACAATCGGCTGACCCATCGATAAATTCCCAACCGCCTGGCGAGCAGAGAGTTCATCCACCCCGGTAATTTCGCGGTACAGGTCAACCGCTTTTTCCATCTCCCCGGCCTGGGCAAGTTCTTTGACCTCGTTAATTCGCCGCGCCTGGCTGACCAGCCCACCCAGGTCGCCCAGCCCACTCAGGGTGAAGTTATCTGGCCTGGAGGAAAATTGGGGTCTGGCGCGCAAATTTTCTGGCACAATCACCGAACTATTGCAATATGGGCAACGAATAATCGGGTCATCCCCCCGGTAATCCAACGGCGCGCCGCAATTCGGGCAATTAAATGTCTGAGCCATCTCTCTTCTCCATCCATAGGGAGCAACCGGGCAAAAGAACCGACTTGTAATACCTTGTTTACCCTTCAACGATGATATTTTAGACCATTTCTGTACAATTTCAAGAGAGAGTTTGATGAGACGTTGGTACTGAGGCCGATACCCAAAGCCGGCTTCCCCCTCGCTTTGGCGCGGCGTTGTGTATGCGTGTCTTAACCAGCGGAAATGTCGCTTACCCCACCCCCACCACTTCCTGGCAGGCAGGAAAGTTCAGGCAGCCGTAGTATTGCTGGCCTTTGCGCGGACCATCTTTGTAAAAACGAAGCACCATCGTCAGGCCGCAGCGCGGGCAAATGGGAGAGTAGTCGGCTTCGCTGCGCAGGAGGGGGTTCTCCACTTTGGCTTGTTTCATGGCGTCGGCAAACAGGCGCGCCAGGGCGTTCACGTCGTAACTCTGCTGCACGGTGACATGCGCCAGCGGCAGGCGCGCCTGGGCGCAAATCCCATCCAAAAAGGTATCCACCGGGCGGTGTTCGGTTTGTTTGGGGTAATCCAACTCAATCGCCAGGGCCGGTTTGAGCGTATCGCGCCGCAGGAGCAGGAAATCGATGCTCTTGCGATAGAGTTTGTTGAAATAATGGACGTTTTCGTTGGGGCGGGTGACGAAAAACAGGTCTTGCAGGGGCACTTTAGGGCAGATGTAGAGATGCTCCTTCACCATCTCATGCAGCACGCGGAAAAAGGCGCTCTCGGCAGGCGAGAGAAACTCCAGGCGCAGGCGGTAGGGGAAAGTGGATGGCTCGTCCATAGGATTGAGATTATTCGCGCAAATCAGGATAATATCGTTTGGGTTCGTCTGGCCCATCTAAAATCAAGCGCTGGCAATGTTTGCAGTAGATGCCCCGTACAAATGACCCTACAAACAGCTCGAATTCGCCAACCCGCAAACCGCCACCCCATTCTGCCTTGAAGCTTTTCTTCCAGCCTGGGCTGCCGGGCAGCCATTGCATCCCATCCCCTCTCCCTGCTGCATACAGGCAGCCTTTTTCGGCGTCTTTGCCACAAATTGGGCAGGGAACTTGCTCAACCATCTCATCGACCATCAATCAACTCCTGCAACAACTCCGTCTCCTGGGCATCGCTCGTCACCGAGCCGTCCAGCCAGGCGGCGCGCAGGCCCCACAAAATCCGCTGGTAGCGCGGGCCGGGGGGCAGGCCGAGGGCTTTGAGCGTTTCGCCGGTCGTTTTTGGGTGGATGTTTTGCCAGTGGAGAGCATACCGCTCGAGGGCAGGCTCCTGGCTGACGAGGAACACCGCGTAAAGGGCCGGGAGCGGAACGCCCTCCAGCCGTTGTACCCACTTCGAGGCCGGGTTCCCGCTCAGGGCGGGTAACTCCGCTTTCAGGGTGGAGGCAGCCAACAGGGCTTTGTACAACCCCAGGGGGAAGCGCAGCCGCCCGTGCAAAATCTCAATTTGGGGGCGGGGCAGGTCGAGCAGCCACAAGAGCCAGGTCAATGCCCCTTGTAACGAGAGACCGGCCACAGCGGGGGGAAGTCCCCAGCCGGGCGGGGGCGACATTTTTCGGGCGGAATCGAGCCGCTCGCGCAGTTCTACGCTCCAGGGCAGGACCTCCGAAATCGAAGTCATTAAATTGAGTTCGGCCAGGCGGGACAGCATGGCAGGCGCGCGCGGTTCCTCGACGATTAAATCGAGTTCGTGGCGCAGGCGTTCCTCCGAAAGGCGCGCCAGGAGCGGTTTGGCTTCGTCCATCAGTTGCAGGGTGCGCGGTTCGATGCGGAAGCCGTAGCGCTGTTCGTAGCGCACGGCGCGCAACATGCGGGTTGGGTCGTCAATGAACGAGAGCGAGTGCAGCACACGGATGCGGCGTTTTTGCAGGTCGGGCAGGCCGCCGTAGTAGTCGTGCAGTTCGCCAAAGTGACGGCCATCCAGCCGCAGGGCCAGGGTGTTGATGGTGAAATCGCGCCGGTGCAGGTCGAGTTTGATGCTGCCGCGCTCGACGGTGGGCAGGGCAGTGGGGTGTTCGTAGAATTCCTGGCGGGAGGAGATCAAATCCAATGCAGAATGAGGAATGCCCTGCGTTGAATTTTCGAGATGCCACTTGGCGGTACCAAAGCGGCTGTGACTGGTGACGCGCCCGCCGTGTTTGCGGGCCAGGGCTTTGGCAAGCGCAATGGCGTCGCCCTCAACCACGATGTCGAAATCGAGGCCGGGGCGGTCGAGCAGCAGGTCGCGGACGAAGCCGCCGACGATGTAGGCGGGCAGATGTTGGGCATCGGCTTCTTCGGCCAACGCGCGGATGAGGGCGAGGTGGGCGGGCGGCAGGGCGCGTTCCAGTTTTTTGGCGTAGGCGGGCTGGGCCGGGCGCGGACGGCGCGCGAGCGTTTTGAGCAGGTCGGTGCGGGTGACAATGCCAATGATTTTGCCGCTTTCCGGCTCAATGACCGGAATCTGGCCCCATCCGCTTTCAATCATCAGGGCCTGCACCTGCTGGAGCGAATCGCCGGGCTGGACGGTGGTTTCTCCGGCTTCCATCAGGCTGGCGGCGGTGAGATTGAGCCGGTGACTGAGGGCGCGGTCCACGGCGCGACGAGTGAGCAGGCCGAGAAGTTTGCCGTCTTTGGCCACCGGAAAGCCCTCGTAGCCGTAGCGCGTCATCATGCGGGCGGCTTCGTGGACGGGCGTTTCGGGCGCGAGCAGGCGCGGGCGGCGAGACATGACCTGGGCAACAGTGATGGGCGGGCGAATGTGGGCGGGAAGAACAGAGAGCAGTTTTTCCCGCATCGTAATCAGTGATACGTTATCCGTATCTTTTTTGATGAGGGCGGCTGCGGCGCGGTCGTGACCTCCGCCGCCGAAGTGGGATGCGATGGCGGCAACGTCAATGGTATCGGTAGTGGAGCGCGCCACCAGACGAATGCCCTCAATGGTCTGGACAAGGACAAAGAGCGCGTCGGGGTCGAACAGGTCGCGCAGTTTGTGGGCCAGGGTGGAGATTTCTTCGGTCAGGCCGGTGGCTTCGCCGCAAGCCAGAACGATGCGGTGGCCGTTAATTTCGCACGTTTCGGCGGCGGAGACCAGTTTATCGTAGATTTCGCGCTGTTCACTGGTGAGGGGTGGGTTGAGAAACCTGACGGCGATGCCCAAATCGGCGCCCTGCTCCAGCAGCCAGGCGGCGGCGCGCGCATCGCGAGGGGTGGTGCGCGAGAAGGTCAGTGAGCCGGTATCCTCGTAGATTCCAAGCAGGAGCAGGGTGGCCTGAATGGGGGTCGGTTTCAGGCCGCGCTCGTGCAGAGCCTCCACCAGGAAGGTGGTGGTCGCGCCCAGGTCGAAGGCCGTCACTTCCCAATCGGGCGGGTTGTTCTTGCGCAGGGGATGGTGGTCGAAGACGCGTACCTTCGTCCGCTCGCCCATGCCCTTGAGCGTGATAAGCGACTGGGTATCGACCAGCGTGACCATCTCGACCGCCCCCTGCGGGAGGTCGCGCGGGTCGAGGAAGGGAAAATCGGCCCCGTAGAGGGTGAGAAATGAGCGCGCGTTGCGGTTAATTCGGCGCGGCAGGACAGGATGAGCGCCCTCGTCGAGCAAATATGCGCCCAGCAAGGCGGCGATGGCGTCGAAATCGGCTTGCTCGTGGGTTAAAATCAGGCGCATAATTCTATTTTACACATAAACCAAACTCCTGTATAATTGATGTATTACGGAATTCATTCCACTGTTTGAACCCGAAAGAAACACTGGCGAACGATGATGCATATTTTGAACCCGTCCCCATCCCCGCGTTGGCAAACCTGCCGGTCTGGATAGGTTCGTTTTTGGTTTCCCAAAGCGGCTCCCAGACCTGGCGAGCCGTTTTTATTTGGTAATTATGGATATCGCCCAACTGACCGACCACATGCACGCCTTCGTCCGCGCGAAGGGCTGGTACGAGGCCAACAGCAAGCGCCCGCAAACGCCGCGCAACCTGGCAATTTCGCTCTCGCTGGAGGCTGCCGAAATTCTGGAGCATTTCCAGTGGGGCGAGGCGGTCAAGGACAAGGATGAACTGGCATCCGAATTAGCCGATGTCACGCTCTACCTGTTGCAACTGGCCTCGGTGACGGGCATTGACCTGGAACAGGCCGTACTGGATAAGTTGAAAGTGAATGCAACCCGCGAATGGGATACCAACCCCGAACGTTGAAAGCAGACTGATAACTGATAACTGATTACCATGAATGTTACTGTCTTTGGCGGCGCGCAGCCCCAACCCGGAACCCCCGCATACGATGAAGCATACCTGCTCGGCAAATTGCTGGCCGAGGCAGGGCATAGCGTGCTGACCGGCGGCTACATCGGCGCGATGGAGGCCGTCAGCCGCGGCGCAGCGGAAGCGGGCGGGCACGTCATCGGCGTCACCTGCGAGGAAATCGAAAAGTGGCGTAAAATCGGCGCGAATGCCTGGGTGAAAGAAGAACGGCGAACCAAAACGCTGATGGAGCGGCTGGAAGCGCTCATCACCGGCTGTGATGCCGCCATTGCCCTGCCTGGCGGCCCCGGCACGCTGACCGAAATCGCGCTGATGTGGAACCTGATGATTGTGGAGTCGCTGCACCGGAGGCCGCTCGTGCTGGTCGGAGACGGCTGGCAGTCCGTTTTTGACCAGTTTTTCCAGTCCTTTTCCACCTACATGCCCGGCAATCCCGATAAAGCGTTGTGGTTTGCGAAGGATGTAGAGACTGCTGTGAAACTCATCAATGCTCGATAGTAGATACTCGAATATCGAATAACCAGTATCGAACATTGAATAACGAATACCCACCCCTGAGGAATTATGTCCGACGAAAAACTCACCCCCCGTTCCGAAAACTTCTCCGACTGGTACAACGAGCTGGTTCTAAAAGCGGAGTTAGCCGATTATTCGCCCGTGCGCGGCTGCATGGTCGTCCGCCCCTATGGCTGGACGCTGTGGGAAAACATCCAGCAGGCGCTCGACCGGCGCTTTAAGGAAACCGGTCACGTCAACGCGGCCTTTCCCCTGTTCATCCCCATGTCCTTCCTCGAAAAAGAGAAGGAACACGTTGAAGGCTTCGCGCCCGAACTGGCTGTTGTGACGCACGGCGGCGGCGAAAAACTGGAAGAACCCCTGGTTGTGCGCCCCACCTCCGAAACGGTCATTGGCTATATGTACAGCAAATGGATTAAATCGTGGCGCGACCTGCCCATCCTGATTAATCAGTGGGGCAACGTAGTCCGCTGGGAACTGCGCACCAAACTGTTCCTGCGCACCGCCGAATTCTACTGGCAGGAAGGTCACACCGCCCACGCCGATGAGCAGGAAGCCCGCGAAGAAACCCTGCGCATGTTGGGCGTCTATGCCGATTTTGCCATCAACGAAGCGGCGGTCCCCGTCATCAAGGGCATTAAATCTGAAACTGAAAAGTTCGCCGGGGCGGTCATGTCCACCACCATCGAGGCCATGATGGGCGACACAAAAGCCCTGCAGAGCGGCACCAGCCACTATCTCGGTCAGAACTTCGCCAAAGCCTTTGACATTCAGTTTACCGACCAGAACAACGAACTGCAATATTGCCACACCACCTCATGGGGACTTTCCACCCGCTTCATCGGCGCTATCATCATGACGCACGGCGACGACCAGGGTCTCATCCTGCCTCCCCGCCTGGCGCCCATCCAGGTCGTCATGGTTCCCATCTACAAAAATGCGGACGAAAAAGCGCGCGTGATGGAAGTCACCGACCGGATTTTCAAGGAACTCAAAGCCGCCGGTATCCGACTGAAAGTGGATGACCGCGAGGAAGTGACGCCCGGCTTCAAATACAACGACTGGGAAATGCGCGGCGTGCCCCTGCGGATGGAAATTGGCCCCAAAGACGTGGAAAAAGGCTCGGTGGCGCTCGCCCGGCGCGACAAGCCCGGCAAGGAGGGTAAATCCTTCGTCTCGCAGGAGAATATTGCCGTCACCGTCAGCGAAATGCTCGCCGCCATTCAGCAAGCCCTGCTCCAAAAGGCCACCGCCTTCCGCGACGCCAACATCCACGACCCCCAGGACTACGAGGAACTCAAACAGGTCGTCCAAAATGGCTGGGCTTTCTCCTACTGGTGCGAGAGCAAAGAATGCGAAGCCAAAGTGAAGGAAGATACCAAAGCCTCCACGCGCTGCATCCCCCTGGAGGGCCAGCCCGACCACGCCGGCAAGTGCATCGTCTGCGGCGCGGAAGCCAAACGCAAAGTTTATTTCGCCAAATCGTACTAATGTGCCAGGCGCCAGGTGTTTTCTGCCTGACACCCTTTCCCATGCCAGCCATTGACATTGCCCGTCTCAAAACCCAGGCCGCGGTGCTGGTCGAGAAATTCGACCAGCCTGCGGTCTTTGCGGCTGAACTGCGCGAAATTCTGGATTTATATGCCGACCGGACATTGCGCGTGGGAATCGCAGCCCCGGCCTCGGTCTTGCCCGCCTATCGCGCCCCGCAAGCCGTCCTCCGTCAAATCGAAATGGAACTGGCTCCGCTGGCCGCCGCTTTCCCAGAGCAGGCCATGGCGCTGACCGATGCGCTCTGGCAAGCAGGCTATCTCGAAACCCGCTTGCTGGCCGCCAGCCTGCTTGGCAAAATCCACCCATCCACGCCGCAACTCACTGAGCGGGTGCGCAGTTGGGTCAGCCGGGTGCGCGACAAACAACTGCGCAGCGCATTGCTCAATGCTGGCCTGGCGCGCTTGCGCCGCGAAAAGCCTGAGCGGTTTATCGAGCTGATTCAAGAGTGGTTCAACCCCTCCACGCCCAAAATGTGGGAGAACGCCATTTATGCCCTTATCCCACTGCTCGATGACCCCTCTTATGACAACCTGCCGCCAATATACAACCTCCTTACCCCGGTCATCCAGAACATGCCCCCCGTCCTGCAAAACGAACTGGCCGACCTGCTCAGCGCGCTCTATCGCGCCTCACCGGTCGAGACGACCTACTTCCTGCGGCAGGCTGTCGCCGGGGCGACATCACCCCAATGCCCGGTACTCCTGCGGCGAATCGCGCCCTCCTTGCCCGCTCCCTTCCAGCCAGTCGTGCTGGAGATAGTGCGCCAGAAAACATCCCGCTGAGTGTGGTATAATAAATCTCCGTGACTGGTCCGGCCTGCGGTTTTGGCTGCTCGCCTGGAGACCCGCACCATCCTGAAAGAAAGGAGAAGCAACGTCATGCCTCTACCGAAAGAGAAGAAAGCCCAGGTGATTACGGACTTTCAGCGCAGCGCCAATGACACCGGCTCAACCGATGTGCAGGTTGCCCTGCTCACCAGCCGCATTCAGCAGTTGACTGAGCACCTGCGCGCCAACAAGCACGATGAATCGTGCCGCCGTGGTCTGCTTCGTCTGGTAGGTCAACGCCGCCGCATGTTGACCTACCTGCGCAAGACCGATTACCAGCGTTACCTGGCAATCACCGAGCGCCTTAAACTGCGCCAAAAGTAGTTCTCTGTAGGGGCGTCCTTGCGGGACGCCCCTATGCACGCAAATCAGCCGCCCGATGTCAGGAATTGAAACATGATGACAATCCAGATTGCCATCATGCCTCAGTCCCTGACCCGGCGGGAATAAAATAACGCGGAACTCATTCCGCGCAACAGGAGACAATTTTTATGAAACCCGAAGCAAAACGCTACTCGACCACTGTCGGGTCGCGTGTAGTTACTTTTGAAACCGGCAAACTGGCCCACCAGGCTGGCGGGGCAGTCACGGTCGGCATTGATGATGCCATCATTTTTGCTGCCGCCACCATGGGCGCGGCGCGCGAAGGTATTGACTTTTTCCCGCTTTCCGTCGAATACGAAGAACGACTGTATGCTGGCGGCAAAATTCCCGGTTCGTTCTTCCGGCGCGAAGGCAAACCCAGCACCGAGGCCATTCTCACCGCCCGCCTCACCGACCGTCCGCTGCGCCCGCTCTTCGCGCATGGAATGCGCAACGAAGTGCAGGTGATGATGTTCTCGCTTTCCTCCGATGGCATCAACCCGCTCGACATCCTCGCCATCAACGCCGCCTCCGCCGCCATCATGATTTCCGACATCCCCTGGGGCGGCCCGGTGGGCGCGGTGCGCGTGGGGCGCGTGGCGGGTCAGTTCGTTCTGAATCCCACCTTTGATGAAATGGCGCAATCGGACCTGGACCTGCGCCTGGCCGGCACGCGTGATGCCATTCTGATGGTGGAATGCGGCGCGGATGAAATCCCCGAAGATGTGATGGTGGCCGCGCTGGAGCTGGGCCACAAGTCCATCCAACCGCTGATTGACCTGCAACTGAAAATGGCTGCCGAAGTGGGCAAGCCCAAGCGCGAAGCCATCTTTGCCAACGCCACAGACGAATTGAACAAACGCGTTCTTGAGCGCGTCAGCGGCCCCATGAACGACCTGCTCGACAAGCCGCTTGCCAAAGCCGAATTTTACGGCGGCATGGACGAAATTTTGCAAACCGTGATTGCCGAAATGGTCACAGGCGAGGAAGGCGCGCCCTCTGAAAAAGACGTGCGTGCTGCCTTTAGCGAAGCCGAAGCCGCCGTAGTCCGCGAGCGCATCCTCAGCATGGGCAAACGTCCCGATGGACGCACGCCGACCGAAATCCGCCCCATCTGGTGCGAAGTGAACCTTTCGCCCCGCGCGCATGGCTCCGGCCTCTTTACGCGCGGCGAGACGCAAGTCCTCACTCTGGCAACGCTTGGCACGCTTGGCGAGGCCCAGGAACTCGACAACCTGACCCCCATTGACACCAAACGCTACCTGCATCACTACAACTTCCCGCCCTTCTCCACCGGCGAAGTGAAAGCCCTGCGCGGGCAATCCCGCCGCGAGGTAGGTCACGGCGCTTTGGCCGAACGCGCCCTCGAACCGGTTATCCCCTCCGAAGAATCTTTCCCCTACACCCTGCGCCTGGTCTCCGAAGTATTGGCCTCGAACGGTTCGTCCTCGATGGCCTCCGTCTGCGGCTCGACCCTGGCCCTGATGGATGCCGGCGTGCCGATTAAAGCCCCGGTAGCGGGCGTGGCGATGGGATTGGTGACGGATGACACTGGCCGCTACAAAATCCTGACCGACATTCAAGGCACCGAAGACCACCTGGGCGACATGGATTTCAAAGTGGCTGGCACCACCAAAGGAATCACCGCCCTGCAAATGGACATCAAAATCAGCGGCTTAAGCGCGGAGATGATGAAAGAAGCCCTCGAACAAGCCCGCCAGGCGCGCCTGTTCATCCTGGACAAAATGCTGGAAGTCATCCCTGCCCCGCGCCCCGAATTGAAGCCCCACGCCCCGCGCATCATCACCGTCAAAATTCCAGTGGATAAAATTGGCGCGTTGATTGGCCCCGGCGGCAAAAACATCCGCGCATTGCAGGAAGAGACCGGCACCAAAATTGACATCCAGGAAGATGGCACGGTTTACATCGCCAGCACCGACGGCATTGGCGGCGAGACAGCCCGCATTCGGGTCGAATCTCTGGGCGAGAGCGCCGAAATCGGGCGCATCTACACCGGCAAAGTGGTGCGCGTGGAGTCCTTTGGCGCGTTTGTTGAAATCTTGCCCGGCGTGGATGGCCTGGTTCACATCTCGCAGCTGGATTCGGAGCGCGTCAACAAGGTGGAAGACATCTGCGGCCTGGGCGACGAACTGACCGTGATGGTCACCGATATTGACCCGGCTGGCAAGATCCGTCTCTCGCGTCAGGCTGTGCTGGAAGGCTGGAGCGCCGAAGAAGCCCGCGAAAAAGACAAACCGCGCGGCGGTGGCGGTGGGCGCCCCGGCGGAGACCGGGGTGGTCGTCCCGGTGGAGAGCGGGGCGGCAATCGCGGCGGGCGTGATGACCGGCGCGGCGGCTTCGACCGCAGGCGGTAGTTTTCCTCGTTTACTTTGTTCAATCCCCGGAATTTGACCGGGGATTTTTTGTTCCCCTTTGATAAAATATCCCCATGCTTCGACAATTATCTAACCGCATGCCTCCCTATCCCCGCCAATACTGGCTAATGTTCTGGGGCTTGCTCCTCAGCACCGCCGGGGCCAGCATGATTTGGCCCTTTCTGATGATTTACGTCAGCAAACGGCTCGCCCTGCCGCTGGCGCAGGTGGCGACGCTGATGACCATTAACGCCGCCAGCAGCGTAGGTTCCTCCTTCGTAGCCGGGTTCATCGCCGACCGATTGGGACGCAAAGGCGTAATGCTGGTCAGTTTGTTCGCGGAATCCGGGCTGTTCATCGCGCTGGCCTGGGCCGAGACCTACCCAGAATTTGCCATCTTGATGGCCTTACGCGGATTTGCCAACCCGCTCTACCGCGTGGGCGCAGACGCCATGCTGGCCGACCTGATTCCACAGGAACAGCGCGTGGAAGCCTATTCGCTGATTCGCATGATTAACAACGCCGGAATTGCCATCGGCCCTATCATCGGTGGAATGCTGGCGGCGCAATCGTACACACTGGCGTTTTACGCCGCCGCAACGGGCATGGCACTTTATGGGTTGCTGTTGACTTTCTTTGCGCGCGAAACGCTGTCGCGGGATTGGAACCAGGACGAAGGAAGATTAGACCACCGACTACGTTTCGCTTACCGTCCCGTCTTGACCGACCGGCGCTTCATGCCCTTCATCAGCCTGGTGATGTTCGGCTGGGTGACGGCAACCCTGATGTGGATAATCATGCCCAAGTATGCCTACGATAATTTTGGCATTACTGAAAACGTCTATGGCCCCATTCCAACGACAAACGCGCTCATGGTGGTCTTTTTGCAAGTTTTCGTCACGCAATTCACGCGCCACCAGCCTCCGCTTCAGATGATTTCGCTGGGAATGTTCCTCTACGCGCTGGCAAATGGACTGGTCGCGCTAAGCAGTGGTTTTTGGGGTTTTTGGGTGGCGATGGTGGTGATGACGCTGGGCGAGCTGGTCATCGTGCCAACTGCCAGCACACACACTGCCAACCTGGCCCCCGCCGATATGCGCGGACGATATATGAGCATCTTCGGACTGACCTGGGCTTTCGGGCAGGGGCTCGGCCCGGTGTTGGGCGGGTTGCTGAACGATAACTTTGGGCCGCGCTCCATCTGGGTCGGTGGGATGCTGATTGGGCTGGTCAGCACTTTGGGCCTGTTCCTGCTGGCGCGGCGGGCAGAGGCTTCCAGGCCGATTCCACAGTCAGAAACCCCATAATTGATGTTCCAGGCCGCCTGCTTCAGACATTCCGACTGGCGTTGAATAAAAAAATAATTCATTTGGCGATGACGCGCCAGATTCCATCTTCGGTCTGCGCGCAAGTTTTAAGCGGCAAAAACGGTGGATGGACAGGTTGCAACTGGTATACTTTTTCGTGGATGGTCGATGAGATGACTGTAATGTTTAACCATTCTGGCGCGCTATCAAGAGGGGGAATGGCGCCAAAATGAGAATGAAATTCGGCGAAGGTTTCTTCGTAGGTCATATAGCGGAATCCTTGCCGGTAAAGTTCCGTCCAAAACATGCCATTAGTTTCTTTTGCGAGCGCTTGCAAGGGGGCATATTCATCCGCCTGAGAAGAGCAGGCAAACAAATCGGGGCGCAGGTAATAGCGATAAGCGTTCAGCGCAAAGACGCGCGCGCCCTGGGGGGCGCTCTCATTGAGCGGGTCGAGAAAGGCGCAAAAATGAATGGTATAACAATTCGCTCGTCCCTGCGAATCGATGGGGGAATAAGTTGCCAGAGAGATGAACAGGGTACGAAGGGGGATGAAGGCCAGCAAAAGGATGAGCGCAACGCGCAAAACGGGCTGGTAGCGGCTTTCGAGGGCATCGAAGGTTGCTTCCAGGACTTGTCCACTGAACAGGAAAAACAAAATCCAAAGGAAGAAGATGTATCGAATTTCGACAACGGTGAAAAACAGGGTTATCCAGAGAAGCAGCGTGAGAAAGGCAGAAAAGAGCATGGAGCGGAAAGGTTCAAAAACCCGGATTCGGGCGCGGACATCCGGCAGCAACAGGAACGGCAGGAAACCAACGAACAGCGGCGAGATGTTGCCCAAACTCTGCGGGGTATTTAAGAAAGTAACCGTCAATGGATAGAGCAGACGCAGGAGATTGAGAGAACCAGGGTCGAACTGCCATTGCCAATCCCCGCTATCCAGCTCGCGGGCATAGGTGAGCGGAGCAAACGGCGAACCCAGCCACAGAGCGTTTTGCCACAGGTGGAATCCGCCCATCAAGAGCAGCGTGGGAAACATCCACAAAACCGGGCGGGCAAAGCGCAGCGCCGCGTTCCATCCCTGTCGGCGTAAAACCGGCCATACCTGCAAGACGTAAAACAACACAGTGAACACCGGCGCCAGAAAGATGTTGTAGGGCCGGGCAATGATGCTGAAACCGAGCAGAGCGCCGATGAGCAGGAATCGCCCGCGCGAGGGCGCTTGAAGGCTGTCGATTATCCACCCCAACGCGACCATCAGCGGGGCAGTGCTGATGAGTTCCACTTTGCCATCGCCAAGCAAATCGACGAAGGCGGTAGAGGTGAGCATGAGGGTCAGGAAAAACCAGCGCGCGCGCGCCGAAAGGCCCACCATTTTGCCAATTTGCCACCCCGCCAGCAGCATCACTCCGCCATTCACCCACGAGAGCATTCGCGCGGCCTGGTCGCCGAAAAGCTGGATGACGACCGTGAAGAGAATCCCTGGATGAAACGAACTGACTACGAAGGCATCGCTCGGGTAAGTAAAAACTGCTTTCCCTGTTATGGCCATCAATCGGGCATGCGCAAAGTAATAGGCGGCGGCATCGTATCCCAGCCGGGCAGAGGCAAGCCCAAGAGCAAAAAGCAATATAGAAAAAGATAAGAAATGCAGGAAAGCAGGAGATGAAACGGATAGAGCAGAGGCCTGACGCGAGAGCAGATATTTCTGTAGAGCATTCCCCAAACGCACAATGCCAGGCAGGGCGCACGCAGCGAGCAAGAGAGCGGTTTGCTCCGGTTTCAGACCGACAAGAGCCAGCAACACGAGAAACAGAAGCGAGAGCAGGATTTCCCCCAACGCGAAGGCGCTGAAGAGGTGAGGGAGCGAAATTTGACGCCATTGAAAGAAGGCTGCGCCGGTGAAAACCGCCGCCAGTGAAAACAAACCGACTCCTCCAAGCGCGCGCAGCATATCGACAGTGAATTTCCAGCCTTCCACTGCGCGGAAGGAAGCCTGCTGCCAGGGCAACATCTCCGGGAAAAGAAACCAGAACAGATAACTGACCCGGCTTGCCAGAATAAACAGAGCAATGCTCAACACAAGCCAGCCCAGCAACAGGAAAATAGTCAGAAAGCGCAGTCGGTTCATGAGTTCGGGCGCAGGAGTGCGTTGTAAACGGTGAGGTGCTGGTGGATGGAAGCCTTCCAACTGAAGCGGGTTTCGACCCATTCGGCTGATTGCTGGCCGATACGGCGGCGTTCTTCAGGAAATGAAAGCAGACGATGAATGACTTGACGTAAATCGTTTGTGGTTGGTTCAACGAATTGCACTAATCCTGATTCGCGGATGGTCAGATGCAGCAAATCATTCGTCATAATGACCGGCAGACCGGAAGCCATTGCTTCGTAGGCAACGATGGCAAAGGTTTCTACCGATGATGGAACAACGAACAGGTCTGCTGCCTGATATAACTTTACCAAATGTTCATGTTCAAGCGGGGGGGAGAGGATGACGCCGGGAGGCAGACTGGTTGTTTCATACCCCTCTCCACACAGAACCAGGTCGAACTGCTCCGAGAGCGTTTCCAAAAGAAGCGGTATTCGTTTGCGCGCGACGTAATTCCCGACAAACAAAACTTTGGGGCGGTCATCCCAACCCAATTCCCGTCGCAAGGCGCGTTTTTGCGCGTCTTCAAGCGGGTGAAACAGGGCCGTATCTACCCCTAATGGAATACGTCTAATTTTCTGCGTTGGAACGCTAAATTTTTCTTCGAGAATCTGCTGCACGATGGTATCTGGCACGATAATCGCATCGGACAAAGTCAGAGAAAGTCGCCCAAGCGTGTGGACCGCTATGGACTGGATGAAATTGAAAAACGGATTACTGTATGGGACGAAACCGGCGTGTTCGGTCAGAATGGCTGGACGATGAAGTAACCGTGCAAGCAAAAGCGCAAGGACAGTGTTCAGATACAACATGCCTTGCGCATGCACCAGGTCGGCCCAGCGAACCTGCTGTAACAAAACCCACGCCAGAGAGGGGGCAAAAAGCGGGTAATGTGCGCCGTATCGCTTCAATGGGTCGAACGCTGGTACACCTAAAATTTGCCGGGCAGGAAGACTGAGCGCGGATTGCCCCAGAATTTTACTGGCAACAATGCGCACTTGATAACCCTGTTCCACCAGCGCATGCGACAATTTTTCGACAATCGTTTCGATGCCGCCCCGGTGCGGTAAAGTATAGTGACTGGTTATCAGAAGTTTCACTTGCTGTCCATCCCTAACATGCTCAACACAAAACTGGTCAAAATCACCTGCGCGCCGCTGACCAGCGCCAGCGCCCCGCCAAAAACCAGCCGCACGCTGGCATCATAACCAATTTGGGCAAAATTATCGGAGAGCAGCAGGGCGCGCACAAGCAAAATCAGCCCCAGCAGCGCAAGCAATCCCCCGGCCAGCAGGCCTTTTTCCAGGTTGATGTAACGGAACAGGGCAAACAGGCGCGGCGGTTTGGGGAGCAATTCGCTTCGATAAGCATAGACGCGCGTGATGACCGCAAACGAGACCATATTCAGCCCCAAATATGAGAGCGAACCGGCAGCGATGAAGGTATGAAAGTCAATGTAACGAAAACCGAGATTGACCGGGCCGAAGAAGAGCAGGAGCGAGAGCAACCCGCCCGCCGCCAGCAGGAACAGCCCAGGGTACAGGAACAGCCAGGCCGGGCTGTAAAGCAGGAGAAAACGCAGGTGTCTCCAGCCATCCCGAAAACTTCGTAAATGCGGCGGACGTCCGCGCCCATCGGGAAACAGACGAGTGGGCACTTCGCAGACCTTCATGCCCAAAATGGATGCCTTGATGACCATTTCGCTGGCAAGTTCCATGCCGGTCGTTTGCAGGTTCATTCGTTCAGCGGCTTCTTTCGTAAACGCGCGAATGCCGCAGTGAAAATCGTTGGCTGGCGTGCGGAAGAAGAGTTTGCCAATGAACGAAAGCACCGGGTTGCCGAGGTAGCGATGATGCCAGGGCATGGCGCCAGGCGCAATGCCACCCTTAAAGCGGTTGCCCATCACCAGGTCATAACCCTCGCGCAGTTTTTCCAGAAAGGGGAACAGATTCTCCAGGTCGTAACTATCGTCCGAATCGGCCATGAGGATGTATTTGCCCCGGGCGGCATTAAACCCGCCCTTGAGCGCACTGCCGTAACCTTTTTCTTTTACATGAACCACCCGCGCGCCGCGTGATAGGGCAATTTCAATAGATTTATCGGTGCTGCCATTATCAGAAACGATGATTTCCCCGCTGATTTGGTGTTTTTCCAGACTGGCTTTGACCTTGTCAATGCACGTTCCAACTGTGCGCTCCTCGTTGAGACAGGGAAGCACAATGCTGATTTCTACGCCAGTTTCGCTTTTATTTTGCATAGTTCCTCTGCCATTCAAACAGTTTGTTGAGCGCTTCAATGGGCGAAAGGTTGTTAATGTCTATCTTTTTTAACTCTTCCAGCAATGGGTTGGTTTCGGGGAAGAGGGCGATTTGCTGGGCCGCCACCGGGTTGATTTTGACCGCCCGCCCGGATGTTTTTTCCAACTCTGCCATAATTTCGCCAGCGCGCTGGATGACCGGACGCGGAAGACCGGCCAGCTGCGCCACATGGATGCCGTAACTCCTATCGGCCCCGCCAGGGATGATTTTATGCAGGAAAATCACCTTGCCCTCGGCCTCGGTGACGGCTACGTTGTAATTGCGCACGCCGGGCAGCAAATCGGCCAGCTGGGTAAGTTCATGATAGTGCGTGGCAAAGAGCGTTTTGGCGCGCAGATGCGGGTGATTGTGAATGTATTCCACCACCGCCCAGGCAATCGAAACGCCATCGTAAGTGCTGGTGCCGCGCCCGATTTCATCCAGAATCAAGAGCGAGCGCGGGGTGGCGTGATGCAGAATGTTGGCCGTTTCAATCATCTCAACCATGAAGGTGGATTGTCCGGCGTGAATTTCATCCTGCGCGCCGATGCGGGTGAAAATGCGGTCCACCAGGCCAATTTTGGCCGAAGCCGCCGGGACAAAACTGCCCATTTGCGCCATCAAAGCAAGAATGGCAGCCTGCCGCAGGAATGTGCTTTTCCCGCTCATGTTGGGGCCGGTGATGACGCGCACGATTTCTCCCGGCTCAAAAGTGATGTCGTTGGGGATGTAGCGTTCGCCGGTCAGAAAGCGTTCGACCACCGGGTGCCGCCCATCGCGGATGTCGAAGACAAAGTCTGCGCTGACCTGGGGGCGAATATAACCGTTGAGCGCGGCGGTTTCAGCCAGAGCGGTCAGGCAGTCCAGCTCGGCCAGGGCGCGGGCAGTCTCCAACAGGCGTGGAGCGTGAGCGGAGAGCGCGGCGCAGGTCTCTTTGAACAGGCGCAGTTCAATTTCGCGGATGCGCTCTTCAGCGTTCAGCACCAGGGTTTCGTATTCTTTCATCTCCGGCGTGATGAAACGCTCGGCATTGACCAGGGTCTGTTTTCGGATGTAGTCTTTGGGAGCGTTGGCGACCTGCCCGGCAGAAATTTCGATGTAGTAGCCGAAGACCTTGTTGTAGCCCACTTTGAGGGTTCTAATTCCGGTACGCTCGCGTTCAATGGCTTCAAGGTTGTTTATCCACTCGCGGGCGTGCGCCGAAGCCTGGATAATGCCATCCAACTCGGCGGAGTAGCCAGGGCGGATAATGCCGATGTTTTGGGTGGTGGCAGGCGGGTCATCGGCAATGGATGCCTCGAGCAGGGATAAGGCTTCGGAGCAGGGCGAAAGGCGATTCAGGGTGGTCTGAATCGGCGCAGCCCCAGGGGACAGAGCGGCTAAAATGGCAGGAATCTGCCGCAGGGTTTCGCGCAAGGCCACCAGGTCGCGCGGCTGCGCATGTCCACTTAAGATGCGATTGGTCAGGCGTTCTAAATCTGCCAGCGGTTTAAGCGCGGCGCGCAATTCGGCGCGAATCATGCCGCCAGAGAAGAAAAATTCAACCCCGTTTTGGCGGTTTTCGATTTTGGTCAGGTCAAGCAGAGGCTGGCTGACCCATTGCCGCAGCAGGCGTTTGCCCATGGGGGTGACGGTTTGGTCGAGGACGCCAAGCAGGGAGCCGCGCGTTTCGCCGCGCAGGGTTTCGGTCAGTTCCAGGTTGCGGCGGGTGGGGGCATCGAGGGTCATGAACTCGTCCAGGCTGTAGTGGCGCAGGCTGGTGAGCAGGGAAAGCGAGGCAGGTTCAGTGTCTTTGAGGTATTGCAGAATGGCCCCGGCGGCGCGGATGGCGAGCGGGGCGTTTTTGAGTCCGAAGCCTTCGAGCGTAGAGGCATTAAAATGGCGGAGCAGGCTTTCGGCGCAGCGCCCCGGTTCAAAGCGCCAGGCGGGCAGGGGGGTGGCGTGGCTGGTCTCTCCCCGGCCATCTCCCGAAGGCAAAGGCAGAACAAACGTATCGGGATGGAGGATTTCCGCCGGGCGCAGGCGGGTCAGTTCGGCGCGCAGGGGAGCTCCATCGGCATAGTCCAGTTCGGTGACGGCAAATTCGCCGGTAGTGATGTCGGCATAGGCGATGGCGGCACGGCTGGTTGGCCCAGCGGTTGAATTGACGGGCAAACTATCTACAACGACGGCAGCCAGGTAGTTATTCGAATCTCCGGGTAGCAGGTTGGGTTCGATGAGCGTGCCAGGGGTGACCACGCGCACCACTTTACGCGGAAAGATGCCCTTCACGGGCTGGTCGCCGACCTGTTCGGCAATGGCAACGCGGTAACCTTTTTCGATGAGTTTGAGCAGGTAGTTATCAAGAGCGTGATAGGGAATGCCCGCCAGCGGGGCGCGAATGCCTTTACCAACCGGGCGCGAGGTGAGAACGATATCGAGTTCGCGGGCGACGATTTCGGCATCTTCATCGAAGGTTTCGTAGAAGTCACCCAGACGAAAGAGGAGAATTTCGTTCTGATATTGGCGTTTGGTATCAAGGTATTGCTGGCGGACGGGGGTAACTTCGTCGTTGCTCATGGGTTGATTTTACAACGTAAAAGGGAAAAAGCAAAATATTCAAAATTTTTGGATTGGTTACATTTTTGGTTACATTTTGTTACATGACATTTATCATGTTACATGAAACAAGAAATGTCGTATAATGAGGTCACTATATTTTCATGAAATGGAGGCTGAAATGGCAAGCGTAACTTATGACCATGTAACCAAAGAGTTCGGGAATGTTCTGGCGGTTAATGACCTGAACATGGATATTCAGGATAAGGAATTCCTGGTGTTCGTTGGCCCGTCTGGCTGCGGGAAAACCACCGCTTTGCGCCTGCTGGCCGGGCTGGAAGAGATTACGCGCGGGCGGATTTTGATTGGCGACCGGGTAGTCAATGATGTGGCCCCCAAAGACCGCGATATTGCCATGGTGTTCCAGTCTTATGCGCTTTACCCGCACTTATCGGTGTACGACAATATGGCGTTCAGCCTGAAGTTGCGTGGTACGCCCAAAGAGGAAATCAAGAAGCGCGTGGGCGAAGCGGCAGAAATTCTGGGCATTAACGAACTGCTCGACCGCAAGCCGCGCCAGCTCTCCGGCGGTCAGCGCCAGCGCGTGGCCGTTGGGCGCGCTATCGTCCGCCACCCGAAGGTCTTTTTGTTTGACGAACCGCTCTCCAACCTGGATGCCAAACTGCGCGTGGAAACCCGCGCCAACATCAGCAAACTGCACCAGCGCCTCCAGACCACCTTCATTTATGTGACTCACGACCAGGTGGAAGCGATGACGATGGCCTCCCGCATCGCGGTCATCAACAAAGGCAAACTCCAACAGCTGGATACGCCTCAGGAACTGTATGACCGCCCGGCAAATATGTTTGTGGCAGGCTTCATTGGCTCTCCGGCGATGAACTTCTTCCCGGCCAAAATCAAGCGTGATGGCGGCAGATTGTTCATCGATACCGGCGATTTTGCCCTGCCCATTCCCGAAAACCGCGCCAAGCCCTACCAGGACATGGATGGCAAGAAAGTTGTCTTTGGCATTCGCCCCGAAGATATTCACAACCCCAAGTTCCTGCCGCCCAATATCCATGCCGAGACCTTTGGCTGCAAAGTGGACGTCATCGAATTGATGGGCAACGAAATCTTCCTCTACCTGGTGAGCGGCCCGAACAACTTTGTAGCCCGCGTGGACCCGCGCACCACCTTCCGGGTCGGCGAGGATGTTCAGATTGCCTTCAACATGGACAATTTCCACATCTTCGACCCCGATACCGAAATGGCGATTCGCTAAACTTTTCGTATTTGGCTCTTAACCGCCAGACTGGTTCTGGCGGTTTTTCTTGTGAATCGGGTACAATTTCAAAAACGCGAAGAACCTGAAGAACATCCTTATTTTTCAAGCCAAAACGCTTCGCGTTCCAAATGCAATGACTGGCGCCTGACATATTCGCGTCACGGCGCGAAATTTGACGTAAAGGAGAGTTTTAGAATGTCTGAAACAAAGTACAAACTGGTTCTCGTCCGGCACGGACAAAGCGTTTGGAATCTGGAAAACCGCTTCACCGGCTGGACCGACGTTGACCTGACTGAACAAGGCATAGCCGAAGCCAGGGCGGGCGGTCAACTTCTGAAAGATGGCGGCTATGAGTTCGATATCGCCTATACCTCCGTGCTGAAACGCGCCATCAAGACCCTCAACATCATTCAGGAAGAAATGGGGCTGGAGTGGATTCCGGTCATCCGCGCCTGGCAATTGAATGAACGGCACTACGGCGCTTTGCAGGGCTTGAACAAGGCCGAAATGGCCGTCAAATTCGGCGAGGAACAGGTCAAAATCTGGCGGCGCAGTTATGATGTCCCACCGCCCGCGCTGGAATGGGACGATGAGCGCCACCCGCGCTTCGACCGGCGCTATGCCAGCCTGACGCCCGAACAACTCCCGGCCACCGAATCGCTCAAAATTACGCTGGAGCGCGTGCTTCCCTACTGGCACAGCGACATTGCCCCCATGATAAAAACCGGAAAGCGCGTGCTGATTGCGGCGCATGGCAATTCGCTGCGCGCGCTGGTGAAATATCTCGATAACATTTCAGATGCCGAAATCACCGAATTGAACATTCCCACCGGCATTCCGCTGGTCTATGAACTGAATGCCGACCTGAAGCCGGTCAAGAAATATTACCTGGGCGATGCCGAAGCGGTTGCCAAAGCCGCCGCAGCCGTGGCGAACCAGGGCAAGGCAAAATAAATTCAGCGTCCATGAAGCATAAAGTCCTCGGAAGCCAGGCCTCCGAGGACTTTGCGTTCCCCCAAACGGCATTATCCTGAATACCCGTGCGCGGCAAAAAGGAAAACCACTGGCTTTTTCGTATTCATCCATTCCCGGCCCTGAAAAAACAGGCTCTTCATCCGCCATCAGAACGATGACCAACCATCAGGTCGTCATCAAAACAATGGCCGTCAGCGCAGCCAGAATACCAACCATCTGCCGGCGATTGATGCGCTCCTTGAGAAAAATCCATGCCAGCAGCACCGTTGAGCCAGGATACAGCGACCCCAGCACCGCGGCAACATCGAGCCGTCCCAGTTGGGCCGCCAGGGCATAAAAACCGTTGCCCAGCGTATCCAGCAATCCACTCATCAGAATAGGGAACAAACTTTCACGGCAAGGCGAAACAGGCTGACGCATAACAAACGAAAATATCAGCAGACTTGAAATGGAAACCACCCGCACCGCAATCAGCGGATAAATCACCGTTTCAGCGCTGGCAAGATGCAGCGTGGTAAAGAAAAACCCAAACGCCAGCCCCGCCAACACCGGCAAGCGAAAATCGGTCAGGCGAACGCGCGCCTGTCCGCCTCCTGAAACCAGCCAAATGGCCGCCAACGCCAGCACAAAACCCGCCATCACCCACACCGAAGGCAAGCCATCTGTCAGCGCAGCAAAAATCACCGGAACGCCCGCCGCCACCAGCGCCGAGACCGGCGCAGCCATGCTCATCCGCCCACTGGCGAGCGCGGTATAGAGCAAAACCAACCCAAACGCGCCGCCCAGCCCGGCCAGCCCACCCCAAAGCCAGGCCCCAGGCGGCGGCATTGGTTCGCGCAAAACCAACGCAGCGGCCAACAGCAGAACCATGCTGAAACCATGCGCAAACACCACTACCCCAAGAGCACTCGTCCGCCTGGAAGCAAACCCGCCGCTAAAATCGCCCGCCCCCCAGGTCAGCGCAGCGGCCAGACCAAAAAGAATTGGCACAAAAGCAATCTCCATACACCTCCAAAAAACACGCCTGAAGGGGTCAATATAAAGCCAAGTGGCCCGCCCGGCAAGTGGTTTGGTCATTTTTTTCGGCACGCAATGAGAATTTGCGCTATACTTTTTCTATGCCCGCCGATTTACTCGCCCAAACCCTGTTCGGTCAATATCGCGCCGAAGCCTTTACCGCCGCCACCCCGCAGGGCGAACTTTATCGCGCCTGGGATTTACATCACAGCCGCCACATCGGGTTGACCGTACTTCCCCCACAGGCGGTTGCCAACCCCGAAGCCTTCAAACAGTGGGATGCGCGCGCCATCCCGCTCAAAAAAATACGCCACGCCGGGCTATTGCCTTTCTACGGCCTGGCCCAAGACGAAAAAAACACCTGCCTGGTCGAAGGTTGGGTAGACGGCCCCTCCCTGCGCGATGTCCTGCTCTCGCGCCCCGGCCAGCCCCTGGGCGTCACCGAAACTCTGACCTACGCAAAATCTCTCGCCGCCACGCTCGACTTTTTACACCTTCAGGGCTACGTCCATTCCGGAATATGCCCGGAGCGCGTTCATGTCGACCGGGACGGGCGAGTCCAACTCAGCGGGCTGGGCGCCAGCAAACGCATCGGCGAAATCGACTTCCAGCCCGCCGCGCACCCCTACGCCGCGCCCGAACAGGCGCATCCCGCCCGGCTCTCGCCCGCCACCGACATCTACGCCCTGGCCGCCCTCCTGTTTGAGCTACTCACCGGTCAGCCGCCCGTGGACGAACTCACCAACCCCCGCAAACTCAACCCCGAAATCCCCGACTTCCTTGCGCGCCTGGTCTTGCAAGGCTTATCCAGATTGCCAACCGAGCGATTCACATCCGCCGGAGAATTTTTCCTGACCCTGTGTATGGCCGCCGGGCTTCAGGCCGAAGCCGTGCCGGAACGCGCCACGCACGAACAGACTCCCGTGACCAGGCATCTCCTGCACACCTGGCACTACCTGCCGCCCCCCCTCGAAGTGACCAGCGCGCCCATTCCCCTGCGCCCGCTCGAAAAAGTTCTGGTCGCTTCTGGCGCATCCTCACGCTCCAAAACAGACTTCACCCGCTTCATCCGCCCCGCTCTGGGCCTGCTCCTGCTCATCGGAGCCGGGTACGCCCTATGGCTGGTGCAGCCCTCCATGCCACCCGTCGCCACCACGCCGCAAGCCGCCACCCTTCATTCTCCCGCCAACCTCAGTCTGCCCACTGCCGCCCCCACGCGAACCCTCACGCCCCGCCCTACCGAAACGCACGGCGGCAACATCGTCTTCACCTGCACGCGCGGCGACTTTAACCAGATTTGCATGGTGCGCGCCGATGGACAAAATCTGCAACTGCTCACCAACACCACCTTTGCCCACAACTACTATCCGGTCTTTGCCCCTGGCGGCGCCGAAATCGTATTCGCATCCAACCGCAACGGCACGTTCGACCTGTACCGCCTGGTCTTGCAAACCGGCGAACTGACCCAACTCACCAAACGCATCGGCAATGTCCTCTCGCCCAGTTACTCTCCCGATGGGCAAAAAATCGTCTTCGTCAACCGCGCAGGCGAAGGCCCCTCAACCATTTGGATAATCAACCGTGACGGACTCAACCCCCAACAAATCTACCCGGCCCCCAACAACGTCGTCGCCGCCGCCTGGTCGCCCGATGGCGCAACCATCGCCTACGCCATGTCGCTCGACCAGCCCCAGGAGTTTGAGATTTTCCTGATGAACCCCGATGGCACCAATCACCGCCGCATCAGCCAGGGTTTGCTGGGAATCGGCGGTTCGCTCGCCTGGTCGCCCGATGGCCGCTTCCTGCTCATCTTCGCCGGCCCGCCCGGCGACAAAGACATCTACCGTCTGGATGTTTCCAATGGTAATTTCCTGCGGCTCACCACCGGCGGCAACAATACCGCCGCCAGTTACTCCCCCGATGGAACGAAAATTGTCTTCAACTCCCTGCGCAACGAAGGCCAGGCCGATTTATACATCATGAACGCCGACGGTTCGGATTTGCGCCAGTTAACCATTCACCCCGAACCCGACTGGCAGCCCAGGTGGGAAAAATAAAATCCGCCTTGACCATACCGCCATACAAAGGTAAAATCATCTACAACTGTTGAGCAATCGCTCAACTATTCACAACCAACAGAACCAAAATGTCCCACCAGACCCTCGACGCCCTCACCGCCAGCCGCCTGGCTGACCTGTTCGCGGCCCTGAGCGACCCAACCCGCGTGCGCATTGTGGCTGCGCTGATGGAAGGCGAAGTCAGCGTGAGCGACCTGGTTCAGCAAATTGGCCCCACCAAATCGGCCATCTCCCACCAATTGCGGGGGTTGAAAGACAAACGGCTCATCCGCGCCCGCAAACAGGGACGGCAGGTGTTCATCGCCATCGATGACGAACACGTCACCGAACTCTTCCAAAAAGGCTTGGAACACGCCCGGCACGGCTAACTTCATGACCATGCATACCCATTCCCACATCGAATCCCCCTCCCAAACCGCGTCCTGGCGTCTCGGCCTCTCGCTTGGCCTGACGCTGGCCTTCGTCATCGTCGAAGTGATTGCCGGGCTGCTCGGCAACAGCCTGGCCTTGCTCACCGACGCAGCCCACAACTTGACCGACGTTCTGGCGCTCGGCTTAAGTTGGTTTGCCATGCGCAAGGCTCTTCAGCCCGCCAACGCCCGCAAAACGTATGGCTACCACCGCGCCGGAATCCTGGCAGCCATGGTCAACTCAGCCACCCTGGCGCTCCTCTCGCTGGGGATTTTCTACGAAGCCTGGCAGCGCTTCATCCACCCGCCCGAAGTCAATTCAGGCATCCTGGTCGGGGTAGGGTTAGCAGCCTTCGTCATCAACGCCGTCACTGCCTGGCTCATTAAAGAAGGCAGCGAACACGACCTGAATATGCGCTCGGCCTTCATCCACCTGATGGGCGATGTGCTTTCCACCCTGGGGGCCGTGCTGGCTGGGGTTGTTATCTTCTTCACCCACTGGAACTGGCTCGACCCGCTTGTCAGCGTCCTGATTGGACTTTTGATTGTATGGAACGCCTGGGGCATCCTGCGCGAAACCATTCACATCCTGCTCGAAAGTACCCCCGCAGACATTGACATCAAGAAAATGGTCGGAGAGATGAACGCCGTGCCAGGCGTCAAAGGCGTTCATGACCTGCACGTCTGGAGCATTGACCAGCAAAAACGCCTGCTCTCCGCGCACGTCGTCACCGATGACATTTCCATCAGTTGCGGGGCGACCATCCAGGGAGAATTGAACGAGCTGCTCGTCCACCGCTACGGAATCGCCCACACCACCCTGCAACTGGAATGCGCCTGCTGTAATGAGGGCGAATTATTCTGCGAAATCACGGAAGGACAACACACCCATGCCTGAAAAAGCCTCCCGCCAGGCGCGCAAAACCGCGCATCTGCGGAAAAACCCCCTGCCGCTGGTTTTGTTGGCGCTGGGCGGTTTACTGCTCATCGCCCTGGCAGTCATTTCTCTGACTCAACCCCCCGCAACCACCCCGCCAACCCCCATTTCAGACACCCGTTCCGTGCCGCGCGTCACTCTGGAGGAAGCCTTCCAGGCCTACCAAAAGGGCCAGGCCGTCTTCCTGGATGTGCGCAGCGCAGAATCGTTCGACCTGCTGCGCATCACCGGCGCGGTCAACATCCCTGCCAACGAACTGCCTGCCCGAATAAGCGAACTGGATAAAAACGCCTGGATTATCCCCTACTGCGCCTGACCAGCGGAAGAATCCAGCGCCCGTGCGGCGCTCATCCTGCTCCAAAACGAGTTCATCCGCGTCACCCCTCTGCTGGGCGGATTCGCCGCCTGGCAGCAGGCCGGTTACCCGACCGAGCCTTAACTCCCCATCCACCGCAACAAATTTGCAGCCTGCCCAGACCGGACGAAACATCCGGTCTGAATTTTTTACAAAAATATGACAAAAATAATCCAAATTCATGATTAAAAGCCTGTGCTAATATAAAAAATTAGTATATACTAACAAATATCACAGCCGGTTGCGATATTCTTTTGCCAAAAACACTACAAAGTTGAGGAGAAACTCGTATATGTTTCCTGTTCGCATACTGACTGCCCTGCTCATCCTGGCAGTCGGTCTTACTGCTTGCGCGCCCGCCGCGTCCCCTGCTGAAAACCCGGCAACAGCTCTTCCGTCCAGCCAATCAGAAATCCCGGCAGCCCCAAGCCCAACCACTGAATCATCCGCATCTTTGCCAGTAAGCGGCAATCTGGTTGTGTATTCTGGCCGCTCCGAAGCGCTCATCCAGCCGGTGTTGGACGCCTTCCAGTCCAAATACCCGCAGGTCGAAATCCTTCTCAAAGCCGGGAGTAACAGTGCGCTTGCCAACGCGCTTCTCGAGGAGCAAGCCAATCCGCAGGCCGATGTCTTTATCACAACCGAGATGTTCACGGTGCAAGCCCTGGCGCAAGAGGGCCTCTTTCAGTCATATCTCCCGCAAGGAGCCGAGGCTTTCCCCGCCGGGTTCATCGGCCCCGACCAGGCCTGGGTGGGCCTCACCCGCCGGGCGCGAGTCATCATGTATAATGCAGACCTTGTTAAACCCGAAGAACTGCCCAATTCGATATTCGACCTGACCGACCCCAAGTGGAAGGGGCAGGTAGCCGCCGCTGGGTCGACCAATGGTGGAATGCAGGCCCAGGTTGCCGCCATGCGCAAACTGGTTGGCGAGGAAGCCACTGCGGAATGGCTGAAAGGCCTGCTTGCGAATGATGTCACTTTCTTCAGCGGCCATACCGATGTGCGCAAAGCGGTTGGCGCGGGCGAGTTCAAACTCGGCCTGGTGAATCACTATTACTATCATCTGCAAAAAGCCGAAGGCAGCAACGTGGGCATCATTTACCCCGACCAGAGCGAGGGACAAATCGGCCTGCTCTCCAACATCACTGCCGCCGCCATCCTCAAAGGCGCGAAGAATTTACCCGCCGCGCAAGCTCTGCTTGATTTCCTCGTCTCGCCCGAAGGGCAAAAACTATTCGCCGAAGGCAACTATGAGTATCCGCTACTGCCCGGCGTTCCCCTGCGGGAAGGCGTGGCCCCGCTCGAAACTTTCCGCCTGGCGGAGATGGACATCCCCTCGACCGCGCTCGACCTGGAGGCCACATTCAATCTGATTGAAACCGTCGGCCTGCCGTAACAGCGTGCAATTGGGTCAGCCGTTCAGCGGCTGACCCAACCCTTTTTCGCGCGCGCCGCCATTGCGTTATCCAGGCGCCTTTCATGTTTAACCTGACCTGTGATGAGATTGAGCACCAAACCCTTGTTTATCCCCCCTAAAACCGTCTCTTTCAACCCCTGGCTGGCCTGGGCTGCCGGCCTGGTGGCACTCTTTGTGGCCGTTCCACTGGCATACATCGCTCTCCGCGTGCTGGGCGCCAACCCCGCAGACTGGTTGCGACTGCTGCAAACCCGCATCTGGCAGCTGATGGCCAATACGCTGGCGCTGGCCGCAACCGTGACCGGCAGCACGCTGGTCATCGGCGTAAGCATGGCCTGGCTGACCGAACGCACCGACCTGCCCGGGCGCAAAGTCTGGCGCTGGATGTTGGCCCTGCCTCTCGCCATCCCGACCTACATCGGCGCGATATTGCACCTGGCCCTGCTGCGCCCACGCGGCGGAATCATCCCCCAATTTCTGGAAGGGTTATTTGGGTTTCCGCTCCCCACCCCCAGCCCGCTCGGTTTGGGGGGCGCGGCCTTCATCCTGACCGCGTTCATGTTCCCGTACGTCTATCTGCTGAGTGGCGCGGCCTTCCGTTCCCAACACGCTCTGCTGGAAGAAGCCGCGCGCAGCCTGGGGCGCGCTCCCTGGCAAACCTTTTGGCGCGTAACTCTGCCCGCCCTGCGCCCCAGCCTGCTGGCAGGCGCGTTATTGGTCACGCTCGACGTGCTGGCCGAATATGGCACGGTTGCCCTGCTGCGCTACGAAACCTTTTCCTCAGCCATCTTCGCCCAACTTTACGGACGTTATGACCGCTCGGCGGCTTCCATTTTGAGCGGAGTACTGGTCAGCCTGGCCATGCTGGTCTTGTGGGCTGAACTCAAATTCCAGGGACAGGCGCGCTTCACGCAAATGGAGGGGAACTGGCGTCCCGCGCCCCTCGCGCCACTCGGAAAGTGGAAAAGCCCCGCTCTGCTGCTTGTCCTGACGGTGGTCTCCATTAGCCTGGTCATTCCTGTGCTTGTCCTGCTGGCCTGGAGCATTCAGGCCGTCCTCGCCCCCTCAACGCTGACCCAGGTCTTTCGGACCGGTTCACAGGGATTGGCGAGATTCGCCTGGAACAGCCTGTGGAGCTCGGCCCTGGCGGCCCTGCTGGCGGTGGCACTTTCGCTGCCGGTGGCTCGTCTTTCGGCGCGATACCCCAGCCGCCTCACGCGCTTCCTCGCGCGGCTGTGCCAGGTTGGCTACGCCATCCCCGGCGTGGTTATCGCCCTCAGCCTGGTACTGCTGGTCAACCAGTTTCTCCCCATCCTGTATGCCACCCCCTTTCTGGTGGTGATTGCCTACGTCTTGCGGCACATGCCCCAGGCCGCGCGCGCCAGTGAATCAGCCATTGGACAGGTCTCCGTCTCACTGGAAGAAGCCTCTCGCGCCTTAGGACGCACCTCCCTCCAAACCCTATGCCAGGTCACACTGCCGCTCATCACGCCCGGCTTACTGGCGGGTGGCGCGCTGGTCTTTCTGACCTCGCTTAAAGAACTGCCGGCCACGCTCCTGCTGCGTCCTGCCGGGTTCGACACGCTGGCCGTGCGCGTGTGGATTTGGGCCAGTGAGGGCTTCTACACCCAGGCCGCGCCCGCCGCGCTCCTATTAGTGCTGGTCTCGGCCCTGCCGCTTTCCTTTCTGTTACGCCGGGAGCAAATCTTCCAATGAAAACCCTCGAAGTTCAAAACCTGACCAAACGCTTCGCGCCTGCCCGGCGTGAAATCGAAGGAGCCGCCCAACCGGCGGTCAACCATGTCTCTTTTGCGCTGGAGAATGGGGAAATTCTGGCCCTGGTTGGCCCCAGCGGGTGCGGAAAAACCACCACGCTGCGGCTGATTGCAGGACTGGAACGCCCGGATTCCGGCTCCATTTTCATCAACGGCCAACTGACGGCGTCAGAAACCTGTTTCATTCCACCCGAACAGCGCGGGGTGGGATTGGTCTTCCAGGACCACGCCCTGTTCCCGCACCTGACGGTCTTCGACAACGTGGCTTTTGGGTTGCAAGGACGCAAACGGGACGAAATCGAGTCCACCGTCTTCGACATGCTGCGCCTGGCAGGCATCGACTCGCTCGCCCGGCGCTACCCGCACGCCCTCTCTGGCGGCGAACGCCAGCGCGTGGCATTGGCGCGCGCGTTGGCCCCGCAGCCGGTTCTGGTGCTGATGGATGAACCCTTCAGCAGTCTCGATGCCGATATGCGCATCGAAATGCGCGAACAGGTACGCGACATCTTGAAATCCAGACAGGCCACTGTGGTGTTCGTCACCCACGACCAGGAAGAAGCCTTGTTCATGGGCGACCGGCTGGCGGTTTTCCAACGCGGCCAAATCGAGCAGATTGGCGCCCCGGAGGAGATTTTTCACGCCTCAGCCACCCGCTTCGTGGCCAAATTCATGGGTGACAGTGACTTCCTGCCAGGCAGCGTTTCTTCCAACCGCATCCAGACCGAGCTTGGCCTGCTGCCGCAGGCCGTTTCCCTGCCCACTGGCACGTCGGTCGAGGTGGCCGTCCGCGCCGATGACATTGATTTTGAACCCGAAGAATCGGGCAACGCCATCATCACCGCGCGTTTCTTTCGGGGAGCGTTTAATGTCTATCGCCTGCAACTGCATTCGGGACTCATCCTGCACGCCTTCAAGGAGCATACCTGCCTGCTGCCAGTCGGCGCGCGGGTGCGGCCCCGCGTCAGCGCCGGGCATCCGCTGGTCGTCTTCGAGAAAATCAAATCGTGATAACATACTGCATCGCAAGCGCAAGAATCGGGTGGCTGCCACAGGCCAAACAGCGTATGATAGTGACATGGAGGCAGTCATGAATACCGATTACATCCGCATCGAGCAAGCCATTCGCTATCTCGAAACCAACTACCAGCGCCAGCCCGAACTGGCCGAGGTTGCCAGCGTGGTCGGGCTGAGCGAATTTCACTTCCAGCGGCTGTTCACGCGCTGGGCAGGCATCAGCCCCAAACGTTTCCTGCAATATCTCACCAAAGAGGGCGCCAAAGAACTGCTCCAGCGCGCCAGCGTGCTGGAAACCGCCTACAGCGTCGGCCTTTCAGGGCCAGGTCGCTTGCACGATTTGATGATAACCACCGAAGCCGTCACGCCGGGTCAGGTGCGCGCCAAAGGCCAGGGATTGACCATTGAATACGGATTCGGTGCCACGCCCTTTGGCGAGGCACTGGTCGGCATCACCGAGCGGGGAATCTGTTTCTTTGGGTTTGTAGAAAAGGAGCGCGAGGCAGCGATAGACATTTTGCGGGGCGAATGGCCGCTGGCTGCGCTGGAACATGCGCCGGGGCAGGCGTCCCGCATCCTGTCTTCCGTTTTCGAGGCTGCCTCTCCCTCCGGGCCGCTGCCGCTCTACCTGAGCGGGACGAACTTTCAACTCAAAGTGTGGGAAGCCTTGTTGAACATCCCCATCGGAAGCGTCACCACCTACCAGAGCATCGCTACCGCCATTGGGCAGCCCGCCGCTGCCCGCGCCGCAGGGACAGCCATTGGTCAGAACCCAATTGCGTACATCATCCCTTGCCACCGGGTCATCCGTAAAGTGGGTGAATTTGGCAAGTATCGGTATGGCAGCGCTCGCAAAAAAGCCCTGTTGGGCTGGGAAGCGGCACATGCAGGGGCCATAGACCATCTATCGTATGAGATTTAGGAGATTGATGAAAACCAAAATCTGGCTGGCTATGCTGGCTATCTATATCATTTGGGGTTCGACTTACCTGGGAATCCGTTTCGTCGTCGAGACCATTCCGCCCTTCCTGTCGGCGGCCATCCGTTTTTTTACCGCTGCGCTGGTCATTCTCGCCTGGCGCAAGCTGGCCGGGGACCCCTGGCCCACCCGCCGCCAGTGGCACGACGCCTCGGTTGTGGGACTGTTCCTGTTGGCGGGCGGCAATGGGTTAGTCTCGTTTGCCGAGCAGACTATTCCTTCGGGCGTGGCCGCGCTGGTGGTTGGCTCGACGCCCCTCTGGCTGACCTCCTTTGAGGCGCTGCGCCCCGGCGGGGTCAAACCCGGCTGGCAGAGCATCTTCGGGCTATTGGTCGGCTTCCTCGGCATTTACCTGCTGGTCGGGCCAGGACTTTCCAGCGAAACCATGCATCTTGACCAGCTGGGAACCGTCACAATTCTCCTGGCTCCCATTTTGTGGGCCTTTGGCTCCATTTATAGCAAAAACGCAGATATGCCGGACTCCACCCTGATGTGGACGGGGATGCAAATGACCGCTGGGGCGGCTGGCCTGTTCCTGATGAGCGCCCTGACCGGTGAACTGCCGCGCTTCGACCTGGTCGCCGTGTCGCTCAGTTCCTGGCTGGGGTTGCTCTACCTGATTTTGATGGGTTCACTGGTGGGGTTCGTGGCCTATGCCTGGCTGCTGCGTAACGCCCCAATTGCGCTGGTCTCAACGTATGCTTACGTTAACCCGGTGGTGGCCATTTTCCTGGGAGCCTGGCTGGCACAGGAAGTCATCAGCGGGCGAATCATCGTTGCCGCTCTGGTCATCATCGGCGCAGTGATAGTCATCAACCTGTCGAAGCAGGCCAAAATCATTCAAAAGGAAGAAGTCATCACGCCAGCGGCGGAATAAATTGAGTTGCGCCAGCCATGCAACGGTTGGCGCAACTTTTTTACCCCAGCATGAAGTAAAATGTCGCCCCTTTGCCGACCTCGGCTTCTGCCCAGATGAGACCGCCATGCCGGTTGATAATGCGCTGAATAATGGCCAGGCTGACCCCAACGCCCTCAAATTCGCTCAAGTGATGTAAGCGCTGAAAAACTCCAAATAATTTATCGTAATACTTCATATCAAAGCCAACGCCATTATCGCGCACGAAATAAACCGGACAGCCATCTTTTTCCAGCGCGCCAATTTCGATACGAGCCGGATCTCGCCCCCGGGTAAATTTGATAGCATTGCTCATCAGACCTTCATAGACTTTATCTAACAGGCGCGGGTGGGCCGAGCAGGGCGGCAATTCAGAGACAGATATCTCAATCTGGCGGTTTTTAATCTGTGGTTGTAAGCGTTCGAGCACGCCCTGCACAATTTCACCCGGGTTGACCATTTGCCGCCCAATTTTCTCGCGGCCGCTGTGTAAAAACTGGAGCAGGCCATCCACCAACTGACCCATCCGTTTTCCATTCTCTTTGATGGCTTGCAATTTTTCAATCACCTCCGCGGAAAGGTTGGCCCGATGTTCAGCCAACAGAATCCCGGCATAGCCGTTCACCGCACGCAGCGGGGCGCGCAAATCGTGGGAGATGGAGTAACTGAAGGATTCCAGTTCGGAGAGCGCATTTTCGAGCCGGGTCGTTCGTTCGTCCACCCGCTTTTCTAACTCGGCATTGAGCGCTTCCAGGCGTTCGGTGGCCAGTTTTTCGGCGGTAATATCTTGCACGCCGCCATATATCCCGGCCAGACGGTTCTCCGTTGGATGCCAAACCGGCTGAGCAAAGTTTCGGACCCAGCGGATTTCGCCATCTTTGCGGCGGATTTTTAGTAACGAGCCTTCAATGGGGCGATTCGACAGGGTATTTTCACGGTCGAGCAAATCTTGGGGAATCGAATCGGGATGTAAAAGATTTTCCCAACCGCCAGCAGCCAGGTACTCATCAAATTCGTAGCCGGTGATTTCGGCAAAGGCTCCTGCCACCCATTCCGGGGAGAATCTTCCTTGTTCATCTACTTTGGCCGAATACGAGTAATCAGAAATGACGCTGGTGATTTTTCGATAACGTTCCTCGCTTTCAAGCAGGGCCTTTTCCATCCAATGCCGCTCGGTAATGTCGCGGTTGATACCCATCAACCCAACTGGGTGACCCTGCTCATCACGCAAAAAACTGGCTCGCACCTCCACGTACAAAAGAGAACCATTTTTATGAATGTAATTCAGTTGAAGAACGCGTGAACGGGCCGGGTCCGCATTCCCCTGCGATTCTTTCGCCAATTCTTCCTGAAGTGTTTGACACGCAAGTTGGTACGATTCAGGAGTAAGTACTTTTTTTAACGGGAAGCGCTTTAATTCTTCGATGGTATAGCCCAGCAGTTTGGCGCCTGAATTCGTGATGTATGTGGTGCGAAAATGCAAATCGGTTGTCCAGATGACATCTTGCACATTTTGCGTGATTATCCTGAGAAAGCGTTCACTATTGGCCAGTTGGGCGGTGCGCTCGGCTACGCGCTGTTCCAGTTCTGCATTCAGGCGGGAGATATTTTCCTGTTCGCGGCGTAACTGAGCCACTGATTGTTGCAAATAGCGCAGCATCAGGCCGGTCATCAATGCGACCAGGACGAACATGAACGCCAGGGTAGCCCAAACGAACCAGCCCTCAAGCGGGCGAGATGAATTAGGGAGCCACCCCTGCCGCTCTGCCACAAGCAGGACAAAGCCTGCGCTCGCCGCGGCCAGGGCAGCCCACAAACCGGCGCGCTGTCCCCAATACAACGCAATGCCAAGAACGATGAGAAGGAACGCCGCAAAAGCGGGCCCACGAATACCAGTTCCATTCCAGGCTGCCGCAAACAAAATTCCCCCGCATCCTGCAACCATCAAAAGAATCGCCTGTGAAATCCACTTTTTACGCAAAAACAGCAAAGCGATTGCCGTTACGCCCGCCATGGCCACCGAATTTTTGGCAACAATTCTGTTCATTTCTCCAGGAGAAAATAAATTTGCCAGTCCGCCCATCATGAGAAAGCCCAGGAAAACCCATAAAACCGTCCTCAAAAAGCGGGTCACATCTCCGAGCAATAAAATATCGGCCATGCCAAAGGAACGTTTCTCGTCCATATCTATCCTGCTCTCTTCCCCAGCGTAAAGAAAAAGGCTGCGCCTTTCCCGACTTCGGCCTCAGCCCAAACGCGCCCGCCATGCCGTTCAACGATGCGCCGAACGATAGCCAGGCCAATGCCTACGCCTTCAAATTCATCATCACGATGCAAACGCTGAAAAACAGCGAACAGTTTTTCGGCATACTGCATATCGAACCCTGCGCCATTGTCTCGCACGAAATAAATGCTTTCCCCCTTTTGGGTAAAATGACCGACTTCAATACGGGCCAATTCTCGTTTGCTTGTATATTTGATGGCGTTGCCCAACAGATTGGCGTACACCTGCTGCAACAACAACGGGTCGGCGATGACGGGGGGCAGGGCGGGAATATGCCATTCGATTTGACGCCCAGCAACTTCGGCAGCCAGCGACTCAATCACATCCTGGATAAGTTCATTGGGTCGAATCCACTGCAGGCTAAGCGGCTTGCGGCCAATTCGTGAAAAATCGAGCAGTTCGTCAATCAGTTGCCCCATTTTGCTCACCGAGTCGAGAATTTTTGCCAGGAAGCCGAGCGCCGTCGGCGACATTTCGCCAGAAAAATCTTCTTTTAAGATTTTGGCAAACCCATGGATGGAGCGCAACGGGGCGCGCAGGTCATGAGAGACGGAGTAAGAAAAGGTTTCGAGTTCCTTGTTGGCCGCTTCAAGTTGGAGCGTACGCTCACTGACCCGCTGCTCAAGTTCGGCATTGAAGGCGCGCAACTGTTGTTCGGCGCGCAATCGTTCCAGGGCGGTGGCAATTTGCCCGGTAACAGTCACCAGAAGGTTCTGGTCGGCGTCGCTAAAGGCATCTGGCTGACGGCTTTCGACATCCAGCACGCCGAGCAGTTTGTCTTCGGCCAGGATGGGAACACATAATTCAGACCGAATAGACGGGTCAAGGGGCAGGTAAAAAGGGTCGTCGATATTCCGCATCCGATATGGCTGCCGCGTGGCCGCCACATGGCCTACAATCCCTTCGTCTAGATGAAATGCCATCTGGTCAATGCTGTCTGGCAGCCCGCGATGAGCGCGCGGAAAGGTACGCAATAGCCTTTCCTGTTCATCCCAAAGGGCTACACCCACAATATCAGGATACAGTGATTGGTAAAGGACTTCGACGACCGGGGCCAGCAATTCATGTTCATTTTTTGCCGAAACGCCAGCCTGTGCGACAGCATTCAGCACATAAAGTTCCCTAACGCGCCGTTGGAGTTCTAGATTCACTTTCCGGGTTAATTCTTCAGCCTGCCTGCGTTCAGCCAGTTCATGTTGCAGGCGGGCAAACAGGCGTGCATTTTCAATAGCAATCGCAACCTGGATGGCAACCGCTTCGACCAATTGGAGATGCGCGAGCGTATAGGCATTTGGTTCATAGCGTTGCACTGAGAGCGCGCCTATGGTCTGACCCTGTTTCTTGAGTGGAACGAATATGACCGAGGCGGTAAATTTAGAGTGATCGCCAATTTGCATGAGCGGGGCGCGTTTGAAATCTGCCAGTTCTCCTTCGGTGTATAAGTGAAGTATCGATTCTCCCGTTTGAAACACTTTATACGCGTCGGTTCCAGGGACCAGTGGCGCATCGGCTTCATCCCAATATTGGCCGTTTTCGTACACGGCCAGGTGGGTCACAGTTTGGCTTTCCGCGTTGAACACCCGAACCGAATAAAAGTCGAACGCTAACAATTTTTCCAGTTGCTGGCGGATGGTTTCTAGCAATGCTGCCAGGTCAGTAATTTCAGAGACGGCGCGCCCAATTTCATTGAGCATCGCCAGCTGGCTGGCAGACTGGGCGGCCCTTTGTTCAGCGCTTTTCCGCTCCACCAGTTCATGGTCAAGGCGCTGTAAAACATTGTAGGTCATGCGCATGGTCATGAACAACAATCCAGCCACAGCCGCAAAATAAAACAGGCTGTCCAGCCACAGCGCAAAAGATGTCATGGGCACACGGGCAGGCGGCAGGGTGCCGTTCATTTCCGCATAGACCATGTAATATCCAGCGCCCAGGCATAATACAGTAACAAACAAAGTATCGAACCACCTCTCTGAAAGAATCCCGGCTACCACCAATACCACCAGGAAACCAAAATAGCCCGAACTTCGTACACCGCCGCCAGTATAAGCGGCAAGGGTAAAAACCAGCCAAATGACCAGGGTAACAAACACAGCACTGAAACGAACGTGGCCTTGACGCAGAAAAATCATGCTCAGGAATATGCTGGCCAATAAAATACCACCTTGCGTCAAATAGCGTCCCCAATTTTGAAAATCTGCCAGGCTACTCAAAACAACATACAGCAGGCTGATGACGCCAAAAAATGCCAGGACGCCTCGCAACACCTGCGCGGTCTGCTGGTCGACTTCGCTCCCGATTGCATGAAAAGCAAAAAATTTTTTTAGAGTCTTCATCCCTGGTCTCCCGTTTACGACTCAAATAAATCTGGGAAATCAGACAAATTATAGCCGCTTACCAGAAAAAACAACCAGGCCGTCCACGTTGCGGCCTGGTTAAGGGTAGAAAAAGCAACCTATCTGTTGTTCACCAAAGCAGGTTGATTTCGATGCTGAAAGCCACGGCAATTTTATCCTTGCGCCCGTATCCACATGGATAACGATGAACAGGCAGCCATGAAGGCAATCCAAAAACTTTGGCTCAGCTCAACAAATAGGCCAAAATCCACCTGGTGGTATCCACCAGCGCATCGGCGTGAGTACGCTCGTAATTGTGGGAGGCATCCACGCCGGGACCAATGAGCGCCACCGCCACATCGCCGCCAGCCCGCCAGAAGGCTTCGCCATCCGAGCCGTAGTAGGGGTAAATATCTACCCTGTACTCAATACCATATCTTTCGGCCAGGCGGCGCAATTTCTGGCTGAAGCCGTGATGGTAGGGCCCGCCGCTGTCTTTGACGCACAGGGTGGCATGAAATTCATCGGAAGTTTGCCCTTGACCAATAGCGGCCATATCCACTGAAAGCAGTTCGTGAACTTCGGCAGGGATGCCCGCCGCCGCGCCATGACCGACTTCCTCGTAGTTGCTGAAGTGGAAATAGGTATTTTGGGCAGGCTTCAAACCTGCATCATGCAGTGACTTGATAGCCGAGACCAGGCTGGCAACGCAGGCTTTATCATCTAAAAAACGCGAGCGGACAAACCCCTCGGTGATTTCCACGCGCGGGTCGAAGGCCACAAAGTCGCCAACCTGGATGCCCAGAGCGCGAGTTTCCTCGCTGGAGGTGGTACGCGCATCCAGCCGGACTTCCATGTTATCCTCGCTGCGGCGGGTTTCATTGATTTTGTTTCCATGCACATGCACCGAGGCATCGTCAAACAGGTAGGAGCCGCGCACGCGGCGGCCATCGTTGCACAAAACCCAGCAACCCTCAGTCTCGACTCCGTTCAGGAGCAGACCGCCAATGCGGGTCAGTTTGAGCCGCCCGTTCGGTTTAATTTCCTTGACCATCGCGCCGAGCGTATCTACATGCGCGGTCAGGGCGCGGGGGGCGTCATCCAAACGGCCCTGCAAGCAAGCCACGAGCGCGCCTTTGCGGGTGCGCTGAAGCTGCAAGGGATAAGGCGAGAGTTCCCGTTCGAGAAAGGCAATCGCTTCTTCAGTGTAGCCGGTAGGAGAGGGGGTGTTGAGCAGGCCAGTCAGAAAATTGAGCAGATAGGGGGTGTCTATTGGAGGAAGGGAGGTCATCGGGAGTCCTTTCGGGGGCGAACCATTATCAGTTATCAGTTGTCGGTATCGAGATGTTCAAAGCGCGAGATTTTCTCCCGCCAGGCCGGGGGGATGGGGATGGTAGAGTGGGTTCGGTAATCAAAAGTGACGAGGACGCTGGAGCCGGTTGCATAGACCTTGCCTTCGTCATCAGCCATTTCGTATTCCATCGTCATAGATTTGTTGCCCAACCGGCTGACCCGCGCTCTCACGCGCGCCTGCGTTCCAAAGTAAACCGGCGCTTTGAAGGTGATGGCGGCTTCGGCAAGGATAATGCCGATTTCGAGAAACGACTGTTCCTGCGAGAACAATCCCAGATGAATCAGATAATGAACGCGCGCCTGCTCGAAGTAGGTGAGAAAGCGGGCGTTGTTGACGTGTCCCTGCGGGTCCAGGTCAGCGTAGCGGATTTCGACGGGGTGATGGAAGTGGAAAGGGGGCATGGGAGGATTATAAAGCGAAAACAGGGAATTGGTAATTCGTAATTGGGGGCGCGGACAAAAAAAATCGAGAGCGCTTCTTACTCGCGCTCTCGGCAGACAGTTTACTCTTCAGTCTTTACCAAAAATTTCACCAGACATTCCGTCTTCTACGTCCTGGTCGCTGGTGACTGATGACTGACACTACGGCAAATCGCGGAACGACCCCAAAACACGCATGTAGTTGGCGCGCTCGAAGGCTGCCGGTTCGCGCACGGCTTTCTGGCTCATGCTGCCTTGCATTTGTTGGATGGATTGGTACTCGTGTTCTTCCATCCAGGCAGTCATGTTGGCAAGCATATCGGAGATGCGGGTATAGCCATTCTTGAGAATCTCGGAGGCAATCATCACCACCTGCGCGCCGGCCATCATAGACTTTAGCACGTCAGCGGCGGTGTGAACGCCGGTCGTCAGCGCCAGGTCGGTGTTGACGCGCCCGTAAAGGATGGAGACCCACCGTAAGGGCAGGCGTAGTTCGTCAGAGTTGGAAAGCACCAGGCTGTGAAGGACTTCCAGGTTATCCAGGTCGAAATCGGGCTGGTAGAAGCGGTTGAACAACACCAGACCATCGGCCCCGGCCTCCGCCAGGCGTTTGGCGAAATTCGGCAAGGAGGTGATGAATGGGCTGAGCTTGACCGCGACTGGAATGCTCACGGATGACTTGACATCGGCGACCAGTTCGATTTGCGCTTCTTCCAATTCCTGACCGGTCAGTTCCGGGTCGGTGGCGAGGTAGTACAGATTGAGTTCAATGGCATCGGCTCCGGCCTCCTGCATGTAACGGGCGTAGCGCGTCCAACCACCGGTGGAAACGCCGTTGAGCGAGCCAATCACCGGCACGGTGACGGATTTCTTGACGGCGGTCAGGTGGTCGAGGTACTTTCCAGGTCCCATGGCATACATACCTGTATCAGGCAGATAGGTCTGTGCTTCGGCAAAAGATTCCGTTCCACGAGTCAGGTAGTGGTCGAGTTCCAAACTTTCCTGGATGATTTGCTCCTCGAAGAGCGAGTACATCACAATCGCGCCCACACCGGCTTCATCTAATTTTTTAGCAGAATCAAGTTTTTTGGTCAGCGGAGAGGCCGATGCGACGATGGGATTCTTGAGGGTGAGACCAAGATAGCGGGTAGTCAGGTCAGTCATGGTGATTTTCCTTTCGGGGAGGCATAAGGCGACAGTCACTTTTGAGGTGACTGTCGCCTTACTACGCTCATTCAATCGTTTCCGTTACCATTGCCATTACCATAGTGCATGGCGGCCATTTGGCGGTAGTACTCCCAGCGTTTTTTAACATCGGCCTGGGCATTTTTGAGCAGCATTTCGGCGCGGGATTCGTCAGCCTGCACCAACATGCGGTAGCGGGTCTCGTTATAGATGTACTGTTCGAGCGGGATAGACGGCTCTTTCGAGTCAATCGTCAGCGGGTTCTGGCCTTGAGCAATCAGGTCGGGGTTATAGCGGTAGAGTGTCCAGTGACCAGATTGTACGGCCAGCTTTTGCTGGTCGAGGCCCTTCGCCATATCAATGCCGTGCGCAATGCAGTGCGAGTAAGCAATGATGATAGAGGGGCCGTCGTAGGCTTCAGCCTCGAGGAAAGCGCGCAAGGTTTGCTGGTCATTGTAGCCCATTGCCACGCGAGCCACATAAACGTAACCGTAAGACATCGCAATCAGACCGAGGTCTTTTTTGCCGATTCCCTTGCCGCTCATGGCAAATTTAGCAACCGCGCCCATTGGGGTGGCTTTGGAGGCCTGACCGCCGGTGTTGGAATAGACTTCGGTATCCAGCACCAGGATGTTGACGTTGCGCCCGGAAGCCAGCACATGGTCGAGACCGCCATAGCCGATGTCATACGCCCAGCCATCGCCGCCCATAATCCAGACCGATTTTTTGACCAGCACATCGGCAATCGCCAGCAAATCGCGTGATTTCGGGTCAGTCTTGCCAGATAGTTTTTGTTTCAGCGCAGCAACACGCTCGCGTTGAGCTTTAATTCCGGCTTCGGTGGTTTGGTCAGCATTCAGCAGTTCTTCAGCCAGCGTGCCGAGTTCTGCCGACATGCCTTTGAGCAGGAAATGAGCATACTCGGTTTGTTTATCGAGGGTCAGGCGCATGCCCAGGCCAAATTCGGCGTTATCCTCAAAGAGTGAGTTGTTCCAGGCCGGGCCGCGTCCCTCCTTGTTGAACGCCCAGGGCGTGGTGGGCAGATTGCCGCCGTAAATGGAAGAACAACCGGTGGCATTGGCAATGAGCGCGCGGTCGCCGAACAGTTGCGAGACCAGTTTGACATACGGCGTCTCGCCACAGCCCGCGCACGCGCCGGAGAACTCAAAGAGCGGCTGGAGCAGCTGCGAATTCTTGATGGTGTTGGGGTTGAAAGCCGCGCGGTCCACTTCGGGGATTTCCAGGAAGAAGTCCCAATTTTTGGATTCGCTTTCGCGCAGCGGGGGCTGGGCGGCCATGTTGATGGCGCGGCGGCCCACCTGAGTTTTGTCTTTCACCGGGCAGGCTTCCACACACAACGAACAACCGGTGCAATCTTCGGGAGCAACCTGCACGGTGTATGCCATGCCGGGGAACTCCTTAAACTTCGACTCGGTATGTTTGAATGTTTCAGGCGCATTTGCCAGCAGGGCTTTATCATAAACTTTGTGGCGAATGACCGCATGCGGGCAGACGAAAACGCATTTGCCGCACTGGATGCACAAATCTGGTTCCCACACTGGGATTTCGAGGGCAATGTTGCGCTTTTCCCACTGGGTCGTGCCGGTGGGGAAAGTGCCATCAACCGGCATGGCTGAGACGGGAACTTCCTCGCCTTCCAGGGCGATGATGGGCGCCAGGGTTTTCTTGACGAACTCAGGCGCGGCTTCAGGCACGCGCGGTCGCATGCGATATTTGCTGGTGGCTTTTTCTGGCACGGGGATTTGGTGCAGGTGCGCCAGAGCCTGGTCCACCGCCTCGAAGTTCTTCCGAACAACCGCTTCGCCGCGCTTGCCGTAGGTCTTTTCGATGGAGTGTTTGATTTCGGCAATGGCCTGTTCGCGCGGCAGAACGCCGGAGATGGCAAAGAAGCAGGTCTGCATGATGGTGTTCACACGGCTGCCCATGCCGGTCTTTTCGGCTACTTCGTAAGCGTTGATGTTATAGAACTTGAGTTTCTTGTCGATAATCGCCTGCTGTACCTCGATGGGCAGATGGTCCCACACTTCTTCTTTAGAGTAAATACTGTTAAGCAGGAACACGCCACCAGGCTGGGCAAACTTGAGCACATCGTAGCGCTCCAGGAACGAGAATTGATGGCAGGCCACAAAGTTAGCAGTGTTGTTGGCAATCAGGTACGGCGCGCGAATGGGCTTGGGGCCAAAACGCAGGTGCGACTGAGTCAGCGTGCCAGATTTCTTAGAGTCATAAACAAAGTAGCCCTGAGCGTTGTTGTCGGTTTCCTCTCCAATGATTTTGATGGAGTTCTTGTTCGCGCCGACCGTGCCATCCGCGCCCAGACCAATGAAGACGCAGCGCACCGTTTCTGGATATTCAATGCTGAACGAGGCGTCTACCTCCAGGCTGGTGTGGGTAACGTCATCTTGAATGCCAACCGTGAAATGATTCTTGGGTTCAGGTTTTGCCAATTCGTCGAAGACGGCTTTGGTCATCGCCGGGGTAAATTCCTTCGAGGACAGGCCATAGCGTCCGCCAATCACTTTGATGTTGGCGCGGCCCATTTCAAACAGGGCGCTCAACACATCCTGGTAAAGCGGTTCGCCCGCCGAGCCGGGTTCTTTGGTGCGGTCGAGCACCGCCAGAGATTGGACGGTCTTCGGCATGGATTCGACAAACGCTTTAACGTCAAAGGGTCGGAACAGGCGAACGCGCACCACGCCAACCTTCTCGCCTTTTTCAGACAGGAAGCGCGCTGTTTCTTCAGCCGTCTCGCCGCCAGAACCCATCAGGATAATAACGCGCTCGGCTTCGGGATGACCGGAATAATCGAACAAGTGATATTGGCGCCCGGTTACTTTGGCGAACTTATCCATCGTTTCCTGCACCAGGGCGGGCGCAGCCAGATAGTACTTATTGACCGTCTCGCGCCCCTGGAAGTAAACATCCGGGTTCTGAGCCGTGCCGCGCAGTACAGGCCGGTCAGGAGTCATAGCGCGGGCGCGGTGGGCCTGCACCAGTTCCATATCAATCATCTCGCGCAGGTCGTCATCACTCAACGGTTCGATTTTGTTCACCTCATGCGAGGTCCGGAAGCCATCAAAGAAGTGCAGGAACGGCACGCGCGTTTTGAGCGTGGCCGCGTGGGCAATGGCGGCCATATCATGCGCTTCCTGCACCGAGCCGGAGGAAAGCATGGCCCAACCGGTCTGACGGCAGGCCATCACGTCCTGATGGTCGCCATAAATGGAGAGACCTTGAGCGGCAATCGCGCGGGCGGCAATGTGGAAGACCGTGCTGGTTAATTCCCCGGCAATCTTATACATATTGGGAATCATCAACAGCAAGCCCTGGCTGGCGGTAAAGGTCGTGGAAAGCGCTCCGGCCTGCAACGCGCCATGCACTGCGCCCGCCGCGCCACCCTCCGACTGCATTTCGATAACATGCGGCGCATTGCCCCAAATGTTGGGCTTGCCTTTGGCCGCCCACTCATCGGAAAATTCGCCCATGTTCGACGAGGGAGTAATTGGATAAATGGCGATGACCTCGCTGACGCGGTACGCGACAGAAGCGGTGGCTTCATTCCCGTCAATGGTAATGATGCTTTTTTTAGACATTCGTTAACTCCTTGAAAAAGAGAATAAGGTCTTTTGTGAAATTTTGCTCAAACCTGCTTATTATACCTGCACTGCCGCGCCTGGAAAAAATACTTTCTGCGGCAATTTCTGGTTGGGGCGTAGTTGTCACATCTTTGCAAGTTTAGCCGCTCTGATTTTGAAAAAAAAGTCATGAATGTCATATTAAAGTCCGAATCTTGTCATGAATTTCGGACAAGGTTGGGGGAATTTCGTAGCGCAAAGTTCGCCAGGGTTCTGACCTTCTCTGCTGCCTTCCAAAGACGTTTTGGCGAGCAAGGCCAGAGAATTGCTGTACATCTTGTGGTAGGATTAGGTCAGGAGAATAACTCATGGGTAATAAACTCGTCCCCAAAATTATCCTGGAAGGCACGCGCCTGACCTTCAAAACCGATATTGCCTTTGCGCTCAATGAACACCCGCGCATTGTCGGCCCGCGCAAATACCGTTACCACTCCCCGCTTATCTCCGGCGAGTGGTGCGCCTTCACGAACTTCCCGTGGGGGCGCGGGCTGATTAACTTCGAGCCGCAAGAAGAAGCCCTGGCCCTGGAAACCTACCACACCTGGGCAAGGCTGTTTGAACTGCAACGCTACTACTCGTGGATTGTAGACCGTTTTCACATCTCAACTCGCGCCTATCAGTTGCAAACCTATGGGCGGGATTATGATTTTCGCTGGCTGGAGCAGCGTCTCGTTCCATTGGGCTTTCGGCTGATTTTTATGAATCGCTCCCCCGAATCGTTTGCCGCCGCGCGCGAAGAGCGGCTTAAAGTCTCTGGCAAACCCGACCAATATAACGACCTGAGCCGTTTTGTAGAGGAACAAGCGCTGATTCGCCGCCTGGTGGCGGAATCGGCCCTGCCCAAACTGGAAGTGGACATTTCCGACAATGACATTTCCGCCGCCGTGGAAAAAATTGCCGACTGGATGGAAGCCACCGGCGGCCTGTATCTGAACGATTAATACCTGATTGGATCAGACCCACCCCAACTGACGCGAGGACCCAATGAAAAGAAAACAGACTATGCTCCTGTTTTGGTTCATCCTTCTGTTCTTGTTGTCCTCCTGCCAGGGAATTCCAGGCTTTTCCTTCGGCAACACCGCCGCGCCGCCCACCGGGACCCCGTTTCCCGCCGACTATACGCCCGGCACCCCCACGCCAACGGCCACCATCACTTCCACCATCCCGCCTCCGCCCACCGAAATACCCACCGAAACATTGACCCCTACCATCACGCGCACGCCCAGCCTGACGCCCACGCCCCGGGTCTATGCGCCAGCCGCCGCTGGAACGCAGGTCATTGACATGGGGTTTCCTCCAATTGCGCTCGAAGCCGTTCCGCAATTAACCCCAGTCTGGCAGGCCATGCGCTCTGAAATCCGTCAGGCCGTGCCAAGCGGCGACCAGCAAAAATGGTTCATCAGCACCAGCAACGGCCTGTTCGTATTTGACCAATCGGGCGCCCAACTGGCACACTGGCGTGACATCTTCACCCATGCCATTCCTTGCAAAAACTGCCTCACGGTCAACCAGGACGGTACGCTCTTTGCAGTGTTGACCCGCAACGCCGGATACTGGGAAGTACAGGTCTATGAAGTGCAGGATATCAAATGGAAAACGCTTCGATTGAACATTCCACTTGAAGCCTCCTACCAGGGACAGGAAAACGAAGGCCTGGTCATTCTCTCGCCCGATGGCCGCTTCCTGGCCTATGCAGTTGGAGATTCCACCCTGCGTATCTTCAACCTGCAAAACGGACGGCAGGTGCTGAGCAGCGAAAAACCGCTCCGCGACCTGCAATTCAGCGCCAATAATGCCCGGTGCGCCATCCGCGATGGCCGAAGTTTACTCATTTACGACACCCAAACCTGGGAAAAGCCCGTCAGTCTGCTCCTGCCTGCCAACAACACACCATTTGCCCTTTCGCCAGAGGCCCAGTCGCTGGCAATTGCCTTCGGCAACCGCCTGCGTATCTACAGCGTGGAAAACTTCCAAATCATCCGCGAAGTGACCCAGCCGGACGGCAGGGCGCGAGAGTGGGAACTTTCTTTTATCAACGAAAGCACGTTGCAGGGCATCAGCGTCTCCTGGAATGCGACTCAAACCCAGGCAACGGTGATAACCGCAGAGTGGGATATCCAATCCGGTCAAAATCTCCGCTTCGAGACAATGGAAACCGACTCTCGGGCGCTGCTCCTGCCCTTTTGGGAGCAGGAACCCGCTCTGGAAGATTCAACCAACGGGCTGGGGCTGGGCGAATACAACGGATTTCGCTATATCAGCAATGAAATGTTATTGGTCAGCACTCCAAATGCGGTCTGTTGGGTAAAAATCTTCACCGGCGAACAGAATTGCTTTGCAGATGGTGAAAATCGCATGTTCAGTTCCGATACGATTGCGTTCAAGGAAATTATAGGCGGCAACCGCACTCTGCTGCAAAGCTGGCGCGGAGAGACCATCCTGGACGTATTCGGCGATTACCGCGTGAAAGCGGTTGACCAGAGCGGGAATTGGATTCTCATTGATGTGCGCGGTGCGGCGGCAGACCTGTACGGCAAGAGCCGACCACGCGCATCCGAGTCTGTGGGCGGCGCGTTCCAGGCGTTTACCGAAACGCGCGCGCTGTTTGCCTATACCACCCAGCAAAGGTCGAGAACCTTTGTAATCACGGTCTTTGACAAAGCCACCGGCAAAACCCTGGCCCAGGAAAGGGATGTGTTTCTGCTGAAGCCATTGCTGCTGAACCGCCAGGGCGCGCTTTTGCTCCTCAAACGCGACCTGGACAAGGGACTCACGATTGTCCAGGTGATGGAGCCACCAGGCTACAACATCCGTGAAGTGAAACGGCTTTCGTTCCAGGCAGAGATTATGACGATGACCTATTCTACAAAAGAAGACTTGTTGGCCTTTGCTCTGTCAGACGGCTCGGTAGTAGTGTATTCACCAGATTTCGAATTGCGCGAAACGTTTCAGGCCTTCGACAGCCCGGTGATGGCCCTGTCTTTCAGCCCCGATGACCGTTTTCTGGCCGCCGCCTCGCGCGAGGGGATTCAAGTGTTCGCGGTCAGGCCTTAAAAATATAGTCCCGAAGGGTTTGGAAAAGCGCCTCAGTTGCGCTTCTGAACCTTTCGGGACGTTCCCGCAAAAGGGTACCTTGTTTTTCCCGACTACTTGTCGCTGATATCAATCACATAGTTGAGATACGTCCTCGGCTTTTTTGACTCGACGCTCAGTAAGATGTAGCAGCCGCTCACATCTTGCGGGATGGCTACTTCGGTTTGCCACTGCATGTTCTCGTTGGCCGGGGTAATCGGAACGGGGGCAATATCCAGAGTTTCGTAGATTCCGTAAATGATTCCATCCGCGCCAATGACCGGCGGCGTGCCAATGTGCGTTTTGAGCGGGAATTTGGTTGGGTTGAAGTTCTGCCAGGTGAACAGAAAGCCGCTCTCGCCGCGCCGGACATCCAACAGCGTGACCACGTTTTCGCTTAAACCGGTGATGCCGAGACCAGGCTTCAAAATCAACCCATCAACCGCTTCAGCAACCGGGTAGGTCAAATCTGTCGCAATTTCATCGAGGTTGAGTTCCAATTTTCCAGTGGTTTTGTTCTCCTCCGGCTTGTAATCATCCAATTCTCCCTGAAAACTGACGTAGTCGATGACGAGTTTCGCGCCGGTTGCAGCCTGCGCGCCTTTGCATTCCACATAGAGCAACTGCGTTTCAGGAGCCGACTGATTCCCGGTGGTGTAGCCGCGCATTTGGAATCCTGGCGCGAAGCGATGCCCACCAGTGCTGACGAAAACGGTCTCGCAGCTGGTAGATTTGCCGCCGCTGGTCAATACCGCCGGTTTGTTCTCCACAGCGCGCATGGTACTCCACTCCCCGGTGTCATTGCGAATGGTAATCTCGATGCGCAAATCGCCCGCCGCCGTCTGGCTGACGTTGGTGACGTACCCGTACCAGGCTTTTTGTTCGTGGCCTTCCTGGGCGGATTTGGGCGATTCCAACCCTTCGGGCAGGACTACATAAACGCAGGCCAATGAGATGACGGCGTAGGCGAACAGGGACAGGGTAAGCAGTGTCTTGGGCTTCATTGTGTCGCTTCTCCTATATCTTGGTCAGGCTGCGGAATAAATTCCGTGAGTCGCCGCAAAAAGGTCTTTCTTGAGATAATTAACGCAGAGATTTTTTGCGGTTCCCGCGCAAAATAAATGGAATTTTACTGGTTTGGCAATTTAATCACTCTGCGCGCTCTCGCAGTCTCTGCGTTTAATGGTTTTTGCAGTACACCCTTCCGTGTTACGGTTTGAGCGCCGGGAGCAGCGGCCTGATTTCAGCCAGAGCAAAGGCGTAGCCGGGCGGCATGGCGGTCGTGCCATCTACGCCCGTTACGGCTTTTTGCTGGCCGTTATACGAAATATCGATAAAGTGGGCATAGCATTGACGGCAAGGATTGAGATAGGTGCTGTAGATTTCGGCAGTAAACCAGCCGTGGTCAAGGCTGATGGCAACCAGCAGGTTTTCCACCTCCTCGGCAGGGACCTGTTTTTCGACGGTTTGCCCGCCCGCAGTGGCGGTAATCCGTCCATCGGGGTAGATGGCATACAATTCATCAACGCAATCGGGCCCGGCAGTGCGATGATAGACCAGGGCCGCGCCGTTTTCGAGCAGGCTGGCCGCTTCCGCCTCGCGGAAAGGAGCGACCTGGCACTGGGCAGTCTCAGTGGTTTCTGCCGAAGATGGTTTTCCTAACTGCGAAATCGCAACCAAACCGATGACAGCCAACAGAGCCACCGCGCCCAGCCCAAACGCCAGCCTGCGCCTGCGAATGACCGCCGGGCTGGCCTGCGCCTGTGAACGTGCCGCTTTGCGGTTCGCCAGCAGGGTCTGGACGCCGATGAAGGTCAGCGTCAGCACGCCAATCACAATTTTCGTCCACCACGAGCTAAGCGAGCCAATAAACTGGATGAGCGTCTGGGTCACAGCCAGCACCAGCACCCCAAACAGGGTGCCAAACACATAACCAGAGCCGCCGGTTAGCATGGTTCCGCCCATCACCACCGAGGCGATGACATCCAATTCGAAGCCAGGGGCATACAGGCCATGCCCCGAAAAGACGAACACGCTGAAGCATAAACCCGCCAGCGCCGAGCAGAACCCGTTAAAGGTGTACACCAGCAGTTTGGTCTGGTCAACCGGCAGTCCCATCAGCCGGGCCGATTGTTCGTTGCGGCCTTCGTTCCCGCCGATGGCATACACCGTGCGGCCAAAGCGGGTATGATGGGCAACGTAAATGGTAACTGCCAGCAGGGTAAACGCCAGCACAACCGGGATGGAGACGTAAGGGGCAGGCTTCCCCTGTTGGACGGAAAGTTCCATCAGGCCGGGAATCAGGATTTTCGTCTTGCCAAGAATCTGGAAGATGCGATTGTCGATGTTGACGGCATTATCGCTGATAAAGAAACACATCCCACGCGCAAACCACATCCCGGCCAGGGTGGCAATAAAGGGCTGCACTTTCAACTTGACAATGAAAGTCCCCATCACCGCGCCAATCGTCATGCCCATCAGGAGCATGAGCAAGATGACGAGCCAGGGGTTCATCCCTTCGCGCAGCAGGACCGCAGTCGAAACGGTAGTCAGCGCCACCACGCCGCTGACCGACAGGTCAATGCCGCCGGTCAGGATGACAAAAGTCATGCCGATGCCGCCAATCAGCAGGTGCGCGCTATTCAGGAACAGGTTGAAAAAGACCTGCGGGTTACGCATTCCGGCGAAAAAGTAGGCCCCAATGGCGTAGGCAGTCAGCGCCAGTAATGCAGTGGACATCATCGGAATGAACTTGCGGTTTTTGGCAAAGAAATGGCTCAAGAAAGACATCATGGCTAGGCCCCTTTGCTCGTCATGCCAAGTTTGCGCACGAAGCCTCGCGCCTGTTCAGAATACAGCAGGATAACCAGGATGACAACGATGGCTTTGATAGCCTGCAAAGCAAAGGCCGGAACACCGACCGCATACATCGATTGGGTGATGGCCTGCATAACCAGCGCGCCAATCATGCTCGCCAGCAGCGAGAAACGCCCGCCGCTCATCGAGGTGCCGCCGATAACGACCGCCAGGATGGCGTCCAGTTCGGTGGTCAGGCCGATGTTGTTGGCGTCGGAGGTGCGAATGTTGGAACTGGCGACCAGCCCGGCAATCCCGGCACAAAAGCCGCAGAAGGTATAGACCATCAGTTTGATGCGCTTCTCGTTAATGCCGCTAAAAAAACTGGAGCGAAAGTTGGTGCCAACTGATTCGATGAACATCCCGATGGCGGTCTTGCGGGTCAGCAGCCAGGTCAGGGCGAAAATGAACGCCACGATGTACAGCGAAAACGGCAGGATAACCCAGCCCTGACCAAGAAACGCATAGGGCTTATAAGTAATCTGGACGCGCAAGCCGTTGGTAATCAATTGGGCAATCCCGCGTCCTGAAATCATCAGGATGAGCGTCGCCACCATCGGCTGGATGCGCATATAAGCCACCAGCACCCCATTCCACAGGCCGCAGACGATGGAAACCAGCAGAGCCGCGCTGATAACCACCCATAACGGCTGGAAGGTGTAGGTGGGGTCGGTCACAAAAAAGACTTCGTTGCGCAGCGCCGAGGGGTTCATCAAAATCCCAGCCACCGAGGCCGCAATTGCCATCGTTGCGCCAACCGACAAATCGACGCCGCCAGTGGCAATCACCAGCGTCATGCCAATCGCCAACAGCATGACCGTCGAGCCATTACGGAAGATGTCAATCAGGCTGCCGTGCAAGTTGCCGCCCCGGTTTTCGATGGTGAAAAAGCCGGGGATGAAAATAAAATCGAACAACAGAATCAGCAAGAGCGCGGCCAGCGGGAAAAACAGGCGGCTTTCGGTCACGCTCCTCCAGGAAAGTTGGGTCGCTTTTTTCATGCTTCACTCCCTGCTATGGCATGGATGATGGTCTTTTCGTCCACTTCACCAGAGAACTCGGCCACTTTTTCACGCTCGCGCAAAACAGCAATGCGGTGACTGGTGCGCAGCACTTCCTCCAGTTCGGAAGAGATGAAAACGCAGGCTTTACCTTCCTCGGCCAATGAAAGCACCAGTTTCTGAATTTCAGCCTTTGCGCCAACATCAATCCCGCGAGTCGGTTCGTCGAGAATCAGCACCTTGGGGTTGGTCGCCAGCCAGCGCGCCAGGATAACTTTCTGCTGGTTGCCGCCGCTCAGGTTTTTCACCGCCTGGTCTGCCGAGGGGGTGGCGATGTTCAACAGGTCAATGTATTTCTCCGCAATCCGGTACTGTTCCGCCAGCCCCAGGTATTTGAACCAGCCGTTGCTGGCTTGCAGGGCCAGGATGATGTTCTCGCGCACCGACAGGTCATCGACAATCCCGGCAGATTTTCGGTCTTCAGGACATAACGCCACGCCGCGCTTAAGGGACGCGAGCGGGGAATACTCTTCGACCGCCTTTCCTTCAACCCACATCGCGCCTGAATCTGGCTGCTCGACGCCGAACAGGATGCTGGCTATCTCCGTGCGTCCCGACCCAAGCAACCCCGCCAGACCCAGCACTTCTCCGGCGTGCAAATCCAGGTCGAAGGGCTGCATTGCGCCGCTCAAACCGAGGCTGCGCGCTTGCAGGATAGCCTCGCTTTTGATGTGTTTGCCGCTCTCCAATTTGATTTTCGACATCTCGTCCAGTTCGGCCAGGCTGCGACCAATCATCTTTGAGATAAGCCCGACGCGCGAGATGGAAGCCGTTTCGTAGGTTCCGACCAGTTTTCCATTGCGCAGTACGGTGATTCGGTCGGAAATTTCGTACACCTGCCCCATGAAATGAGTAATGAAAATAATACCAACGCCTTCGCCCTTGAGTTTGCGCATCACCTTGAACAACTGCGCGGTTTCATGCACATCCAGGCTGGAAGTGGGTTCGTCCAGAATCAAGATTTTCGCCGAAGCAATATATAGCGCGCGCGCAATTGCCACCATCTGTTGAATGGCGACAGTGTACGAACCGAGCGGCAAGGTCACGTCAATCTCGACTCCCAGCAAATCCCGCAGGGTGTTACCCGCCAGAGCGTTCATCTTCGGCCAGTCAATGCGCCCCATCTTGCGCGGTTCGCGCCCCAGCAGGATATTCTCCGCCACCGACAGGTTGACGCACAGGTTGACTTCCTGGTACACCATGCTGATGCCCAATGCCTGGGCGTGCTGCGGCGATTTCGGGTAGATTTCCCGCCCGTCATAGATAATTTTGCCCCGGTCGGGTTTATCTACCCCGGTCAGGACCTTCATCAAAGTCGATTTGCCCGCGCCGTTTTCCCCCACCAGGCAAAGAACCTCCCCCTTCCTGAGCGTCAGGCTGACATCGTCCAACGCCTGCACGCCCGGAAAGGCCTTGCTAATGCTTTCCATGACAAGAATATTTTGCTCCACCTCATCCATGCGCGCCTGCCTTTTTCAACGATACTTTGGATGGAGATTGGGAAGCGACGCCGGAGTCTCGCTTCCCAACCTGGTTTCAAGAACGCAGACCCTAAAGGGTTAGAACGCCTTTAGGGTCTGCCAGTTTTTTAATACTTGCGGCCTGCGGCAATTTCCTTCAACTTCGGGTCGGTCATGTAGAAGACGCTCTCCTGGGATGGAATCCATTTGGGCAGGGTTTCGCCGTTCAGGGCGGCCAGGGCGGCTTCGTAAACCTGTGGGGCCAGCAGCGGGTTACATTCAACCGTCACGTTCAGCGTGCCATCGAGCATGGCCTGGAATGCGCCAGCAGTGGCATCGACCGAGATGATTTTGACATCCACTGCAGGAACAAGACCGGCTTCCTTGAGCGCCTCGATAGCGCCGAAGGCCATTTCATCGTTTTGACCGAAGATGCCTTGCACATCTTTGGTCTCCTTCAACCAGGCTTCTGTCACCTGCTTGCCTTCCACAACGCTCCAGTTGGCAGTCTGGCTCTTGGTGACGGTGATGCCACACTGGGATGCCGTCTCGCGGAAGCCTTTACCGCGGTCGATGGCCGGGGCCGAACCAACATTACCAACCAGTTCCCACACGTTCTTGCTGGGGCTGTCTTTGAGCAATTCGCACATTTCCTTGCCAGCCTTGCGGCCTTCTTCCACAAAGTCCGCGCCGATGAAGGTGACGTAGTAATCTTCGAAGCCATCAATGCGGCGGTCCGAGAGGATGACGATTTTCCCGGCGGCCTTGGCCTCCTTGAGAACCTGCTCCCATCCGGTCGTTTCGAGCGGCGATATGACAATGACGTTAACTTCCGGGTCCTGGATGAACTGTTGGAAACCAGCAACCTGCTTAGCCAGGTCATTCTGCGAGTCGTAGAACTTCAGAGTGATGCCCAACTGCGCGGCGGTCTCTTTGAAGGATGCGCTGTTGGCGGCGCGCCAGCCGCCCTCGGAACCGGTTTGCAGGAAACCGACCACCATATCTTTATAGGTGTAGACTTTTTTGGCGGGTGCTTCCGTTGCCTTTGGGGCAGCTGGCTGGGCCGGTTCTGGCGTGGCAGCCGGGCCGCAACCAGCGGCAGCGGAGAGAAGCACAAGTGCCACAACGATGGAGAAAAGAACTCTGGCGACTTTCATCTGCTTGCTCCTTTTGGGTCTTGGGGGAGAGGGTGAATGGCATTTCCTATCAGGAAGTGCAACGATGTATACCTGTGAATAGAATAAACCTTTGCGACCCAACAATCCATGTTTTCTCTTATGGAAAAGGTTGGTTTTTTAACGCCTGCTAAACGAACAAAAAATCGCCATCTGTCGGAAAGGCGATTTTTTTGAGAACAGGGTTAATTTTCTTTCGATTCATCAATACTTGCGCGTTGGCAAGATTTCAGCGGCATTATCAGGAAAGAATATCGTCTCAATCGACGGAACCCATTTAGGCACTTCCTGTCCGTTGACCACCTTGAGCGCCAGTTCAAAAAATTGCGGCCCAAGCAAGGGGTTACACTCCACCGTCGCATTGATTTTCCCGGCAATCATGGCCTCGAACGCGCCGCGCGCGGCATCGACTGAAACGATTTTGATATCCACGCCCGGCCTGAGGCCATATTCTTCAATCGCCTGGATGGCGCCCAGGGCCATATCGTCGTTATGGGCATAGACGGCTGTGATTCTCTCCCCATGCTCCTTCAGAAAGGCCGCCATCACTTCCCGTCCGCGGGCGCGGGTGAAATCTCCCGACGCAGAATCGATGATGACCATGCCGGGATGCTCCCGCAGAATTTCGCGGAAGCCGGTATAGCGGTCGTTGGCGGGCGCCGAGCCGATGGTGCCGACCAATTCAACGATGTTGGCCTTCCCCCCGGTCAGACCCGCCATCACCCGCGCAGCATTGCGGCCTTCCTCTAGAAAGTCCGAACCAAGATAGGTAACGTACAGGTCCTCTGGCACGGCGGCCCGCCGGTCAACCAGGATGATAGGGATGCCCGCTGCTTTGGCCTCGCGAAACACTTCTTCCCAGCCCGTTTCGACGATGGGAGAAAGACCGATAATATCTACGCGCTGGATGATAAACTTACGAATGGCAAGAATCTGGTTTTCCTGCTTTTGCTGCGCGTCCACAAAGCGCAGTTCCACGCCTAATTGCTCCGCCGTCTCTTTGATGGAGAGGGTATTTGCCACGCGCCACTCACTCTCGGCGCCCAACTGGGCGTAGCCAACCACCAGGTCGGCGTAAGTTTTCCCAGTCTTGAGCGTTATCTCATCCAGGGAAACAGGCTGCGGTGTGCATCCCAAAGGAAAGAAAACGACCAGCAACGATGCAAAAAGCCACAGATTCCATGAAACTTTCATCAAAAAACGCTCCTCGCGTCCTTGCGCAATCCAATCAGGCTGGCACAACAGCCTCGTTTTCTTCCGTAGAGGCCACTTCGATTTTGGCCGGAATGAGGAGGGTGACGCAAGTCCCAGTGTTGTATTCACTGCGCACCGTCAGCCCGTAAGGCTTTCCGTAATATAAACGAATGCGTTTGTTGACGTTGCCAATCCCAAAGCCACTTTCCAGTTTAATATCTCCCGAATCGTCCTCCAACTCGGCGCGCAGCTGGGCCAGTTTTTCGGGCGTGAAGCCAATTCCGTTATCTTCCACTTCAAGCAAGATTTCTTCTTCGTTTTTGCGCAGGGCGCGCACCCAAATGGTGCCGCCCTGCCGTTTGTTTTTGATGCCATGATACAGGGCGTTTTCCACCAGCGGCTGGAGAATCAGTTTCAGGACAGTGTACTCCGTCACATCGTCATCGACTTCGATTTTGAAATCCAGGATGTCGCGGTAACGCATCTTCTGGATGGTCAGGTAACTGCGCGCGCGCTCAACTTCTTCTCCAATCGTAATCCAGTCCATGCCCTTGCTCAGGCTAATGCGAAAAAAACGCGCGAGCGCGCTGACGATTTCCACCACCTGGCTGGTTTGCCTGGCTTCCGCCATCCAGATGATAGTATCGAGGGTGTTGTACAGGAAATGCGGGTTGATTTGCGCCTGAAGCGCGCGCAACTCGGCTTTTTTGAGCTCCTGTTGCTCCTTCATCTTGGCATCGAGCAGTTCCTTAATTTTACCAATCATGATGTTGAAACTCAAACCCAGCTCAGTAATTTCATCCACGTTGTCGCTGGTCATCAGGGCTTGCAGGTCGTTTTTGGTGATGGTAGTAGTAACGTCATGCAGTTTTTTGATAGGCGTGTAAATGCTCTTGGAAAGACTCCAGGCCGCAATCACCGAAAAGGCCACTGCGCTGAAAATCAGGAGAATCGAAAGGATTCGCCAGCGGTCGAAACTCTCACGCATCACCTGGTATTGACCCTCCATGCGGTGGACTTCGAAAATGACATAATCCTGCACCACTTCTTCGACCACCGAGGTTGCAAAGCGGATTTGTTCCAGAACGGCTTCATTCTCGGCGGCAGTGCTGTTGCGAGCAATTGCCGCGCCCATCCGGTCGATGTATTCTTCCAGCGATTGCATGGTTCGCAAAATCAAATCCAGTTTGACCCGGGCGCGCGGCGAGTCGGTGTTCTCCATCATCCAGCGCACCTGGGCATTGATGTCGGCGATGATTTCGTACTGCTTTCCCTCTGAAAATTCAACCTTCCCGGCAACAATTTTCCACATCTCATTGTCAATATCGGGCTTGATGCGTCCGCTAATACTGTTGGCAGTGGTGATGTTGGTGATGATGGCGTCGTATTGGCGGCTATAACTAAGCACTTGCAGCATTGAAACAACATTGGTCGTCCCCATCAGCAAAATGACAATACATAAAGAAACCAGGATTTTGACGCGAATGGACAGATTAACCCCGGCCAGGAAGTCTGCCAACCGGCCCAGGTACCTGAGCGGCGACTTCCCGCTTGAACTGGCTTCCGCGCCCAGGCGCGACAGGAATCTCCTGAAACCGGGCATCGTTGTCATTTTCGCCTCTATCTTCTCGCCAGCGCGTGATTAATGCTGCGTCCGAAACTCGATGGGTGAAAGACCGGTGTTTTTTTTGAATACGGCACTAAAGTAATGCGGGTCATTGTAACCAACTTGATAGGCGATATCAGAGGCCCGCAGGGAGGTCGTGCGCAGCAACTCCTTGGCTTTTTTTATTCGGATTTCGGTCAGGTATTCTTTGAAAGTCTGACAGGTTTCCTGGCTGAATACCACGCTGAAATGACTGGCGCTGAGGTTAACCCGCGAAGCCACCTCGTTGAGCGAAAGTTCCGGGTCGATAAAATGCTGCTCTATATATTCCTTTGCCACCCGCACCAGGTTTTTAGACTGTCCACCGCGCTGGCTGTCACGGAATGCCAGCGCCCCGGAAAGAATCTTGAAAGCCTGCTCGCGGAGTTGCTCAACGGTCCTGGCGTTCGCCAGGATGGTCTCAATGGAATTCAACTCTGGGATAACCCGGTCAATATCTCCGCCCAGGTCATTAACCAGCCGGGCCGCCGCCAAGACTACATCAATGAAAACATAATTTCTTATCAGGTCTGATTTAAGCGCCGACTCTCCCAACGGGCGGATGTATGCGTCGAAGAAAGCATCGAACTCGTTCCGGGTGCCGCAGCGCAGGTAATCTTCCACTGCGGCCTTGTCCACCTTGAGCAGTTCAGCCCGCGCAAGAACCTGATTCTCGCCGATTTTGCGTTCGCCAGAATGACTTTGGATGTTTACCAGCGCCTCGACAAAGGATTGGCAAATATCTGCAATCCGTGTCTGTATGCTTCCCGCGCTGGCTGTCACCTGGTAGCGCGTCTCGGCAGTTACCTTCCTGATTTCATCCACAAGGACATCACGCTCTTCTTCCAGGGTTTCTTTCGCAGCGCCTTTGAGAATCAATATCAAATCATCGAAATCCTTTTTCAGGAAAAAGACATCCGGGTCAGCGTCTGCCAGGGCAGAGATGCCATCCAGAGCGCGCCGGTACTCGTCGTAATCGAATTGTTCGGTGCGGTCGCGCAGTTCGATTTTCAGGATGACCACCAGGTAATAGCGCGCTGCCAGGTCGAGGCCGAGCATTTGACCCTGTTCGATGGCTTCGGTAGGAGAGATGGCCCCTATCACCAGATTGAGCAACAGCCTTTCGCGCAGCGCCGCCCGATTCTCCTGCACCTGCGCCTGAAGTTTGCGCAGGTTCTCCTGCTCTTTCTGTTCCTGGTCAAGTTGAGCAGCCAATTTCCGAAGAGTTTCCTGTAATTTTTGCGCAGTCACCGGCTTCAGCAGGTAATCTGTTACCCCCAGGTGGATAGCCTGTTGAGCATATTCGAATTCATCATGCCCGCTCAAGATGACGATTTTCATCCAGGGCATCCGCTCGCGCGCCAGTTTGCTCAATTGCAGGCCATCCATAAACGGCATCTTGATGTCAGTAATCAAGACATCGGGCCGGGCAGAACGCAGCAAAGGCAGGGCCATTTCACCATCAGTTGCCTCTCCACAAAACTCGAAACCACATCCCCGCCAATCCACGTTCTCGCGTATTCCATCCCTCGTCACAACTTCATCTTCAACAAAGAAAACTTTATACGGCATCATCCAATCCTTTTATGGTCAGGATGCTTTCGTTATCGTTCACAATAAGTGTAGCAAGAAAAATAGGAAGATGCAAGAAGCATCGGCCAGATTTCCCCCCAGGGTGTCAAACCACCCGCGCTTTTGGCTTCATCTTGATGAAGGCAAAAGCAATCCGCTATTCTTTTTCGCCAAACGCCGCCACAAGGATATGTTGGTTCAGAAACTGCGGATGCTCATCTTGCTCGCCTGCCGGGATGATTTGGCCGAGGGTGTAGCCTCCTGCAATTGGCACATGCTCCCCAAGCACGCCCTGAACGGCCTTAATTTGGGCATCTACACGCGCCTGCATCAGCATGTGCCAGGCAATATCCACCAGAACCAGAGCAAACACCGGCTTAACTCTGCCAAGCGCATGCATGGACTGCTGAGCAGCGTCCAGAGCGGCCTTCTGACAATCCGCCGGGCTGCCAATCATCAGGTAAGCATCACTGCCATCACGAAGCGCGGCATTCATGCGAAAGCTGCCATCCGCCTCTACGCGCAAGGGTGAGCGTACCACCAGTTTGTGGCTATCCTCTTGCTCAAAACCGAGAGGATAGATGCGCGTCAGATAGTTCAAAGGTGGGAAGGCCCACTCGCGGGGCGGCTTGCCAAAGAGTTGTGAGTATGTCTCCGAGGCCGGACGGCCATCCAGGGTACGCAACCAAAACCCTCGTGAACGAGTCACGCGGAAATGACTGCCCACTGGCATCCAGCCATGCCCATACCCAATTCCCACTTTAATATTTCCACGCAAAAAAGCAGCCCCCATTGCGCCACGTCCTGACTGCATGCTGGCAATTTGGAATCCGTTGGCGCTTTGCAGGTCGCCGCTCGAAAGGCCGCCCACCAGTGGGATGTGAGCGGGAATGCCCGCGCAAAAATCTTCGGCGCTGCCATTCAAACCATCGGCAAAAACCAGAATGCTGTCAGCCGGGCGCTGTTCATAGCCAAGCAATTGCATAATGCGGGCTGCCATTTCGCCGCTTGCCTGGCTATAGGCAGCAAACCAATGGGTTTCTGCGCGCAGGTTTTCCCCCGCCAGCAAGGCCACAACCACCGTATGAAAACGCGTTCCTCGTTCAGAGATACCGGCAAAGGAACTGAACCCAAGCAACGGCATATTGGTCAGCATACTCGACACGCCGTTAAGCACCAATTGTGGGTCATAACGATGCGGCACGATGACAATACCAAACACCGGGGTGGCATTCCCCAAACGATTGAGCGCATGATGGGTGGCCTGTAACCCGGCCTCGCGCGGGTCAAGCGCGTGTGCTTCTCCGACGGCGGCGAACATAGCCATGTCAGGTTCCTCAGCTTTCAGAAATCGGCACAGTAAAGTGGAAACTGGTTCCCTTGCGAAACTCACTTTCAAACCAGATTTTCCCACCTTGCATTTCAACCAGGCTTTTGGTAATGTTCAACCCAAGGCCAGTACCGGGTGATTTACGGGCCTGGTCATCGTCTGAGCGAAAGAATTTCTGGAAAATCTTTCGCTGGTCCTCAGGGGTCATTCCAATTCCGTTGTCCTGAACGTAAATGTGGACAACTTGCGCAGCGCCTTGCGGGTCCCAATGATTGCTGGTTTTTTCGGCCCTGACCAGAATATGGCCACCTTCCGGTGTATATTTGTGCGCATTACTCACCAGGTTGACCAGAATTTGTTCGATGCGAGTGCGGTCAGCCCAAATTTTAGGCAGGTCATCTGGAACTTGTACATCAATGGTTTGTTTCTTGTCATCAATTTGCCGTTTGGTGGAACGAATGACGTTCTCGACCACATCTGGCACGTCAACCGCTTTGAACTCGAGACGCAGGCGCCCTGCTTCAATTTTAGAATTGTCGTTCAGGTCTTCAACGATTGTTTTCATGCGTTCAATATTGGCGCGAATGGTGCCAAGGAAATTGGCCTGCATTTCGCTAATCTGACCGACCGCGCCTGCTGCAAGCAATTCGGCGTAACCCTTAATGGACGTCATCGGGTTTTTAAGTTCATGGGCAACAAAGGAGACAAACTCACTCTTGGCAATGTTGGCCTGTTGCACTTCCGTATAGAGTTGGGCGTTTGAGATGGCAATGGCGGCATGGTCAGCCAGACGATTAACGAAACTGGCAGTATCATCAACAAACGCATCCGGGCGTGTGCTTTCGAGTAACAAGATGGCGATTGTTTTCGCTTCGCGGCGAATGGGTAATACCATCTGGCTGAGACCGTTCTTCAGGAAGATGCGCAACGGGTCGGGATTTTCAAGCGTATTTATCTTCAACTGCCCTGTCTCAATCGGTTCGCGCACCGCCGGATGGTCGCTGCTCATATAGTCTTGCTTAAAAGCGTCGACCTCATCCTTATATCCCTGGTCGGCCATCACGCGCACCCCGTCTTCTTCGACAAAGCCAATAAAACCGGCTTCAACTTTGGACTGGCGCAAGGCCCATTCGAGCGTGATGCGCATGGTGCGGCTGACTTCGAGGCTGGCATTCAGTTCCCGGTCAATGCGCTGCATGACTGAAAGTTCTTCTACGCGCGCCGAGAGTTCCTGGTCTGTCAGGGTAAACAGTCGTGCATTTTCAAAAGCCACAGATGCCTGTCCGCTAAAAGCGGCCAGCAAATTCTGGTCATCTTCAGTAAACGGGCTGCCGTCTTTTTTATTGATAACCTCAATCACACCGATAACCCGGCCTTTGACTTCCATCGGAATAGCGAGAATGGAACGGGTAACAAAGCCAGTCTGTTTATCGGGCATCGGATTCCAGTTTGCGCTCAAGGCAACATTGTTGATAATTACTGGCTGGCGGGTTGTTACGGCCTGACCGACAAAACCGGTCCCGGCTGGTAAGCGCTGCCCAACCAGGTTCTTGGCCACCGGCCCAACCGTAACCTTGAACACCAGTTCATCGGTCTGTTCATCTACCAGAAATAAACTACCCGCCTCTGTGTTCAAAATATCGACGGCGCTTTCAAGAATGTTTCTGGAAAGAGTCTCGATTTCCATGGTAGAAGTCAATTGGCGGGTGATAACGTTCAGGCTGGCAAGCTGTTGGGCCCGGCGTTCTGTCTCTTGTAACAGACGCGATTTGACAATGGCCCCTGCCGCCTGGTCGGCAATCGCCTGAAGCAGCCCCATTTGAGTCTCGGTATATGCCACCGATGGGTCGCGCGACGCGATGCTAAACGCGCCGATGGTATCGGAGCCAGCGTTGAGTGGCACACCCATCCACGAATACAGCCCTTTGACTGGGGGGGTGATGCCCATCACCTGACACTGGGTGAGAAAATCATGCGCCAAAATGGGACGGCGGGAGGCGATGACTTCCTGTTCGAGCGAAGTTTTGGGCAGCAACAGAATATTTTCATTCGACGGAATGCGCTCATCATTTTCGATATAGAAGGCGTTGTAGTAATACTGACCACTTTGATTGTAGAGAGTCAGACGCGCATCATTGCTCTGGATGATTTGGGAGGTCTGAGCGTAAATTAATTCGAGAATGTCATCGAAATTAAGGGTGATGTTAATCCCTTGCGCAACGCGGGCAAGCGCATTCATTTCCATCACCCGCCGTTCCATATTGGTCAACACCTGAGCGCGCTCCAAGGCAACCGCCGCCTGTCTGCCCAGAGATTCAAGGAAAGCAATGTCGTGCACAGCGTAACTTTCTCCCGATAAGCGTTCACCCAGCGCTATCCAACCAATCAGCCGGTCGCGTCCTGGCAGGGGGATAAATAACTGCGTTCCCAACAGCGCCACGCGCCCACGCTCAGAGAGTATCGTTTCGGGGATGTGGGTTTCGTCCACAAAAATCGGCATCAATTCGCGGCGCATGGTGCGGGGAAGCGCACTGTTCGCATCAAACTGGATGTCGCTGGTGGGTTGTCCGGTTTCATCGGGCATCGCCACATACTGGTCGATAAGCAAATTATAAGTAAAAATATGCAATTGACTGGGCAGGAGACTGACCGAGATTTGCTCACGCAGGATACGCAGAATGTCGTTTAGCCCAACCGCATGGGTAAGTTCTCGCGAAAACACGCTCAGCCGGTTCTGGTGGGCAGTTTCGCCCCGGAAGAAAATACCATCAATGCGTTCCTGCAAATAAGAGCGCAGGGGGTTTAAAATCAGGGTAAAAAAGAATACGGCGGTGGCAATTAACATCGGGTTATCTGGCGCGACTGCGACGTTGAAAAACCAGGCAGCAAACATGCTAATGCCAATGGCCAGGAAGACGTAACCCAGCATCGCCAAAATGGTGAGCGTCGAATAGAGAACAGTGCGGCTAATCAGATAATCGGCCCGCAAAAGCCGGTAGCGCAAAACGGTATAGCCGGTAACAATTGGGAAAACAATCAGCGGAAGAAACCCCAGGTAGGGGTTGAAGTTCATGGTATAAACCGATGTCAGCAGCATCCAGATGGTGATATAGCCAAACCCGATGAGAGAGCCAAGCAGAATGTCGCGTGCCTGTTGACGCACGACGGGCGAAGGTGATTTCCACCATCGATAAGCGGTGGATGCAATGAAAAATAGAACGGCCAGGCCAACAAAGACGTAACTGAATTTCCACACCTCAGCATAGTAAACCGGCCGGCTCAGGTCAAACAAAGCGGGGAATTGGAAAATGGTCAGGCCCAGCGCGAACAAATATACAACAATGCGAAGGAACGGATAACGCATTTGCAAACGCGCTTCCTGAGGAAAAACCAACGCCAGGTGTAAGACAGAGGCTCCCACCAACGATACAGCCATTACCCAAACGTATGTCAGATGGTGAGTGGTATACAAATCCAACAGGCTGGCAGTCACCACCGCCACCGAACTGGACATAATTGAAAAAGCGCGCCCGGCAGTTTCAGAACGACGCAGGCCAAAAATCCACAGACTGACCCCCAGGTAGACCAGGCCAACAAAATAGGGAAGGAAAAAGAAGCGTGTCTGGTCGGCAATTGGGAAAGTAGAGAGCGTCACTAAAAATGTGGTGGTTTCCCCTTTTTGCGGGCCATCATTTTCATTGCGAAATGTGACCTGAACCTGGTCGCCCGGCTGATAGGCAGCGAGAAAGGCTTCAATATCTCGAAAGCTGCGCGGCCTGACCAGATTACTACCCTCGGCAGAAGCCAGACCGATAATTTGGTAGCCAAACCCGGTTGAGCCAGGCTGAAGAGCCTTGATTTTTTGATACAAATCCCACTCCGCAGTGAGTCTGTCTGGCCCTACGCCGTTTGTCACCAGGGTGTGTTCGACAAAAATACCCAGAAATGGTTGACGGAAAAATCGGACGGCCCAAAAAGGAGCGGCGAGCATGACCAATACCACAACTGCCTGGTAAACCCACACAAAATACTGCATCAGACGGTTGGAGATTTGTTTTGGCCCGGTAGAATTTTCCATAAGACTCGCTCCCGAATGGGACAGGATGCTCAAATATCGAGGTTGCGCACCTTTTTGGCATGGGTCTGAATGAATTTGCGGCGCGGGTCCACGGCGTCACCCATTAACATATCGAACGTGCGGTCTGCTTCAGCGGCGTCTTCTATGGTCACCTGCAACAAGGTGCGATTTTCAGGATTCATGGTGGTTTCCCATAGTTGTGATGGGTTCATTTCGCCCAAACCTTTGTAACGTTGCACCGATACTTTATCGCCATCCTTGCCCAATTGGTTGAGGTAATTATCTTTTTCTGCATCTGAATAGAGATAACGCACTTGCTTTTTATTTTCAACACGATAAAGTGGCGGCTGCGCAATGTAAAGATGCCCATCTTCAATCAACTTTGGCATATAGCGGAAGAAGAATGTCAAGAGCAAAGTGCGAATATGGCTCCCATCCACATCCGCGTCAGTCATGATAATCACACGACCATAGCGCAGTCCATCAATATCGAGATTATCGCCAATCCCCGTTCCCAGGGCAGAGATGAGCGCTTTGACTTCGTTATTGCCGAGGATTTTATCCAGCCGGGCGCGCTCGGTGTTCAAAATTTTGCCGCGCAAAGGCAAAATGGCCTGAAAATGGCGGTCGCGGCCCTGTTTGGCCGAGCCGCCTGCCGAATCGCCTTCCACGATGTATAGTTCGGTCTTGCGTGAGTCGCGTTCTGAGCAGTCGGCCAATTTACCGGGCAGGGTCAGGCTCTCGAGAGCAGATTTACGGATGACCAGGTCGCGGGCTTTGCGCGCGGCATCCCGCGCGCGCGAAGAAGTGAGACATTTGGCAATAATTGCCTTGGCCGCCTGCGGGTTCTCCTCCAGAAAGGTGCTGAAGGCCTCGCCAACTACCTGGGTAACGTAGGTCTGCACCTCCGGGTTCATCAACTTCACTTTGGTCTGCGATTCAAATTGCGGGTCAGGATGCTTGATGCTGACGATGGCGGTCAGGCCTTCGCGCGTGTCGTCGCCAGTAAAGTTTGGGTCTGAGTCCTTTAATAACCCATTTTTGCGCGCATAATCATTAATAACTCGTGTCAAAGCCGAGCGCAGGCCGGTCATGTGCGTACCGCCATCAATGGTGTTGATGGTGTTGGCAAACGAATAGACCGATTCGGTAAAGGCGTCAGTGTATTGCACCGCGGCTTCAATGCCAATCCCTTCGACCTGCTTTTCAACAAACATGACCGGGTGCAGAGTCTCACGGTTGCGATTAAGGTAACGCACAAAGGAGGTGATGCCGCCCTCGAAGTAGAAGGTCATCTCGCGGTTGGCACGTTCATCAAAAAAGTGGATGGTCACGCCGCGAGTGACAAAGGCCATTTCACGGAAGCGCTGTACCAGCGTGTCGAAGCGATAATCAAGACTGTCTTTGAAGATGGTTGGGTCGAACTTGAAGGTAGTCTTGGTACCGGTTTCGCTCTCTTTGGCCTTCCCAATCACTTTAACTGGTTCGACCGGATAGCCGCGCTCAAAGCGCTGAAAGTGAACTTTGCCTTCGCGCCGCACTTCCACTTCACACCACTCTGAAAGTGCATTGACGGCAGAAACACCCACGCCATGCAAACCGCCCGAAACCTTATAGCCGCCGCCGCCAAATTTTCCACCCGCATGCAGGGTGGTCATCACGACTGTCAGAGCCGAAATTTTCTTCTCCGGATGAATATCAACCGGAATGCCGCGCCCGTTATCCTGCACCGTTACAGAACTATCAGGGTGAATGGTGATTTCGATGTGGTCGCAGGCTCCAGCCAGGGCTTCGTCAATTGAGTTATCAACCACTTCATAGACCAGGTGATGCAAGGCTTTCGCGTCTGTGCCGCCTACATACATACCAGGACGGCGTCGGACTGCTTCTAAACCTTCCAATACCTGAATACTCGCTGCATCGTAATTAATGGGTTGTGCCACGAAATGTACCTCCAAAGAATCAGGCTCGCGCCGATGATGTATTATTCGTTTTTAGCCACTGCAAGGCAGATTCTATCCAGAGATTGATATCCCGGTAGTAGAAAAAGCTGGCTGCCAGCAGGCTGGTTGAGACAAAGGCATGTCCGAGGATGCCAACGGCGGTCATCCATGAATTGGCGGGGGGAATCCGCCAGAGCATATCCATGCCCTGGCTGAGAACGATTGCCATGATGGAAAACCAGCCGATGTTTGGCAGACTGTAGCGCACCATCCGAAAACTGCTCCAGGCCGACTGAAAAGCATTCTGCCTGTTCGCGTAAATTCCATGCGCAGAATAGAATACACCAAGCAAAAACCAGGAGAAAGGGATGCTTAATAAAATCAAGATAATAGCGCGAACGGCTGCGCTGAACATGCCCAAGACGCCAACCATGATAAGAGCCGGAATATTAAACAAGAAAAAAAAGACCGTCCACAGTCCGCAAAGCAACAGAATATTCAACATCGAACGCAAAACGGACGGGACGTTTTCCCTGAATACCGCCCCTGCGACTGCGCGGTAATACAACCCGCCACCCAGCCATCCGGCAAAAGTCAACGCCAGCACGAGCAATGCCGAGACCGCAACGCTGCCAGGGTCTAACTGAACACGCGCACCAAGGGGCGTTTGTAACGACAGGCTGCTGGTCATCAGGCTGTAGATTCCAAATGGGTACGTGCGCAGGCTGGCAAACAGGTTGAATCCATTGGCAAATTCGGTCAATGCTGCCAAAAGGGGCGGATTCTGGGCAGTATCAGGCATTTGCGCTGCCAGTTCCAAAACAGGGTTAATCAGAGCCGTTGCTTTCAGTTGCGGACCAAACCACAGGAAAAAATCCAGCAACGCTGGCAACAGGGCAACGCCCACGTTGTTGGCAACGGTGTTAAAACCGTTCGCAAGGGCGTTCACCGCGCCCGGTGGAGGCGGCGGAAATGGGGAAGGTCTATTTTGTACCATAACCAATTGATTCTACCACAGGCATAAATTCGCCCCGCCAGCCAACTGCTAAGAGCAAGGATGGGAGTTAAGGCGTGATTGGCGGGCCTGAAGGGCGGGCCACTGTTTGAAATTTTTATCGTTGCAGAGTTGTTGGGGCCAGACCGAATGATTTCGCCCGTCGCGCGCGCCACCCTTTGCGCAAAGGCTCGCGAATATCCTGGCCCAATCCATGAACCCTGCCCTCCCTTCTCTTTCGTTCTGTAAGGGGGAGCAGGGCAATCAAACCATATCTACTTTCGATATTCTCTCGCCAGCATGGCCGAACCGATTAATCCTAAAAAGATGCCAGTAACGGTGGTAGTAAATGAAAAGAAATTCAGAAAGAGGGTGGATGGAGCCATCTCCAGAACCATCAGGCCTGGCAGGATGGCTCCCAGCAGGCAAAACAGAAAACCAACCAAAAGAAGCAGGCGGGATGTGTTCATGGCTTGTATAACCAGCAGGTTGTCTGATGGTTTGATTCAATCTCAAATTCGGGCGGTTCGGTTATGTCGCATATCCCAGAGATAATTCGATGACAACGCGGATGAAATCGGCATCCGGCAGGTGGGTTAACCAGGCTGGGCGGTTCGCCAGGCGGTATTTCTTTAAAAGTCAGCGCGTTGGCCGCATCTGGCTCAGATGTGCCTGTGAGCAAGGCGCGGGTGTAAGGATGAGCAGGAGCATCCAGCAGCCTGCGTACTTTTGCTTTTTCCATCAGTTTCCCGGCGTACATCACAAAAATCCGCTCGGAAAAGTAACTGACGGTCGAAAGGTCGTGAGTAATGTAGATGACTGACAGATTGTGACGTTCCTGCAAACCACGCAAGAGCTTGAGGATTTCAACGCGCACGGATGCATCTAACATTGAAACAGGTTCATCGGCCACGAGGAGTTTTGGTTCGCGGCTCATGGCGCGGGCAATCACCACGCGCTGTTGCTGTCCACCGCTCAGCATGTGAGGGAATTTGGGTAAAAAGTCTCCAACCGGGCTAAGTTTGACTTCCTCCATCACTTTGCGAATACGCATCTCCCGTTCAGCCTTATCCCGCAGACCGCTGATAATGAGCGGCTCTTCCAAAATTCGCTGGACGGTCATAAATGGCGGCAGTGCCCCAAAGGGGTCTTGCTGAATATACCCAACCTGGGAGCGATACCAACGCATTTCGGCTGGCGTAAACCGACTGATGTCCCGTCCTTCAAACAGTATCCTGCCCCCGGTAGGCTTGTTCAAGCCGAGGATGGTTTTCATCAGGCTAGACTTACCACAGCCCGATTCGCCCACGACAGCAATTGCTTCGCCGTGACCGACTTCAAAACTGACATCGTCCACAGCGCGTACATCGCCAGCATGTCCAAAGCCCCAGCGCCGCAGTTCAAACCAAACGCGCAAATTTCGGATGGAGAGCAGAGAACCAGCCTGTGTCTTTTGGGTTACTTCGCGAGTTTCTTTTGTTAAGATTGACATACCTGCCACCTCCTTTTATCCATGCAACCAACATTTGACTTTGCGGCCATCTTTTTGGAAGGTGGGCGGCTCGTTGGCGCATTTTTGCATACGCAAAGGACAGCGGTCGGCAAAGCGGCAGCCTTTGGGCGGGTGAAGCAGGCTGGGCGGCTGACCAGTAATAAACTCCAGTTCACGCTGGCCGCGCAGCCGTGGAACACTGGCCATCAGTTTTTGCGAATATGGGTGCAGCGGTTCATCAAAGAAGCGCGGAGCATCGCTCCATTCCACAATTTGCCCGGCGTACATGACTGCAACATCATCCGCCAGTTCGCTGGAGGTGGCGACGTCGTGCGTAATCAGGATAAAACTGAGTCCAAGGTCCTTTTTGATGCGTTTGAGTACATTGAAAATATTGGCCTGGGTCAAAACATCCAGCGCGGAAGTTGGCTCATCTAGAATGACCAGGCCCGGCGAGGTGACCAGGGCCATGGCAATGGCAACTCGCTGACGCATCCCACCGCTTAACTCAAAAGGATATCGCCCAAGGAAATCCGCCGAAACGCCAACATGTTGGAACATTTTGCGGGCCATCTCGAAGGCTTCTTGCTTATGAAGGCCTAAATGCACCATGGCTGGTTCGGCGACCTGTTGCCCCACGCGCAGTACCGGATTGAGGGCATTCATGGCAGCCTGTGGCACCAGTGACATCTGCACCCAGCGCACATTCTGGCGAAATTCTTCATCGCTGTACTGCATCACATCCCGCTCCTGGAACACGACCTGCCCGCTAAATTTTTCCACGTTGCGAGGCAGCAGGCGCAGGATAGCCTTCGAGAGACTGCTCTTGCCACAGCCCGATTCGCCCAGAATGACGACGGCGCGGTGGTCTTGCAGGTCAAAGTCAACGCCATCAACTGCCTGCACCGGGCCTTGTGTGGTGCGGAAATGCAAGCAAAGGTTCTTAACCTTGAGAAGTTGTGTTGTTGTGCTATTCATCAAATCTCCCTTAAGCGCGGATTGAAAATGCGGTCAAGCGCAAAACCGAGCAGGGCAAAGGCCAGGCCAGTAATCATCAGCAAAAAAGACGGTTCCAAAATCCAGTAGTAGAGGCCGGTGTAGGTGGCCTGGTTATTCTGAGCGTCGTTGATGAGTTTGCCCCAGGTGGGCAAAATGGGGTCGCCCAGCCCCAAAACAGCCAGGGTTGCCTCGAGGAAAACGTAAGTTGGGATAAGAGCCACCAGTTGCGGCACAACGGTTGGGATGATGCGCGGAATCATGTAGTAAAAGATGATGCGCGCATCGCTCGCTCCATAAGAGCGCGCCGCTTCAATGTATGGCGACTCCATAATTTGCATAAAGACCGCACGGTAAGTTTTGATGCCAGACCCAAAAATGTTCAACACAATGGATGCGCCCAGAATCATCCAGATACTGCGTGAATAAAACGTTCCAATCATCAACAGGATGGGCAAAAAAGGCAACACCAGGTTGACTTCGGTAATGCGGTGGATAAGCTCTTCGAGCCAGCCACGATACCACGCCCCGGCTGCTGCAATTGAGATGGTGGTAACGGTGGTTCCAAGCGCGGCCAGCAACCCAAACGCCAGCGCAATGGGCGTGCCCCAAAGCAAGGCAATGCCAATGTCACGGCGCAGGTGGTCTGTGCCAGCCCAACCGGCAAGTTGCCCATGTAACACCAGTTCCGCATCTACGTTCGAGTCAGGCTCAAAGGTATAGGCGGTGACGATAAGCTGGTACTGTCCTTTCATCGGTGGCGCATCGCTTTGGCCAGGGGGTTGGAAGAGCCCTTTCATGGGCGGCGTTCCACGCAGGAGACGCTCCAGTTTGGCATCTTGTGAAAAGCGGTAAGTGTCGCGGGCAATCAGAACCCGGTTGGTCAGGCGGACTTCGCGCCCATCAGGCATCTTCCACATCACATCTGCGAAAGGCTGCTTAGACTGGTAAAGAGAGGTAAAGTAGAGGATGATTTCCTGGGGAAAATCGTCATAGTTATAGTCAAAAGCATAGGTGATGACAGTCTCTCCATTGCCATTTTCATCTACTGTAACTGTTTTCGTAACCGATTCTGACTCGCTCTCAGTCGATTTCAGACTGAAGGAAACCGGCCGCTTTTTGGCGCTAAACAGGTTATACCAGGCCGGGGGCGCCTGACGGGGATTGGCATACCAGATTTCTTCGCCGCCGCGCCAGAGCAAAGTGGCCTGTTCATAAGGGACGGCGATGATGGCGTACGCCGAGATGCCCAGCAGAATGGAAATCAGCACCAGGCTGACAATCACCGACGGGTATTTGAGTAAATTGCGCAAGAAGTCAGAACCTGTTTTCATGATTTTGCTCCCCCCCCGCCGATTTTGACGCGCGGGTCCACCAATACATATATAAAATCGAGCAGGAAGACCGTAATCATCAACATATAAGCGTTAATGACGGTCATCCCTACGATGACTGGGGTATCGAAGAATTGGATGGCCTGATAATAGGCACGTCCCATGCCCGGCCAGTTGAAAACTGTTTCCATCACGATGAAGCCCTGCCACAGACCAAGCAGGGTCAGCGCAAAAGTAGTGATAATGGTCGGCATGGTGGGGCGCATGATGTAGTCACGTTCGATATGATTGGACGTAAGCCCTTTGGCCTTCGCCATCTCAACATAGTCTTCGCTGGAATAAATCAAGAAGAAAGTGCGCCAGTTGTAGGTGTTGATGAAAAACTGGGAGAGCGTAATGGCTGACACGGGCAAAATCATGTGCTTGATGAGACTCAGCGCATACTCCAGTTTAGTATCCGGCACAGGCGCATCCATCATGCCGCCAAAAGGTAAGATGCGCAAAAAAGAGGCAAAGATGAGAATCAGGAACAACCCATAGAACCAGGCCGGAGCCGAGGAAGAGGGCGCCATCATGACCAGAAGTTTGTCGAAAAAACCGCCATATCGCCGCGAAAGCGCCAGGGCAACGAATAACTCGGCAAAGAACAAAATCAGGCCAGATGTGCCAAACAAAACCAGGGTGGTTGGCAGGCGTTCCAGGATGATATCGCGTACCTGCTGGGAGCCACGATTGCTGGTCATCTTAAGTGCGCGGCCCAGGTCGAGGGTGAGAGCATTGGTCATGAATTTGACAGCCCGCATGGCAAAGGGTTTGTCTAGCCCCAGTTGCTGTTCGCGCAGGCGAATTTGCTCGTTCATCCAGCGGCTGCGTTCTTCCACCGAGACTCCTTGCAAGGCGCGATTGCGATTGGCCGCCTGAGATACCTCTTCGCGGATATTGCCGCGTTGAATTTCATCCACATATCCGCCCATGTTGGCGATAATCACGGTCAAGAAAATAGCAACCACCACGGTCGCCAGCAACATGACCAGACGAATGGCGGTATATTGAGTCACCCGCACCAGGGCGCTGCGCTCTTGTTTTTGTGGGATGGCGATTTTGCTCATGGCGTATCCTTTTCGAGAGCCTGAAGGGCTCTTCAGGCTCTCGATTTCTATGGGTCTATCGGAACGAAACAGACCCTGATTCAGGGCGCAACCATAAAGTTGATAGGAGCAAAGACCGGCACAGTAACGGCCTTTGAAACTGCCACAATTTCCATCTTCGCAGCGCCTTCCTTGAGTTTGGAGGTCAGGTCAGAAGTCAGGGTAATCACATACTGACCTTCAGCAACCAGCGCGGCCTCGCCTTTGCCAGTCAGGTTGCCCTCGGCGTCATATAACAGGTACAGCACGCCGTCCATGTAATCAGCAGGGTAAGGGGTGTCGTGGTAGCTGACCAGGACATCAATGGAGGCTTCCTTGCCAATAGAGAGTTTGCTCGGGCCGCTTACATCCACCACCGGCAGCATTGCTTCGCCGAAACGGTCCCACTTATCGGCCAGGTCAGGAAAGTCGGGGTTATGCTTGACGACGATGGAGCCTTCTACAGAGTTAACCTGGTCGAGGTAATACAGGCCGGTCCCAATCCAAAAGTGATTGTGGTCTGCGTACCATTTTTGCAAATTGGCATAGCGAGTTGCCGCTTCTTCAGGAGTGATGTACTGACTGAGGGTGGCGGCATAGGGGATGAACTTCTCGCTTTCAGCCTGGTCGAGATATTTCTTCAGGATGGGAAGGCTGGGGCCATCGATGTAGTGCATCCAATTGACATTCAGGGCAGTCGATTTGGTTTCAGAAGCGGCCAGTTCCTTGTTCGACTCTGCCAACATGCCAGGGACAAAGCCATGCCAGGACATGGGCGCCCAACCGTTGACGCGGTTAATCGGGAACCAGGTGCCGTGACTATAGTTGCCAATCAAAACCTCGGCATCGGTATCAAACAAGTCGAGATAGGTTTCGATAACCAGCGGGTCGGTTGAAACAATCTTGACCCCCTTGAAATAGGTCATGAGAGATTCATAGTTGGAAACCGCTGCTTCATCGTAAATGGGGCTTTCGGGTTTACCCTGGTCAAAGGCCAAAATCATGCGCAGGACAAAGTCGCCGACCGACATCGGGCTGCCATCGTGCCACTTCACATCCCACAGGCTGGATGGATAGGTGATGGTGGCTTTGGTCAGGGCATTGGCGCCCTCGGGGAATTTTTCGCCCACCGTGATAAATTTCTGGTTGGCGGCATCCCAATCGGCCCAGGCATCGGCAGGGACCTGGATTTCAGAGGCGAATTTCAGGTCAATCCAATCGAGGGTTTTGGTGATGGGCAGGCCCTCTTTGGCAACAATTTCGGCTTTTTCCAATCGCTGTGGCCAATACAGACCAGTATAGGGGTCAGAAAGAACGGCATCATCCATCAAGGTCTTCTGCACCACCACTTCCTGCACCCAATCTTGCCCATAAAGCGGGTTCCAGGCGCCAGTCAGAATGCCAGAATTGGCAATGCGAATGGTGCCGCCTTCCTCGCCCGCGCGGCGGATGGTGTAAGGATACATGGAAGCGATGCTGATGCCTGCCACCAGGTCGGTTGCAACCACAATGTTGTTGCGGCGCGGGTAAAAACTGCTAATGTTGGCAATCCAGACCACCTGCGATTCTTGCATCGAAAGTTCCAGGGCGCGGGCAAACATCTGGTCGCGTTCTTCCATGGTTTTGTAATTGTTGTTTGCTAAATCCATGGAGAGTTTGTCAAATTCGGGCGAAACCACATAGGCCTGTTCGGCGGTGGTGGAGCCGCCGCGTGGGTTGTAGTAGCTATCGAACAGGTTCGCGCCATTGCGCACAATCACGTTGTAGCCCCAACCGCCGGTATAGAAATGCCATTGGCCTTCTTTGGGTTCGCTGCGGCCCCAAATGGGAGAGAGTTCGTTGCGGGTACGTACCTGCCGCTCAACCGTAAAGCCAATTTTTTCCAGTTGGTCGGCCAGGTAATTGCCCATAAATTCGCGCTCGTCTTCTGAGCGAATCAGAGCAATCAGCACCACTGGCGAGCCATTAAACTGCCATTTGCCATCAGCGCCTTTGGTTGCGCCCATGGCTTCCATCTCTGCGGTAATCGCCTCATTGGCTTTGTCAAAGTTATAGGCATATTTGGCTTCGAGTGGGCGAATCACATCGACATAGCGAACGTAATCGGGAAAAGCGCCCGGAAGCACCGTCCACTGCGGGTTGGCGAGCGCGCCCACCGACTCCTGGGCCAGGTAGGGGCGGTCAATTAACCAGTTGAGCGCTTCGCGCACCTTGGGGTTGCTGAAGGGGTTCAAGCGGCCATCATTAAAGGTTGGGCCGGCCGGGTTGAACATATAGCCATCAACAGAGCCGCCATAGTTGACCGTGTATGCCAGGCTGGGGTCAGCCTTGGCGGTTTCAAACGCATCGGCATCCTCGGCGCCATAGGGGAAAATATCGACCGCATCGGCTTGCATTTGGGCGACGGCATCAGCCGCCTCATTGATAGACGTAAAAATGAGCGTATCGGCCCAGCCGCCTTTGCGAGTGGTCGTTGGCCTGGCAGGCTCCTGCGCAGGGGCGGGAGCATTCGTCGCAGCCGGGGCCGCCGATTCTGTCGTGGGTTCCACCGGGGCCGGTTCCTGGGTAGGGGCCGGGGTAGGCGCGCCACAGGCCGAAAGCACCACGCCGGCAATCACCAACCATGCAAACATGGTCACAAACAATTTACGTGACATATCTTTTCTCCTCATAAAAAATCAGGTAATCAGAAAAGTGGGTAAAACCTCATGATGTTTGTTGATTGACCACCTCCTCATCGGAAATTTGCCAAATTCCAGGCGGTCGTCTCGCCGCCTGGTCAAGGCTTCTCGCCAGCGAGCATGCAGACTCATCTGGCGAGAAGCGAACCCTGTCGTATCCAGCGGCCATCTCAGGAGGAGAAGTACGAAGGCGCACGGGATATCCGCCTGGAATTTGTACATCAAAGCCGATATATTTCAGCAACACTATACAACCGGCGCGGCCAAAAGAGACCAATCCCGAATCGGGTTTCGCCCCATCCAGAGGAATGGTTTTCCTGACCACCGTCCGCTATCTGCCAGATTGGCAAAGACCAACCCAGGTTGGGTGAAAACGAAAAACAAAAACCCCTCTAGAGAGGGGTACAAAAAACGTCTTGTTGATTTCACAAATCAAACAGCATCATCTATACTGTAAGCGATAGTTATAATAAAGAAAAATGAAACCAATCCTTTCCATCGGAATGCTTCTTCTGTTCCTCTCGCTGGCGGCTTGTGGACAAGAATTCCCGCGTCCCACTCCGACGCCTGTTTCTACCCCCCAACTCGACCACTCTTCTGAACCGGTTGCGAACATTTTCTATCCGGGCAGCGCCATTCGTTTTGAGGCCTTGAATATCGATGAAGGCCTTTCACAAAGCGTCGTCAATGCAATCGTCCAGGACCAGCAGGGGTTTCTTTGGTTCGGCACCCAGGATGGACTCAATCGCTATGACGGAACTACATTCAAAATCTATAAATCGGAACCAGGCAACCCCAACAGCCTGAGCAATGGCTGGATAACATCGCTTTTCGTCGATTCGGATGGATTTCTCTGGATAGGCACTCACCAGGGCGGACTCAATCGTTATGACCCGCGCGCCGGAACCTTCACGCATTACCTGAACAGCCCTACTGACCCGGCCAGCCTGCCTGACGGAGAGGTCACGGTGATTTACCAGGATACTACCGGGGCCTTATGGGTTGGCACGACCAGGGGCTTAACCCGCTTCAACCCAAAGGCTGGCTCTTTCATGCGTTTCACCAGCGACCCGGCCAACCCGGCAAGCCTGAGCAACAACCTCATCACCAGTATTTTCCAGGATTCACGCGGTAGATTGTGGGTTGGCACCATGAGCGGCTTAAACCGCTTTGACCCTGCAACCAATGGCTTCGTCATCTATCGCAATGAACCGAACAATAAGCAATCGCTCAGCTTTGACTCAATTGCCGCGATTGTGGAAGATGCCAGCGGGTCTCTTTGGGTCGGCACAGGGAAGGGTCTCAACCGCTTCAACCACGCCAGCCAGACTTTCACGCGGTATCTCAACCAACCCGACCATCCATACAGTCTTGGATATAACAAGATTTCTGCCCTGTTGGTAGACCGAAATGGTACGCTTTGGGTTGGCACCGAAAACGGGTTAGATAGATTCGACTCTGAACGCGAGCATTTTATTCATTACCGGCATGACCCACTTGTGCGAGACAGCCTGAGCAACAACAGTATCTTTTCTCTCTATGAAGACCGGAGCGGCATCTTGTGGGTTGGCACGTGGGGCGGTGGGCTAAACAAATTTGACCGCGGGCAGAATAAATTTGCCTACTATCGCTACGAACCACGCAAAGCCAACAGCCTGCCAGATGGCAGCATTTGGGCCATTTTGCCTGAAGAAACAGGCCAGGTCTGGTTAGGGTATTTCGGAAGTGGCCTGGTCTTGTTCGATACCACTACCGGCCAGGTAAAAGCCACTTACCAGCCCATCGAAAACAAGCCTGGCAGCCTGGCAAGTTCCAATGTTTACTCACTCCTGCGCGACAGCCAGGGAATCTTATGGGTCGGAACATCCAATGGATTAGACCAGTTTGACGAAACAACCGGCACCTTCATTCACCACCAGGCCGATAAAAACAACCCGAACAGCATCAGCGATAACCTTGTCTTCAAAATTCATGAAGACCGCGACGGGAATTTATGGGTCGGCACCAGGGGCGGGCTCGACCGCTACCATCGGGAGACGGGTAAATTTACCCACTTCACCGATAACACCGAAATGGAAAACGCAACCCCCTTCGTTGTGACCGACATCATCGATGACCAGAATGGAACCGACTTGTGGATTTCCACGCTTGGTTTAGGCCTCCACCGCTTGAATCGACAAACTGGCATATTCATAAGCACCGCGCGTCTTCCCAATGACATTATTTTAGAAATCCACCAATCGCAGGATGGGTTGCTGTGGTTATCCACCGCAGGGGGAGGCTTAAGCAAATTCGACCCGGCAACAGGCAACTTTCAGTCCTACACAGAAGCGGATGGCCTGGCAAATAACTTCGTTTACTGCGCCATTCCAGATGAAGATGGATACTTGTGGATTGCCACCAATTATGGAGTCTCGAAATTCAATCCAGATACTGAAAATTTTGAAAACTACACCCGTAAAGATGGCTTGCAAAGCAACGAGTTCAATCAAGGCGCCTGCGCCAAAGGCCCCAACGGAGCAATTTACTTTGGCGGAGGCGCTGGCTTGAATCGTTTTTTCCCGGCAGATATTCATTCCAGCACATATCAGCCCCCAGTCGTTCTAACCTCGCTCACCCAGAATGGAGAACCGTTTGATATGCAGGGAACCGTTGAAACGGTTTCTGAAATCACATTAAATTGGCCGCAGAATTCGTTTGAGTTTGAATTTGCTGCCCTCAGTTTTTCAGAACCTCGCAAGAACCGTTACGCCTATATGCTGGAAAACTTCGACACAGCCTGGAAATACATCGATTTTAAGCGCGATGGCCGATATACCAACCTGCCTGGCGGAGAATATATTCTGCGCTTGAAAGCCGCTAACCGCGATGGCGTTTGGAACGAAAATGGCGCCGCCATCAAAGTAACCGTTGTTCCTCCTTTCTGGCAGACTGGCTGGTTTTATTTGCTGATGGGATTACTAATCATTGGCCTGGTGTGGGGTGGATACCAGATACGCGTTCACAGCATTATGTCCCATAAGCTGGAGTTGGAACGTCAGGTGTCAGAACGCACCCACGAAATTGAGCGACTGTTTGAGCAGACCAAAGAATTGGCAGTGATTGAAGAACGCAACCGCCTGGCGCGCGAGCTGCATGATAGCGCCAAGCAAAAAGCCTTTGCCGCCCTGGCTCAGCTAGGCACAGCCAATGGCTTAATCCAGCAAGATATACGGGCAGCAAAATTGCACATTAACGAGGCTGAAAACCTGGTCTATGATGTCATCCAGGAATTAACTTTCTTAATCCAGGAAATGTATCCACTGGCGTTAAAAGAGAAAGGGCTGGTTACTTCCCTGCGCGAATACGTCTTTGAGTGGGAAACCCGCACAGATATCCCGGTCAGTTTGCAGGCAGAAAATGAAATTCGCTTGCCCCTCGAACTGGAACAGGCCATTTATCGCATCGCGCAGGAATCCCTTGCCAATGTCGCCCGGCACAGCCGCGCCACTCATGCCGAAATCTCAGTACAGTACAGTCCAGAAGCCATCAGACTGGATGTGCGTGATAACGGGCAAGGCTTCGATATGTCACGCAAGCCGCTTGGGATTGGCTTGCGCTCCATGCAGGAGCGCGCCGAAAGCGTTGGCGGACAGGTTTCCATCAGAAGTGTGCCAGGCGGCGGCACCCATGTCAGCGCATCTATTCCATTCAATGGGAGTTCAAAATCATGACTACCCCTATCAGCATCATCATTGTAGATGACCACGAAGTTGTTCGCAACGGCATTCGCGCTTATCTCGAAACGCTCCCTGAGTTCCAGGTGGTCGGTGAAGCGGCCTCTGGCGAGGAAGCTATCAAACTGGTCGGAGATTTAATCCCCGATGTGGTCTTGATGGATTTGATTATGCCCGGCATGGACGGTATTGAAACCACCCGCGCGGTTAAGAAAATCAGCCCACGCACGCAAGTGGTAGTGCTGACTTCGTATCATGAGGATGAGCATATCTTCCCGGCTCTGAAAGCCGGCGCAATTTCATACATTCTCAAAGATATGAAAATGGAAAAACTGGCCGAAGCCCTCCAGCGCGCCATCCGAAACGAAGTCACGCTTCACCCGCTGGTGGCAGCGCGCGTCTTGCGCAATCTGCGCGGCGAAAGCAGCGGAGACGAAGCCATTTACGCGGACCTGACCGAGCGCGAGTTAGATGTGCTCAAACTGATTGCCAACGGCCTTTCAAACAGTCAGATTGCGGCGGAGTTGGTCATCAGCGAGAACACGGTCAAGGGGCATGTCAGCAATATCTTGAGCAAACTACACCTGGCCGACCGCACCCAGGTGGCGGTTTATGCCTGGCAAAAGGGAATTGTACGCCGCAAAGACAGTTAAAACAAAACCACCCGTCTTGCCCGGCATCGGGTGGCGGAAGGTCTCTCTCAAGCCTTGAAAATCAACGAACAACAGGTCACTGCGCCTTCGGCTTTGGCAACCTCGGTGGCGGGAACAAGCGTCAGTTGAATGCCGGCTTCTTCCAGTTTTTTTTGAGTGCGAGGGAAATGCGCCGGAAAAATAGCTCCACCTGGAACCAAAACGATATTTGCTGCCGAGGGTTCCTGCGGGTCAACCTCAATGAACTTCCAGCCTGGGAAATAGTGTTTATCTACCCAGGCCGGGTTAATGAGCAGAGTATCCTCACTGGCTTGCGTTACTGCGCTTTTCAGGTGCAGGCAACCCGTCACCGGCACGCCGCTCACCATGTACCCATACGGCTTGAGCGCAGATTGCATCTGTTCGATGGCCGATTGATTCGAGCGGGTGGTCAGGCCAACGTAAATGTGCTTTCCCAGCCGCAGGATGTCGCCGCCATCGACCGTCCCTGGCGCTTCGATGCGGATGAGCCTGCGATAGGGTGCCAGCGCCCGAGCAATCGACTCAACTTCCGCCTTGCGGGAATCGGCCCCCGGACGGGTCAGGATGGCAATTTCATCCAAAACCAGGGCAGTGTCCTCCACGAAAACCGAATCTGGCAACTCCGCTTCAGCAGGCAGACGATGGACTTCGACTCCAAGCGCTTGAAGCGCCTGCTCATAAGCCTGGTGCTGAAAACGCGCCAGTTCAAGGTCAATAGGTGAACGGTCGAGATGCGTCAATTCGCATTCGTTGAAACGGGGGCTGATAGCGCGGGTAATGGCAATTGTTTTGTTCATAATTTCAATTATACGCGGTATGCCGCGCGCTATTCGTGTTCATAAAAGCCAAAGTTGACGAATTTTTATTCACCAGAAACATCCAACACCCTTACCCATACCTCCCGCCGGTGAACGCTGGAGCGATGTTCAAACAGGTACACTCCCTGCCAGATTCCCAGCGTCAGCCGCCCATCATCAACCGGAATCATCAGGCTGGAACCGGTCAACATGGCGCGGATATGCGCGGCGGCGTCATCGGGGCCTTCCATGTTATGGGTGTACCAAACTTCAGCCTCCGGTGCCATTTTTTCAAGCGCGGTTTCCAAATCGGCCTGGGCAGTCGGGTCATCGTTCTCGTTGATGGTCAATGATGCAGACGTGTGCGGACAATAGAGAAAACACATCCCCTCACGCGCGTTCCAGATGCGAAGCTGGGCATTGACCTGGTCGGTAAAAGCATACAAGCCTTTACCGCGCGTGGAGAAGGCAAGCGTTGCTTTACGCCATTTCACAACTTTTTCCTCCGCACATACAGAAGTTTTTCGACCCGCGCCACCACCTGACCGCTTAAATCCAGAACCTCAACGCTGAAAAGCGGCTCCACTTTGGGTTTGCTCGCAACATCCTGGCGAATTTCTTCCACCTGCTCCGGCGGAATGTGGAAGGTCGCCATCACCGCGCCGCGCCCAGGCCTGACAAACTGGATGTTGGCGGCCTTATCCCAAACAATGTAACCCTCACCCAGCGCGCGCAGAAGGATGAGCGCAAACCAGGGGTCACACATGGCATACAGCGAGCCGCCGAAGTGCGTGCCGAAGATATTGCGATTGAACCAGGTCAACGGCATTTCTACTTGAATGGTCAGGTCGTTAATGCGGCGCGAACGAATCCCCGCGCCCAGGAAGGGCGGATACAGGTTGACGAATCGTTCACGTAGACGCTGCCAGCGGGTTGCCATTGCCAATCGAAGTCTCTGACCTGATTATAATATTGGAAGATACCTCTTTGCCGTCATGACCGGTCAGACGGTATCGAAGCGCCCCGCCAGCGCTTCGACTGGCATACATCGTTGCGCATCCCCCTGGCGGCCAGAGTTCCAGGTCAAAATCAGTTCCCGTTTCGCGCGAGTAATGCCGACATAAAGCAACCGCAGCCGCTCACGGACGTAGTCGATGCGCGCCTGCATAGTCTCTGCGCCTTCTTCATACCACTCATATTCACTGGTGGCATCGAGGGCCTTCAACTGTCCAAGCGCCTCGGCTTCAAGATTCAGGCCGCTGCGAATAAACCATTTCTCGCTGATGTAACGGTCATAAGGCTGCAGCGAGGGGAAATCGTAGTTATTGACCGACATCAGGTAGACCCGGTCCCACTCCAGGCCTTTGGCTTTGTGCATGGTCGTCACGACCACTTTGCCACGATACCGCTCCGGGTCGAAACCTGAGTCGTCGGAGGAAAAACCGATGAAACGGCGCTCGTTTTTGGCAATTACGCCCAGTTCGGCGGTCAGTTCGGGCAGCCGCCACTCAGGATGCTGATTGGCGCTCTGGCGCAGCACCAGAGCCAGCTTATGCGCCAGGGCCAGGTCGGCGGGTTCGGTAAAAAGTTCTTGTGAGAGGGTGAGAATCATCTGGTCAATAGGCAGGAGCGTTGTCCCCTGCCAACGACAGATAACTTCGCGAAAGGCAAGCAATTCGTCGGTCGTCGTCTGGGCCAATTTGGAATTATCCAGGGTGGGAAAAATTTCCCGCAAGGTGACATTCTCCGCCGGGAATAAATATTCCTCGACCTTACCCACTTTGCGCAGGAGTTCCGTAACCCCGGCATATAGCCCCTTTTGGCTTTCGTCCTCGCGCCAGGCGCGCCGCCAGACCTGGTAGGCAATTGACAGTTTGCGCGGGGAGGCCGGGTCGGCCAGATAGCCAATCACGTTGGCAATGGCCCCCGCGGTGTTGCGGGTGTTGAGGGTGCTGTTAATCATCTCGATAAAGGGAATGCCCCGCTTGCGGAGCGCATCCACCACCTCGACCCCGCGCGCGTTACGCGGAACCAGCACCGCCACCGTCCAATCGGGGTGTTCGGGCAGCCATCTTTCAATAGATTTGACCACTGCTTCGATTTCTTCTTCGGGCGCGTGCTTTTTGCGGATGATGCGGATGCCCTTCGGGTCGGGGTCGGGGTTCGGTTGCGGGTCGCTGGGGTCGGTTGCCTGGATGTAGGGAACGGTCAGGGCGTCGCGGCAGGCTTCAGCGGGGTGAGATTGGTTCACCCAATCGATTAACTGATTGGCCAGGTCAATGATGAAGGGCTGGGAACGCCCGGAGACGGGCAATTCCATCTTGTAATCGGCCTCGCGGGCGATGAAATCCTTCAGCAGGCGCGGGTCGGCGGTCGTAAAGGTTTCAAAAATGGCCTGGTTGGGGTCGCCGACCCTGACCCAATTGCCATGTCCAGCCAGCAAACGCAGAATCTCCTCCTGAATGCGCGAGGAATCCTGGGCTTCGTCTTCGAGGATGTAAGGGAAGCGATATTGCAGGCGGGCGAGGTAATCCGCATCGGTAACGAGGACCTGATAGGCAAGGCGAATCAGGTCATCAAAATCAACCGCGCCGCGATAGGCAAGGGCGCGCTGGTAGTCAGCGTAAATGGCCCAGCCCATTTCTGCCAGCGGGAGGGCTGGGGCAGAATCTAATTTTTGGCGCAACAGGTCGGGCGTCAGGCGGCGGTCTTTGGCCAGGCGGATGAAGTTTCGCGCCAGGGTGAAGATTAATTCGGGGAGTTGCTGGCGAATGACCCAATCGCGTTTGGAATCATCGAGGGCTGGGTCGAGATAATCGGTCAGCGCGTATGAATTTGCCGACAGCCAGGCATGGGCCGCTTCCTGAATGATGAATTCCGATTCGCGCTCATCGAGGATTTGGAAGCGTTCTTCCAACCCGGCCAGGGTTGGTTTTTCATGAACAATATCATGCGCCAGCCCGTGCAGAGTGCGAACCCGGTAGCCCAGGTGGGGAATCAGCCCATGCTGCTCGACCATCCGACCAATGCGGGCGGCGAAGTTATCCACCGCCGAATTGACCAGGGTGACAATCAGCACATCCTGGTCGGGCTGAAGCGCGCCGCTGGTGATGATTTGGGCGGCCAGCGCGCTCAGGGTGAAGGTTTTACCCGCGCCCGGCACAGCGGAAATGCCCATTTTGCCGCCGCGATAGCGCAGAATGTCAGTTTGGGAAGGGCGAAGGTTTAAAATCATCGTACGGCGTACCAATTCGACATCAATGTCGTCTGCTGGTGAATGAAAATGTCACTGGTTTTTATTTATTCAGCATTCCGATATTCTCAATTATCTCATGCATTTAAGGTTGACGCAAAACGCTGATATTTCAAGACCCTGGCGAAGACATCAGACTGCGCTCTGGAGCGTTCTTGAATTTCAGGTTCTCTGGCCCCCTGACCCCTGAAAACTTTCTTCACCGGTTTGCCAATTTTGTGGCTCCTCATCTGCAAATTTCAACCAAAAAGGGCGCTTACGCGCCCTTTTTACAACGCCTGCTCCAAACTTTTTACTGCTTATCTGCTCCTCCGTCCGTTCTCAATCGCGGGAGCGCCCGCCAACCAGACTGACGAAGTAGAGCAATTGCATGACGGCGGTCACAAGGGCCGCGACATAAGTCAGCGCGGCGGCATTCAGGACCGCATTGACCCCGCGCTGTTCGTCTTCCCCAACGATGATGCCCGAGTCGGCCAGCAAGCGTTTTGCGCGCGCGGAAGCATCAAATTCCACAGGCAGAGTGGCCAGGGCAAAGACTGCTCCGGCAGAGAAGATGAGGACACCCAGCCAGGCCAGACCAGTAAAACCGAGCAACAATCCAGCCATAATCAAAATCCAACCCAGGTTCGAGCCGATATTAACCGCCGGAACAAGCGCGCCGCGCAGCCGTAGGGGGAAATAGTTTTCGGCGTCCTGCATGGCATGGCCGAGTTCGTGCGCGGCAATTGCCAGCGATGCCACCGAAGGACGGTTGGCTACGTCATAAGAGAGCCGCAAGACCTTGTGTTGTGGGTCGTAATGGTCGGTCATTTCTCCGGCAATGCCTTCCAGCCGCACGCCATACAGGCCGCCGCTCGAAATCAGGCGGCGGGCAGCCTCGGCACCTGTCAGACCGCTGCGAGCGCGCACCTGACTCCATTTATTGTAAGACGACTTGACATACCACGATGTAATCGCCATCAAAATGAAGGCGGGTATCATGTAAATCAAGTAGTTGATGTCAAAGAAAAACATAGTTTGCCTCCGGATTTCGCTAAATATCCAAACTCATTTTTACTCGTCTTATGTAAACCTTTCATTAGCGTTGCATCAATTTTTTGTTCACCGAAAGATGCCAATTTAGCAGAGATGGCGTGGGAGTTTGTGGAATCAATTCGGCATTATGGGTTTGAAAGCAGTTCCAGTGCTTTTTCCAGTTGCGGGTCAAGCCCGGCATCCCGGTCTTCGGTGGTCAGTTCAACCAGCACATCCGGTTCCAGACCAGTCTTGTGAATGGTGCGCTCGTTGGGCGTCAGCCATTTGGCAATGGTGATGCGGACTGCGCCTTCGTTGTTGTTGAGCGGAATCCAGTTTTGTACTGAGCCTTTGCCGTACGACTTGACCCCAACCAGGGTAGCACGCCCGTAGTCTTGCAAGGCTCCCGCCACAATTTCGGAGGCCGAGGCAGAACCTTCGTTAATCAGCACGACTATTGGGATGTCGGTTGCCAGGCCGCCGCCCAGGGTCTCAAAAGTATCACGTTTGCCATCTCCATATTGCTCGTACAGTGCAACTTTACCTTTTTCGATGAATTGCGATAAGACTTCAACCGAGGTACGCAGGTAGCCGCCGCCATTATTACGAAGGTCGAGAATCAATCCTTTTGGGTTTTGAGCCATTAATTCCTGCAAGGCATCGCGCAATTCGCGGCCAGTAGTATCGCCAAAGGTGTTGAGTTGAACATAGGCAATTTCGCCTTTCATCTCGTATTCCACGCTTTTGACGATAATTTTGGCGCGGGTAATCGACACGTCGAAAGGCTTTTCCTCGCCTTCGCGCAAAATGGTCAGAACGACGGTGGTTCCGGCGGGGCCAAGCACTTTGCGGCGCGCCAGTTCAGGATTGATTCCTGTCATGTCCTCGCCATCAATGGCAATAATTTTGTCCCCGGCGCGCAGTCCGGCCGCCTCGGCGGGGGAATCCTTGATGGGACTAATGACGGTCAGGTATTCGCCGGTGGTGTCTACATACGCGCCAATTCCTTCGTAATTACCGGCCAGCCCGGCATTGGCATCCTCGTATTCTTGCGGGTCCATGTACGAGGTGTGGTCATCTCCCAGGGCTGCGAGCATGCCTCGGATAGCGCCGCGCATCAAGGCGACATCATCCACCGGCTGGTCAACATATTGCTCATGAACAAGGGCCCAGGTTTCCCAGAAAGGAGCAAAGAGTTGTTGCAGGTCTGCGGGCGTAGCATCCACTGCGGCCTGCGGCGTAGACACCACAGGCGCGCCGGGCAGAGAAAAACCAGAGAAAAGCGCAGAGTGCGGGGTCACCTGCCCAATCACGAAGCCACCCGCAAAGGCAGTGGTAGAGAAAAACAGAATAAGAAACGAAACCAGAACGAATTTGACAAATTTATTCACAGGTACCTCCAAACATTGGTATGTACTATAGCATTCCCGGATTAAATCATAATGAAAGCGAGCGCGAGAGATGTAAGAAATATGTAAGAGTTTGTCTTTCGGTTAACTTTCTGGCTTTGTGTTCTCATCCAGTTCCTTGACCCGTTCGCTCAGTTCCTTCAGCTGGTCACTCTGTGCCTTCCAGGGCTGGGTGAATCCTTGCAGAAATCCCTTTTCCCCCTGGCGCGGGGCCCAGCCGCGCACCAGCGCGAACATGACCAGGTTGGAGAAGACCAGGATGACGACCAGAAGTACAATCACAATCCAGACATTTTCGGGGTGCATCAGTTCCTCCCGTTAAGCAGAGCGGGCAAGCGCGACCAATCGCTGAAAACAGCGTCTGCATCAGGATGCGGTTCGGATTGGCCGTAGAGCAGGGAAAAAAGTCCCCGCTGGCGGGCGGCGCGGGTGGTGCGCGGCAGGTCGTCAATCATCGCGCAGCGGCGCGGGTCAGGCTCTCCGGCCAGGGTTTGGGCAATCTCAAAGGATTCGGGCATCGGTTTGCAGTAGGGAGAGATGGCAACGACATCCACCAGGCCGTCGAAGCAGGATTCAATCTCCAAATGCGCCAGCACGCGCCGGGCGTGGGCTGAATCGGCATTGGTGAAGATAAATTTTCGGGCAGGAATGGAGGTCAAAATCGACCGCAAGGCGTGATTGGGCGTAATGTAATCGGCCAGCGGCACATCATGGACAAAGGTCAGGTAATCATGCATATCTACATGATAGTTGGCTTGCAATCCACGCAAGGTGGTACCGTATTCCAGAAAATATTGATGGCTGAGTTCCGGCACGACCTGGGCCGGGATGCCGAGCCGCTCGCGCATGTACTGGCGGATGCGTTCTTTGATAGCCTGCCACAATCCGTTCCCGGCGGGGTAGAGCGTGTCGTCGAGGTCGATGAAGAGGGTGGTCAATTGCATGGGGTGATTATACCGTCAGGGCGTGGAGGTCGGCGTGGGCGTTGGGGCAAATTTCAGATATTTATCAAAAAAATTGTTCATGCGCGTCTCCAGTTTTTGCCCGTTCTTGCCGGAAAACGAGTGTTCAGCGCCTTCGTAGAAGTAGCAGTTGACCGTTTTGCCAAGCGATTTCAACTGTTCGCAGGCCTGGCGCGACCACTCGACCGGGACGACTGAATCGGCAGTCCCGTGATGGATGTCTATGGGAAGGTGGATGTTCTGGTAAAAGTAATTTGGTGAAGTGGAAAGAAAAACAAAGGCTGGCATTGCCAGCGTGGTCTGGGCTTCGGGGTCGTTGCGAAAGAAGAGGGCATTTTGGAGGTCATCCGCGCTCATAGGAGCATACAGAAAAGCGGCGCGAATATCGGGGCTAACCACCAGCACACGCCAGGCCACCGCCCCGCCCATGCTGAAGGCCCACAACCCAATTTTTCCTGGCCTGGCGGTGCGCAGGTTGCTCCAGGTTTGCCCGGCTTCGCTTTTGACCAGCGCAACCAGGTTCAGTACGTCGATGGCGTAGCCTGCCAGGAACAGGTTCTCGCCGGTGTCGGAGGGGGCAAAATTGCGGTAGTTGGGGTGCAGGACAATGTAGCCGCGTTGCGCCAAAAGGTCGGCGTAGCCGGTATCCTGTTCAAAGATTGAATATGAAGCCGGGTCCGCCGCGCCGTGCAGCATGATGATGACCGAAAACGGCCCCTCGCCGCGCGGAATGTTGGCGTAGCCGTAAATGGTCAGGCCATCGGATGGGTAGCGAAAAATATACTGATTGTAGAGCGGCGTTTCGGCGGTTTTTTGGGTCAGTTCGATTTTCCCACCGCCGTAGGAACGCATTCGCAAGGCGTTGACGGTGTAGCGGTAGAAAAACAGCTCGGGGGTGGGCGAGGTCGCCGGTTCGGGCGTCCAGGTGGGGGCGCGGGTGGGCGGCGGAATGGGCGTGACGCTGGGAGCAGGCGTGCGCGTAGGGCGTGGCGTGGGCGGCAGGGGCGTGGGGGAGGCCGTCGGCGCGGCAGGCTGGCAGGCGGCCAGCAGGAAAATGCACAACGGAAAAATCATCTTCCACCCATTAGGCAGATTGTGCAGGGAAAATCGGCGAAATCTGCGTAATCGGTGGATGAATCCTGGCGAATGGAACGTTGTGGGCATATTCCGAAATTATAACCCGCCCGATGTATAATCGTCCCATGCCCATCCGATTACTCGCTCCTGAAGTTGCCTCGCAAATTGCCGCCGGGGAAGTGGTGGAAAGACCCGCCTCGGTCGTCAAGGAACTGGTCGAAAACGCGCTCGATGCGGGCGCGGCTTCGATTAGCGTTACCGTCCAGGAAGCCGGACGCCGCCTGGTGGAAGTGACCGACGACGGCTGCGGCATTCCGGCCTCGGAACTGCCCCTGGCGGTGGAGCGGCACGCCACCAGCAAACTGGCTTCGGCTGCCGACCTGTTCCACATTGCCACGCTCGGTTTCCGCGGCGAGGCGCTGGCCTCGATTGGCTCGGTCTCGCGCATGACCGTTACCAGCCGGGTAAAGGATTCGGAAACGGGAGCCAGAATCCGGGTGGAAGGCGGGCTGGTGAAAAGCGTCGAAGCGGTGGGCGCGCCAGTCGGCACGCTTATCCGGGTCGAAGATTTATTCTACAACGTCCCGGCCCGCCTGAAATTCCTGAAGCAGGATGTGACCGAGCGGCGCGCCATTGATGGACTGGTGACGCGCTACGCGCTGGCGTATCCGAATATCCGCTTTCAACTGACCGATGGCAAGACCCCCACCCTGCAAACCAGCGGCGATGGCGACCGGCGGGCAATTCTGGCGGCTCTCTATGGCGTGGATGTGGCAAAGCAGATGCTGGAGGTACTTTCCGAGGACGACGATATCCGTTTGACCGGCTACATCTCCCCGGCGGCGCTGACCCGCTCGAACCGCCGCGAGATGACTTTTTTCATCAATGGCCGCTGGGTGTCGGATACGCCGCTGACGCAAGCCCTGATGCAGGCCTACCACACCCTGCTGATGGTGGGACGCTACCCGCTGACGACCCTGTTCCTGGAAATTGACCCAGAAGAAGTGGATGTTAACGTTCACCCGGCCAAAGCGGAGGTGCGCTTTCGAAGCCAGGAGCGGGTGTTCGGGTTTGTGCAGCGTTCTGTTCGGCGGGCATTGCTGGCCTATTCGCCAGTGCCATCTGTGCCGCCAATGCAGAATTTGTGGGCTGGGAGTCGGTCATCAGTCACCAATCATCCGTCATCAGCGGGATTGGATTGGATGATAGGGCATGATTCCAATGCCGAAGCCGGAATGCAGAACGATAAAACCGCTCCTGCCGGGCCGGTTGTTCCTGATTCATCCTTCAAAATTCGCCCTTCATCCCTGGTGAACCTGCCTTTGCTGCGGCTGATTGGACAGGTCGGCGCGACGTATCTGATTGCGGAAGGGCCAGACGGATTGTATCTGATTGACCAGCATGCGGCGCATGAGCGGGTTTTGTTCGAGAAGTTGATGGCGCAGCGCGCGCAAAATCATATCCCATCGCAGGCGTTGTTGACGCCAGTGGTGGTGACGCTGCCGCCTTCCAGCGCGGGGGTTATCAGTAATCAATTAGCGGTGTTGGGGCGTTTCGGGTTCGAGGTGGAGCCGTTTGGGCCGAACAGTTTCCAAATCCGCGCGATGCCGGTCTTGTTCGGCAATGCCGACCCGGCGGCGGCCCTGCGCGCGCTGGTGGAGGATTTTGAAGAGGACGAATCTCCGCTTCAGGAGGAAATCGAGGCCAGAATTGCCGGGCGGGTGTGCAAGCGGCTGGCGGTGAAGGCCGGGCAGGTACTGACCCCCGAGGAACAGCGCGCCCTGCTGACCGACCTGGAGAGCTGCGATTCGCCGCGCACCTGCCCGCATGGACGGCCGACGATGATTCACCTTTCGGTGGACCTGCTGGAGCGGCAGTTTGGGCGCAGGGGAGCCAGGTAAAACCGGCTCTTAACCCGACGATTAAACTGGCACATTTTTACACAAAGTTAACGCCCCTGTAAGCGGGCGTTAACTTTTATGCGTTAACCTGAAATGGCTGGCAGTGTATTTGTTTTTAGCCTGATTTCATGTAAACTACTTTTGTAGAAGGATTGGTATTATGGATGCGAATACATTGCTTCTCGAAGCAATCGACCAACGTTGGGAAAAGTATCGCGAACAAATCAAAACCTGCCGGCGCGAGTTTTCTGAGGAGGCCGTTCACGACTTGCGCGTGGCGGCCCGCCGCTTATTGGCGCTGGTCGACCTGATTCGGGCCATCTCGCCGCATCCCCGCCTGCAAAAAATTCGCAAGGCGCTGAAGGGGCAGTTGGACGAGTTCGACGCCCTGCGCGATACCCAGGTTATGCTGGCTGAAATCTCCGAAACCATCGAAACCCTGCCCGAACTGAAACCCCTGCAGCAAAGCCTGCAAAAGCGTGAGCGCCGCCTGTTGCGCGAGGCCGAGGAGATTGTGGAAGACCTGAAACCTGCCGGGATTGCCCGGCGGCTGGAGAAAGTCCGCGCCGAAATAGCAGAAGCAAACTTCAACCTGGAGTTCGACCAACTGGTTCTCCGGGCTGTTGATGAAGCCTACGGAACTGTCCTGCAACGCTACCGCTGGGTTAATCCGGCTCAACCTGCCACCATTCATCGCACGCGCATCGCCTTCAAGCGCTTTCGCTACATGGTCGAAATCGTCTACCCTCTTTTGCCAGATTTTCCGCGAGAGAACTTCAAACGAATGCATAATTATCAAACCATCATGGGTGAGATTCAGGATGCCGAGGTGCTTCTCTTTACGCTAGATGACCTGGCGGACGTGGACGCATCGGAAACAGTGCGCCAGTATTATGAGCAACGTCACACCGAATTAATCACCGCCTACATCGAAGCGAAAGGTGAAGTGGAAACTTTCTGGCGCGCTGGCCCTGACCAGTCGTTTCCCTGGGAGAAGGTTGGCGAGACTGTCACCTTCTCGCCAGATTGATGATAAGATACGTGAAAAGCACTTGACAGATACCCAACTATGGCGCTTCCCCCCAACGACCCCACCCTGACCCTGTCTGACCCCAAACTTTATATCAATCGTGAATTGGGCATGCTTGAATTCCAACGTCGCGTGTTGGAAGAAGCCCAGGATGAATCGAACCCGCTCCTGGAACGGGTGAAATTCCTTGCCATTTTTGGCTCAAACATGGATGAGTTTTTCATGGTGCGGGTCTCCGGCATTCGGCGGCAGGTGGAAGCGCATATCCCTGACATCTCCATCGATGGCCGCTCACCGCGCGACTTGCTGGCCGCGATTCGCAAAGTCTCAACCGACCTGTATAACGAAGCGCATCAATGCTGGAGCAAAAAATTGCTCCCCAGGCTGGAGAAGGCTGGTATCCACATTCTCGATTATGCCAAGTTGAACGCAGCCCAAAAGGAACGAGCCGATGCCTATTTCCGCGAAGTGGCTTTTCCGGTGTTGACCCCGCTCGCGCTCGACCCGGGACACCCCTTTCCTCACATTTCCAACCTGAGCCTGAATCTGGCCATCGTCATCCGTGACCCCAAAGGCAACGAGAAATTTGCGCGTCTGAAAGTACCAGATACCCTGCAGCGCCTGGTTCCGGTCAAACGCTCCTCCGGCGGGGAGCGGCGAGATGGTACCATAGCGCGTCAGCACTACTTTGTCTGGCTGGAGCAGCTCATTGCCGCCAACCTGGGGATGCTGTTCCCCGGCATGGAGGTTGTATCTGCCCATCCCTTCCGTATTATCCGCGATGCGGACGTCGAAATTCAGGAACTCGAAGCCGATGACCTGTTGGAGACCATGCAGGCCAGCATCCGGCGGCGCAAGTTTGGTTCGGTGGTGCAGGTTTCGATTTACGATACCATGCCCGAAACCATTCGCGCCCTATTGGTCGAAAACCTGGAGGTACGCCCAACCGACGTTTATGTGCAGAGCAGTCCACTGGGCCTGGTCAGCCTGTGGCAGGTCTACAACAGCGTCGAACTGCACGAGTTGAAATATCCCCCCTATAAACCGTTTGTCCTTCCGGCTTTTCGACAGATATCCTCTCCTTCGGATATTTTCGATGCCATTCGGCAAGAAAATTTGTTGCTCCATCATCCTTACGATTCATTTACGCCGGTGGTCGATTTCTTAAACGCTGCCGCGCGCGACCCACAGGTACTTGCGATTAAGCAAACCCTTTACCGGGTAGGGCCAAATTCCCCCGTGGTAGAAGCCCTGCTCGATGCCTCGGAGCGCGGCAAACAGGTAGCAGTTCTGGTAGAACTGAAAGCGCGTTTCGACGAGGAAAGCAACATTGGATGGGCCAGGCGGCTGGAACAAGTGGGTGTGCATGTTGTCTATGGCCTGGTCGGATTGAAGACCCACAGCAAAATTGCCATGGTGATTCGGCGCGAGGGAGAGGGAATCCGGCGTTACCTGCATCTGGCGACGGGCAATTACAATCCTTCCACGGCGCGGGTATATGAAGATTTGGGCCTGTTCACCTGTGATGAAGACATGGGCGCCGATGCAACCGACCTGTTCAATTACCTGACTGGTTACTCGACGAAGCAGGATTACAAAAAACTGCTGGTAGCCCCTGTTAACTTGCGCCAGCGGCTTGAAGCGCTCATTGCGCGCGAAATGGACCATGCCCGTGCCGGGAAAAAGGCGCATCTCGTCTTCAAAACGAATGCGGTGGTTGACCAACCCATCATCGAACTGCTCTACCAGGCCTCGCAAAGCGGTGTGCAGATTGACCTGCTGACGCGGGGAATTTGCTGCCTGCGCCCTGGCATCAAAGGGGTCAGTGACAATATCCGAGTGACCAGTATTGTGGGCCGCTACCTGGAACACAGCCGCATTTATTATTTCCATAATGATGGTCAAGAGGAAATTTACATCGGCAGCGCAGATATCATGCCGCGCAATCTCGACCATCGCGTAGAGGTGGTTTTTCCGCTCGAAAAACCAGCGCATGTCCATTACATGAAAACACAGGTTCTGGATATTTATCTCAAGGACACGCTTCGGACACGGTTGATGAAACCAGATGGAACCTACGTGCGCGCGAAACCTGGCGAGAAGCCGCTAGACGTGCAGGATTGGCTGATGAGTCACCGTGTTGAGAAGAAAGCCTGATTACCCCCCCAACACAATTTCAGGCTCTCGAACGGTCAACCAGATAGAAAATTGCGCGCACCCCGGTAATGAGCAAAAGGCTGACCGAAAGCACGCCTCCTAAAATGAACAGGAAGCGCCTCACCTCGGGGGGGTTATCTGCCAGGCGGACGCGCGGTGAAAAGCGAATGTGTTGCCGCACAGTTTGTACAAATTTCTGCGACGGTTGAACGGGGCGCAGGAGGTCCTGCAATTGCGCCTCCATCGGGCCGAAAGAATCCGCTGCGCGTGGCATGGTCCTCATAGATTTACTCCAAAGGGAAGAAAACAATGCCAACCGTGCCAGGGCCCAGGTTGGCGGCTACAGAAATTGACAGGTCGGTTAAGAACAGGTCGCGGATTTTAAACAATGCGCGGGCGCGCTCCATCAAATCTGCGCCAGCCTGTGGGTCACGAGCATGAACAATCGACATTATCACCTCACGGTTGCCAACCTGTTCCTTGACCATCTCCAGAACCCGGTCGAGCGAGGCTTTGCGGGTACGCACCTTCTCCGCCATATTCAAAACGCCGTCTTTCAGAACCGCAATCGGTTTGACGTTCAACACCGAAGCCAGCGCAGCCTGAAGAGTGCCGACACGCCCACTCATACGCGCATATTCAAGCGTATCCAGGGCCAGGATAACCCCGCAGCGGTTACGCAAGACCTCAAGATGTTTGATGATTTCCTCAACACTTTTCCCGGCCCGTTCCAAAATACGCGCTTCGCGGCACAGAATGCCAATCCCGGCAGAACCCGTCATCGAATCGAAAGGGATGATGTGGTATTTTTCAGCCAGTTCTTTTCCCGCCGCAACCGCCGAAGCATACGTGCCAGAGAGTTTACTGGTGACATGAATCGATAGAATGGTGTCACCCACCTGGGCCAGTTTTTTATAAGCCTCCGCAAATTGATGCGGCGAGGGTTGAGAGGTCTTGGGAATTTTCTTGCTCTCATCGACCAGGCGATAAAAGCCCTCATGGGTCAGGTCCACATCAGACAGGAATGTTTTGTCTCCAAAATGAATATTCACCGGTACAACCTGAATATCGTACTCTTCCTGCCAGGCGCGGGGCATATCAGCAGCACCATCAGTAACAATTCGTAACATCGCGGCCTCCTGACAAAAGTTAGGAACGGACAAAGTTGACGCACAGAAATCAGTCGCTATATTCATCCGCGCTGCCAATTTGGTCACGCAACGAAAGCAGCGTGCGATGATACAGACTCTTGACTGCGCCTTCGCTGCGTCCCATAATTTGGCCAATTTCAGCGTTGGAAAGGTGTTCTACAAATTTTAAAATCAACAACGTTTGACGCTCTGCTGGCAACGAGCGAATCAGACGGAGGAGAGATTCCTGCTGCTCAGTATGGACCAGATTGCTCTCCGGGTGTTCACCCTTCGCCACCAGCGGCGCATCTGAAAGTGGGATTTCCTGCCTGCGGCTGCGGTCACGATGCCAGTTGGCCACCAGGTTATGGGCAATGCGGTACAACCAGGCCGAAAACGGCACGCCACGGTCTGTGTAGTTGACGATGTGGTTCATGGCCCGTTGAAAAACACGCGCCGTCAGGTCTTCGGCATCGTTGATGTTGCCTGTGCGATAGTAAACATAATTGAAAATACGGTCTACATAGCGCTCATACAACATCCCAAACGCATCCCGGTCGCCCTGGGCCGCCAGGGAGAGAATCTCATCGTCTTGCATGTTTTCCGCCAATTCGACAATCCTACCGGCGATTTGAAAATATAACCCCGCCGGATTTTATAAGTTTCCATCTTTGTTGAGTATAACACGCGCTTTTATCCGATAACAAAAAAACCGGGAAAATTCCCGGCGGCATTGGTTGGCGCTGCAGTTGAATTGAAACGCCATTACGCCCAGCGCTCAATTTCATTCACTCCATATTTCACCAACAAGTCATCCATTGCCTCGCGCAGCAATTCAGCCTCGCCTACCTGGCGCTCGGTGGCCAGTTTGGTCAGGCGTTCCAACTGGGTTTGGGTAAAATGCGAGGTTTTCGGAACCATTTTTTCATCCTGCGCCAGGCGGACTTTGTTCCTGCCAGTCACTTTGGCTCGATAGAGGGCCTGGTCGGCTTTTCGCAACAGTTCCGATTTCAGGTGTCCATCCACCGGAAAACAGGCCAGCCCGGCGCTGATATGCAAGCCTGTAATTTCCGAGCCATCCTGACGAGCCTGGATTGTGATGTCTTGTACAGCCGCCCGCAAATTTTCCAGCCGCAGAAAAGCCTGCTCACGTTCAATATTGGGGAAGATGACAGCAAATTCATCGCCGCCATAACGCACCGCAATGGCGTCCTCGCCGCAGTGCTGACGCACTAAATCGGCCAGGGTTTTTAACACATCATCGCCGCCAGAATGACCATAGTGACTGTTGATGTGAAAGAAATTATCAATATCAACCAGGGCAATAGAGACCGGCGATTCGACGGGGCGGGCTCTTTCAAGCAAGACATCGAGCATTTCATGAAATTCCTTGCGCAACGGCAGGCCAGTCAAATTATCTATGGATTGGGAAATGGGTGCGGACATGCTTTTCTCCTTTTTCCTTCTAATATACATAAATAATATATCAATATATTATAAAAGTCAATCATAAGAAAGTTAAATCGGGCGGCCCGGGCGGGCTGGAAACGCTGATACGAAGATATTAACTCACGAAAACCGCCCTGACCAATGGCGTGCAGCCCAATTTCACCCCGCTCTGGTCGCCGAATGGAACGCGCCTGGAGTCCCTGAAGTTTATGCTATACTTGGGCGCAGGGATGTGGCGCAAATCTCTTAAGATTGCTCAATGCGCTCCATGACCGCTGGCATGAAGGGAAAATAGACCAAAGCCACATCGAACAAGACTTCCTGCATTTTTTTGGTTTGGAACCCCCGGCTGCCGTTCCATGCGGCGGGGAAACGCCTCTCTCGCTGGCAAGCGGATACGCTGGCGAAATCGGAGTGGAAATCGTTATCGGCGGGCAAGGGTGCCGCTTACAGGCATGGCATCAGCCCGATTGGCAAACCATCCAAACGCTCGATGAAATCGAAATCATCGGACGCTTCGATTTTCCATGCAACCCCGATTCCATCCGCCTGGACTGGGGCGACTTGAACGGAGACGGCGCGCCCGAAGCATGGGTTTCTTCCACACAGCGCTTCCAGGAAGCCCTGCGTTTCTTCCAGATTTCTCCAACCTTTGAGCCGCTGGGCGAACTTTCCGGCTTCCTGCGCGAACCGAACTTTCGCGGTGTCGAATGGGAACAGCGCGGCGGAGACCTCTTGTTCTACACCGGCAGACCGTTTTACTTGCCAGACATCCTTAATCTGTTACCCTGCTTTCGAACACTCCTTCAATTGTTATGAATGGCAGCCTCAAGAAAGCCGTTTTGTTCCCTGCCCATCACCATGAAACAAACCTTCTTGCCCGGCTTCGTTCTGCTCCTGCTGCTTTCTTCCTGCCTTCCAATGGATTCCGCCGGGCAGCAACAATCGCCCTGCGCCACGCCGACTTGCGGACCCTGTGGCTGCCCGCCGCCTTCTCCGTCCAACCCCGAAGAACGCGCCACGCTCGATGCAATCTGGACGGCTGCCGTTGCCACCGCTGAAGCAGAACTCGCCCGCCTGGCACTGAGCGCGACTCCTACGCCTACTGCATCATCCACCCCCACCATCACCCCCACACCCACACCCCGCCCCACGTCCACGCTCTGGCGGGTCGAACCGAGCGTAACGCCGGTTTCCCGTCTGCGAGAGTGGAAATACATCACGGACCAATCCACCCTGCCCGATTTCGGGCTGGGGCGGAGATATTCCGCGCAGGAGTTTTCTTTTGACCAGGAACAAACGCTCCAGCAAGTACTCCTGACTGCGCTCGAACAAAATCATTTCGACATCGGCGTTGACCCCTTCGTTGACATCTGGGATGCCCTCGAATTGGATTGGGATAGAGACGGTCAGACGGAAACCGCACTGCTTTTTTCGCTGGGGCGCTCCCCCTTCATCCGCCTTGGCGTCGCCATTGTGCGGGGCGAAGAGGTCATTGCACTTGCTCCCGAACTGCTCGAGGGCGAATATGCCAAACATTTCTTCTTGCGCGCTGTTCCCCTCTCGCCCGATAAGATCAGCCTTTTCGTTCAACTCCTCACCACCACCATCGGCAGCGGCGTATACCCGCGCATTCATCAGCGCATGTACCTGCTGCGCAATGACCGGTTGCAAGCCATCTGGCGCTGGGAATACGCTGGCGGCGGACGAGTTGGTTGGGCAAATGCATGGGCTGCTTTCGAGCGCATCCGCTTGCTCCATCTATCCGGTCAACCGGAACTCGACCTGCTGCTTTCCCGCACCTCCACCGAATGGGCTGATTTCAGCGGCTGGGAGAAAGCAGGCAACCCTGAAAATTACCTTTTCCACAGCGTTGCTCTGCCTGGCGAATTGCTCTTTTCGTGGAATGAAACCACCCAAACCTATCAAATCACCCACTTCTACGATGAAGCTAGTTTTCGCCGGATTCGCCCTGCCGATTTCTTCGTCCATGCCGCGCGGGTCAACCGTCCTTTGCAGATGGATGGCAGTCTGTATGATTGGTATCAGGTGGAATACATCGGCGCGCTGGATGGGTACGGGCTGGGGACGTGGGGGCGTTCGCCGGGCGTCTACGAAATCCAGGCTGCTTTCGATGCTTCTTCCCTGTACCTCGCCTTCCAAACCAATCAGCACACCCGCGTCTGGCTGGGGTTCGATACCGACCTGGCAGGTGATTTCGAGAACCAGACGCTTGACAAGGACGACCTGCTCTTGGAGATAATGCTTTCTCAAGAAGACTCGTCCGCCTGCCGTTTGACCGAAGCCTCCCTCGTCTGGCCGCGCCGCGCCAACATCGAAGCCGCCATCCGCCCGTGGGAAAAGTGGGACGCTTTCTGCAACATCGAACTCCGCATTCCGCTCGAATGGCTGGGATTGAAAACGCCGCTCGTCCCACAACCCGGTTACGCTCTGCGTCCGCGTTTGCATCCCGAATACGATAGGCTATACATCAACAACTTTTTTACCGAATACTATCCCTCTCCCGGCGCGTTGATAGGCTTCGCCGTCATCGGCGAAAACAAGGCGGCGAAAGAGCAAAATCCGCTCAAGGACAATTTTCTGCCTTTCGAGCCTCGAAACCCAACCACTTGGGGAACGTTGCTGTTCATTGCCGACCGTTGAACGCCCTGACCGGTGGTGCAAATCCACCCATGCCCCTCGACCTGCCCCTTCCTCTGCTCCTCGCGCCCCTGCCCTTCGTCCTTTACGCCCTGCGGCGGCGCGGCTGGCGATACCTGCTCGTCCGGGCCGCGTTTTGGGTCTATGGGCTGGCGCTGGTCTATGCCGTTCTGTTGCCAATTTACCTGCCAGAGCCGGGCATAGGCTTTACATACGATTCCATCGGGGCGCAAATAGACCACCTGATTCACGTTCACGGCCTGAACCTGATACCGTTCTATTTCGGGAACTCCTGCCGGGAATTGCCCCATCTCTGTCGCACGGGAATCCTCGAAAATATCCTGATGACCGTCCCCTTCGGCGTTCTCTACCCGCTCCTGCGCCCGCTTCCCGCCCGGCGGATTCCGCTGCTGGCGCTTTTGGTCGGACTCGGCACGGAAAGCGCCCAACTGCTGGTCATGCTGCTCATTCGCAGCAATTACAGGTCGGTGGACATCAACGATACCCTCTTCAACGCGCTGGGGGTGATTCTGGGCTATGGTTTGCTATGGCTGGGCAGATGGGGGTTCGGCAAAATAAAAAGGCGATTTCCCGCGTTATCCGATGTTACTTTTCTGCCCCCAACCCGATATACCTTACAGATGAACCCCGCCGACCCGCAAGCCTTCGCCGCGCTCTACCGCCAATACCTGCCCGCCGTCTATCGCTATCTCTACCGGCGGGTGGGCAGCGCTGCCGAAGCCGAAGACCTGACCGCCCAAACCTTCACCGAAGCCTTCGACGCGGTGGGACGGAATTTATTCCGTCCGGGAGGCAACTTCCCCGCCTTCCTGTTCACCATCGCCCGCCGCCGCGCCGCCGATTTCCACCGCCAACGCCCCGAAGCCGCGCTCACCGAACATCCCGACGCCGAACCCGGCCTGCTGGCATCCCTCGAAGCCCGCGAAGACATCCAGCGTCTGAAGACCCTGCTGACCCAACTGGACGAAGAAAAACAGGAACTCCTGCGCCTGCGCTTCAGCGCCGGGTTGAGTTTTGCCGAAATTGCCCTGCTGGAAGGCAAGAGCGAAGCCGCCGTCAAGATGACTCTCTACCGCACCCTGGCCTGGCTGCGCGACCATTGGGAGGCCGACCATGCGTGACCCCAACCTGACCCTGCCCCCCGGCCTCGAACAAGCCTTGACCGACTACTATGCCGCCCCCCAGCCCAACCCGGCCTTTGCCGACCACCTGGAGCGGCAACTTGTGGCGCAAGTCTCTGATTTGCGTCACGCGCCCCGGAGAACTTTCATGCAAACCCTGCGCGCCCGCCCGGCCCTTGCCATCCTGCTCGTCATCCTCGCCCTGGCCCTGCTGACCGGCGCGGCCTATGCCATTGGGCGGCTCTCCGGCTACATCCCCGGCTTTGGCTTCAGCCAGGATACCAGCGCCGCTCTGACTCTGCTTGAACCGGTCGAAATCTCGCGCGAAGGCATCACCCTGCGCGTCACGCAGGCCGTCAGCGATTCAGAGCGATTCTCGGTCACAGTCGAACAGACCGGCCAGGTCGAAACCGCCAGCAATTTCATCCACCCCTCTGCCGTCATCACCCTGCCCGATGGCCGCGAACTCGAATTCCGCGAAAGCAGCGGCGGAGAGACCGAAACCGAATCACACCAGATTTTCACCTTTATCTTCGCTCCCCTCCCGCCGGAAACGCGCGAACTGACCCTGCGCTACGAAATCAGCGAACGGGAGCGGGACGTTCTCTGGCAGGCAGAACTGCCCCTGCGCCTGCGCCCGCTGGGGGCCAAAGAAGTCATCCCGCCGCCCGCGCAATCGCCCTGGCAGCCCATCTCCAGCGAATCGCGCGCCGGGTTGCGCCTGGTGCTAGAAAACGTGGCCGCCGCCAGCGACAAGACCCTCCTGCAAGTGAGTCTGCGCTTCGACCAGCCTAACATGGCGCTCAACAGCGATTGGAACGTGACGCTGAAAGACGACCAGGGGCGCATTTACCCCCTGCAATTCATCGAAAGCGATTCGCAAAACCAGTCCAAAACCTACCAGACCGTGCCCTTCCAGGGCGGCGAACGGCTCACCCTTTCGCTGACAGCCTTCCCCGACCCCAACAATCTGCCGCTCTCGCAAGATTTTTGGGAAGACGCCCCCGCCTTCACCTTCGACCCCGGCCCCAATCCGCAGGTGGGTCAGACCTGGACATTGAACGAAACTCTCCAGGCGGGCGGATTCACCCTGAACATCACCCAGGCCGCGCTGACGGCTCCCGGAACGCTGGTGTTCTCCACGCAAGCCGGGTCAGCCGTGACCGGAATCCTGTTCTACTGCGAACAGGCCAGCGGCGCAGGCAAAAACGCGCCCCAAAGCGGCGGCCTCGTCACATCCACCCTGCAATTCGACTCTTTGCCTGCCGCGTCCTTCGAGATTCGTCTCATGCGGATTTCCTACAACGCGCCCGGCGCATGGAGCCTGGTCTGGCAGGCGCCCGCCGCTCCTGCCGGAAGCATCCCCAGGAACACCGCCACGCCCCAGCCAACCCTGGCCCCATACGCGCCCCCTACCCCAGCCTTTAGCGACCCTCTCTGGCTGGAACTCGTCCGCCGGACGCAATCTTTCGATTCACCCTTCCAGCACGGCCCCGGCTGGATTCACTCTGTCACCCAAACCGAAACCTTCCCCCACCCCGGCCAGACCTTCCCGCCGCCCTATATCGTCACCGAGCAGTGGATGGAAATCGACGAACACGGATACGTTACCCGCAGCGTTTACACCGACCGCGACGTGGACGGGAAACTCCTGCAACAATCCGTGACGATTGGCAATTACTCTCTCAACCTGACCACCGGAGAGGGCGGCAATGGGGGCGGAGAACGCTACCGCTTTTCCTCCAGCGCGCTCGTTCAGGATTTCAATGCCGCCCTGGAAACCGGCGCGGCCGTTACCATCGAAGAAACCCCCTGCGGCGTGGGTGGACCGTGTTATCTCATCACGTTTCTCGATACCTTCAGCGCGCCCATCCAGAACCCCGGCGAAACCGTCTCGTTCAGCGGGACGGCGCGGCAGATATGGGTTGAAAAGGACACCGGCAAACCCCTCCAAACGCGCTCTCTATGGCGGCTGGCCGATGGCTCGGAGCGGGCGGATTTCACCCAAACCCTGCTCACGCTCGAAAAACTCCCCGCCCCGCCGCCGGAGGTGCTGGATTTGCTCTCCAGAGTGATTTTGCCCTGACAGCGCTACCGCTGCGCCCGCGCAAACACCCGCTCGAACTCGGCCAGGTATTGGGCGGCAATCTGCTCATCGAAGAAGATGACCACGTTTTCATCGTTCTTGCGTTCGGCGCTGGCGCTGAAGTTGTACGAGCCGGTAATGACGATTTTCTCATCAATGATGATGACCTTGTGATGCATTTGTCCGGGGTTGCCATCTTGATAAACCCGCAACCCGGCCTGTTGGAAAGGGGCAAACTCGCCGCCCTGGTTCGATTGCACCTGCTCTTCTTCCATAACGCCGAACACCCGCAGACCCTCTTTTTCCTTCTGGCGAATTATCTCTCCAAAATCATCGGCGGTCAGGGAATAGGCCATAAAGTGGATGCTGGCTTCGGCCCCGCGCAAGAGTTTCACAATCCGCGCCGCCACGCCGTCATCGGGGGAGAAATATACTTCGATTGGCACGCCCTGGATGGTGAGTTGCGGATAAGGCGTTTCTGGCATCACATCCGGGCCAAAGAAATCTCCCTCAAACATCTCGTTGAACTCCACCAGATAGTTTTCGGCCACCTGAGCAGAGCGGATGCGCACCAGGTTGTTATTGTCTTCGTAAGCGCCGCTGGTGGTGAAGTTCATCGAACCTATCCACACTTCGGAGCGGTCAATGATGACGAATTTGTTGTGCATCAGCCCCTCGCGCCGGTCGCCGACGATGGGAATCCCCTTCTCGGCCAGATAGCGCGGCACAGAGCGGTCGAGATTGTCGCTTTCCATCACCATCCGCACCTGCACGCCGCGCCGATGCGCGTTCAGCAGCGCGTCACGAATAGAATTCAGGCTCATGCTATAAATCGCCACATCCACCGAAACCCGGGCATTCTCAATGGCGCGCGCGAGGGGAATATCAATGCCGCCCTCTTGCCACCCGGAGGCTGGGGTAAAGGGGTCGGTGAAATACACTTCGTAAAACGAACTGCGATAGCCATACCCCACCTGCAAGGGGATTGGTTCGCCTGGGGCAGGTTGCGCCGCAGGGGTCTCGGTCGGCACGCCTTGCGGCTCAACCGTCACCACGCCGGGCGTTTCGGGCAAATTGGCGCAGGCCAGGGCGGCCCACAAGAGCAGGAAAATCATCCACCAAAAACGCTTCATTGGTTCTCCAACAGAAATTTTGGCGTCGCGGAAAGAGTTCCGCATTAGAAAAGACGAACCCTGCAATTCTAGCACACACATCCCCCCTGCCTGCGATATACTTACCGCCATGTCTGCCCCCAACTCCGCCAACCGCCAGATTGCCCGCGCTGCCGGCACGGTGATGGCCGCAATTGTCTTTGGACAGGTGATGAGCCTGTTGCGCAGTATGCTGGTAGCGCGCGCTTTTCCCATCGGCGAATTAGACGCCTTCTACGCCGCCAACCGCGTCAGCGAAACGCTGTTTACGCTCATCGCAGCCGGGGCGCTGGGGTCTGCCTTCCTGCCAACTTTTACGGGATTTCTCGTCAAAGGCGAAAAATCCGCCGCCTGGAGACTGGCCGTCTCGATGGCGAATCTTGTCACCCTGGCCCTTAGCCTGCTGGCCGTTATAGCGGCATGGTTCGCGCCCCAAATTGTGCGCCACCTGCTGGCTCCGGGGCTGTTCTACAATTTCACGCTCTACCACCTGACCATCGACCTCCTCCGCATTCAGTTGATTTCATCGGTCTTGTTTGGGCTGGGCGGGCTGGTGGTCAGCATCCTGAACGCCCATCAGGTCTTTTTCATTCCGCAATTGACCGCCTCCATGTACCAGATGGGGCAGATTTTCGGCGTGCTGGTGCTTGCCCGCTGGCTGGGCATTTACGGCCTGGCCTGGGGGGTGGTTCTCGGTTCGGCGCTGTATCTTGCCATTCAACTCCCAACGCTCGCCAAACTCGCGCCTGTCGGGCGCCGGTCACTGATTACGGACTACTGGAAATTATTCACTGACTCTGCCGTCTGGCAAGTCATCCGCCTGATGGGGCCGCGCGTGCTGGGGGCAGGGGTAGTGCAGTTAAACTTTTGGGTGAACGCCTGGCTGGCCTCGCAGATGACGCCCGGCAGTTATACCGGCCTGGTATACGGATTCGCCTTAATGCTGATGGCGCAGGCCGCTATTGCGCAATCAGTCGCGATTGCCGTCATGCCAACTTTTTCAGCGCAATTCGCGCTCGGCAAAATGGACGAGATGCGGCACGCTCTGGCTTCGGCGTTGCGTGGGATGCTCCTGCTCGCTGTACCGGCCAGCGTGGGGCTGATGGCGTTGCGCCAGCCGCTGGTTGCCATGCTCTACCAGCGTGGAGAATTTACCCAATCATCGACCGAGATGGTCGCCTGGGCATTGCTCTGGTACGCCGCCGGGATGGTTGGGCATTCGGTGATGGAGGTGCTGACCCGCGCTTTTTATGCCCAGCAAGATACCAAAACCCCGGTGGTAATTGGCGCCATTGCCATGGGGCTGAACGTGGTCTTGAGTTTTGCCTTTTCGGCCTGGTTCCGCCAAATTGGTTGGATGCCGCACGGTGGGCTGGCGCTTGCCAATTCGGTGGCAACCGCGCTTGAAACGTCGGCTCTGTTCATCATCATGCGCCGCAGGCTGGGCGGGCTGGAGGGGCGCCTTCTGCTCGAAGGCGGATTACGAATCGGGGCGGCGGTGTTTGGGATGGGTCTCGCGCTAATGGTCTGGATTCAGTTCACAGCGGGGTCGAATGCCTGGCTGAGCGGCCTGGGCGGGGTAGCGGTTGGGGGGCTGGTGTATGCTCTCGGCGCGGCCCTTCTCAAAATCCCCGAAATCCAAAGCATGCTCATGCTCATTCGACGAAAAATCCCCGGCAGGTAAACCCACCGGGGCATTTTTTACGGTTCGGCGCGCCCCTGGCGCAACAGTTCGGCACAAAATGCCAGGATTTCATTGACGATGGCATCATCAGCGGCCTGGCTGCCTTGCGCGGGTATCGCCAGCGTGGTGGACATGGCATCGGCAACGCCAGGGTCGGTATAGGAATAATTGATGTTCGCCAGGCCATCGTACCAGGCATACAACTGCTCCAATTGTTCAGCGTTCAGGCGAAAATCAACATCAACATCTTTGCAACTGGAAAGCAGCGCCGAGCCATCGAGATAGACCTTCATCTCATCGCAAAACCCGGCAAACCCTCCTTCGCGGGTATAGGTGAGCGCCAGGCCCCAATCGGCCTGAGGGCGGCCCGACTGGGCGGCCAAAAAGCGGATTTTGAGCCATTCGGCGATGGCGCGCTGTTCGGCGGGGGAGGCTGTTTGCATTCCCTGGCCAGAGAAAGCAACCGTTCCGGCAGGCGTTTGAGCATAAAAGGGGGCCAGGCGCGTCAGCCAATCCGACGCAACCGGCGGAATTTCGCCGTTTTCCCACTCCTGTAGGGCATGACTGCCTTGACATGCGCCTATTGAAAGGCCTTCCGGCAACAGGAGGGCTTGCTCGGTGCATTCGGCGTTCTGCCAGGCAATCAGGGAGGGCCTTTCTGGCAGGCGCGGCGTTTTTAAGACGCTCATTTCATGGCGCAATACACGGCCGGTTTCATCGGTGCGATATGTATGCTCCTCGCGTCCAAAAACAAGCATCACCCGGTAGCCCGGCACAATCGCCATCGTACACATTTCATCGGATTTTGCCAGTCCCAAACAGCCATCCGGCCATGTAACGGATTGGACACCGCGAATTTCGATTTCTTCTGCCTTCACGCCAAGCAATTCGGACAAGGCATTGCGGGCTGCCAGAGCCGCTGACGGGAATTCCGTCGGCGCCGGTTCTGACGGCGCAGCGGTTGGCGCGGCAGTTTGCCTTTCGAAAGAGGGAAGAAGCGGCTCAACAACCGGTTCTGAAGACTGGGGAGCGGCGGCGCAGGCAGACAACAGGCTGAAGGCCAGCATTAAAAGTCCTGAAAAAGTGGCTTTTTTCATGGTTTCTTTCTCCTTCCAAACAGAGATACTCTGCATGGCAACTCATAGACGCCATCGAAACGCGAGCGGTTCCCCAGGGTCATTTTTCATCCAAAGGGCAGGCAAACAAGCGCAAAAAATTCGTAACCCGGCAATTCGCAGCACGCGAATTGCGGGTTACGAATAGCCAAACGGTCATGGCGCGCGGCGAATTATTTTTTTCCGCCCAAAAGACCGCCAAGCAGGTGAGCAGCATCGCTCGCATCAAGCTTGCCATCATCCAGCGCATTTGCCACTGCGCCAGCCACGCCCTTGCCGCCCAACACGGCCTCGACCTGCGCGGCCACCGGCGCGGGCAGTTTCTTCTTCAGGAAATCAATCACCAGCGTTGCTACCGTTTTGGCAGTTTCTTTGGGCAGGCCGGTCTTCTCGACCACCAGGTTGACCAGTTCATCCATCGTTTCCTCCATTTGGTTGAAAATTGAAATTTGAATTGATTCGCAATGCTTGCGCATTACGGATTATCCGATATACATCCAATACAAAATTGCAACCACAATACCTAAAAAGACTCCGCCCGTCACTTCCAGCGGAGTATGCCCCAATACCTCGCGCAGTTCTTTGTCAGAAATAGGATGCCCGGACAGCAATTCCTGAATAAGGATGTTTATTTTCTCGGCGTGCCGCCCTGCTTCGCGCCGTACCCCGGCGGCATCGTAAATCACAATCATGGTGGCGGCTACGGCAATCGCAAAAACCGGCGATTCAAAGCCAACATGCAGCGCAATGCCAAGCGTTGTACCCACCATTAACGAGGAATGTGAACTTGGCATTCCGCCCGCGCTGAGCAGGTAGCCCCAATTCCATTTGCCTTTACGCAAATACTCCAGTGGCGGTTTAAGGAGTTGCGCCAGCAGCCAGGCTGCCAGCCCGGTTAATAATGCGTGGTTGGTAATCAGTTCATTCCACATTTCAAGCCTCTTCCTGGAAGACCTCCCCATTCAATTGGCGAACTTTCAAGGCAGCCTTTTCGAGCAGGGAGGCGCAATGCCGCGCCAGGGCCTGACCGCGCTCATACAACGCAATCGATTCATCCAACGATTTTCCTTCGCCCTCCAGCGCCGCAACCACAGCCTGCAATTCGGCAAAGGTCTCTTCGTAGGTCATCTCAGCGATGGATTTGGAACGGCTCATCCTGCCTCCTTACTCATAGTCGTCGAGTCTCGACTTCTGCATCACAAATTACGAATGACACTCACATCCAGCGCTCCCTCCGCCAGCCGAACATGCAGGTTCGACCCTGCCGGAGCATCCTGCGCGGTTAGGAGAATTTTTCCATCTTCCGGGCGGCTCACAACGGCATAACCGCGCCGCAACACCGCCAGCGGATTAAGCGACTGTAACCTGTCACGCAACCCTGCCAGATGGGCCAATTCGAGCGAGAGTCGGGCATTCAGCCCCCGCGACATGCGCCAGGTGCAATCATCCAACCGTTGCTGCTCCGTCATCAACCGCCGCGCCGGAGAATAGAAACGCAGCCCGGAAACTGTAGCATTTAACCCCTGCCGCCGCTCCACGATTTGCCTTTCAATCACTTCGTCGAGCCGTTCCAGGCTGGCGCGCAGGGAAACCGTCAAATCATCGATGGTAATAGGGGTTGCCAGTTCAGCGGCAGCGGTAGGGGTGGGAGCGCGCAAATCAGAGGCAAAATCAACCAGGGTAAAGTCAGTCTCATGCCCAACGCCGGTAATCACCGGAGCCGCTGAACCCGCCACCGCCCGAACCACCCGCTCATTGTTGAAAGCCCACAAATCTTCGATGGAACCTCCGCCGCGCGCCAGCAGGATGACATCTGGCTGGAACACGACATTCAGTTTTTGCAAAGCCGCCACCAGCGCGGAGGGAGCTTCTTCGCCCTGCACCAGCGAGGGCGCAAGCATCACTTCCACCAGTGGCAGGCGCCGGCGCAGCACATGCAGCATATCACGCAGAGCCGCGCCTGTCGCCGAGGTTACAATCCCAATTTTATGCGGAAACGGCGGAATGGGGCGCTTACGCGCCGGGTCGAACAGCCCCTCGGCCTCCAGCATGGCCTTCAGGCGCATGAACTCGGCATATAACGCGCCCTCGCCCGCCAGGCGCAGGATATCCACAATCAACTGATACTGACCGCCTGGCTCATACAGACCAATCTTACCGTGCGCCTCCACCGAGAGGCCATCATTCAGCGGCATCCCGCGCGTACGCAGGGCATCGCCCCGCCACATCACGCAGCGCAGCGACGCGCCAGCATCTTTGAGCGTAAAATAAAGATGCCCCGACGCCGGACGCGAGAAATTTGAAATTTCGCCCTGCACCCATACATCTTGCAGGGCCTTATCCCCCTCCAACAGGCGGCGCACGCGGCGGGTGAACTCCGTTACGGTCAGACGGGGCGTTTCAAAGAGCGGCATCTGGTTCATGGGCCAATTTCCTGGCGGGAGGATACCTGTATTGATAAGAAGTGTCAACAGATTGCCACGATAGGGTACAATTTTGACCGAGGAAAGGAAACCATTATGAAACGACTTTGGGCTGCCTGGCGCATGAAATACGTCACCAATGCCGATAACGAAACCGGCTGTGTATTCTGCAACGCCCTCTCCAGAGCCGATGACGTCCAAAACCTCATCGTCCGGCGGGCAGAACACGCCTTTATCATCCTCAACAAATATCCCTACACCAGCGGGCATCTCATGGTCGCCCCGTTCGCGCACCAGGCCTCGCTCGAGCTGCTCGAACCTGCCGACCGGGCTGAAATGATGGAACTGGTCTCACAGTGCATCACGGCCCTGCGTCAAATCTACCACCCGCACGGCTTCAACGTTGGCATCAACATCGGCGCCGCCGCGGGCGCGGGCGTGCCGGGGCATGTCCACATGCACATCGTCCCGCGCTGGAACGGCGACACCAGTTTTATGTCCACCGTTGGCGAAGTACGCGTCCTGCCCGAGTCGCTCGAGGAAACCTACCGGCGCGTCTTGCAAGCCTTTCAGGGAAAATGAAGCCCATCTCGCTGCTCATTCTTGTCCTGATGCTCCTGACCGGGTGCGCCGCCCCACCCGTTCCCCCTGCGCAACCGACCCCACACCAGCCTGCCGCCATTCCCCCAACCTTCACCGCACCCCCGGCTTCCGCCACCCCCACTTCAACCCCTACCGTTCCCCCCACCGCGCAACCGCGCCTCACACCGCTCCCCTCCGGCCCCGAAGCGCAAGACTTCGCCCCCGGCCAGAACCCGCTGACCGGACTGCCCGTCATCGACCCATCCCTGCTCGACCTGCCTGCCGTGCTGGTTTCCATCAGCAACCTTCCCGTCACTGCCCGCCCGCAGGCTGGGACGGGATTCGCGCCCTGGATATTCGAACTGTTCATCGGCACGGGTACAACCCGCTTCATGGGCGTCTTCTATGGCGACTATCCGCGCCGCATTCCCAACATCACCGGCAACTGCCCGGTCAACGAGACGATTTTCCAGCCAGGCAATTTGCCCTGGGTAGGCAACCGGGTCTGGCTCGATGAAAACGCCGACGGCATCCAAAACGCCTGGGAGGTGGGTATCGGCGGGGTATGCGTCACGCTTTCAGACGCAGCAGGAAAGATTATCGCCCGCGCCAGCACTGATTCAAATGGATACTTTGGAATTCAAGGGTTGGCCGCCGCAGCCAACCCCGGAGAAAGCGCCCCGGCTTCATACGTCCTCTCATTCGATATTCCCCCAGCCTACACCCTCACCCTGCCTCATATTGGCAACGACGACACAGATAGCGACGCCGACCCGCTGACGGGGCAAATCCACTTTTCATTCAACGGTCAAACCGATTCCAGCCTGGATGCTGGCCTGCTCCTGAACACGTCCCTCGTCGCCGCGCCTTCCCCTCACCCCAACGACATCGCTCCCAACCGCACCTACGTCGGCCCGATTCGTTCCGGGCGGTTGACTTACGAGGATTTCCGCCAAATGTTCCCGGGCAGTTGCCTGGTGTTTGCCAGCGCCGGCAGCGACATCCTGCCGCAGTTAGAGATTTGCGAAATTGTTTATGGCGAGCATCCTGAAACCAGCCCAAACACCGCGCTGCTGGATGTATCACGAATGCGCGAACTGGCAGAGCGCAGCAAACTCCCCGGTCAGCCGGTCAATTATTCTGGCCACCGGTTCGACCCGGCAGCGCCAGCAGGAGGGCTGGCAGCGCAATCATTACGTACAGAGTATCACGCTTACGCGCAATCTTTATGGCGATTCGACCCACTTTCGGGCAAATATCTGCGTTTTACCGATGACGCCGACGGCCAGGGCATCTTCCATGCGGATACCGAGCGGCTCACCGGGCGGCAATTGGCCTTTGAGAACGTGGTCATCCTGCTGGCTGATTACAAAGTCTACCGGCACTTGCAATATGACGTAGACTTACGCTACGGGCTGGAAGGCTGGGCGTACCTGTTCCGCGATGGGCAGGCTTATAAAATTCGCTGGAGCACCGCCAACCGCGCCTGGGAGCAGCAAACCGGCCTGCTGCGCCCCATTCACTTCACCGGCAATGACCGGCAGCCCTTCCCGCTCAAACCAGGCCGGACGTGGATAAGCATTATGACGCTCAACTCCGCCATCCAGGAAATGGAATCCGGTCAATGGCGCGCGCTGTTTGCCTTGCCGGTTGACCCCTCGCCAACGCCGGGCGGTGAGCAGTAATCAGCGTTCAGTATTCAGTGACCAACAGAAGCGTAAGGAGGCGAGATGAATGGGTATGTTTTGGCGATGAGGGAATTATTCGAGGCGCACGCCAACCCGGAACAGGCCGGGCCGATGGCAGCTTACATGCGCAACCAGTTCCCGTATCTTGGCATCAAGACCCCGCAAAGCGTAGAGTTGCAGAAACGCTTTTACGCCGAACACGGCCTGCCGCCGCTCGCGGAATTGGATTCCATCCTGCGCGATTTATGGAGCCTGCCGCAGCGTGAGTTTCAATATATCGGCGTGGGATTACTCATCGGGTTTGAGAAAACACTGCCCGCCGGGTTCATCGAGACGATAGAGTATCTCCTTGTAACCAAATCGTGGTGGGATACGGTGGACAGCATTGCAGGCGGCCCGCTCGGCGTCCATTTCAAACGCCACCCAGACATGCGCAATGCCACGCTGACGGGCTGGCGCGCGTCGGATAACCTCTGGTTGCGGCGCGCTTGCATCCTGTTCCAGTTGGGATATAAACAGGAAACCGACTTCGCGCTGTTGAAAGAGATTATCGGTGAGAATCTTGGCTCCAGAGAATTTTTTATCAACAAGGCCATTGGCTGGGCGCTGCGGCAACATTCACGCATTGACCCACAGGGAGTGCGGGATTTTGTGGCAAAAACGCCTCTCCACCCGCTGAGCAAACGCGAGGCACTTAAGTGGCTAAAGAGGCAGGAAGCGACCAGCGAGAAAAAGTGAGAAGCCGCTATTCTCTGTTAGATTCGGGTGGAATCGTCTCATCGGCGGCTTTTGTGTCAGAATGTTTCTTGATGGCATAGGCTCTCATTCCCACGCCAAGGATTGCCAGAATAATCAAACTGGTGACAACGATGACCGGTATCGGCCAGTTGGGACGAACTTCAGCAGGGGTCTGGCTGACTGCATCTGGCAGGGGAGTGGCAGTAATTGGAATTGCTCCTTCAATGGCGGTATCGACCTGTACCGGCGATGCATTGCTGCCTGTTGCGATTTGAACGCCATTTGTAACAGCAAATACGCCTCCAAGTTGACTGAGCAAATTGCTAACCAGCAAAACGCTGCCTGCCTGTTGCAGTCCTTTGGGAGAATTACCAGAAACCACAAAAATGGCATTTTCTGGGTTATAGGGCGATGTCAGTAGTTGAAGATACCCAACGTCGGCTGTGGCAGGAATGCGGAAACTGACCTGCATATTGCGCTGATTTGCCAGATTGGTAGAGAAATCAAACGGCGCGGGTAACAGGTCATTGAATTCGGCCAGGAGAGGTAATTCACCCGGCAGCCCGAACAGAATGAGCGTTTTGGTATTCTTAATGTCTTGCGGCACATTATCAGCAAAGGCAACCGTCAGGTCTGGAATCAGCGGGTTGGCAGCGTCGCCGAGCGCGTAGGCAAATTGAGCGGCAAGCTCCCAGGCGGCCGGGTTGCTGGCAGGCAAAATGAGAGCCAGCCCTGAAAGATTCTTATCATCGCTCAAGTGGTCGAGAAACAATCTCATATTCTTGCGCAACGGTTTATCCGCCAAAACCGTCTCGATGGCAGCCGGAATGTGCATTTTCGTCTGGTCAGAAATGGTCAGCCACGGGGTAGACATGCCGGTATGGTCACAAGCCGGGTTGACCGCCTGGGTATATTGCGGCATAACAGCCACGACCGTTAAAACGTTTTCCCCGTATTTCAAAATTCCGGGGGGCAACTTAATTTGAAGAGTAGAGACTTGTTGTGATTCCTTCTCAAAAGGCACGCTGGCAAAAATTTGATTGTTCATTTCCAGCGAGACGGACGCGGAACCAAAGTCTAGCAACCCGGAATGATAGTACACCAGGTCGAGATAACCTTCTTGAGTCGCAACCTGTTCTTGCGAAAGGAAAAAGGAATATTGGGTGGAAGTGACCCCAACGCCAGTCAGTGTTTTGGTAGTATAGCCAAGGTCCTGAAGTGTGAAGTCAGGAATGGTGGAGATGGAATCAATCAGGGTTTTTACATCTGAAACATACGTCAAGGTTGGATGGTCAAAGGCCAGAACATTTCCAGCGCCTAATGCCTGGGCTGCCTTCAGAACGGCGCGCTCTGAACTTCCACCGACATAGAGGATGGCCTTGTTGGGGTTCCAGGGAGAGAGAGCCATCTGAACGACTCCATCTTCACTGGCGTCATGGGGCAGACCAACGAACTGACCTTCAGAGATGGGCAGAGGAAAATCAATCTGAGCCAGGCTTTCAAAATGCGCAGGAGTGCCAACAAATATCAAGTGATACAGAGAAAGGTCCATGCCAGCCAGCTGACTGGCATGGACCATCTGAATACTATAATCGCCGCCAATCATACCGCCCAAACCCGCCATCACATCCATGGCGGCCTGAAGTTCCTGGGCTTGCAGAGAATCGGGGATGACCAGTAAAGTTTGTTCTGGGAGAAAAGAGTTTCGGATGAAGAAAGGCGCAGGAAATTTGGCCAGGTCTAACGCGGGGGGAAATGTTTCGTAGGGGAAATCAAACAACGAGCCGGGCTTAATGGTGACAAAAGCCCGCAAGTCATAGAGACAACTGAACTTTGCGTTGAGTGAAATGCTGAGCAACTGGCTTCCATCGGTCTCTTTAGAAATCAAAGCCTCAGGCGGAATTGGCACGCGCAGCGAATGCGTGCCGATTGAATCAAGAGGCACATTTCCAATAATCACTTCGTTGTAGGAAATCACCAGAGTGCCGCCGTAGGGGTTTTGACCATCACGAATGTTGCTGGCATCGGCGCCGCTCAGTACCAGGTCATATTGCAATTCCAAAACGCCTCCTGGTAAAAGTCGCAAGCCAGCCGGGATGTTGAATCGCACTCGCGTAGCGTCAAGCGGGCTAACGAGTTCCCGGGGACGGTAACCAACGCTTTCCAGGGTAAATATGGCCCTGTTTTCGTCAATGCGTGGAGAGAATGGAACGTCTGAGAACGCATGGCGTTGCGGAGATTGCGCCAACGACTGCGCAGGGGTTGCCAGTAAAACGATAATCAGCATTGGTAAAAGAATCATCTTTATTTTCATAGGAAATTCCTTTCTGAATAGAATCCAGCGCATGATTCGAGCAGTTTGCATGTTATTGGATTCGCCAGGTCAAATTCGTATTATCACAAAAGAGTGCCAGGCCGCTTCCTAAAAGCAAACCAAGCACAAACGCCACCACGCTATTGAAAATGAAATTCGGTCCAGATGGGGCAATCGGAATGGACGATTTTTGCATGAATTCGAGGTGATATTCGTTGCGTGGATGATTAATCTGTATTGCGGCATTTTGCCCAATGCTGTTGGCCAGGCTGGCGGCCAGGGCGGGGTTAGGGCCACGCACGCGCAATTGAATTTTCCCCGTTTCGGCCTGGAAAGAGGTTGAAACTTTGTATTTTATGTAGTTTTCGGTGTTTTCATCTAATAGACGGAATGTTGATTCGATAACAGCAGGGTTGGTCAATCGGGCGGCATATTCAGCAACGGTGGCTGTTTCTAAACCTGGTGGATGAGAATCCGAACTGGTGTACCCGGCCTTCGGAGAAAGCGCGAACTCGGCCACTGCCTCATATACAGGAGGAGCAAGGTAATAAGAATATATCACTGATAAATTTACCAGAAACAACCCTGTAAGCAGGATAAACCAGGCATTTTTCCATAATCGAGAAAAGTAAAAGCCAGGCTGGCGAATCAGTTCACGAAGCAGCGCCTGTGGTTTCTGCCCAGGGGTTCGGAACAAAACGCCCAAGAATAGCCCACACCATGAGATGGTGAGCAGGAGAAAAAAAGCCAGACGCGCCGACCAAACCCCCGCATAAAGCAAGGCTTGCGTAACGGCTGTGGCAAGTGAAAGGCTAACCGCCACGGTGAGAACCAGGCGGGTAATTCCATCTTTGCCCGGATACAAATAGGAAAACGAGGCCCCCGGCCCGAACATCATAAACGCAAAAATAAACAACCAGCGCCAGGGGTTTTGCCATTCCCCAATGATAGAGGCCCCAGCCAGCAGTCCCATCAACAAAATCACCAGCGGGGAGAAAATTTGACGAATCTTAGTCATCTGTATACTTTCTATTCACCCTGAAAATCACTGCATCTTTGTTTGAGTAGACGACTTCGAACTTATTAGAATTTCTGAGGGCTGCCTCGACCTTCTCAAGAGAGCCACTCGGAATATCACGAATCTCATCGGTGTAAAGTTTTTGGCTGCGCGTGATAATCAGGTAAGAGGACGAGTAGCGGCGCGAATCGGAGAGCCAGCGATATAGCACTTTCTCCGGGTCAGCCAGGAGTTTACTTACGGATTCTTTGGGTTCACGGTCAATGGCAACATAAGTAAAATTTTCATAGTTCAGGAAGAGGGTTGGGTAGTTTCGAGAACCTTCCACCAACAAAGAATTTGGGGATGCGTGGCTGTAAAGATATTCAGCAGCTTCGACTTCCAGCCTGGTGAATGAATATTGACGTTCTTTACCGTAGTAGGCAAACAGAAATGCCACCAGGAACACTAAACTGATGCCGCCAATTAATATGGAGTTAAACCAGTTTCGAGCAGATTGATGGGACGGCACAAGCGCAGCTGCTGCCAGAAAAGCGAGATAGGGTAACATGAAAAAGAACACGCGAAAGATGGCTTCGCCGCCATAAGAGTTAAGAAATAATACGAGGAAAGGCGCAGCCGCTAAAAGAAGAGCCGGTAAATCGAGATAGCCTTTACGCAACCGCCAAAACGCGCCTAACCCGCCCAACAGGATGATTGCCGCGCTCAGGCCACGTCCCATCCAGGAAACAACGGCCTGACCAGCACTGACTTGAGCGACATTCACAAAACCAGAATCGACCGTTTGATTAATTTTGCCAAAAGATTCAAGTGTCGAGCCAATCACGGTGTTGTTATAGGAGCGCGCCGGAAAGGCCAGCCAGAAGACAATCAGCAATAACATCCATACTGGCAAAACACGCCAGCGTATCACACCAAATAACACCAGCAATAACGCAGAAAAGAGACCCATTGGTGGCGTCAACTGATGCGTGGATACAATGACCCCAAAGATGACCAATACCATCATCTGCAAGGTCCAGCGCGGGGCTGTATTGGCTTCAAAAATATGCATAGGCGGGGGCTTCAGATTTTGCGCCCAGTTTTGAAAGCGCGCCGGAAGGCGCAAAAACTTTGCCATTCTGGCAAACCGCGTAATCAATTTTTCGTGAAAAACTTCTGGTTCCACCCCAAAGCCAGCCAGCGTGAGGATTAAAACGCACAGGAGTAAAAAGTAGGTGAGTGCCTGTGGGGCAAAATAATCCTGACCCACCCAGTTTGTTAACAAAAACAGCCAAACGCCCAGCCATTGAATGCGCCGGTCTGTAGTAAATAAGCGAAACAGAGCAAACAAACTGAGGGCAAACAACGTTTCAAAAAAGACCGGCCCCCAGCCTGCATAAATGTGCGCGCTCGAAAAGCCCGCCAGTTCAGTAAACATTGCGTTGAGAGCAAAAAAGCCTGGCCAGTTATGATAAACTGGCAACACGTTAATATCAGGATTAATGGCCTGATGGCGAATGATGTAATCAATGATGCCAACATGCTTCCAGGCCCAGGAATAACGCAATGTTCCATATAGAAACTGCGGCGTGCCGTGCATCATTACAATGTACAAAAAAACGTGCGCAAAAAAAACAGGATTGGCGATGTTCTTTCGGGAGAACAAACTGGCAAAGCTAATGAGTAAAAGCAGGTAAGCCAGGATAATGGTCACCGGAAACACGGAGACCAATCCCCAATCTTGCATGGCATCGAGGTTGAATGATTGTAGTGAAAAAGCCCAAAGTTCAGCAGCAATCGCCAATGGAAGCCAGGGGCTGCGTAGAAAAGCGAGTATTCCTGACCAAATTTTTGCTTTTACACTGGTAAGAGAATCAACATAGTAACTCATATTTTAAACGGCCACCTTAACCGCCCCAAAGTTTGTTGAGATGCCTCAACACACTAACATAATTTGCGCGCGCCCAAAAGGGGTTGATAAACAGACGATTGGCAGCGAATACCTTGGTGCTGGTATGTTGAATCCAAAACAGGATTAAGACATCCTGAATTGCTGGAAGGTTGTTACCGAGCCGTTGGCAAACCTCATCATAAATTGTCTTCCATTCCGGGGGTAACTCACCTTGTTCAAGCAATTCGATGATTAAATGCCCCAGCTCTTTCGCTTCAAGCACGCGGTATGTAGAAAGAAGTAAATTAATCAGGTCTATCAGCGGTAAACCATCCGGATGAGAAAGTTCCCAGTCCACAATTCCTGTGACACGCGCTCCATCTGGCGTAACGAGAATATTTTCAGGCCAATAATCTCCATGAATCCAACAGACGGTAACAGGTTTTCCAAGTAACCGCCTGGCCAGGCGTTGTTCGATTTCAGAAAGAATGGCGTGAGACCGGAAATAATAGAGAGGGAGCGTAGATTCCCGGATTGCGCGCAATGGGTCGAGGACCCATTTCTTGAACAAGATCTCGTCAAATGTAACAACGCGGGATGTGCGTTGGTGTAAACACAAAATTGTTTCCACCGCCGCTCTTAAGACAATGTCTCGCCGCTTACTCTGTTGAATGACACGCGAGGCAGAAACGCCAGGCAGGGGCGCTTCGAGCCAGTACAGATGATTTTCATACAGCCCCTGATATAACACACGCGGCAAAACTTCCCGCCACACCCCAAGCACCCTGGTATTCCACAAACTGGCGCAGATATCCCGATGATGTTGGTAGCGTAAAACGGCAGATTTTGACCGGGGGATATGGCAAATAAGCACTGTTTTTTGGTTTGCGCTGCCCAACCACAATACTTCCCGGTCGCCTTGAGCGCGATTACGTTTGAGCATTACCCATGGTTCCGATTCTGAGGCATCAAACTGGGCCGATGCTTTTTGCGCAATATGCATAATCATCGGTCGCAAACGAGAGAGGACATAAGCCCCTCTCAGGTTCGCAACCATATCGCTCATTCGCAAGGCCAATGAGTTCATCGTCATCCTTCGCGCCTGTTTTAAGTTCTCTGCCATAGGGAACGAAATTCTGTAAAGAATACAACAACAGCAACGCTGATTTGTCCAAACAACCAGGCCATGCCAATTCCATTGAGGCCATACACCGGCAAAAATAAATAGGTGAGACCCAGGATAATGGCGCACAAAGAAACAAGCGTAATTACAACGGCTTTCATGCGGCGTTGCACACGCACAATGCTGAGATAAAGCGAGGTGATAATATTTGGCACTGCGGAAAGCGACAACAGGCGCAATAAGACAGTTCCCTGGCTGGCGTAATTGTGACCAAACAGGCTCAATATAAAAGGGGCGCCCAAAACAACAACGAATACCAGCGGAAACACAAGGCGGGAAGTTCCTAAAAGGGTACGCAGGCTGTATTCCTGCAATTTTTCCTGGTCAAGGGCGCCTTCTGTGATAAGCGACATGCCCATATTGCGGCTGACCAGATACAGAGAATAGGCAATCGTCTGGCTGAGGTAATAATAGGCATTTGCAGTGGCGCCAAGATGTTGAACGACGATAACGGGCAGTAAGGTCGTTAATCCCAGCCAAAGCAGGTAGCCTAAGTAATCTGCCGAAACATAGCGAATAATTTGCGAGGCAACAATCGGTTCATATTTTGTTTCGGTGGCGCGCCTATGAGCGGGAATCAAGCGGTGAAAAATCAGAATGTTAACCGGTAACAACGCCAACCCAACCGAAATCACCCAGGAAGTGACAAGCCCATAGTCTGGCAAAATCCCTGCAAACAAAACCAGCAACACTGCTTTTGCAATTGCAAAAATTGTGTTCTCTACGGGTACCCAGGTTGCCTGACGCAGACCGGTGAGGGCGCCATCCTGGAGCGCAAAAATACACCAGGAAACGGTTGACAGGGTGAACGCCAGTACAGAAAACGGACTATCCACTAAAAAATTAAGTGACGGGGACCACCAATTGATGCCCCAAAGATAAATCAGGCTGGCAATCATCGCGGCTGTGGATGTAACCAGGTAGATTATTCCTATCAATTTTCCTGCGTCACGTCCGGCGCGCGGCAAGAAACGGTTCAGAACGTTGACAAGGTTGAATTGCGCTGCGCCCCCTAAAAACATCATCATCGAGAGAATGGCTGAGTTAATCCCCACCACCTCGGTTGAATATAGGCGAGCCGCCAATATCCAATAGCCCATTCCCAATGCTGAAGTAAGCCCAGAACTTAAAACCAGCGCGTACCCATTTTTGTAGAGCGGGTCGCGTAAATGTTCCAAAAGTTTATTGAAAGAGTTCATGATAGCATCACCAGCAAACATCTAACGGCTCCATACACGAACGTAGTCAATTTCATAATAGGCAGGAAAGATGGTTGTTTCGTCAGGCGCTCCGGGCCAATCGCCACCGACTGCCAAATTGAGCAGCAAATACATTGGCACGTTGGGAATATAAGCGGCCTCCGTATACCGCCATCGTTCAACCCCGTCGATATACCATGCCAGTTTATCAGGCTGCCAATCGAGCGCAAAGATATGCCAATCGGCTGAAAAATCTGGGCCTTTCCAGGTATATTTTGCTCGGTCAGCATCTCCATTGGGCAAACGATAGTGAAAAGCCATGTGAACAGTATCGGGGGAATGACCCAAAACTTCCAAAACGTCAATTTCTGGTTTGGAGGTGTTGTTATCGGGCAGAAGCCAGAATGCTGGCCATAAACCGCGCCCGGCAGGCAGTTTGGCTCGAATTTCGACATAGCCATATCGAATCACCAACCCGGCAGGCGCAGAGAGGTCAGAGGAACCGCGCCCGCTGGAAACCATTCCCGAAGTATATTGATAGGTGATTCCATTACTTGCTTCAACAATACGCGGGCGGGCTCGTAAGCGCAACAAGCCATCCGAAACCAGGACGTCATCCGGTTGATACCATTCCAATTCGTTGTTGCTGATAATTGTGCAGCCTTGCTTATCCCACCAATAGCAAGGGTACCATTTTTTTGTATCTAGCGCGTTACCGCTAAATTCATCCTGAAAAATAAGCATCCAGGCTCCGCTTTGACCATAAGGGGTTGGAATTGGGGTTGGCGTAACCGTAGGCGTTACAGATGGCGCGACTGTTGTCGGCGGGGCAAGGGTAGAGGATATATTCATGGCAGGCTGAACCGTCTGTTGCGTTTGGCAGGCGGTAATATACACAACAGACAGAGTGAGCAAAAAAACAGCGCGCAAAAAAAACATATCTAAACTTTTAAACGTGCCACTTTGAATAAATTTCGATAAGCAATATTGCGCTCTTCATTGCCATTCGGCGCAAATGCTTTGAACTGTCCCACGCACTCTACGACAGAATTGGAACAGGTTTGCTCCAGATAAGTTTGCAACCAGGTTCGCGGAGATTCGCCCATCATCGAAAGGCCAAAAGCATCTCCCATCTCGGCTTCGCCGGTTTCAAAAAACATGACCTTTTCACATTTCTCCCATAGCGCAGCAAGCATCTGGCTGGCCGTTTCAAACCCATAAATTTTCACCCAGTGATGCCAAACCGACAGAAGCAATACCAGGTCGGTGCGTGGGAGCAAAAGCATGGTTTGCAATTCCACCGCCATCAGCGAAAAAGCAACTTTGGGCATAGCGGTTCTTTTTGCGGCATAAGATGCAATGCGGATATAACGCGGGTCAAGGTCAATCCCAAGCATGGGAATCCCTTTTTCAGCCAGCGAGAAGCAGAAGAATCCCATGTTGCAGCCAATATCCATGCCTGAGGAGATGTTGTCCTTCTGCAGAGAATCCCAAATTGCATTCCAGCGCATTTTGGTGCCAGTTCCACGCCTGGCCTTGCGCAGGCCGATCCAGGGTAAAGGCTGGTAATCTCCACGCGGGAACAAATCGAACCAAAATTGGAATTCATCAATTACGCGTTGGAATGATGCACGAACAGACATAGGTAGCAAACCTTTCAGGATTAAGCGTCTTTAAAGCCAATGGCTTTTTTAACGAGGGAACGCATGGCACGGTCAAGCGGCGTGACGGGCAGGCGTTCGATATGATACTCAGCATAGGGATAAGCAACGGCCCCAAAACGTTCTTTGAACTGGGCCAAAGAAACCGATTCGCCTGATTCGCCCAGATGGTAGTAGCGGCATCCCGCGTTGCAGGCTTCTTCGATTGCCATTTTGTGCAATAACACGCCTGCGCACGATGTGCCTGTAATCTCTCGATTCATTGCCGCGCGTGGCACATTAACATTCCGATATTGCAAGACCAGGATAGCCGCCGCAGGTAATCCATTGACCCAGGCAAGCCAGACACGCATGGCTTCACCCATTTTCCTGGCAACCATTTGAAATTTTTCCAACGGGTCGCGCACCTGCCCCCGCAGATGAGTAAGAAAGCGCGGCTCATGCTGCTTGCAGGCCCAGCGGTCAAAGGAACAACGTAACAAATCGTAAAATATCGGCACCAGCCGCCCGGTTGTATCGCGCTCCACAACAACGCCCTCGCGCTCGGCTTTTCGAACAGCGGTTTGAGTTTGATGCTTGAACCTTTTACGCCAAACATGCTCAAATCCACCCTGTAAATCTAACACGTGCGCCCGACGAGGAATGACCACAATGTGTTTGGGCCTGGCGGCTGCCCAGAGGGCAGCCAAACGCGGGTTGGGGCGAATGCTTATACTGGGATAAGGCAACCTGGCCAGGTCGTCAAATACCAGGGGAATATCGGATGGGCGAATATTCATGGTTCCAATCAACCCACCCATTCCCCATGATTCAGGCATGGATGCCGCAGGGTTTAAAAACAGTGGTATGCCGCGATGTCGCGCCAGTGGCAAAATAAACTGACGGCCATCCTCTGTTTGGTACAAACGGCTGATGTCTTGATAGTGGCCCGCCAGGCAAAGGCTATCAAACCAGTCGGGATGCTGATATGGAACAGACTCTTCATCAGCATCAAACAATGCCTGCCACACATCGCGCGGTGCTGGGCTGATAACGCGTAGTTGGTCCTGACTCATAGTTTCAACCTTGCTGGTCAATGAGATTTCCAGACGGTTCTGCCGCCAGGTTTGACGCAGGGAGACACCGATAAAACGCAAGAGGAAAGCGTTTTTAAACGTCTTTGAACCCTATCAGTTTTTTGACAATAGTGCGCATCATCCTATCTATGCTTGTGATGGGAATCCGCTCGAACACATACTCTGCATATTCATACGGCACAGCGCCAAAACGTTCTTTATAGTGAGAGAGCGACGCGGAATTGCCTGATTCTCCAAGATGATAGTAATGGCAACCCGCTCGGCAGGCTTCTTCAATCGAGCATTTTTGGAGCAATTCATTACAACGGCTGGTAGAAGCCACTTCTTTGTCCATTGCGCCACGGGAGTCGTTCACATTACCATGTTGCAACACCAAACTGGCTGCAGCAGGTTTCTCATCCACCCATGCCACCCATATCCGGCAGGCAGACCCCATATGACGGGCAATCCGCTCGAATTTCTCATACGGGTCACGCCATTGACCACGCAGGCGGGTTAAGAATGGCGGTTCATTTTGTTGGCGAGACCAGCGGTTAAACGAGCGCTGGAGCAATTTATAAAAAACAGGCAATAATCTGTCGCCGGTAGCGCTCTCCACCACGACGCCCAATCGTTCAGCCTTTCGTACCGCCGTGCGCGTTTTCTTCTCGAAGCGCTCTTTCCAAACGCGTTCAAAGCCACCTTCCAAATCCAACACATGCGCCCGACGAGGAATCGATAACACGCTTTTGGGAGCCGCCGCCGCCCATAGCGCCGCCAGGCGTGGATTGGGACGGATACTTACGCGGAGGTAAGGCAAGTGAGTCAAGTCGTCAAAAACAGCCAGCATCTCTTCATAATGCACATTTTGCGACCCAACCAGCCCCCCCATTCCCCAAGCCGAAGGCGGTGAAGCAGCAATCGACAGACAGGCGGGTAAGCCGCGTCGTTGAACAAGCGGCAACACAAATTGACGGCCATCACCCGTTTCGTAAAGGCGGCTGACATCTTTGTAATTTCCCGATTCGCAAATGCTGGCAAACCAATTTGGATGCTGGTACGGCACCGCCTCAGGGTCAGCGTCAAAAATAGATTTCCACACCTCGGTTGGCGCAGGACTGGTGACATGCATCGTTAAAGTTCGCATCAATTTCTCCGAAAACCCCTAACAGGTGTCTATTGAGTCGCAATCAAATCAGAGTAATAGACAAAACCGTTTCGGCAACAAGTTTTGATAATGGCAAAAATTTCCCATAGGTGACGCAACGCCAGAGCCATTCCAACGGGCCGTATCTGTAATATCTGAGCCAAATATTGCTCACAATAACCTGCATGGTAAAGAACAGGATAGCCATCCCCATCAGTTGCGCAGAACCAGGTTGCCCATACAAGCCGAGTCCATACGAGTTAAAACAAAGAGAAAAAGCAGTTGTGCCCATCAAATAGTTCGTTAATGCCATCCTTCCGGGAAAGGCAAAAATACATAAGATTTTTTTCAGGCTTGCTATCTTCAATATAAGCAGGATGCCAACGATGTATGCAAATACCTGCGCCAAAATAAAAAAACTGTTCAGAAGAGTTGATATTGATAATGAAAATGGGGAGAGGTCTTTTGTAACAGATGCTTTAATCCACAGTGCCTGCCCAATTATTCCAAGAACAAAAGCCGCTGCCCACCAGCGAGTCCACTGAATTCTTTGCGCCGAAAGGTTTGCCACCCAATCAGTTGCCCCAGCATAATAACCAAACAATAAGAAGGCCAAACGGTCCAAATGATGAATCAATCCGTTGATTGTGAAAAGTTTATCTGCATATAAGGCAAGACGTACTTGAAGAATTTGCCAATAATCTGCCGTTGTATAAAAAAGCACGTAGCTTTCCAGCGTATCAAAAGGAGAGTATTGGGCCGGCGCAAAGCGAAAGGCTGTATTAAGCATCGTAAAACCGACAGGAAAAAAGTATGTAAGGCCTGCCGCAACAAGTACTTGTTTTTTGGGGGTCTCGGCGAGGTAAATTAATGCAAACCCAAACAACGCGTAAAGAAAGAGAATATCTTCTTCCCATACAAAAAGTATATGCGCAACTCCAAAAAGTAATAGCATGGTCAATCGCCTGACGAAAAAGACGCGCGCATTGATTCCCTTTTGTTTGAATTTCGAAAGCTGAATAAAAAATCCCAATCCAAATAGAAACGAAAAAACCGGGTAAAACTTTCCAGAAAACAGAAAATTTACCGCATGAAATATGCTATCATCTAATCGAGATGAAAACTTCTCAAAATAATCTGCATAAAAAGCATCCGGCGCGCAAAAAAAATGAACATTGACAACAAGAATGCCAAACAATGCAAGGCCTCGCAGTATGTCAATGTCTATAATGCGTTCGGTTGCGCTGGTCGGACAAATGGATGAAATCGTCGAAGTATTCATTACAATCGCCTGTATAGCTCCTCGAAGAGGCCAAGCCGGCTTGTTGTCCATTTCAGGAAAACGCAAGAACGACCGCATGTATCCATGACCTGACTATGCCCCTTTTCCATAGTGATTTATTAAAGAGCCCCGCGAAAAATTGAGCCATCGGATGATACGCCAACCCACCCGCAAGATAGGCCAAAACCATTCTTTTCGTCGCAAATTTACACCTTGCAAATACTGTTCCAAAACCGGTATCGTTGTATCAGACTTAATGATGATGCGCGGCAAAGCAAAAGGCGAACTGGTATCAAGCGCCATTGCATGACCCACAATGCAAGAAGATGTAAAACCAGCCTGTCGTACAAGGTCGAGCAATTTTTGAGTGTAGTATCCGTGTGGGAAGGCAAAAGTTTGCACAGGTCTCGAAAGACGCTGTTCCAGGCTTTCCTTGCACAGAAAAATCTCTTCGCGCGCTTTTTCCAGCGGAGAAATATCCAGTTGCAGGTGAGTGTGCGAGTGGCCTCCAATTTCAACACCTTCAAGCTCTTGTAATTCACTCCAGGTCATCATTCGACGGTTGTGTTCACCTTCAGCCTTCATCCAGGCGCTGGTACGGCCTATGTAGCCGGTAGTGACATATAAAGTTGTCGGAAACTGATACTTTGCTAAAACAGGCAGCGCGCCACTCAAGAAATCAGCCAGGCCATCATCAAACGTTACAACGACAGGGCGCTGTAACAGGTTAATTTTCCCCTGTTTCATCAAACTAGCTAATTCACCAACGGTTAAGGGCTGATACCCCATTTCACGCATGTAGGCGAGATGTTCGTCAAATCGTTGCGGCGATATCGTCCAGGGTTGGTATAGTTTGGTAGCAACTGTGGAAACGCTATGATAGAGCAAAATTGGAATATTCATTAATCATCTCATGACCCTTGTTGATATGCGGTTGGATGATTCCGTTGGCTGTTCGACATCATTGCATGATTGACGCGTGGAATTTGTACTTTAAGCCTGCTTGTCCGCCAGCGGCTGCGCAAATAAGCCCAAGGTCCAACAAAAAATCCTTTCAATTCAAGGGCAGTGAGTTCTTTGGGGTAATTCGCCTGCTTCTTCTGATTTTTAGGGGAGCGCGGGTCGAGCATGTGGTGCAACCCTGCTGAAACTTTGGGCAGAATCTCCCATAAACGCGCCGGACAGTCATAGATTGTCCTGGTCAAGAATGCTGCCAAACCTACGCCATAACCATAGGCCTGGCGCGCCAGTCCGGGATATTCGCGCCGATGTTTGTGATAGAGAATCGCGCCCGGCTCATAAACCAGACGCTCACCGCTGCAAATTACATCAAAAAAAGCCGCCAGGTCATCGCCCCCCATCGCCGGAGTACCGGCCCCGAGTGACGGGTCAAATCCACCACGGGCTATCAGGCTGGCAGTACGAAAAGCCATGTTTGCGCCAGAGCCAAACTTGCCAGCCGAATAAGGGAACAAAATATCGCCCGGGTGATTTTCATCCAGGTCAAACACTTTGGTTTTGCAGCCTTTACTAAAGCCGCCGTATTGCTCAATCCATAATTGAGGCGGCGTAACAATCTCATAAGGCAATATCATGCCGGTGACACAACCAACGCGGGGGTCACGTTGAAAGTGCGAAACCAGCGTTCGTAACCAAAGACGCTCCACCACTACATCGTCATCCGTAAAAGCCACAATAGGCGCCCGGACATCCAGCAGAGCGCGATTGTGGGCCACGGCCAACCCTGGTATGTCTTCGCGCAGATAGCGAATTTTGGGGTTGCGCGCCGATTCGGCAAGGACATACTCTTTAGTGGCCAAGGTACGCGAGGCATTGTCCACCACCACAATCTCATAATTTGAATAATCCAATGCGCTGATAGACTGGATACACTCACGCAAACTATCCACCCGGTCGCGCGTGGCAATGACAATGCTCACAAAAGGTTCTTCTCGCGGTTGCGTTTCCAGCACACATGATTGAACGGGCAAACCGCTCACACCAAGCTCTTTTACCGCAGTCAGATTTTTCTCTGCAAGATAAGCATTAATTTGCCCAGCCAGATTGTGCCAAATGGCTTGCGCGAGGTCTTCAGCGCGAATTGCATCTGCCCTGACATTGACCTGAACCATTCCGAGTGGTTGACCATGCAAACGTACCAGCACCCAGGCCAGGCCACACCCCGCCAAACGTCGGTCATTTTGCGCCGTCAAATCATTCAGCGGAGCACCAATCTCGACGGATGTGACATGAATTGGCACAAACACAGATGGCTCACTGGTATTTTTTTCGGTCATTTTACTGCCCAGAAAACGGCTCATGGATTAAAGCCTGTTCAAGGTTCTGAAAAGCGGTTTTCCGCATCGAGATTTTCCCAACCAGATACCCCCAGGTCGTAAACAACAGTCCCATTACAATTGCAAGTGCCCGTCCAAAGCCAGAAAAATCGCGGCACGCAATCACATCCCGAATACCACGCAATATACCCAATGGCAAAGTTTTAAACGTATAGGCGCGCTCGGAGCGCAAACCATCCCGTCCGCCCACGAGAGAAGTTATCAGGGCTTTTGACACTCCTTCCGCGTAACAACGGCTGCGAAAATAAGCAAACCTTGTCCGGGCAGATGGGACTCGATGCGCGACCCGAGCATCTGGCGTATAGATGAACTTTTGAGCGGGGAATTTCTGGCTGGCGCGAATACACAATTCCGTCTCTTCGCAACCGAGAGGCACAGTGCCAATCCGTCCAATTCCAGAACGAAAGCCGCCAACACTACGGAATACTTCCGAGCGGAAGGACATATTGCACCCAATCAGATTACGCACCGGCGCGGCCACTTCACTCACGCCACGATAGGTGCAACCCACCACCCAATTAAATTCTTCAGGGAACCAGGCCGGACGGCCATCGACCCAAATTGGAGAAATGACGCCACCCACGCCCATCACCGTCGAATCGACATACATGCTGGCAAGACTCTCAAGCCAGGTTGAATCCGCCAGAGCATCTTCATCCATAAAAGCAAGGATTTGCCCGCGGGCTATAGCAATACCGGTATTGCGCGCGCCAGATAAACCACGCGCCTGAGCATTTTCCAGAACGCGCACATCCGTAAAGGTCTGATAACTGCGCGCAAACAGAGATGGATTATGGTCAATGACGACAATTACCTCTTGAGGGGGCATGGTTTGGCTTCTCACCGACTCAATCGCATCCACCAATTGACCCCATCGCTCCTCGGTGTAAGCGCAAATGATGACAGAAATCCCGCCTGCACATGGTTGTTGAGCGTTCATAACCGTGCCTCTACTTTTTTACTGCGTCATTGTTGACAAAATTCTGTAATAGCGCCAATTCTTTCTCGGTAAACTTTTTCTCTTCGGGGCGCGTCAAGGTCAAAACGCCTATTAATTTCTCACCCATCACCACCGGAAAAGAAAGCGCAGAACGACCGCGCTGAATGGATTTCTCATCGGGACGTTTCAGCCAGCGGGGGTCATCAACTGTGCTGGAGACCAGAGCCGGTTGACGGTTTTGAATGACCCATCCTGCCAGGCCTTGCCGAATCAATTCAGGGTCTGAAATACCACCCAACAATTTCCCATCGTAACTCCGGCAGCCATCACTGACATTTCCGTTTTCATCTAGCAAAACAAAACTGCCGCTGGTTGCATCCAGCGCATGGACAGTCAGGTCGAGAATCTGCTCCAGGACGGATTGAACATCCCCGCGCGCCATCACCATTGCATTGAGTAACTGCAAAAACTGCAAGTTCATCTGGTCATTGGGGTGCTCAGCCGTCAGGCTATTGAGGGTATAAATATCTGAATAGGGGAATTTGAAGCCGCGAAAACCCAAATAAACATCCCTGTCATTGTCACGCAGGTGCCCTTTCCATTCATTTACGATAGTGCGCAATACCCGAAATCCATCTGGAATGGTACGCAAATTACTGGAGCCATAAAACCGATAGCCCTCGAAGCTGGGAACTTCTACAATGCGCAATTTTTTACGAACCGCTTCAAGGTAAATCGCTGTATCAATCTCAAAACCATCTACCTTAGCAAGGTCAATTGCATCTAAACAATATCGCCAGAAAGCGTGAAATCCATAGCATAAATCGGTGAAGCTGACGCCAAAAAGCAAATTTGCCGCGAGAATGAACGCCAAATTGCCTGCCTTTCGATAGGCTGGCATATCGGTAGTCCCCCCACCAGGCGCAAAGCGACTGCCTTTAACAAAATCGGCGCCTTGCATCAGTGCCAGGACATAGCGCGGAATTTCGCGCGGGTCATGAGACCCATCGGCATCAATCACCACAAGGATATCGCCCGAAGCCGCTTCGTAGCCAGAGCGCATTGCAATGCCTTTCCCCTTACGTTTTTCCATCACCACTTTGACCGAAGGTAAAAGCTGTTTGGCAACTTCCACCGTATTGTCAGTTGAGCGGCCATCCACCAGAATGACCTCATCAATCCAACTCATTGGAAGGTATGGAAAAACAAGCGGCAGGTTTTTGGCCTCATTGAGGGTGGGGATAATCACCGAAACAGTGGGGCGAACGCGCGATGTGCTTCCAGAATGCATTACACCACCATACACATCCACTCTCTCTGAAAGCCTTTTTTCAAGCGAAGAGGAAAGGGAAAGGTGATTGGTGTCCAACATAATATCCTCCCTGAAGAATCTGTTGGTTGATAGATGTCAGCCTTACTATACTGTTAACTTTACATTAACATAAACAAAAAGTCAATACTTGTGACATTATACACTTACAAAAAAAAGTCACCCGTACCGCAGTCTTGACACACTCCCCCCATCAAGTACACTCACTCCATTCAACCAGAGCGAGCGCCTGCTCACCAGGAACAGTTGGTTGTGGCGGCTCCTTGCCCCTGTTGCGCTCCACAACATGGTTTTTGATGATTTTCAGCCAGGACTTAAGAGTCTCCATCTTCTCAAAAGCGCCGCAATCAGCAGATTTCGGACTCGGTGAGGGAACATCATGAACATTCCTTTCAAAGCCTATTGGGACATGCTTTCCCGTCACCTTGCGCCGCAAAAAGGACGGGTTGCCCTGCTGGTCATTCTGCTTTTTAGCAGCATCGGTCTGCGAATTTATGCTCCACAGATTATGCGCGCTTTCATTGACGACGCGCTGGCTGGGAAATCCCTTCAAACCCTGACCAGTATCGCGCTGGCCTTCATCGGAGTCGCCATTTTGCAACAGATGGTTGCTGTAAGCGTCACATACCTGGGCGAAAACGTAGCCTGGAGCGCCACCAACGCGCTGCGCGCTGAACTGGCCTGGCACGCCCTCAATCTCGATATGCGCTTCCACAATGACCATACGCCCGGCGAGTTGATTGAACGAATCGACGGCGACGTAACCGAAATGGCAACCTTTTTCTCGCAGTTTGCGCTCAACCTGGTGGCGAACGGATTGCTGCTGGTTGGCATTCTGGTCGCCCTGTTCCTGGAAGACTGGCGCGCGGGGTTAGGATTCACGGCCTTTGCCATCATCACCATCCTGGTTCTGGGGCGGCTGAAAGACATCGCCGTATCAGAGCAAAAAGCACGCCGCGAGGCCGAAACAGGGTTGTTCGGCTTTATAGAAGAACAACTCAACGGCACAGAGGATATCCGTTCGAGCGGCGCAGTGGATTTCTCCATCTACGGGCTGTTCCGTCACCAGGCCAAAATCCTCCTTTACAGCCGCCGGGCGCACTTCAAACGCTGGATTCTCGAAAATTCAGTTCGCACCGCAATTACACTGGGCCACCTGTTAGCAATTTCGAGCGGCTATTGGCTCTTTTCGATGGGGCTGATGACCGTCGGAACAGTCTACCTGTTTATCCACTATCTCAACCTGCTGGAAGAGCCGCTGTGGGCCATGACCCATGAAATCGACAGTTTCCAGACGATTGGAGCCTGCGTCGAACGCCTGACGGAATTCCGCAAACTCCAGCCAGAGGTAGCCGATGGGCAACGCACCGGAACAGATTCTGGCCCACTGGCCCTGTCTTTTGAGAGCGTGACTTTTGCCTATAACAACAGTGACCCCGTTTTGAGTAATTTGTCTTTTTCCGTCCGGCCAGGCTCTATTTTAGGTTTATTGGGGCGCACCGGCAGTGGTAAAACAACCCTGGCGCGGCTCATTTTCCGGCTCTACGACCCCAAACAGGGCCAGGTTTGCCTGAACGGCGCGGATTTGCGCCAGTTTCAGTTGGCCGCCCTGCGCCAGCGCGTGGCGCTCGTCACCCAGGATGTGCAGCTCTTTCGCGCCAGCGTACGCGACAACCTGACCTTTTTCGACCGTTCCATTCCCGATGAGCAGATTATCAACACACTCGAACAACTCGAACTTGGTGAATGGTTCCGCGCCCTGCCCAATGGCCTTGAGACCGAACTGGAGACCGGTTCACGCAGTCTTTCCGCCGGAGAGGCACAGCTGCTCGCCTTCACCCGCGTTTTCCTGCGCAACCCTGGCCTGGTCATTCTCGATGAAGCCTCCTCGCGCCTCGACCCGGCCACCGAGCAAAAACTGGAACGCGCTATCGACAAATTGCTGGCCGGGCGCACGGCCATCATCATCGCGCATCGCCTTCAGACCGTTCACCGCGCTGATGACATTCTAATTTTGGAGAATGGCCAGGCCATCGAATATGGGCCGCGCCAATTCCTGGCCTCCGACCCAGCCTCGCGCTTCGCCCAGCTTCTGCAAACCGGGCTGGAAGAAGTGCTGGTGTGAAAATCGGTACACGGATTCTCACGGAGAAAGGTTAAGAATAAATCTGTGTAAATCCGTCCAATCCGTGAAATCCGTGTCCAAAGGTTTTGAACTGAAATGACCACAACAACCCTCCCTGAAAAAATCCCCGCCCTGCCCGCCTGGCGCGTCGTCTTTGAAATGATACGGTTTCGACCCTGGTATTGGTTGGTCGACCTGCTCTCAGTCGCCCTGATTCGGTTTTGCTGGCAAATTGCCCCGGCGCTCATCATCCAGGCCTTTTTCAACCTGCTGACTGGCAAAGCCACGCTGACCTTTGGGTTTTGGAGCATCGTTGGCTTTACCCTCGCCGCCTGGCTGGGGCGCATCATTGCCAGTTACGGCTTCTATTATGCCGATGTGCCGATTTTCGCGGAAATCAACACTCTGCTGCGGAAGAATCTGCTGCGCCACATCTTACGCCGCCCTGGTGCTGCGCCCCTGCCCGATTCAACCGGCGAGGCCGTCAACCGCTTCAAAACCGATGTGGACCAGATTCCGCTGTTCGTGATTCTCATCAATGACATCATGGTCGGCATTGCCATCGTCGCCATTGCCATCGGGCTGATGGTGCGCATCAGCCTGGCGGTCACGCTCATGGCGCTTGTGCCGGTGCTGGTCGTTGGGCTGATTGCCAATGCCGCCACCAAACGAATCGAACATTATCGCACCGCCAGCCGCCAGGCAACCGGCAAAGTGATCGGCTTCATTGGCGAATTTTTCGGCGCGGTACAGGCTATCAAAGTCGCCACCGCCGAAAAACAGGTCATCCACCACTTTCATAAACTCAATGAAGAGCGCCGCAAAAACGCCGTCCGCGAACGATTATTCGATGACCTCCTCGGCTCCATTTATCGCAACACATCCACGCTTGGAACCGGCATCATTCTCATCCTGGTTGGTCAGTCAATGCGCGAGAGCAGTTTCACCGTTGGCGATTTCTCGTTGTTCGTTTATCTACTCAGCAGCATGGGCGACCTGACGACCTTTGCAGGCATGCTCTCGGCGCGATATAAGCAAATGGAAGTCTCGGTGCAGCGCATGTACCGGCTGATGGAAAATGCGCCGCAGGATGCGCTGGTGGCCCATAGCCCCATTAATTTGGGAGGCCCCCTGCCTGAAGTACAATACCCATCAAAAACAGAAACAGACCGCTTGCGCAGCCTGTCTGCCGTTGATTTGACATTTCACTATCCCAATTCGAGCAACGGCATCCAGGGCGTCCATCTCTGTCTTCAACGTAGCACGCTGACGGTAGTGACAGGCCGCATTGGGTCGGGAAAAACGACCCTGATTCGCGTCCTGCTGGGACTTCTGCCGCTCGAAAAAGGCGAAATCCGCTGGAATGGCAAGAAAATTGACTCCCCCGGCGATTTTTTCGTCCCACCGCGTTGCGCCTACACAGCTCAGGTGCCGCGCCTCTTTAGCGACACCCTGCGCAACAACATTCTGCTCGGCCTCAACAAAACCGACGACGCCATTTACGCCGCTGCCCGCCTGGCCGTAATGGACAAAGACCTGGAAATGCTCGAAAATGGCCTCGAAACGCTGGTCGGTTCACGCGGGGTCAAACTTTCTGGCGGGCAGGCCCAGCGCGTTGCTGCCGCGCGCATGTTCATCCGCGAGCCAGAACTGCTGGTCTTTGACGACCTTTCGAGCGCCCTTGATGTGGAAACCGAACGCCAGATGTGGGAGCGCATTTTCAGCCGCGAGGGCCAAACCTGTCTGGCGGTTTCGCACCGTCGCCCCGTCTTACGCCGCGCCGACCACATCATCGTGCTTAAAGACGGTCGGGTCGAGGCCGAAGGAAAACTGGATGAACTGCTTGAATCGAGCGAGGAAATGCGAGAACTGTGGCAACAGGAAACCAGCCATGCAGGATGAACGGCTTTAAGTTGGCCTGCCAATCTCTGTAAGCAGTTGACTGGTGACAGCAAGCTGTGAGACCGTTCCGGACAAGACCAAAGGAGATTCTGGCATGAACGAGCGCATTCTAACCTGGGATGGCTGTAACAATGTCCGCGACCTGGGCGGGCTACAGACAGCCAACGGCGGCCTGACCCGCTTTGGGGCCATCCTGCGCGGCGATACGCCAAACCGGCTGACCACAGCGGGCTGGCAGTCGCTCTATGACTACGGTGTTCGTACCATCATCACGCTTGGTACATACGGCATGGACGAGCCTGAACTCAACGTCACATCGCCTTATCCCGATGTGGTGGTAAAGCGAGCAGAAATTGAGGATGTCACCGACCAGGAGTTTGTCGAAAAATGGGTCAATACCAGTTTGTGGGGCACGCCGCTGTATTTCAAAGACGCCTTGCAACGCTGGCCAGAGCGGCATGCAGCGGCCATTTCAACCATCGCGCACGCCCAGCCGGGCGGTGTTTTGTTCCATTGCAAGCGCGGCTACGACCGGACGGGTATCATCTCGTTCGTCGTGCTCTCGCTGGTTGGGGTTACGCTCGAGGAGATTGCCACCGATTACGAACTAAGCGTCGATGCTATCCGCGATAAACTGCTTGCAAGAAAAAATACCTCAGTGCGACAATCCCTGCGCGAAACCCTGGAAGAATTGGACCTTGAGCAGTGCCTGCTCTCAGGCGGAACCAGCCCAGCAGACCTGGTTTCCATCCGCCAACGGCTGATGGAAACCGATTGACCGACAATCTTATAGAAGACTTTCACCTGATTTCTTCTGTTCTCAAACGCAGAAAAAGACCCCGCCCAGCGATTCGGGTCCTTTTTTATACATATCCCACGATGAATAGATACATTTGGAACTTTCACAACCCATCCACCATCATAAAGGTATAATCGATTCATCCGAGGAGGCAGTTATGAAGCATCGTTCCCTTTTCTTTAGCCTGTCATTAATCCTGATTCTCTCGCTGGCCTGCAGCCTGAACCTGCCCGGCGCGCCCACCGCCACGCCGCCCGCTCCCAGTCCCACGCCTACCGCCCTGCCCCTCCCGCCAGCCATCATCGAGACAGTTCCCCCCCTTGGCAGCCAAATCGGCCTCCAGAGTCCGCTCACAATTTACTTTAGCGAGCCAATGGAACGCGCTTCCGTGGAAGCGGCTTTTCGTTCGCCCAATGCCTCCCAATTCCTGTTTCAGTGGATGGATGATGCCACCCTGAAAATCACCCCGGCCCAGCCTTTTTCGGCGGATGACCGGATTGAGATAACGCTTGGCGTGGGAGCAAAAACTGCCAAAGGGTTAGTTCTGCCCCGCGAAGTGACCCTCTCTTATCGCACCCCCGGCCTGCTGACCGTTTCGCAGGTCTTGCCCGCGCCCCAGGCGGACTCGGTCAGCCCCGATTCGGCAGTGGTCGTGGCCTTCAATCAGCCGGTCGTGCCGCTTGGAGCGGATTCGGCCTCCCTGCCCGCCGGGTTTACGCTCGAACCCGCCGCCAGCGGGCGCGGCGAATGGCTCAACACCAGCACTTACATCTTCTATCCCGCCCCCAGCCTTTCGGGCGGAGTGAATTACACCGTCCGCGTCAACCCCTCGCTCACAAGCAGCGCCGGAACTCCGCTCGACCCATCCACGCCGAACCTGGCCTGGTCTTTTCAAACCGCCCTGCCCGAAGTGCTGGACATTTCGCCCCAATCTGGCGATTTTATGGGCCCCGACGCCAAAATTGAAGTGACCTTCAACCAGCCGATGGACACCGCCAGCGTGGAAGCCGCGTTTGCCCTGCGCGGGCCGGATGGCAGCAAAGTTCCCGGAACATTTTCCTGGAACGAGCGCGGCACAGTTGTCACGTTCACTGCCTCAGGCGGGCTGCTACCCCGCCAAACGGCCTACACGCTGACCATAGGGGCCGAATCGCGTTCGCGCGGCGGCGCGCCGCTTGGACAGGATGTTCAGGCGCAGTTCTCCACCTATCCCCCCTTCCAATTTGAGGGCGCCAACATCCCGGAAGGCGGGGTGCGCTCTTCCTCCGAAGGATTATTCTTATATTTTGGCGCGCCCCTCAAAATTCCAAAAAATACAGACCTGTCTGAACTGCTCACCCTCTCGCCCCGCAACGAATCGTTCGGCGCGGTGGTTGATGGAAACACCATCAACATCTATGGCGGCTTTGAAGCCGGGCAAACTTACACCCTCACCCTGCCCGCCTCGCTGTCCGACCAGTGGGGACAAACCCTGGGCCAGGATGTCCAGTTCACTTTCCACGAGCAAGATGCCGAGCCCTCGCTGGAGTATGGTTCGTGGATAGAGGAATTGTTCACCCGTTCTGCCGACCCGGTCTTGAGCGTGCGGGCGGTCAACGTGCAGACCATTCTCATCTCGCGCGGCACGCTCACCCTCGATGAATTTCTACGCCTCGACAGCGATTACAACCTTCGCAAGAATTTCGTCCCGCCGGATAACGAAACCTGGACGCTTCGCCCCAACCTGCCGCGCAACCTGAACAAGCCGGTCGAGTTCCGCCTGAGCGAGGGGCCGCTTACCCCCGGTTTATACATGGTGCAGATTGACTCGCCGGATATTTCCAACCGCTCCCCAAACACCCGCCTGCTGGTCTCCAGCGACGTGAACGTGACGGTCAAAGCCAGCGCAACGGAAGTACTGGCCTGGGCGGTCGATTTGCGCACCCGCCAGCCAGTTGGTTTTGCTGCCGTGCGAGTTTATGACGAGGAAGGCGTCCAAATTACCAGCGGTGAGACTGATGCCGATGGTCTGTGGCGCGGAGAACTCCCCTCCGGCGCATCCGTTCGGATGGTCGTCATTGGCAAACCGGGCGAAGAGCAATTTGGCATTGGCTCGCCCGACTGGAACCTGGGCGTTCTTCCCCAGGATTTTGGCCTGCGCTTCGAACCCGGCGGCCCACGCCCGGTGGCCTACCTTTACACCGACCGCCCCATTTACCGCCCCGGCGACGTGGTTTCATTTCGCGGCGCGCTGCGCAATCTGTACGATGGCCGCTACAGCCCGGCTAATCCTGGCGAGTTCACCCTGCGCCTGAACGACCCGAACGGTCTCATCGAGGAGCGAACAATTGGACTTTCGGAATTTGGCACCTTCAACGGGCAATTCAACCTGCCCGAAAAAGCCCTCCCCGGCGAGTATAGAATCTCCATCGACCTGGGCAGCGACCAGTGGGTGGAGGGCGGCAGAATTTACTTCCAGGTGGCCGATTACCGCAAGCCGGAAATCAACCTGAGCGTGCAAATGCAGCCCAACCCGGCCCAAAGCGGCCAGGCGCTGACCGGCGTAGTGCGTGCCGAGTACTTCTTTGGCGCGCCCGCCGCCGACCTGCCCTTTCAGTGGACTCTCTACACCCGCCCGGCCTATTTCTCCATCCCCTCCTTCCGCGCGGGCATCGAAAGCGGCGGCTGGCTCTCGCTGGGCAGTCAGTTTGGCAGCGTTTCCCAAAGCGGCGAGGGCCGCGCCGACGCCAACGGCAGGTTCGTCATCCCGCTCGAAAATATCGAAGTCAATGACACCACCGAACTGACCCTGGAAATTACCGCAACCGAAAGCGGCGGCTTCCCGGTCAGCGCCCGCGCCACGCTCACCGTCCACCCCGATTCGTTCTACATCGGCGTCCGCCCGCAGGTCTGGTTTGGGCAGGCCGGTTTGCCAATGAACTTCGACCTGCTGACGGTGGATTGGGAGCAAAATCCCGTCTCGCGCGCCATTCAGGCCGAGTTTAAAAAAGTGCGCTGGGAACGAGAAGACTTCATGTATGGGTATGCATATAAACTCAATCCAGTTTATACGCCAGTCGAGAGCAAATCCCTCTCCACCAGCGCCGATGGGCGCGGCGAGGTCTCGTTTACGCCCTCCGAAGCCGGAACCTACGCCCTGGAAGTGACCAGCGGTAACGCAAAAACCCAATTGCTCTTGTGGGTAGGCGGCGCGCAAAACGCTGCCTGGCCCGACCTGCCTTACGACCAATTACGCCTGACGGCAGACCAGGCCGAATACAAACCCGGCCAGACGGCCGAAGTGTTCCTTCCCAACCCCTTCAACGAACCCGCCCAGGCCCTCCTGACTACCGAGCGCGGCGCGCTGAAAACCGCGCAGGTCGTCTCCATCCCGGCGGAAGGCTACCGCCTGCGTCTGCCCATCACTGAAGAAGAAGCCCCCAACATTTACGTTTCGGCCACCCTGCTGGGGCCAGGCGAGGCCTTTCGACAGGGATACATCAACCTGCCGGTGGACCCCTCCGCTTTCACGCTCAACGTCACCCTGAAAGCCACGCCCGAAAAAGCCAGGCCCGGCGACACGCTGACCCTTGACCTGACCGTGACCGACCCAAAAGGACAACCCGTGCAGGGCGAATTTTCGCTGGCAGTGGTGGACCTGGCCGCGCTTGCTCTGGCCGAACTCAACTCCGAAGACATCATCCCGGCCTATTACAAAATCCAGCCGTTGGGCGTGCGCACCGGTCTGACGGATGCCATCTCCACCCGCCGCCTGCTGGATATGGGCGGCGGCCTGGGCGGGGGCGGCGGCGGAGACATCCTGACCATTCGCGAAGACTTTCCCGATACTGCCTACTGGAACGCGAACATCACCACCAATTTGCAGGGCAAAGCCCAAATCACGCTCACCTTGCCAGATAATCTGACCACCTGGCAAGTCGAATCGCGCGGTCTGACGAAGGATACAAAAGTCGGGCAGGCCCGCGTCCGCGTTGTCACCAGCAAAGACCTGCTCCTTCGCCCGCAAACGCCACGCTTCCTGGTGGTGGGCGACGTGGCCGAACTGGCGGCCATCGTCAACAACAATACCGCCCAGCAACAGCAGGCCGTCATTAGCCTGAAGGCTGAAGGATTCCGGCTGGAAGCGGGCGCGCAGGCCGAACAAACGGTCACCATCCCGGCCAATGGCCAGGCGCGGGTGGCCTGGCGCGGCGTGGTAGGAGATGTCGAAGCCCTGGATGCGGTGTTCGCGGTCAAATCAGCCCAATTCCAGGATGCCACGCGCCCCAACGAGGGCAAAATCCCGGTCTTTCGTTACACCGCGCCGCAAACCTTTAGCACGGCGGGGATTTTGACGGACTCTAATGCGGCGCTCACGGAAATTCTCGCCGTCCCGCGCGCGTTCCGTCCGCTGGGGGGGGAACTGACCCTCGAACTCTCGCCTTCGCTGGCTTCCGCTATTTTGAGCGCGCTCGATGCCCAAACCTTGCCCGACTCACCTTTTAGCGCTGAGCAAATTCTCTCATACCTGTTGCCGAATACGGTTACTTACCTGACCCTGCAAAGCGTGGGCATTGAAAACCCGGCTCTGCGCGCGCGCCTGGAGCGCGACGCCCGCCCGTCCACCGAACGCCTGCTGGCTACGCAGTTGGAAGATGGCGGCTGGGGCTGGGCGCTGACGGCAAACCGCTCCGACCCCTTCCTGACGGCTTACATGGTCTATGGCCTGGAAAAGGTTCGGCAGAGCGGCCTGGCGGGCGACGACGAGACCCTGCTCGCGGCCATTCAGCGCGGGCGCGATTACCTTTTCTCAACTGCTGAACCGTTCACCGGCGCGGTGAGCCTGACCGACCCCTTCTGGGCCAACCGCGCCGCGTTTTATTGCTTCGTCCTGCAAGAGACCGGCAGCCTGAACAATTTTGGGTATGTTGCCGACGAACTGTACGGCGAACGCGAGCGGCTTGACCCCTGGGCAAAAGCCATGTTGGCAACGACCCTCTCCCGCTACAATCCGGCAGATGAGCGCATCCGAACCCTGGTTTCTGACCTGGAAGCAACCGCCATCCGCTCGGCGACCGGCGTTCACTGGGAGAGCAAGCAGGGCGGCTGGCTAATACCCGGTTCGCCGCTCTATACCACCGCGATTGTAGTTTATACGCTCACCGAACGCGACCCGGCCAGCCCGCTGGCGGCAGACGCGGCGCGCTACCTGGCTGCCCAGCGCGGGCCAAAGGGCTGGAGCGCGTCTGAGTATGAGAATGCCTGGCTGTTGCTGGCGTTGGACCGGTTCATGGCTGCTACCGGTGAATTTCGCGCCGATTTTGGCTATTCGGCTGCGTTGAATGGCGTGAACATTGCTCAGGGGCAGGCCGCTGGCCCGCAAAATCTGACGACCGTCACGACCATCACGCCCCTCAGCCAGATGATGCTCAATAGCGCCAACCAGTTGACCATTAACCGCGGGGCCGGGGTAGGGCGATTGTATTACCGCGCCCTGCTTTCGGTGTTGCGGCCAGTCGAAACCGCGCCTGCCCTCAACCAGGGCATTGCCGTCAGCCGGGAATATCTGCAATGTAACGGGGAGAAGTGCCAGCCGGTCGATTCCTATCAGATGCGCGAGGAGGAATCGGGCCGCCTGACCGCGCGCGTGACCGTGACGCTTCCAAACGATGCGTATTACTTCCTGCTGGAAGATTTCATCCCCGCCGGGGCTAACATCCTCGACCCGTCGCTCAAAACCAGCCAGCAAGGCGAAGAAAGTCAGTCGGTTGACATTCAGTTTGATGAGCGTGACCCGTTCGGCGCGGGCTGGGGCTGGTGGTACTTTAACCGCCCGCAGATTTACCGCGAGCGCATTTTGTGGAGTGCCGATTATCTGCCTGCCGGAACGTATGTGCTGACCTACACCATCATCCCCTCGCTGCCGGGAGAGTACCGCGTTTTACCGGCCCACGCCTGGCTGGCCTACTTCCCCGAAGTGCAGGGGACGACGGCGGGGGCGGTGTTTAAGATTTTGAAATAGACGCAAATACACCTGCCGCTCCCAATGCCATCCCCGCCCCAAACACAAACGGCGCGGCGGGGCCAAAACCACCCCAACGGCCAAGTCCCTGCCAGAGAATCCCGGCGATAAGCGAGGCCGGTAGGGCAGTCAGCGCGAGGGCGGCGTTATACAGCCCGTAGGCCGTGCCGCGCCGCTCGGCGGGGACCAGGTCGGCAACGAAGGCTTTTGCCGTGCCTTCGGTGGCAGCGTAGTACACCCCGTACATACCAAACAAAACCCAGACCTGCGCGCCGGTTTGGGAAAGCGCAAAACCGAGATACACCAATCCGTAAGCCAGCCAGCCGCCCAGGATGAGTTTGCGGCGTCCAATTTGGTCGGAGAGCGCCCCCAACGGCCCGGCCAACAGGGTATAAACGGCGTTGAAGGTCAGCAGCATGCCCATCACCTGCAACACGCTCAGGCCGCGCTCCTGCCCAAGCAAAATGATAAAAGCGTCAGATGAGTTGCCGAGGGTGAATAAAACCGCAGCCAGCAGGAAGATTTTGAAACGGTTGTCCATTCCTGCCAGGCTCAAAGCCGGCATGGAGGTCTGGGCTTTCCCGGCCACTTCCTTAACAAACAAGGCCAGCACCAGCACTGCCAGCACAGCCGGGATGATGGAGACCAGCACAATCGTTTGGAAAGTGGCGCGGGTTAGTTGAGCCGCGCCAGATTGAGCGAGGAAAATGACCAGGGCGGCAATCGCCAGGCCGGTGAAAGCTCCGGCGGTATCACCTGCGCGGTGCAGGCCAAAAGCCAGCCCGCGCTGATTTTCCTCCACGCTGCCAGCCAGCAAGGCATCGCGCGGGGCGGCGCGAATGCCTTTTCCTACCCGGTCGGCGAAGCGCACGCCCAGCACCCAACCCCAGGTGGATGCAAAGTATAAGAAAGGTTTGGCCAGGGTCGAGAAGCCATATCCGGCGACGGCCAGCCATTTGCGGCTGCCAAGTTTATCGGAAAGCACGCCGGAATAAAGTTTGAGCAGGCTGGCAGTCGTTTCGGCAACGCCATCGATGAGGCCAATGATGCTCGTTCGGACGCCCAGCACATTCGCCAGGAAAAGCGGAATCAGGTTGGTGAGCATCTCGGTTGAAATGTCGGTCAAGAAGGATGTAGCAGAGAGGACCCACACATTGCGGGGCAAGGAAAATGGTTTCATTAGTATCTCCGGTTAATCATTCGCTAACCCTAGCGTTGGGTAAGCATAGGATAAGCGTATGACAAGCGTCAAGCATAACACGAACCGCAGTGATATATTAAGAGCAGTGATTTCTCTTCTCCTCCTTAGATGAGAGCCGGGGTCGGCGTCCCCGGCTCTCGCGATTCTACGCATCCCAGGCGCGGCTGACGAATCGAATCAACTGCTCCATGCCATCGGCAACGGAGGCGGTCTCCAGATACTCTCCGGTCGTGTGCGCTCCGCCGCCGCGCGTAATGCCCAGCACCAGGGCTGGATAGCCCAGGCTGAGCGGGATATTCGCATCGGTGGAACCAGTGGTCAGGCCTGGTTCAATGCCCAATTCACGCAGGATGGAACCGGCCAGTTGGAGTAGGGGGTGCGAAGAGGGAATTTCGCCCGCCGGGCGCTGACCAATCACCTGACGCTCCACCCGCACGCCCTTGTTTCCCAACGGTGCGCGCTGATTGACCGTTTCGAGCAGCGCTTCGACCCGCCGGGCCAAGTCATTTAACTGCGCCGCGTCTTCAGAGCGCAAATCCAGTTCAAACCAGGCTTCGGGCGCAATCGTGTTGATGCTCGTCCCGCCGCCAATACGCCCAACATTGAAGGTGGTGCGCGGCATGGACGGTACTTTGAGAGCGGAAATCTGCGCGACCAGTTTGGAGAGTTCGTGAATGGCCGAGGGTCGGCCAAAATCTATCCACGAATGGCCACCCTGAGCATGGACGGTGACTTTATAACGGCGTACGCCCGTGCCGCGATAGTAAACATGCCCGAGCGCCATGCCTTCCACCACCAGGTAACAGCGCGGAGAAGAGCCAAATCGCTCGCAGACGGCTTTCATGCCTTTCAAATCGCCCAGGCCCTCCTCGCAGGTGTTGGCCACCAGCCACAAGTCTCCGGGCAGGGAAATGCCCCGTTCACGCAACATCCAGGCCAGCCCAAACAGGCTGGCCACGCCCAGCGAGTTATCGCCAATGCCAGGGCCATAAATGCGGCCTGCCTCGCGGCGCGTGGTGAGCGATGTATCGGCAGGGAAGACGGTGTCGAGGTGAGCAGAAACAACCAGCGGGGGCTGGCTTCCGCCACTTAAGCGGGCAAAGACATTTCCCGCGGCATCCATTCCTGTATCGTCCCATTTCTCAGCGCGAAAATTTTCCAGGACAAATTGAGCGCGGCTAGATTCTTGAAACGTGGGCGCAGGAATTTGCTGGATTTGGACCGCCAGAGTGAGAATGCGGTCAATAATGTTCATGCTTGCCTCACCAGGTCTGTTAATGAAGCCAGGCGCGCCTGCGCCAGGCCGGGCATGGAATCGAGCAGGTAGAAGGGGCCGCTGCCCTCAATGGCAAACGAGGAAGAGATGTTTCCGTGCAGGGCGGCTTGTAATGGGTCCAGCGTGGCGGCGTATCCCGCCAAAAATCCGCCACAGAAAGCATCGCCCGCCCCGGTGGGGTCGACAAAGTTGGATGGATAACCGGGGATTTCCCATTTGCGGTTGCCAATCCGGTCATAGACCAATTGTCCGCGCGCGCCGCGTTTGACGACCACGATGTTGCAGCCGAAACTGGCGAGCGTTTCGGCCATTTCCCAAAGGTCATGAGTGCGACCCCAAAACAAATTGCGGATTTCTTCTTCGGAGGGCAGGAAGGCCGTGACGCCTTGCAGGAGCGAGCGCAGGTCGTCGAGATAGTTGGCGTTCATGTAGCCAGGGTCGGGGTCGATGGTGACATACGAGACGCCACTGTGCCGAAAGGCTGCGGCAAGTTGGGAGTGGGTGAGCAAGTCAAGCGGGGCCAGGTGAGCGGCTTTGGCAAGCCGGTAATTGGGGGGGATATCGGAGAGTTTGGGCGAATCGGGGTTGGCGCGGGTGCGGCTATCCTGTTCGCGCTGCGGCGGCTGGTAGCCGAGCAAGCCCTTTGGAAAGGGGAGACCCAGGCGGGCAAAATGCGACACCGGGTTCGTGGATTGGAAGGTTCGTTCATCGGTATAGACAATGAACGAACGTAAATCCATAGGGGCAGGGACGATTTTGATGCCGCGCGTGTCCATACCTTTTTTTTGGAAGCTGCGCAACCAGTCGTTGGGAAAATCTTCGCCTACACGCGCCAACAGCGAGACGGAATCCACCCACAGCCGCGCTCCGGCGGCGGCATATAACAAATTTCCCCCCGGTTTGTCTATGAGCGGCTTACCATCGGGAGGAATAAGGTACTGTCGGCGCAATTGCCCGGCGATGACGAGTGAATTGCCCATGCTAGCTGATAAAAACCTTATCGGCAGCCCGGGCCTGGTCGGCATCGAGCGGCAACAGAATGGTAAAAGTGCTTCCTTTCCCCTCAGCGCTGTCAACCCAAATGCGCCCGCCGAGCAGTTCAATGTTCATTTTGGCAACGGATAGTCCCAGCCCCATGCCGCCATGTTTTCGGGTGAGATGCGATTCCACCTGATAAAATCGCTCAAAGATGTGATTTAAATCCTTGGCAGGGATGCCGATGCCGTTGTCTTTGACCGCAATTTTGATATAACCCGGCACTTCTTCCGCAACCACAAAGACATAGCCGCCCTGGTCCGTGAATGCCACGCCATTCTGAATGATATTTTGGATGGCAACGCCAATTTTATCAGCATCGCCTTCAATCATTAAGTCTGAATCTTCGATGTCGAAACCGAGAGTCACGCCTTTGGTTTCAGCCTCTTTACGGACCGCCGCGAGAGCATCGAGGATTAATTTTCGCACCGATACCGTGCGCCGCCGCACCGAGGCCACCCCGCTCTGGATGTTATGCACGCGGGTCATGCTGTCGATGATTTCCTTTAAGCGCATGGCATTGCGGATGATGGTATCCAGTTGCTCCTGGTATTCCTGCCCAACCAATTCTCGCAAGAAGGTGGAATGACCAAGAATAAGCCCAAGCGGGGTACGCAACTCGTGAGAGGTAATTGCCACGAAGTCGGTTTTCATTTTGTCGAGACGTTGGGATTCTTCGCGGGTTTCTTCCAGTTGTTGCTGCAAGTGCGCGTTTTGAATGGCAATGGCTGCATGGGCCGCAAGCGTCTCCAGGATGGTGATATCTTCACTTGTATATTCAAGCCCACCCGTCTTGTTGATGACTTCCAAAATCCCCAACACCTCACCGCGGAACAAGATGGGGCAGGCCACGACCGAATGTGTTGGAAAGCCGCTGATTTCATCGGCGCGCTTAGAATGCTGAGGGGCCTGGCGGATGTCATTGACGACCACGGTCTCTTTTTTGCGGAACGCCAAACCGGCAATACTCTCGTCAATGGGGATGAGCAGGGTTTGGAGCATTTGCAAGTCAGGCGTATTCACGAGAAAACGCAAACTCTCTTCATCCGGTTCCAGGTCTAAGACCGAAGCGCCAAACGAATCGGTCAACTCGGCAGCCGCCCCTAAAATTAATAGCAACGCATCCCGCAGTTCGGTCACAGTGTTTAACATGCGGCCAACTTCGAGCAACCGCTGCATTCGTTTGAGTTGAGTATTCATAGGTGGGCAACCGATAGTTTAATCGAGCGATGTAGGATAAAATTATACTTCATCCGGAGTATTCACTGGCGATTCTAATCGCCCCTCTTTCCCGCAAAACCCAGGCGCAGGGAATGGAAATTTGAAAAACCGTAAGGAGATATAACAGAATGAGCAAAAAGAAAGTGCGCGTTGCAATTATCGGCGTAGGAAACTGCGCATCATCGCTGGTTCAGGGCGTAGAATTCTATAAGAACACGCCCGAGGAAGCCACCGTCCCTGGCATTATGCATGTCAACCTGGGCGGTTATCACATCCGCGATGTGGAATTTACGCTTGGCATTGATATTAACGCCACCAAGGTTGGCAAAGATTTGAGCGAAGCCATCTTCGCCGAACCGAACAATACCTATAAATTCAGCGATGTACCACACCTGAATGCGCCAGTCGTGCGCGGGATGACCCACGACGGTCTTGGCAAATACCTGTCGCAGGTCATCACCAAAGCGCCCGGCCCCACCGCCGATATTGTCCGCCTGCTCAAAGAGACCAAGACCGATGTGGTGGTTTCATACCTGCCGGTTGGCTCAGAAATGGCTACCAAGTGGTATGTGGAACAAATCATCGAAGCGGGCTGCGCTTTCGTCAACGCCATTCCGGTCTTCATCGCTTCCAGCGAATATTGGGGCAAGCGATTCCGGGACGCCGGTCTGCCCGTGCTGGGCGATGACATCAAAAGCCAGGTGGGCGCCACCATTTTGCACCGCGTCATCACCAGTTTGTTTGTAGACCGCGGCGTAAAAATTGACCGCACTTACCAGCTCAACTTCGGCGGAAACACCGATTTTATGAACATGCTGGAGCGCGAACGGCTGGAAAGCAAGAAAATCTCCAAAACCGGCGCGGTGACGAGCATGATTCCTTATGAACTGCCCGAGGAAAACGTTCACGTCGGCCCGTCCGATTACGTCCCCTGGTTGACCGACCGCAAGTGGTGCTACATCCGTATGGAAGGAACGACTTTTGGCAATGTTCCGCTCAATGTGGAAGCCAAACTGGAAGTGTGGGACAGCCCCAACTCGGCAGGCGTCATCATTGACGCCGTGCGCTGCGCCAAAATTGCGCTCGACCGGGGGCTGAGCGGCCCCATCACTGGCCCTTCGTCCTACTTCTTCAAGACACCGCCCATCCAATACCGTGATGACCTCTGCCGCCAGAAAACGGAGGACTTCATCAGCGGGAAGAGCAACGAATAATTTCCATACACGCTATTTGAGATTTCAATCATGACTCATCCAGGCATCAGGGATGAGTCGTGTATTTTAAATTCGTTCGAGAGAACCAGTGACCTGCGCAAAGCGCCAGGAATGCAGAGGAACTCTAAATCAGGCGAGTTTCTGAAACGTTCGACCAGTCACGCTTCGCCCCCAGAGATGTTTTTAATCGTTCCTCCCGGTCAGCAAACGGATAGCAAAGTCCTTTCTGAAAGGAAACCAATGCCTTAAGCAAAAAAACCGCCTTGCGACGGTTCTTTGCTCAGTCGGGGCGAAAGGATTTGAACCTTCGACCTCTTGCACCCCATGAGATTTTTAGAGCGGTCAACCATAGGGTGGTTGCTTGGGTCTGTAGCCTGTGTAAAAGGTCTGTGGTAGGTGGATAGATTTACTAAAGCAATTGAAAAATGACAATACTCACTAGTGGGAGCAGGCCGCCGATGGTAGAGGCGCGCAGGGCAAGTAAAGCACGATAGCGGCGGGGATTGCGGCGTTCGTTGATGACGTACTGCCAGCGTTTGCGGCGATTTTTGAACGGCCAGGTTTTGAAGCGGGCCAGCAGGCGCAGGTGGAGCCGGTCAGACCAACGGTGGAAACCGCTATTCTGATATTTCAAAAAGACTCTGACAATGACCGCCGCATGAATAATCGGGTTGAAATTGTAGAGTACAACGAAGAAACAGGGCAGTTTCAGAAAAAACAAGAAATTTCGCAACACACTTTCAGCGAACATCCCAAGCAGTTGATTAATTTGGAGTGGAGTTCAAACGCCAATACGGTTTTTGAAAAAATGAAGAGCAACTCCATTGAATTGAGTCAAATTGCGAGTTTTTCGCTTGGGATAAAAACTGCCGATAACGAAAGATTTGTTTTGAGCCGCAAACAAAAAGAAGTAGACAAGCCTGTTTTGCGGGGCAGAGATATTTACAGGTATCGAATTGAACCAAATGGGCTATGGTTAAGATACGTCCCTGAAGAAATAAAGAAACTTCACGGTGCACGTCCGCGCGACCCCAATTCTTTCTTCCGACAAGAAAAAATTGTTTTGCGCGAAATTAGCAAACAGGAAATCATAGCGGCTTACGATACAGAATCTTATCTCGTATTGGATACAGCCAATGTGATTTTCACAGAAAAGGGTAATCCATATTCTCTAAAATACCTGCTTGCCATTTTGAATTCAAAACTTATTAATTGGTGGTATGGCTCACAGTTCAAGGGACTTCATGTAAAATTGAATCAACTTGCTTTAATCCCAGTTCGCAAAATTGATTTTGAAAACACAAAAAGCAAAGCACTGCATACTGAAATTGTAAAATTAGTTGAAAGAATGCTCGCTTTGCAAAAAGAGCGTCAAGCCGTGCGCCCCGAAGACGATTTAGACCATGCCAGAAAACTTGACCGCCAAATCAAAGACGTTGATTCCGAAATTGACCAAAGAGTCTATCGGTTATACGGCTTGACGGAAGAAGAAATAAAAATTGTAGAAGGTTCTCTGTGATAGGCGGAGAGTCTGTGAAGTCAAAGGCTTGCCAACAAAGCGTGCACTTGACGGGTGGGATTCTGCGGCATTTTCGGGCATTTTCTACGCCCCGGCAGAATCCTGCTCTCGGAGTTTTGTCTCGTCCCGCCCACCAGCGGCTAACGCAAACCGTTAGCCTTCATCTTGCACAACAGCGTAAAAGAGAAAAAATGGGCTATGTAGAGTAAAATACAAGCATGACAGACTATAAATCTATCCATTTTACAGTTAATTTTGAAGTTGGCGATACGGCTTTGACTGTTGCGAATAATTATTTGTCAAAACAGCCAGAGCCTCGCCCTTTTATTGAGCCTAATTCATCGGGCTATGTTTTCAATTTTCATACTCTGGATATAAAACTACTTAAAAGAAATATTCAAGCATTATCAGAAAAAGATATTTTCTCTAATGGCAATACATCTGACACTATAAAGGCTAGAGATGTACTTCAGGTTATTTATGGTGAAGTAAGCAAAATCGGCAGTTATGGCATCAAATCTGGCAAACGTCAGTATGTTGACTTTAACGTTGAACGGAAGGTGCAAAACAGAAAAGGTAAGGAAAAGAATCGTTCACAATATTATTACGCTCAAGAGAATGGCTTTTCAGAATTGGAAAATGAACTTCCTGAAAAATTCACCAATCAAATCATTTGCGGCGATAGTTTAGAAGTTTTACGGGCTTTTCCTGACAACTCAATAGACCTGGTTTTCACTTCACCACCATACAATTTTGGACTAGAGTATGACAGCCAAGATGACGCTCATTTTTGGGATAATTACTTTCAAAAATTATTTGCCATTTTTGATGAGTGTATTAGAGTTGTGAAATTTGGCGGCAGAATTGTTGTTAATGTTCAACCGTTGTTCTCAGATTACATCCCATCCCATCACATAATCAGTAATCACTTTATTAGCAGGAAGATGATTTGGAAGGGCGAAATTCTGTGGGAAAAGAATAATTACAATTGCAAATATACTGCTTGGGGTTCATGGAAAAGCCCCAGTAATCCATATTTGAAATACACTTGGGAATTTGTAGAAATTTTTTCAAAAGGAAGTTTGAAAAAAACAGGATTACCTGAAAACGCAGATATAACTCCTGACGAGTTCAAAGAATGGGTTGTTGCGAAATGGAGTATTGCGCCAGAAAGAAAGATGAAGGAATACGGGCATCCTGCCATGTTTCCCGAAAAACTTGCAGAAAGAGTTTTGAAATTGTTTTCTTTCAAAGGTGACATTGTGTTAGACCCATTCAACGGGGTTGGAACAACAACAGCAGTTGCTAAAAAGTTTGGGCGTAAATTTGTAGGCATTGATATTTCACAAGAATATTGTGATATTGCGAATAAACGGATTGAATCCACTTTGTTTTGATGAAGGAATAACCATGCCACACAACATATCTGAAATCCAACAAGCATACAATGTTTTGGTTAGTGGAATTGATGAAAAGGCTCATTCTGACGATGATGACGGCGGGAGAGCGTATGGCGGCACGATTAGGGCGGCTAAAGGAATGTTGGTTGAAGGAATGGCTAGAAATTTAGTGGAAGTAGCATGGCAAGAATTGAATGGAAAGCCAGAAAGATTAACTTTCACAAGGGAGACAGTAAAAATTCCGCTGAGACCAGAATATCTAAAAAGAGTAAAGCCTAAAGAAGTAGCGGACTATATCAGGGCTAATATTAAGAAATATTTTTATGGTCATAAAACCGATGTTCATGTGTGCATTGACGGGAAGTTTGTTTTAGGAATTGAGTGTAAAGCGTACACCGAAAACGCCATGCTTAAAAGAATCTTGGTTGACTTTACGCTATTGAAACAAGCATTCCCTAATTTGAAATGTGTGCTTCTCCAACTGGAAAGTCAATTAACTGGAGATTATTCTCAACCATCAAAGCCTATAATTTTTGGAAGCCCATCAACTCATACATTGCTTTCCTATTTTGATGTTGACTTGAACATCATTACTTTATTGGAAGGTGAAAGAAAAGTTGATGAACCAATCCATAAAAGAGAATATTTCAAGAAAATGACAGAGCCAGCACTACAAAAGGCAGTGAATTCGTTGAAAGAACTTTTGGCTGAATTTGTATAAAGCGTGGTTTCTCTAAAGTCAAAAGAAGGCTAACATTGCGTGCAGTGGACAAGTGCGGGCTTTGCCCTCACTTGAAGGGATTCAGCCCCGTCGAGTTTTTTCTACGCTCTGGCTTTTATCTGCCAATTCCCGCACTTGCCACTAACGCTTGCCGTTACAAGAAGGTTACATGACAATATTTTCTTTTCTTATGATTTTGTTTTTTGTAATGGTTATCCTAATTTCAATTGTTCAGGCATGGGGCATATAATTCCCCGCCTATGGACATATCGGGAAAATCTAAATCAAAAAAACGCGGCGAATGCTCTGCCGCCCGTGACCCCGATAAGCGGGCGGCAAATTCAAAAATTATGCCAACCATTACTCAGGAACAAGCGGCTGTATTGAATGCTATCTCGCAAGTGTGCGAGATAACAGGCTTCGGGCGCGTCATGGTGGAGATTCGAGACGGCAAGGTGCGCCTGATTGAAATTAGCGCAACTGTTCTAATAAAGCGGAATGATGGTAAAATAGAGGAAGAACGCCGCGAATAGCGGTTTATTTGCTCACGAGGAATAAGCCCGGAGCAATCCGATTTTTGGATTGTCTTCGGGCTTATTGTTTTGGAAGGA
>DAOTZC010000007.1:0-321041 GCA_034434535.1 Anaerolineales bacterium | reverse complement strand
CATTGCCATTGCCGATGGCCGCTTTACCACGCTGGTCACTGCCGTTCAGGCTGCTGGCCTGGTTGACACGCTGAAAGGCGAAGGTCCCTTTACCGTTTTTGCGCCCACCGATGACGCCTTCGCCAAGTTGCCTGCTGGCACTCTTGAAGACCTGCTCAAGCCCGAAAACAAACAGGCCCTTACCGACATCCTTCTTTACCATGTCGTTGCTGGTAAGGTCATGGCGGCGGATGTGACCAATCTGAGCAGCGCCACCACCGTTCTGGGCAAAGATGTGACGGTCAAGGTGGATATGGGCAATGTTTACATCAACGATGCGCAGGTTATCATTACTGATATCGAAGCCGCCAATGGCGTCATCCACGTCATTGACACGGTTATCCTGCCTCCGGCAGACAAAGCCGATATCATTGACACTGCCATTGCCGATGGCCGCTTTACCACGCTGGTCACTGCCGTTCAGGCTGCTGGCCTGGTTGACACGCTGAAAGGCGAAGGTCCCTTTACCGTTTTTGCGCCCACCGATGACGCCTTCGCCAAGTTGCCCGCTGGCACTCTTGAAGACCTGCTCAAGCCTGAAAACAAACAGACTCTCACCGACATCCTTCTTTACCACGTCGTTGCTGGAAAGGTCATGGCGGCGGATGTTGCTGGTCTCACCAATTCCGAAACCGTGCTTGGCAAGGATATCAAGATTATCGCCAAAGACGGCAAAGTATTCATCAACAACGCCCAAGTTATCATCACAGACATCGAGACATCCAATGGCGTTATCCATGTGATTGATACAGTCATCCTGCCGCTGAATGATATTGTTGATACCGCCGTTGCCGATGGCCGCTTCAAGACGTTGACCGCTGCTTTGACCGCTGCCGAATTGGTTGACACGCTGAAGGGCGATGGATTGTTCACCGTTTTCGCTCCGACCGATGATGCCTTTGCCAAACTTCCCGCCGGAACGCTTGACAACCTGCTCAAGCCGGAAAACAAACAGGCACTTACTGACATCCTGCTCTATCACGTAGTTTCAGGGAATGTCCTGGCCGCTGATGTCGTCAATCTGACCAGTGCGTCCACTTTGCTTGAGAAAGACATCACTATCACGGTCAAGGATGGCAAGGTTTTTCTGAACGACACTGTTCAGGTCATCATCACCGACATTGAAGCATCCAATGGTGTCATCCATGTCATAGATGCAGTCCTGCTTCCTTAATGCCTCTCTCTGCCCCGCTTTCTCACGAATAGTGAGGGTTCAAAAAACAGCCCCGCGTCTCGCGGGGCTGTTTAGTAATCGGCTCTCAAGGATTTGGCGGAGGCTCGGTAGCGATATCGGTGGCAGTTGGCATGCGCGTATCGGTTGGGATGGGAGTGAACGTTTCAGTAGGGGTAAAGGTGATGGTTGGTGTAAAAGTCAGGGTGATGGTGGGTGTTGGGGTGAAGGTGGGAAGCGGCGTGCGCGTGGCGGTCGGGATGGGCGTAGCAACCGGCAGGGGAACTGGCGCGGAAATATCCAGGTAGATGGCGGCCACCCAGCCATATTCGAATTCGGCAAACCGGGGGGCGGGCTGGCGCGGGCTAATCATGTACCAGGTTCCAGCCTCGTTGCGGGCGCTGAAGAGCAGGCAGTCGCCGCCAGCCAGGGCGGTTGGCAGGGCCTCGAATCCGCGCCCGGGGCCGGTGCGCACCCAAAGCGAGGCGATATCGGGCAGGACGCACAATTCGACACGCGGAAATTTTTCAATGGTTGGAGAAGGCGTGGCGGTGTCAGTTGGCGTAGGGGTTTCGCTGGGCTGCCAAGTAACGGTGACGGTGGCCGAGGCCGTGGAGGTTGTGGCAGGGGTGTCGGTCGGAACTGGTGAGAGGGTGGCGGTCTGCGTGGGGGTAGGCGAGGCATCGAAAACGGGAGTCGGCGTCGGTGGGGTGGGGGCAGTGCAGGCGCGTACAATGCCAATCAGCAGGAAAATCCCCAGGATGGCCGCCGCGCTCATCCACAAAAAGCGTTTTTGCTTCCAAAGGGGGAGCGGAGGCGAGGGGGGTGGAAGCGGCAGGGGAGCCACTTCGAGCGCTTCCAGCAGCTTGTTCAAGTTGACAGCACGATTGTCAACTGTGAAATCGATGTAGTTGATGTTGGCCAGCGCAAATGGCACGTCGCAGGGTTCGAGTAGCAGCGGGATGATTTTCATCCGCCGGTTGAGGGCGCGCAGGTACTCTTTTTGCACCCACTGTGACTCAACTGAGGCTTTTGAGAGCAGGATGATAAAAAACTGGCTGGCATCAATCGCCGCCGGGATGACGCGCACCCAATCATCACCGCCCTTCAGACCAGAAATATCCCACCAAACGTCGAAGCTGGCTTTTTGCAGTTCAGCCGCTAGTTGACGGGCGATTTCTATATCTTTGCGTGAGTAACTGATGAAAATGCGCGACATAGGGGTAACAGCCAACCCTTTTTGGAAACTCTTGCATGAACTGCGCCTTGTATCAGGTTTGACGGTTTTAACCCCGATGGAAGCGAGGGATGTGGCTGGTACTTACAACTGGGCCAGCAGGCTGCGATAGTCTTCGGCGTTGGGCGGGTTCATTGCTAAAATCTGGCGGATGATTTCAGCCACGCCTTCCTTGTCCCCGACTTCCATCAGGCGGTCGCCGACGGCGTCTAACTGCGCGACAGCATCGGTGAGCCGCCCGGCGCGATATAACTGTTCAGCCAGGGTGCGGCGCAACATGATGACGTCGCTATGTTCTTCAAGCAGTTTTTCCAGAAATGGGATGGAATCGTTCAGATGACCCGCGCTTTCCAGGTAAGAGATGAATGAATCCAGTTCAACCTGAGCCTGCTTGGGTTGGGCCAGGCGCAAATTCAACTCGATGAGGTTCTGCCGGATAGTGGCATCGTCGGGGCGCAGGGTACGGATTTGTTCGTAGACGCGAATAGCCTGCCGCCAGTCGAGACGCTGCATGTCAATATCGGCCATGCGCTGCAAAATGCGCACGTTCCACTCCCGATTGGCACTGGGCTGCTGAGCAATGCGCAAGGCGGTGGTGTAGGTTTTGCGCGCCATATCGAGTTCTGCCAGGCGGTAGTAAATATCGGCCAGGTCCATGTACTCGACAATGGCTTCGTCGGTCAGCCCACGCGCAAGCAACTGCTCAATCAGACGATTGCGCGCGGCCATATCCATGGGTGAAATCTGCAGGATGCGCCGCAACAGATTGGTGGCCTGGGCCGCTTCGCCCCGAATGCTGTAGGCGCTTGCAACTGTCGTAAACTTGGCAATAGCTTCCTGGGTGCGCCCCTCGCGGATGAGCAAGTCACCAATCAAAACGTGTAGCGGAAGGTACGTCGGAGCATACATCAGCGCGTGGAAGGCATCATCCATGGCTGAGCGCAAGTGATTGGCGCGCGCCAATTCATTAATCTGGTTCATCGCATCGATGACCTGACTGGACTGGGCCTGAATGATGACATCTGCCAGCGGCAGAGCCTGCCCGCCTGCCTGTTTAGACATTTCCTCGCGCATTTTGGTGAGATGTTGTCGCCAGTTGACGCGCATGAGCATTTGTTCGACATTTTCGCACAGTTTTACCAAAGCCTTTGCGTCGGTATCTTGCCCCAGCGACTCGATGAGCGGCTCGTACAGTTGACGGATGGTATCCGATTGTTCTGGCGGCACAACTTCGGCATCCGCAATTTTCAGTGCTTCCAGATATTCAATTGCCGCTTCCTTATAGCGGTTCGTCCTGTACAAAATCTGCCCGCTCAACAGACGCGCTGCCAGCGCGTAATCAGCATGTTTCACGCATTGTTGCAGGTTGCGCAATGCGCTCTCCTGACGATTGGTCTGGGAGCGCAAGAAACCCAGGTCAAAATAAGCCGCCGGATGGATAAATCCGCTTTCGATGGCGTGTTCAATTTCATCTGCGGCGGTGGTTTCCTGGTTGCGCGTTTGGGCATCAATGGCCTGACTCAAATGGAGCAGGATTTTGGTCTGTTCGGCCTGCTGAGAAGGGAGTTGACCAGTGTTTTTCATGATGGATTGTAGACCCCGTCGCACCTGAGCCTCAGGGCTGTCATCGGACAGGTCGAACAAAACCTCGGCCAGCACGGTCAGCGCTTTTTGCGAGGCTTCTGTCACGGGGTCTGGACTCTCGCGGACGGTTTCTTTATGCTCAAATTCTTTCACCGCCGCCATGCGTAGCGGCCCGGTTCCGCCGCGTGGACGCATGGGTTTGTTAAGCAGCCGTCCAGATTTAATCATAGTCGCTGCCTGGGCCGCCTCCTGGCTGGATGAATCCAGTTGCAAAGCGTGTTGCACCACCTCCAGCGCCTTTTGTGGATTACCACTATTTTGGAGAATACTGGCAAGCGCGATATATTCGGTAATGGCCTGACGGGTCTGACCGGTTTTTTCATGAATCAACGCCAGCCGTGAGCGCGCAACCACATGCTCTGGGTTCAATTGCACCACCCGCAGCCAGTTTTCAATCGATTTTTCTACCTCGCGCGCCTTGAGATACAATTCTGCCGACTGAATAGCCGCTTGCACCGCATCCTTCAAATTGCCCAGCCGCTCATAGAGCTGGGCAATCTTCTCGAATGCCACCGGGTCATCGGGCGAAACCTGCGCAACGCGCTGATATACCTTGAGCGCATCGTCATACTTTTGCTGTTGATACAACGCCAGTGCATAACTATTTAACGCTTTCGGGTTATCTGGAAATTCCGCGAGAGCGCGTTTATAGGCATCCGCCGCTACTCCCCAGTTCTGGTCCCAGGCCGCCGAATGCCCGTCGTTCATTGCGCGATGAAAAAGGTCTTCACGTCCAGCCATTGTCACACACCTTGATTATTGGTGATGGGTTGCTTGTTATTCGTAATCCGTTTATCCGCTTCATCCGTTGTCTAATCTGCTTCTCCGTTTCATCCGCTGTCCAATCCGCTTCTCCGCTTCATCCGCTGTCTAATCCGCTTCTCCGCTTCATCCGCTGTCTAATCCGCTTCTCCGTTTCATCCGCTGTCCAATCCGCTTCTCCGTTTCATCCGCTGTCCAATCCGCTTCTCCGCTTCATCCGCTGTCTAATCCGCTTCTCCGTTTCATCCGCTGTCTAATCCGTTTCTCCGTTTCATCCGCTGTCCAATCCGCTTCATCCGTTGTCCAATCCGTTGAGTACCTTCATCGCCCCCCAACTTCTCCCAGCGCGGGCTTCGGTGGAAAGCGGAATACTCAACGGATAGGCTTCTTCCATCGTCTTTTGAACCACTTGCGCGGTTTTTCCCAGTTCGGATTGTGGGCATTCTAACACAATCTCATCGTGTACCTGCAAAAGCATCTGACCTTGCAATCCTGCCAGTTTGAGCGCAACGGGGATTCTGAGCATCGCAATCTTCATAATATCCGCCGCCGTTCCCTGAATGGGCGCGTTGATGGCCTCGCGTTCCTCGCGCTGACGCATCTGCTGGTTGAGCGAATTGCGCAGGGCCGGGAAATACCGCCGCCGCCCCAGCAGCGTGGTGACATAGCCCTGCTCCGCTGCCAGCCGCCGCGTGCCATCCAGATACTTTTTCACACCGGGAAACCGCTCAAAATAAACTTTGACAAACTTTTCCGATTCGGCCAGCGTCAACTCGGTGCGGCGCGTCAATCCAAAGGCCGACATGCCATAAATCAACCCAAAATTGATGGCTTTGGCATGGCGGCGCATGTCTTTGGTCACTTCCGTCAGCGGCACGCCGTAAATCGCCGCCGCTGTTGCCGCGTGAATATCCTGCCCCTGTCGGAAGGCCTCCAGCATGGCTTCGTCTCCGGCCATGTGGGCCACAATCCGCAATTCCACCTGCGAATAATCCACCGAAAGCAACACATTGCCATCTTCGGCAATGAAGCCGTTGCGCACGCGCTGGCCGGTTTCCGTTCGGGTGGGGATGTTCTGCAGGTTGGGGTTATTGGATGAAAGCCGCCCCGTCACCGAACCGGTCTGACTGTACGAGGTATGCACCCGCCCGGTGTTGGGGTCCACCGCCGCCGGAAGCGCATCTACATACGTTGATTTCAGTTTTGCCAGCTCACGGTGTTCCAAAATCAGGTCTAAAACCGGGTGTTGGCCGCGCATCTCCTCCAGCACATCCGCCGCTGTGGAGTAGTGACCGCTGGCGGTTTTTCGTCCCCGGTCGGGCGGGGTCAGTTTCAACTGCAAAAACAGCACATCTGAAAGCTGCTGGGTCGAATTCAGGTTGAAAGTTTTGCCGACTTGCGCAAACACCTCGCGTTCAATCCCGGCCAGCCGCGCCGTCAACTCCTTCGAGAACTGGTGGAAAAAGTCCAGGTCCAGCCGCACGCCCTGCAACTCCATCTCGGCCAGCACCGTCACCAGCGGCATCTCAATCTCATACATCAGCCGTTCCAGCCCGTCGCGCTTCAGTTCGGCCTCCAACTGCGGCATCAACCGCAGGCAGACCTCGGCATCGGCGGCGGCATAACTGGCGGCGGCCTCCACCGGCACGTCCGCCATCGAAATCTGGTTCTTGCCTTTGCCAATCAGCGCCTCAATGTGCGTCATCTCCTCGTTCAGGCGCGCCAGGGCCATCTCCTTCAGCCCAATTCGCGAGCCTGGCTCTATCAGGAATTGCGCAATCATCGTGTCGAAATGGAGCGGCGCAACGGTCAGGCCGTGCCGCTTCAGCACCAGGTAATCGTACTTGGCGTTATGGGCAATTTTTTTGATGTTGGGATGGGTGAGGGGGTCTTTCAGCGCGGCAATCACCTGCGCGATGGGCAGATTCCTGGCTCCAACATGCCCTACCGGAACATACCAGCCGTGTCCTGCTTCGGTTGCGAGAGAAATTCCCACCACTTCGGCCTGCATCTCTTCGGTGGAGGTGGTTTCGGTATCAAAAGAGATGATTTCGGCGCGATTGAGAGACTCCACCAGGCTGTGGAGTTTTTCCGTTGTATCCACAATCACCGTCTCCGGGCCGCCGGAGGGCGCGGGGATTTGGACAACCGGCGCAGGCGCGGGGGACTCGCCAAAGAGCGATAACTGCCCGGTTTTTTGGGTCGGTTTGGCGGGTATGGCCAGTGTTTGGGGTGCGGAGGCTGTTCCTTTAATGGCCGCCGCCTTCGTGAGCAGGGACTTGAATTCCAGTTCCTTAAACAGGGCTTCCACTTTATCGGCGTCGAAATCCCCGGCTTTGGCCTGTTCCAAATCCAACTTGACCGGCAAATCGGCGCGAATTTGGGCCAGGTTGCGGCTCAGGTAGGCCATCTCGCGGCCTTGCTCCAGTTTCTGGCGCGTCTTTTCGGGCAATTCGTCCAGGTGGGCGTAAATATCATCCAGCGATGTGTATTTTTGGTAGAGGGCCTGGGCGGTTTTTTCGCCCACGCCCTTCACGCCGGGGATGTTGTCGGAAGTATCGCCAATCAGGGCTTTGTAATCGACCACCAGCCGGGGCGGGACGCCGAATTTTGCAATCACATCTTCATCGGTGATGTAGTCTTTGGCGTCGCCCATTTTGCCGCCTTCGGGCAGGTTGACAATGATGTGGTCGCCGACCAGTTGCAGCAGGTCGCGGTCGCCGGTGATGATTTTGACGCCGATGCCCTGCGCGGCGGCCTGTTTTGCCACCGAGCCAAGCACGTCATCGGCCTCGAAGCCTTCCACCTCGAGGCGCGGCATGTTGAAGGCATCCACCAACTGCCTGATTCTGTCCATTTGTGGGCGCAGGTCATCGGGCATTTTGGCGCGGGTGGCCTTGTATTCGGGGAACATCTCGTCGCGGAAGGTTTTGCCGGTGTCAAAGGCGACTGCAATGTAATCGGGCCTGTCGTTTTCGAGGATGTTGAGCAGGATGCGGGCAAAGCCGAACACCCCGGCGGTGGGTTCGCCTTTGGAGGTTTGCCAGCGCCCGCCAGCCGCGCCGCTGGTGAGGGCGAAAAACATGCGGTAGGCGAGGGCGTGTCCATCAATCAGGTAGAGTTTGGGGGGCATGGACTTAATTTACCATAAAAGGAATCAAAAAGGTGACAGTCACGTTAAGGTGACTGCCACCTTTTTTGTCGTCTCTATTCGTCTTGGGTCAACCCTTGCCGCTCACGGGTTTGCTTGATGAAGCTGCGCACCAAATGCTGTGGATGTGGCTGGGAACTGCCCATAATCAGGTAGCCGGGCGCCCAAAAGTCACCCGAGGGGTTATCCTTTTTAAAGCGCGGGAATTCGTTAAACAGCCGGTCGGAGGTTTGCTGGCGGATAACGCGCATGACGTGTCCGGGCGCGGTGGATGGTGGGACGCGCGCCACCCATTGCAGGTAATCCGGGCGGACGGAGATGTGTTCCAGCCGCCAGCCAAACGCCACGCAAACCTGTGGCACCCATTCGGTCAGGCGGTCGGCGGCATCACCGACCAGGTGGTGGTTATCAAAACGTGGAACGAGCAGGCACGCATAGGTCAGGTCAGCCATGGCGGGGGAAGCCGGTTCGAGCAGAATGCGGTGAGCCACCTGTGTGACGGATTCTGCGATGGAATGGGGTTTGGTTTCTATCAGCGACTGGTCCTTTTGTGAAATTTGCTTGCGGGTCAGTTGCAATTCATCCGGGATGGTCGATGAGCGCGTTTCGGCCTGGTTTTCGGTAAGGGGCGCGTTGGCTGCCATGGTTTCATCCATTGCGGGAAGCGGGCGTTTAAAACTGTCACGCGGAATAACAGGGGAGCTTTCTATGCTGAAGTGTGGAGCAACATCGGGCGTGTTCTGCAAAACCGGCGGAGGCTGGGTCTTAGGCTCATCGATTGCCAGATGGGCCACAGGAACGGATTCGGCGGGTTGTTCCCAAGGCAGGCTGCCCGGATGGGGAATATGCGGCTTGACGGGAACCGGCGGCGGCACATCTCCCAACAGTTCAGAGATGGGTGGCAGGTCTTCTTCTTCAAATTCATCTGGAAGCAGGAAGCTGTTTTCTTTGAATGGCGATGGTACGCGAATTTGGTTTGGTTGTTCGGCGGGTGGTTCGTCGGGCTTATCGGCCAGGTTTTTGACCAGTTTCCCGGCTTGGGCGCGGATGGTGCTGAAAGAGGTTTCTCCGTCAAAGACCAGGGCCAAAATCATGCTGGCCGAAAGTTTGCGCGCGTACAGGATATGCTGGGCTTCGGTTGATTGCAGACGGATAAAGCGCAGGATGTCGCTTTCGTTTTCTTTGTCCCAGTATCGCTGCACGGATTCGGAGAGTTCCTGGGCTGCATCTCGGGAGAGTTGCCCGGCGTAAGCCCACAGTTCACTTTCGCGCGTAATCAACGCGGCTTGGGCCGAGGATTCCAGAGTGAGGCGGGTGAGGTGCTGCGCCGCTTTGCTGACATCTTTAATCCAGACCATCCGCGAAGTTTCTGCCAGGACGCGCGCTTGCGGGTCGAATGCAGGAAGAGCAGATTTTTTCATAGGCATGAAGGCGCTATTGGTGTTTGGTTGAGCCTCGGTCAATTTTTTCAACAGGCTGGTCAGTTCTGAGGTGGAGATTGGTTTGACCAAAGTCGCCGCCGGGTTCAGCATCAGGCCTTCTTCGAGGTTTTGCCCTGGGCGTTTGGCAAGGATGAATTGTACGCTACTTTTAACCTGTCTGAGGGCGTAGCCAATATCGAGCAAGGAAAGCCCAACATCCTCCAATTCCGCATCTAAGACGATGACCGGGTAGTCCGTTTTCCGAACGTGGTAGATGGCCTCCGAAAAATCTGCTGTTACCGACACGTTGTACTGATGCGCGTCCAGTTCGTTGCGGAGAGACGCACCAAATCCGGTTTGTGGGGTAACAACGAGAACAGGTACAGGCATGTTAAAAGTGTATCACGGCCTGAAAGATGGGACAAGCAGTATTAACCCGATGAAACATATCAGATTGAAAACAAATATTGAAGGCGGCAGCCACATGGCGCGGCTGCCGCCTTCAATATAATACTATACTTTAACGCATTTTCAATCAGGAAGCAGGGGGAACCGGTTCGCTGCTGACCACAGAGGTTTCTTCGGGTTTCTTGCGCAGGGTTAACACGCCGACGACAATGGGGATGGCCAGGAAAATGATGCCGCCACACAGCGATGCAATCCCCGTAATCAGCGCAGCTTGCGGGTCGCTACTGCCGCCGATGTTGATGTCTGCATCAGGAATAAAACTGACAATCGCAGCGAGACCGCCCCAACATATGCTGAACAATCCCGGGCATCCGCAACATAAGGCGGTTACAATGGTGGCAATAAGTCCAACCTGTCGTTTTTCCATTTCAATTCTCCTATGTAGAAAAAAGTATTGAAATCAGTATACAAACTTTTTAAGAAAAAGCAACCACCCAATTTGAGTTTAATTTTTTCCGGCCAGCAAATGCCCCAGCCCGTTTACCAGCGCATCCACGTCATCTGGAGTGTTATAGCCCTGGATGGAAATCCGGACGAATTTTTGGCCCTGCCATTCAATCAGTGGGACTTCTACCCGGTATTCTTCATAGAGCCGGGATTTGAGAACGGAAATGTCCACGCCTGGTGGGAGTGGGGCGATGGCCATCTGGCTGAAAAATGCTCCATTCAGCGGGTAGAGGGGCTGCAGTTTGACCAGGTCGCAGATTTGTTCCACGGCTTTCACGAGCAGGGCATGACATTCCTGGCGCACATTTCCCCAATCATGCGCTTCCATGAACTGGATGGCATCAGGAACGGCCAGCGCCGCGGAGGGGTCTCGCGTACCTGTCCATTGAAAGAAGTTAATGAAGCGTGAACTGCGTTCCAATGGGGGATTGCCGCCGTAGCCCCAACTGACTACCAATGGTTCCAGCATCGGTTGAATTTCGCGCCGGGCGTATAAGAAGGCTGCGCCTTTGGGACTCATCATCCACTTGTGCAGGTTGCCGAAGACGATATCGGCCCCTAAACCCTGCAAATTGACCGGTATCTGACCTGGAGAGTGCGCAGCGTCGATAACCGTTAGAATCCCGGCCTGCCTGGCGAGCGCGCAGATTGGTTCGATGGGCAGGCGCAGAGCGGTGGGCGAGGTGATATGACTCAGGTAAATGACTCGCGTCTGTTTGGTGATGCCCGCCCAAAACTGATTTACAAGTTCTTCTTCCGTTCTGACCGGCAACGGCATGGGTTGGTGAATGTATTTTGCGCCGGTTTTGTTGCAAATGAACTCCCAGGTGAAATCGCAGGCTCCATATTCGTGGTCGCTGGTAAGGACTTCATCGCCAGGCTGAAGATTCAACGACCGGGCAACGATATTGACGCCGTGCGTGGCATTCGGAATGTAGACCAGGTCCTCTGCTTCTGCGTTGAGATAAATTCCAAGCGCCGCGCGGGATTCTTGCAGCAGGGCATCATATTCACGGCCTAAAAACAAGACCGGCTGGCGCTCCAGCCGCCGCTGCCAGCTCTGATATGCTTCAAAAACGGGCCTGGGGCAGGCTCCAAATGAGCCATGGTTAAGAAAATGGATTTCCGGGTCGAGCAGGAAAAGCGATTTGAGATGATTCATGGTGGAAATTGGCGATATTCTTTTGGATTGGAGTTTAATGACCATTTGGGCCATTATCGTAAGCCTACCATATTTTTTCAGCAAAATCACAGATTGACCGATTAAAATCCTTTGCGCAACCTTTCACAATAGAGAATCGTAAATCACCCGTAATGTCAAGAATCGGCAAGGATTGTATACTTGCGCATATCTGCTATGACCGATACGCCCTCTACTCCCACTCCATCCACGGCGACGCTGACCTCGCTCAAGAACAGACCCGCCTTACGTCTGACCTTGCAGGGCGCATGGGTGTTGGTGGTAACCTACATCGCCTGGATTCTTTCCACACACATCCTGGAATCGATTGGCGGCAGTTTTACCAGCGTGTACTTCCTCAGCCAGATAGCGCGCATCGGGCTGAGCCTTTTTACTTACTCTACGGTTCAGCTGCTTGCGGATATATACATCCTGCTTGGCTATTTCAGCCTGGCTATGCTCCTGTTTGTGCGACGTTCCGATGACTGGATGGCTATTTTCCTTTCCCTGATGATTATGACCTTTGGTCTGCGCGTCACCGGAATTGGCAATGAGATGATGACCCAGGCTGAGACGCAGTACCTCTTCAGCCCAATTCTGATGATGGCGGAGTTGGGGATTGTCTTGCTTGGATGGATTTACCCTGATGGCCGCTTTCTGCCGCGCTGGTTCAAATTCTTGCTTCCCGCGCTGGTTCTCAATATCATTTTGCTCTACTGGCCGGGTTCGCCCTTCTTTGGGTATATCGCCTCTCTGTTTATTTCAACCGTCAACGCGCTTGTCTGGTATGCGACCAGCATCTTTGCCATGTTCTATCGCCACCAGCAAACCGCCAACCTCAACCAGCGCCAACAAATTCGTTGGGTCTTCTTGGGGACGATGGGCCCGCTTCTGTGGTTTCTTGCTTTCAACCTGCCAGCGCTTCTCATCCCATCTCTGCAAGACCCAAATTCTACCGCCTTCATTGTTTTTGTAATGGCCATGAGAGTCGTGAGCATTCCGCTTTTTCTGTTTTTCCCGGTCTGTCTTACGATTGCAATTGCCCGCTACAAACTGTTCGATATTGATTTTCTGATTAACCGCGCTCTGGTCTATGGGGCCTTGACCGGCCTGCTGGCCTCGGTGTTTGGGCTGGTGTTGCTGGTGGTTAATACCGTTTTTAACATCGTCACTTCGGGGGCGCAATCCACGCTTGGGTTGGCGCTCTCGGCCATCGCCGCCGGGGCGCTGTTCCAGCCAGCGCGCAAGGCGCTCCAACGTTTTGTGGACCGCGCGTTTTACAGCATCAAAATTGACTACTTAAAAACGCCCGTCCAGCGCAAATACATTGCCTCCTCTGATACCCAAACCCTGGCTCCGCTCCTGTTTTCACGCTATGAACATCTCGAATTGATTGGCAAGGGTGGCATGGCCGAAGTCTACCGCGCCGAGCATCCCACCCAGAATCGCACTGTTGCCATCAAGGTCTTGCTTTCCAACCTGGCCGAGGATGAAATTTTCCGGCGGCGGTTCATGCGCGAGGCGCAGATGCTCTCCGGGTTGGAACATCCTCACATTGTTCGATTGTTCGATTTCGGCGAAGAAAATGGCCTGTACTACATGGTGATGGAATACCTGAATGGCGCCAATCTATCCGCATATCTCAAACAAAACGGAAGGATGCCGCTTCCTGTTGCTCTGCCCATCCTGCGCGATGTGGCCGATGCGCTCGACTATGCCCACGCTGCCGGGCTGGTGCATCGGGACGTGAAACCGTCCAATGTGATGCTGGATACGCGAGATGATTCGGCTCGCGCCGTGCTGACCGACTTTGGGATTGCCAAAGTCGCCCATGCCCATACCAACATCACGGCTTCGGCAGTTTTGGGGACGTTCGACTACATTGCTCCCGAACAAATTCAGGGGGCCGCCGAAATTGACGGACGCGCCGATATCTACGCCCTCGGCGTGATGAGTTACCAACTTCTGACTGGCTCGCTCCCCTTCAAACGCTCTGGCACGGGCGCGCTGTTGTTGGCGCACATGACCGCCCCGCCACCCGACGCGCGCGAAGCCATTCCGAGCCTGCCACGCCACGTTGCAACAGCTATCCAACGCGCCATGGCGAAAAAGCCCGAAGACCGCTTCCCGACTGCCTCCGAATTTGTGCTGGCCATGGGATAACCTGGCCCCAATTCTGATTTGCGCGGGCAGCCTCTACCCTGGCCTTACCCCTCGTACCCTCTCGGATGGCTCTTGTGCCATTCCCACGCGCTGCTGATGATATCGTGGATGTTATCGTGCTGCGGCCGCCAGCCCAACTCGCGCCGAATTTTCTGCGACGAAGCCACCAGCCGCGCTGAATCGCCGGGGCGGCGCGGCATTTCCTTGACCGGGATAACATTCCCGACCACCGCGCTGGCAGTGTCTATCACCTCGCGCACCGAAAACCCATTGCCCGAACCCACGTTGTAAATCAATTTATCCTTCTCCGCCAGCGCTTCCACCGTCAGGATGTGCGCTGAAACCAGGTCGGCGATGTGGATGTAATCGCGGATGCAGGTCCCATCCGGCGTCGGATAATCCGTCCCAAAAATGTAGGCATACTCGGCCTGACCAAGCGCCACCTGCAGCACGCGCGGGATGAGATGACTCTCCGGCTGATGCGCCTCGCCGTGCCCGGGCAGCGCCCCGCTGGCGTTGAAATAGCGCAACGCCGCAAAATGCAGCCCATGAATTTGTCGATACCAGTCCAGCGACTGTTCAATGGCCAGTTTGGTGTATCCGTAGGTGTTCGTCGGCCCAAGCGGGGAGTCTTCCGTGAGCGGTTCCTCGCTCGATTGGTACACCGCCGCCGTCGAGGAGAGCAGAAAACGCGGCACCCCGGCCTTGACCGTTGCTTCAATCAAAGTCAGCGAGTTAATCAGGTTATTGCGGAAAAACTTGGCCGGGTCTTTCATGCTCTCGCCCGCCTCGATGAAAGCCGCGAAGTGCATCACGGCATCGTATTTCTCTTCCTTCAGCGCAATCGCCAGCGCCAGCGAATCAGACAACTCAGCGTGGATAAACTTCGCGCCTTTTGGCACCGCCTGCCGGTGCCCCGTCACCAGCGAATCGTAAACCGTAACCTGGTGTCCCGCGTTGAGTAAGGCTTCGGCGGTGGCCGAACCAATGTATCCTGCGCCGCCGGTGATGAAAATATTCATGAAAATCTCCTCAAAACGTTCGAATATCTATTGTTCAACAGCGAATCTCGGCCTTGCCAAATGCCAATCCGTCGCCTGTTGATAAATGTGCGCTATTTTCAGCAAAGCCGCCTCGTTAAAGTGCCGGCCCATCAACTGCATCCCCACCGGCAGCCCGGCGGCATCGAACCCGACCGGGAACGCCAGTCCCGGCACCCCGGCCAGGTTGGCCGGCAGGGTAAAAATATCTTCCAGGTACATCGCCAGCGGGTCATCGCCGTGCGACCCAATTTTGAAGGCCGTCGTCGGCGCCACCGGGCAGGCCACCGCATCCACCTCGCGGAAAACCTGCTCGAAATCGCGCTTAATGAGCGTGCGCGCCTTTTGCGCCTGCCCGTAGAACGCGTCATAATAACCCGCCGAGAGCGCGTAAGTGCCGAGCATGATGCGCCGCGTCACCTCGTCGCCGAACTTTTCGCCGCGCGTCTTGTAAAAGACATCCCACATCGTCTCTCCGCTCACGCGCGGGCCGTAGCGCACCCCGTCAAAGCGCGCCAGGTTGGCGCTGGCCTCTGCCGGGGCAATCAGATAATAAACCGGCAGGGCATATTCGGTGTGCGGCAAACTGACCTCGCGGATTTCCGCGCCCAAATCTTCCATTTTTTGGATGGCCGCGCGAACTTTTTCTTCCACTTCTGGCTGAATCCCCGCGAGGAAATACTCCTTCGGCACCCCGATTCGGATTCCTGCCAGGCTGGAACCTGTTTCCGTTTCAAGAACAATCTTCGCCGCCGGAACATCCTGCGTGGTCGCGTCGAGCGGGTCGCGTCCGTTATAGACGGAGAACACCGCCGCCACATCCGCCGCGCTGCGCCCAAACGCCCCAACGCAATCCAGCGATGAGCCATAGGCCACCAACCCGTAGCGCGAAGCGCGCCCGTAGGTCGGCTTCAGACCGGTGACGCCGCAAAACGAGGCGGGCTGCCGCACTGAACCGCCCGTATCGCTCCCCAGCGCCGCCGGGGCAAACCCCGCCGCCACCGCCGCCGCGCTGCCCCCCGAGGAGCCGCCCGGCACGCGCGAGGTATCCCAGGGGTTGCGCGTTACGCCATAGGCCGAGTTTTCGGTGCTGGAACCCATTGCAAACTCATCGGTGTTGGTCTTGCCAAGAACTATAACGCCCGCCGCCTGTAATTTCTTCACCACCGTGGCCGTAAAGGGCGGAATGTAACCTTCCAAAATCTTCGAGCCGCAGGTGCAGGGCATTCCCTCGACCGTGAGAACGTCTTTAATGGCCATTGGAATACCCAGTAACCCGGCAGACTCGGAAACAGGCAAACCGGTTTTGCGCAGCCCGGCCAGTTTTGCATCTGCCGCATCGGCTTGTTTGAGCGCCCCCTCCGCGTCAAGATGCAAAAAGGCGTGAATCGTCCCCTCCAGCGCGGAAATCCGCTCCAGGCAGGCAGAAACCAGCTCGCGGCTGGAGATTTCTCCGCTCTGGAGGAGTTTTTGGGCTTCGGTAAGCGAAAACATAGGTGTCGGGTGTTTAAGTGTCAGGTGTCAGGGATTGGGTATCCAGTGTCAGGAGTCAGGTGTCAGGTTTTACCTGAAGCAGGATACCTGGTACTTATTCAAAAACCGGTGGAATCTTGAATTGCCCTTTTTCCTGTTCGGGGGCGTTTTTGAGCAGTTCCTCGCGCGGCAGGCCGGGGCGAGGCTCATCGCGGCGCAAGTGGCTGTCGCCGCTGAAAATGCTGGCAGTGGGGGGGATGCTGGCAGTGTCTAACCGTTGCAGTTGGGCAACGTGGTCAAGGATGGCCGAAAGCTGCTCGCGATAGCGGGCTTTTTCCTCGTCGGTCAGTTCCAGGCGGGCCAGTCTGGCAATCTGTTCAACTTCCTGAATGGTCAGTGACATGGGCGCGATTATAACGCATTAGAACCATTCTACCCGATTGCGCCCTTTGCTCTTGGCAACGTATAGCGCCTGGTCGGCGCGGGAGAAGAGTTTTTCAAGCGTATCGCCGCGTTGTAAATCAGACCCACCGAAGGAGCAGGTCACGCGCAGGCCATTGGTAAAGGCATTGTCCTGGATGGTCTGCCGGATGCGCTCGATGGTGTGAATGTGGTTGACAGCGTTGCCCTCGTACAGCAGGATGACGAATTCCTCTCCCCCCCAGCGTCCTACCAGGTCGCGCTCACGCAGGCTGTTCTTGAGCAGAGAGGCCGTTTCGCGCAGGACGATATCTCCGATGTCGTGACCGTAGGTGTCGTTGATGGATTTGAAGAAGTCAATGTCGGTTACGACCAGGCCCAACTGAGCGTGGGGTTCGGCGATGCGCTTTTCAATTATCTGGCTGAGGGCGCGACGGTTGGGAACCCCGGTCAGCGGGTCGAGATAGGCCAGGGTTTCTACATCGAGCGCGCGGTTTTGCGTTTCTATCAGGTCGTCTTTGGCTTTGGCCAGTATCAGCGTAATGAAAGCGATTGCCACCAGGCGCGTTTCCAGCCGAAAGAATTCACGCGCAATTTCGGCGGAAAATTCTGGCAGGAGCGGCAGGGTGGCGAGCAGAATCAGGGCGGTCTGTCCCAAACAAATCCACAGGGCGCGTTTGCGCTCAAAGACGATATACGTCAGAATGAAGCCGATGGCAATCGTCCAAAAATTGGCCTGAATTTCTCCCAGCCAGTTCACCAGTTGAGGCGCTGAAGGGTCGTACACAAGGTAAGTGTATTTTCCGAACCCAAATGCAAAGTTAATGAGGATGACGAATCGCTCCACCCAGCGCAGGGGCAGGTTGGGGTTGAGCAGGCCAATTCCGGCAATCAACAGGCCGGCTATCAGTCCTCCATACGCAATGCGCCAAAAAAGAATGTCGAAGCGCAGTAACCAGGTCCAGACAATGACCGGCAGGCTGAGTATCACTGCCCAGAGATAGGCCTGGCGTCTGAATTTATTCTGCTCTCGGAAAACAGAGCGTAACCCCAAAAAAAGGGAGCGTACAGGAGGCTCTGGTTTCATCGTATGTTTTCTTCTTCAACTAATTTCACAAATAATTTAACAATCTCCGGGTCGAAATGCGTGCCCGCTTGCTCTTTGATGTGTTGCAAGACCCTTGTGGCTTCCCAGCCTGGGCGGTAGGGGCGGTCAGACGTGAGCGCATCCCATACATCGGCAATGGCGAAAATGCGCGCAGAGAGCGGAATTTCTTTGCCCTTCAACCCGCGCGGGTAGCCGCTGCCGTCCCATTTTTCGTGGTGGCAGTAGGGAATCTCCAGCGCCGGGCGCAGATAGGCAATCTCTTTGAGCATGTCGTAGGCATATTGCGGGTGACGGCGCATGATTTCCCATTCCTGTATGGTGAGAGTCTCCGTTTTATGCAGGATAGCATCCGGAATAGCAACTTTGCCGATATCGTGCAAAAGCGCGCCGCGTCGGATGTGAACAATCTGCTCTTCGTCAATTTTCATGGCGCGCGCCAGGCGCAGGGTCAGGTCGGTCACGCGGCGGGTATGACCTTCGGTATCCTTATCGCGCAGTTCCAGGGCGCGCGCCCAACCGGCGAGCGTTTCATCATATGCCTGGCGCAACTGTTCTTCAGCCTGTTTTTGGCGGGTAATATCGCGGAAGTTGACGACAATTCCCTGAACGGCAGGGTTTTCGAGCAGATTGTTGAGCGTGGTTTCCAGCGTGCGCCAGCGGTTTTTGCTGTTTTGAATGCCAAACGTGACCGAAACCAGTGTGTCAGGCGAACGCCTGCTGCGCAGAAAGGCTTTGCGAACCACAGGCAGGTCTTCGGGATGGATTCTTTGTTTCAAGGCCATCAACGAAATGCGTTGATTATCATAACCAAGAATCTGCTCTTGCACCGGAGAGATGTATTTGAAATTGCCTTGGCTATCCAGCACCGCCACGCCTTCGGAGGCATGTTCGGTGAGGGCGCGGAAGTAGGCTTCGCGTGATTCCATCTCGGTAAACAGCATGGCGGTTCGCAGCGCCCCAGCGGCGTGGGAGGCCAGCGTTTGGGCCAGGTTAATCTCGTGCTGGCTAAAGCGGCGGGGGGCGCGGCTCTCCCACAATTCGGCCAGTCCCACCAGTTTGCCTTGCCAGGCGAGCGGCAGAAACAGTTTGGTTTTTACGCCGTATTCGTGGAATTCATTCCGTTCGGTTTCGGTCAGGCGGGGGTCGTCGCTGTTGAGAACCAATGGCAACCCCTGCCGGGCGGTCGTCAAGATAAGCGGGAAATCTTGAACAGGGTACAGCCGACCTAAATCCGACTTGCGTTCGGTAGGACTTGCCTCATCTGCCCAGTATTCAGATAACAACTGAAGCATTCCAGCCGATTCGTTAATGTTGAAAATATAAGCGCTGGTCGCGCGCAAAACTTCCGCCATCTGTCGGCCTAGCAGGCCTAACAGCGCCGAAAAATCGTTCATCCTGGTAGACATTTCTTGCGCGGCCACAAACAAAGCAGCCTGCTCATTCGACTTCGTCCTGGTCTCGGCAAACAGCCGCGCGTTTTGCAGGGCGGCAATCAAAAAATGCGCCAGGGTCTGACCAAATTCCTGGTCGGCCGGTGAAAAATGGCGAGGATGGTGATAATAAGCGACAAACGCGCCAATCAGCCGCCTTTGCATAAAAAGTGGAAAAACAGCATATGCTTCAATTCTTTCACTTTCCAGCAAGAAATGGATATTCTGCGTGAGGGGCGAAGTGCGAACATTTTCGATGAAAAGAGGTTGGGGGTTGACAAGCAACTGACTGCCGGGAATGGTATGGAATATCTGGTTGATGCGCTGAACGTAGTCTGGTGAAAGGCCGCTAAAATGCGGGCAGGAAAGCCGGTCGCTGGCAAGGTCATATTCATAGATTGCAGCGCGTTCGGCATGAAGCAGCGCGCGCGTGGCCGAAAGCGCAATTTGCCAGATGGTATTTTCATTGCGCTCGCCCAGCAGTTCTTGGGCAATGCGGGTCAATGTTTCGCGCCTGGCGTGATTACGCAAGGTCTCAATGGTGCGCGAGATGGCTGCCGCGATTTTGTTGAAGAAATCTGTTTCGGAAGCCTCGCGGTATTTCAATTCAACCGCCATTGCGCCCAGGCAACGTTCGCCGATCAGCAGAGGCAGGGCAAGCATTGACGAATTTTCGACCTTTTTACCAGATGTTATCGATTGTTCGGCCAGGGCCTGTAAATGAGCCGCCTGACCGCTCTTGCAATCGGTCTCTTCCCAGGCTGGTTCCTCGGATGCGCGCAGACCTATCCAGGCCGAATAGCCATGCCGCTGGAGGGTCTCGCACAGCCTGGAGAGCAAATTGGGCAGGGTTTGTTCGCGCGCCATAGCTTGATTCATTTCGCTTTCCAGCGAGACGAATTGCCCGACAGCCTGCAGCCATGCCAGGGTGGACGAGAAAGAACGTAACAGATATTGCGTAATGCCGACGGTGGTGCCGCCGATGATAAAAAAGACAATGCCGCCGCTTATCCAGGCGGTGGGGTCATGCGCATTGTAGCGCGGGGATTCTGCCATCTGGATAAAGCCGGAGACGTGCAGCCAGCCCATTATCCCAAAGTTGAGCATGGAGAAGCCCAGTGCCAGGTAGGGATACGGAGGTTCAAGAAAAAGGGCAGCAAACAGGAGGAAGATGAACAAAATCAGCCGTGCATCGCCGCTGAGCGCCGAAAGCCGGAACAGGCCAATGCTCAAAACGTAATAGAGACCGAGCATTAACGCTACCCGCGCGCGGTAAGTCAGGCGGGGTAAGAAGGCAGTCAATAACAGGACGCCGTAAATGCTGGTGTATATCGAAATGGAAAGCAGAAAGGTGCGCAACGCCGCCGATGGTTCAGTGGTTGTCGTCTGATAGTTGTGAATCGCATTCCAACACCCCGCCAAATAGCCTGGCAGCCAGGCCAGGGCCTGCGCTTTGAGCAACAACGAAAGGGCGTTGGATTTCCACGAATCAATCAATCCGCGATTCTGTTCCATACGCTTAATTTACCCCGTTTTTTCAAGAAGGATGCTGACAAAGGCGCAAAGTGGGGGCGAAATATGGTTACCCTCTTATTTCCATGGTTCTGCATACCAGCGCAAATATTCCTCAATGTGCGCTGACCAGTATTTTTCCTCGTGAAAACCGATGTATTCGTGCCATTCGTGTGGCAAGTTCATCTCATTAAGTATTTTGGCAAACGATAAGGCGCTATTGTATTCGCTGTCTTGCAAGCCGACATCAATGTAAATGCGTGGAAAGGTCTCGCGGTTGGCTTCTGAAAGTTGCAGGCGGAGGGTGGTCATGTCGCTAAAAAAGACGGCTGGGGAATGCGCGCCAATTGCTCCGAATATGTTTGGGTTGCGCGTGCCGAGGTGAATGGCCCAGGCGCCGCCGCGCGAGAGGCCGCCGATGGCGCGGAAGGCGGGGTCGGTTTGGGTGCGATACTCTGCGTCAATGTTGGGGATGAGCATTTGGAGAAAGACTTGCGCAAATGGATATTCGGTAGGCTGTTTGTAAGAGTAATCATAGGGGAAGATGATGATAAAAGGGGGCAACTCACCGGCGCGGAGCAGTTCATTGGCTTTGGATATTGCCCCGATGCGAATCCATTGTTCTTCATCGTAGTTCTGTCCATGCAGCAGGTATAGCGCCGGGAGGTTTTCCGTGCTGGAATCGTAGCAGGGCGGCAGGTAAACGGCGTAGCGCATGGGTTTGTCGAGCAGGTCGGTTTCGATGGCGCTCCGCTCCAGGCGTCCACTGGTTTCGGGGCATGATTGGGGGGGCCGGGAGGCGGGGAGGGCTGTTGGGGTTGCTGAGGCGGAGGGGGGGAGAGTCGGCGCAGGAGATGGTGGGGAGGTTTGCGTTGGCGCGGGCAAGGGAGAAAGCATGGGGTGCGGAGTCTGTTCTTTTAACGGTTGGCAGGCCTGTGACAGGCTGAGAAGCAGCAAGAAGCCGCTTCGGAGAATCAGAAGCGGCCAGGGGCGTGGAAAATGCCGGGTTTGTTCCATCATGAAAAACGCTATTCTTCCCCTTTTTCGAGCAGTTCGCGGGTGGTTTTGATTCGCTGTTCGATGATTTCATTAAAACGCAGTTTGTTGCGTTTTTTGAGGGCGGGGTCAATGATGGCGGGTTTGAGTTCCTGGCGTAGCATGACGGCGGATGTGTAGGGGACAGGTTCGAGGACCCAGTTGTATTTTTTGTGCAGGCCGGTCATCATGGAAAACGGGCGTTCGCCGACTTGAAGGATGGGGACGAAGGGGACCTGATAATCGGGCAGGGTGGTGGGGAGTTCGATGGGGGCGGCTTTGGGGTTGGTCATGTCGGCGATTACGAAGTAGGACAGGCTGGCGAGGGTGCGGATGGTGTCGGTGAAATCTTTTTCGCTGGGACGTTCAAATTCAAAGACGATGGGCAGCAGGTCGTATTTGCGCAGGCCGTCTTTGATGGTTTCGAGGATGGCTTTGCGGTCGGGGGCGGCGAAGTGGCCAAGCAGAAGGACGGTTTTGGAGGTGAGGGTATCGATGGCCTCGCGGATTTCCTGGTTGTTGAGGAAGAGGTAAACGAATTGGGCAACTTTGATGTTATCGACGGTGATGGTGGGTTGGCCGCGATGGGTGATGATGAGGTCGGTTTGTTCGGCGAATTCGCCCTTGAGGTCACGGACGTTGACGCCGTAGACCCAGCAGCCGGATACTTTTGCGCCTTCGATGCGGGCATTGGCGAGGTTGGCGTTGGCCAGGGTGGCGTTGGTCAGGTCGGCCTTGGAGAGGTCCGCGCCAAGCAAGTCGGCGCCAAACAGGTTGGCGCGGGTGAGGTCTGCCGCGGTGAGGTTGGCGGTGACGAGATGGGAGTTGATGAGGTTGGCGCGGCTGAGATTGGCGCTCATTAAGTCGGTTTCGGCGAGACGGGCTTTTTCAAGGAAGGCTTTTTCGAGGTTGGCGCCGTTCAGGTTAGCGCGGCTGAGGTCGGCCTCGTAGAGGTCTGCGCCGCTCAGGTCGATGATGGCTTCTGGATGCGCGGCCCGCCACTCGTTCCAGGCTGGAACGCCTTGTTTGAGAATTTCAAATTGCGCGGGATTGGTCATGGATTGCCTTTGTGCATTTGAGCGAGAACAGATGCCTGGGTGGGCGATATTTTTTGCGCCCATGCTGATTTTACAATGTCCTGCGCTGAAAATCTAACCGCCAAACATCCTATCTTCATGTTAATTTTATGGTAACCCCCTATGCTCTTTGGCGTTGAACTCGTCCCTTTTGTGCATTGACGATGATGACCGGTTTGCATTATACTGCGTGCTGCTAATCGGGGTGTAGCGCAGCTGGCTAGCGCGCTTGCTTTGGGAGCAAGAGGTCGTCGGTTCGAATCCGTCCACCCCGACAGAATAAACCGTCGGCCCGTTCTGGGCTGGCGGTTTTTTCTTTTTCGTCTTTTTGGGTATTGAGACGCTCCGCTTCGCCTCAGCCGACCGGCGAGCGCGAGAGATTTGCCTGCGCCGATTTTCTGAGCGGACTGGTGTTATACTGATGGCGTGGAGGCGTTATGGCTGAACGCATGTTCAAAGTAATTCCACCGACCTTGTTGGATGAAAATGTTCTGCGTATTAAGGCCCGTCTGGTCAATACCATTGCGCCGGGCTTACAGAAAATCCCCTCGGCGCAGTTGACGCGCGCCAATGTGCATCGTGGGTTGGAGCAGACTCTTGATACGTTTAACGAAGTCCAAACCCTGTCTATGGCCACCCGCATTCAGATTGTGGAGAGCGCGCTGGCCGACCTGGTAGGTTACGGCCCGCTTGAATTCCTTCTGCGTGACCCCGAAATCAGTGAAATTATGGTCAATGGCGCCAAACTGGTTTTCATCGAACGCGGCGGCGAACTGTATGAGACGGATGTTCAGTTTGAGGACAATGCTCACGTCATGCGCATTATTGACCGTATCCTGCTCCCGCTGGGACGGCGGGTGGATTACGACAATCCCGCGGCGGATGCCCGCCTGCCCGATGGTTCGCGCGTCAACGTGGTCATTCCACCGGTGGCGGTCGATGGGCCGACCATCACCATCCGCAAATTCTTGCCGACGAAGATGACCGTAGACGACCTGGTCAAACTCGGTACGCTCACGCCTTACATGGCAAAATTTCTGGAAGCGTGTGTGGTGGCCAGGCTTAATATTCTCATCTCTGGTAATACCAGTTCGGGCAAAAGTACCATGCTCAACATTCTCTCGACCTTTATCCCCGAGCATGAACGCATTATCACGATTGAAGATGCTGTAGAACTCCAGATGAAGCAGCGTCATGTTGTCCGCCTGGAGACAAAGTTGCCGAACGTGGATGGACAGGGCGCATTCAGCATTCGTGAGTTGGTGCGCAACGCGCTGCGGATGCGGCCCGACCGGCTGGTGGTGGGCGAGGTACGCGGCGGCGAGACCCTCGACATGCTTCAGGCTATGAACACCGGCCATTCTGGTTCACTGACCACCCTGCACGCCAATTCACCCCGCGACGCAATTGCCCGGCTGGAGACCACTGCGTTGATGTCGGGGATTGACCTGCCGGTTATTGCCATTCGCAAGCAAATTGCTTCAGCCATCAACCTCATTGTCCACATGACGCGTCTGGCCGATGGTACGCGCAAGGCTACCCAAATTACCGAAATCTCTGGCATGGAAGGGGATGTGGTGACGCAGACCGACATTTACAAATTCGTTGCTACCGGAACTGGCCCTGAAGGAAAAATCATTGGCGAACTCAAACCAACGGGCATTCGTCCTATGTTCGGCCCCAAACTCGAAGTGGCCGGGTTCAAGTTTGGCGGTGAATTCTTTGGCCTGGGTCTGTAAGTTTCTCTGGTCTGGCATCCATTTTTTGCTTTGCGGCCAATCAATTCGTTCTTCAATCGTTTTTTTGCTCCTGGCTCGCTGTTCACCCTGCCCGTGATATAATTTTGTTACCTTTTTTACTCGCTTATGGAGGAATGATGGAAGTCACAACCAAACAATTCAAACACTGCGACTTGGTGACCATCACTGGCCGTGTCGATAGCGCCACCGCCCCTAAACTGGCAGAAGCGTTGGATGCCATCAACAACGAAAGCCGCTTTAAAATCGCCATCGATATGGCCGGGCTTGAGTATATGTCCAGTGCAGGCTTCCGCGCCCTCATTGCCGCCCAGCGTAACTGCAAGCGTTTCAATCGGGGCGAAGTTGTGTTAGCCTCCGTGCCTGAAAGCATTCATGCCGCCCTTGAACTGGCCGGTTTTACCAGCCTGTTCAAGATTTATCCCGATGTTACAACGGCTGTCGGAAACCTGTAAATTGCCCTGAAGTTGTTTAACCGCGAGCCGCCCAATTCAGGCGGCTTTCTTTATTTGGAAGATGTTCCCAGGCGAGAATCATCAGTCATCAGGCCCCATGCCCTCCCGAACTTTCCCCGCTCAATTTGAGAATCTTGACCCGATCCGCGAGTTCGTCGGCGAGATTGCGCGCCAGGTTGGCATGGATGAAAGAGAAATCTACAACATTCAGCTGGCGGTCGACGAAGCCTGTTCGAATATCATCGAATATGCTTACGAAGGCATTCCAGATGGGCAAATACACATTACGGTCTTTGCAACCCGTGATGCCCTGACGATGATTCTCAATGACCAGGGCAAGCGCTTCAACGCAGATGAAATTGCTGACCCCGACATCGACGCCGCCCTCGAAGACCGTCCGATTGGCGGCCTGGGATTGTTCTTCATGCGCAAACTGATGGACGAAGTCCGCTTTGAGTGGTCGCCGGAAGAGGGGAACACCCTGACGATGGTCAAACGCCGCGGCTTGGCGCAGAAACCAGCCCCGCGCCATAAACCTGGCTATCCCGACCTGTTCGACCTCGGCGAACGCATCCTGGCTTCCAACACCTTCGCTGCCCAGCGCGACCTGATTCTCGAAACTGCTGCTCGTCTGGTTCCTGGGGAAGTCTTGCTATGGCTCGACGAAACTGCCTTTCGCCTGCCCGACTGGGTCGAGAGCGTTTTTCCACCGCAGCCGCCAGAAGAATTGATGCTTCAGGCCTTTGAGCAAAAAAAGACCATCCGCAAGCAGGTCGAATCCGTTCATACCATAGCAATTCCCTTTCGGCACGAGGAAATTGGCCTCGGCGTCATCCGAATCCGGCGCGGGAACGATGAAAAATTCACGCGGCGTGAAATCAACTTTGTCGAAGGCCTGGGGCGCACGGCCTCCATCGCCCTCATTGCCTGGCATCGTATCAATGTCGAACGTTGGCGCATTGGTCAGTTAGGGTTGGTGCGCACCGTTACCGCCCAAATTGCCAACGAACCCGACCTCGACGAACTGGCGCACCGGGTTACGCGGCTTATCCAATCGACTTTTAAATATTATTATGTTGGCATTTTTACGCTGGAGCCGAGACAGCATGTTCTGACCTTTCGCTCTGGTTCAGGCGGCGCTACCCGCCGCAAGGGCAGTCGCAAAGAACTGTCGTTCCAGGTCGAACTCGGACAAGGCCTGGTTGGCATGGCCGCCTTAACCGGGGAAGAAAAAATTGTCAACGACGTGCGTCAGGACCCTGCCTATCGTCTGGTAGATGGCTTGCCAGAAACCCGTTCCGAGGCGGTTATCCCTCTTAAGATTGAAGAACGCGTGCTGGGCGTTCTGGATGTACAGTCTGATGCGCTGAATGCTTTTCACCCCTACGACCTGCTCGTCTTGCGTGCGCTGGCCGATAGCGTGGCCGTGGCCATTGAGGGCGCCAATCTCTATGGCAGTCTCCAGCATCAGGCCAATCAACTGCGTGTGGTTGGAGAGGTCAGCAAGCAAATTACCTCCATCCTGAACCTGCGCGAACTGATGCAGGAAGTGGCTGAACGGATTCATGAGCGGTTTGGGTTTCCGTATGTTCATCTTTTTACCGTGCATCCCAACCGACGGCAGATTCACTACGAAGCCGGGTCAGGCGCGCGTTCTGACGCCCTGGAAGGCTACATCATTGACCTCGACGAGCCAGAGGGCATCATCCCCTGGGTGGCGCGCAACGGCAAAACTCTGCTCGCCAACAACGTCGATGAAGAACCGCGCTACCAGCCCTCGCCCCTGCCCCCGGCCAATACCCGCTCCGAATTAACTGTGCCGCTCGTATTCAACGGGCAGGTGCTGGGTATTTTGGACGTACAGTCGGACCAGTTGAATGCCTTTACCGAACAAGATAAACTCATCATCGAAACCCTCGGCGATTCGATTGCGGCAGCGATTCGTAATGCCGACTTGTACCGCTCTGAGCAATGGCGGCGGCAGGTGGGCGACAGCCTGCGCGAAGTGGCTGTTCTGCTCTCGGCCAACGCCAGCCTGGAGCAAGTGCTGGATGCCATCCTGACCGAACTGGAGCGCAACCTGCCTTCTGATATTTCCGCCATCTGGTTGCTCGATGACGAAAACATCTACTGCGCCGCCGTGCATGGCGCGCGCGCCAGCGACCTGGAGCAGGCGCGCCAGGATTATCCAGAAGCCGATACCATGCTGGCGGTGGCCTTGCTGGCGCGCCAGCCTTTTATCCGCAAGCCAGGCGACCCCAGCGGCCCCTCCGCGCTTTCCGCTGGCTTCGACCCCGACCATTCGGCCATTGCCGTGCCCCTGCGCATCGGCGACCAGTCGGTGGGCATCCTTACCCTGGCGCACCATACCCCCGGACGCTACGGCCACGAAGCCCAGGCGATGACCACCACCTTTGCCAGCTATGCTGCCGTTGCCATCGAAAACGCCCGATTGTATGACGCTGCCCAGGAGCAGGCTTACGCTTCAGCTGCCTTGTTGCAGGTCGCCCAGGCGGTGGTCAGTCTTTCCGAGTTAGACGATATCCTCAGCACCATCGTCCGCATTATGCCCATCCTGGTTGGAGTGGAGCGCTCGGCCATTTACACCTACCACCCTGAGACCGGCCTGCTGCGTCCAGCCCAGTCTTATGGCATCCCAGAAGAAGTCCGCCCGTTGGTCTGGAGAACGCTTGAGTGGGATGAGTTCCCTGTGCTGGCGGCGGCCATCGAAAGCGGTGAAATGGCAATGTGCGAGGAAGCCCATCGCGGGCCGGAATCCTGGTTAGAAATCTATCCCTGCCTGTCCCACGAAGTGGAGCAATTGACCTACAGCGAAGAGCGTTTGCTGATTGCCCTGCCGCTGATTGTGAAGGGCGAGATTTTCGGCGTCATGCTGGCGGAAGAAGCCACCGGCGGGCGCCGATTCCGTGCCCGCCGGCTGGAGATTTTGAACGGAATCGCCCAACAGGTGGCGCTTTCCATTCAGAACGACCTGTTCCAGCGCGAGATGGTGGCCCGCGAACGCCTGGAAACTGAAATTCAACTGGCGCGCCAAATCCAGCAGACCTTCATCCCCAAGGCTTTGCCTCGCCTGCCGCATTGGGATTTAGCCGCGCGCTGGCGTACGGCTCGCCAGGTGGGTGGTGATTTTTATGATGTCTTTGAACTGCCCGGCGGCAAGTTGGGTCTGTTTATTGCGGATGTGGCCGACAAGGGTGTCCCGGCGGCCATGTTTATGGCCCTCACCCGAACCCTGGTGCGCGCCGCTGTCTTACAAACCGATTCGCCTGCTGAAGCATTGCGTCAGGTTAACGATTTGCTCTACCCCGATGCAGAGCAGGGCATGTTCGTCACGGCTGTCTATGGCGTGTTGGATTCACAGACCGGGCGCTTTATCTACGCCAATGCCGGACACAATCCCCCGCTTTGGATAAAATACCCGTTCGCCAGCCCTGTTCCCGACATCGAACGTCTGACTCGCACGGGCATGGCGTTGGGGGTCGAGCATGGCGTCGCTATGGGCCAGGCCAGTATTGACCTGGCCCCTGGCGATGTACTGTTGTTCTATACAGATGGTATCACTGAGGCCTTCTCTCCGACCGGTGAAATTTTTGGCGAATCTCGCCTGTCTGCGGTCCTCAACGTTCTGATACCCGCGTCGGCTTCCGATGTGCTTGAAGCGGTCGATACCGCCGTTGTGCAATTCATTGCTGATGCGCCCGTCTCTGACGATATTACACTGATTGTGGTCAGGCGCAGCGGATAGGTTTTCGCGGAAAGATTTCAGGGTGGTTTTTCCTCTTGAGCAGGCTGGTGCGTCAGGGTATGCGCGCTGAAGTATCTCGCCCATGCTGACGCCGACTGAATCTCGTATAGCATCGCTGGATGATTCCTGCGATGAATCTCTTTCTCTCTCACGGCGCAAGCGCGAAATCATACGCCGTCACATTGCTGTCTATCACCAGGCTGGGCGTGGAGCCATCACGCAAGCATAGTTGCCCGCCGCGCAGAAACAGGAAGCGGTTCTCCGTCACCCAGCGCAGCTCTTCCAGCGCCCCAACGCCATCGTTCAGCGGCAGGGGCGGCTCGCCAAAGGCCTGCGCGTACACATCGGCAGGCGTGTTGGGATTGTAAATGACAACATGCTGCGCATCTGGATTCCAATTTACAATCGACAATCTGGAATCGGTCTGTATCGCGCGGTCGGCGGTGCTTAAATCAATCACATGCACAGACTGTGAACTGCCATCTGGGCGCACATAAGCCACGCTCAACCCGTTGGGGGCCATGAGCGCAAAACTCTCCCAAACTGGCACGGCCACGAATTCGGCCAGTTGGGCGGGACTGCCCTCCGTGAGCGGAACGTAATAGTAACGGGTTGGCTGGGATGGACTCTCCAGCGCGGCAGAAGCCGGAATAACGGTGTAGAACCCGGCGGAATCCTCGCGCCAGACAACCTGGGGATAATATGTCCATTCGCTGTAGGTCGAAACAAACTCAAAAGTAAACACAACCCGGTCACCGCTGCCATCCCGGTTCAATACCCGTATCTGATTGCCCTGCGCCAGCGCAAACAAGCGCCCATCGGGCGAAAACGTCCACTGCCCCTCGCCCTGCCCGGCGGCCAAAACAATGGAGGGCGCGGCGCCGCCATCGGCGTTCACCCGCTGCAGGTCGCCCAACGGCATGGGGTAACCATCCGTTTCGGCATAAAGCGAAAAAAAGACCTCGTGGCTGCCGGGAACAAAATCGAACTGTCGAACGCGGACTTCTAACATGCCCGCGGCCCGGAACGAGTCGAGATAGGCGCGGTTGACGAGCGGTTGCTCCCCGCTGCCATCGGCGCGGATGGAGTATAGTTCTCCGTTACGCAAAAAGGCAACCACCTGACCATCGTCACTGATGCGGGGCGCTTCATCCTGCCCGGAGGTGGTCAGAGCGCGGGGCGATTCTCCTTCGCGCCAGAGCAGGAGGTTGCCCTCGCGGGCGTAAGCAACCGTCAAAGCCGCCGCGGACGGCGCGGGGGCGGCGGGCGTTTCGGATGGTTCAGGCGTGGGCGCAGCGGAAACCGCCGTCAGCGTGGCGGCGACTACGGTAGCCACATCCGGGGTGGGGGACTCTCCATCGGCAGGCAAATCGGATATTGACAGCGAACAGGCCAGAGTGGAAAGTAATAGCAAGGAAAAAAAGGCCAGGATTTTTGGCATACGGTCTCCTCCATCAAAAATTTTTGCAAAGTTTAGCAACACTGCCAGGCAGTCATCTATCCCCCGTGTGGACTACCCTGATTTAAAAACAAACTCCCCCACCAGGGGAGACGCAGCCTTTGAACGGGCAGGAAATTCTTTGGACGCGCTGGCAGGTTTTAGCGCAGTCAGCGTGCCATTGGCACGCGCTGTTGTTTGAGCAGTTCATCTACATCCGCCGCGCGGCGCACAAAAGCCTCGCGCATAAAGCGCCCGCTGGGGTCTGCCAGAGTCAGAATATAACCGCTGTTCTCGTCGTTTGCCCCGCCCGCCAGCAGGACGGTAGCCTCGCTGATGAACCAGCCATTGCTCAAATAGGGTTCAATGATTTGCATAGTTGCCTCCTTTCTGCAAAACTGAAAACAGTTTACCAGCCAAAAATGAAAAAAGAATGAATGGAGCGTAAACGTTTTGTAAATATTCCACCAAGAAGACTATAATTCCCTTAATTTTGAACTTAAAGCGACCTGCGAAGGAGGAGTATGCCTAACGTCTTGCGCCGCGCACTGATGGCGATTTTAAGTATTGTGATTATTTTTGCCCTGCTGGTCGGCTATCTGAACTTCGTTTGGGTGCCGCAAACCGCCCAAAAGTCTTTCCCGCAAACCGACGGGGAAATTACCCTGCCTGGCCTAAAGGGGACGGTGGATATTTACCGCGATTCGATGGGCATCCCGCACATCTACGCCACGACTCTGCACGACCTGTTTATGGCGCAAGGCTACGTCCACGCGCAAGACCGCTTCTGGCAGATGGATTTCTGGCGGCACATTGGTTCAGCCCGGCTTTCCGAAATGTTCGGCAAGGGCCAGGTAAAAACCGATTCTTTCCTGCGCACGCTGGGCTGGCGGCAACTGGCTGAGCAGGAATACCAAATGCTCTCGCCCGAATCACGCGCCATTCTCGATGCCTACACAGAGGGGGTGAATGCCTACATCTCCCAGCGAAAGCCGGTGGAACTCAGCCTGGAATACGCCATCCTGACCAGCCTGCTCAACCGTGGATACGTCATCGAACCCTGGACGCCCATTCACAGCCTGACCTGGGCCAAAGCCATGGCCTGGGACCTGCGCGGCAACATGGGCGCGGAAATCGAGCGCGCCATCCTGCTCAAGATGTTTTCTCCCGAACAGGTGGACGAACTCTTCCCTCCCTACCCTGCCGACCATCCGCGCATTGTGGAGGAACTCGATGCTCGATATTCGATGCTCGATGCTCGGAATTCGATATTGGATGCTCGGATAACGAATATCGAATCTCAAATAACGAATATCGAATCTCAAATAACGAGCCTCGATTCTCTGCTCGGCCCCGCCGGAGCAGGGATCGGTTCGAACAGTTGGGCGGTTTCGGGCAAATTGACCACAACCGGAATGCCCCTGCTTGCCAACGACCCGCACCTGGGCATCCAAATGCCCTCCATCTGGTACCAGGTGGGGCTGCACTGCCGCCCCAAGTCGGAGGCTTGCCCCTTCGCAGTGAGCGGATTCTCTTTCGCAGGCGTGCCTGGCGTCGTCATTGGTCACAACGACCGTATTGCCTGGGGCTTCACCAACGTTGGACCGGATGTAATGGATTTATACGTTCTAAAGGTTAACCCGGCCAACCCCAATCAGTATGAATTCAATGGAGCATGGGTTGACTTTGAAACCCGCGCCGAAACGCTTCAGGTGGCAGGCGGCGAGTCGGTTGAGGTTCTGATTCGGGTATCTCGCTTTGGCCCGGTTATCTCCGATACCTACGGCCCGCTCAAAGATAACGTGGAACCGGAAGAGAACGCGACACCCTTCAAAGACCAGGCGGGGATTGAACTGCCCGAAACCTATGCCATTGCCCTGCGCTGGACCGCGCTGGAGCCAGGCCCCATCTTCGAGGCCATTTGGGGTTTCAATAAGGCCCAAACCTGGCAGGAATTTCGAGAGGCTGCGCGTCATTTTGCCGTGCCAGCCCAAAACCTGCTCTATGCCGATGTAGAAGGTAACATTGGCTATCAAATGCCGGGGCAAATTCCCATTCGGAAACAGGGCGATGGCCGTTACCCCGTCCCCGGCTGGACGGATGAATACGACTGGATGGGCTACATCCCCTTCGAGGAACTGCCATCCGCCTTCAATCCGCCCTCTGGCTACATCGTGACCGCTAACAACCAGGTTCCCCCCGATTCCTACCCCTATCTGGTGACTGCCGATTGGGACTACGGCTTCCGCGCGGCGCGGATTGTTGAAATGATTGAAAACGCTCCCGGTAAAATAGACATCGCTTACATCCAGAAAATGCAGGGCGATAACGCCAACCTGAACGCCGCCAGCCTCGTCCCGGCCCTGGCAGCCCTCCAGCCACGCTTCGAGAAGCAAAACGAAGCCCGCGCTTTCGACATGCTCCAGGCCTGGGACTATCGCAACGACATGGAATCACAGGCCGCCGCCGTGTTTGAGTGGTTCTGGTGGAACCTGGTCATGGACATCTTCGATGAACTGCCGCCCGATTACTCCCCGGGGGGCGGCTCGCGCTGGTACGAGGCCACCCGCCGACTGCTCCAACAGCCCAATTCGGCCTGGTGGGACGACCAGACCACCCCCGATAAAGTGGAAACCCGCGATGACATCCTCCTGCGCGCTTTTACCCAATCCATCGCGCAAATCGAGGAAGAATACGGCAAAAATCCCGCCCAATGGCCCGCCTGGGGCGACCTGCACACTTCCACATTCCGCAACGCCACGCTCGGCAAATCGGGCATTGCGCCCATTGAGAACCTCTTCAACCGCGGCCCCTTCCGCACGGCAGGCGGCGAAGGCCTCGTCAACGCCACCGGCTGGACGGTCGGCGCATCCTTCCAGACCGACTGGCTGCCCTCCATGCGCATGATTGTGGACCTGGGCAACCTCGAAAACTCGCTCACCGTCCACACCACCGGACAATCGGGACACGCCTACCACCCGCACTACATTGACATGGCCGACCTGTGGCGCAATATCCAGTATTATCCGATGTTGTGGAATGAACAGACCATCACCGGCAGCGCGGAAGGGCACTTAAGACTAACTCCGTGAACTTTTTTGACCCTTCACAACTTACTGATGACTGCTCACTGATAACTGTTTACTGTTTACTGTTCCTCGCCAGCAGCATCCCCGCCAGGTCGCCCACCGTCAGGAACAGGAACGCCCCAATTGTGCCGGTCCCGGCATTCATCATGCCCACCGGCGCAAAGGTCCAGCCCATCAGCCAGCCGACCGTATCACCCAGCCAAAACCCGGCCCACGAAAGCGCCACGAACAGGAGCAGTTTGCGCGTCTTTCCGCCGCGAACCAGGTGATACAGCCCGCCATAGAGCGTAGAAAGCAGCACGCCAAACAGGATGGTATTCAGGGGCATGGTTTCTCCTAGCGTGATTGGATAATGATTCCGCCGCCCAAAACCAGGTCGCCGTCATAGAAGACGGCGGCCTGGCCCGGGGTGATGTCCCGCTGCGGCAGGTCGAACCGGACTGTGGCCTTTGTTCCGTTATCGAGGGGCGTTACCAGCCCGGGCGTCTCGCGCGCCGTATAGCGACTCTTGACCATCGCGCGAAACGGCCCTGAGGGGATTTCCCCGCTCGTCCAGTTGACGTTGACCGCCAGCAATTCCCACGTCCCAAGCGACTCCGCCGGGCCGACCACCAGCACGTTTTCTGCCGCATTTTTCTGGAGGACGTAGAGCGGAATCGGCGAAGCCAGGTTCAGCCCCTTGCGCTGGCCGATGGTGTAATTCGCCAGTCCGCTGTGTTCGCCTAACACCCGTCCCTCGCGCGAGACGATTTTGCCCGGTTGGTTAATTTGCGGGGCATTGCGCCCCAAAAAGTTGCGGTAGTCGTCCCCGGCCAAAAAGCACAAATCCTGGCTGTCGGGGCGTTTCGCCGCCGCCAGACCCATCTGCGCGGCCAGGGCGCGAATTTCGCTCTTGGGATAATCACCCACCGGGAATAAGGCCTGCGACAGTTTCTCCTGCGTCAACACATGCAAAACGTAACTCTGGTCTTTGGCCGGGTCCACGCCTTTGAGCAGTTGTACCCTGCCATCTTCTCGCTTAAGCCGCACATAATGGCCGGTTGCCATAAAATCCGCGCCGATGGCTTTGGCATGGTTGAACAGAAACTCCCAGCGGATATGACGGTTGCACACCAGGCAGGGATTGGGCGTCTCGCCCCGGCCATACCCTTGCAGGAAATACTCCACCACCGTATTGCGGAAAATCTCCTTGGCATCCACTGCGTAAAAGGGAATATCTAATTTGGCCGCCACGCGCCGCGCCATCGCCATCGAATCGGGCGTGCAGCAACGGTTGGAATCTTCCTTGCCCGGTTCGCTCCAAAGCCGCAGCATCATGCCAACGACCTCGTAGCCCTCGCGTTTGAGCAGGGCGGCGGCAACGGAGGAATCGACGCCTCCAGACATGGCAATCACAACTTTGGTCATTTCTCACCTGTGGCGCAAGATTTTATCTTGCGCTGCTTAAACTGCGGGCTTTTTCTACCAGGTTGGGCAGCGTTTTCAGAAAGTCCCCCACCTGCTCTGGCGTGGTGCCAAGACCGAGTGTGACGCGCAGCGAGCCGAGCGCCCATTCACGCGGCAAGCCCAGGCTGGTAAGGACTTCTGACGGTTCCGGGTTGCCCGTTTTGCAAGCCGAGCCAGAAGAGCAGGCAAACCCAGCCGCATCGAGCAGGTTCAGGAGCAGGTTGCCATCCACATCCTTAAATACAAAGCTGGCATGGTTGGGGACGCGCTCCCGCGGGTGTCCTGTCAGGCGCGCATGGGGGATTTCTTCCAGCACTGCGCCGATGATTTTATCGCGCAGGGACAGCAGGCGGGCAGTTCGCTCCTCGCGTTCCACGTCAGCCAGGCGCAGGGCCTCAGCCAGCCCCACAATCAGCGGAACATTGTGCGTGCCAGCCCGCAGACCAAATTCCTGCCCGCCGCCGGTCAGTATTGGCTGAATGGGCGTTCCCTTGCGAACGTAGAGCGCGCCAATGCCCTTTGGTCCGTAGAATTTATGCGCGCCAAGCGAGAGCAAATCGACGCCGAGCGATTCGACATCCACTGGCAGGTAAGCCGCCGCCTGCACCGCGTCGCTGTGGAAAGGGATGCCGCGCTTTCGGCAGATTTCCGCAATTGCGCGGAGAGGATTGACCGTGCCGATTTCGTTGTTGGAATACATCACCGAAACCAGCGCGGTATCATTGGAAATGGCTTGTTCGACTATTTCAGGCTTTACCTGTCCAAACTCATCCACTTTCAGCCATTCCACCCGAAAGCCATCTTCCTTTTCAAGCCGCTCGGCGGTTTTGCTGACGGCATGATGCTCGGCGCGGGCTGTCAGAATGCGACTTGCGCCGGTCTGTTCGCGCCGGGCCAGCGCCACGCCGCGCAAAGCCAGATTGTCCGATTCTGAGCCACAGGAGGTGAAAATAATCTCGTTGGCCTGGCAATGCAGAATGCCAGCCATCGTCTCGCGCGCAGTTTCCACTGCTGCTTCGGCCTTTTGCCCGTAGCGGTGAGTGGAGGAAGGGTTGCCAAAGTTTTCGGTGAAATAAGGCAACATCGCGTCGAAGACGCGCGAATCGACGGGGGTGGTGGCGGCATAGTCGAGGTAAATCATAAGAAAATCCTGTAACGCGGAGTGGTTTCCGCGCCATAACGTCAATTGCACAAAACGGTCAGACGGGCCGGATGGCTGCTCAACAGAGTATTTAAAGGTAAAAGGACATAAAGCGCTTGCCGAACTGTTATTATACCCGCCCTCTTTGTGGAAGAAATGCCGCGCTACAAGGTGAAGTAAAACGTCGCCCCCTGGCCTGGCGCACTTTCGGCCCATATTCGCCCGCCGTGCCGGTGAATGACGCGCTGAACGATTGCCAATCCCACTCCTGTTCCGGGAAATTCGCTGGCATTGTGCAGACGCTGAAAAACGGCGAACAATTTGTCGGCGTAGGCCATGTCAAACCCGACTCCATTGTCGCGGATAAAAAAGGTTTCTTTGCTATTCATCAACGTTTTGCCCACTTGAATTTTCGAAGGGTTGGCTTTTGCGCTGAACTTCCAGGCATTGTTGAGCAGGTTCTCTATTGCCATCCGCAGCAAGCCCTCGTCTCCGTTCACCAGCAAGCCTTCCTGAACGTTGGTTTGCGCATTGCGCTCAGGATTATCGCGCCGGAATGTTTCGAGAATTTGATTCGCGATATCGGTCAGGTTCACTGAGTCGCGGCGCAATTCGGCGCGGGTAATGCGCGAGAGTCGCAGCATGTCGTCAACCAGTTGCGCCATGTGTTGGGCGGCCTCGCGAATACGATTCAGGTGATGAATGCCTTCAGGGGGCAAGGAATCTTGAAAGTCTTCTAAAAGAATGCGGCTGAACCCATCCAGCGCGCGCAGGGGGGCGCGCAAGTCGTGCGAAACAGAGTAGGAGAAAGACTCTAACTCGCGGTTGCTTGCCTGCAGTTCCATCGTTCGAGCGCGCAATTCGTCTTCCATACGGCGGCGTTCTGAAATATCAAGGGTGGTGGTTACAACGGATAGCACTTTCCCATCGGGACCAAATTCAGGCGCCAGATACCACAAGGCATACGAGTTTTCATCGAACTGATACTCGGTTTGCATTGGCAGGCCGGTCTCGAAGACTTGCTGAATGCAACGCTCGGCCAGTTTGACCAATTCAGGGTTATCAACCACTTCGCGGATGGTTTTACCAATAATTTCCTCTGGCTCAAAATCAGGGGTATCGCTCACGCGGTTAGCGTATAAGTATCGGCATTCGCGGTCGTATCGGCGAATGCGCAGAGGGTTGTTATCCGCCAGGGCGCGAAAGCGCTCCTCGCTGGCTTTGAGGGCAAGGGTGCGGCGCTCTACGCGGTCTTCCAGTTCTGCATTGAGTTGGCGCACTTGCATTTCGGCACGTTTGCGCTCTTCCAACTCTTGCTCCAACTGGTCATACAGCCGCGCGTTTTGGATGGCGTTTGCCAATTGGTCGGCCATTGTCTGAAAGGTTTCGATGTCTTCGTCAGAAAAAGCGGCTTCCTGTTCGCTCTGGATGGTGAGTGCTCCCAATACCTGCCCGCGTGAGATAAGCGGCAATGCCAGCTCGGAGCGGGTTTTGGGTAACAAAGGGTTGTTGAAACGCACGGCATCCTCGCCTACATCCAGAGCAATGCGCGCCCGGCGGTTGGCTACGCACCAGCCAACCATGGATGAATTTCCAACCGTAAATTGATGCCTGTGTTGAATCATTTCTCGCCCGGCTTCGCCTGTTGCGGCGCGCAAGATTAAGTTTTTTACGTTCGCATCCATTAAGAACAGGCCCACATAATACAGTCCGAAACGCTGCTGTACTAAATCCACAACTTGCTGGCTCAGTTCGTCGGGGTCCAGAATGGCGCTGGCCGCGCGAGAAACCTCCGCGGCAACTTGCAGCAATTGGCTGCGGCGCTCCAGCATCTGTGCATTGACCTCAATCTGGCGGTGCGCCTGATACAAGGCATCTTCTGATAATTTTCGCTCGGTGATGTCGACAACCATTCCTGCCATGCGCGTGGGGTTGCCGTCTTGGTCCGTATATACCCGCCCCTGTCCTGAAATCCAGCGAATCTCTCCATCCAGTTTGATGATGCGGTGTTCGACGGAATAAAACAGTTTGGGGTTTTTGAGTGCATGTTGGATGGCGGTTTCAACCCTAGGGCGGTCTTCTGGGTGAATGATATGGAGATAATCCTGATAGGTCAGGGCGCTTGAACTTTTTTGGGGGATTCCAAACAAATCATAAATCATATCAGACCAGAAGATGATGTCTGCTTGAATATCCCAACTCCAAAGTCCCATGCGGGCCGCCTCCAAGGCCAGGCGCAGGTTCTCTTGTGATTCAGACAACGCCTCCTGAATTCTGGTTCGTTCCTTCAGTTCCGATTGCGCCGATTGATACAGGCGCGCATTGTCGACCGCCAGGGCGGCCAGTTCGGCAAATTGTTCGAGAGATTCAATTTGTTTTTGGCTAAATTCTCGCCCTTTTTCGGTATATCCTAATCCGATAATGCCAATGACATCGCCGCGCACTTTCATGGGGGCCGCGGCAATTGCATAAAAACCTGTTTCGTAGACTGGAACACGTTCTGGCCAGGATGGATAATCGGAGATAACCATTGGCTTGCCGGTTTTGAATATATGGCCGGTCAGGCCCTGTTCCTGGCTGAGAAATTGGGCATCCCATTGCGAGAATATGCCTCGCGTAGCCTGTTTCATGAACCCACGCCGCTCAGGAACGTACATATCAACGTATCCGTGCTCGGTTTGAGTCAATTCAAGCGACGATTCCAGAATTGATTCGAGCAGGGGGCCAATTTCTAATCGGTTAATGATGGCAAGTGTTGTCTCGTGCAGCGCGACCAGATACCGGGTTTGTTCTTGCAAAATCTGTTCCGCTTTGCGGCGTTCCTGAATCTCCTGGTGGTTGCGTTCAAACAACTCGCGTACTTTCCGGCTGGCAATTCCAACCAGGGTCGTCAGGATGATAAAGACAATCGCTGCGCTGCGCCAGGCATCCAGGGAGGTGATTTCATAGTATTGGGGAACATACCATCCCTGCTGCTCCCCCCATACGAGAATGCCTCCAAATATAATCGCGAACGAAGTTGCCAAAACAGTTATGCGTCCGCGCAGGAACATGGCAATCACCACCAACGCGGCTGCCATGCCAAAATAACTGCCGCTTTTTACGCCGCCAAAATGATAGGTAGCAAAAAACATCCCTATCAGGCTGGTCAGGCCAAACAAAATTGCCACCCGGCGGCTATATCCACGCTCTAATAAAATCAACAAACCGATTAAGAATATCGCAAAGCCACCCAAAAAGATGGTGTTGGTTACCCCTAGCGAATAATTCCATCCGAATACAATAGAAATGACCGTGATGACCAGCGCCGTCGAAATTATGACCTGCAGCCAGGTTCGGTTCGCGGCCTGTTCTTCAGGGAATTCTCTTTGAACGGTTATCCAGTCTAACAACCGTTTCAGCACCTTTTTACCTCAAATAATGTTAAGAGCCAAATCAGGTTGAAATTTGTCGCATCATCAAGTCATTGATCATCTCGCGCGTTACAATTACTCGAATCTTGCCATTTTCAACCAGCAGGACTGCCGGGCGGCGCGCTCCGTTATAGTTGCTCGCCATGCTGATATGATAGGCGCCACTGACTGGTATGGCAATCAATTCACCCTCTTCGATGGGACGGAGAAGAATTTCATCCACCAGGATGTCCCCGCTCTCGCAGAAAGGCCCGGCAATTGAGAACTTTTCGGTCGGGTTTTCCATTGCCTTCGTGACCGTTAGACAGGAATATCTTGCTCCATAAAGCGCCTTGCGCGGGTTATCGGCCATGCCGCCGTCTACGAGAAGCCAGGTTCGGTCTCCGGTTTGTTTGACCGTGCCAACACGGTACACCGCCACTCCGGCGCGCGCCACCAGGCTACGGCCCGGCTCCAGGTGTAAATGCGGCAGGTCCATGCCACGCCGCTGGCAAGATTCTCGGGTCCACTCCGTCACCGCTCGAAGGTACTCCTGAACATCCGGTTGAGGCAATTCATCTTCATGATAGGCCACGCCCCAGCCGCCGCCCGGCGAGAAGTGCCATTCGCCGCTCAGGCCAATTTCCTGGGCCAGGTCGAGGGCTTTTTCGATGGCTGGTTGCAGGGGGGATGGGTCGCGGAACTGCGAACCCTGATGAAAATGTATCCCTTTGAGCGGCAGGCCATGCTGACGGCAAAACGCGGCGGCTTCCATAATTTGCATCTCGCTCATGCCAAACTTGCTGCCCTCGTGGCCGGTTTGCGTGGCGGCGTGATGAGTCTGTACTGCTAACCCTGGCTGAAAGCGCAGCCAGAGTTCGGGAATCGGGCCTGTTCCCGCCAGATTCGCAATTTTACGCAATTCCGAAAGGTTATCTACCACAATCGTCCCGGCATGTCGGAGAGCGGCGAGCAGGTCTTCTTCGCTTTTGTTGACCCCGTGTACCAGAATTTGCGCGCGTTTCAGCCCGGCATGGACGGCTATCCCAATTTCGCCCGCGCCGGTGCAATCCACCTTGAATCCATGCCCGGCAGCCCATTTGGCAATGGCCGCGTTCAGGAAAGCCTTTCCGGCATAGGTCACGCTCCATGCCCCAGGCCAGGATTCTGCCAGAGCGCGGCGATACAAACCCGCAGCGCGGTCAAGTTCTGTCTGGTCGTAGATGTAGAGGGGCGTGCCGTGCTCTTCAGCCAGCGCTTCAACATCGCAGCCGCTAATCATCATTTTGTCGTTTTGGATTGCGGTGGATACCGGGAATAAGGTCAGGCGGTCTTCGATGGTCATCAGGAATCCCTCATTCGCCGAACAGGAACAACATCCAGATGTCCCAGTTCGACAGGTTGGAGTAAGCCGGGGTGGGGCTGGGGGTGGGTGGGGGGGTGCTGCCAGGCTGCGGCAGGGGGATAACAACGATGTCACCGGGCTGGGCCAGGCGGGCCTGCTCGCGGGCATATTGTTCGACCGCAGAAACAGAAGTGGCCTCGGCGGCTTTGGTTTGCAGGGCGGCCTGTGTAACCATAATGGCTGTGCCTTCGGCGCGCACGGTGGCGGCCTGGTTTTGCAGGCGGCTAAGTTCTTCCATGCGGTTGTTGAAATCCATCACCAGCACAAGCAGAATGCCGATGGCAACAAACACGCCTACCCGGCGCAGATTAATTTGAAGCGGACCAAGTTTCATAGCAATATTTTATCACTGTGAGTTTGCCAGACTTATTATTTTAATGCCTGGCGTAGCCGCTCGGCCACCGTTCGAAGTACCTTAATGCGCCCGTAGTATTTGTCGTTGGCTTCTACCAGAGTCCAGGGCGCGTTGGGTGTGGAGGTTTTGAGCAGCATTTCTTCGGCGGCTATCTGATAATCTTCCCACTTGCCGCGATTGCGCCAGTCTTCGTCCGTGATTTTCCAGGATTTATAGTTGATTCTCTCGCGCTCACGAAAGCGGCGCAATTGCTCATCTTTGCTGATGTGCATCCAAAATTTAAAAACCAGCGTCCCAAAATCGGTCAATTGCCGCTCGAACTGATTGATTTCGCTGTAGGCGCGTTTCCAATCGGCTTCAGAGCAGAAGCCTTCCAGACGTTCGACCAGCACGCGCCCGTACCAGGAGCGGTCGAAGATGGCAATTTGTCCCTGTTCGGGCAGCCGCCGCCAAAAGCGATAGAGATAATGCCGCTCTTTATCCTCGCCTGCCGGGGCCGCAATGGGCCAGACAACGTAACCGCGCGGGTCAATTTTTTCGGTCAGGCGTTTGATGACGCCGCCCTTCCCGGCGGCATCCCAGCCCTCGAAGACGATGACCACCGGCACTTTTTGGACGTAAACCTGATAGCCTAACTGATGCAGGTCGGCCTGGAGGACCTTTTTCCAGCGGTCGTACTCCTCGCGCGGCATGGCGAGGGAAAGGTCAAGTCGCTCAAGCATTGACAGCTCCTCTCAGCTCTTCGGTTTTACGGCGGCGTTTGGCTTTGGGGCCAAGGCTGGGCGGCAATCCTAACCGGTTTTCGAGCGCGCTGATGATGGTTTCCAGTACCTTAATGCGGGCGTAGTAACGGTCATTGGCTTCGACGATGGTCCAGGGCGCGTGGGGCGAATCGGTGCGGGCAATCATATCTTCCACTGCTTCGGCCATTTTGTCGTATTTTTTCAATTGCAACCAGTCTTCTTCTTCGACCTGCCAGGCCGTTAATTCATCTTTGAGCAGTTTCTTAATGCGCTTTTCCATCTCCTGCTGGCTGATGTGCAGCCAGAACTTGAGAATGACCATTCCGTCGGCGGTCAACATCTCCTCAAATTCGCCAATTTCCTGGTAGGCGCGCCGCAGGTTATCTTTGCTGACGGTTTTGTCAAGCCGCTCCACCAGCACGCGGCGATACCAGGAAGTGTCGAAGACGACCATTTGCCCGCGCGCCGGAATTTTGAGCCAGAACCGCCACAGCCAGGGATAATGCGTCTCTATCGTGCGCGGCGGAGTGATGGGGACCACCCGAAAGCCGCGCGGGTCCATCCGTTCGGCTAGCACGCTGATCAGCCGTCCCTTGCCCGAAGCCGACCAGCCTTCAAAGACAATCATCACTGGCACTCTGGCTTCATTCACGGCGTGTTCCAACTCATACAGCCGCTGCTGCAAGGGGCGCAGGCGAGCCTGGTACTCTTCTTTGGGGAGAGCCAGTTCGAGATTCACATATTCAAGCATCGTCGCTCCTGTCAATGTGAGCAACCAGAAAGGAGAGTTTACCGGGTTCGTATACAGAATTTTGCAAAACGGTGAAAGGAACCTGGGGAACTATGGACATTTGAATTGCGACGGGTCGAGGTCGCTGGCTTCTTTCCAGACCCGCTGGAACTCCTCCAGGTAGCGTTTGGCGATGTCGGCGTTGTCAATGATGATGATGTTTTCGTTGTTCTTGGTGTTGGCGCTATCGCTGAAGTTGAAAGAGCCTGTGATGACGATGCGGTTGTCAATGATAATCACTTTGTGATGCAGAAAACCAGGATTGCCATCTCGCCGCATCTTACCGCCCGCGCAGTGCAGGGGCAGCATTTCGCTAAACTCACTGTCACTGCCAACCGTCTCAAAGACGCCTTCCACCGTGACGCCGTTTTTAATGCGCTCCAGCATGGCATTCCCCATATCGGGCTGGGTATAGGAGAAGGCCATGAAGCGAATATTGCGGCGCGCATTTTGGAGATAGGAGACGATGTGCTGGGCGGGCTTATCTTCGGGGGCAAATGCAACAAAGATGGGCGTGCCATTGACCGTAATTTTTTGTTCATCAATCTGCGAAGGCGCGCGCGCGCCAAATTCACCGCCCCACATTTCCGCAAACTGCTTTTCGTAAATCGCCGCCAATTCACGCGATTTGATAACAATCACGTTGTTGTTTTGCTCGAACATGCCGTTGATAGTGGCGTTGGTTGAGCCGGTCCAGACGATTTCTCCATCGAAAATCCAGAATTTGTTGTGCATCAGGCCGCCGCGCCCATCGTCTATCACTTCGATGCCGGCTTTTTTCATGGCGGTCAGTTGCCCATGGCCGGGCTTGCTGTCTGCATCAATCCCGAATTCATCATCGGTAATCCAGCGCACTTCCACGCCGCGCTTGCGGGCGCGGATGACGGCGTTGGAGATGTCGGTCAAGTCAATTTCGAAGGCGGCCACATGAATGCTGGTTTTGGCCGAATCGATGTAAAAGATAAGCCGCTCGGCCAGCGAACCGGCCAGCAATTCGGCTGGCAGGCCTTTGGCGCTATATTCGTTCTTTTGGGCTTCGCGCAGTTGCAGTGGTTTGACAAATTCAACCCCGTACCAGTCGCCGCCAGGCTGGGGCGCGGCAGTGTTTGGGTTTGCCTGAACCGGTGTTGACGTGGGCGGGCGAAAGGGGGTTTGCGTGGTTGGCCGCATGGGGGTCGGCGTGGGGGCCTCGGTAAACAACCCCAGCGGGTCTGCGCCAGTCGTGATGAAAACCAATCCCAACAATAAAACAATCGCCAGGACGATGATGGTCCCTTGCGAGTTGCCTGATTTCTTTTTGCGTGTTGAGCGTGTCACGATTCAACCTCCTCTCAATCTTCTAAAAAATCTTCCCAAGAACCCTTCTTGTTGGGGGCCTTTCCCGCCATCCGAGACGGGTTTGGATGGGGCCGGGTTTTGTGGCGCTGGCGCCGAAGGGCCGCCCATTAAGCCTATTAAGGCATTCAGACGCGCCCGTGGGTCGACTGTTTGAAGAATCACGGCTACCTTTTGTTCAAAATCTACGGGTGGCTGCCAGGCTTGACCGTGCAGAACGCGGGCGTAACCAAGCGCGGTTTCCAGCGTCTGGCGGGTGGAGTTGTGCGTCCAACTTTCGGCTACGGACAGGTCTTTGAGCGCGGTCAGCATGCCGCGCAGCGCTCTCATGCGTGGGTAGGCGGCCTGGTCGGCTTCCTCATCGTCTTCGATGTCGGCAGTTTGTTGAGCCAGCGTGGCGGCCCACGAAACGCCCCAGTCGAGCAGGGAGCGGGCGGCTTCGTCATCGTTCAAACCACTTCGCAAGGCTTCGTTTTCCAGAATACTCTCGGCGGCCATGCGAATTCGCGCTTCGAGATTTGCCATATTGCCTCCATAGTTAGGCAAAGTATAACCGAAGATGTTAACCTCGCAGACTCTCGCGCAGAAAATGGCACAACGCAGCGTATTCTGCGCTCTCGCGGTCGCCTGCGACGGGGTTTTCAATGACCCTCGCCTGGCGGTTGGGAGGTTCGTTGAGGAGCAGAATCTTTCGTCCCAGCAGGGCGGCCTCCTCAATAGCGTGGGTGACGATGACCAGGGTGATGCCCTGCTCGGCGGCCAGCTCGAGCGTCAGGGTTTGCAGTCCCTCGCGGGTTGGCGCATCAAGCGAGGAGAAAGGTTCATCCATCAGCAGTAAATCTGGTTCAAGGAGCAGCGTGCGCGCAATGGCGGCGCGCTGACGCTGTCCGCCGGAGAGTTGGGCAGGGTAATGCGAAGCGACTGCGGTCAGGCCCAGGCGCTCCAGCCAGAAATGGACATCTTTATTAACGGTTACCGGGTCGCGCGGCGCGTGAATGCCATCTGCCCCGTAGAAGGAGCGGAGTTTTAACCCTAACGCTACATTTTCGCGTACCGTGGCCCAGGGCAGCAGGCCGTAATCTTGCAAAATTAGCCCGGTCTGCGGGCGCGGCCGTCGGATGCGCTCGCCCCCAATTATAATCTCGCCGCCCTGGGGCAGTTTCAGCCCGGCCAGCAGCATAAGCAGCGTGCTTTTGCCGCAGCCCGAAGGCCCCAAAACCGCCCAGGTTTCGCCGCGCTCTACGCGCCAATTAAAATGCTCAAAAATGGGTTGCCGGTAGTGAAAGGAAAGGTTGGAAACGGTAATCATAAAAACGGGGCGGGACTACGCAGTCCCGCCCTGTGAATTTTACGGCAAAAATGACGAATTAACTGAGTCTTCGTATGAAATATCGGCTTGCAGCAGCCCCTTGCTCTTCGCCCAGGCCAGAACATCGTCCCATTCATCTTTGGAAGAAATGCCTTTGAGCGGAAATTTGGGGACAACATACGACCCCGCCAACGGCTGCGGTACGATTTTTTTCTCGACCAGCAGCGCGCTGAATTTGGATGGGTCGCTATTGATAATCTCCACAGCCTCCTCAATGGCCGCCAAGAAGGCTTTCACCGCTGCCGGGTGCTGGTCGATGAAGTCTTTGCGAAAAGAAATCACGCTTGCGCCCAGCAGGGGGTAGGATGAATCATCCAGCAGAATCACTGCGCCTTGCTGCACGGCCAATCCGCCCAGCGGGTCGGGCATAACGGCGGCCTTAAGTTCGCCAGAGCCAAGCAGCGCCATGCGGTCGGGGATTTTTGGCACGGCAACGTATTTGATATCGGCGCTGGTAAAACCTTCCGCTTCGAGCAGGCGGTCGGTAACGTATTCGATAATCGTCCCCTGCGAGATGCCAATTTCAACGCCTTTTAACTGCTCGATATCGGTAATTTTGCTCTGACCCGATGCCAGGATGAAGAAATGCCCTGCGCCTTCGGATGCCATGTGACCATAACGCACAGCTTGCATCTGCGCGGTTTCGCGGTTGAAGAGCATGACCGACAATAATTCATTGAGCGTACCATCGGCCTGACCGGCCTGAAGCAATTGGTCGCGCTCCGGGGCCGAAGCGACCGGGATGAGTTCGACCTGAATGCCGTGTTTGGCATACAGGCCTTCGGCTTCGGCCACGAACATGGGCAGGGTGTCAATGACCGGAATGACGGCCATCCGTAGAGGAACGGCATCGGTTGGCGTAGCCGAACCGCAAGCGCTGAGCAAAAGCATCAGCAGGGTGAATAAAACGAGGGAACGTTTCATAGGGAATTTGCTCTCTTTGCATGAATAGATTTTAATTTTGCAGCAAAAACAACTGTTGACTGTTCACTGACCTTCGTGCCTGGCTCCGATGGAACGCGCCAGGAGGGCTTTTATCTCTGGGACGGCGGTTTCCAGGTCGGGCGTGCCGGTGTAAATCCAGTGGATAACAATTTCATTGAGCGCGCCGACCCAGGCGCGGGCGGTCAGTTCCGCGTCTTGAGGGGGCAGGCTGCCATCCCGAATACCTTTTTGAATGCGTTTTTGGATGATTGCGACAAAACGGTCATTAATGGCCCGGCGGCGCTGCTCAAATGCTGCGCCCAGGCCAACTGCCTGTATCAGGACGATTTTTGCCATTGCCCGGTATTGCGTAAATAAGCGCAGGCTGGTGGTGAGCGCAATGTCCATCTGCTCCATGCCGTGCTGTTCGCTGGAGAGGGTTTCGTTCAGGCGCGCTTCGAGCAGGCCGATGAAGGTTTCGATTAAGCCAAAAAAAATTTCCTCTTTGTTGGGGAAATGGAAATACAAGGAGCCTTTGGATGAATCCGCGGCGGCCACGATGTCATCCATGCGGGTTTCATAGTAGCCTTTTTCGGCAAAAACGCGCGCCGCGGCTTCGAGGATGCGCGCGCGGGTGTCGGTGGAGGTGGTCATGGTCATGGCGTTGGTTTTAGACTGACCAGTCAGTCTAGTTGCAAAGCAATCATACCACAAAAAAAGAGCATCCCTGCCCCAAAAGAACTGGAACAGGGATGTCGTTTGTGGAATTTATTTTCTTACCCGGCCATCAGGCGCAGCAATTCGGTGATGGTGTATCCTCCGCCTGCAATCAGAAAGGCAAAGTAGATGATGGTCACAATATTCGAGAAGTGTCCCAGGGCAATGCAGCCGCCATCTTTTTGCATCAGGCCAATGGCAAGTAAGATGAGCGCAATGGCCGGGAGTGTGTTGCTAAACGGCACAAACCCAAAAGGAACCATCAACAACAGCGCTCCCAAAATAAAAGACAGGTTGTTGACCAGCCCAACCGTACCATCGGCGGTGAGCCAGGCCACCCGGTGCGGGCGGCTAATTTTTTCGAGCCGTCTGAACCAGACCAGGGCGCGTTTCAAGCCATCTGCCAGTTTTTCGGAAGATAGATTGCGGCTGGTAATTCGTTTTGGCAACCAGAGTTCTCGATTAATCAAACGCGTCAACCCAATGAGCAAAATTGCGCTGCCGAACACCGTGCTGACCCCGGGGATGGAAACAGGAACCAGGAAAATCAGTGAAAGAAAGATGGTCAACAGCATCAGGCTGTCACTGCCAATAATCTCCAAAATTTGACTTAACGTCACTTCGTTGGGCGGCATTTTTTCGATGATATGTTCAATTTTTTCCCCCAGTGACTCGGCGCTGAGGTGAGTTTTTTCCTCCGTAGTTATCAGGTTGCTTGTATTGGTCACGTGATTTATTCCTCTTCTTGTGGGTTCTGATGGGCGGTCTGCGCGCTCGCCGGGGCAAAATTATACCTTACATCGCAGCAGCATCTCTGGCAGCCTGTTTGCGCATTTGACGGTTGGCGATGAATAGCCCCAAAAGAATGCCGGGAATGAGTATGCCCGCTGTTATTAATGCTGGCAGGGGCGTTTCGATGAGAGGAGAAACATCGGCAGCCAGCCCGCTGAGGGAATGGAGCGCCAGCGCTACGCTCAGGGCATTCCAGGTTCCATGAATTAACACAGCGGCCAGATAAGCCAGCCCCAGCTGGAAATACCCCCGCTTTTGCCAGGCCATCACCAGCCCCCAGCCCACCAGGCCCGAATTGAAAATGTGCGGCAGGATGGCTGTGGCGCGCGTCAGCACGTTCGCCAGCCAATCTTCTGCCCCTGCGCTCGAAAACCCAATGTTTTCGGCCAGCGCAAAGGCCGCCCCACACAGAACGCCAGCCACGAAGCCTTCCACCGGGGAGCGCATTTGCCCGATATAGAACCAGAGCAAAAAGACTTTGAAGGTTTCCTCGATAACAGGCACCGCCAACGCCAGCAATCCGAGCAGGAGCAAGGCTGCGCCGGGAGAGAGCAGCAAGGTTGTGGCCTGCTGCGCAATAAGATCCACCGAACCCATCTCGTTTTGCAGTTCATCCATCAGCAATCGAAAGGGAACCTCGAGGCCGGGCGTGGAACTGACATAAAGGATGAACAACACGACAAACCCGATAAAAGCAAGCAACTCAAAGAAAATCGCCAGAGTTGGCCCCAATATGACGCTTGCTCCAAAGACGCTCCAGATGCGGCGCGGGCCAGGCAGGGGAAGGCTCCTCAGGCTGATGACCAGTGCAATTCCGAGTGGAAGCATGAGCGCGGCGACATTGACCAGCGGCAACAGAAAGAGCGAGATGGCTGGGCTGTCGGACAGGATGTATCCCAGCGCCAGGCTGATGACCCAGGCCGCAAGCAAGATGACAGCCAGCAAGCCCGGCGGCAGACTTCGGAGGCCGGGACGCGGTTCAGGCAGGTTCAGAAACTTGCGGGCGTTGAGATAGGCGCCGGGCGCAAGCAGTAATCCCAGCGCAAAGGCGCCGGAGGCCAGCATCAGGGGGGTCAACGCATCATTTTTCCCAAGCGTGGAAATTCCGCTCAGTCCCAGCACGACCAGCAGTGGCGCAATTCCCATCAGGCCAAATGCGCTCACAGAGAGAAATAAGCCCATCCCCAGCGCGGCCCAGTTGGGGGGCGGATTTTCCGTTTTTTTGGGGGTGGTTAATGTCTCTATTTCGCTCATCGTTCCTCGATGATGACTGTAAGCAGCATCTCCGGTTCGTTGGGACTGGCCATTAGCCCCGGATTGCGCGGCGCAAAGCCAGAGAGGATATCCAGCCCGCTGGTGACTTCGCCGAAGACGGTGTAGCGGCCATTCAGGTCAGGCTGTGGGCCGAGGGTAATGAAAAACTGGCTGCCATTGCTGCCCGGCCCGACGTTGAACATTGCCAGTATTCCGGCCCGGTCGAACTGGAGCGAAGGGTTGATTTCGTCAGGAATGAAGTAGCCGGGGTTGCCCATGCCGGTTCCACTGGGGTCGCCGGTGAGCGCCAGGGCGCCCGGCACGACCTGATGGAAGGGGACGTTATCATACCAACCATTTTGGGCCAGGAAAATGAAGTTGTTGACGGTGTTCGGGGCTTTGTCCGCGAACAGTCGGACGGTGATATCGCCCCGGCTGGTTTTGAGCGCGGCGCTGTAGGTTTTAGCCGGGTTGATGGAAAACGGCGGGCAGGTGCTGAACTGTCGGGCGGGCAGGGCGTAGAGGTGAATCAGTTGTTCGAGGTTGACCAGAATGTAAGGATTCTTGACGATTTCTCCGTTGATTAAAAGGAGCGGCAGCGGAACCTGCCCATATTGCTGGCTGGCCTGGGTGGCGGCAAAGACCGCGTTTCTGACCGCATCGCTGTTCAGGTCGCGTTCGTAACGGTTGGTATCCAGCCCAAGCGCGGCGGTCTGGTTTTTCAGCCAGGGTTTGAATTGCTCCGGCGGCATTGCCTGCCATTCAGACTGCCGCGCGAACAGCAGGTCGTGCAGTTCCCAAAATTTGCCTTGCAGGTGGGCGGATTCGCTGGCTTGCAGGGTGAGCAGGGTTTTGTCGTAGCGCGTGGCAAGCGGGTAATGCCGATACACCACGCGCAACTCGGCGGGATATTTAACGCGCGCAGCCTCCAGCGCGGCGGCAACTTTGGCGCAGTCGCCGCATTGGAAGTCGCTGTACATGATGACGGTCACGGCGGCTTCTGATTCGCCTCGGATATGGTCCTGGGAAGACACCGGTGGGAAGAGCGAAGGCTGGTTTGCGGCGGGGGTTGGCCCGCGCGCATCAACGCAGAGCAGGAGCGGTGTGGGGGAGAGGGCCGCAGCCTGTGACTGGCTTGTGGATGTGACAGGGGGCGTAGAAGTGGCTGTTGGGCTGCCACAGGCTGCCAACAACAGTATCGAAACAAATCCGAACAGAAAATTTATTCGCATGGGGTTCGCTTTATTCGAGGGCGGCCTGCAATTCCTCGAAAGATGACATTCGGCCAATCCGTTCCAAAAATTCGGTCAGGGTGGCGCTGCGGGCGCGCAGTTCGCGCACGGCCGGGCCAACCGGGTCAACTCCTGCCGCGCCGCCGGGCGTATCGGCATACGCGCCGTGGAAGGCAAAATAGGCCTGGTTTAATTTGCGGATGGCGTAGCCGTTTTCCCAGAATACCTGACGGCGCGCTTCCATGTAGGCTTCGGCTTCCTCAATTTTGCCTTCGGCCAACAGTTCGTCGGCGCGGACGCGGGTTTCATACATCTCGGCGCGAAAGTCAAAGTTCGAGACGGGCTGCGGGTTGAGCGAGGCGAGTTGCCTGGCGTTTCGGTAACGCAAGGCCAGTTCAGGGTAATAACGTTCCATGACCATGCGCCCAATTTCATCCCCGGCAATTGAGGCGGCGGTTTCGTTCATGGTGCGCAGTTCTGGCGTGCGGTCGTAATTTATGCCGAGAGGTCTTTGACCGAGGTAGAGATGAATCCATTCGTGGGCAATGGTGTTCGAAAGCCAGTCCAGCGCCGTGGTGCGCATAATCATTGTTGGGTAAGCCGCCAGCCCGCCAATTTCGACCACCAGAGTCGAAAACCCCAGCCGGGAACTGACCGTCTCTTCGAGATGAATGATTTCTTCGAGCGTCATTTCCGGCTGGAGCAGGTAACTGGTCTCCTGGCGGATGACTTCGCGCGGCGAAAGCACCAGGTTCTTGGGCAGGGGCGTAATGTGATACAAGACCCAGGGGATAGGCTGCCCGCCGCTCGTCAGGCCGAGTTCGTTCAAAATGGTTGTCACCTGCATTTCCAGCACTGATTCGGAGAGCGGGGCCAGCGATTTTTGTCGTATGTAGAGCCGCTCCAGCTCGGTGCGCAAGTCGAGTGAAGCGGCGTAGGGGTCAGACTGATTGGGGTCACTGAAAACCAGGCGGATGTCGCGCTCGAGGTTCTGCAGGTCCTCCACCAATCGAAGGTATTCCAGTACCGTCTCGCGCTGGGCGTTTGGAGTAAAATAGCGCGGCGAGGCCATTGCGCTCTGGGTCAGTTTGAGCCAGGCTGAATGGACCATCCAGCCAGTCAGGTCAAAGGCCTGGGAGGAAGCCAAAATGTGAACCCGTTCCGCCGTGCGCGTCAGGCGCACATCGCTTGTGGATAGGGCAAAAAGCAGGAATACGGTCAGCGCCAGGTAGTCAGAGAGTCTTGTCAGCCACTGCATACGTTGATTATACCCAACGAAGATAAGCGTTCGATAAAAAGAGTGCTAATGTCCTATTTTATTTTGGGTGGCGGCGTTGTATAAAACGCATACTTTCCCGTACTGCGGCATGAAGTCCGCGCCACCTTATAAGGAGAATGTAATGAAAAAACAGTTCAAACTCGTTCTGGCAATCCTGGCCCTATCTCTGGCCGCGCTGGCCTGTGGCTTGCCCTCTCTCCCTGGCCTGCCCGGTTCAGACGGCTCGCTCTTTAAAGATGATTTTGATGGACTCAGCCAAACCTGGGGCACCGGCACTGATGCTGATGGCGCTGTGGAATATGAAAATGGCGGCCTGCGCTTTCAGGTTTTTCGCACGGGCTATTTCATCTGGAGTGGCCCTAACCAAGAGGATTATAGCAACATCCGCATCGAGGTGACGGCCAACAACAATAGCAGCGACCCCAACGCAACCTTTGGCATTATCTGCAATCAGGGCGTCGTGCAAGATAACATGTACTATGTCGCCGTCACGGCGAACGGCCAATATGCCATTGCCAGGGGGGCTGTGGCGCAGGAAGATTTGTTTTTGACCAACAATGATGAGTGGGCCGATTCGGACCTGATTCCGGTGGGCGCTGAGTCATACCGGGTTGGCATGGAGTGCGGCAATGGGACGTTGACCCTTTTTGTAAATGGACAGCAAGTTGACAGCGTGCAAGATTCTACATACACCAGCGGCATGGTTGGGCTGTTTACCTGGAGTGATGAGCAAGAAAACGGCACCGATGTCACTTTCGACGATTTCATCATCACGCGTCTGCCTTGATATGGAACTGGAAAACTTCGACTCCTACCAGCGCCAATCGCGCAAGACCTGGAATCTGGTGCATACCGACCATCCCATCGTGTACCCTACCCTGGGACTGGTCAACGAAGCCGGGGAACTGGCCGGCAAGGTCAAGAAAATCTTCCGCGACAAAGGCGGCCAAATCTCCCCCGAAGACCGCGAAGCCCTGAAATATGAACTGGGCGACGTGCTATGGTACCTGGCCCAAATTGCCACCGAACTCGACCTGTCGTTACAACAGGTGGCCGAAGCCAACCTGGAGAAACTCTTCTCCCGCCTGGAACGAGGGACGATTCGAGGGGAGGGAGATTACCGATAAGGATTGATACTCCAAAGTCGTTCACGCATGTTGGGCAAAGTTCTTAAAATTCCCCGCCCTGCCACTCTCGCAGGAACTGTTCCAAAAATTGTTCCATGTAAGCGTGGCGCTGGGCGGCGATTTTTTTCGCTGTGGCCGTATTCATGCGGTCTTTGAGCAAGAGCAATTTTTCGTAAAAATGATTGATGGTGGCGCTGCCGCTGTTCTGGTACTGCTCAAAGCTGGCGTGCATTTGGGGCGGCGAGGCCGGGTCATAGAGCAGCCGCCCTTTGTGACCGCCATAAGCGAAAGCGCGCGCAATGCCGATTGCGCCAATGGCGTCCAGCCGGTCAGCGTCCTGCGCAATCTGGCCCTCGAGGGTGCGCATGGGCGTCTGCACCAGCGCACCCTTAAACGACAGGCTGGTGATAATCTCGCAAATGTGGTCTGTCACCGCCGGGGCAACCCCCATTTGACGGAGCCACGCTTCAGCCCGGATGGGTCTGCCCTCACCCCCGGCCCACCTGCCCCCGTCAGGGGGTCTCCCGGTGGGAGAGGGGCGCAGAGACGAGGAAACCAACTTCCAGTCGTCCAGGTCGTGCAGAAGCGCGGCCAATTCAATCGTAAAACGGTCGCCGCCTTCCACCCGCCATAGCATAAGTGCGGTTTGCCACACGCGGTGAATATGCCACCAATCATGGCCTGATGAATCGCGCTCGAACTCGCCTTTTACATAATCAGCAGTGCGTTGGATAATTTCTTCGGGAGTCATGGGCCTGTTTTACCATAAATCCTCTGATAAAATAACACTCTATGCAATCTTCACTTGAAAAACTGCGCAAATTTTTCCGCCTGGAAGCCGAAAATAAATATGGCAACACCGCCGTCATTGGCGGTCTGGCAAAAATTCTCGACTTTTGGGAAGCCGAAGCCCGCAACGAAGGCGTTCCTGAGGAAATTATCCATCTGGTGGCCGCGCGTCTGCGCGACTATCACCGCCTGACCCCTGCCTCGCGCGCCGATACGCTCAAGGGAGTATGGAAAAGGATTCAAGGCCAGGGCGATGCCCCGTTACCAGAACCGGTCTATGCCCCCGAAAGTTCCCAGCCGGAGCGGGCCGGTCAGAAGAACCTTTCCCTGAGCCCTGACGAAGGGGCTTCTGTTATCGAGGAGCGGCAGGGGCAGGCATCCCGCCCACGTCCTCAACCCGAATCTTCTCCTGCTTCGAGCCGCCGACCGGCCCCTTCGCGCTCCGCCTCCTACGCCGGGGCGCAGACTTCGCAAACCCCCATTGCCCTCAACGCCAGCCTGACCGTTTTGCAGGGAGTTGGCCCGCGCAATGCCGAAGCCCTCAAAAAACTCGGCCTTTACACCCTGGGCGACATGCTTTACAACTTTCCGCGCCGCTACGATGACTACAGCCAACTCAAACCTATTCGCAGCCTGGTCTATGGCGAGGTGGTGACGGTGATTGGGCAGGTGCAAAGCCTTCACGAGCGCAAAGCGCGCGGCGGCAAGATGAGCGTTATCGAATGCGTCATTTCGGATGGCACGGGCGGGTTGCGAATCACCTGGTTTAACCAACCCTGGCTGATGAACCGGCTCAAGGAAGGCATGCCGATTGCCGTTGCGGGCAAAATTGAGCAGTACCTGGGCCGCCTGGTGCTGAATAGCCCCGAATGGGAGCCAGTAGAGACCGAACATCTGCGCACCAACCGCATCGTGCCGGTGTACCCGCTAACAGCCAACATCACCCAAAACTGGCTGCGCAGGCAGATGGAGCAGGTTATTCGTTTTTGGGCGCCGCGCCTGCCCGACCCAATGCCAGAATCCGTGCGCCGGGCAGCGGGGCTGTTCTCGCTGGGAGAGGCTATTCAGCAGGCGCACTTTCCTGAAACCCAGGCCAACCTTAAGGCAGCGCGCGAGCGGCTGGCCTTCGATGAAATTTTCTACCTCCAGATGGGCGTCTTGCGTCAGAAGCGCGATTACCAGTCGGCGGTCGGGCGCATCTTCGATGTGCCGGATGAATGGCTGGCACAACGGATTTCCGCCCTGCCCTTCCCCCTCACCGGGGCGCAAAAACGCGCCATTGATGACATTGTGGTGGATGTCGGTTCAGGCCGCCCGATGAACCGCCTGCTGCAGGGCGATGTCGGCTCTGGGAAAACCGTCGTGGCTGCCCTGGCGGCCATGATGATTACCCGCGCCGGGGCGCAGGCTGCCATTATGGCTCCCACTTCCATCCTGGCCGAACAGCATTTCAAAAATTTCTCCAGATTCCTGGTGGCGGATGGATTGCTCTCTGAGGGGCAGGTGCGTTTATTGACCGGCGATACAGCCAGCAGCGAACGGGAATCTATCTATACCGGTCTTGCCTCGGGCGAGGTCAAAGTTTTGATTGGCACCCATGCGCTCATCGAGGACCCCGTCCAGTTCAAAGACTTGCATCTGGTGGTCATTGATGAACAGCATCGTTTCGGTGTGGAACAACGCGCTGCGCTGCGCCGCAAGGGCGAACATCCACACCTGCTGGTGATGACCGCCACGCCCATCCCGCGTTCGCTGGCGCTTACACTCTACGGCGACCTGGATTTGTCGGTGATGGATGAAATGCCCGCCGGGCGCGAACCGGTGGGGACTTATGTGCTGACCCCCTACGAGCGCGAACGGGCTTACTCGCTGATTCGCTCGCAAATCAAAAATGGGCGGCAAGCCTTTATCGTCTATCCGCTCATTGAGGAAAGCGAAAAGATGGAAGACCTGAAAGCAGCAGTGGATGACCATGAGCGGCTCTCGAAAGAGATTTTCCCTGACCTGAAACTGGGCCTGTTGCATGGCAAAATGCGCCCCGATGAAAAAGACCGCATTATGGCCGAATTCCGTGACCGGCAATATGACGTCCTGGTCTCAACCACTGTTATCGAGGTCGGCGTGGACGTGCCGAATGCCACCGTCATGCTCATCGAAGGCGCGAACCGCTTCGGCCTGGCGCAGTTGCATCAGTTGCGCGGGCGGGTGGGACGCGGCGGCGGCGAGTCCTTCTGCCTGCTTATCCCCGATAAAGCCGATTCTGCTGAAAACGAACGCCTGCGCGCCATGACCGAAACCAACGACGGCTTTAAACTGGCTGAACTCGACCTGCAGCAGCGCGGTCCTGGCGAATTTTTAGGCACATCGCAGGCCGGGCATGTCACCATCTTGAAAATGGCTTCGCTGACCGACGTGGCGCTCATCGAAAAAGCCCGCCAACACGCCGCCGCATTGTTCGCTGCTGATGCCGATTTGTCCCTGCCCGAACACGCCCTGCTGTCCGAAGCCTTTAACCGCTTCTGGGGCAAGGGCCAAGGAGATGTGAGCTAAGGACAATCGTAGACAAGGAAACAAGGAAATAAGTTTCCCTGTTTCCTTGTCTACCATGAGCACTTATGGAGTTTGAATGGTTCGAGCTTTATTCCCAGGTACTTTCGACCCCATCCATTACGGCCACATGGACATCGCCGAGCGCGCCGCGCGCCTGTTCGATGAAGTGGTGATTGCCGTGTACGATAAGCCCCTCAAAAATCTGTTGTTTACGCCCGAAGAACGGATTGCCCTGGTACGGCAAACCTTCAACGACCATAACAAAATCCGGGTGGTCGGCTACAGCGGCCTGACGGTTAACGCCTGTCACGAGTTGGACGCCCAGGTCATTGTGCGCGGGCTGCGGGTGTTTTCCGATTTCGAATTCGAGTTCCGCATGGCGCTCGCCAATCATCGTCTCGCGCCGGATATCGAAATTGTCTCCTTCATCACCCACGAGGAACATACCTTTCTCTCCTCCACCACGGTGCGTGAAATTGCTGCGCTGGATGGGGATATTTCCAGCATGGTGCCGCCGCACGTCGAAGCCGCGCTCAAACGTCAGTTTGCTGGAATGCACGACCACCAGCGTCCCGCCAACGCGCTCAGAGATTAGAAAAAGGCTCAGGGACAATGCCTGGGCCTTTTTACAAAATTTGTGGAACGAATTTCGCGTTACGCTTTATGAGTTGCGCGGCATGAGATGGCAGCACCCCATCAACCAGGTGATTGTTAAACCTGGAATTCGATGCTGACCGGCTGCGGCGCGCCGAGCGCCAAACCGCGCGTGCTGGGGGAGCAGCCGCCCGCCGTCAGGCGGAATTTGCCTGCCTGGATGGTTGGGTTGCCATCTTCATCGTATAGCATCAACATTTCGGGGGTGATGGCCAGTTCGACCGTCCGGCATTCTCCTGGTTGCAGGTGAACGCGCTGAAACCCAACCAGTTGACTGAGCGGAGCCGGAATGTGGCTTTCGAGCGCGCTGATATAGAACTGCGCGACTTCATCGGCGGCCACGCTGCCGGTATTTTCCACCGTCACCCGGGCGCGGAAGCCCTGGCGGGAAGGCGTTTCAGTTTGTAAATTGCGATAGGCGAAGGTGGTGTATGAAAGGCCAAACCCGAACGGATAGAGCGGCTCTGCGGTCATGTAGCGGTAGGTACGTCCGGCCATGTTGTAGTCTTCAAAGGGTGGCAGTTGGTCGAGCGATTTGGGGAAGGTAATGGGCAGTTTGCCCGCTGGGGCAATATCCCCAAACAGGACATCTGCCACCGCCCGCCCGCCTTCCATGCCCGGATACCAGACGAACAAAATCGCATCCACCAGGTCTTCCACCTCGGTTAACGCAATTGGGCTGCCGCCGGTGAGAACCAGCACAATCTTTGCGCCATGCGCGGCCAGTTCTTTGATGTAATTAACCTGCGTTTCGGGGAGCGAAATGCTCTCGCGGTCGCCGTTAAGCGGGGTGAGCAAAGATTCGCCCTCCTCGCCTTCCAGAAAGGGCGAAGACCCGCCGCACACGATGGTCACATCTGCCGCTTGCGCCATGTAGGGCGCCCAAATTTGCTGCACCTCGCGCGGGTGTTTGAGCAGCGCTCCAGGGTGATATTCCATACCCATCCCTTCCGGCAGGCGCCCGGTAATGCCTTCCAGAAGGGTAATCATCCGGTCGTTGAAGCCGTAATAGTTGCCGAGCAGCACTTCCAGGCTGGCGGCGGTTGGCCCGGTAACGAAAATCTTGCGGGCATTCGGCTTAATCGGCAGGAGGTTGTTTTTGTTCTTGAGCAGGACAACCGATTCGGCGGCGGCGCGGTAGGCCAACTGGCGGTGCGACTCGCAGGCGACGACATCCATCGAAATCGAAGTGAATGGCACGGTCTCGGCAGGGTCGAACATGCCCAACTTAAAGCGCGTGCCGAGCGTGCGCTCCAGGGCGCGGTCCACATCGGCTTCGGTAATCAACCCGCGCCGAATGGCTTCAGGAATCTCGTTGAAAACGTGGTCGCAGCCCAAATCGCAACCCTTCTTCAGGGCCAGCGCCGCCGATTCTGCCGCGTCAGCGGTCACTTTGTGGTTGGCGTGGAAATCGTTCAGCGCGCCGCAATCCGAAACCACATGGCCCTCGAAGCCCCATGCGCCGCGCAGAATGTCTTCCAGCAGCAGTTGGCTGGCGCAGCAGGGTTCATCGAGCGTGCGGTTGTAAGCGCCCATCACCGCTTCGACTTTTGCTTCTGTGACCAGTTTTTTGAAGGCGGGCAGGTAGGTTTCGTACAAATCGCGCCGCGAAACGATGGCGTTAAAGTGATGGCGGTCTCGCTCTGGGCCGGAGTGAACGGCGTAATGCTTGGCGCAGGCCGCCGCCTTCAGGTACTTTGGATGGTCGCCCTGCAAGCCGCGTACAAAGGCCGCGCCCAGTTCGCCGGTCAGGTAAGGGTCTTCGCCCCAGGTTTCCTGGCCGCGTCCCCAGCGCGGGTCGCGGAAGATGTTGACATTCGGCGACCAAAAGGTCAGTCCCTGGTACTGGTCGGTTTGTCCGTTGCGCTTGAGGGCCGCGTGATACTTGGCGCGGCCTTCATCGCCGATGGCTGAGCCAACCTGCTGGATTAAGTCCTTGTTCCAGGTGGCGGCCATACCAATGGCCTGCGGAAAGACGGTGGCGCGCCCGTTGCGAGCCACGCCGTGCAGGGCTTCGCTCCAATAGTTGTAAGCGGGAATACCCAGGCGCGGAATGCCATGCGCAGGGTGGCTCATCAGGCCGACTTTTTCTTCGAGCGTCAGGCGCGAAATCAGGTCGCGCGCGCGTTCAGAGATGGAGAGTTCGGGATTAAGGTAAGCGGGTTGGGTCATAAGTCCTTCTTCTAGGGTTGCAGAGTATCGAAAAGGCCGGGGTTGGCCCGCAGCCAAAATGGCTGCGTGGTTTCGGCCTTCCAGTTTCTCAAAAAATCCGGGTCATCGAACCGGGCGGGGTCGGCGTTCCAATAGAGCAGCGCACGAATCACATCATTGTTGGTGTGCAGGAAGTCGAACAGGGGTGCGAACCAGCCTGTCCAATCGGCGCTTTCTGGTGCAAATGCCGCAATAATAACCGGTTTTGAGCGTTCACGGGAGAGATTCAGGGTAGATTCGAGCGATGGATTTTCGCATTTGAAAAATTGTTCACGATAAGAGAGGCCTACCCAATCTACGAATTCATCGCCTGGATACCAGGCTTCGGGCAATTGTCCGCCAAAAGGCGATTCACACACTCCAGCACTGTGCCACACGAGGGCAATATTTTGCGCGCCGGATTCCTGCAACCGTTGATGGACGTATTTCCAGACTGAAACGTAACTCTCCGGTTCGTAGCCGCCTTCGACGTCATCGAACTCCGGCCCCAGCCGCAAGAAAACCGGGCGCGAATAGGATGCCAGCGCCGCGAGCAGGGAATCTATTTGCGAATCAGCCTCGCCGGTCAGAATCGCCTCGGCCTGACCGGAGAAAGATACCCCTACCGAAAGGACGCTGTTCGGGTAGCGCTTCGCCAGGGCTGTCAGCGCGTCCAAATCAGGCGAGTCGAGCGTCAGTTCCAGGCTCGCCCCGCCCGGCGCGCTGACGACTTTATCGAAATAGGCGTTCACGGCCTCCACATTTGGCCCCACCATCAGCAGGGCTTTGCCGGTGATGGGCGCGAATTTGCCCTGGATGGCGGGCGGCGGGGGCGGCGCTTCGACGCGCGGCGCGGCGCCTGGCTCGTAAATGCGGAAGTTGCCGCTGGCTTGCAAAAGCCCCAGCATGTAGAGCAGTCCATCATAATAGCGGTATTTGCCGGTTGGGATGGATGCATCCCAAAGGGCTTGCACGAACGGCTGGCCGATTTGTGGGTCGGCGGCGTGCGCCAGGACGGCGTTGGTGGCTATCAGCCCGGTGGCGCGGTGGCCTGCCAGCGGCTTGCCATCCAGCGAATATTCGGCCACATACTTATCCACGCCCTGCGAGGCAAAGAACGAAAGCTGGCGGTTGGCTTGTTCCCGATACCAGGCTGAGGGATAGAACCACAAATAATCCATGCCGATATTCGCGCCCACGCGAAAGGCATCATAGCGGAATTGGCCGTGATAGTCATCATTGTACGGGCGGCCATCGAAGTAGGAATAATTGGGCGCCAGGCCAGTTTGTGGGTGAACGGCTTTGGGCAAAAATTCGCGGCTGGCGGCGGCGGCTTCTTTCCAAAAGTCGTTGTTTTTGTTGGCCCAACGCGCCCACAGTTCGTAGTAATGCGGCATGTGATATGAGGCATCGGTGAATTTGGAGTTTTCGCCCAACTGCGGAACGAAGACAACCTGTTTGGTTTCGGGGTCAAACAGGTTGGTAGCCAGGCTGCCACCCAACTCTTTGGCGTTCAGGGCCACATCCAGAATAGATTGCGCTTCGGCGCGGTAGTTGAAGATGCCCTCGCCGCTGCCCCAGCGTGCATCGGCAAAGAACAAAGCCATCACAAACCACACTTCGCCGTCCGATGCCGGGTTGGCAGCCAATTGCGTGCCGTCGGTTTTGCAATGCCAGGCAAAGTAGCCCTTATAGCCGCCTTCGCTCTGGTACATGTAGGTTTTTGTCCATTTCCAAATGCGGTCAAATTCTTCCTTGCGGTTCATCTGGGCGGCTATCATCATGCCGTAGGACATGCCCTCCGAGCGCACGTCGTCGTTGCCGGTGTCGAGTATGTAGGCCATGTCTGAGCCAACCGGGTAATAAACGCGCTCCGAAGTGTCATCGCCGTAAAAAAGTTGTTGAAAAGCCGCCTCAATTTTGGTCTGGATTTCAGCATCGCTTTTGCCAAGATATTCAGCAAACAGGTTGCGATATTGGCCGGTCTCGTAAGCGCCCGCCTGCGGCAGCGCGGGCGGGGTGGAGGTTGGGGGTTCAGTTGGCATGGGGGAAGTCTCCGTTGCCAGAGGGGCGGGGCCGGCGCAGGCTGCCAGCAGGGAGAGCAGGAGGAGAAACAAAAAAGAGCGGGAGAGCGTCGGTTGCATTCTCGAATTTCCTTGTCATTCTTCAGATTGGACCGGGTTCTCGTTTAGCGCGTTGTATTCAAACCAGTCGAAATCAGCCCAATGGTTGGCTGGCTGACCATTGCTGCTGGCATACATACCCACATATGCGCCAATGAAGCCACCCGCAACCGGAGTGCTTAAAATGCGCCCATCGGCATTCTCAAAAAGCGCGCGCCAGTTGCCTGTTTCATCGGCAAAGTAGAAACTGTAATCCTGTCCGCGCGCTTCGATTTTCAGGCGGATTGAGGGGACGGAAATCGGCTTTTGGACGAGAATCTCATCCACGCCTGCCGCGCGTCTGACCAGCCGAAGGACGGGCTGTTCTTCACGCGTGACGATGAAGCGGTAGTGGTAGTCTGGACTCTGATTGAGCGCCAGCCCGGCGCATTCGTTGGCCGAAGCGGGCGTAAACTCGAATTTTGTTTGAGCGGTGAAAGAGACGTGTTGCTGTCTCCTGCCGATGAACGCTGGCCCGGCATGTTCGGAAAGTTGCTCCGGGCGCAAATATAGACGCAGGAAGCCGGGGCGCTCTTTCAGACTGCTGAACTGCTCCGGCGAAACGCGCAGGGAGTTCCAGACGAGAGAGAGCGTCTCGGTATCGAAGTCGTCCCGCGCCGGGAACGGCGGCCAGGGTTGCGGCGGCAGGTTTGGGGCCGGGTACTCGAACTCGACTCGGCCCGTACCGGGGCTGAAGATTGGCCAGCCTTCCTCCCAGCGAATGGGGACGAGGAAAGTCTCGCGCCCCAGGTTGTAGAAGTACCCGCCATAAGGGCGCATCGCCAGCAACACCGCCCACCACTCGCCGCCGGGCGTTTCCACCAAATCGGCGTGACCTGTGCCGACAATCGGATAATCTAACCCCAAATGGCGGTGCGTAAGTACCGGGTTGCCGGGGTTGGATTCGTAAGGGCCGGTGACGATTCGGCTGCGGGCAATCGTCACGGCATGGTGATGACCTGTGCCGCCTTCGGCAATTATCAGGTAGTACCAGCCATCCATTTTGTAGAGGTGTGGCGCTTCGGCCCAGCGCGCGCCTTTGAGCGCGCCATCCCATAAGATAATGGGTTCGCCCATCAGCCGCATGGTCTGCAAATCCAATTCTTGCAGCCAGATTTCGGTGTGCCCCTCAAAGAGCGCGTGACGCGCCATGCGGCTTCCCACATACCAGGTTCGGCCATTGCTATCGAAAAAAAGCGATGGGTCAATGCCGTCAGCGCCTTCCAGCCAGACTGGTTCAGACCAGGGCCCAGCCGGGTCCGTGGCAGTGACGATGAAGTTGCCTGAATGGGTTTTTCCCCCGACCAGGGTGTTGATGATGTAGAACCTTCCATGGTGGTATCGGATGGTTGGCGCGTAAAGACCGCAGGAAGAGGGAACATCTTTCAACGGTAATTGTGATTCGCGCGTGAGCGCATGGCCGATTTGCCGCCAGTGAACCAGGTCGCGGCTGTGGAAGATGGGCAGGCCAGGAAAATACTCAAACGTTGAAGTAACGAGGTAGAAATCCTCGCCTGCCCGGCAGATGGAAGGGTCGGGGTAACAACCGGCCAGGATGGGGTTATGGAAGTTCGTTTTCAAGGCAGGCTACCCTTTCACTGCTCCGGCGGTGAGGCCAGAGACAATTTGACGTTCGGCGAACAAGTAGAAGATGATGGTGGGTAAGGCCGAGAGGGCTACAAAGGCAGAAACGAGGGAAAGGTCTTGCCCATATTGGCCCTGGAATTGCATGGTACCAAGTGGCAGAGGCCAGAGTTTGTCGCTGTTGATAACCACCAATGGCACAAGCAGGTCGTTCCAGCTCATAATCATGGTGAGGGCGGCGACGGCGGCCAGGGCGGGTTTGGCAAGCGGCAGCAGAATTCGCCAGAAGAAGTCAAAGGCGTTGCAGCCATCAATATAGGCGGCATCTTGCAATTCGGCGGGAATGGCGGCGAAAAAGCCGCGCAAAATCATGATATTCCCGGAGAGTTGAAAAGCGGTCTGGACGATGATGACACCCCACAGGTTGTCAATCAGATTGAGCTGGCGCAGGACAAAGTAGACTGGCAAGATGGCGATGTTGATGGGAAACATCAGGCCAAGCGTAAATAGTTGGAACGCAATCCCCTTCAGACGAAATTCCATGCGAGCAAAGACGAAGGCTGCCAGGCTGCAAATTACCACTACGCCGGTTGTTGTGGCGACCATCACCATCAGGCTGTTACGAAGCATGGGCCAGAAGGAATAACGCGGTGTGGTCAGAATGGAGACAATATTTTCCCAGCGCGGAGGAATGGGCAGGCTATATGGGCTGGACATTAATTCGCCGCGCGTTTTCAATGCGCCGAAGACCAGGATGACGATTGGGATAAAGACAATCACAACAACGGCCATCAGTACGGAATATTGGAAAAACCGTTGGAAGAATTTTTTTGCGTTCCAGGATGGACGAGCGGTTTGAGTTGTTTGCATAGTTTTATCCTTCCAGGCCAGACAGGTAATCAGGCTTGCGCGTCAATTGCAGGTAAATGAGCGAGAAAATCAAACAAATCAGGAACATGTAAATCGCCACTGCGGAACCGTATCCCAATTGGAAACGGACAAATCCGAAGCGGTACATGTAGGTTGCCATGGTCTCGCTGGCGTTAACCGGGCCGCCTTTGCTCATAATCCAGACCATGATGAATTGCTGCAAAGAACCAAGCACGGAGATGTAAACCGAAGTGCGGATGGTGCTGGAAAGCAGGGGCAAAGTAATCAAGAAAAAGTTCTGAATTGCATTTGCGCCATCCACTCGTCCGGCTTCTTCAATTTCGCTGGGGATGTTTTGCAAGCCGGTCATGAACAGCAGCATGTGATAGCCAAAGTATTTCCAGGTCAGGGCCGCGAAAATGGCAATCAGGACGAGATTGGTGTCACCCAGCCAGGGCTGGGGCTTGCCTCCAAAGAAGACAATGACCGCATTAATGAACCCTCGGTCGGGGTCTGGGTTCAAAATGAATAACCACATCAGCGCTGCAATGACTTCAGAGAGAACATAGGGCAAGAAAAACACGGCGCGGAAAAAGACCCGCCCGGGCAGGTCGCGCCCCACCAGCACTGCCAGCATCAATGATAAGGGGAGTTGAACGAAAAGCGACAAGGCGATAATCAAGAAGCCGTTGCGCAGAGCAATCATAAAAACCTTGTCGTTCAGGATGTTCTTGAAATTATTCAGGCCGACAAAGTCCACCGCCGGGCCGAAACCTTTCCAGTTGAACAGGCTGTAATAAATGGACTGGAAAATGGGATACACAACAAAGAGAAGAAAGAGAACGATGGCAGGCAACAGGAACAGGAAAATCATCAGGTTATCCTGGAATCTGCGCGGCAGGCCCGTCTCGGGCTTTAATTTGAAGATGTTCGGTATGGCGGGTAGTGACTGCATATCGGAACTCCCTGGAGAAACTGTAAAAAATGGGTGGGGATGAGTCTTTTCAGGAAACCCTATCCCCACCCAATTAACTGGATGTTCGCGCTATTTAATTTCCTGCGCGGCGGAGTCTTCGATGGCTTGCATGGCTTGTTCAGGCGTCAAGGTGCCTGCGAAAACGCCCTGAATGCTGTCGTTCACCACGGAACCTACCGCCGGAGGCAGAGCCTGGTCGTAATACAACTGGAAATAGTTGGCCTTGGACAGGGTCTGCTGGAGAGTAATCATCAAGGGGTCAGAAAGCCCTGCTTCGCCGCCTTTGACAACCGGAATGGCTACGTTGATTTCGGCCAGCTGAACCTGTGATTCGGCGCGGGTCAGATACTTGAGGAAGTCAACCGCCTCAGGCGAAGCGTTTTTACCAACCGCAAAGCCGTTGCCGCCGCCGAAGGCGTCGTTCGGGTCGCCAGCGCCGCCGGGAACTGCCGGGAAGGGGAAGAAGCCCAACTTGTCGCCAATGCCCTGTTTATTTTCGCTGTTATCTTTTTGCACTGCGGGAGCCCACTGGCCCATCAGTTCCATAGCGGCTTTGCCATTCCCAACCGCAGTTGCCTGGTCGCCATAAGTAGCGCCCAGGTAGCCATCCTGGAAGGGTTCGAGCGCTTTGAGTTCAAGCAGCTTGTTGGCCGCCTCTACGAAGCAGGGGTCGGTGAAAGAGCCGGTGCGGGCAGCAGCCTTCTTGAAGCCCTCGGCGCCACAAATGCGGGTGGCCAGATACCCAAACCAGAAGTGGCCGGGCCATTTGTCGCCCTCGCCCAGGGCAATTGGGGTAATGCCTGCTGCTTTGAGGGCTTTCACGTCTTCGAGAAGTTCATCCCATGTGGCAGGAGGCGTATCAATGCCGGCTTGCGCAAACAGTTCCTTGTTATACCAGAAGCCAACCATGCCCATATCCCACGGCACGCCGTAGTTCTTGCCATCCAGCGAATACACGCCCAACGCGCCGGGAGAGAAGGTATTGCGCCACGCGCCGCCATCGGCATCCAGGTCTGCCGTAATATCCTTCAGCAGGCCGGCTTTGGCATATTCATTCATGACGCCGCCGCCCCAGCTCTGAAAGATATCTGGTGGGTTGCCCGATTGCATCACGGTGGTCAGTTTGGTTTTGAAGGCTTCGTTTTCCAGCACTGAGATTTCAATGGTCACATTCGGGTGAGCGGCCATGTATTCATCGGCCAGTTTTTGCCAGACTGCTTTGTGGTCTTCAGCGGTCGAAATATGCCACCAGGTGATGGTGACTTTGTTCTCTGCCGCAGGCGCGGGAGTATCGGCTGCGGCAGGAGTATCGGCCGCTTGTGTGGCAACAGGCTCCGCAGGCTGGTCAGCGGCAGGGGCCTGGGTGGCTGTCGGTGTGCCGCAGGCGGCTAATCCAAATGCGACAACCAGCACAAGGCTTAATAAGGTGGAAATCTTGCGAGACATTTTCTTCTCCTTTTGAATTTCACATCGAATGACAAAACGTTTTGGATAAGGATGGATGTGGTTGTCGTATAATTTGAGTGTGTAGCGTCCTCCTTCTCTGTGGGGATTCCACACTTGAAACAGGGTTGGATTGGCTTGAGCGGGCTAGCCAACCCTGTTTTTGTATGGAGCAGTTGAGTTACGCGTGATGAGTTCGGTGGGGAGTTCGATGCGCGAATTTCGTTCAACGCGCTCCTTGAGCATATCCAACAACATTTGGGTTGCAACCCGCCCCATCTGTTCCAGCGGCTGTTGAATGGTGGTCAGGGGAGGAAAGACCATGGCAGATTGGGGGATGTTATCGAAGCCGATAATGGAAATGTCATCCGGGATGCGCAACCCGCGATGACGAATGGCATCCATGGCGCCCATTGCCATTACATCGTTTGAAGCAAAAATTGCGGAAGGCGGTTCTGGTAAATCGAGCAGAGCGTTGGCGCCCGCCACCCCTGAACTTTGAAAAAAATCGCCTTCGTAAATTAATTCTGGAGCAACTGGGAGATGATGCGCGCGTAACGCTGCTTTGTAACCCTCCAGGCGGTCTTGCGCGCACCCCAAATCCATTGACCCGGTAATGAACCCAATTCGTTGATGTCCCAGGCCAATTAAGTATTCGGTGGCAACAAACCCGCCTTGCCAGTTGGTCGCACCCACCGCCGGGCTGTGGGTATCCACGCCCTGGTGGTCAATGAGGACATGTGGGAATCTGCGCGTGCTGAGAACGCCCAGGTAATCGGCTGGATTGCGCGGCAAAACGAGTAATAGCCCTTCTACAACCCCTTGCACAAGCGAAGCAACATAGGTTGCTTCTTTGGCCGCGCGGCGGTGGGTGGTGAACAACATTAAGTCGTAGCCGGCCTGGTCGAGTTCAGTATCGATGCCGCGCATGATTTCACCGATATACCCGTTGCCCAATTCCGGGACCAATACCCCAATGACATGCGTTTGTCCGCGCGCAAGGTTTTGCGCCTGGCGGTTGATGACATACCCAAGCCGTTGAATCGCATCCATGACGCGGGCGCGCGTAGTGGCTCGCACATGGGGGTCATTGTTGATGACCCGCGAGACGGTTCCATAAGATACCCCCGACGCTTCGGCAACATCAAAGATGGTCACTTTACCAGCAGCTTGTGTCTCATCGTTGGGCATTCATGCCTCCGGATTTGTAAGCGTTTACAAAATTCCGATATAATCCTTTTTGTAAGCGGTCACAAAAAGATAATAGCACTTATTTTTACGAAAGTCAAGCGGTTTTGTAAGCGATTACAAAAAACGCCGCTCTTTTCCAAATTTTTAAGATATGGTTTGGTGCGCAATGCTGCGCCTTCCCTTCGGACAGCGAGTTTTAATGCTAGAATCAACGCATGCCCGATACTTCTGCTCGCGTTGCATTTCTTAAGCAATCTCACCTGTTCCGTGGGGTGAGCGATAAAGATTTGACTGCCGTGGCAGAAATCATGCAAGAAAATACTTATCACCAGGAAGAGATTGTTTTTTCAGAAGGAATGGCGGCGGATTCGTTTTATATGATTTATCAAGGCCGGATTCGCTTGACCCGTCGTCAAAAAGACCGCAGTACGCAAGTTGCCACCCTCTTTCCTGGCGATTATTTCGGCGAGCGTGGCTTGCTTAAAGGGGGTATCCGTAATGCGACCGCGAAGGCTGAGGCAGGCACCACTCTGTTGATTTTGTACCGTAATGAGTTTAAGATTTTGCTGAAGCGGATGCCCAAGCTATGGGATAACTTTGACCTGATGATGGACAGTCGTCAGCTGGCAAGCGAACTGAATTTCACCTGGCTGTCTGAAAATGAAGTCATCTATTTCCTCGCGCGCAAGCATTACATTGTTCTGCTTCGATTACTGGTTTGGCCATTGCTGGGTCTGTTCTTTGCCCTTGGCGTGCTTGGCCTGGGTCTGACGCTTGGCGAACTTCCATCTGGCCTGCCCATTAACCTGTTCGCCGCCGGATTGGGTGGTTTTCTGATGGTCATTGCGCTGGCCTGGGCGGCCTGGCTATATCTGGACTGGAGCAACGACTTTTACATTGTGACCAATCAGCGGGTTGTGTACCTGGAAAAAATTATCGGGCTCTACGATAATCGCCAGGAAGCGCCCATGGGGACTATTCTGTCGGTCAATACCGAATCCGATTACTGGGGTCGTCAGTTTTTTGATTACGGCACGGTCATCGTGCGTACTTTCGTTGGACAAATCCGCATGACGTATGTACGCCACCCTTTGCAGGCGGCGGCCATGATTGAAGAGTATTGGAATCGAACCAAAGTGGTGTCGCGCAAAATGGACGAGGAACTCATCAAAAACACCATTCGCAACAAGCTTGGAATGGCAAAACCCGCCCCGCCACAGGCGCAGTCCGCCCCGGCGGCCTCATCAGCCTCTAGAAAAGAAAGCTACCTCTATAAAAAATGGCGCGAAGCTTTTGCCCTGCGCCAGGAAAACGGTGGAACCGTGACGTATCACAAACACTGGCTGGTGTTGCTTCGGAACACGTTCCCGCAAATTGGCGGCATGTTGCTGGTGGTGGCAGCGTTGATTGCCTATCCTTTTGTGATTGGGCCAATGCCTGCCTGGCTCATTTTCATCCTGTTAACCATTCTGATGGGGCTTGCGCTGTGGTGGTTCTATCGCTATGAAGACTGGAAAAACGACCTTTATCAGGTGACGCCTGACCAGATTATCGACATCTACAGAAAACCCTTTGGGGTGGAAGACCGCAAAGCCGCCCCGCTCGATGGCATTCTCAGTACGGAATATAAACGAAATGGGCTGATTGAAATGCTGTTTAACTATGGTACGGTCTACATCACGGTTGGCGGCGCCCACTTCGACTTTGAAGATGTAGCCGACCCACCGACGGTTCAGCAGGACATTGTGAGACGTTTGCAGGTCAGTTTGGTGAAGAAAAAACAGGCCGAAACCGCCAATGAGCGTGAGCGCATGGCCGAATGGCTGGCGTACTATCACAAAACCATTCAGGAAATTGAAGAAGAGCGGAAGCAAGCCAATCGAGATTGACCTGGTGTAAAATCGGTCAGCAAAGTATCCGTAAAACGATAAAGGTAGAAAAAACATGGCAATTCGTGAAATCGTAACCGTCCCCGACCCGGTGTTGCGGCGCAAAGCGCAGAAAGTGACGAAATTCGACGATAAACTGCAAGCGTTAATTGATGATATGGTCGAAACCATGCGCGAAGCGCCGGGCGTTGGGCTGGCTGCGCCCCAAATAGGCGTTTTGGAGCAAGTGATTGTGGTGGAGTACTTCGAAAAAGAGGAAGACGAAGAACGAGAGGACGCTGAAGCGGCTCCTAAACGACTCTATGTGGTTGTCAACCCTGAAATCACCCGTACCTCGTCCGAAACTGTGAGCGGGGCCGAAGGCTGTCTCTCTATCCCCGGCTACCTGGGTGAAGTGGAACGATTCGAGACCATCACCGTCAAAGGCCAGAATCGGCGCGGACAACCCATCACGCTCAAACTCAAAGATTGGACAGCCCGCATTTTTCAGCATGAAATTGACCATTTGAATGGCATCCTGTTTACCGACCGCGCCACTAAAGTCTGGAAACCAGAAGGCCCGGTGGAAGATACTGTGTAAGCCGGGTGCATCGCGGGTTACGAGTGATGCGTCATTTTTGTAACCGTCATTCCGCATGTATCTCACCCATCTCTCTCTCACCAATTTTCGCAATTTCGCCCGCCTGGATATGGATGTTCCAAGGCGGGCTGTTTTGCTGGTGGGGAGCAACGCCCAGGGCAAAACCAGTGTGCTGGAGGCCGTTTATTTTCTGGCGACGTTTTCTTCTTTCCAGACGAACACCGACCGGCAATTGGTCAACTTTGTCGCCGTCAGCGACTCGTCCAGCCTGGCCGTTGCGCGCATCGTGGCCGATTTCGTCCGCCAGGGACGCTCTCACCGTATCGAGGCGCGCATCATCCTTGAACCGGTTGGGGTTCTCAATGGGCAACGTACTCGCAAGGAAATTTTGCTGGATGGCGTCAAGCGTTCGGCTGGCGAAGTTATCGGCTTGTTTAACGCCGCGTTATACATTCCGCAAATGTCACAAGTGCTGGAGGGCGGCCCTGAAGAGCGCCGCCGCATCCTGAACCTGTCTCTGGCGCAAACCATCCCCGGCTATGCAAAGGCGCTCAGCGAGTATCAGAAGACGCTTGAGCAGCGCAATGCCCTGCTCAAACTGCTTTCTGAGCGCGGAGGCGACCAATCACAACTCGACTTCTGGGACTCTAACCTGGTAGAAACCGGCGCAAAACTCATCTTTTGGCGCATCCAGGCTATTCAAGAACTGGAGCGATTTGCCCGGCACGCGCACCTGAACTTGACGCGTGGCAAAGAAGTGTTGCGGCTCTCTTATCGCCCGGCTTTTGACCCCTTGCTTCCTCCCGGCGGGCAGATTTCTCTCAACATCGATTCTCCGGTGGACCGCTCCGGCGTGGACTTGCCCACCATTCAGAAAGGATTTGCTGACGCTCTCCGCAGGTTGCGCGCCGAGGAAATCAACCGTGGCGTGACCTCGATTGGCCCTCATCGTGACGAACTGCGTTTTCTTGCAAATAATCTTGACCTGGGGGATTTTGGTTCGCGGGGGCAAGTGCGCACTACCCTTTTATCCTTGAAACTGGCCGAAGTCGCCTGGATGAAAGAGAAAACCGGCGAGTGGCCGGTTGTTTTGCTCGATGAAGTGATGGCCGAACTGGACGGGCAGCGTCGCGCCGATTTACTGACTGCCCTTTCTGAACCCGACCAGACCCTGCTCACCACCACCGATGACCATTTTTTTACGCCTGAATTTGTGCAAGAATCTACGCTCTGGCATGTCCAGGCCGGGTCTGTGACGGCACGCAAGTAGTTTCCGCAAGCCAGAAGTTGGTACAATTAAGCAGGCGCAGCGTAAGCCCAGGTTTCAAGACGTTTTTCCCAGCAGCCAGGAGGCAGTATGTCTGTAAAGAATGTAAACGATGTGGAAGTGACCGTTGTCCCCAGCGGCGTAAAAACAACCCGGCAGGTGTTAATTTCGGCTCATGAAGGGCCGCACTTTGCCATGCGCCGCTTTGTGATGGAACCGGGAGGCGGGATGCCTCGACATACCAACACCGTCGAACACGAGCAATATGTGCTGAGTGGCACAGCGCGCATTGGGATTGGCGACGAAGTGTTTGAAGTGGCAAAGGGCGATGTTATCTATATCCCGGCGGAGATTCCTCATTGGTATCAGAACACCGGCAATGAACCGTTCGAATTTTTGTGCATTGTTCCCAATCTGCCCGATATGACCACCATCATTGAGGAAAAACCTTGTTAGTGGCTCAGCGGCATATCTGCAATCTGCTCACTTGGCCCCATGTTTTTCTTCTATAATAATCTAAGTAGCCTGCCACTCGCTTTCAGGCAGGTTAGGGGTGTATTTCTTCTTGGGGCGGAAGCACATCAGCGGTGAGAAGAAGAGCCGACTTGCTTTTACCATTGTCCCGTTCCTGCGGGTGATGATGCGTGGAAACAGGCTGTTTTTTTGTGAAAGCGCTTGGGGTGGGGGGGCGCCTTCTGCAGGCCGATGTTTCTCCCTGGCATCTTAAAAAACAAAGCGAACCACATCACTGCAGGAATCACGCCTGCAAGGAGGTGTGATTTTATAAACTATTCTTCCAGGAACCAGGCCGCCACATAGCCTTGCGCGCCAAGCGGTTCTTTGACGTTCACCCACTCGTTAAACCGGCCAATTTTAAGCTGGGCCGCAACAGCGTCTTCCAGCACTTCCAGCGGAGTGCCGATGGGAAGGCTGCGGATGACCCTGCCGCTGAAAGTAGGCGCATCGCGCAGGCGCACTCCACCCATGCCAGCCAGGCCAGAGACGTAAACCTGGTATGGTTCTGGCTCGGTGAAATCGGCAACGGAAAACGAGACTGCCGCCTGTTCCTGAGATTTTGCGGCATCGAACTCTACTAGCCAGGCGGCAATGAAGCCTTCCTGGTTTTTTCGGTTGCGGACGTGCAGCCATTCTTTTTGTTTGCCAATTTTTGTGCGTTCTTCCGGTTTAACCAGCCGCAGCCTGGCTCCGGGGGGTTCGATGGAAATGAGTGCGCCCGCCAGGCTGGGGATTTTGCGCATTCGGATTCCGCCAGGGGCCAGACTGCGCGAGACGGTGACGTAGATTTTTGGTTTTTCTTCTTCGGGTGGGGGGAGAGGCGCAGGCTGAGGAGCCGGTTGGGGCTGTGGCGAAGGTTGAGAGGGTTGGGGTTGCGTCTCGATAGGCTCGACCACCGGAGGGGGAGGCGCGACCGGCGGGAGCGAATTATATAGTTGGTTGAAGGCGTCGTAGCCGTTTTTCATCAGGTTGCCATAGTAGGCAGCCTGGCCTGAACCGTTATAAACGGTGGCAAAGGCGGTGAAATCCTTGCGGCGCAGGTGTCCAACCGCTCCGCCGCCTGGCAGGATGTTGTTGACGAAATCGAAGAAGCCGACGACCTGGTCGCGGTCACTGCGTGAGAAGGCGTTGAACATATCCTGCGCCGAGGCATAGCCGATGACCTGGAAATTGAAGCCCATAATTTGTGGCGCGCCCATGCTGATGGAACTTTTGGCGGCGGAGTCATCGAGACTGCACGCAAACTGGAAGACTTCCCATTCTTTGGATTGGTTGCCGTGAAAATCCATCCATGCGCCAGATGGGTTGGCGCGGAAGCGGTGGCCTTCCCAGCGGCGGTTGGGGTCAAAGGCGAAGTGCTGGTTGAATTTGGCAAGGTTGTTTTTGCCCCAGTAGTTGTAGAATAAATGATTCTCGAAGCGAATCAAGAGTCGCCCATCGGGGCCAAAGGCTTGCCCGCCCGATTCGATGGCCAATACCGAGACGGCTGCGCCCGGTTCGATGCCCATTTTGTCGGAGAGCGCAGCAAGCAGGCCGCCATAGCGGTTCCAGATGTCGGCCATCAGGCGGTGCGTGCCGCTCTGGTTGGCAGAAACAGTCAGGCGGCGGTCCGCAGGCGCGGGGGTGGGCGTGTTCTCCAGGCCGTCAGCAACGGAGGGGCGAACGCGATTGATGATGACGGGAGCCGGCTGCGGCGGGGTCGGCTCTGGTTGGGGCGGGGTCTCCGGTTCGGGCGCGGGGGGCGTGACCGGGGCCGGGGAAACGACCGGCGCGGTCTCCACAAACCAGGCAGCGCAATAGCCTTCAACGCCCTGCGGCGTGCGAACGCGCAGCCATTGGTCGAAGACGCCCACTTTCGGGCGGGCGGTGGCCTCGGCTTCGATGACTTTCAGGAAGGTGTTGGGATATTCGATAGAGAGAGTGCTGGAATTGGTGCTGGCGGCAGAGCGGATGCGCAGGCCAGAGACAGCCTCGGCTTTGACGCGCACATAAAAGCCGCCGTCCGCCGGGGCGCTGGCGGGGGGAATTTCGGCTCCGGCGCCGGTTTCGATGCATTCGTACCATACGGCGGCGGTGATGGCTCGTTTGAGTTCTTTGCCGTGACTGTAGCGGTTCATGAGCGAAACATCTTTGCCGTCTTCGGTAGGGAAGGGCCAGGGGTCAAGGATAAGAAAGTCTTTGCCGACTTTTTGGTAGGCAACGACCCAGTGGGTTTGCAGGCCGGCGCGGGGGGAACTATCTACTTCGAGGATGACCGGCTGACCGGCCAGAACGGCATTGCCAATGGCTTCGAGGGGGGCGTCGGTGTCGCGAAAGGTGATGATGTTTTTGAAGCGTACTTTGGGGTAAAGATTGCTGACGGCAGACCATACAATGGCATCCTGCACAAAGCCGCCGCGTTGTTTGAGCTTTTCGTTGAGGGTTTGCGGGGTTTCAGGGTAGCCAAAGCCGCTTAAGTAAATGGCAGCGCTGGTGAGGGCGCAGCCAAATTCGCCGATGGTGGAGGTGCTGCTCAAGCCAAGCGGGTCGTTCTTCCAGCGCGGGTCTTGCTGGGAATAGCGGACGAGTTGAAAGGTCATGGCGGCCTCTGTGCCTGTAAAAACCGGATAAGTCTATTCCATTATGCCATATTTTGGGAACGGATGACACAACGGATGAAGCAGAGAAGCGGATGGAAAGTGGATGGGGGACTGGATGAAGCAGAGAAGCGGGTGGAAAGCGGATGGGGGACTGGATGAAGCAGAGAAGCGGATGATGAATAGGGTAAGTAGAAAAAATCAACGCAAAGGCGCGATGCACGCAATCAGCCAGGCTGGTCAGTTGCGGGTGAGCGGCTTTGCGTTGAAAGCAGACGCAGAGGCTGGCAGGGTAGATTATGCTAAGACTATAAACCCCACCGGTGGCAGGGTGAGCGCGCCGGTTTCGGAGATGGCGGCTTGCCCGTAGATGAGATTCAGGGCGCAGGCATCCAATTGAATCAATATGTTTGGTGTCAGGGTTTGTTCTTGCTCGGAGAAGTTGGCAAAGACCAGCGCGCGGTGTTTCTCAAACCGACGCTCGTAGCCCAGAACATGGAGGTTGCCGGTCTCCAGCACGCGCAGGTCGTGACCGGAGAAGACTTCATGTTCTTTCCGCAATTGGATGATTTGCCGCAGGCCGTTATAAACGCGCCCTTCAATGGCGTGCGGGTCGTGTCGGCGGGCGTAGCGCGCCCAATCGGCGCGGGGGCGGTGAACCCAGCGGCTATCGGCGGCTTTGGCGGGGTCGCTCTGGTAGGAGTAATCGTTGAGCGTGCCGATTTCATCGCCCAAATAGAGGAGGGGGATTCCGCCGACTGTGAGGATGATGCCGTGAATGAGCAGAATGCGGCGGATGGCGAGTTCCACTTCGGTGGGGCCTTCTTCAGTCAGGGCTTTTTCCAGCCCGGCCAGCGAAGCGCAAGCGCCGCTGATGCGGCAGTCGCCGGTTTTTGGGTTTTCCTGAAAGGGCAGGCCGCGCGCAAAACTGCCGGGGAAGCGCCCACGATAGAAGTCGTTGAGGAAATGGCGGTGGTCGAAGCCGTTGACGCCCAGGCTGGCCGCGTCTTCATCGGCAAAGGTCCAGCCGATGTCGTCATGGCAGCGCACGTAGTTGACCCATGCCGTTTTGAGATGAATCCGAAAGCGGCTGGCAAGCGCCTGGGAGAGCAGCCGTACTTTGCGGGTGGCAAGCGAGTTCCACAAGAGCGCCATCAGGAGCGGATTGTACGAAAGCTGACATTCTTCCGGGTGGATGTAGCGCGCCACTTCGTCCGGGTGGACGATAGCTTCGGATTTGAAGAGCAGTGCTGGGGCGGCGATGCGCGCGGCGGCGTTAAAGGCGCGAATCAGCGTGTGGGCCTGCGGGAGGTTTTCGCAGTTCGTTCCCATCTGTTTCCATATGAAGGCGACGGCATCCAGGCGGATGATTTCCACGCCCTGATTGGCGAGGAAGAGCATTTCGCCGGCCATGCGGTTGAAGGTGTCGGGGTTGGCGTAGTTCAGGTCCCACTGATACGAGTGGAAGGTAGTCCAGACCCAGCCAGAGGGCTTTGCGCCAGAACCGTCTCCGGCGGGGAGAGGAGAGAACGCGCCGGGGTGTTCATCGGGGAAGATTTCGCGCAGGGTGCGTTCGTACTGGTCGGGCAGGGTGCGGTCGGGGAAGAAAAAGTAGAGTTCGCGGGCGTCTTCGTCTCCGGTGAGGGCGGCCTGCGCCCAGGGGTGTTCATTGGAGGTGTGGTTGAACACCAGGTCGGCCACCAGGCTGATTCCGGCGGCGCGCAGGTCGCGGGCCAGGGTGGCCAGCTGCTCCATCGTGCCGAGCGGCGGGTGAACCTGGCGGTAATCGCTAACGGCGTAGCCACCATCGTTTTCACCCCGCGGCATTCGGAAGAATGGCATGAGGTGCAGGTAAGTGAGGCCGAGTTCCTGAAAATAGGGGATTCTGGCGCGCACGCCTTCCAGGTCGCCTGCGAACAAATCTACATAAATCACACCGCCCAGCATTTTGTGAGATTGAAACCAGAGCGGGTCGGCTTCGCGCTGTTTATCGAGGGCGCGCAGGTCGGCAGGGCGCTCGAACCAGGCGCGCGCGAGGGTGAAGAGTAAGTCTTGAAGGTGGTAGAAGAAGTCGTAGCGCGCGCTATAAAGGTCGAGGTAGAGCGCAAAGAGCGCTGGGAAGTGCGTTTGTAACCGCCGGGTCAATTGCTGCCACCGCTGTGGGTCAGCAGCAATTTGAGGGGCAAAGGTTGCTTCCAGGCACGGCAAAAGACGGCGGAGAGAACGAGAGGATTCAGACATATTAGGGAAATGAATTCCTGTTGATAGGGTCATTCTTCGAGGCTGAGCCAAAGAAATTGGTAGGGCGCAAGGGTGATAGATGCGCGTAAATGGTAGAGCCAGCCAGTGAGCAGGTCACGCGAAGCGCCACGCAGGTTGGGTGTGATGGCGAGGGTTTGCGGTGAATCGCTCAGGTTGTTGAGAACCAGGATGGTTTCGCCGCCTAAGGTGCGCAGATATGCGGCCACAGCGGGGTTGGCGGCGTTTTGCAGCCAGGTGAGCGCGCCGCGCCCGAAGACACGATGCCGTTTGCGGACGACCAGCATATGCTGCAAATGATGGAAGAGTGAGTGGGGGGCGTGCAGTTGGGTGGTGACGTTGACCCGCGCCGGGGCATAGTCTCCGTCGGGGAAGGGCGCATACGGCGGGACGGTCGAAAACCCGGCAAAGGGGCTGTCATCCCATTGCATGGGGGTACGCACGCCATTACGGTCGGGCAGGGTCAGGTTTTCGCCCATGCCGATTTCATCGCCGTAGTATAGGACGGGCGAGCCGGGCAGGGTAAGCAAGAGTGAGTGGGCCAGTTCAATTTTGCGGTAGTTGCCACCGAGCAGGGGCGCCAGGCGGCGGCGGATGCCCAGGTTGAGTTTCATGCGCGGGTCGGGGGCGTATTGTTGCCACATCCAGGCGCGTTCTTCGGGCGTGACCATTTCGAGAGTCAGTTCATCGTGATTGCGCAAGAAGGTTGCCCATTGGCAGGAGGGTGGAATGGCTGGCGTGCGCTTGAGAATGGCATGGATGTCCTCGGCGCGGCCTTTCTTGAGCGCCATGAAGATGCGCGGCATGAGCGGAAAGTGAAAGCCCATGTGAAATTCGTCGCCTTCGCCAAAGTAGGGGCGCAGGTCTTCGGGCCACTGATTGGCTTCACACAGCAAGAGTCGGCCCGGATAATGAGAATCTACAAAACTGCGCAGTTCTTTGAGAAAGGCGTGCGTTTCGGGCAGATTTTCGCAGTTGGTGTTTTCGCGTTCGTAAAGATACGGTACGGCGTCTACGCGGAAACCGTCCACGCCTAATTCGAGCCAGAAGCGGACGACTTCGAGCATTTCGCGGCGCACGGCAGGGTTGTCGTAGTTCAGGTCGGGCTGGTGGGCATAGAAGCGATGCCAGTAGTATTGCCCGGCCTGCTCGTCCCAGGTCCAGTTAGAGGGTTCAGTATCCAGGAAGATGATGCGCGTTTGGGCGTATTCCTGGCCGGTATCGCTCCAGACGTAGTAAGTGCGGTAGGGCGAGTTGCGGTCGGCGCGGGCGGCCTGAAACCAGGGATGCTGGTCGGAGGTGTGATTCAGCACCAGGTCGGTGATGAGGCGCATTCCGCGCGCGTGAACGGCTTCAATCAATGCCCGGAAGTCGTTCAGCGTGCCGTAATGGGGGTGGATGTTGCGGTAATCGGCGATATCGTAGCCGTCATCGCGCAGGGGGGAGGGGTAAATGGGCAAGAGCCAGATGCAATCCACCCCCAGCGATTGAAGGTAATCCAGGCGGGTGAGCAGGCCGGGCAAATCGCCAATGCCATCGCCGTTACTATCCTGAAAGGCGCGCACGTTGAGTTCGTAGAAGACAGCATCCTTGTACCAGAGAGAGTCGAACATAGTGAGTGATTTATGGGGTGTGATAAAGGCTGAATGATGAATCAAGGCCGCGATTCGGTGAGTGAGGGCAAGGCCAGCCGATGGAGCCGCAGGGTTTGGATGAGCAGGTTTCCACTTTCGGTGAATAGTTCTAATCCGTCGCTTTCGGGCGAGGGAAAAATGAGTTCGGTGAGAGCCACCTGTCCATCGGCGGCAAAAACTTCGATGGAGGTGGTATCTAACACGATTCGCAAACGCAAAACTTCGTCAAACTCTGGCAGGGCGACCGAGTGAACTGCCGCAAAATCGGGATGAAAATTCACCTGTCCAGAGCGAGAACGGTCGAGGTGCAAAAGACGGGCCTGAAAATCTACCACGAGCAAGGTCCATTCGTCTTTGCCAATTCGCAATCGCAGACCAAAACGCGGCGCGGTGGGGATAACGTCCATCTCCAGGTCGAGAGCGGTGCTGCGCATGTCTGCCAGAGGGTTTTGACCAGGCCGCAAGGTGAAGTTCGTCTGGTCGAAGAGCGTCTCGCGAAATGCCGCGAGTTCCGAAATCGGTTTTTGGGCGAGGCGTGGGCCTTGTGCGGTTTCGATGAGCGAGAGTTCACGGGGTAGGGTCAAGAGGCCGCGCGCGGGCAGGGGCGGAGTTTGGCGGGCATAGCGCCAATTGTTCAACCAGGCGGCCAGTACGCGGCGGCCCAAAGGTTCATCGGACCAGGTCTGGGCGGCATAACAATCGGGGCCGTCATCTAACCACAGGGGGGAGTGCGGCGGAGTTTCGGGATGAAAGGTTTGTCCATCAAAATGACCGATGAAATATTGTGAAGCAGAGCCGCCTGCTGGGCCGCCATCGGAAACGCCCAGGGTGAGGACCCAGCGCGTTTCCCCCGTTTCTTTGATGGAAAGGGGGAACAAGTCGGGTGTTTCCCACACGCTGTTGGGTTGGTTGGGTTGGATGGCGAACTTTCCACTCAATGTCCAGTTTTTCATGTTGGTGGAGTGGTAAAACAGCACCTGGCGCCCAGCGGCCAGCACCATCGCCCATCGGTTTTGCCACCAAAATACCTTGGGGTCGCGGAAATCGCGCAGGCCGGGGTTGGGCAGAACCGGGTTGCCAGGATATTTGTGCCATTCGCGCCCCTGGTTGAGACTGTAGGCCAAACATTGCGTCTCGTGATGTCCCGGCTCGCGGTGGCAGGTGTAGATGGCAACGAGCGCTTCGCGGCCAAAACCGGCCGTGTCGTGCCAATCTACCACCGCAGAGCCGGAGAAAATCATGCCGTCATCGTCTGGGAACAGCGCAATGGGTAAGTGTTCCCAGCGTATCAGGTCGCGGCTGACGGCGTGACCCCAGTGCATCGGCCCCCAGTCTACGCTATAAGGATAGTGTTGATAGAACAGGTGATATTCTCCGGCCAGGACAACCAGCCCGTTGGGGTCGTTCATCCAACCGGAGATGGGCATAAAGTGAAAGCGCGGATGCAAAGGGAGCGTCATTGAAGGTTAACCTTTGACTGAACCGGCCAGCAGGCCGCGTACGAAGTAGCGTTGCAGGCTGAAGAAGACAATGAGCGGTACGATGAGCGAGATGAACGACCCGGCGGCGACGTCGCGCCAGCCCTGGCCATATTGACCCAACAGACGCAGCAGGCGGTAGGTCATGACTGCTTTTTGCTCACCGACGAAGACGAAAGCAATCAGGTAGTCATTCCAAACCCACAGGAACTGGAAAATCGCAAACGATGCCAGCGCCGGGATAGACATAGGCAGAATCAATTTCCAGAAAATCTGGTAACTGCTGGCTCCATCCACTTTGGCGGCTTCGATGAGTTCTCTCGGCAGGGTCATCATGTAGTTGCGCAGGATGTAAATGGCGAGGGGCATGGCAAAGGCGCTGTGAACAATCCATGCGCTCACGTAGGTGCCGGTAAATTGAATTCCCAGGTTACGCTGAATCCACACCATGCTGCGCAAGACGGGAATGAGTGAAGATTGCAGTGGAATGACCATCAGCGCAATGAGCAGCGCAAAGAAGAATTCTTTGCCTTTAAAGTCAAGAAAGGTGAAGGCGTAGGCGGCATTGGCGGCAATCATCAGCGGCAGGATGGTGGCCGGGATGGTGACGGCAAAGGTGTTGATGAGCGAATCCAACATGCCGCTGTTGAACGATTTTTCGTATGCATCCAGCGTCCAGACTGTGCCAAGCGGGTTGAACAAGGCTTCCCACCAGGGAGAGGTTTCAGCCAACGAACTGGGCCGCAAAGACGTGATGAGCAAGCCCAGGGTAGGCGCAGACCAGATGACCACCAGAATCAGCATCCCTAAGGTGCTGCCCAGGTTCAATTTTCGGAGGACGTGAACGGGTTTGCTCATCGCAACATCTCCTGTTGGCGGGCGGTTTGGATTTGCAGCCACATGAGTGGCGCAATTAAGATGACCAAGACGGTAATCACTGCCGAGGCAGGGCCAATGTTGGAGTTTTCAAAGAACTGTTTGTACCACTCAAAGGCCAGCACGCTGGTATTGAAGTTGCCGCGCGTCATTGCCAGAACAATGTCGAAAATTTTCATCACCAGAATCAGGATGGTGACGAAGACAGACATTACGGTTCCCCATACTTGTGGCAGGATGATGCGGAAGAAAATTTGCCAGGGATTGGCGCCATCCAATTGGGCGGCTTCGATGGTTTCTTCTGGAACGGATTTGATGGCTGAAGAGATAACCACCATTGAATATCCCACTTGCAGCCAGACGACGACGGCCATGAGCAGGAAGGAGTTGATGTGCCATTCGTCAATGGTCAGCCAGGGTTGAGATGAGTAACCAAGCGAGGTGATGACCGCATTCAGCAGACCCACTTCGGGGCGGCCCGGCGGGACATACGCGTAAAAATAGGCCCAAATGGTGGAAGCGGCTACAAAACTGATGGACATGGGCATGAAAATCAGCGATTTAAAGATGCTCTCCAGTTTTGGCCCCACCTGGTTTGAGAGCGCGGCAGCAGCTGTGCCAAATGCTACAGTGAGCGCTGGCACAACCAGTACCCACAAAAAGTTGTTGAGCAAAATTTGTAAAAAGCGTGGGTCGGTAAACAGGTCAATGTAATTTTCAAATCCTACCCAATTCCTCGCGCGGTCATCCATAAAAGACCAGACGATGGTCTGGAACAGCGGCGCAACGAGAATCAGAATCACCAGCACGGCGGCAGGCGTGAGAAAGGCCAACCAGTCGCTCTTTTTGCGTATCCGTTCCGGAAGAAACGATAGCAGGAGATTCAGCAGCCAGTACAGGCCATAACTGGCAGCCACGCCAATCAGAATGGCCAATAAACCGAATAGAATGTCACCCATTTTCTACCTCCGCAGGGTTTGAGAAACGAGGTGGCGGCGGGTTGCCACCTCTCCGCCGCCACCATTCTTCTGTAGCCGATTTATGGGTATTTGCTGTCAATTCGTTTGGCAGCCTCTTCCCAGGTAATGCGCCCTGCTACGAAGTCGGTGCCAGCCGCCCAGAACTCGGCATTGACTTCGGCGGGCATCTGGTCGGAAGCGTCGAAGCCAAATACCGCCGCATTCGCCATTGCTTGACCAATCTTGCGCTGCATTTCATTGGGATAGAGCGAGAGGTCAAAAGTCTTGTGCGGGGAAATATCGCCCGTCGCTACCTGATACTTCAACACCTCGGGGCTGAAAATGAACTCCAGCACTTTGGCAACATCCTGGTCGGCATGGCCTTTGAAGACCCCGGCAATATCGCCGCCGCCCAGAACGCCCGCCTGACCGCCTTCAGGAGCAGGGAGGGGAAAGACATCCAGGTTGGTGTAGTTGCCTGCTTTGATTTCTTCCTGGATATTTTCAGGCATGAAGGCGGTGATGAACGAACCCTGGCGCAGCATGAAGCACTGACCGTTTTCTTTGCCATCCGCGAAGAGCGGCGCGGTGTTTTGGAAGGAGTCGGTTGCCATTGAAATGCCGCCGCCGTTCACCTGACCCTCGGCCAGCAGGCGTTTGGCAACTTCATCGGCGGCTTTGGTAATTTCGGGAGAGGCAAAATCCACTTCTCCGGTAATCCATTTGGCATAAACCTCAGGGCCATAAAAATCAAGAACGTATTGCTCCAGCCAGTCGGTAAAGGGCCAGCCTGTCGCACCGCCCGATTCGATGCCCGCGCACCAGGGATAGCCTGTGCCATCGGCTTTAATTTTGGCTTCCAGGGCTTCCAATTCGGCGGCGTTGGTTGGCACCGTGTACCCATGTTTTGCAAATGCAGAGGGGTTATAGAAGACGAGAGTCTTCATGTTGGCCGAAACAGGCAGACCGTAGATTTTCCCATCCACCACGGCGAGTTTATCCCATCCAGGCACCAGGGTGGAGAGCGGCTTGCTCAAGTCAATCACATCCTCCAGCGGCATGAGATATTCGGCTAGATTCTTGAGGCCGCCCGGTTGTGGCCACATGGCAATATCTGGTTCTTGCCCGGCTTCGATTTTAACTTTAATGTCAGTATCAAAACTGGCGAGCGAGACGAACGTCACCTCGATTCCATTGGCCTGACCAAACTCGGTCAACGCTTTTTGGAATGCAGCACCTTGTGCTTCGCCATACCCACCATAAATGGTGACTTTACCATCCCCTTTGGGTAGGCCGCCTTGCTCGGCGGGCTGCTGGGGTTGTTCAGCGGCAGGCGCTGGGGTGGCGGTTGCTCCGCCACAGGCGCTCAAAATCATTGCGGCCAGGACGAGCAGACTGGTCAAGAGCCAAAAAGTACGATTGGTTTTCATGTTCCTTTCTCCTCTTCTTTTACTACGTTTGGTTGAAATGGTTTGATTCGAAATAACCGTGTCATCAACGTCTTGGTACGGAGCAATCACCTCCTTTCAGGCCAGCTTTCTACAGGATTTCCGCACAATCAATTCGGTCTCCAGATTGAGATGTTTGACCGAGGGGAGTTGTCCTTGAATCAAATCGAGCAACACCACGCAGGCTTGCTGCGCCAGGGCTTCGGCGGGCAGGTGAACGGTGCTGAGCGGCGGGTCAGAGTAACGCGACCAGGGAATATCATCGAAACCCATCATCGAAATATCATCCGGCACGCGCAGACCGGCCTCGCGGATGGCCGACTTCGCGCCGATGGCGACGTTGTCGCTGGCAACAAAGACAGCGGTAAACGAAGCCCCCCCCTGCAAGAGGGATTTCATTCGTTCGTAGCCGCTTTCCGGGTCGAAATCGGCATAGCGAATCAGGTCAAGGTTGGGGGAGATTCCGGCAGCGGTTAATGCATCGAGATAGCCCTGAACGCGCTCTGGCGCGGCCGTATACGAGACTGGCGCATTCGTGATGCAGGCAATTTCGCGGTGTCCCAGTGAGATAAGGTAGCGGACGGCTTGCTCAGCGGCGGCGCGATTGTCCACATCCACCGAATACAGGTTCGAATTGGGCAAATGCCCCATTAGCACGGCGGGGATTTCCGCATTTTCGAGAGTGATGAGCGCCTCGTCGTCCATGCGCGGAGTGAGCAGAATCATGCCGTCAATGCGCTTGGCGCGCGCCAGTTCCAGGTAGGCCTGGTTCTGATGTTCAGCATCTACTTGCTCAATCATCAGGCGCAGGTTTTGGGTTTTGGTCACTTTCAGCAGGCCGCTGATGATTTGGGGGAGGAACGAGTCGCTGGCGATGTGATGCGGACTGCGCGTCATCACCAGGCCGATGGCGCGGGCGCGGCGGCTGGCGAGAGTTTGCGCGGCAGAATCGGGAACGTAACCGAGTTGGGCGGCGGCATCCAGCACCTTCTGGCGCGTTTCCGGGCTGATTTGAAACCCCTCCACATTGTTCAGCACAAACGAGACCGTCGTGCGCGAAACGCCCGCAAGATTGGCAACGTCCTGGCTGGTAATTCGTCTGGTTTTACTGCCCATCGTATGCCGCCTCCGTAACTAACGCGAGTTACTAACGCGCGTTAATCATACAATAAATCAAAATGAGAGTCAATACCCTGGTTGAAATTTCTGCATTTTGATTTACACAACTTCATGCTTTCATTTCACCGATGTCGCAGAAAAGTCGGCCAAATTCACGTTCCGCAGGGCAAAAGAAACCCCGCTCTTTGAAGAGCGGGGTTTCTTTTTTTGAGCCACACTATGGGCTGTGTTCAGCTTTATGGCCGATTTTCTTTGCCCTGACCGGCGCCATTTTCAGGAGCAGGGGTGGCTTCGGGCGGGTTGCCGGGGCCATAGCCGCTGCCCGCGCCGGGGGTGGCTTCGGGCGGGTTGCCGGGGCCATAGCCGCTGCTCGCGCCGGGGGTGGCTTCGGGCGGGTTGCCGGGGCCGTAGCCGCTGCCCGCGCCGGGGGTGGCTTCGGGCGGGTTGCCGGGGCCGTAGCCGCTGCCTGCGCCGGGGGTGGCTTCGGGCAGGTTGCCGGGGACATCGCCGTCGGGCGGTTCGGTGGGGAAGCCATGTTGGGTTGCGTTGCGGAAGCCCTGTGGGTCGCTCAGGCCGCTGTCCAATCGTTGCAGGTGTTCCTGCAGCCGGTCGCGGGCGCGGGTCATGGTTTGGAGAGGTTCGCCAGTGGCTGCGCATTCCTCAATCAGCCGCAGTTGGTCGCGCAAGCGGTCGCGTAATTGTTCCATCGTCCGCAGCATGTCGGGTTCGGGCAGGGAAGCGGCCAATTCGAGCGCCTGGCGGGTATGTTCCTGCCAGCGGGCGAGCGTCGCTTCCGGCGGGACAAGCCCAGATTCGGCCAGTTGGGTCATTTCCTGAACGCGGATTTGGGCCAGGTCGGCCAGCAGGGTCATCCGCGCTTCGGGTTCGGAGACCAGCGCGAGGCGCAGGTCTTCAGTGATGGTCTTGACCGGGTAGAGGCTTTCGGTTGGCAGGGCCTCCTGCGCGGCATACACCGTGCCAGCGGCGCCGCCAAACAGCGCGGCGAAGACCAGGATAAGGGTGAGAATGGTGTTCATCGAAAAACGCTCCTTCCTGAATGGTGGGATTTGCTTTATGAGACGCAGGAAGGCGTTTTGAGATACGGGCTGGGCGGATTCTGCCAGAAAACGAGCTCGTCCACGCGCCGCCCGCGCCGGGTTGCGCGGCGGGACGGGTTTCAGGCTATCGAGCATTTGTTTCAGTTGGGGGTCGAGTTCATCAGTCATCGGTCACATCCTTCATGAGCAGGCGTTTCAGGCTGGCCAGCGCGCGGTGCTGTAAGGATTTGACAGCGCCAACCGGCTTTTCCACAATCTGCGCTACGTCCTCATTTTCCAGCTCTTCCAGGTATTTGAGCGCAATCACCTGGCGCTGTTCGGGAGTCAGTTGGGCCAGCGCGGCCCGCAAACGCGCCTGCCCCTCGCGCCGAATCGTCTCCGATTCGGGCAGGGGGTCGGGCGCAGGCTGGGTTTCGGCTAGTTCTTCGGCGGGCGGGGGCGAGCGGTGGTAGAAGTCGGTTATCCAGTTGTGCGCCACGCGGTACAGGTAGGCCTGGAGGTAATCGCGCGGGCCTTTGCCGCGCCGCAAAGCCTCCAGAAAGCGGCTGAAGGTTTCGGCCACGCACTCTTCGGCGGTTTCGGCGTCGCCCAGCAGGCGGTAGGCGTAACGGTACAGGCCCGGGCTGAAGGTATCGTACACTTCGGCAAAAGCCTGCCGTTCCGAGCGCGCCAGGCGGAAGAGCAATTCGCTATCAGTGGTCATCCTGTATCCATTATGACGCAAAAACAAACGCAGAGATACGGTCAGGAAAGGGCTGAAACATGAAGGACACCAGCTAAACAAAAGGTGAACATCTTATCTGGGGCCAAAAAATCAAAACTCGTACACGGATTTGGCGGATTTACAAGGATTTTTTAAGAAAAATCCGTGAGATTCCGTGTACAAAAAGTTAAGGTTTCTTCAACCCGCTCAACCCGGCGGCGATGAGGGAGAAGATGACCGAGAGGGCGGCGGTGATACCGAGCAGGAGCGGCCAATTAAGGGTTTGCCACCAGGCCGTTTGGGTTTGGGATTGCTCCCAGGGCGGGCCGCCCGCGCCGCCAGAGGGCGTTTGCTGACCAGGCTGGGCAGGCTGCCCCGGCTGGGCCGGGTTCGTAGAGTTATTTCGCAGCCAGGGCGGGCCGCCTCCGCCGGGGCGGGTGGGGTTGGCTACTTCGGGCGCGGTCGGCTCCCACTGGCGGATGAAGCCCACAATGGCCTGGATGTCGGCTTCGGTCATGCGGTCGCCCCAGGCGGGCATGGCGGTGCCTGGCACGCCGCCGGAGATGATGAACTGCATGGCCTGGTCGTTGGTTTGGGTGAGGAAGGCTTGGACGTTCAGGGCCGGGGCGCGGGGCGTTCCCTGGCCTTCCGGGCCGTGACAGCGGGCGCAGTTGGCGGCGTAGAGTTCGCCGCCCCGCGCAATCGATTCGGCCGTGGTGGGAATCGGCACATCGGGGGCGGGAATCGTCCCCAGGGGGATTTCATCCCAACGCTGGATGAGCATAACCATGCGGGCAATCTCTTCGGGGGTGAGTTGTTCGCTCCAGGCGCTCATGCGCGTTCCGGGCGAGCCAAAGGTGATGGTGCGGGTCAGTTCTTCAACAGATTTGGCGCGCGCGGCGGGGTCGTTGAGTGCCGGGGCTAACGCCGTGCCGAGTCCATCCGCACCGTGACAGGCCACGCACGAATTGGCGTAGAGGGTGATGGCGCTTTTGAGCGTTTCGCCATCGGGTAGGGCGGCAACCGCTTCGAGCAGGGCGGGGTCGGGCCGGGTGGTGAAGGGGATGAGCGGCGCCAGTCCCAGGTTCACCACCCGGTCGCCGGTGGACTGCCAGTCGCCCGATTGCACCAGCGAGACCAGTTCGGAAATCTGATAATCGCTGAGCGGGCCGCCATCGTCCTTGCTCCAGGCGGGCATGGAGGTGCCATAGCGTCCGCGCGCGATGGTTTTGAACAACTCGTCGTAAGGCATAGAAGCCAGGGCGGGGTGGTTGAGCGGCGGAGTGGGGCCGATGCCCTCGCCGTTCAGGCCGTGACAGACGGCGCAGTTTTCGGCGTAGAGCGTCATGGCCTCGTCCAACTGAACGTTCAGGATTTCAGTTTGGGCGCTGGCGATGCGCTGGGGTTCGTTTAAGATGTAGAAGGCCAGGCCAAAGACAATCAGTTGGGTGGCAAGCAGCCCAACCAGAATTTCGATGAGACGGGCGCGGGAGGGATTCATAGGGAAGTCCTTTGTGGGACAAAATTTTTGGACACGGATTACGCGGATGACACGGAATCTCGCGGATTTTTTAAGAAAAATCTGTGTCAATTCGTCCAATCCGTGAAATCCGTGTATAGTTTTTGGCTGTCCTACGCATAGACGACCTGGGAGGGGTCGAAGGAGGAACGCTGAATGGGCTGGCTGGTATCTACCAGGATTTCGCCATTTTGAATGGTGATGGCAAACAGGTCGAGCGGGCGCGGGGCGGGCGGGTTTTCCACTTCGCCATCGCCATCGAATTGCGATGAGTGGCACGGGCAGACGAATTTGCCGCTGGTCTGGTCATACGGCACAGTGCAGCCCAGATGCGTGCAGCGGTGATAGAGCGCCAGCAAGCCGCCATCGGCCAGGCGGACGAGGTAGAAACGTCCGTTGGTAATGTGCGTGACCGAACCGGGCGGGAAGTTTTTGACTGCGCCCAAAGGGATGACCGAGCCAAATTCGCCTTCGGCCAGACGGGGCTGGAGATAGGCGAGCAGGATGCCGCCCGCTTCGAGCGCGGCCAGGCCGCCAAAAAAGCCCCAGGCCAGTTTGAGAAAATCACGACGGGAGAGATTGGGGGAGGATGTTTCGTACATGGGGAACTCCGGTTGAGTGCAGAATGAGGAATGCGGGACGAAAATTCATCCTTCTGCATTCTGAATTAATGTGTTGGCATGTCCCACGGCCAGTAAAGCGCCATGCCGGGGCCTCGGAAGAAGATGCCAATGAGCGTTAGAACCAGGAAGGCAGTGAAGAGGAATACGGCAAAGAAGAGAATGCGCTCTTCGGCGGTGGCGTTCAGGAAGCGGCTTATCCATTCATCGAGCAGGAAGAGGCCGAGGGCAATCAGCGCCAGCGGGACAAGACCATTCGAGAGCAGTGGGTCCCAGCCGGGCAGCCAGGCTGTCCAGTTGAGGACAAATTCATCCAGCAGAACCCAGGCCGGGGTGAGGAGCAGTCCCAGGCCAACGGCCAGCAGGCTCAGGCTGCGTCCGCGTTTGGAGCGGAAGTACATGCCCACGTTATCGGGGCGAATATCCACAAAAGGCAGGATGAACAATCCCAACAACGCCAGACCGGGAATGACGATGGCGCCCACGAGCGGGTGAAAATGGAGCAGGAGTTCCTGCAAACCCATGAAGTACCAGGGCGCTTTGGCCGGGTTGGGCGAGAGGTCGGGGTTGGCGATTCCTTCAAGCGGGGCCGGGACGAGCATGGAAAAAACCAGCACGGCGGCTATCCATGCAACCGCGAACACCAGTTCTTTACGAACCAGGTGCGGAATGGTGGTGACGCGCTCCGGCTTTTCTTCCTCTTCGGCGGGGGTGAGCGATTTGGGCAGGGTCAGGCCGCCATCTTTGCGGATGCGCCAGAAGTGATAGGAAGCCAGGATGACCAGCCCCAGCGGGATGATGGCGATGTGCAGGGAATAGAAGTTGAGCAGGGTGCGCGCGCCCACTTCCGGCCCGCCAAGGATGAGGCGGCTGAGGCCCTCGCCGATGAGTGGAATGTAATTGATGATGCTGGTGCCAACCGTGATGGCCCAAAAGGCCAACTGGTCCCAGGGCAGGAGATAGCCGGTGAAGTTTGCGCCCACAATGAGCAGGAGCATGGCAACGCCGATGAGCCAGTTCAGTTCGCGCGGCGGACGATAGGCGCCGGTGGCGAATACGCGGACAAGGTGAAGCACGGCCACCACAATCAGCAGGTTGGCGCTCCAGTGGTGGATGTTGCGAATCATCTCGCCGAACCAGACGTTGGAGCGCAGTTCGAGAATATCGAGGTAGGCCTGCGGTACGGAGGGGGTGTAGTTGTTGAGCAGGATGATGCCGGTGGCGATGAGCAGGGTCAGCAAGATGGCGGCAAGCCCGCCCAACCCCCAGGTGTATGTCCAGCGCAGGGTGGTGATTGGCACTTTGGATGGGTGCAGGTGCAGGATGAGACTATCCACCACCATGCGGATACGTCCCCGGTCATCGCTGGGGAACGCTTTGGGGAATAGCCGTTCGCGGATGCGGGCCAGGGGGGAGGTGGGAGGGGTTTCGGACATAGGAGCCTCTGGATGTAGGAAATAGTAATTGGTAAATGGTAATTGGATGTGATGAATACAAGGATGTTTTATCAATTTAATTTGTAAGAACTGATAAGAAAATGTGAAGGTTTTGCAAATCTCCGCCCGCTACATTCAATAGGGTTGTTTCTGTATAAGAACTCTTAGCGCAAAGTCGCCAGGTCGCAAAGAATTTCTTAATAAAAGCGCCCATAGCGACGAATGCTTAGGCCAAAATTTAAGAAACTTCGCGCCTTTGCGTCTTGGCGTTATTACGGAACAAGTCTAATTACCAGGTTACCAATCACCAATCCCAAATTACCACTATGTCCTAAATTTCGCACAACTTTGCCAGAAAGTTTAATTTCTCTTTACATTCGAGTCTTATCATGGGCGCAGGTTGGATGAAGAACATCCGCCGCGAACTTCAAAAATCACTCTCAACAAAGGAGAAAAAACCATGTTACGCAACCTCTTGATTGGAATTCTGGCCGCGACTCTGGTCGTGGCGCTCGGAACTGCCGCTTATAACGTCATCAGCGCCCAGGCGCAGGGCGGCCTCGCCGCTCCGCTGGCCGGGAACGGCAACGGAAATGGCAACGGCAATGGAAACGCCGGAAACGGGCAAGCCGCCGCAGGAGACCACGCCGCCCAACTCGCCGCCATCCCATCCGCCGATTTGAGCGCGGAAGAACAAGCCAGCCTGCTCTTCATGTATGAGGAAGAAAAGCTGGCGCGGGATGTCTATAACGCCCTGAACGCCGCCTGGAATCTGCCCACCTTCCAGAACATCGCCGCCAGCGAACAGATGCACATGGACTCGGTCAAAACCTTGCTCGACCGCTATAACCTGACCGCCCCCGCGTTGCCCGCCGGTTCGTTTGCCGATGCCTCGCTTGAGAATCTCTATGTCACGCTGACCGCGCAGGGCAGTCAATCGGTTGGGGATGCGCTGAAAGCCGGCGCGGCCATCGAAGAAATTGACCTCCTCGACCTGCAAACCCGCCTGGCTCAAACCGACAATGCCGATATTCAACTGGTTTATACCAACCTGATGAACGGCTCGAAGAATCACCTGCAAGCGTTCTCCTCCGCCTACCAGACCCAAACCGGCGAGACTTACGTCCCGCAGTACATGACCCCCGAACAATACACGGAGGCGCTGACCTATGCGCCCGGAAACGGCAACAACGGCCAGGGCGGTAACGGTCAGAGCCAGGGACGGGGTCACGGTCAGGGCGGCGCGCAGGGTCAGTCTAACGCCAACGGCGCACCGCAGGTTCAGGCGCAGGCCAACCTGGCAAACGTCAGCACCGTGCGCGGCACCGTCTCAGCCTACGCCTACGGCACGCTGACCATTGTCACCGAAGACGGGCAGACGATGGCAATCCAGCTTGGCAATCAGCGCTACGTTGCCAGCCTGGGCTTCAACCCGCAAGCCGGGCAGGCCGTCACCATCACGGGTTTCCCCGGTGAGCAGGGTCTGTTCACCGCCACGCAAATTGTGATGGCCGATGGCGCGACCTACACCTTCCGCCAGGACACTGGCCGCCCGGCCTGGGCTGGCGGCAACGGCAAGGGCAATCACTAAACCACCCTTTCCAAAATGCCCCTCTTCCGTTTGGGAGAGGGGCATTTTGGAAATGTCATCATCCAAACGTCATGGTTGTGTTTGTCCAAATCTGGAGTATCATAAAGCCATGTTCAGTGGTCTTTTTCGCCAGGAACGCGCCCGTCGCCAGGCGCTTACCGCCGGGCAGGTCACGCCTGACCCCAGCCGTTGCGTGCAGTGTGGAATCTGCTCCTTCAACTGCCCCATCGGGATAGACGTGCGCCGTCATGCCTGGCTGGGGCAGCCGGTAGTCAATAGCCGCTGTCTGACCTGCGGCGAATGCGTGGCACGCTGTCCGCGCGGGGTGCTCACCTTCACACACACCAATCTCTTTGCCAAACGATGACCATGACGCGCTATTTACTGATTGGCACCGGGGTTGCCGCCATTTCTGCTTTGAAAGCCATCCGCTCGGTAGATACAAGCGGCGAAATTTCTGTTGTCGGCGATGACCCGCACGGCTACTACTCGCGTCCTGGCCTGGCATACTATCTGACGGGCGAACTGGAAGAAAGCCTGCTTTTCCCCTACCAGAAAGCTGATTTTGGTCGCTTAAATGCCCACTTTTACCGCGTCCACGTGGTCCGCATTTTGCCATCGGAGCGTCAGGTGGAGATGGAAGGCGGCGCGCGTCTGCCTTATGACAAGATGCTGATTGCCACCGGCGCGCAGGCCATCCCGCTCAAAGTGCCGGGCGCCAACCTGACCGGGGTTCACAAACTCGATAATCTGGCTGACGCCCGCGCCCTGCTCGCCCAGGCGCGGCGCGGACGCCCGGCCCTCGTCACTGGCGGCGGAATCACCGCGCTGGAACTGGCCGAAGGGCTGGCCGCGCGCGGCATGAAAGTTCACTATGTCTTCCGCAGTGAACGCTACTGGCCTGCTGTGCTGGAGGAGACCGAATCGCGCATCATCGAAAGCCTGCTGCGGCGCGAGGGGGTGAATCTCTACCCCAAAACCGAACTAACCGAAATTTTGGGCAAGAACGGCAAAGTGACCGGCGCGCGTCTTTCGGATGGCAGGGTGATTCAGGCCGATTTGATAGCCTATGCCATCGGAATCGCCCCTCGAACTGGCCTGGCGCGCGAGGCAGGAATTGCCTGCGAGCGCGGAATCCTGGTCAACGAGCGCATGGAAACTTCTCTCCCCGATATTTACGCCGCCGGAGATGTGGCGCAAGTCTATGACCCTGCTGCTGGAAAACATGTCCTGGACAGCCTGTGGACTCCCGCCCGCGAGCAGGGCCGCACTGCCGGGCTGAATATGGCTGGTCAACTGACGGCCTACGTCAAGAGCATTCCCTTCAACGTCACCCGCCTGGCCGGGCTGACAGTGACGATTATCGGGGCGGTGGCTTCCCCCTCTCCCGCCGGGGGAGAGGGGCGGGGAGAGGGCGACCTGCTCGCCATCGCGCGCGGCGACAGCGAAACCTGGCGCGAACTGCCCCACGCCATCATCGCCCAAAGCGGCTTCGAGGTCAACCGTCTGCGCCTGATGGTTGGCGAACAATACCTGCTCGGCGCAATCGTGATGGGCGACCAGAAACTCTCCGCCCCCCTGCAAAAACTCATCTGTGAACAGACCGACATCACCCCCATTCGCCCGCGCCTGCTCGCCCCCCACGCGCCCATTGCCGATATTCTGGCGGAGTTTGTGAGCGGGGAAAATAGGAAACAGGGAAACGGGTAAACAAGCAAACAGGGAAACAAGCATGCTTCGTGGAAAAGAACTGCTCCTCGCCTTCCTCGCCTGTCTCGTTATTGCGGCCTCGTATGGCGGCGTGTTGCTCTTCACGCAGGCCGTCCCTGCCGCCAGCGGATTTTATGGTCACACCATTGGCATTTTGGGCTTCGTGCTGATGTTGATAACTGAAACCCTCTACAGCCTGCGCAAACGCTCGCGCTCGGCCCGCTGGGGGCGCATGGTCGATTGGCTGCAATTCCACATCTTCACCGGCATTGTCGGGCCGTTCATGGTGTTTCTGCACTCCTCCTGGAAGTTCAACGGACTGGCGGGCGTCACTCTGCTCATGACGGGCGTGGTTGTATTCAGCGGCTTCATTGGTCGCTACATTTACACGCGCATTCCGCGCACCGCCGACGGCATCGAAGACCCTGGCCTGACCGCCGTCATGAAAGCCTCCGCGCTTGCCAACGCCCGGCGCCTGATGTCGCTCTGGCACGCGGTTCACATTCCGCTTGGCATGGCGCTCTTCACCGCCGCCTTTGCACACATTTTGGGCGCGCTTTACTACGCTACCCTTTTGAAGTAGCGCAAGATAATATCTTGCACAACCCGCCTATGAACAACAAACTCGGCTGTCTCTCCCCGCTTGCCCTGGTCAGTTTCTTCCTGGCCGCTTTGGCCCTGCTTGTGGCCGAAATTCTGAACGGCAACACCATGTTCAGCCCCGGCGCGCTGCACGCTGCCCATGTCGAAATTGGCGATGACTGTGGCCAATGCCATGCCCCGTTTTGGGCCTCCGAGCGCATGACCGAACGCTGCCTGGTTTGTCACACCGAAGTTCAGGCGGAATTGGGAGACTCATCCACCCTGCACGGGACTCTCGTCAAAGGGGCAAATTCCACTTGCCAGGCCTGCCACACGGAACACGCTGGGCCTTCAGCCGCGCTGACCGTTATGGATACCGCCGCCTTTCCCCATGAAGTCACTGGCTTTGCCCTTGCCGCGCACCGTACCCGTTCCCCTGGCATTCCCTTTACCTGTAACGATTGCCACACCGAGAGCATTTCCCGCTTTGACGCGCAAACCTGCGCCGAATGTCACCGCACGCTCGACGCCGCCTACATGGAAGAACACCAGGCCGCCTTTGGTGCGGAATGTCTGGCCTGCCACGATGGGGTCGACCGTTTCAGCCATTTTGACCATCTCCAAACTGGTTTTGCCCTGCAGGGCAAACATCAGAACACTGCCTGTTCCGCCTGCCACCAAAACGCTCACGCTCTTGCCGATTTCCAGGGACTTGCCGCCACCTGCGAATCCTGCCACCTGAAAGACGACGCCCACGAAGGACGTTTTGGAATGAGTTGTGGCGTATGCCATTCGCCGGAAGGCTGGAAACCTGCCCAATTCGACCACAACCTGGCCGCATTCAGACTGGAAGGCAAACACGCCGCGGTAGCGTGCGAGAATTGTCACCAGAACGGCCAATACAAAGGCACGCCGCAAGATTGCTACTCCTGCCACAAAGCCGATGATGAACACAACGGCCAATACGGCACAGCCTGCGAAACTTGCCACAACCCCTCCGGTTGGGAAAACGCCACCTTCGACCACAATCTGAGCCGCTTCCCGCTCACAGGCGCGCATGTTAACGTAAAATGCGAGAACTGCCACCAAAACCGGGTCTTCAAAGGCACGCCTACCGAATGCGTCGCCTGTCACCGCGAACCGGAATACCACGCGGGTATGTTCCCCGGCCAGGCCTGTTCACAATGCCACACCACCACCGCCTGGCGCCCGGCGCAATACACCGGCCCGCACACCTTTCCCATGAATCACGGACAGGAAGGGGGCCGCGTCAACGCTTGCGCCGATTGCCACCAGCCCACCCTGACCACCTGGACGTGCTACACCTGCCACGACCAGGCCGAAATCACGCGCAAACATACAAAAGAAGGCATTGCCAATTTTAGTGATTGCCTCAGTTGCCATCCCACTGGCCAGGAAGGAGAAGGTGGAGGAGACGGCGATGGAGGAGGTGGAGATGATTGAGCCTGCCTCCTCTCAGCGAAACACCATTCAATCCTATCAACTTACGCTTGAGGCCTCACCGCGTGAACGATTCTGGTTGGAGTTCCTGCGCAACACAGGCCAACTGCCTTTGGCAGTTGTCATGTTGGAACTTTTTCTCGAAGGCTGGCGGTATTTCTTGAAGGCCGATTTGTATATTTTGCTCCTGGCTGCCCTGTTTCAGACAGGATGGCTTGCCAATCGCGCCCGGCAGACAAAAGAAGTTTTTCTCGGCAATCTGTTAGCGCCAGCCTTGTACACTCTGTTCGAGGGATTGATAGAAGGGATGGAGTTTTGGTATGCGGCGCATCATCAAGCCTACTGGGGATTTGCCCTGTTACTTGGCCTCTTTCAATCGCTTCAGGCGCTTCAACATGCAAAGGTTAGAAAAGTCCTGGTCGTGGTGGAAAACCTCCTCCGCTCCCAAATTCTCTTTGCCATCTATGCAATTTACGAAAGCCAAACCCTTACAACGCGCCAAATCACTTTGGCAGAATTTTTAAGTGAGTCATCTCACTTGTTGATTTTTCTCATGACCCTCATTTTCGGGGTTGCCATCGGAATTGCCGACCTCAACTCGCGAGAACTGTTCACCGCGCTTCAAAGAACTGCGCGCCAGCTTAAAATCTATTCCGAATGGTTGCTGGGACGTAACCTGCTTGAGCGCGCCTTTAGCGACCCGGCCTCGATGCAACTTACCCGCCGCGACCGAACCATCCTTTTTATGGATATACGCGGTTTTACCCAGTGGGCCGAAAGCCGGGCTCCTGAAGAAGTCGCGGAGTTTCTCTCCAGGTATTACCTCAAAATCGAGGTCGTTTTACAAAACTACCGCGTCATCAAGTTCAAATTTACAGCAGATGAACTGATGGCCGTTTTTGTTGACGCGCAAGAAGCCCTCGAAGCCACCCAATTTCTGTTTTCGGAACTGCATACATTACTCACCAGTCAAAACCTGGGAGTAGGCGTTGGAATCCACAAAGGCGAAGTGGTTGAGGGCATTTTGGGGGGACAAGAACTACGCTTTTACGATGTATTGGGAGATACCGTCAATACTGCCCAAAGAATCGAAGCCTCTGCCGGAAGTATGGAAATCTGGCTTTCAGAAGAAGCCTTTAAAGTTATTCGTTCAGACGAAATCCCTGTCAAAAAAGAAATTCAAGTAAAAGGCAAAACAGACCCTCTCTCAGTGTTCATATTCTCGTCCAGAACCGAACGCCCCCTAGAGACGCCAGCTGCTCTGGGCTGATAGCGCCTTTGAATCTAAGATAAGTGGCGCGCAGTTGATGAACAGCGCAACGATTAAAGCCTGCCGCCGGCTTTGATTGACCTGGGCAGGACATGGTGATGATTTTCAGTTTCCAATGCCCGTTCTCTTGACGAAAACCAGCCCGGGGGAGTGCCTGAAGAGTGGGTAGAACGACATCTGGGTGTAAATCATCAAAGCGTTGCCGACTGGGCGAAATCTCATACGAAGCAATTGCCTGCTGCGTTGGTCCCCGAAACAGTTGAAAACGACAATTCGGAATTAAACCATTCCCTGGCACGACTTGCTCGTCAATCTCGTTGCTTCTCCGGTTGTCCAGTCGCTTTGCAATGGGTCTTGAAGTTGTTCGTGTTCACTTTCAATCGCAGGCAACTTCATAAGCAGAAGTTCCCGGGTTATCAAGCGCATCTCAAAGACTTCATTCCCCCATCATTCAGGCACTCCGCTGCTCGTAAAGTTCCATCAATGTGATAAAATCGCGCCTGACTATGAAGACCGGGCTGAGTTTGTTCCAGTTCTCCCGCATTTTGCTTGAACCCACCGTGGTTCCGCCTGCGTCATTGCAAATCTTATTTCGTGTAAAGGCTTCCGAGGTCTCCAGGACTTCGGAAGTTTTTCTGTAATCACCCAAAGGAGAGAAACATGCCTACTGCATCCCCATCCCCCTATCTGCCGTTTGGCGAAAACAAACATGCCGATTGGTATGGCAAAGACATCCTGTCGGTCAAACAATTCAACCGCGCCGACCTGGAATACATCTTTGGCGTGGCCCACGAAATGCGCGGCATGGTTGAACGCATTGGTACGTTTGACTTGCTGAAAGGCAAAATCCTCGCCAATCTGTTTTACGAACCATCCACCCGCACCTCGTCCTCCTTCACGGCGGCCATGGAACGGCTGGGCGGCTCGGTTATCCCGATTAACGAAGTCAAATATTCTTCGGTCTCCAAAGGCGAAAGCCTGTCTGACACTGTTCGCACGCTGGAATGCTATGCCGATGTCATCGTGTTGCGCCACCCCGAAACCGGCTCTGCCGCCATCGCCGCCAAAGCCGCAAAAAAACCGGTTATCAACGCGGGTGATGGCGTGGGGGAACATCCCACCCAGGCCCTGCTCGACGCGTTCACCATCTTCGAGGAGCTCGGCGTCGGCCAGATTGACGGCATGACCGTCACCATGCTTGGCGACCTGAAATATGGGCGCACCGTTCACTCGCTGGCGCGGCTGCTTTCGCTCTACAACGTTAAACTCAACTACGTTTCACCCGACATCCTGCGCATGCCCAAAGAAGTGATGGACGAAGTGGCTCAAAAAGGCATTCCCCAGGCAGAATACGCCACTCTTGAGAAAGTCCTGCCCGAAACCGATGTGCTGTATGTCACCCGGGTTCAAAAAGAACGCTTTGAAGACCCCGCCGACTACGAAAAAGTCAAAGGCGCGTATGTCATTGACCCCCAAATCATGAAAGCCGCCAAGCAGGAGATGATTGTCATGCATCCCCTGCCGCGCGTGGGTGAAATCAGCCCCGATTTCGATGACGACCCCCGCGCCGCCTACTTTCGTCAGATGGAATATGGCCTGTATGTGAGAATGGCGCTGCTGGCAATGGTGTTGGGCAAAGCGTAGAAAAGAAAACCGGTAAACAGGTGAAGCCCTGGTTTACCTGTATACAAACTCATGGAAACCTTCTTTTCATTTCTCGAAAGACGCGTGGATGATTGCTCCTCGCTCCTCTGCGTGGGACTCGACCCGCACGTTAGCGATTTACCAACTCCCACCGCCCAGGCGGCCCTGGATTTTTGCCTGAATCTCGTTAAACAGACTGCGCCCTACGCCGCGGCCTTCAAGCCCAACGCCGCCTTTTTTGAACAGTTTGGCGCGGAAGGTTGGGTGACGCTCAAAACCGTCATCGAAGCGGTTCAAGAGCAGTCAGAGCGGCTTGGTTCGCTCATCCCCGTTATTCTTGACGCCAAACGCGGCGACATCGCCTCCACCGCCGAAGCCTATGCTCAATCCGCCTTTCAGACGCTCGGTGCGCATTGCATTACCCTCAACCCCTACCTTGGGCGAGATTCGGTCGAACCATTCATTCAAAACCCCGAAAAAGGCGTTTTCCTGCTGTGCAAAACCAGCAACCCCGGCGCAGGCGATTTGCAAGACGTGTTGGTGGCCGATACTCATCCATCGTCAGATTCCGCTTCTCCTCTATACATCCATGTTGCGCATCTCGCCCAAACCTGGAACGCCCACAACAACATTGGACTGGTTGTTGGAGCCACCCAGCCCGAAGCGCTAACGCGCGTCCGCGCCGCCGTGCCGGAGATGTGGTTGCTTGCGCCTGGAATTGGCGCCCAGGGTGGCGATTTGCAAACCGCTCTCCAGACCGGTCTGCGCAAAGATGGCAAAGGTATGTTACTCCCCATCTCACGCGGCATTTCGCGTGCGCAAAATCCTGCGCTGGCAGCCGCAGAGTTTCGAGATGCGATACGCGCAATTCGCCGAATAACCTGACCGCCAACTGATAGATGATATGACCTTTTGGCTTACCACCATCATCATTGCGTTTACTTACATTGGCATTGCCATTGGCGGTTTTCCGGGGTTGCGCGTCAACCGCACTACGATTACGTTGATTGGGGTCGGCCTGTTGCTTGGGTTGGGTCTGCTGGATTTTGAACAGGTCGGCTCCCTGCTCGAAATCAATACCCTTGTGCTCCTGTTTGGGATGATGGTTATCAACGCCAACCTGCAACTGGCGGGGTTTTTCCGGCTGGCAGGCGCATTCATTCTCAAATTTACCCGCTCGCCGCGCACCCTGCTGGCGCTGGAAATCACGGCGGCGGGCGTGTTGAGCGCGCTTTTCTTGAATGACACCATTTGCATTATGCTCACCCCGTTGATTCTCGATGTGACGCTCTCGGCCAAACGCAATCCTATTCCCTATCTAATTGCCCTGGCCGCCGCCGCCAACATTGGTTCGGTTGCCACCCTTACCGGCAACCCGCAAAATATGATTATCGGCATCGCTTCAGGAATCTCCTACCTCGATTTTGCTGCTGCGCTCACTCCGATTGCCCTGCTGGGCATGGGAGCCATCTGGTTGGTCCTGGTACTCTTTTATCGCGATGAATTTTCCGCCGCCCATTTCGACCATATCGAAATTCCCGAACCGCGCCTGTTTCGCCCGCTTCTTTACAAAAGTTTATTCGTCACCACCGGGCTGCTCATTGCCTTTGTGTTGGGCGTACCCATTGCCGAGGCGGCTTTCGTGGCCGGGTGCGTTTTGCTTTTCACCCGCCGCGTTCACCCGGAAAAGGTGATGAACGAAGTGGATTGGAACCTGCTGGTGTTCTTTGCCGCCCTGTTTATTCTCACCGGAGTCATCGAACTCAACGGCCTGACCGATGTGCTGTTTGCCTTTCTCGCGCCCTACCTTAACAAAGGCGCGGCAGCCCTTTCGGCAATGACTGTTTTAATGTCAAACCTGGTCTCAAACGTGCCGGCCGTCCTGTTGCTGCGTCCCGCAATTCTCAAACTCTCCAATCCCGAAGCGGGCTGGCTCACCCTGGCGGCGGCCTCCACCCTGGCCGGGAACCTGACTCTGCTCGGCTCGGTGGCGAACCTGATTGTGACCGAAAGCGCCGCCAAACGCGGAGTCAGGCTTACTTTTGGCAATATACGAAATCAGGTCTGGTCATTACTCTGATTTCGCTGGTGATGGGCGTTGCGTGGATTGAGATTTTTATCTGGAAATAGCTATTTCTGCATTTCGTGTTCCAGCTTTTCCAGCAGGCGTGGCAGGTTGAGCTGTTGTAAGATGGCGTGCGCCTGGCGGCGCATCGAATTTGCCATATTGGCCTGACCGCGTTTTTGTTCGTAATTCGCCCAATCCCATAAAACCAGCGCCTGTTCGCGCAAAGCGCCGCTTTCTTTTTCGATGTTAAATGCTCGCTCAAAGCATTGCCGCGCATCCAGCCGTTCTGTTCCAAGCGGGATGGGCGCTAACATGCGCGCCGCCACCAGACCGAGCGTGCGCCAGACTTTCCCGCGGAAGGAACTTTCCTGCTGTTCTACCTCGCGCAGGGCCCGCAAAATCGTTTCCATGGCCTGTTCCAGGTTGCCTTTGCCCAAATAGGCTTCCGCCAGGAAGCACAGAGTTTCCACCTCGGTAAAGACCTTTTCCTGGCTGGCGCGCATGGCCGATTCAAGGGCATGGATGGCGGCGTCAAATTCGCCCATCGCCACATAGGTTCCGCCCATGTTACTGAGGCAAACCACCACCTGCCCCAGGTCGCGCACCTGACGCGCCAGCGCGAGCGATTCTTCATAAAAAGAAATCGCCCGTTCATTTTCGCCCATCAAGCGATAATACTCGCCAATATTGTTGAGCATGGCCGCCTGGTAAACGCGATTGCCGACAAGCCGCCAATGCTGTAAAGATTGAAGTTTGTATTCCAGGGCGCGCTCATAGTGGCCTTCCACCACATAGACCATCCCCAGAACATTATACAGACGCGCGGCCTGCACCGATGCATCAGACTCCAGGGCCGCATCTAACCCACGCTGCGCGCTGGTTTTGGCTGCCGCATATTTCCCCTGATAATACAGTGAACGCGATTTCTCCAGCAGGATTTGTGCCATTTCAGCCAAATTGGGCGGGTCGAGCAGGTCATAGCGGTTTTCGGCTGCCGCAACTGCTTCCAGCACCGCATCGTAATCGCCTCGAATTTCATTAACTTGCGCCAGCCCATGCAGGGCGCGCATTTGGGCCGGCAGGTCTTGTAACTGAGTGGCAGATTTCAGCATGGCCTGGTAGTCTTGCAGGGCTTCCTGCCAGCGCGTCAACTGATAATTGACATAGGCCCGTTGCTCGAGCGCATCAATCCATCGCCGGTCGCCGGGCTGCAATTCCATCAAGGTCAGGGCGCGCTGGAGATATTCCAGAGCCGACTCAAACATGAAGGTCTCTGTTGCGCTTTGTCCGGCGCGTAAATACCAATCAATCGCGGTGTTGGCTTCTCCGGCCAGGTCGAAATGTTCGGCCAATATGCCGGCGTAAGCCTGCGCGCGTTCACCGCTCTTGTTTAACAGCCATTGCGCCGCGTGACGATGATGAACCCGTCGTTGCGCTTTAAGCGCTTGCTCGTACACCACATCGCGCAATAAGGCATGTCGGAACAGGTATTCCTCTGAGCCAGCAAAAGCAGACTGATTTCGCCGGTATATCAATTCTTTTTGCGCCAGGCTGCGCAGCAGGGGCGTAATTTCGCCCAAGGCTGGTTCCTGCGTTTCGATATAACATAGCGCGTCATCCCAAAAAACCCGCCCTATCACCGAAGCGCGTTGCAACAGCAAGCGTTCCTCGTGCGTGAGTCGGTCAAGACGCGCCTGCAGCACGCCCACCAGGCTCGGCGGCACGCGCACCGCTTTGACTTTTTCGGTATCTATCAGCCATTCCGATTCAGTTTTGACAATGCTCCCGTTTTCGATGAACATCTTAATGAGTTCTTCGATGTAAAATGGGTTGCCGTCGGCGTGCTGTACCAGCATTTCCTCAAACGAAAGAGGCAAGTTCGAAACTTTCCGTAAGATTTCTTGCGTCAACCGATGACTATCTTCCTCGCGCAGTGGTTCCAGACGCAAAATTTTCATGCCCGGTAGTTGCTGCTCCCATTCTTCCGAAGCGCGCTCAAAGAAAGAGGGCCGCACGGTGGCCATCATAACGCATCGCAGGTGCGCGCCTTGCTCACGAAAGTGCTGCAATAAGTTGAGCGAGCTTTCGTCTGCCCAATGCAAGTCTTCCAAAAGGAAGAGCAAGGGAGCGCTCTCGGCCAATTGACTGAAAAATTCCACCATTGAGTCAAAGGCGCGCGAGCGCAAGGCGCGAGGGTCATTGCGAAACGGCTGAAGATACTCGCTCTCGCTGAAATCGAACCCCAGCAATTGCCCAATGTAATGCGCAATCTCCCGTCCTTTTTCGCCCAGCAAGTTTACAATTCCATGTTCCAGTTTCTCGCGCGCCGTTTGACTGCTGTCGGTTTCTTGAATATGGAAATAGTAAAAGAACAAATCGCGCACCAGTGATAAGGCCTGTTCCTGCCGCTGCTGGTCGGCGCGGGCTTTGAACAACCAGGGGGTCAGGGACGAAGCATCTAGCCAGCGTTCCACTTCATGCAGCAAGCGGCTCTTACCAATGCCTACATCGCCAACGATGATGAATACCTTCAATCCTTCCTTGCGCGTCATGCGTTCGATGGCGGCTGTCAATATCCGAAATGGCCGGTCGCGGCCAATCATGCGGGTTTCTATTCCCTCTACGCCGCGCGCGCCAAGCCGAAACGCCCGCGGACGTGCTCCATGCACAATATAAGCCTGAAGTGGTTCGCTCTTGCCTTTGAGTTCCAGCCCCGAAACGGCTTCTACATTGAACAAACCGCGCACCTGCCGATACGTATCGGCGCTGATGAGAATTTTGCCCACCGGCGCGGCCTTTTCGAGCCGGGCTGCCACGTTGACGGTATCCCCCATGGCCGTATATTCGCCCTGCGTACCCAGAGAACCGAGCAAGACGCTGCCGGTATTGATGCCAACCCGCATACGGAACTTGGCGCCCAGGTTCGGGTCCGATTTCAGATAGTGGAGCATCTCCAACGCGGCCCGGATGGCGCGTTCGGGGTCATTTTCGTGGGCCTGCTCACGCCCCCAAATCGCCATCACTCCATCGCCCAGGTGCTTATCTATCGAACCGCCTTGCGCCAGAATGATTGAATCCAACCTTTGCCACATTTCGTTTATCAGGTTGCTGATATCTTCCGGGTCAAGCGTTTCGGCCAGGGCGGTGAATCCCGAAACATCGGCAAACAAAATGGTAACGAACTTGCGTTGCTGCTCTTGTTGCTGCGATTGAAGCAGCAACAATTTCTCGCGCATGGGGGCAATGGCGGTGTCCACTACGCTGTCGCCCAGCATGGCGCGCTGTGCTTCCAATGCGGAAATGCTTTGTTGCAGCAGCTCGATTTCGTTTGCCATACGTTGGAATAGTTTTATTCAAAGTGTCTCAAAGTATGGTTGAAAAACGTTGCAAAGGCTGGTTTTACGTTTCTTTTTCCCGCCGCATCGCGCGCGCCGCGCAACGGGTATTGTGTTCGATATCGAGCAGAATCAATAATGCTTGCGAGAGGATATACAGCACCGCCAGAATCATCAGCCCCTGGAAAGGCCGTGCCAGGTTGAACAGTATATAAAACCAATCGATAGGGTAGCCATTGGCGAGGTTGTTGTAGAGGAACATGCCAATGTCGTACAAGTATTGGATGATGTAAATGGCAAAGATTATCCAGCCTAAAATGCGCGTCCAGCGTTCCAGGCGTAGGACGTTATCCCGGTCGAAGTATGTCCCCAGGAAGGGAGACGTTTCATCATGGCGGGGCATCATTCCTCCTTTTGGTTTGTTATAATCAGATAGAACCCTTTATGAAATTATACCCTCGCCGTTACGCAATCGGCGATGAAACGCAAAAGGATACCCGCATGGACCCCAGCATTCCATCCCGCATTCCCGCCTTCATTCGTGAAGCTGTTGAAGAAGACCTCAAAGGTGGGCGGTTTAATTACGTCCGCACCCGCCTGCCCCCCGAACCGAATGGCTACCTGCACATTGGGCATTGCAAAGCCTTTCTGATTGACTATTTTACCGCCAAAGAATTTGGCGGCGAACTCTACCTGCGCTTTGACGACACCAATCCGGCCAAAGAAGAGACTGAGTTTGTTCACGCCATTCAGGAAGATGCCGCCTGGCTGGGCATTGAATGGGCCAAAGTCACCTTTGCTTCTGACTATTTTGACCTGCTCTACGAGTGGGCGGTTAAACTCGTCAAGATGGGACTGGCTTATGTGGATGACCAGACTCAGGAAGAGATGAGCGCCAATCGCGGTACCCTGCCCAAAGGCACGAAATGGAGCGAAACCGAAGCCGCCATCAAACCAGGAGTCGATTCTCCCTGGCGCAACCGCTCAGTGGAAGAAAATCTCGACTTGCTGGAGCGCATGAAGAACGGCGAATTCCCCGAAGGCAGCCGCGTTCTGCGCGCCAAAATTGACATGGCCCACCCCAACATCCTGATGCGCGACCCGGTCATGTACCGCATCATGCACGTCTCCCATCACCGCACTGGCGACAAGTGGCACATCTACCCCATGTACGACTGGTCGCACGGGCAAAATGACTCGATGGAAGGCATCACCCATTCGCTTTGCTCTAACGAATATATCATCCACCGCCCGCTCTATGAGTGGTTCCTGGAGAAACTGCAAGCCTTCCCTAGCCGACAGATTGAATTCTCGCGCCTGAACCTGACCTATGCCATGATGAGCAAGCGCAAATTGCGCAAACTGGTTGAAACCGGCGTGGTACGCGGCTGGGATGACCCTCGCCTGACCACTCTGCGCGGTCTGCGGCGGCGCGGCGTGCCGCCCGAAGCCATCATCGAGTTCGTCACCGGGCTGGGTGAGACCAAAAACGATAGTTGGGTCGAAATGGCGCAGTTCGAGGCCGTCATTCGGGATGTCCTCAACAAGACTGCCTTGCGCCGCATGGCGGTACTCAAGCCGCTCAAACTGGTCATTGATAACTATCCCGATGACCTGGTTGAGGAGATGGATGCCATCAACAACCCCGAAGACCCCAACGCCGGGACGCGCAAAGTGCCGTTCTCCAAAGTGCTTTACATCGACCAGGACGACTTCCGCGAGACGCCGCCGCCCAAATACTTTCGCCTGTTCCCTGGCAACGAAGTGCGCCTGCGCTACGCCTATCTGGTTAAATGCACGCATGTCATAAAAGACGAAGCCGGAAACGTGACCGAAGTCCACTGCACTTACGACCCGGCTACGCGCGGCGGCGACGCTCCTGATGGCCGCAAAGTTAAATCCACCATTCATTGGGTCTCGGCCCGGCACGCCATACCGGCCGAAGTGAGGCTGTATGAGCAGCTATTCACCACCGAGCGGCCCGATGACGGTGAGTTGGAAAACATCATCAACCCCAATTCGCTCGAAGTACTGACTGATTGTTTCGTAGAGCCTTCCCTGGCCGATTCCGAGGCGGGTGAGCGGTTCCAGTTTGAGCGGACCGGTTACTTCTGCATCGACCCCGATAGCGTTCCTGGCAAGCCGGTCTTCAATCGCACGGTGACTCTCAAAGATAGTTGGGCTAAAATTGAAGGAAAAGGCAAAGGAGAATTGAAAATTCCTTGACATCATTTAGAATCAGGTGATATATTTGTTACGTTATCAATCTACCTTTTGAAAGGAGTGCGCTTTATGTCTAATAAATTGGCATCGGTTGTTGTTCAAGTCCAGACATGGGCGCGCCTGCCGTTTTAATGGGTTTTACTTTCTAAAATCACGGCCACGGGTGCGCTCATGCCCCGTGGCTTTTTGATTCCCCAGTCGGGCAGCATGCAAGCAGCCCCCTGACACGGGAAACCTGCCGATTTTTTCACTGGCAGAGAACAACGCCGCCAGCCACGGGTAATCTTGCGTGGCTGGTTTTTTTATTTGTTTTACAGGAAGTGTACCCTTGAACGCTTTTCAAGCCATCGAACCTGATACCGGGTTCGTAACCAAAAAATTAACCAATCTTTACCACATCCAGGCTGGAGAAGACAGCCTGGTCTGCACGCTTTCAGCGCGCCTGAAGCGACAATCAGACGGCGACCCGGTGGCGATTGGCGATATCGTGCGTTGGAATGAGGCCCGGCAGTTGATAGAAGTCTTGCCGCGCCGCAACCAACTGGCGCGCCGCGCTGCTAAACCAATGCCCGATTCGTATGCCCGCGAACAGGTGATTGCGGCCAATCTTGACCAGGTTATCCCGGTATTTGCGGCAGCCAACCCCAAACCGGCCTGGAATCTGCTCGACCGCTATCTCGTCTCTGCCGAATCCGCCGAAATTGCGGCGCTGATTGTTCTGACGAAGTTTGACCTGGTAGAAAGAAAACCCGAAGCAGCCGAGATTCTTTCGGTTGCAGCGGAATATCGCGCCATTGGGTATCAGGTCATTGTCACCAGCGCGGAAACCGGCCTGGGGCTGGAGCAGCTCCATGCGGCGCTGTTCAATCGACTCTCCGTTTTTGTTGGAAAATCAGGAGTTGGGAAAAGTTCCCTGTTGAATGCGCTCGAACCCGGATTGGGACTGAAAGTTCAACAGACCAGCAAGTTGACTGGCAAGGGCCGCCATACCACCACGCATTTTGAGATGTTTCCGCTGGAAACAGGCGGCGCAATCATCGATACCCCGGGCATCCGCGAGTTTGGCCTGTGGGGCGTGGAAACGGACAACCTGGCGCTCTTCTTCCCCGAAATGCGGCCCCTGGTGGGCGCGTGCAAGTTTGGGGTGGGTTGCAGTCATGACCAGGAGCCCGGCTGTGCCATCCGCCGCGCGGTTAGCGCTGGCCAAATCAGCCCATATCGTTATCAAAGTTATTTGAAGTTAAGAGATGAGCAACTATGAACGCACGTTTTACCACCCGCCGAACCTATAGCCGCTCCTATGGGATGCGCAACACCTTTGGCGATTTCGTCTGCATGTATTGTCACAACTTCGTCTCGGCAGAACCAACGCTTTCGGGTGTCCATAACCGCAACCATTGTCCCTATTGCCTGTCTTCGCGCCACCTCGACCTGTTCGATGCGGGCGACCGGCTTTCAGCCTGTAAGGCGCGCATGAAGCCAGTTACGCTGACGCTCAAACGCTCTACTCGCAAGTATGCCCGCCCTGGCGATAGCGAGTTGATGCTCGTTCACTTATGCGAGGACTGCGGCAAGGTCTCCATCAATCGAATTGCTGCCGATGATGATAATGAACAGGTCATGAATCTTGTGGCTAGAAGCCTCGATGATGACCTGCTCCGCCTTCTCATCAAATCAGGCATAGCTCCTGTAGATGCAAACGAAGCGCAATGGGTCAGACGAGGTTTGTTTGGTCTGAATTAAAGAACTGCCTGGCAGGTCTTGCCTGCCGGGCGTGTTTTTTTGCGGCAGGTCAATTTTGCTGATGTCCCAAACTTTGAAGTTAGCACAGGCGGCCTGACTGCCTGGTCAGGCCGCCCGTGCGTTGCAGCAACCGACCGGTTTTTTCGTTCAGAGAAAAGGCAAAACGATTATGAGATGTGATGAGCAAGGGGGGAGCGCGGGTTGGGACGCGGGCAATGCCCAGGATACCATAGCACAGAAAAACTATTTGCTTTTTCATGCAAAAACGTCCTCATCATCATGGTGACGAGGACGTTTTTGCAAGGATATTCACATTTCGTCAAAAATAACACGGATTACAATACTATTAGGTTGAAGATTTTTTTCAAAAATGACATAAAATTAAGTCAAAGGTATTCCGTTGATGAATGATTTCACCCTTGAACAAAAATCTCCTGCGGAAATCAATGAAGTTTTTGCGTATAACGACCGATTCCTGGCAATTACCTATTCAGCGGCAGCAGTTGGCGCCATTGTTCTGATTTTCAATTTGTTCCGTATTGGCGGCAATCGATTTGTCCAGGGATTGAGTAGCGTTCTGGCCCTTGCAGCAGCCATCATGCTTCTGGTGTTTGCGCTGCGCATCTATGAGCGGCTCAAAGACACTCCGCGTGCCCGTTTGCTCTGGATATCGCTCTCAATTGGGTTTGGCCTATGGGCATTTTTGGAGGCCATTCGCCTGATTGTACTTGTCGTTTCGCCTGCGCCTCATTTCTCCGTGCTGAACTGGCTGTGGGTAATTGGCTACCTGCCCCTGTTTTATGGGCTTTATCTTCGCTACATCGATTTGGAAAATCCCCCGACGGCAAGGCAGAAACAGATGGTGTGGGGCGGGTTGGGGCTGGGGCTGGTATACCTCTTTGTGGCCCAGATTCGTCCACTTTTGGGCGGGCAGTCTCCCAGCCTGGGTGGGGCAATTGCCGGGTTGCTCTACGCGCTGGCTGACCTGGGTTTGTTGTTCCTTTTAGGGAACATTCTCCTTTCACTGTGGGGCAAATTTGGCGGTCCGTGGAAATACTTTTTCATCGCCATTGGCCTGAAATTCCTGGGCGAATCTATTGTCCAGTTTCCATCTAATTTTGGGCCGGGGTTCTTGCTTTCGTTTGCCAATTTTTTTTACTACGCCTGGTATGGCTTCGCTGCTTTTGGCTCGTTTATGTATGATACGGCCCTGGCCTATCAGTTCCAACCATCCGAACCGATTATAGTAAAAGAAGAACTTTCTCCCAATGCGAGCGCGTTGCTGTTTACAGATGAACAGGATAACGTCATCAAGTCCAGCATCAATTTCCGCTATATCACCCGCCTGCCCGATACAATTGCCATTACGGGCACACCCGTCCAAAAAATATTGGGAATATCTGATGTCGTTTTTCAAGATATGAAGGCCCATCTGCGCAAACAGGGACATATCAAAAAATATGTGATAGAGCCTTCCTATTTTCGTGCGGGGCATAAAGCTTGGGTGACGGCAATTGCATCCTCCGACCAGCAAAGGCGCTACAGCGGAATGGACATGGTTGTGCAAGTCTTGACCGAAGGTTTGGCTGGGGCAGGACTCACCAACGAGGAACGCGCCTTAGTTGAAAACATTTTCTACCTGAGCGGCGTTACCGGCCAGGATAGCCAAAATCTGCTCATTACCTATTTCAACATTCACTACCGAATGCTGGCAAATTTGGCAATGCAATATGAAGGCTCGCGCCGCGCGGCTGGCCTGAGCGACCGAGTTAACCAGGTTGCTAAACAGAATAGATTGTTAGTGCGCGTGCTGGAACAGGAACTCAACGTGCCGGAAAGCGTCAAACTCGATGACCTCGGCAAGTCCGTTTCCATTCTCATCGCGGCGGCGCGTGAGTATATATCTGGCCTGTCCGGCGCAGAAATCGTCATGCGCGAAACCGAACGCATGCACCGCGAAGCCGACCGCAGCACCAAAAGTCTGATTAAAAAATATGACCTCGCCAGAATGAGCTGAAACGTCCGGCAGGCTGTTTGTTTTTATAAAGCCAAAATCGTCCAGTTTGCCGGGCGATTTTTCTATTTCTCCCGTAAAATAAGCCCATACCATCATCACCGCTCAGGAGTTCATCGTGCAAACCGTCCTTCGCATTCTCAAATGGCTTGGCCTCGGCCTGCTGGGGCTGATTCTCCTCGCCCTCATCACCTACGCCCTGCTCCCCAAAGGCCCCCGCGACCTGATGGACTACACCGACCTGACCGGCACCCAAAAACCGCTCTTCGTTGGTCAGGAATACGCCATCGTCACCGGCACGCCCTGGAGCACCCAGGCGGGCCTGAACGTCCTCCAAAAAGGCGGCACTGCCTGCGATGCCGCCGTTGCCGCCCTGCTCACCCTCAACGTCACGCATGGCGAAGCCTCCTCCTTCCCTGGCGTTGCGCCCCTGCTCTATTACAACGCCCAAACACAGCAGGTTAAATCCTACATCGGCGCGGGCAAAGCCCCCATGGCCGCCACCCTCGAAAAATTTAAAGCCGCCGGTTACGAAACCGTCCCCGATTTCAACATCTGGGCCCAACTCGTCCCCGCCTCGCCCGATGTCATCGTCGCCCTGCTGACCGAATGCGGAACCCTGTCCTTCGGCGAACTGGCCGCCCCCGCCATCCAGATTGCCCGCGAAGGCTTCCCCATTCATGCCATCATGTACCGCAACCTGCAATTTTCCGCGCTCGAGCAAATTGGCTTCAGCCTGCTCATGCCCGAAACCGCCCGCGTTTACCTGCAAGGCGAATTCTGGCGTCCCATCCACCTGCACGACCGCATGAAATTCCCCGACCTGGCAAACACCCTCGAAGCCCTCGCCAACGCCGAAAAAGCCGCGCTTGAGGCTGGCGCAACCAGGCAGCAAGGCTACCAGGCCGTGCGCGACTACTTCTACAAAGGCCCCATTGCCCAGGCCATCGATTCCATGCACAAAAAACAGGGCGGCCTGATGACCTACGACGACCTCGCCACCTACACCGGCGGCTGGGAGACCCCCCTCAGCGGCAGTTACGGCGCGTACACCTTCTATGGCAACGGCACCTGGTCGCAGGGCGTGGTTGAGCCAATGGTATTGCAAATCCTCGAAGGCCTCGACCTGCAGAGCATGGGACACAACTCCCCCCAGTACATCCACACCATCACCCAGGCCATCGAACTCGCCTTTGCCGACCGCGAAGCCTACATCGCCGATTCTGCCTTCGTCAACGTACCGCTCGAAACGCTGCTTTCCAAAGAATATGCCGCCGAACGCCGAAAATTAATGACGGAACGCGCCTTTGGCAGCCTCCCGCCCGCCGGGCAGATTCCCGGCTTTACACCTGCCTCCGCGCAACCGGAGAATCCCGTCACCAACCTGGCCTCCGCCATTTTAGCGGATGCGCACCCCGGGCAGGATACCTCCCAGGTCGTCGTCCTCGATAAATACGGCAACTCGGTTGTCATGACCCCCTCCGACTTCCCAAAAAGCCCCATGGTCCCCGGCCTGGGTCTCACCCTCGGCGACCGCATGAACCAGTTCCGCCTCGACCCGGCGCACGTCAACGCCCTTCAGCCCGGCAAACGCCCGCGCATCACCCCTCATGCTGTCATCGTCTTCAAAGATGGCAAATACTTCATGTCCTACAGCACCCCCGGCGGCGATATGCAGGCCCAGGCGCTTGTGCAGGTCTTCCTGAACATGGTCGTCTTCGGCATGGATGTTCAAGAAGCCGTCAGCGCCCCGCGTTTCTACAGCATCAGCGCCCCATCGTCATTCGCCCCGCATGAATACACGCCCGGCGGCCTGCGCCTCGAGCCGCCCCTGGCTGCCGAGGTCGGCGAAGCGCTCAAAGCCCTGGGCTACGCCATCCAGGTGGACGAAAAATACCCGCTGGATAAAGACTTCGGCGCAGTCGGCGCCATTCACCTCGGCGAAGACGGCCTGATATACGCCGGAGCCGACCCGCGCGAGGAAACCACTGCTGGCGGCAAATAACTGGCGCAACTTTCCGCCCGCTTGGGCATCTAAACAACCAACCAACTACAAACGAGGTTTCCATGTCCAAAAAATCAACTTCCCGTTCCTCGGCAGCCCGCCGCCGGGAATACGCCGCCAACTCCCCCGCCAATTTTCTGCGCCGCCCGGCGGTCCAGTTAGGAATTTTGGGGCTTGCCGCGCTCATTGTTATTCTGCTCATCATCGGCGTGAACGGCGGTTCGTCCGGCCAAATGGCCGCCACCATCAGCACGCAAGACGCCTATGCTCTCTACCAAAAAGGCGAGGCGTTTTTCCTCGACGTGCGCGAAGTGGACGAGTGGAACGAATACCACGCCCCCAACACCACCCTGATCCCGCTCGGTGAACTGGAAACCAGGCTGAGCGAAATCCCGGTCGCCAAAGACGCGCCCATTGTGGTCGTCTGCCGCTCCGGCAACCGCTCCGACCAGGGCCGCGACATTCTCAAACAGGCTGGCTTCACCAACGTCACCAGTATGGATGGCGGCCTGAAAACCTGGCGCGACCTGGGCTACCCGGTCGAGCCATAAAATTGCCCGTCTTAACGAACGGAGTCCAGAGTCGGGAGACTCTGGACTCCGTTTTTATTTCCTCGTCTACCAGTTTTCCTGTTTATTGCCCTGTCTACCTGTGTTCCTGTTTACCTGCATCTCTGGTTACTTCAACACCGCCTGCAAATCCTCCAGCATCTCCTCCGCCGAAAGGCCATAGGGCCAGGTCAGCATCAGACCGCCTTCGCGGTTCAGCACCAGGGTGGTGGCGGTATGGTCCACCGTGTAATATCCGTTCTCATCGGGTGGATTAATCTGGTAGAAAATGCCGAAATCCTTCGTTACCGCATTGATTTGTGCTTCCGTTCCGCTCAAACCCACAAAATCGGGTCGAAATGCGCTCAAATACGAAGCCACCCGCTCTGGCGTGTCCTTCTGCCAATCCACCGCCACGAAAATCACCTGCGCCTCGCTGGCCTTGTCGCCCAGGTCATTCAAAGCCTGGCGTAGATGGGCCAGCGTGGTCGGGCAGACATCCGGGCAGGAGGTATATCCAAAATATAGCACCACCACCTTACCGCGAAAATCGCTCAACGAGACCGGGCCATGCGCAGATTGAAGGGTGAAATCAGGCATCGGCTTGGGCGGTTCGATGACCGTGCCATGCAAAACCGGTGGCCGGGTGAGTTCGAAAACCCCAATCCCAACCATCAGCAAAAGAACCAGGCTGACAACCAGCAAAAATTGACGTCTCATGCGCTCCTGTTGCGGCTCAACGGCTCATCACCTGCAATTCGACTGTTGCTTCGCCCGCGTTCTCAAATTTTAACGTACAGACAGTTGTTTCACCAGCCTTCACATCCTGTTTCAAATCCATCAGCATGATGTGATAGCCGCCATGTTTGAGCTCCACCATTTCCCCAGCCGGGATTTCGATGGTATCTACCTCGCGCATTTTCATTACGTCGCCATCCATCACCGTTTCATGCACCTGCGTCATCACCGCCGCGCCGCACGAAGCGCCCAAAAGCCGGTCTGCTGTTGCTCCGGTGTTCTTGATGTTCAGAAACCCGCCGGTTGTCTGCCCCTTCGTTCCCGCCATGGCGCGCGGAGCGTAAATTTCCAGCGCGCCGATGGTTGCTGCAGGGGTATCGCTGGTCGGCACAGACATACCCGAACCGTGCTGCCCGCCGCCCTCCTGCATTGGCGCGTTCGACCCACACGCCGCCAGAACCGCAGCCAACACCAGCCAGACCAAAAACCATTTTTTCATGATTTCCTCCTTGACCAAATCGAGAAATATGAGAAAATTTGATAAAATTATCGGATTTGAATGAAATTTTATCATCTTGCCTGGGAAAATTAAGGATGAAAAACCTCTCACCCCGCCAGCAAAAAATTCTCAACTTACTCACCCAAAAAGGCGATTTGACCATTGCCGAAATCCGCGCCCTCACCGGCATCTCCCAGGCCACTGCCTACCGTGAAATTCACGCCCTCAACCAGGCAGGGGTTGCCCAAAAAACCCCTGGCGGCCTGGCCCTGCCCCCAGCCTCCGCCGACCTGTGCCTGCATTGCCGCCGCCCGGTCCATCCGCGCCTGGTTTTTCACATCGAATTATCCGATGGCAATCGCCGCGCTGCCTGTTGCGCGCATTGCGGCTTACTGGCGCTCCAATATTTACCTGCCACCCGTCAGGTGATGACTTCCGATTTTCTCTACGGTGCTTTGCTGAACGCTGCCCATGCCTGGTATGTGCTTGAAAGCACCATTGCCCCCTGCTGCCACCCATCCACGTTTGTCTTTGACCAGCAAGCCAACGCCGAACGATTTGCCGCCGCCTTTGGCGGACAAGTGTATGATTTCTCTGCCGCCCGGGAACAAATCGAGCGGCTGATGCTCCTTCATCGCACGGCATGAGCAAAATCCTCTGCGCTCTCTAGAAAAACCATCCGCAAGCGGGGTATAATGAAAATGTGTTCTAGTTTTGATAACCAGTTATCTGGTTGCCCGGTTTTTCCGCTTCATCCGTTGTCCACTCCGCTTCATCCGTTGTCCGCTCCGCTTCATCCGTTGTCCGCTCCACTTCATAATCCGTTCCCCTTATGCCCCTCAAACTCCCATTCCAGAAATCCCCATCTGCTAAAGGCAAACCCGCCCCTAAAAGAGACGAAAAAAAACCGCCTGCAAAAGCGCCCTCTGCGGCCAAATCTGCTCCTAAAATCCCGGCAGGCAAAAAAGACTCGAAACCTGCCTCCTCGCCTTCACCTGCTCCTGCCGCCGCGCCCCTCCCCCCGCTCTTCAACATCTCCACCGACCGAAAACTAGACATCCTCGGCATCTTCCTGGCATTGAGCGGTCTGCTCATGGGGCTAACCCTGCTCTCCTCCACCCAAAGCGAACTTACCGGCGGCCTGCTGACGCTCTTCAAATTCCCTTTTGGCAACGGCGTTTACGTTCTGTGGCTGGCGCTTATCCTGTTTGGCGGCTGGCTGGTACTGCGCAAAATCGAGCGCGTCCCGCCCGTCTCGGTTGAGCGCGTCACTGGCTTCGTGCTGCTTTTTATCCTCGTTCAAACCATCATCGAAGCCATCACTGGAGATGGCGGCTGGTTTGGCGGCGCGCTCCACCACCTGCTCAATACCTACCTCGGCCTGGGCGGGATGGTCGTTGCCTTGCTTGCCCTCCTGCTTATTGGCCTCACCCTGGCTTTCGACGTAACCGTTCCAGAACTATTAGGAAAATTGAAGCCTTTGTTCGACGCCCTGGGGAGATTCTGGACGATGATATTCTCCCGGCCCCAAAAGAATCTAGCCGGAACAGATTCCCCGCATCCTGCTCCTGTTGAAAACGGCTTCACCCCGCTCAATCGTGACCCCGCCGCTCTTGCGCATCCTCCAATTCAGGCCAATCCCCAGCCCCCAACTGCAACGCCGATTACAACGGTTGGGCGGCAGGTCGAGTGGCAGTTACCCAACCTGAAAGAAATCCTCCAGCCCGGCAACGCCGCCTCGGTTAACGAAGAATTTGTAGAACAGCGCGCCCGGCTCATTGAGGAAACCCTGGCATCCTTTGGCGCGCCCGCCCAGGTGGTCGAAATCAATCGCGGCCCCACCATCACCCAATTTGGCGTCGAACCGCTCTTCATCGAGTCCAGGCATGGGCGCACCCGCGTCCGTGTCAGCAAAATTGTCTCGCTGGCCGATGACATTGCTCTGGCCCTGGCCGCCCCGCGCATCCGCATTCAGGCCCCGGTTCCTGGCCGCAGTTACGTCGGCATTGAAGTCCCCAACGACGAGATGACCCTCGTTACCCTGCGCGAAATCCTGGAATCTGACGCCTTCACCCGCTCGCGCAAACCACTCTCCTTTGCGCTTGGCCGCGATGTCTCCGGTCACCCGGTCGGTGCGGAAATTACCGCCATGCCGCATCTGCTCATTGCTGGCACGACCGGCTCTGGTAAATCGGTCTGCGTTAACGCCATCCTGACCTGTATGCTGCTCTACAACACCCCCGATGACCTGCGCCTGGTGCTTGTGGACCCCAAACGAGTCGAACTCACTGGCTACAACGGCATCCCGCACCTGCTCGCGCCGGTTGTCGTCGAAATGGACCGCGTTTTGGGCGCGTTGCAATGGATGACCCGCGAAATGGACCGCCGCTATCACGCCTTTGCGCAGGCCGGAGCGCGCAACATCACCGACTACAACGCCCGCATGAAAGCACAAGGGCAGAAAAAACTGCCCTACCTGGTCATCGTCATTGATGAACTGGCCGACCTGATGATGATTGCCCCCGATGAAACCGAGCGCTCCATCACCCGCCTGGCGCAACTGGCGCGCGCCACCGGCATCCACATGATTCTCGCCACCCAGCGCCCCTCGGTGGATGTTGTCACTGGCCTGATTAAAGCCAACTTCCCGGCGCGCATCGCCTTTGCAGTCGCATCCAATACCGATAGCCGCGTCATCCTCGACCAGCCCGGCGCCGAACGTCTGCTTGGGCGCGGCGACATGCTCTATCAATCGCCCGATGCCCCGGCGCCTGTCCGATTGCAGGGCGTTTTCGTATCCGATGGTGAAATCCACCGCCTGACCGATTTCTGGCGGGCGCAAAACACCCAGGGCATGCCCATTCCCTCCGGCGGCCCGGTAGATGCAGCGGCCCTGAACGCCCCACTCAAACAGGTTCCTCTGTTCGATGAAGACATCACCGCCGCCGAGCAAGGCGACCCGCTTTACACCGAAGCAATGGACCTGGTGCGCCGCGAAGGCCGCGCCTCGGTCTCCATGCTGCAACGCAAACTGCGCATCGGCTACACCCGCGCCGCCCGCCTGGTGGACGCCCTCGAAGAAAAGGGCATCATTGGCCCGCCCGAAGACGCCACCGGCGTCCGCAAAGTGCTGGATTACGGCCCCGCCGCTCCACCTGCTGAAAATTAACGCGGATGGGTGAATGACAAAGCGGTTATAATCTGTTGACGAAACTGATTTGTCGTTACCAGAAAGGAGAGCGTATGCGAAGCATCTTTGGTTTCTTAATTGGATTATTCGTTGGCTGGTTGGTTGGCTCCACCCTGGCTCTGTTGTTTGCCCCTTCCACTGGCGAAAAACTGCGCCATGACCTGCGCGCCCGGTCAGATAATTTCCTCGGCGAAATCAAGTCCGCCGCCGCAGCGCGCCGCCAGGAACTGGAAAAACAACTGGCCGAACTGCGCGCCCCGCGCTCCTCCACCGCGTCAGATTAGTTTTTGGTAAAACTCAACCACCCGCGCCATATTGCGCGCATATTCCGCCCGCTCTGCAATGAGGGCCGCGTTTTTCTCGGCGGCTTGTCGGCGCAGGGCGGAGTCGTTTAATCCGCGCAGGATAGCCGCCGCCAGCGCATGCGGGTCGCTGGGGTCTACCAGCAGGCCGTTTTCACCCGGCTTAATCCACTCGCGGATGGAATCCAGGTCGCCTGCCACTGGGAAACAGCCACAGGCCATAGCCTCCAGCAGGGTGTTGGGCGTTCCGTCATGGGTGGATGGCGAGACGACAACCTGCGCTGCGCGGAAAAGTTCCGCCATTTGGGCGTGGGGCCGCGCCGGAAGCAATTCTACGGCTGATTCCAGCCTCAGCCGCGCCACCGTTTCGACAGCCTCTCTCGCCCCGGCCATGCTCGCGCAGGCAAAGCGCGCATCGGGGCGTTCCTCCAGCACCTGCGGGATGGCGGCGAAAAACGCATCGTTGCGCACATAGGCCCGGAACCCGCGCGGGTTGACCACCAGCGGAATCGTTTGCGGCGCTTGGGGGGGGTAAAACACCTCCATTCGGATTCCCCCATTCCCCGGCGTGACCAGGGTCGGACGGCGGGGGTCGAATCCCATTTGTTTGCCCAGCCGGATGTCGCGCTGACAGTCAGCGTGCAGGGCATCGGCCACCTGGAGAGTCCATTCGGTGTAGTGGCGCATCAACGGGGTGGCGGGAGCATGAAGGGTGAAGTCGTTGCCCCACACGGAAACGACCAGCGGGGCCCGGCCAATCGCATCGGCAGCCAACATGCCCTCGTAAGGAATCCGCATGGCGTGAACCAGGTCGGGTTGGACCTGCTCGATGAAGCGGCGCAATTGGCGGGAGGCGCGGAAAATCGTCAGCGGGCCAAGCCATTGCCGAAGCGCGGTACGCAATTTCAGGGTCGAAGCGCCCCACATCCCACGTCTGGGCGGCGAACCTGCTTCGGGAGCAGTCTTCATGCCAGAGAAGGCAACCGGCACAATTTCTATCCCGCTTAAAGGCAATTCAGGACGGCAGGCAAAGGTGGATGCCAGGTACACGTCATCGCCGCGTTCGACGAAGTACCGAATCCAGTTCAGGGCAATGGGAGAGCGGCCATCGGCCACGAAGAGCAGGCGCATGGCCGAAATATACCACCTGTGCCTGTTTTTTGCTTGACATTCGTCCGCCCGTCAGTTAGAATACTTTTCGCTCGTTGTGGGCCTGTAGCGCAGTTGGGAGCGCGCCTCAATCGCACTGAGGAGGCCAGGGGTTCGAATCCCCTCAGGTCCACCTGAGAAATCAAAAACCCTCGCTTTCATTGGGCGAGGGTTTTATTTTAAGATACCCAGATGTTGTCGAGCAGGCGCAAAACGGCAGAGGGGGAGTCATTCTCACTGACGCAGAAGACGCGAATCCGGTAGGGCTTCCATTCTTCGTCGGCGCGCTGACTGAGGGCGGCTATCCCGCCTCGGCTGGCGAGGTAAGAAGCGGGCGCATCCACCGGGAGTTGTACCACGTTGACGATGACCCCGCCCCCTGCCTGACGCATAACGCGCCCCACTGATTGCATCATGAGAAGCGTACCGATGGCGTTGACCTCGAAAACGCGGTGCAGGTCCCACTCATCAAGGTCGAGCAGAGGCGCAAGCGGCTGGACGTTGGCGCAATTGACCAGCGCATCGATGCGGCCAAAGTCATCTATCACCTGGTTGACCATCGCCTGGACGGCCACTTTTTTGGCGACATCATGCACATAAGCGCGAGCCTGCCCGCCAGCGGCGAGGATTTCTTCTACAGCCGGTTCGACATTCAATGGCGAGATGTCGTTAACGGCAATCCTTGCTCCGCGCGCGGCGAGTTTATGTGCCAGGGCGCGGCCAGTTCCCCTGCCCGCGCCGGTGATTAAGACCACCTTCTCAAAAAAATCGTTCATGGCTGTTTTTCACAGACTGGAATTCCATTTGGCATTCGGTTGGCGTTCAGTTCAAGGCCGAAATAGGGCGAGGGGTCATAGGTATTTTCGATTTCGAGTTCGTTTTTGAAACCGCCTTTGCCGTCGTCTTCGACAATCGAAATGTGCAAGTGCACGCCGACTGGATTGCCAGGGCTGCCAGAATAATTGCCCTGATAGCCGAGCAGAGTGCCGGCTTCGACGTATTTTTCGGTGGTGCCGGGCGGAAAATCGGCAGCGATGAAGGAATTGCCATCCGGCCCAGCCAGGTGGGTGTAATACACCCAGATTTGCCGTCCAGTCTGGAGCGGGTCGCTCGGAACGCGCACAATCAGCGATGATTTCCAGTCTAACTGACGGGTGAGATATCCGGGATAGGCAGCATAAACGGGGGTGACGCCCGCCGGGGTGCCGGCGAAAATGTCAATGCCTGCATGGCGGTGGCCAGGACGGAAGGAATCGTCCCACAAAAAACCAACCATGCCGTCGGTGGGGAAGAGGAAAGGCGCGTCGCCACAACGCGTCCCAGCCTGGATGACCAGCCCCGATTGAGCAGATGGGTCACGAAGGAAATTCCCAACGGTCAGGCCGCGCGTCCCGCTTGAACGGAACTCGCGGTAAAGGTAAAATCCCAGCCCGCCCAACAGGCCGAGAATGACGAACGCGAAGATGGCTCTTTGGTTGGACATGCGCCGATTATAATCGCTGCTACCCGCTCATTTAACACAACGCCTGCGAGCATTTAACGAAAAATTGACTTTCTTCTACAAATTTTCCAACGATGGGGCGATAAGATAAGAGCAATCAAGTCAAATAAAGGTATTCAAATAAGGAGAGCCAACCATGTTTTATATAACTACTGCCCCCTATCGCTCTGTTCGCCGTTGGAGTGTCCGCCCTGCCGAAGTGGATGTCCCGCGCGCTTTGCCTGTCGATGTCCGTGAACAGGACGAAGCCTACCTGTTGACCGCCTACGTTCCCGGTCTGAAAGCCGAAGACCTGAACATTCAGATTGTGGAAGACATGCTGACCATCGAGGGCGAATACAGCCAACATGAGGGCCAGGCCTTGCTTTGCGAACTACCTGTTGGTTCTTTCCGTCGTTCTCTGCGCCTGCCTGCTCAACTCGATGCTGAAAAAGCCGAAGCCAAAATTGAAAACGGCGTGCTGACCTTGCGCCTTCCCAAGGCCGAATCGGCCCGCCCGCGCGCCATCAAAGTTCTCAGCAAGTAAATTTCTATTTGCTCATTCCTCATCCGGCAGTCGAACTGCCGGATGAACTGTTTAATCAGGTAAAATACTCTCCAATCTTTTTGATGGAGAATTTAACTGTGCGTGTCCGAATCATTTTCCTGTTTCTCCTGGTCTTGCTCACGGCATGTACACCCACTGTGCCTCCCACCTCCTCAGAGGCAAGCCCCGTTCCCCAGCCGACCGCTACGCTCCAGCCGACCGCCGGCCCCACGCCTACTGTTGCTCCGCCGCTGGTCATTCTGGTCTTGCCCGCTGACCTGAACGAGCAAGAATCGCAAGTCTATCAATCCGCTGTCTATGACCTGGCGCAGAGCGCAGGGTTTCGCTTTCAGGTGCGCAACCAACTCGACCAGGCCGACCTGGAACCGGCCCTGAAAATTGTGATTGCTCTGCCGCCTGACCCTGGCCTGGCCTCCCTGGCTGCCGCCGCGCCGCAGACGCAGTTTCTGGCGGTCAACATTCCCGGAATCCAGCCGGGTGGCAATGTCAGCGTTCTGGGGGGCGACTCCATCCGCGCCGACCAGGTGGCGTTTATGGCGGGCTACATCGGTGCCATGGTGACGGAAGATTTTTACCAGGTGGGCGCGATGCTCAAGAAGGACTCGCCCGAAGCACCCGTCATCCAGCAGGCTTTTACAACCGGGCGCACGTATTATTGTGGCCGTTGCCTGCCGATTGGATGGTACACCCAATATACTTACCCTGCTTTTATTGAAGTCCCCGCCGATGCCAAACCGTCGGAATACAATGCTTATGCTGACTTTCTGGTTATCCAGAAAAAGGTGGATACACTCTTTATTCAGGCCGGGTTGGATACGCCAGAACTGCTTCAGTATCTTTCCACCGTGGGTGTCTTGATGATTGGAACGCAGAGCCCGGCTAAAAAGGTAAATGGCTGGGTTGTCACTCTTCAGCCAGATTATTTACAGGCGCTTAAGATGGCCTTCCCCGAACTGGCCGCCGGGAACGGAGGCCGCGCTTTTTCTGCCCCGCTCTCATTCAGCGACATTAATTCTGAATTATTCAGCCCCGGCAAGCAGATAGATGCCCGCCGCGTGCTGGAGGATGTGTTGCGCGGGTATATCGATACCGGAGCGCAGTAAAATCAAACGTCCCGAAGGTTTATAAACCTTCGGGACGTTTTTTCTTACACCCAATCAAACGTTCGTGTCACGGCTTTTTTCCAACCCGCATAAAGCGCTTCGCGCCGGTCGGCGCTCATCTGTGGCGTCCATGCTTTGTCTTTGCCCCAGTTGGCGCGCAATTCATCGAAACTGCTCCAAAAGCCGACCGCCAGCCCCGCGGCGTAGGCCGCGCCCAGGGCGGTCGTTTCGGCCACTTTGGGGCGGATGACTGGCACGCCCAGCACGTCAGCCTGGAACTGCATCAGCAGTTCGTTAAAGACCATGCCGCCATCTACTTTGAGCGAGGTCAGTTGTACGCCGGAGTCTTTTTCCATCGCATCCAGCACTTCGCGGGTTTGGTAGGCGGTGGCTTCGAGTGCGGCGCGCGCAATGTGACCGCGATGGACGTAGCGGGTCATGCCGACGATAACGCCGCGTGCATCAGAGCGCCAGTAAGGGGCAAACAACCCGCTAAAGGCCGGGACGAAGTAAATTCCGCCGCTGTCTTCCACTGTTTGCGCGAGCGTTTCCACGTCTGACGATTTTTCAATCAGCCCCAGGTTATCGCGCAACCACTGGACGAGCGCGCCGGTGATAGCAATGGAGCCTTCCAGTGCGTAAACGGCCTTCGCCTGGCCAATTTTGTAGCCAAGCGTGGTGAGCAGACCGGCTTTGGATGGAACAGGGACCTCGCCGGTGTTCATGAGCATAAAACAACCTGTACCGTAGGTGTTTTTGGCCTCGCCGGGTTGGTAGCAGGTTTGCCCAAAGAGCGCGGCTTGCTGGTCGCCCAGGTCGCCTGCCACCGGCACGCCGCCCAGCGCGCCTTTGGCATGACCATAGACTTCGGAGGAGGAAGCAATGCGCGGCAGCATTTTGCGCGGGATGCCGAGCAGGTCGAGAATGTCGGCGTCCCAATCGAGCGTCACCAGGTTCATCAGCAGGGTGCGGCTGGCGTTGGTTACGTCGGTGACGTGCGCGCCGGTCAGATTCCAGATGAGCCAGGTATCCATGTTGCCAAACAAGAGTTCGCCCTTTTGAGCGCGTTCGCGCGCGCCGGGAACGTTATCGAGAATCCATTTGATTTTCGGCCCGGAGAAATAGGTCGCCAGCGGCAGGCCGGTTTTGTCGCGCAATCTATCCTGCCCGCCGGATTCGGCCAGTTGGTTGCAAAGGACATCGGTACGGGTATCCTGCCAGACGATGGCGTTGTAGATGGGCCGTCCGGTGGCCTTTTCCCAAACGAGGGTCGTCTCGCGTTGGTTGGTGATGCCGATGGCGGCCACGTCGCTGGCTTCGGCTTCTGCTTTGGCAAGCGCGCCGCGAATCACCTGTTGGGTGCGCTCCCAAATTTCGAGCGCGTCATGCTCTACCCAGCCGGGTTGGGGGTAAATCTGGCGGTGTTCCTCCTGCTCGACCGAGACGATGTTTCCCGCATGGTTGAACAGGATACAGCGCGTGCTGGTGGTTCCCTGGTCAATGGCAGCGATATATTTGGGCATAGAAGACTCCTGGAATTTTTGTTTCGTATCATCCTTTTTCGTAATTTCTATTTTACAACCAAAGGGCGAGCCAATGGCCCGCCTTCGCGTAAGGTGAATCTTTCGATAGCATTTATCCCGGTTCTACCGATGGCGCGGGTTCGGGATAGAGATATTCTTGTTTTAAGGCCTGTATCAGGACCTCCACTTCGCTGCCATCGCTGTAATGGCCGTAAAATCGCCAGACGGGTTGGATGTAGGGGGTCATGGCGGCGGGATAAGATTGGGCATAGGCCGGGTCGCTGGTGAAATAAGCCAGTTCAATGGTTTCGATGGTCAGGGTAGGAATGACAACGGACTGGGAGACCTGTGGTTCTTCCATCACATAAGGCCGGTCAGCGGTAATCTCCAATTCCGTCGGTTGGCCGTTTTTGGGGCTGGTTGCCATCCCTCCGCTAAAAACGCGCATGGCCGGGTAATTGCCAAGCTTTTCATTGGGGACAACCAAAACCTCCATGAATACAGTATCCCCTTCTCGTCCGAGTATCGTGTTGTCAGGCGCGCCATTCGGCATAATCTGGGCGTACACCTGTCCATCCTGGCTGGTGAACAGGGTGACTTGCTGTCCGTCAACCGTGACCAATTCCTGCGTGCCGGTCAGTACCTGGAATTCCAGGTCAGGGAAGGGAATTTCGAATCGTTCCACCATCACAATCGGGATTGGGTATTGGGTTTGATAACCGGTCACAACGCCCCAGACGGTGAGCGGGCGGTTGTGATAAGCGTCCAACGAGTTCAGGTTAGGCCCTGTCAGCGCGTAATAGTTCTCTGACTCCGAAAAGATATATTCAGTGCGCTGGCTGCCATCCGGCTTTTGGTAGATGTTCACTGTCAGGGTCCCTTGCACTCCATCCAAGCGTTGTCCGATGAGCGATTCCGGTGTAACGTCGATGGGAGGCTCAGGCGTGGGCCAAGCAACCGGCGCGCCGCTCAGGTTGAGTTTGGCAAAATCCCCACCACCACCGCCGCCGCCTATGTTACTGACGCCTTTGGGGTAGTAAGTGATGCTGTTCCAAATCAATTCCTGGCCTGCAATCTCGCCCTGGATGTTGACATTCTCTGCCGGGATTGACAATGCTGCGGGCAGGTCGCGCACGAGATACTGTGCGCCATCCACAGTGGAATGGAATCGGATTTGTGCGCCATCCTGTTGCAGGCTGCCCTCCAGGTAGGTGAAACTGGTTTGAGAAATGGGTTCCCAGGCCTCCACCATAAAAGTGCGAACACCATCCCTGGTAACAAACTGTCCCTGCGCTTTTACCAGGGAATACGGCTCGAGCGACTCCAGCCCGGCAGTGTTTCCAGAAATTGTATAATTGTCTATCATCATCAAGGGCGGCTTCCCGTTCTCGACAGCCTGGTCAATCTTAAAGTTTCCGTAAATAGTGGTCGGCTGTCCGTCGGGATAGGTGCGTGTCCAGTAAAAACGCTCCCCTCCTGGCGAACTGCGGAAACTCTCTTTCACGCCCAGGCCAGAGTGTAAGTATTTTTCCCAGGCTTCTTGGGCGCTGATGATGCCAAAACTTCCCACTGATTGCGCATCCACGTTCAGCAGGTTGGCATCCAGGACGCTCACGTTTCCGTCCGCATCGATTTTGACGCTGAATCCATGCGCCAGGCCACCATCAAACCGGATGACATGGCCTTCCAATACTTTGGGACGCACCCAGAACCAGGCTGCTCCCATACCAATGCTTGGCTCGACCTGGTATTCAAAATCGAAACCAAGTTGTGGCAAGAAATTTGCAATTGCCAGTTTGGCAACCGCCAGGTTGACGGGTGCTTCGGCAGCAGCCGCGCTGTAATCGCGGTAGTAAGTAAAACGCCCGTTGGCATACACAATCAAGCGTTGTTTCCCATCGCTTACGATGTAAGGCGCAGACGATTCGAGGGCGGTTGTGTTGCGATAGACTTCGCCTGACACCCCAAAGCGTGCGGCCAGCATCTGGGCAGTTTCGATAGTCACAGGGCCGTCGGCTGTGTGGGTGTAGATTCCCATTTCGGCGGGCGCATCTGGGAATTCTGCGGCGCGATAAACGGTGGTTCCAAAACGTTCGTACACCTGTAAATCGGGCTGGGGCGTGGATGTTGGCGCGAGAATGGGGACTGGCGTAGGGCCGCTCGCCATGACGACCTCGGTCACGAAGGTCAGCGAGGCGTCACCGACGCGCCCAGTCACTTCCCAGCAGCCGGTGGTGGGGAAGACCAATGCACTGACCTGGAAGCCGGAGTCGCCATACCCGTTGGGAATATTGGCGCGCAAGGGAGCGGCTTCGGCATCGAGACGGCGGCCCTCGATGGAGAGTGGGCCACTTACACCGCGCCACCAGCCCCATTTCATGGCGAGGGAGCCATCCGGTTCGCGGTTGTTTGCCTCGGTCATGATAACTCTCCCGTCCGGCCAAAGGACGGTCCATAGCAGGTCATTGCCCAGGTACATATCGGACGGCGCTTCTCCCGGAGGCGCACTGCCATTGGGCTGGGTTATCGGACACAAGAAAGCATTCTGGGCGGGAACAGGCGTGGGTGGGACGACGGGCGCAACACTGCGTACCAGCCAGTTGATGGCTAGAGCGAGCAGGATGACAGCAACAGCCCCGGCAAAGGCTTGCCAGAGAAATTGGATACGTTTCATGGGGATTTCTTTTTTGGCGATGAATGCGTCCCTCAGTTGGGCTTCGGTCTTGTTTAAGAACGGCTCGGCTGGCTGGAGGCTTTCGGCAGTCTCAATGAGACGCAGGGCGGTTTCGCGTTCTTCGGGGGTGAGTTCGTTCTGGAATTCAATCGGGTTCATGATTCCACCTCCAGCGCAAGGGTGGTGCGGACGCGCAAGTCTTGCAAACCACGCGAGATGAGCATTTTGACAGCGGCCTGGCTCTTGCCAAGCACGCGGGCAGCTTCCAGTGGGCTGAGCCCGGCAAAGAAGCACAGGGCGAGTGCCTCGGCGCGTTCGGGACTGAGCAATTGGAAGGCCGCTCGTGCCTGTTGCAGGGTCATTCTCTGGAGGACTACCAGGTCGACCGGCGTTTGGGCAGCAGGCAGGTTGGCGGCTTGTTCCAGCGGGGTTTCGGGTTTGCGGCTGCGAAAAAACAGGGCTTTCTGGCGGCGGGCAATGCCCATTAGCCAGGCCGCGAACATCCCGTCGCGGCGGTAGCGGCCAATCCCATCCAGGGCTGCCAGAAAGGTTTGCGATGTCAGGTCTTCGGCGTCTTTGATGTTGCCGGTATGCAGGATGTGGTAACGGTAGACCCGCGCCGCATATCGCCGGTAGAGTTCGGCAAAAGCCTCAGCGTCGCTGCGCGCTTGCCCGGCCAGGGTTTCGTCTGTGAGATGCATCGTGAAGAACCTCCGTGTTTTTGAGCGCTCTGTAGAGTCTGTTGCAAAAAGGGGGAATTCGTAACAGGCAATTTAAGACCGTAGGGCGATTTGCCGAATCGCCCTACTACGGATTATTCCCATCTCCTGCCCCCCGCCAGGAAGGCTTTGCCGGACATTTTGCCCTTCCCTGGCGGCTGGAGTTCGTCGAAGACGAGAAGGCCTTCTCCGGTCATGACGGCGGGCAGTCCTTCCGCAATCACCAGTTTCCCTGCTTCTCTGTCTCCCTGATGACTTGTTTCTCTCCTCACATGCGCCTGATGAATCTTGAGCGGCGCGCCCTGCCAGCGCATGAACGCGCCCGGCCAGGGAGAAAACGCGCGGATTTGGCGTTCCAGTTCGGCGGCGGGACGGGTGAAATCGAGCAGACCGTCTTCTTTTTTGAGCATGGGGGCATAGGTTGCCCCCTCGGCGGGCTGCGGCTGGGGAAGAAGTTCGCCGCCCAGGTAGCGGGGGAGTGTTTCGAGCAGGAGTTCGCCGCCTAAATTGGATAATTTCTCGAAGAGCGAGCCGCCAGTGTCGGTGGGGAGAATCTCGATGGAACGCCGGGCAAGCATGGGGCCGGTGTCTATGCCTTCATCCATGAGCATTATCGTAATGCCGGTTTCTTTATCCCCGGCAAGAATGGCGGCCTGGATGGGCGCCGCGCCGCGATGACGGGGCAGGAGCGATGCGTGAATGTTGATGCAGCCGTAGCGGGGCAGGGTCAGCACTTCGGGGCGGAGAATCTGTCCGAAGGCGGCCACCACAATCAAATCCGGATTCCATGCCCGGAGTTGTTGCATAGATTCGGGCGCGCGTAGTTTTTCGGGCTGGCAGATTTCCAGTCCCAATTCCAACGCAGCCACTTTAACCGGCGGCGGGGTGAGTGCATTTCCGCGTCCGGCAGGCCGGTCGGGCTGGGTGATGACGCCTGTAATGGGGTATTGCGCGGCACTCAGCGCGCGCAGGGCGGGGACGGCAAAATCGGGCGAACCCATGAAGACGGTACGGGGCAAGTTCATAGCCTGATTTTATTATGAAACTGGCCTGCAAGCCCCAGTTTCTTTGCAAACTCGCTATAATGAAAGCCTATTCTACCTTTTTCCGAGGAAAACCATGAAAACCCTGACTCTGTCCGGCAACTGGCAGTTTCGCCAGGCTGGAACCCAAGACTGGCTGCCCGCTATTGTACCGGGCGGCGTGCATACCGATTTGCTTGCCCTGGGCAAAATCCCCGACCCGTTTGTGGGCGATAACGAGTTGAAGGTGATGTGGGTGGCCGAAAGCGATTGGGAGTATCGCCGCGCGTTCACTGTTGACCAGAGCCTGCTGGCTGAGCCTGACCTCAGGCTGGTCTGCGATGGACTGGATACGATTGCGGATGTTTACATCAACGGGACGTATCTCGGCCATGCTGAAAATATGTTCCGCCGCTGGGAGTGGGACGTGAAAGGCCTGCTCAAGGCAGGAGAGAACGAAATCCGGATTGTGTTCGGTTCGCCGGTGCGATTTATCACCGGCAAGCAGGCCCAATTGCCCCTGACGGGCGGCGGCGATATTCCCGGCGGGCCGCACCTGCGTAAAGCGCCTTGTCATTGGGGCTGGGACTGGGGGCCCAGGCTGCCGCCCATTGGCATTTGGAAAGATATCCGGCTGGAGGGCTTCTCGGCGCGGCTGGAGGATGTTCACCTGCGCCAGCGTTTTGAAGACGATGGCAGCGTGATAGTCACCGCCGATGTCACTGCCTGCACTCCCCCCGGCGCGGAGCTCGCTGCCAGCCTGGAAATCACTGCCCCAGACGGAAGCAGGCACTCGGCGCAAGAAACGCTGTTCTGGTTCGAGGAGAATACGGAACAAATTTGCAATCTCCAATTGACCATCACTGCCCCCCAACTCTGGTGGCCGAATGGCTATGGCCCTGAGCGCGCCGAAGGGCAGCCGCTTTATGACGTAGAAGTGACGCTGAAAAGAGGCGAAACTGTCCTCGACCGCCGCGTTTACAAAATCGGCCTGCGGACGGTTGAACTGCGCCAGGAGCTCGACCAGTGGGGCAAGGAGTTTACTTTCTACGTCAACGGCGTGCGCCTGTTTGCCAAGGGCGCCGATTGGATTCCCGCCGACTCGCTGCCCACGCGCATCACCCGTGAACATCTTGAAATGCTCATTAAATCCGCTGCCGACGCCAATATGAACATGCTGCGCGTGTGGGGCGGCGGCTATTACCCCGAAGAAACCTTCTACGACCTGTGCGACCAGTATGGCCTGCTGGTTTGGCAGGATTTTATGTTTGCCTGTGGTATTTACCCGGCAGATGCGGATTTCTTCGAGAATGTGCGCGCCGAGGCAATTGAGAACATCCGCCGTCTGCGGCATCGCGCCAGCCTGGCACTATGGTGCGGCAACAACGAGATGGAGCAGGGTTGGAGCGATTGGGGCTGGAACAAGCCCGATGACCCGCTCAATCAGCGGCTGAAGGATGGCTATGACCGCATGTTCCACCACATGCTGCCCGAATTGCTCGAATCCGAAGACCCTGACCATCCCTATTGGCCCAGTTCGGCATCGTCCCATACGCCCTTCAAAGAGGCGAACGGCCAGGCTCAGGGCGATTGTCACTATTGGGATGTGTGGCACGGGCGCAAGCCGTTTACTGCCTACCGCACGCAATTTCCGCGCTTCATGAGCGAGTTCGGCTTCCAGGCCCTGCCGCCGCTCAAAACGATTGCCACCTACGCCGACCCCGCCGACTGGAATATGACCTCCTACATCATGGAGCACCATCAGCGCAGCGGTTCAGGCAACGGCCTGATGATTGCTCAGATGACCGACACCTTCCGAATGCCCAAAGACTTCGCTTCTCTGGTTTATCTCAGCCTGGTTTTGCAAGCCGAGGGCATTCGTTATGGCGTGGAACACTGGCGGCGCAACCGCAACCGCGTCAGCGGCACGCTCATCTGGCAACTCAACGACTGCTGGCCGGTGGCTTCGTGGTCTTCGCTCGATTACTACGGGCGATGGAAAGCCCTGCACTACGCCGCCAAACGCTTCTTCGCCCCGCTCTTGCTTTCGGTGGCTGACGATGGCAAGACCATGAAAGTCCACGTTACCAGCGACCTGGTCGAGCCGGTGGATGTCACCGTCTGCTGGCGGCTGGAGACGCTGGATGGCAAAATTTTGCAAAAGGGCGAGCAATTCGTTCGCGCGCTGGCATTGGCCGATACGCTCGTGACAGTGCAAGATTTTTCAGCCCAGGTTACGCCCGAAAACCAGAAGAGAGTCGTTTTTGTGGCCGAACTGTGGCGAAACGGCCAGCTCATTGCCCGCAGCGTGACGCCCTTCGTCGCCAACAAACACCTTGAACTGCGCAAGCCCGGCCTGAAAGCCCAAACCCGCATTGAGGGCGATACGTTGTTTGTGGATGTCTCGGCGAAGACGTTGGCCCGTTTCGTGGAGATCTCCATTGAAGGGGCCGATGCCGTTTTCAGCGACAACTACTTCGACCTTCCCGCCGGAGCGGCTGTGACCGTCTCTGCGCCCCTGCCTGTTGGCTGGTCGTCAGAGTGTCGGGTGATGGTTCGTTCGCTGTACGATTCGTTTGCTTAGTTTTTTCACTGTTTTTGGTATATGAAAAAACCGGACGCGGCATGCGTCCGGTTTCGCTTTCCCTGATGGGGCTTATGCTTGTCTGGCTTGCGCCACCACCGCCGCAAAGGCCTGCGGGTCGCGGATGGCCAGGTCGGAAAGCATTTTGCGGTTAAGCGCAATGTTGGCTTTCTTCATGGCCGCCACGAGACGGCTGTACGTTGTCCCGTTCAGGCGGGCGGCAGCGTTGATGCGGGCAATCCACAAGCGGCGCAAGTCGCGCTTGCGGGTGCGCCGGTCGCGGGTAGCATACCACAGGCTCTTCAGCATGGCCTCGTTGGCCCGTTTGAAGAGGAAGTGGCGGGTACCGCGTTGACCCTTGGTGAGTTTCAACACTTTTTTGTGGCGAAGATGTCCTTGCGGACCACCTTTAACACGCATTTTTTAGAACCTCCTGCGAACCGCCGGGCGTCGGGGTAAGCGCGTTACGTCGAAACGCCTTACTATCCAGTTGCATACACCCGGTAGCCGCAAAACAAAAACGGATACGAACACCTACTTGAGATTCGGCACGAGACGGCGGATGCGCTTGATGATGCCGCGTCCATTGACGGGCACCATTTCTGCGAGCAATGCTTTGGTTCGTTTGGAAGTGCGGCGACGAAGGTGGCTTTTGCCACCCTTGGTGCGAACCAATTCGCCAGACCCGGTCAGGCGGAAGCGTTTCGACGTGGCCTTATGGGTCTTTAACTTGAATTTACCAACTCTTGGCTTGCGAGGCACAGGACTTACTCCTTTCGATAAATTAACCGCGGGCTGCGACTTCTCCCGCGGGGGCTAACGATTTCCGTGGAGACGGGCTTGGTTTATTCAGCCGATTCGGCGGCCTTTTCAGTCTTCTTGGCAGATTTGAGTTTAGCAGGGCCCAACACAACCAGCATCGTGCGGCCTTCCATCATGGGTGCTTGCTCAATCACGCTGACATCCGCCAACGATTGCGCGATTTCTTTCAAATCTTCGAGCGCCAGCTCTGGATAATCCATTTCGCGCCCACGAAACTTGATAGTCACGCGCACTTTATGACCCTGTAGCAACCAGCGGCGGGCATCATCTACTTTAAAGCCGCGATGATGCTCGTTGGTCTTTGGCCGCAGGCGAATTTCTTTGACTTCAATCTTCGTTTGGGCCTTTTTGGCTTCACGCTCTTTTTTCTCGCGCTCGTACAGGAACTTGCCAAAGTCCAACACGCGACAGACAGGCGGCGTAGCATTGGGCGAGACCTCGACCAAATCCAGTTCAGCCTCGCGCGCAATTTGGATGGCCTGGCGAATGGGGACGACACCCACGTTTTCACCGTTTGGCCCAATCAGGCGTACTTCCGGAACCCGGATGGCCTCATTTACTCGAAAATCTTGCTCGACTATATGCATCTCCTTGATAATAATCGTTTGGCTGGCTTTTGAGCGGGCTGATGATACCACACACCAGGGCAATCCGTCAAATTCCCTTTTCCAGTGCATTCATCTTTACTATTTAGGCATCTGAAATTGATGTATAATCACCCCGCGCTGCCCCGGTAGTTCAATGGACAGAACAGGGCACTCCTAAGGCTCTGATGTGAGTTCGATTCTCGCCCGGGGCACAACCTTAAAAACTGCTGGGGTACTTGAAAATTTATTTTCCTTGTAGTAATATAAACATAGGCAGATGTCAGGGTGCCCCCCTCACCCTGGCATCTGCCTTTTTAATTTGACAGGACATGAATTTTGCTAACCATTCCGAATTCAGCCTGAATTGACCGCTTGAAACAAGGGTAATTATAAAAAGAGCCAAGACAGAATCCCTGCCTCGGCTCTTTTTCGTCCTGGTAGAAGTCAATCTCCGCTTATTGGCAGTGCATTGACCAGTACTGGCCCAAACAGAATGCCCAGCACGCAGCATAAGACAGAAAACAGGATGCCCGGCAGCAAAATAACCCCTAACGCGCGGCCAACCGGCAGGTCGTGGGCGGCCATAATCGCGCGAATATTCAGGATTATCGAATAAATTCCGATGGGCGCGACCAGGCACGAGCCAACCAGCGGAATCAGGTTGAGCAGCGTCACGAGCAGCGAAGTCGGCGCCAGGTAGGCTGCCAGCCCATACACCGTGCGGCCAAACGTGCCTTTGCCGCCAAATATCACCGCCAGCAGGTTGTATATCCAGGCATTGATTGCCAGACCAATCATGCCCATCAATGGCGTGACAACCGCCATCCCTAAGCCCATCACCACCAGCAGCAAGTTCCAGTTTATCTTCCCCATCACTGCCTGAAATTCAGGCAGGGCGCGCAATTCAGCAAATTGTGGATTGACCACGAACATCAATGGCGTGAGCAGACCCGTCAAAACGCCGGTATAGGCTACCCATTCGAAAGCGCGTCCCGTCCCGGTGTCGGGGTCATCGAAAATGGCGGCATAGCCCGCCACCGATTGTGCGCTGATGGCTTGCCACCAGACCCGGTAAAACGGGAGCGACACTTCGCGCGGCTGTGATTTTGGCTCTCCGGAGCGCGTCTCTTCCTGGAAAATCGGCGATTGTGTTCTGGCGGGCGCGAATTCTCGTTCCAGCGCGTCCCAATCGAAGGCTGGTTTTGACTCGCCGCGCGGCTGCTGCCAGCCTCCGCCTGCGGTTTCGGAGGTGGAGGGCGGTTCCGGCTCGGGTTCATCGAAAACAAATGCAGGGGAAGCGGGGGGCGGGGAAGTAGTTTCTGGCGCGGGGCGGCGCGCCCAATCAGGGATTTCATCTGGTTTGGGAGCGGGTGGGGGAGCGGATGGTTTTGATACCGGGGAAGACGGGGGCATGACCGGGCTGCTCTGGAGCGCGCGCAAAGCGCGCAGGGCTTGCGGGTTGTCGGGATTGAGTTTCAGGCAAACTTCCAGGGTTTTGATGCGCTGTTCATTCGTTGAGCATGTTTCCACATACCAAAACCAGGCCTGAATATCCTGCGGGTCGGTCTTGAGAATTGGTTCCAAAATACGCCGCGCCTCATTCTTGCGCCCATGCCGGATGAGTTGAACGGCTTCGTTCAGGTTTGCCATGCACGCCCTCCTTGGGATGGATGAAATCCTATTCCAAGTCTAGCCGGCTGCAGGCGCGTCTTCAATAGGACATTCGTTCTGCCAGAGCAGGGCGACCGCCAGCAGGGTCGAGACGGCCAGCAGTGGGTTGCCCGCGCGCCCTAACGCCAGCGCAACCCAGGGCAGCAGGTAAGCCGCCAGCAGCGCAACGCGCCCTGCCAGAGAACGGACTCCTCGTCCGGCCAGCAACGCCAGCGGCACGAGCAGCAGGATGTAATCGTAATTTAGCAGGTAGGGGTCAATGAGCAGGGTAAAAACGACTGCCAGGCACATCAGCAGGGCAGGTTCGGCAATTTTGCCTCGGAACCGCCATGCGAACCATCCCAACAGCCCCAAGCCCAGCAAGACGCTTAACAGCGCGGCCTGCCTGGTATCCGGCTGGCCGGTGACGAGCCGCACCACCCCCACCGAAAAACTGGCGCACAGCCCGCACGACTGCACGCCGGGTATCTCGCGGTAGCGCAAGAGCGAATCGAGATAGGTCAGCGGCCAGCGTGGGTCGGCCAGCAGGCCAAACGCAGCCAGCCAGACTGCCAGCAGGGTGGTGAACGCAATTGCCCGGCGCGCGAAGGCTTCGCGGCGGCGAAAAACGAGCCAGCCCAGGCCTGCCAGCGCCAGAAACAGCCCAATGTGCGGTTTGAAGGTCATCAAACCCAGCCCGGCGGCCAGTCCCCAGGGCGATTCGCGCCGCGCTGCCCACAGGAACAGCGCCGTTCCCAGCAGCACCGGCGCGGAATACTGTCCCACAATCAGCAGCCCAAAGGCCGGGATGAACATGACCGCCGCCAGGATACCCAACAGCCGCAGCGGAATGCCCCAGCGTGGGGTCAGCATCCAGGCCGCTGCCCCAATCATCGTCAGGTTCAGCAAAAACCACAGCCGAGCCGCCGCCGCAATCGGCAGGGTTGCAATCGGCAGTGTCGCCAGCGCGTACCAGGGCGGGTAGGGGTATGGGTGAAACTCGAAATCGGGCCGGGTTTGCGCGCGCACCCATTCCAATTGCGCTGGGTAATCGTAGAGCGCGATTCCATTCAGCAGGGCCTTGTCGGAAAAATACAACACTGAAAAATCCTGGTAATATGGAATTGGCAGGGGAATGAACAGCGCAATCATCAGGGCGAGCAAAAGCCAGGCCAGCAAGAGCGGAATCGGTTTCATGGATGTACCGTCATTGAAACTTCAGCAGCAGAAAAATGAACAACCGTCAGCGGGAAGGGCAGGAAAAAGCCGGGGGCGAGTTCGAGATTAGGATTTTCAGGAGACGCGATGAAGGGAATCGCATCGAGGAACGAATCTACCGCACGAACCTGCCCGGCGGATACCTGAATCCTGACCATTGGGCCGTCCGCCACTTCGAGCAAAACGCCCTCTGGCAGGCGTTGCAGGCGGTATTTCTCTGCCCAGCCCGGCGTGAAGCGCGTCTGCGGCGCGAGTGCCAGCGGAATCTGACTCTCGATGGGGGGGGAGAAGGTCGCCTCCAGGCCGTTTTCGGTCAGCCGATAGGTTTTCTCGCGCCCGTCGGCAGAGACGAAGCGAAGCGCATTTCCCGTTATCTCTGGCTGGTACGGTCGAAAGGCATCGTCTGCGTCCCCAAACGCGCCCATTATCTGAGCCGGGTCGGCCCTTTCGCCTTTTGATAAATCCCATTGCGAGCGGTCGCTCAGACCGATGAAAAACTGCGCCGTTGGGCCAATTATCTGTTCGGCCCTGGTGAAGAAAAAGACCAATCGTCCGCCGCGCGGGTTCAGTGCGGCGTAGAACTTGTCAGACGCGAGCATGCACAGGTCTTTGCACTTGGCCACAGGCGCGGGATTTTCTGACCAAAGAGCGGCTTCTTCGAGAACCGGAACGAGCCAGGCGTAATTTTGCGCCAGGGCCGGGTCGGATTGGGAGAGCATTTCCCGCGCTGCGTCTATGGAGTTATATGGCTTTTCGGTTGAAACGACCAGCAGGTCGGGCCGAACCATAGAGAAATAGGGGCGCGCTTTTAGCCAGGCGAAAGATGGTTCGGCGTATTCGTATGTTCCCCAAGGGCTGCGTTGCAGGTCACCGCCAACGAGGAGCGGATTGGCCAACGGATGAAACGGAGAAGCGGATGGAACAACGGATGAAGCGGAGAAACGCAGGGGTGAAGAAACGGAAGACAGCAGGCTTTGACGGGCATTGAGGGTCAGACCGTTGCGGTTTAGCTCGAATTGCAAAAACGAGTCAGTGGGTGGGTTGCCGGGGGGCAAGGCAAGTAAACCGGCGGCTTCCATGCGGCGGAGTTGCGTTGTGCCGCCTACGGCGTCTATGGCAGAAAGGGCGATGGGGGTGGTTGCGTTGTAGAGGGTTAGAAGAATCTGGTGTTTTTCGGCAGCATCAAGCAGGCCGCGCAACCCATGCCGTTCGCCGCGTGGGCCGGTGTGGGCGCCGTCCCAGCGCCGCCAGGCCTGAATGGGCGTGGCGGCAGGGTGAAGGGGGTTGGTAAAGATGAATTGTAGAGGCAATGGCTCTATCGCGACTGGCGCGCCGAAGGTGGTTTTGAGTGTTTCGGCGGCGGTTTCGACGATGAGCGGGGTATCTGCTTGAGGGCGGCAACGGGCCAGGGAGAGGGTGATGATGTCGGTAACGGTATCCACTGTCAGCCGGGCATCATGCGGAGGCGGGGAGTCGCTGGAGAAGACCAGGTTTTGCCCTGCGAGCGTGATGGCGAAGTGGTATTGGGGAGGGTCGGGCAGGTCGAGGAAGTCGATGCGGATTTCGCAGCGGGTGCCTGCCGGGCGGGCGAAAACGGCAGATATATCGGAAGCAGGCTCCAGTGCGAAGGAATCATCCAGCAGGCGCAAATGCTCCAGGGTCCAGGGTTGCGTCGCGGGGATGAATCTGCCTATCCACATTCCCAGGAAAAGGAAGAGGATGACGAGACAGAGAACGGCAAAGCGGAATGGGTAATTCGTAATTGACAATTGGTAATTCGCTATGGCGTGGGGAGGGGGGTGCCTTTGGCGTCAAAGTAGGGGAGTTTGCGCATGTCTCCCAGCACGCGCACGCTTTTCTGGGAGATGTAAGCACGGCCTTCGGTGAAGGCGGGGTATTGGATTTGATACCATTCGCCAATGAGCGATATACCGGTGATGTAGATTTCATCGCCGGTTTTGAGCGCGCCCACCTGAGCTGAGAGGGAGTTGGGTTCGGCGTAGATAATGGCGTCGGCTTCCATGCGCGCCAGCGGCCCGGCGGGGGTTGGTTTGGGCGTGTTGGTGAGGGTAGGGGTGATGTTGGGGTCGAGGGTGGGGGTGGGTGGTTCGGGGGTCAGTTCTATGCCCAGCACGTTGAAGCGGGGCAGACCTGAAAAGCCATCGGGGCCGGTCTGGATGGCGTTTTGGGAAATCCAGGCTTTGCCGTTGGGGCCGGATGGGTAGTCAAATTGCGCCCATTCGTTTTCGCCGTAGCGCCCGGTCATGTTGATGGCTTGGCCGGGCTGTAAAACGGCCAGGACCATGCAGCCCAGGCTGGGGCAAACGCGGATGTTGGCGGGGGCGAGGACGGTGGCCGGGCGGATTTTATCGCCTTCGGGGACGGGCGGGATGGGCAGGGGCGTGCCAGTGATTTCCCATCGGATGGGCGGGCTCAGCACGATATTTCCCTGGGTGTCGTAACTGGCGATGGGTAACTGAGTGATATCGGAGGTTTGCAATTCGACCGCGCGCGAGACAACCCAGGCATAGCCGGAGGGGGAATCTTGCCAGAGGATGTAGTACCAGTTGGCTTCGGGGTTGCGCGCAACGACACTGACTTTTTGGTTGAACATGACACCGCCCAGGTTGTCGCTGCCGCGGCGTGGTTCGGAACGGATGGTGAGGTTATCAGTTGCTATGCCTGGAATTGGTTCGAGGATGACTTCGACCGTGGCCGTGGGGGTGGGGGTGGGCGGTTGGGGGGTGGCGGTGGCGGTTGGTTCGGGAGTGGGCGTGATGAGGGAGGCCATACGCGTTACTTCGGCGACGGCGGTGAGGGCCGCGGCAGTGCGGATGGCGTTTACATCAATGGTGGGGGTAGATGGAACGGCGCCGGGCAGGGTGCAGCCAGCCAGCAGGGGGAGCAGCGCGAACAGGAGGTTGAGTTTTTTCAGCATTAAGGGGTTTCTCCGGGTGTTTGAAGCGTGTTTCTTTGTCTTTCGATGGCGGAATTTTGGGGTCAGGGTTTCAGGCTTACCTTAAGAGTGTACGAAACATAGCGCAAGGGCCCGCCGGAGCCGTCGGCGCGCAGGACGAGCAGGTATTCCTGCCCGCCCAGCACTTTGACTGCCAGGCCATATTGTCCACAGACGAGTTGGGGAGAGTTGGGCAGGGGCAGGCCATCTTTTCGCAGGCTGGCAGTGATGCCGCCGTTGCCCTGGCAATCGAGCCGCAGGTAAACGTAACCGGCTTCGGAGGTGGGAATGTAGGGGATGAAGGCCACCCAGTCGGCGTCATCGCCGGTGGGGGCGGATAAATCACTTGAATAGGAGAATGACTCTGCGCCGGAGGGCGAAAATTCCAGCCGGACGGCGGGACTTTGTTCTGAATCGCCGTCTCCGGCGGCGGGGGAGAAGGAGGTGGGGGTGAGGGTGGGCTGGCCGGGCGCGCTGCTTTCGCCGGGGGAATAGACCAGGTTGCCCTGGTTGTCGTAGTAGGGCAGGCCTTGCAGGTTGGGGGCGTCTACATAGGCGGCGGCCACCCAGCCGATTTCTTGCGTGCCAATGGGGTAGTAGATGCGATACCAGGCGTTGGTCTGGTTGCGTCCGTTGAGTATGACAACCTTTCCGGCATCTATCATGCCAAGCGAATCAAAGGTGGAGGCCGGGCCAGAGCGGACGTTGATGGTGGTTTTTATAGTGGCGAAGTAGGGGTTGGGGCTGGGAGAGGGTTCTGGCGGGGTTGGGGGGGGCAGGTCTGGAGCGGAGGCCTGCATGACGGGCAGACTGGAAAGTTCGCGGCCTTCGAGGGTGATGAAACTGGCGGCGACCCAGCCGGTGGTGGAGGAATTCGGCGGGTAGATGACCATCAGCCATTGGCCGTTGGAATCGCGCCCGATGACCTGGATGGTTGTGGAGGCCGGGAGCAGGCCGAGTGCGTTGGCATTTGAGGATGGCGCGGAGCGGACGTTGACCTGCGTACCGGTTATGCCGCTGACAGGGGCAAATGTGGGGGCGATGGTGGGCGGGGCCGGGGTGAGCGTGGGGCGCGGGGTGAAGGTGGGCGGCAGGGTGGCGGTGAAAAAGGGCAGCGTTGAGGTGGTGATGGCAGCCGTTGGCTCTGAAGCAGGAGACGGGGCGCAGGCGGTGAGCAGGGTGATGAACAAAATCAGGGCGATGGATGTGCGCATGGCTCTGATTTTACTATTACTTTGGGCTTCTATTTTGCGGGCATGAGTCTGACGGTCAGGGTATATCCGAGTCCTGACAAGAGCAGGCCAAATTTTATGGAGGCGCACCAGAAGGCAATGCCTGGGTTGGCTCCGATGTTGCCAGTCAGGATGGTGAACAGGGCGATATTTTCGATGGAGTCGAAGAGGGTGGCGAGGTAAACGCTCCAGCCGAGCAGGTTTGCTAGTGTGAGCCAGTTTCCTCTCAGGCGTTCAGTGACCAGTAAAAGCCCCGCGCTGAGAGCGGTGGCGTAAAACGGCATGAAGAGAAAGTCGAAGCCGAGGCCGAAGGCTGCGAAGGAGCGGGCGCGGGAGTCCCAACTGTTGATAATCGCAGTCGCGGTTTCGGGAGTGCGGGCGAACTCGAAGGAAACTATGCCGGTTGCAACGTCGGTTTGAAGGGGTGGGTCGAGGAAGATACCGAAAAGAGCAAAACAGACGATGGCGAGGATGAGCGAGAACCAGAATACAGGTTTGCGCAGGTGGAATGGCAGGAAACTGAGTGGATGAGATATGCTCATTCTAAATTCTTGAAATAGACCCGGTTGTTTTTATACTCTACGCCGTTCAGGTTTTTCAGGTCGGCGCGCATTTGACGGGTGGTTTCGGCGACCTGGGTCATTTCAACGTGGGCAAATTGACCAAATTCGAGCAGAGTCTTGCCCATTTCGTAGTAGAGCAGAGCGTTGCCGCCATGTCCCTGGAATTCGGGCAGAATGCCCATGCCATTGACCGCTACAGCGTTGGTGCGGCGCATGGTGAGGAGCAAATCGGCCAGCGAGAGCGGGTTGAGATTGCCCCGGGCGCGCTGTAAAGCCGCCGAAACATCGGGGAAGGCGAACAGGAACCCGACTACTTCTTCGCCATGGGTGATGATTTTGATGAGACGATGGTCGGCGACGGTGATAATGTTTTCGACGACGAAGTCAATTTCGCGTTTGGTGAAGGGGTAATATTCCCAGTTATGGATGAAGGCCTTGTTATATGCTGTGCCGATGCGGTCGACCCATTGGAGCAGTTCGCGCTTGTTGGCAAAGCGTTTGATTTGCAAATGGTTGCGCTCCATCACGCGTTGAGCGATTCGTTCGACGCGCTCTGGAATTTTGAAGCCATCGGCGGGTACATAGCAGGAGACGAAATCGACTTCTTTCTGGAAGCCCAGTCCTTCAACCAAATCCACATAGTAGGGATAGTTGTAGGTGAGCATGGTCATGGTCTGGCGATGCTCGAAACCGCGCGTCAGTAGACCATAACCATCGAGCGGCCCCATGCCCTTTGGTCCGATGATTCGATGAAGGCCGCGTTGTCTGGCCCAGTCGAAGACTCGGTTGAAGAGGGCGGCGGCGGCTTCGGGGTCATTTTCGCAGTCGAAAAAGTAGAAATCGGCTTCTTTTGTGTTGTGATATCGGTTGAATGGCTTGTTTTCAATGGCGGCGATGCGCCCCACGTCACGCCCGTCGCGCACCGCCAGGAAAAATTCGACCTCGGAATGTTCGTAGAAAGGATGTTTTTTGGGGTTGAGTTGGGCGTAGGCATCGATGTTGAGTGGCGGCACCCACTGCGGACAGCTTCTGTACAGCCGGTGTGGGAGTTGGATGAACCGTTTAACCTGTTTTTTGTTGGATACGTCCACCTGCTCGATGATCAGCATAATTGCGCTCCTGTAACAGAAAGTCTCGGGGGGTGGCCAGGGTGGTTACAGTATATAACACCCTGCCACATAAAAAAGTGATATTCATCCTGTTCTGTGGCTGCATCATCCATCAAAATTCTCGAAGCGCGGCGCAAGCATCCCCTTTGGAGATTTTCTTCAGTCTGGTTTTTGCTCTTTCAGTTCTGGCCAATCCATGAGGGTCACCTCGGCCAGCAGGCGGGCGTTGAGGTTTTTTTCGAGCCGTCCGATGGCCTGTTCGCATTGTTCGGTCAGGCGGCGTGCTTCAGCGAGAGAAAGCCGCTCGCCCAGGCGTGCTGCGTCCCCGGCCCGGTCGAGATTGGTGAGCGGCGAGTCGCTACCTGCTGCGCACAGCAACACATCGCGCCAGAACGACAGCCAGATGAATAACGTCTGTCGAAAGGTGTCTTTCTCTTTCGCCAGTTTTTCGGCATAGGCAAAGCGCGCTCGGCGGGATGATGCGAGCAGTTCGCGCAAATCGTCCAGCTTTTCGGCGCGGAAGGCCAGCGCATTTTCATCGGATGCCAGCCGCAAGGCGTAGCCGGGCCGTCCGCCTGCCAGATGCCCCAGCAGGCGCGCTTTTTCGGCTTCCACGCCCCTGGATGCCAGGAACTCCGTTGTCGCCGCCGCGCTGGTTGGTCGCAGGCGAATCACCTCGCAGCGCGAGACAATCGTCGGTAAGAGTTGTTCGGCGTTGTCGGCGGTCAAAATGAGCAGGGCGTGGCCTGGGGCTTCTTCCAGCGTTTTGAGCAGGGCGTTCTGCGCGTTGGGGTTGGCTTCTTCGAAGCGCAAGAACAGGACAATTTTGAAAGGGGATTGATAGGGCTTGAGCGACAGGAACTTCGTCACTTCTCGTACCTGTTCTACCTTCAGCGTTCCGCCCTCGGCTTCAGCCTGTGTGACCATTAAATCAATATTCTGCCCGGCCTCAATTTGTCTGCATGTTCGGCAGGTTTGGCACGGAACCCCTGGCTCGGTTGGCGTCTGGCACTGGATGGCCTGCGCCAATCGGAGAGCCAGGGAGCGGCGTCCTACTCCCGATGGGCCGGTGAGCAGGTAGGCGTGACGCAGCGCATTGTGCTGAACGTGCTGCCGCAACATTTCTACGGCCCAATCGTGACCGAAAATATTCCAGGGGTTCATGGCGCCTTTCTGTTACTCCTGGCCGGTCTTCAGGCGCAGGTAAGAATCGTAGCGTTCGGGCCGTATCCGTCTTTCTTTTACCGCCGCCAGAACGGCGCAGCCAGGTTCGTGGGTGTGGGTGCAATCGCTGAACTGGCATTCAGCCACCAGGCCGCGCAGTTCGGGGAAGTAGGCGTCGATTTCTTCGGGTTGGGTATCCCAAAGCGCCAGTGATTTCCAGCCTGGCGCATCGGCCACCCAGCCTCCGACTGTTAGCCGGTGCAATTGACGAAAATTGGTGGTATGCGTTCCTTTTTTTATAAAATGAGAAACCTCGCCCACGGCGATTCCCAGACCGGGTTGGATGGCGTTCATCAGGCTCGACTTTCCTACGCCGGACGGCCCCGCCAATGCTGAGCGTTTATCGCGCAGGGCTTCGTGCAGTTCGTCCAGCCCCAGTCGTTGCTTGACCGAGGTATAAATTACGCGGTAGCCGAGCGGCTCATATAGCCCAAAGAGTTCACGTGCCGCATCCAGGCCGACCAAATCGACTTTGTTGGCCACGATGACCGCCGGAATTTCCTGTTTTTCGGCAATGACCAGGAAGCGGTCTAACATGCGCAGTTTAGGGGCGGGGTGGGCGCAGGCAAAGACGAACACGGCCTGGTCGGGATTGGCGAGCAACACCTGGCGATATTCACCCTGCGGGCGCGGGTCAAGCCGCATGATTTCTGATTTTCTTGGCAGAATTTCATCAATGACGCCGTTGCCATCGGGCAGGAGCGTGAATTGAACGATATCGCCGACCGCGGCGATGTCGCCCTCGCGTCGGCCTTGTTTCAAGCGTCCGCGCAGCTGACAGGTGACGGTCGAGTCTGTCTGTGCGTTTAAAACGGTGAAAAAGCCCGACTGGGCGCGAATGATAAGGCCGGTGCAATGTTGGGAGTCGGTCATCCCACTTATTTTACCCTTTTACCGAACATCGTCCCGAAGGTTCAAACCCTTCGGGACGATTGTGCTTTACGGATTCTGCTGTGCTTCCTGGGTAGCCGTCCCCTCGAAGCCAAAGGGCGTGGGCGTGCGGGTGATGCCGAAGTTCGATTCCCACCAGAAGAGGCTGCGCGGCTGACCGGTGAAGTAGATTTCGACCACGCGCCGGAAGATGGGGGTGGCGTATTCCGAGCCTTCGCCCATGTTCTCAACCACGACTGCGATGGCGATATCGGGAAGGTCGGGGTTCTGGGCGTCGGTGTATCCGGCAAACCACGAATGCGGCAGGCCAGAGCCAGATTCGGCGGTGCCGGTTTTGCCGTAGATGGGGGTTTGCATATTGCGGAAGCGGTGGACCGCTGTGCCGCGCGGGTTGATAATCACTTCGCGCATGGCCTGTTGCAGGGCTGCCAGGGTTTCGGGTTTGAGCGGCAGGGTCCCCATGGCTTCGGGCTTGAAGACGGTGGTTTCCGTACCATCTGGCCCGATGATTTTTTCGACCAGCTGCGGGCGGTAGAGCGTGCCGCCGTTGCCAATGGCCGCCATGAAGCGCGCCACTTGCAGGGGCGTGACCAGCACATCACCCTGGCCGATGGACTGGTTGACGGCTTCCACTTCACCTGCCGGGTTGGTGATGTTGCCTGCGCTCTCGTCGATGACGCCGATTCCTGTGGGCTGGCCGAGGCCAAAGGCACGCGCCATATCGGCAATGGCCGTGACGCGCCCCTGCCGGTACAGGTCCAGGCCGATGTGCCAGAACCAGGGGTTGCATGAGCGCATGAGACCCTGGCTGAGGGTTAGTTCGCCGGAGGGCCGGGTGTTACAGGTGCCGGTGGCGGTCAGTTCTTTCTGACAGCGTTCCCAGGTCCAGTCGTAGCGGATTTTATCGGAAAGGCCGGTCCACTCGTAGCCGCATTCCAGTTTCAGGTCGGGCGTGTAGGTTCCGCTTTCCAGCGCGGCAGAAAACGTAATGACTTTGAAGACCGAGCCAAGCGGCAATTGCCCCTGGGCGGCGCGGTTGACCAGCGGGCGGTTGGCGTCGTTGAAAAGGTTTTGAATGCCGTCGGGACTGTTCGCGTTATTGGGCTCGAAAACGTTCGGGTCAAAATTGGGCGAGGATGCCATCGCCAACACCCGGCCAGTATTACGCTCCATGACCACAATTGCACCGCGAAAGCCCTCCAGCGCGCGCTGTACCTGCACCTGGAAGTCGCGGTCAATTGTTAACTGGATGTCGGAGGCTGGCTGGCTCTCTGCGCTGGCAAATTGGGTCAATGAGCCATCTGGTTTGACGATGTAGAGCGTGCCGCCGGTTTTGCCAGCCAGATATTGTTCGCCCCACAGTTCAATGCCGGCCCGTCCCACGCGCGCGCCGGGCGAGGTACCGTTGCGGATGTATGTATCTACTTCTTCGGCAGGAACGGCAGAGACGTAGCCGATGGTTTGCGGCGCAATGCCGTTGCCGTAGTAGAAACGGGCGGTGTAAGGGGTTAACACCAACCCGCCAATGCTCGAAAGACGTCCCATGCGGCGGTCAATTTCTTCGGCGGGGGCTTCGCCGACCGGGATGTACCAATAGACATCGCGCCGGTTGTCGTAAATTGGTAAGACCTGGATGGGGTACAGCCCCAGGATGATACCCAGTTCGCTCAACAGCGTGGGTTCCTGCTCTGGCAGAATGTTGGTTGGGACGAGCCCGACGGCATAGGCGTCGGTTTGGGTGACAAAGGGCTGCTTTTCTTTTTCACCGCTCAGGGGACGGTCGTAAATAACGCCGCGCGCTGGGGCCTGGTAGTCCATCGAAAGGCGGCTGCCGCCGGCCAGTTCGGGCAGGATAAGCCCATCTTGCCAATGCACCCGCCATAAACCCGAAACCATTTGGAAGGATACTTCCATTTCGCGCTGAAACTCGCCGAATAGTTTTGTCTGGTAGGTGACTCGGAAACGGCCCTGGGATGTGGTCGGAGAGACGGGGTTGATAGACAGGATTTCGTATCCTAATTCCGAGAGTGTCAGCAAATTCATGGCGTCGCGATATTTTTTATCAAACGCCTCCAGGCTGATGGCCTGCTGGCTATCGGGGGTGAGCATGCCATACATCGAAGCATAGTCATCGGCTTTCCATGCTTCCAGAAAGCCGCGCAACGTGCCGTCGGCCTGCGGAGCAGCGGTCACATGGACGATGGGCGTGGGCAGGGTTTTTCCGGGGGGCGTTTCGTTTATCAAGCCATTCCCGCCCGGCCCGGCGCATCCGACGAGAAAGGTCAGCGCCAGGAACAGGGCAAAGGGACGGGACATGTTTCGTTTCGATTTCATAGTTCAACCTTTCAATCTGCGGCGCAAATCTTTAATTGGCGCGGGCAAGTCAGAGACTTGCCCCACATGATTTTCCAGGCGCAGTGGTGAGCGGCAATGATAGGCCAGGGTGGTCTGGCAGTTCTCGGCCACGCTGGCATGTGGATGGACGCCCAGCTGCATTAACAACCGCGCCAGGCTGCACAATGGCAATCCCATCACTGAAGCGTAGCAGCCTGCCATATTTGCGACGGGCTGGAAATCGGGGTTTTGAATGCCGTAAGCGCCGGCCTTGTCCATTGGGTCGCCGGATTGGATATAGCGCTCCATTTCGTCATCGCTGTAGGCGCGCATGGGAACATCGGTCACGACGACATCACTGAGTATTTCGTTATCTTCAGCACGCAGGGCGGCGATTCCGGTATAAACCTGGTGAACGCGCCCGCGCAGCCTGGATAGCATGGAGCGGGCTTCGGCAGCATCCGTGGGTTTGCCTAAAATCTGGCGGTCGATGACCACGGTGGTGTCTGCGCCGACCACCACTACCGGGTTTGGTGATGAACGCGCTCCAATGGCGCGCACTTTTTCACGCGCCAGCCGCTCAACGTATGCGTAAGGCGATTCGTTGGCATGAACAGATTCGTCAATGTCGGCCACCTGCACGTCAAACGTCCAGCCGCCCAGCGCCAGCAGCTGACGGCGGCGCGGAGAATTGGAAGCGAGAATGAGGGCGGGCAAATTTTTCATAAGCAACAGGGTAAGATTCTAACACACCCGCGCATGGCGACGGTTGACCGTTGCTTTGAGGGGCCGCTGGTTTGGTTCCCGCCTCTGGTCGCATCCTTTCAAACGTTGTACAATCCGCCCCAGACCAATTTTACAAAGGACGAGCGATATGGAAGCACTCGAACAACGCATTCTCAAGGACGGCAAGTACCTCGGTAACGGCATTTTGAAGGTTGATTCCTTCATCAACCACCAGGTGGACCCGATGCTGATGGATGCCTGCGGGCGCGAATTTGCGCGCCTGTTCAGCGGTGTTGGGGCCACCAAAATTCTGACTGCCGAAATCTCTGGCATTGCCCCGGCGCTTGCCACTGCCATCCACCTCGGCTTGCCGGTGGTGTATGCCCGCAAAACCAAGCCCATCACCATGCCCGACCAGGTGTATCTGACCCTGGCCCCCTCGCACACCAAAGGGCGCATGGTCGAACTGATTGTCTCGCCTGAACATTTGGGCGGCGGAGAAAAAATTCTTATCATTGACGACTTCCTGGCCTCTGGCGCCACCATCCTTGGCCTGGCGCGGCTGACCCAAACCGCCGGTTCGAGCATCGTCGGCATTGGCACGCTCATCGAAAAGACCTTTGAAGGTGGGCGCCGCGCGCTGCAATCTCTGGGCGTGCCGGTTTTTTCACTGGCGCGTATCATCGAATTGAACGAACAAAAAATTGTATTCGGCTAATGAAAAACGCAATCGCCATTCTCGACTTTGGCTCTCAATATGCCCAACTGATTGCCCGGCGCGCGCGCGAGGCGCAGGTCTATTGCGAGCTCTTCCCCTGGGATGCGCCGCGCGAACAAATCCTATCCATTCAGCCCAAAGCGTTCATCTTATCTGGCGGGCCGAAATCGGTCTATGAACCGGGCGCGCCCTTTATTCAGGATTTCATTCTTGAAAGTGGATTGCCAATTTTGGGCATTTGCTATGGGATGCAGGCTCTCACGCATGCTCTGGGTGGGAAAGTGGATGCCTCGGCCCAGCGGGAATACGGCCACGCCATTGTGGAATCGGTCAACGACAATGCGCTGCTTCCCGCCAAAGCGTTTCAGGTCTGGATGTCGCACGGCGACAAGGTCATTGAACTTCCGCCGGGATTTTCGGCGCTGGCGCAATCGGGCAACAGTCCCTATGCCGCCATGGCCGACCCGGCGCGCCGCTATTATGGCTTGCAGTTCCATCCCGAAGTCAATCACACCATCGGCGGGGCCGAAATTATCCGCCGTTTCGTGGTCGAGATTGCAGGCATCACCCCCAATTGGACGCCGCAATCCATCATTGACGAGGCGGTGGCGCGCATTCGCCAGCAGGTAGGGGATGCGCGGGTGCTGGCAGCCGTCTCTGGCGGGGTGGATTCGTCCGTCGCCGCCGCGCTCGTTCACCGCGCAATTGGCGACCAGCTGGCGGCGGTCTTTGTCAACACCGGTTTGTTGCGCAAGGGCGAACCCGAACAGGTGGTGAAGGCTTTCCGCGAGATGTTGGGCGTGGAACTGGTGGCGGTGGATGCCGCCGGGGAATATTTCGCCGCTTTACGAGGCGAGACCGACCCCGAAAAGAAGCGCAAAATCGTCGGCGAAAAATTCATTCGCATCTTCGAGCGTGAGGCCAAAGCCTTAGGGCAGCCGCCTTTTTTGGTGCAGGGGACGATTTACCCGGACGTGGTTGAATCCTCCGCGCCCGACCGCAACAAGGCCGATAAAATCAAAACCCATCACAACGTGGGCGGCCTTCCAAAAGATATGACCTTTCAACTGGTCGAGCCGCTCCGCTACCTGTTTAAAGACGAAGTGCGCGCTGTGGGCGAAGCGCTTGGGCTGCCGACCGAAATGGTCTGGCGGCAACCTTTTCCCGGGCCAGGGCTGACTGTGCGTATTTTGGGGGAAGTGACCCCCGAGCGCGCCGAGCGTCTGCGCGAAGCAGACGCCATCCTGACGCAAGAACTGGCGGCATCTGGCCTGCTTGGAAAGGGGGCAGGCACTTCTCAGGCGTTTGTCGTCCTGCTGCCGGTCAAATCGGTGGGCGTGATGGGCGACCAGCGCACCTACCAGGATGCCTGCGCCATTCGGGCCGTCGTGACCGATGATTTCATGACCGCCGATTGGGCGCGCATTCCCTATGACGTGCTGGCACGTGTTTCAACCCGCATCGTCAACGAAGTGCGCGGTATCAACCGCGTGGTGTATGACATCACCAGCAAGCCACCCGCCACCATTGAATGGGAATAGATAAGTTGTGCCATCCGTTTCAGGAGATTGCCATGAGCCTTGAACCTCGTCCCAACGACACTTCTCTCGCGCCTCGTTCTGCTTCGGGGTCTTTTCCGGCCCCTCCCATTCACGCCCTGGCGGCGCTGGCAACCGTTGCGCTCGATGGGGTGTTTGCCGTGCCAGAACTGGTCGCTTTCAGCCTGCCTATCACCATCGTGACGGTGGGCGCGCTGGGTTTTGCTTCGACCGCCCTGGTGCAGCGTTTTCTCGCGAAAGACGATTGGGGCGCATCTCTGGCAAAGGGATTGGTGATGGGCATTGTGGCGGGCGTCCCCTACCCGGTGGCCGGTACGCTGGTTGGCGTTCCGCTGTTGGCCTGGTCGGGGCTGCGGCAGTGGAGACAATGGAGTAGCGGCAACAACCAGCTGGTGGACGAAGCCCTGCGCGGTCAACGCGCGCTGGAAGAGAAGAACGAGCAGAAATGAGATGAAAGTCTTATCTCGCTCCCGTCACCTGATGGTGCTGGTTCTCATTTTGCTTGGTTTTGGGGTTTACGCCTATCGCTACATTCAGGCGACCAGTTTTGTCCTTGAAGGCACGCGTTATTACAACCTGTTCGATGATGCCATGGTCTCGATGCGCTATGCCTGGAACCTGGCGCATGGCAACGGACTGGCCTGGAACGTTGGTGAGCGCGTGGAGGGGTTCACCAACCTGTTTTGGGTCCTTTTTATGGCGTTTTGGCATTTGCTGCCGCTCAGCGGGCCGCAAATTAGCCTGGCAATCCAGGTTTCTGGCGGGGTCTTCCTGGCTTTGAATCTCGTCGTTATCTACAAAATTGTTCAACGCCTGACGGATGACCTGCTGGCCCTCAGCGCGGCGCTCGTGATGACGGCGTTTTATGGCCCGCTGGCCGTTTGGGGTTTGCTGGGAATGGAAGTGAGCCTGCTAACGCTCCTGCTCAGCCTCGCGGCCTGGATGACCCTGACGCTCGACCATGCCCGCCATAAGCATTGGCTCTATCTGTTACTCGGTTTCTCCACATTTTGCCGTCTCGATATGGTGATTCCGGCGGTTCTCATCCTTGGCTTTCTGGCGCTCACAGACCAGAACAACCGAAAAAGCCACCTGGTCTGGGGCTTGAGCATTCTTTTGCTCTGTCTGGGCGGGCAGACCCTGTTCCGCTACGAGTATTATGGGGAATGGTTGCCGAATACTTATGCGCTGAAAATGGCAGGTCTCTCGCCGGTCATCCGCATGGCGCGTGGCGTTTGGGTGCTTTTTGAACTGGCCTGGCAAATGAACTGGGTCGTTTTCCTGCTCCCTCTGGCGGTTTTCCTCTTCCGGCGTGATAAAAGTGTCTGGCTGCTGGCGCTGCTCTTCGCCGGGCAGGCTGCCTATAGCACGTATGTGGGAGGAGACGCCTGGGAACACCGCGGCGGGGCCAATCGATTCATCTCAATTGCTCTTCCGCTCTGGTTTTCGCTCTTCGGCGTAACTATTGCCAGCATACGCAACACGGTTGAGACCAGTTTACGGCTAAAAGGCTGGAAAATTGCTGTCTCGCATGTCGTTGCGTTCGTCCTGGTTGGTTTTAGCCTGTGGAATGCCAATTTTCTGCTGGCCGACTACCGCTCCATCGAACGCTGGCTGTTACAGCGCAAACCGTTTTACGTCGAATCGCATGAAAAATATATTCGCACCGCACTGATTCTGGAAAAAATCACCCAACCGGGGGCCAAAATTGCCGTTACTGCTGCTGGCACGGTGCCTTATTATCTCCCCGACCGCTATTTCATAGACCTGCTGGGCAAAACCGATAAAGTGATTGCGCGCCAGCCAGTCAAAGCACCGGTCAGCCTGGCCGGAATTGCCGATGTGCGCCCCGGTCACATGAAGTGGGACTACTCCTATTCTCTTGGAAAATTGGAACCGGATGTGATTGTGCAATTGTGGGAAGAAGACTACAAAAGCGCTGAGCCGTATCTGGTGGATTACGAGTTGGTTAACCTTGAGAATCTACCTTTGTATTTGCGAAAAAATTCTCCCCGCATACGCTGGGATGTGGTGAAATAACCCGATGCGCGATTTTTCTCTCGCCAGGGCGCCAGGCGGGGGGGAACAGCAATGATGAATTTCTTGTCTTCTATTTCTAAATACCGGATGAGTTTGAGCGCGCCAGAACGCTATCTCATCTTTGCATTGGTCGTCTTTGGGTTTCTCACCAGTCTGTTGATGCCCATAAGCGGGGGGTTCGATGAAGAGACGCACCTGATGCGCGTTTGGGAAATGTCGGCGCTTCAGTTCATTCCCAACCAGAATCTGGGTATCGAATTGCCTTTTCCCGCCGTATATTGGGAACTTTCCTATCGGCGGCAGGTTTTTGTGCGCCCGGTTGAAGCAGGATTATGGCAGAAATATGGTTCGGTTGCGCTGGATGAATTCGACTATGTATATCAGGGGGTAAAAACACGTTCGGTCTATTCGCCATTGCTTTTATTTCCGCAAGCAATGGTGATGCGTTATCTGGGACGCAGGTTCGATTGGCCCGCCTTGCCTGTTTTCTATGCCACGCGCTGGGCTGGTTTGTTGAGTTATATGCTGCTGACCTGGCTGGCGGTGCGGATGATACCGTTTGGAAAGTGGCCGCTGGCGGTTGCTGCCGTGCTTCCGACTGCGGTTTTGCAAGCCTCCACCATTAGCGCTGATGCGATTTCAAATGGCGCAGCCTTGCTTATGATAGCCGGGGCGCTTTGGGGCGCGCAAAAACAAACGATTGGGTGGAAAGAATGGTTCGTCCTGGTCGTTTTGTTTTTTCTTGTTTTTAACGGAAAGCTCAACGTCGTTCCCCTGGCGGTTTTGCCGTTTCTGCTTTTGCGTCCCCAACAATTCAAGGTCAGGCATGGTTATTGGGGCTTGCTGGCTGCCGCGATTGTATTGATGCTGGTGGAAGTGGTGGGTTGGAATTTGCTGGCCTATGGCCGTCTGGAGACAGCCCTGGAACGCGCCAATCCAACAGAACAGGTTCGTTATATCCTGGCGCGCCCACTGGATTTTGCTGGCACGCTCAAAAATGACATTCTTCAGCGGGGTCTGGCTTATTTCCTGGATGGGTTAGCGATTTACGGCTATAACTATTGGCCGATTCCACAGCCAGTCTATTGGCTGAGCACGGCGGCCTTGGCAGCCGCCCTGTTCGTAGAAAAACCGGCCCTGTCCTTCGCTGCCCGTATCTGGTGGGCTTTGTTTGGCTTGTTTATTGGGACCTATCTGGCAACTATCGCTGCAATGTATGTGACTTTTACGCCAGTGGGAAGCAGCGTGATTGACGGCGTGCAAGGACGTTACTTTTTGACAGTTTGGCCGTTATTGTGGTTGGGATTGGGATTGATACTTTCCAAACTTCGTCTTCGGATACCGATGGGCTGGGCCGTTGGGCTGTCTGTTTCGGGGCTGGCGCTGTACACGGCAGGCATGTACCTGGCCTATTATGTTCTGTGTGGGGCGCAATATTACCAGGGTGGGTTGTGTTACCTGCCTCGTTATAAGAACTGGGACCCTCAGGCCGCGTTTTCGCCCCCACTTTCTGAAAATTTTCGCCTTTCGCAAGAAATCTGGCCCGAATGCAAAGGCCTGACGGTGGTGCGCTTTTGGGTGGATGCTGAACAATCTGCCTGGCAGGGCAAAACGCGGTTCGCCCTGTTTTCGGCTCATTCTCCTCATCCGCTGGTAGAGCAAATTTCATCAAATGCCGACCTTCCGGCAGGCGGGTGGTACCGGCTCACCATCCCAACTGACTGGCAATCGCAGGGGGGGCTTTACCGGTTAGAAATTTTAGGGTTGGGGCCAGGCCCAGGGCCGCGCATTGCATACACCAAACCGGGAGAATCGCTGCCGGGCGACACCTTCGAAAACGGCGCGCGCATCGAGCAAGATATCCTGCTTCAAACGGGTTGCGCGAGTGGTTGGCAGGCCTTTGGCGCAAGTGGTCAGCCCTGAGCCAGCCAGCGTTTACAAATAGGCTCTTGAGGAATGGCGCGTAAATCGATTTCGATGGCAGCAATCAGAAATTGAATTCCCAATAAAACAGTCAGCGTAGCCAGCATGACCGTGCCTGTGGGCGCAGGGATGTTGCGGCTGGCGTATTCCACCCATTTGAAGGCGCCAAACAGCAATCCAAACATCAGCAACGGAACGCCGGTGAGCAGGTAAATGGCTTGCATGGAGAAATCATAGATAAAGGTCTTAAGCACCAGACGCCGCAGAAAGGTGATGGCCAGTTTGAGGGGAAATTGCCACAAAACGCGCCGCACCGAAAGGTTGGAAACTTCTTCTCCATAGCGAGCAGGGATGGGTACATCCGCTACCACTGCTCCGATGAGATATAACTGCGCCAGCATCGAGGTCTCAAAAAAATAGGAACGGTCAATCTCATCCATCGAAAGCAGCCGCAGCGCTTCGGCGCGAATGGCGACGTAACCATTGGTTGGGTCAAACACATTCCAATAACCGGTGGCGGCTTTCGAAAGGAAGCTTAACCCCATGTTCCCAGCGCGTCGCAGCCAGGGCATCTGTTGGAGCGCGCGAAAATCTCTAAAGCGGTTTCCTTTGGCATAATCGGCTTCACAGCGAGCCAGCGGCGCGAGCAGGTAGGGCAGATATTCTGCCGACATTTGGCCGTCGCCATCCATTTTGACAATGATTTCTGCCCCGCGTTCCAGCGCGTTTTTGAACCCTGTCACCATTGCGCCGCCAACGCCAGCGTTTTTCTCGTGCCGCAATAAAACCACGCGAGAATCAACCTGCATCCTTTGCCCGACCTTTTGCGCAGTTCCATCGGGAGAAGCATCATCAACCACAATAACATCTTTTACATAGTCTGGAATGGATGCAAGTACGCCCGCAATTTCTTTTTCTACGCGGTAACAAGGAATAACGACAGCAATTCTCAATGCTTGCCAGTCAATGCGCGTTGGTCTCATCATTTTGTTTTCAAGTTATCAATGCCAATCATATTTGTATTATGGTCGCTATGCTAACCGACCCATTTGCCTTCGTCAATGGAATTCCCACATCACCGGAGATTACATGCCCAAACTTCCCGCTTACCCGCTCTACCTTGCTCTTTCCTTCCTGACCTCTTTCTTCTTCAGTCTGATGTTCGTGGTGACTTCGTTTTACGAAGCCACCGTAGCCAGGCTGAGCGGATTGCAGCTTGTCCTGGTTGGCACCACGCTGGAAGTGGTCATCCTGCTCTTTGAAGTGCCAACCGGAATTGTGGCAGATGCGTATTCGCGCAAATTTTCGCTTGTTATCGGTTATCTCATCATGGGGTTGGGATTTATCATCGAGGGGTTGTTTCCTGTTTTTCCCGCTATCCTGCTCGCTTCAGGATTGTGGGGCCTGGGTTACACGTTTACCAGCGGGGCGCAGCAGGCCTGGCTTTCCGATGAAATCGGCGAACAGGCCGCCAACCGCGCTTTCTTGCGCGCCAATCGCTTTGACCTGGCCGGGGCTTTTGCCGGAATGCTGCTTGCCATTCCGCTGGGAAATTTGTCCGTTGCTCTGCCTATCCTGGCGGGCGGCATGGGGTTGATGCTGTTGGGTCTGTTTCTGACCCTGTTCATGCCCGAAACGCGCTTCGCGCCCGCCAAACCCGAAAATCGCACTACCTTTCAGCACATGGGCGATATTTTCAGCAAGGGAATTGCCACCGTGCGCGCCCGTCCGGCGCTGACCGCAGTGTTGGGGGTGGGATTCATCTATGGATTGTATTCGGAAGGCTGGGACCGGCTGTGGGTCAAATTTTTGGTGGATACCTTTCCTCTGCCATCCTTGTTTGGGATGAACGAGGTGGCTTTTTTGGGGGTCATGCGTGCAATGGGAATGCTGCTCTCCATTTTGCTTACGCAGCAGGTGGAAAAACGACTCGACGCCAGTCATGCGCCCTCGATTGCGAAGGGGATGGGGTGGCTGACAGGTTTGCTCGCGCTGGCAATCTTTCTCTTCGCTTTTGCCCCTGCGCTGGCTGTGGCGGTGGCCGCCGTTTTACTGGTAAGCGTCACCCGCAGTGTGCTGGGGCCGCTCTATATGGCCTGGGTTAACCAGCGGCTCGATTCGGATACCCGCGCCACAATTATCTCCATGTCTGGTCAGGTGGATGCCATCGGGCAGATTGCCTCCGGGCCGCTGGCGGGCATGGTCAGCCTGTGGAGCGTGCAGGCGGCGATTGCGTTTGCGGGATTCCTGCTCTTGCCATCCCTGCCGCTGATTGGGCGTGCCAATCGGTTGCGCGGAACAGGCGACCGTCACTTCTAATACTACTTGCGCTTTTTCTTCTTCTCAATTTTGTAGCCAAAGCGGCGCAGGGCGTTTTCATCATCGCGCCAGTCTTTTTCGACCTTAACGCGCAGTTCGAGAAAGACTCTTCGTCCGCTCATGGCTTCGATTTCCGTCCGGGCTGTGCTGCCGATTTTCTTGAGCATGGCCCCGGCCTCGCCAATCACAATCCCCTTGTGCGATTCGCGCTCCACGAAGACGGTTGCGGCGATATATGCGCCCCGCTCGCCGCGCTCGGTAAACTCATCTATGCGGATGTTAACCCCGTGCGGCACTTCATCGCGCAGGTGAAGCAGACAGGCCTCGCGAATTAAATCGGCGGCTATCTCGCGCTCGTAGAAATCGGTAATTTGTTCTTCATCGAATTCCGGCGGGCGTTCGGGCAATTTTGAGACCAATGCCTGCAGCAATTGCTCGCGTCCTTTGCCGTTTGCCGCGCTCAGGGGGAAATATTCTGCTTCGGGAAAGAGTTCGGCGCAGGCCTGAAGTTCGGCGGGAAGTTGTTCGGCGGGGATTAAGTCAATTTTGTTGAGGGCAAGCATCAGCGGGGGGCGTTTTCGCATCTGAGCCAGCAGAGCGGCGATTTGCCGGTCTTCTTCATGCAGCCCAGCCGCTGCATCCAGCATCCAGAGAATGACATCCACGCCATTCAGGGCTTCTTCGGCTTCCTGGTTAAGATATTCGCCGAGTTTGTGGCGCGCTTGGTGAAGACCGGGCGTATCTACAAAGACGATTTGGTAAGTATCCGTAGTCAGAATGCCCATCTGACGGCGGCGGGTGGTTTGGGCGCGCGGCGAGACGGCGGCTACTTTTTGCCCCAAAAATGCATTGATGAGGGTGGATTTGCCCACGTTGGGGCGTCCGATAACAGCGACAAAACCGGAGTGATAGGTCATGGGAATCAGTGTACCATAGTCTGATGATAGCATTGCGGTTATGTTCCTAAAAACAGGCTGAGAATCATGTATGGGATTAAGGAGGTCGGTGGCATGTACATCTGTCCGCTCATGATGACGTAGCGCGGCAGGAAGATGGCGGCAATCAAAATGGCCGTTAGCAGCCACCGCAGAGAGGGGCGATATTCTTCCTCGATGGTGTGGTAGGTAAACGCGACTGCATGTAACAGAGTTCCAATGGTGAGCAGGCTGAAGATGCGCGTTGTATCCAGTACAAAAAGCGTTACCGCGCCAGCCGCAGCTTGCAAGGCCAGAAAAAGGATGTAATAGGGCGGGTTGCGCCGAAACCCGTATAAAACACAAACGGGCAAGATGAACCATATTCCCTGGTAGAGCGAGAAAAGACTGAGCGGCGCTTCGAGCAGCTTCGATTCAAGCCAGAACGATAAATCATATTCAAACATGGCTTGCAGGCGGTTAATTTCAATCGATATCTGGTAGTAAGATAAAAACGTTTGAACCATTGCATACCCGGCAATCGTTCCAGCCAGGAGCGCAACGGCCTGTTCGATTCTGAAAGCTTTTTCGCGCGCAGCCAGGCGCAAGATGCTTAACGAGACTGCAATCAATATGAATTGGGGATGGTTTGAAAAACCTAACAACCCCGTCAGGAATAAAATGGGGATTGAGTTTGAAAAGACCGCCAGGACCGAAAATAAGATGGTGAAGGCATCGGGCATGCCAGGCCAGGAGAGAGAGACAAGGCTGGCTGGACTGAGCGCGGCCGTGGTTGCCAAAAAAAGCGTGAGTTCGGGTCTGAATTTTTTATGCCCAAAGACGTAAATGAGAGCCAGCGCCAACAGGTATGCGCAAATGGTATAAAAGTCGAACTGGAATTGTGATTGGTTCAGACCCAAATAATAGGCACTTAAGGGGAGAAAGATGGAATCCTGGACGTATTGTACGCCGTTGTATGGTTCGAAGGGAGATTGCGCTATTTTGAAGTAATCGGTTTGGGTGGAGCGAAAACCGTGCAAACAAAAGGTGAGAACAAGTACAAATAAGAGGCTGTTGCGGGGTTGTTCGGCCAACCTGAAGATAAGGCGGTCGAAGATGTGAAACATCTTTTTGAGAGAAGCCGGGAAAACCGGCGTGGGCAGTTCGTTCATTCGATGGCGTAGAAGTAGTTCAATGCGGCGCAAACGACATCTGTGCCAAAAACATCGTCTGGAGGAGAGACACTCACCCCATCAGTATAGCATAAAGACCTGGCGGCTTGTCGTTTCGTCCGGCATGGTCTTCTCCAGGGCTGCCCGTATTGGAATGCCCCGCCAGGCGGAGGTTTTCCTGACTTTCAACAGGATGATGTTATGCCTGTCGATACTGACCGGTGGTCTTGATGCGGGAGTACAATACTGGCAATGCTCTGCCGGAGGCTTGCGCTGGTTGCCTGTCCGTAAGTGCTCATAACTCTTTCCGTTCACTGTTTGCTGGAGATGGATATGATACTCACCGAAGTCAAATTTTTCTCTGAAACTCTGGGCATGCGCTGCGCTATGAATATCATCCTGCCTCAACGCGCGCTCAAGGATGCCCAAAGCAGTCCCAAAACAGCCTACCGCACTCTGTACCTGCTGCATGGTTACTCCGATGACCACACTGCCTGGCAGCGCTGGACCTCCATTGAGCGCTATGCTGAGCCGTACAACCTCGCGGTCGTCATGCCTGCCGTTCATCTGAGCTGGTATACGGATATGGCGCATGGCGGAAAGTACTGGCAATTTATTAGCGAGGAAGTGCCTGCCATTGCCCGTGACCTGTTCCCGCTCTCCGCAGACCGGGCCGATAACTTTGTGGCCGGGCTTTCGATGGGCGGGTACGGCGCTTTCAAACTCGCGCTAACGCACCCGCAACGTTTCACCGCCGCCGCCAGCCTTTCGGGCGCGCTCGATATCCGCGAGGTGGTTAAGCCCAACCCGGCAGACCCGAACAGCGATGCCTGGATGGCTCACATGCGCAACATCTTTGGCGATTTGTCCAAAGTCCCCGGCAGCAGCCATGACCTGTTTGCCCTGGCCGAAAAAGTGGCCCAGGGAAACGTCAAACCAAAACTGTATCAATGCTGCGGCACCGAAGACTTCCTCTACGTCGACAACCTGCGCTTCCGCGACCACGCCCGCAATCTGCCGCTCGACCTGACCTACAAAGAAGGCCCCGGCGACCACAACTGGGCCTATTGGGATACGATGATTCAGAAAGTGCTGGCGTGGATATTTACTTCTTAACCCCCAGCGGGCCGCCTGGGTTGATGATGGCGTTCAATTCCGCATAAGGGATGAGGACTTCCTGCGGCCCGGCGGCATACGCGGCCACCTGGTAGGGGTCGAAACTGATGAGCAACCCGTCAGGGGTGATGTTCCAGTTGCGATAATTTTCGGGCGTGGGGTCAGCCCCGGCTGCGAACAGCGCGTCGAAGCCGATGTCGCGCCGGGTCAGTTCATCCTGGCAGTAGGCCGCTATCAGGCCGAGATAATCGGCGCCGGGCAGGAACAACTGTTCCAGCCGAATTGACTCCCCGCGCTTTAAGTCGTAAGTGTATGTAAGGGTGTAACTGTACGGGTGGGCCGCGCCGTCGGAGTAGGTGTAAAAGCCAAAATTGAGACTCAAAATATCGCCGGGCGGCGAGACAATTGCGTAATCGCTTTCAAAGGAACTGCCCGCGCTGATGGGCTTGGCGGGCAGTTCTGCCAGCCCATCCCTGAACTTTTTTACTTCCTGCATGATGAGCGCCATCACATCTGCGTTGAACTTTGCCACGCGTGGGTCCTCGCCCTGCATGACCGGGATTTTGGTCTCAATGGCGTAATTGGGCGCTTGCCCGCTTTCGCGGCTGCTGGAAGTCAGCACCGGCCATTGCGCATAAAGCGACGCGGCGGCAGTTGGCGTCAGGGTGGGATTCTGCGTGGGTGGAATGGTGGCGGTCGGCAGAGGAGAGGGCGTTCCAGCCGGGGCGGAGGCCAGGGGCAGGGAGCAGGCCAGGGCGGCGGCGAGGAAGAAGGCGGTCACCAATAAGGGTTGTTTTTTCATCGTTTCACCTTTGCCAGTTTTGCTTCCAGGCGTTCCTGACGGTGTTCCAACTCGTCCATCCAGTGTTTTTTCATGTAAGCGGGCAGGAACGGGTTGTCTTTGACTTGCCCAATTGCCGCCAGCGTCCAGTGCAGGGCGGCTGTGGGGTCTTTGAGGGTGTGTTCGTAATACTTTGCCAGTTCGATGTGGGCATAGACATGCCCCTCGGCGGCGGATTGCTCCCACAGTTTGAGCGCGGTTTCCAAATCGCCGCGCCGCTTTTGCAGAATCGCCAGGCGGCGCACAGCCTGCCAGAAATCGGGTTCGGGCAGCGTGGTCTTTAGTCCGCGCTCATAAAGCCGGGCGGCATCGTCGGGGCGGTTCAGGTCCTCAAACAGTTTTGCCAGTGCAATGATGTCGAGACCGTGTTCGATTTCGCTCTGATGCGGGTTTTCCAGCATTTCGGCGGTCAGGCACAGCAGGGCGGCCATTGCCACAACGTCCATCGCGTTGTGGTAGAAGACGCCTTTGAGCGGGGCCGCGTCGCCGGTGCGCAGGTAATCGAAATACAGCCAGGGAATTTCATAGCCTGGCACTTCCTCCACCCCGCGCGCGGCCTGCATGATGTGTTCTTCGAGATATTTCAGAGCGCGGCTGGGCAGGCGGTCGCGCCACAGGCGGCGCGCCAGCGGCAGCAGGTCGATGTGGGCGTATCCGTCGAAGGGGCAGGGGATGTCTTGCAGGGTGTAGCGGGCGCGCAGCAGCGGGGCGTCGAAGGCTTTGCCGTTGAACGTGACCAGCGCGGCGCATGGGGCCAGGAAATTTGCCAGCGATTCCAGCAGAGCGGCCTCCTCTGAGGGGTCGCGCATGAAAAACATCGACAGGCGAAACTCCCCCTCTACAAAGCGCCCCGCGCCCACCAGGAAGGCGTAAGTCCCCGCGCCGCCCGAAAGCCCGGATGTTTCGGTGTCTATAAATGCCAGTTGGGAGAGGGCCAGGCGGCGGATGGTTTCATCGCCTGCCCAGGCCGCCAGCCCGCTCAGGCCTGATTCCGCGCGAATCGGGACGCGCCCGTGCCTGTATTCCGTTGAATAGACCTGTTCCACCACGAACGTTTCGCCGCGCCGCGTCTCCAGCCAGCGGCCTCCCAGAACCTGTTCCAGCGACGAGTTGCGCCGTGCTTTGGGTGGGGGCGGTTTGATATCGGAGGCGCCGACTTTGACGCCCAATGACTTGAGTTTATCGGTCAGGGAGGGGGACATGAGGAATGGAATATTTGAGTCTACCGAGACAATCCTGTGCCTGACAACGCAATTTTCAGAGTAGTCGGGCCAAGCCCGCGAGCATGGGAATCTGCATATTGAATGATTTTACCAAAGCCTCTTGTAAAATTCCTTGAGCGCTGGCCTGGGTCTGACGGCTGTCGCCTTCCAATTCTCTGGTTGGGGTAAAAACAGTTCTCTGGTAGCGTGTCATATCATGTACAGTGATGGAAAAATGATGATGAAAGTCACCTTCTGGAGTATCGTAATTGACTGTTAAAAGCGTTAAAGAGTATAATCCTGTAGCATGGTTTGTCTCAGTCGGACAAACACAGCACAACAATCTCAATAAAGGATAACGCGGATGCCCGAAACCCTGCTTGATGTTCAAGGCTTGGAAGTCCAGTTTCGTACGCCAGATGGGACGGTTTATGCCGTCAATGGAGTCTCCTTTAGTTTGAAGGAGGGGGAAACCCTGGCTGTGGTTGGAGAGAGTGGATGTGGCAAGAGCGTGACCATGTTATCAGTCATGCGCCTGATTCCGGTTCCACCTGGAAAAATCACAGCGGGCAAGGCCTTTTTGCGAGGCCAGGATTTGCTCGCCATGAGCAACCATCAAATCCGCCATGTGCGCGGCGCGCAGATTGCCATGGTTTTTCAGGACCCGATGACCTCTCTCAATCCTGTGCTTACCCTCGAACGTCAACTCACCGAGCCGCTGGAATTGCACCTGGGCATGACCCACGCCCAGGCTGTCAACCGGGCGGCTGAATTATTAACGATGGTGGGCATCCCCAAAGCCAAAGACCGACTCAAAGATTATCCCCACCAATTCTCAGGGGGGATGCGTCAACGGGTGATGATTGCGATGGCGTTGGCCTGCAATCCACAGGTATTAATTGCCGATGAGCCGACCACCGCGCTGGATGTCACCATCCAGGCTCAGATTGTAGACCTGGTTAAGCGATTGCGCGATGAATTGGGGATGGCAATCATCTGGATTACGCATGATTTAGGGGTCGTTGCTCGTCTTGCGCAGCGCGTCCTTGTCATGTATGGTGGTTTTATCATCGAAGAAGCCTTGGTAAAGGATTTGTACGCGAACCCAAGTCACCCGTATACCCACGGCTTGCTGGGCAGCCTGCCGCGCCTGGATGCGGAATCGGTGGGGTATCGCCTTGATTCAATCGACGGTTTGCCGCCGGTTTTGTACAAAAAACCGACCTTTTGCCCCTTTGCGCCGCGCTGCAAATGGGTGATGGAGCGTTGTTGGAAGGAGAACCCTGCCTTAACAAACATCAGCGAAAATCATCGCGTTGCTTGCTGGGTTGATATCAAAACTGGAAAGGCTCGCTAATATGACTGAACTTTTACGCGTTGAAAACCTTGTCAAGCACTTCCCCATTCGTCGTGGCCTGCTCCAGCGGCAGGTGGGCGCGGTTCGCGCGGTAGATGGCATCTCTTTTAGCGTGAAGCAGGGCGAAACGCTCGGTCTGGTAGGCGAATCCGGGTGTGGAAAATCGACCACTGGTCGTGCTATTTTGCAGCTTTATCGCCCCACTTCTGGAAAAGTGCTGTTCGATGGCACCGACCTGGTTACACTGAGCGGCGAAGACTTGCGCCGCATGCGCCGCAAGATGCAAATTATTTTCCAGGACCCATATGCCAGCCTGAACCCACGCATGACGGTGGGTGAAATTATCGGTGAACCTCTGTTGGTGCATGGCTTGGCGACTGAAAATGAAATTAAAGACCGCGTGGCGCGCTTGTTGGAACTGGTCCGCCTGAGCCCGGCGTTTGCTTCACGCTACCCGCACGAATTTTCGGGTGGACAGCGTCAGCGGGTGGGAATTGCCCGCGCTCTGGCGCTCCAACCATCGTTTATTGTTTGTGATGAGCCCATCTCTGCATTGGACGTGTCCATCCAGGCGCAGGTGGTTAATTTGCTCGAAGACTTGCAGAAAGAGTTTGGCCTGACTTATCTGTTCATCGCCCATGACCTGTCGATGGTTCGTCACATCAGCAATCGCATCGCGGTCATGTACCTGGGAATCATCGTCGAACTGACCAGCAGCGAAGAACTGCACGCCAAACCCCTGCACCCGTACACGCAGGCTTTGCTTTCCGCAGTTCCCATCCCTGACCCGGTTGTAGAAGAGACCCGCCACCGCATTATTCTTGAAGGCGATGTTCCCTCCCCGGTCAATCCGCCCTCGGGTTGCCGTTTCCGCACGCGCTGCCCGCTGGCAAAGGAAATTTGCGCTGAAAAGCAGCCTGAATTCCGCGAGGTTGCCTCTGGACATTATGTAGCCTGCCATCTGGTTTAAGTGTGAGAAAAAAGGAGGTGGTTGCCGAGAAAAGAGGATACTTTGTCTTCCCGTACCCTGTTTATCCAAACCAAAATTTTTTAGCGAGGAGAAGAAAACTATGCGTAAGTTGTCAGTTGTTCTCGGTCTCCTGGTAGTGGCAAGCATGGTTTTGGCCGCTTGTGGCGCGCCTGCTGCTACTCCAGAGACCATCGTCCAAACGGTCATCGTCGAAGGCACCCCTCAGGTGCAGGTCGTCGAAGTGACTCCTGAACCGGTTAAGGAAGAGAAGCCGGCTGTTCTGCGCGTCAATGCGGGTACCTACCCCGATATCATCGACCCGCAGAAATCGTCCTTCGTGATCGAAATCGGCCATCTCAAGCTGATTTATCAGGGCCTGACCGCTCTGAATGAAAAGCTGGAGACAGTCCCTGGCGCGGCTGAATCGTGGAAGTTCAACGATGATGCTACCCAGCTGGTCTTCACCCTGAAGAAGGACCTCAAATATAGCGATGGTTCCGTCCTGAATGCCAAGCGCTTTGAGTATGCCTTCCAGCGCAACATCGACCCCGCCACCGCTGGTGAATATGCTTCCATCACCGATGAAATCGTCGGTGCTCCTGAATGGCGTTCCGCCGATACCACGGCTGCCGATTATGACCCCGAAGCCTACAAGGCTAAACTGGGTGTGAAGGCGTCCCATGCCGATGGCACGGACTGCGTTGACTACGAAGACACCGCTTGCGATACCCTGACCCTGACCTTCTCGAAGCCTGCCCCGTACTTTGCGACCATCGCTGGTATCTGGGTTGGCTACCCGGCCAAGCAGGAGAATATCGAAGAAGGCGGCGATATCTGGTGGACTTCCTCCAAATACCAGGTTGGCAACGGCCCCTTCATTTGGCAATCGGTCGACCCCTTCGTTCGCAGCGTCTTCGTCCCGAACCCCAATTTTGCTGGCCCGGCGGTCCCGACCTATAGCATCGAATATTCCTACATCACCGATTCTGCGGTCGCTTTTGAAGCCTACAAGAACAACGAGTTCGACGTCGTTGCCTCGATGGCCGAAGACCTCGAGGCCATCAATGCTGACCCCGACCTGGCTGCCCAGCACATGCAGTGGGCCGGGTCCTGCACCTTCAAAATCCAGTTCAACCTGCAGCCCACCTGGAACGACAAACCGAACCCATTCACCGACAAGAAGGTTCGTGAAGCCTTCGCCCTGGCGTTTGACGCCGAAGGCTGGGTCAAGGATGTCGATGGCGGTCTCTCCAGCCCGACCTGGACCTGGATTCCGCCTGGGTACCCTGGATACGACCCCAACAGCCCGCTCAAGTTTGACCCCGAAGCCGCCCGAGCCGCTTTGGCTGCAGCAAGCGAAGAATTCAATTCACCTGAGAAACTGAATGCCCTGGGCCTGAAGATGGCTTTTGGTGACACCGCCCGCAATCGCGTGCGCTCTGAGTGGTTGGTCGCCAACTACAAGAAGCACCTGGGTGTCGATATCGCTCTCGACCCGGTCGATACCACCACCTACACCGCCATCCAGAAAGACCCCAACACCTTCCCGCTGCTCTCGCGCGGTGGTTGGTGCGCGGACTATCCGGACCCACAGAACTGGCTCTCAGTCTATTGGCGCTCCGACACAACCTTCGCTTCCCGCCCCGGCTATAAGAACGAAGAGTTCGACAAGCTGGTCAACGAAGCCGATGCGACCATTGACCCGGCCAAGCGCATGGAACTCTACAAGCAGGCTCAGCAAATCTTGCTGGCCGACATCCCGGCTGCCTTTGGCTACAACAGCCTGAACCACTATCTGGTCAAGCCGTGGGTCAAGGGAATCATCACGACCCCGCAGGATGGCATGTTCCCCGGTGACACTGTCCCGTGGACCATCACCATCGACACCAGCATGATTCCGTAATCTCAGACAGTACGTTCTTGGGCTGGCCGTCTTATCGGGCGGCCAGCCCAAATCCTGACGATAATCGAGGCTGTAGATGACGACTTATATTATTCGACGCTTGCTTTGGCTCATTCCAGTCATTCTCGTAGTAGGCGCAGTGACATTTATCCTGATGCACAATACTCCCGGTGGTCCCTGGGATACAGATGCGGAGCGACGCCAGGTAGATGAATCGACGCGCAAATCGTTGGAAGCGTTTTATGGGCTGGACAAGCCTTTCTGGCGACAGTTCGTAGCCTACATGATTGGGGATTGGAATAATAAAGGCGAGTTCGTCTGCGGCCTTCCTTGTGGAAACTTTGGGCCGTCCTACCGCCAGCGCGGCGTGCCGGTGCAGTCCATCCTGTTTCGCCCGCCCGAAGATGAGAATGGGAACCCGAAACCCTGGTATTACAGCCGTTTTGGCTATTCCCTGCGCTTGGGCATTCTGGCGTTGACCATTGCGATTGCCGTTGGCATTCCGGTGGGTACCATTGCGGCGCTCAAGCAAAATACCTGGGTCGATTATCTCAGCCTGCTGATTGCCACGGCGGGGATTTCCGTTCCAAATTTTGTAATTGCCATTTTTCTGATTATTATCTTTGCCAGTGGCCTGAATTGGATTAGCGTTGTCCCGCGTTCCTGGGACTCGTTAAGTGTTTGGATATTACCGGCTACCGTGCTGGGTTTTGGCACCCTTGCTTTTACCGCGCGGCTGATGCGCACCTCGATGCTCGAAGTGTTGCGCATGGATTACATTCGCACAGCGCGCGCCAAGGGCTTGTCGGAACGCGTAGTTGTCGTGGTTCACATGATTAAAAATGCGCTTATTCCGGTCATTACCATCCTTGGTCCGGCGCTGGCTGGCCTGGTGACCGGTTCGTTTATTATCGAAACCATGTTTGCCTTTCCCGGTATGGGACGCGCCTATGTACAGGCTATCAGCCAGCGCGATTATTCCATGATTATGGGCACCACCTTAATTTATGCTGTGTTAGTGGCTCTGGCCAACCTGAGCGTGGATTTTATCTATGTGCTGGTTGACCCACGCATCCGGCTCGAAGAATAAGAGGGAACTATGACTGCGCAGGTTGAAACCCAAACTCCGAATATTCCAAATTTTGGGGAGGCTCTCAAAACCAAGACCCCCAACCAGGAAGCCTTCGACCGCCTGGCGCGTAACAAGGCGTCTATTTTGGGCTTGGTTATCATTGTCATCTTCATGTTGATTGCTATTTTTGCCCGTGCGCTTGCGCCTCACGACCCTCTCGAAATCACCAGTGGACAAAAATATCTGCCCCCGGCCTGGGTGAAGGAGACTGCGGGGGGGAAAGCCAGTAATCCTGAATATCCTCTCGGAACCGATACGCTTGGACGCGATTTGCTCAGCCGGGTGATTTTTGGCGCGCGCGTTTCGATGGTGGTTGGCTTCATCCCAACCTTTATCATTGTCCTGATTGGCACTGTGATTGGAATGGTCGCAGGTTATGTCGGCGGCACCTGGGATAACCTGTTAATGCGCCTGACGGATGTGATTTATGCCTTTCCAGACCTGTTGTTTTTTATCATCATCATGGTTTCGTTGCGCGATTCGTGGATTGGGCAATTCATGAATGGGCTGTTCCTGTTGTTTGTCTCGCTGGCGCTCGTCAACTGGGTTGGGATTGCCCGTCTGGTGCGCGGGCAGGTTCTCTCGCTTAAGCAAAAAGAATTCATCGAAGCCGCCCGTGCGATTGGCGTCAAAACCCCGCGCATTATGACCCACCATCTGTTGCCCAATACCCTGGGCGTCATCATCGTATATGTGGCCTTCCGTATTCCCGGCCTGATTATTACCGAGGCGATTTTAGGCTATCTCGGGTTGGGGTTGCGTCCGCCTGCCGATTCAAATGCCATCTTCATCACTTCGTGGGGAGGCCTGTTGCTGGAAGGACAAAGCGCCATCAATGCCCAACCCTGGATTTTGCTGGCTCCTGCCATCTGCATTGCTCTCGTTGTGCTGGCTTTCACCTTTCTGGGTGATGGTTTGCGCGATGCGCTTGACCCGCGCATGCGCGGAACACAATAACCTGCTTGTCGGATTTGGCAACATAAGATAGGATTCAGGCAAACCTGAATCCTGTCTTTTTTAAATGTGGAGTAACGATATGCCTGTCGCGCGTCGCCTGTTCATTCTGGCTTTCCTGGGAGCGTTGATTTTTTCATCTTGTAACCTGGGTTTGCCGGTAACCAATCCTGTTGTGCCTGGCCCGGACGGGCCGTTGCCTGAAGAAACAAACACTCCAGTTCAATTGCCCACGCAACCGCCTTCTACCTCCACCCCCGTGCCGCGCGTACTAACCGTCTGCCTCGGACAGGAACCCAATAGCCTGTATCCGTTTGACGTGCTGAACACTGCCGCTCGCAGCGTGTTGGAAGCAGTCTATGACGGCCCTATCGATTCCTTTACCAACGGCTATCAGCCCGTCATCCTCGAACGCATTCCATCCATCGAGAATGGTGATGCGCAGTTGAACCCTGTCCCCGTCAAGCGTGGCGATATGGTGGTTGATGCCGCCGGAAATCTCGTTTCACTCGACTTTGGGGTTTCTGTTCTACCCGCCGGGTGTTACGACGATGCCTGCGCGGTGAAATTTAGCAGCGGTCTTGAATTGCAAATGGACCAGGTGGTCGCCACCTTCCGTCTGCTGCCCGATTTAAGATGGTCAGACGGTACTCCCCTAACCGTCAAAGATTCCCTGTATGCTTTCCAACTTGCCTCCGACCCAGCCACGCCAGGCTCGAAATACCTCATCGACCGCACCCAGTCTTATGAATCGCTGGATGATTTGACCGTTCAGTGGTGGGGTGTGCCGGGCTTTGTCGACCCAACGTATGCTGATAATTTTTGGGCGCCATTGCCAGAACATCTCTGGGGAAAGTTCAAGCCCGAAGAACTTGCCAGTGCCGATGTTTCAACTCGTCCGCCTTTGGGCTGGGGTCCTTACAACTTTACAGAATGGTCGGCTGGTGAATACATCCGCTTTGACAAGAATCCCAACTATTTTCGCGCGGTCGATGGGCTGCCCTTCTTTGAGACTCTGATTTTCCGCTTCGTCAAAGACGCTCCCACTGCAATCAGCGCTCTGATTGCTGGACAGTGCGATATCTTAGACTCTAGCGTGCGCCTCGATGGACAGATTGACTTGCTGACCGAGCTGGAACGCAATAACCAGGTTCAATTAATCACCTCCACCACTCCTGTAATGGAAAGATTGGATTTTGGCATTCGACCAGCAACCTTCGATGATGGCGTTCCATCGAATGACCGTCCCGATTTCTTTGGCGATGTGCGCACCCGCCAGGGAATTTCGTATTGTCTCGACCGGGCGCGGGTGGTCAATACCGTATTGGGCGGCATGTCGCAGGTCCCTGATACCTTTGTTTCGCCCTCTCACTCCTTGTTCGCCGCCGAGACAGCCAAATATCCTTTCGACATTGCGAGGGGTATCGAACTACTCAAGAGCGCCGGTTGGGAAGACCCCGATAACGACCCCGCCACGCCAATGGTATCTGGGAACGTCAAAGGCGTGCCAGCCGGTACTCCCCTGGTGTTGCGCTACTGGACAACCTCCGCCTTACAGCGACAGCAGGTAAGCGCAATATTCGCCGAATCGCTGGCACAATGTGGCGTAGGAATTCAGTTGGAATATTTCACGCAGGACTCCTTTTACGCTGCCGGGCCTGACGGCCCCTTGTTTGGCCGCGCATTCGACCTGGCAGAATACGCGGTTGCGACCACGGGAGGCGAACCAACCTGCTCCTGGCTGATGGAAGACCAGATTCCTCGCGCTGCCAATCGCTGGCTGGGTCTCAACGTTAGCGGCTACATCAATCCTGATTTCGACCTGTTGTGCCGCAAGGCCATGCGCACCTTGCCCGATATGCCCGAACATGCTGCTGCTTATGCCCAGGCGCAGACCATCTTTGCCAATGATTTGCCCTTCATTCCACTTTATATGCGCATCAAAGTGGCTGCAGCCCGCCGCGACCTGTGCAACCTGCAACTCGATGCCTTTGCCATGAACGACTTGTGGAACCTGGAAGACCTGGATTACCAGGCCTCTTGCGAGTGAAACCGTTGTTTTTTCAGTTTTCATTAAAAATTGCCGACAATTTGCTTGACTGCTAAAAATCCTTATGCTATAGTGTCTTGTGCGTAGTTCTATATTTACGTTCAACATAAATTTTGCTAATATCTTTGCCTGGTAAAGGAGGTGGTTCAACCTTATCACAAACAGTAATGGCTTGTATATTTGCGCCCTGTAAACCCTGTCGTATCCAAATTTTTCTCTATGGAGGAGAAACACAATGTTACGAAATCGCTTGATGACCGTTCTCGGTCTAATTTTGGTTGCCAGCATGGCTCTGGCTGCCTGCGCTCCCCAAACCTTGGTCGAAACCAAGATTGTAGAAGTCGAAAAACCGGTTGAGGTCGAAAAGACCGTTGTAGTGGAGAAGGAAGTCGAGCGCGAACCCTTCACCACGCCTCATCCCATCCTGGGCGACCTCAAAGTCCGCCAGGCCATTGCATACTGCACCAACAAACTCGACCTGATTAAGTCGGTCTATCCTCTCGTCCCCGAAGAACAGCAAAAAGAACTGGTGATGAACACCTTCATCCCATCTGTTCAGTGGGCATATGCGGGCGATGAGAACATTACGATTTACCCCTTTGACCCCGAAAAAGGTAAAGCTCTGCTCGAAGAAGCAGGCTGGACCCTGGCCGATGGCGCGACCATTCGCACGAACGCGGCGGGTGACAGCCTCTCGCTGAAGTTCACGACGACCAGCGCTGCTTTCCGCCAGACCTGGGCCGCTGTGTTTGAGAAGCAGATGGCCGACTGCGGTATTCAGATTGTGCGCTTCCATGTCCCGGCTTCCTGGTGGTTCGGTGATACCACTGGCCTCTCTCGCCGCGACTTCGAACTGGGCGCTTTCGCCTGGGTGGGCGAAGCCGACCCCGGTGGTCAGACCTTGTGGGCCTGCGACCAGATTCCGCTGCCTTCCAACGGCTGGGTCGGTCAGAACTATATGGGCTGGTGCAATGAGAAAGCCTCTTCCGCCATCAAGCTGGCGAACAACAGTCTGCTTCAGGAAGAACGCAAAGCGGCTTACACGATTGTTCAGCAGGAATACACCAAGGATGTTCCTGCCATCCCACTCTTCAATCGCACCGACACTTTTGCTTATAATCCCGCGTTGGTCAACTTCGCTCCCAAGCCTGGCTATTCGTACTACATGTACAACGCTCATCTTTGGGAAAAACCCGGCAGCGACACCATCGTGATTGGTTTCACGCAGGAACCTGCCACCCTCTACACCCTGGTGGAAAGCGCCTTCGTAGCAGTTGCCGCCAACTACCTCATCGCAGATAGTTTCGCTACCTCCAACGACTACACCTGGGAAGCCAAACTTCAGGACGGCCTTTCTACTCTCGAGTCGGGCCTGGCTGTGAACAATGACGTTGAAGTCAAAGCCGGTGACAAGGTTGTCGATGCCGCTGGCGAAATCGTTGAACTGGCGAATGGCGTGAAGGTTAAGGATGCCACTGGCGCCGAAGTGGAATTCACTGGTTCGCCCATCAAGATGAAGCAGATGGTTGTCACCTACAAGTTCATCCCCGGCATTACCTGGTCAGATGGCCAACCGCTGGTCAAGGCCGACTTTGAACTGGGTTACAAGACCGCCTGCGACCGCGAAAATGGCGCGACCTCCTTCATTACTTGCGACCGCACCCAGTCGATTACCTTTGATTCCGACACACAATACACTGTGACCTGGCTGCCTGGCGTTCAGGATGGCGCGACCTACTTCCTGGCTCCTTATGGCGCTGCCCCCGCCCACCAGGTCATTGAGAGCGAAGGTCCCTACAAAGGCAAGACGCTCGCCGAAGTTCCTGCCAAAGATTGGCCGACCCTGCCTGAAATCGCCGAAAAGCCGCTTGGCTTTGGTCCCTATGTCCTCAAGGAATGGGTCAAAGGCGAGAAGATGGTCTTCGAAGCCAATCCCTACTATGTCCTGGGCGCTCCTAAGACCCCCAACATCGTAATTTCCTTCATCACTGCTGAGAACGCCGAGGCCCAGCTCATCGCTGGTGGTGTGGATATCCTCGACAGCACCACTCTGGTCGGCGTGACTGAAACCCTGAGCAAAGCGGCTGAAGAAGGCAAAGTCACCCTCCTGGTCAACCCCAGCGCGACCTGGGAACACATCGACTTTAGCCTGTTCGTCAAGTAAATCACAAGGACAGCAGGTTTAATCTCGTATAGAATGTGGGCAGATGGACATCCCGAGGTGTCTATCTGCCCCATTCTTAACCTATGGTGTCTGTTTTCTCCGGTCATCAGAATTTTAATTAAGATAAAATCTATCGCGGCCCTCGCAATCAAGGCCGTATTAGCACGGAGGTCAATATCCCATGACAGGATATCTCATACGAAGATTATTCCAAATGCTCATCGTCGTGCTGGTTTCTGCGGCTGCCTCTTACGCCATCCTGAATTTTGCGCCAGGCGGCCCTACCGCCGGTTTGCGTCAGGCAACCCAAAGCTCTCGTTTCAGGATTACCGAGGAAGACATCCAGCGAATTCGCGCTTACTTTGAATTAGATTTATACCTGCCCTATCGTTTCACGCGCTGGCTGGTCGGCTGGCCAACTGGCCCCATCATGATTGGCGGGCAGGAATTATTTGCCAATACCCCCATTGGCTGCCGGAAACCTGTCGAAGGGGTATTTACGGATGACAAAGGTAACTTTACGACCCGGGTGATTGGTTGTGACGAATACGTCTATTTCCGCAGCCTCGAAGGGCGACGCGCCAGCCGCGGGGTTTTATTTGGCGATTTCGGCAATTCCTGGCGACTCAACCGTGACCGCCCCGTGACGGAGTTGTTGCTTTCACGCCTCCCGAACACGCTCCAACTGGGTGGGCTTTCCATTATATTTGCTTTGGCTTTGGGTATCCCGCTTGGCATTTATTCTGCCATTCATCAGTATTCACGATTCGACTACATCTTTACCACCCTGGCCTTTCTGGGGTCAGCCATGCCGACTTTCTTTTTCGGCATCATGATGATTTTGTTATTTTCGGTATTGCCGCGCGTTTCTGACTTGCCCCTTCCTTACCTACCGCCTGGCAGCGCGGAAGCAGTGCGCGATTATGTTATTCCCTTTTTCACCACAGAAGTAACCATCAAAGCAGGTTCTCTGACGGACCGCATTCTTCACCTCATTCTGCCCGTCTCCGTCCTCACCATCATCAGTGTTGCCGGGTGGAGCCGCTATATCCGCTCCAGCATGCTTGAGGTGTTGCGGCAGGATTATGTTCGTACTGCCCGCGCCAAAGGCCTCATTGAGCGGGTCGTCATCTTCAAGCATACCCTGCGAAATGCCCTGATACCCTTTGCGACGATTATTGTCTTTACACTCCCTGGTATTTTTGGCGGGGCAATTATCACCGAGACAATTTTCTCATGGCCTGGAATGGGTCGACTGTACTTCCTGGCCTTGGGTGACTACGACTATCCGGTTGCGATGGCTATTTTATTTATTACTGCTGTTCTCACCGTGACCGCAACCCTCATTCGTGACGTTCTATACACATTGCTTGACCCACGCATTCGCTATAAATAATTTAGATTGTGGGAGAAGTCAAACATGACTAACCAGACAAAAGTTGCAGTTCTTGAAGCGGAAGCCATCACCACCAAAGAAGAAACTCCATTTCAAATCGTCCTGCGTCGTTTTCGAAAGCACAAAATGGCCATGTTCTCTTTGGGGTTGATTATTGTGATATTTTCGATTTCGCTCTTTGCGCCCTTTATCGCCCCATTCCAGGTGGATGAACTCTCTGTTGGAAAATATTTTGTGTCTTGGGGAACAGTGGACGAAGAAACCGGTCGGGTGCATTACATGGGCACCGACCATATTGGACGTGATTATTTCTCCCGCCTGGTTTATGCAGGCCGTATCTCGTTGTCGGTTGCTCTGCTTTCCGTGTTTATTTCCTCCCTGATTGGCATTTCGGTTGGGGCTTATGCAGGGTATTACGGCGGTATTATCGACACGCTCGTGATGAGGTTTGTCGAATTCCTGCTCACCATTCCCGACCTGCCGCTGTTGTTGATTATCTCCTCAATGCTGATAAGTAACCCGGAAGCGATTCCGATTCCAGAGCCAATTTTGGCGGTAGCAGGCAAAATTATGCTGCTTTCAACTTTTCAGGCTCGCCAGGCGGTTTTGATTATCATCGTACTGGCCGGGTTGGGTTGGCTGGGCATTGCCCAGTTAATGCGCGGCGTCATTTTATCGCTGCGCGAGCAAACGTTTGTCGAAGCATCCCGCTCTCTGGGCGCATCAGACGCGCATATTATCTTCCGGCACATGATTCCGAACGCCATGGCGCCCATCATTGTTGCGGCATCGCTCGGCATGGCGGGGTACGTCGTGGCGGAGGCCGCGCTCTCTTTCTTAGGTTTTGGCATTCAGGACCCAACGCCAACTTGGGGCAATATGCTTTCTGCAACCCAGCAATTTATGCTTGATAGGCCATACCTGCCGCTTGTTCCAGGCCTGCCCATTTTCATCTGCGCCCTGGCCTTCAACTATGTTGGCGATGGGTTGCGAGATGCGCTCGACCCGCGCCTCAAGATGTAATCTTCCATCCTTCTCCTGGAGAAATGAAATGACAGACAAAAAACCGTTTCTTGAAGTAAAAAACCTGAAGACATACTTCTATACCGAAGATGGCGTTGTCAAGGCCGTGGATGGGGTTGATTTTCATGTTTTCCCTGGCGAGGTGATGGGATTGGTCGGCGAATCGGGCTGTGGCAAGAGCGTCACCTCCCTTTCGATTATGCGCCTGATTTCCATGCCGGGGAAAATCGTCGAGGGTGAAATCATTTTTGATGGCAAAGACCTGCTCAAATACACCGAAGAGCAGATGGTGCATATTCGGGGCAACCGCATTTCGATGATTTTCCAGCAGCCACAGACAGCGCTCAACCCGGTTTTCAAAGTCGGCGACCAGATTAGCGAGGTACTGCACATCCACCAGTCTTTGGGCAAAGAGGCTGGTCGCGCCCGGGCAGTCGAACTGCTCAAAATGGTCGGTATCCCTGAACCGGAGCGGCGCGCCGAAGCATTTCCGCATGAACTTTCGGGCGGCATGGCGCAGCGCGTCATGATTGCCATGGCCCTGGCCTGCGTGCCAGATTTGTTAATTGCTGATGAGCCAACCACTGCGTTAGATGTAACCATTCAGGCCCAAATTTTGGGCCTCATGAAAGACTTGCGCGAAAAAATCGGTACATCAATCATCCTCATTACGCACGACCTGGGCGTAGTGGCTGAAATGTGCGAGCGGGTGGCAGTGATGTATGCCGGACGGATTGTGGAACAGACTGACGTCAAGACTTTGTTTGAACAGCCTTTACACCCATATACCCAAGGACTGATAGGCTCTATTCCCATCTTAGGAAAGCTCAAAGACCGTCTGGAGGTTATTCCTGGTTCCGTGCCAAATCTGGTCAACCTGCCGCCCGGATGTCAGTTTGCGCCCCGCTGCAAGGCGCGTGTGCAGTACAACCTGGCCATTTGTTCTGAAACCGAACCACAACTTCTTGAACTGACCAGTGGCCATAAAGTTCGTTGTTGGCTTTACGCGAATGCCGATGGTCATGAAGCCCCATTGCATGGAAAATTTTCCCAAATTGCTGCGTGAAATGGAGAACTGAAATGATGGATTCCGTAAAAACCAAGAGTAACGCCAATCTTGTCGAAGTAAAGAACCTGGTCAAGTATTTCCCGGTGCGCGCCGGTTTGTTGCAGCGCGTGGTTGCCCATGTGCAAGCAGTAGATAATGTCTCCTTCTCTATTCGTGAGGGCGAAACATTGGGGCTGGTGGGAGAATCTGGCTGTGGAAAAACCACAGTGGGTCGCACCATGCTTCGGCTCATCGAGGCGACCTCAGGTGAAGTCTATTTTCAAGGACAGGATGTTCTGAAACTTTCTGGCCGTGCCATGAAAGAAATGCGCCGCAATATGCAAATCATCTTTCAGGACCCTTACGCCTCGCTCGACCCGCGCATGCCCATTGGTGAATCGGTCATGGAAGGCTTGAATATCCACAATATTGGCACGCGCCACGAGCGTTTTGCGTATATGCTCGATACCCTTAAGAAAGTAGGGCTGGAAGAATACCACTCTCACCGCTATCCGCATGAATTTTCTGGCGGACAACGCCAGCGTATTGGGATTGCTCGTGCTTTGGCATTGCGCCCCAAGTTCATTGTCTGCGACGAACCGGTTTCCGCGCTGGATGTATCCATTCAATCTCAGGTTCTCAATATCCTGAAAGATTTGCAAGCCGAATTTGGGCTGACATATCTCTTCATTGCCCACAACCTGAGCGTGGTCGAGCATATTTCAGACCGCGTGGCAGTGATGTACCTGGGCAAAATGGTTGAACTCACCGGGCGAGATGAATTGTTCCGCAACCCGCTTCATCCATATACCAAAGCCCTCATGTCAGCCATTCCCATTCCCGACCCAACCCTCAAGCGTGAGCGCATCATCCTGAAAGGCGATGTCCCCAGCCCGCTCAACCCGCCCAAGGGTTGCCGTTTCCACCCACGCTGTCCTATTGCGGACAAAATCTGCTCGGAACAGGAACCCGAATTCCGCGAAGCCTTGCCCGACCATTTTGTAGCTTGCTGGATGGTCAAATAATCGATTGAGATGGAGTACGACTGTGCCAAAACGTGTCTTGATTGTCGATGACCAGCGAGAAGTCAGCCGTCTACTCAAATCGGCGCTTGAGACGATTGAACAGGGTCTGGATGTGGCGGAAGCCCCTTCGGGCGAAGAAGCCGTTCTCGATGCGCGGCGCAGGCAGGTTGATTTGCTTGTGGCCGATTTCCGTCTGCCGGGGATTACCGGCGTGGAACTGATGAAAAAATTCCGCGCCCTCAATCCCCAGATTAAAATTATCTTGATAACAGGCGTATCTGACCCGCGCCTTCTCAAAGAAGTTCAATCTGCAGGCGCCGATGCATTTTTCCCCAAGCCTGTTTCCATCGCTGACTTTCTTGACACGGTTGAGCGCCTGCTAGGCATGGCGCGTACCATTGTTAAAGCAGAGACCAAACCGCCCTTCGAGCCTCCCCTTGAAGAAGAGACGGGTGTCAGCCTCGGCGGCATTTTAGTTAATCTTCGCAGAGATTTGGATGCCCAGGCTGCAGTCTTTATCGACAATTTGGGGCATGTTCAGGCGGAGGCCGGGCAACTGCCCGACCCAAATACTGCGGTTTCATTAATTGCCTCCCTGATGGGCATGTTCAATGCTGCCCAGAAAGTCGCCAGTTTGCTCAACCATGCCGGGAGTCATTTGCACCTGTTCGATAGCGATGGCCTGGATGGGGTATTTGTTCCAGTCGGTCCCGCTCATGCGCTTTTACTGGTCGGCAAACAACTTGCGGATGTTCACAAACTGGCAGATAGACTGGAACGGATTTTCACCGCCCGCGCTCAACTTTTGGATGCTCTTAAGAGCATTGGCATTGCGATTGAACCGCTCGGTTCGCAAGAAACAACACCTCAGCGCTCTGCCATTGAGGAACCATTTACTCAGCCTGAGAACCTGCCGCGCGATTTCCTGGAGATTCTCAATCAAGTCGGTAAGAAGCCACCCATTGACCCGAATGCCTTCTGGGATACGGTGGTTGAAAAAGGCACAACCTATACCGAACCAGACAAATTGACCTACGAGCAGGCTTCCAAATTGGGGTTGACCCCTGACTCGGCGCAGTAAAAAAGTTGTGATACAATTTGCCCCGCTCACTTACTGGGGCGTGGTGCAACGGCAGCACACCAGACTTTGGATCTGTGGATCTTGGTTCGAGTCCAGGCGCCCCAGCCTCTTCACCAAATGCGGAATGTAGAATGTGGAATGCAGAATGAAAAAACAAAATTCTGCAAACTGCCTTCCTCATTCTGCATTATTTTTTTCTTTGAGAGGTTCAATATGACTAAAATCACCGCCGTTTTACTGGCGGCCGGGCAAGGCACGCGCATGAAGTCGGATTTACCAAAGGTTTTACACCCCGTTTGCGGCAGGCCGATGGCTCTCTACGGGTTGGATGCGGCCCGCTCTGCCAGCACGGAAACGCCTGTCCTGGTCGTGGGTGTAGGCGCTGCTGAGGTGCGAAAGACTCTGGGCGAGGAGGTCGAGTATGTCTTGCAGGAGACTCCGCTTGGCACCGGCCATGCTGTTAAGCAGGCCGAGAGCCTGCTTAAAGGCAAAACCGACTATGTGATTGTTACTTATGCCGATATGCCCCTGTTGCGCGGCTCGACCTTGCAAAAATTGGTCCAGGCCCAAATCTCCAATTCTGGCCCAATGTCGATGTTGACCGCTATCTATGATGACCCGCGCGGCTTCGGGCGCGTTATCCGCAAGACGGATGGCACAGTGGCCGAAATTGTCGAGGAATATGTTGCTACGCCCGAACAACTGGCGGTCAAGGAACTCAATGTAGGCGCTTACTGCTTCCGTGCCGATTGGCTGTGGGATGCCCTGCATCGAATTCCGATGTCAAAAAAAGGCGAATATTACCTCACCGACACCGTCGAACTGGCCCGCAAGGATGGATTACCAGTGCAAGCCATCGTGCTTGATGACCTGGTTGAGATAATTGGCGTCAACACGCGCATTCATCTTTCGGAGGCCGAAGCCGCCATGCGTCAACGCATCAATCAGATGCACATGCTCAATGGCGTAACCCTCATTGACCCGGCCTCCACCTACATCGAAGCCGGAGTGACCATCGGCGCGGACACGGTTATTTGGCCAAACACCTACATTCAGGGCGAGACTTCCATCGGGCAGGGATGTTCCATTGGCCCAAATACGCACATCCGTGAGAGCAAAATTGGCAACCGTTGCAAGGTTTTCATGTCAGTCATGGAGGGGGCGCTGCTCGAAAACGATGTGGATATGGGGCCATTTGCCCGTCTGCGCAAGGGCGCGCGCCTGTGTGACCACGTTCACATGGGCAATTTCGGCGAGGTCAAAGATTCCACCCTGGGGCCGGGGGTCAAAATGGGACACTTTTCCTACATCGGCAACGCCCAAATTGGCCCGGATGTCAACATTGGCGCGGGAACGATTACCTGTAACTATGACGGCGAGAAAAAACACCCCACCGAAATCGGCGAGGGCGTTTTCCTGGGTTCCGATACGATGTTGGTTGCCCCCGTTAAACTTGGGGAATTCGCCCGCACCGGCGCAGGCGCAGTCGTAACGAGAGATATTCCTGCCGATTCGCTGGCCGTCGGCGTTCCAGCGCGCGTTGTCCGTACTCTCGAACGCAAGAAAAAAGTTGATAACCCATAAAGGAACAGAGATGCCCTCTCTCACCGAACAGGAAGCCCAGATGCTGGTTGAACTTGCCAACGAAGCCCGCCGCCGCGCCTATGCACCATATTCCAGTTATCCGGTTGGCGCTGCTTTACGCGCTAAATCGGGACGCATTTTCACCGGCGTCAATGTTGAAAATGCCGCTTACCCGGCCACCATGTGCGCCGAGCGGATTGCCATCTTCAAAGCCGTTTCAGAAGGCGAGCGCGAATTCGAGGCCATTGCGGTCGTCACCCCCAATGGCGGTTCGCCGTGCGGCGGCTGCCGACAGGTGATGGCCGAATTCGGTTTGGACATGATTGTCTTGATTGGGGATGCGGAAGGACGTTTACTACAACAGACCACCGCGCGCGACCTGCTCCCCGGCGCTTTTACTCCTGACCATTTGAAATCCTGACTCGCCTGAACATGCTTCGAGAAATTTGTGTCACTCGATGCCGTCCTTATGTCCCATGAGATTTACCTCGCCCTCGGAACCAACCTCGGCGACCGGTTTGCCAATCTGCGCGCCGCCATTGCTGCCCTCGCGCCCCAGGCACACGTTCTGGCCGAATCACGAATCTACGAAACCCCGCCCTGGGGCTTTCTCGACCAGCCTGCCTTCCTGAACATGGCCCTGCGTGCCGAAACGAACCTACCGCCTGCTGATTTACTCGCCTTCCTGAAACAGTTGGAAACCGACCTGGGACGCCAGCCCACCTTTCGCAACGGCCCGCGTCTGATTGATATTGACATCCTGTTTTATGATGACCTGATTCTCACCACCCCCCCGCTGGTCATCCCGCATCCGCGCCTGCATGAGCGCAATTTTGTTCTGGTTCCACTGGCCGATATTGCTCCCGATTTCGTTCATCCCATTCTGCGCCAACCCGTTCGCGCCTTGCTCCATACGTTGTCATTGGTCTCCGCCGCGCAATGCGTACCATTCCGTAGCCCGAATAGCGAATAACGCGTATCGAATGTCGAATTGATTCCAGACATAAATGCCGCTATACTGTGAATAGATGCGCCGAATTCATTCCCCCGCATTCCAAAAGGAGAACCCGATATGCAAATCGACATCCAGCATCGTCCCTCTTATTCGCTTGCTATCGCGCAACTGGCTCCCAACGAACGCATCCGCGCTGAAGCGGGCGCAATGGTCAGCATGTCCGCCAGCGTCAACATCGAGACCAAAGCCGAAGGCGGCATTCTCAAGTCTCTCTCGCGTGCCGTGCTGGGTGGGGAGTCCTTTTTTCAGAACTTTTATCAGGCCGGGCCGCAGGGCGGCGAAGTGACCCTGGCCCCCGAACTGCCTGGCGATATTGCTCTCATCGAACTGCGCGGCGAACCCATCATGATACAGGCTGGCTCATACCTGGCTTCTGAAAATGGGATTGAACTGAACGCCAAAGTCAGCATGAAGGCGCTCATGTCTGCCGAAGGGTTCTCCATCCTCGAAGCCAAAGGCAGCGGAAAACTGCTCGTCTCCTCCTACGGCGCAATTTATGAGAAAACCCTGACTTCGGGTGAAAAATACATCGTAGATACCTCGCATCTGGTGGCTTTCGATGGCACGATGCAGGTCGCCCCGCGCGCCGCTGGCGGCCTGAAGGCCACTCTGCTCAGCGGCGAGGGCCTGGTCGTGGAACTGACTGGCCCAGGGCGGCTCTACATCCAGACCCGCTCGCCGCAAGCCCTCATCCACTGGATTATCCCGCAACTTCCCAAACAAAGCAGCAACTCGTAAAATGGAATTCATTCCGCGAATTTTCCCAAAGGTGAACAATGACCGAACTGAAACCCCTCCACTGGCAGCCCAAACCCGGCATCGGCTATACTGTTGCCCGCCGCGCCGATGGCGGCATGAACCTGACCTTTACCGACCTTTCTGATGCCACTCTGGCCGATTGGCGCGAATTTGCTTTTGAACACCTGCTCGGCTCCGACCGCCTCACCCGCAACCTGTATGACCTGCGCGAAGTGCAGGAACTTCCCGAAAAAGCCATCAAAATGGCCATGGAAGTCAACAACGACCCGGCCACCCGCAACCTGCGCGTGGCCGTGTTGGTGGCTGGCGAATCCGTTCGCGATGCCATCCTGAAGGTGGCCGCCGGGGCGGTGGGCAGTGGCGCGGCCATCCGCATTTTTACCAGCATGGCCGAAGCCGAAGCCTGGCTGATGAAACCGATGGAGCAAATGGTGTGACTCCACTTCAGGTTGGCGCGCAAACCTTTCAGTGGGGTTCCCGCACCTACCTGATGGGAATCCTGAACGTCACCCCCGATTCGTTTTCAGGGGATGGATTGCTCTCCCGCGCCGGGGGCGTGAACGCCGCGCTCGAACAGGCTCGCCGTTTCCTGGCCGCCGGGGCCGACATCCTCGACGTGGGCGGCGAATCCACCCGTCCCGGCGCCCAGACCGTGACCCCCGAGCAAGAACTGGAGCGGGTCATCCCCGTGATTGACGCGCTGGCCCGCGAATTTCCCCAGGCAGTGATTTCCATTGATACCTACAAAGCCCTCGTGGCCGAAGAAGCCATCCGCGCTGGCGCGCATTTCATCAACGATGTGTGGGGCTTCCGCGCCGACCCTGGCATGGCTCTGGCTGCCGCCAGGCATGGCGCTCCGGCCATCCTCATGCACAATCGCAGTAAACCGGCCAATGCCCAGGTGCTGGAACATCTTGGTGGGCGTTACGTTGGCATGGAATACGACAACCTGCTGGAAGATGTCAAACGCGAACTGCTCAACTCGGTCGCAATTGCCCGCGCGGCAGGCCTGCCCGATGAGAAAATCATCCTCGACCCCGGCATTGGCTTTGGCAAAACGGTGGAACAAAACCTGGAACTGCTCAACCGCCTGGACGAAATCCGCGCCCTGGGTTTTCCGGTGTTGCTAGGGCCGTCGCGTAAATCGTTCATTGGCTACACCCTCAACCTGCCGCCCGACCAGCGGCTCGAAGGCACGGCGGCGGCGGTCGCGGTTGGGATTGTTCGCGGAGCCGACATCCTCCGTGTTCACGATGTCGAATTCATGGCGCGCGTTGCCAAAATGACCGACGCCATCGTCCGCCGCGCTAAAATCTGACATCATCATTTTTCATTCTTCGTTCTCCCTTCCTCCCCATGACCGACTACGACAACCAACTCCTCCGCCAGGCCATCCTCCATGCCAGGGCAGGCGAACTCGACATCGCTCGCCGCTACCTGGAGCGCGCCCTCGACCTGGCTGATGACCGCGAAACGCGCGTTCAGTCCAATTACTGGATGAGCCAGATTGTGACCGACCCCCAGGAAAAACGCGCCTATCTCGAGGAAACCCTGTCTTATGAGCCAACCCATCCCGAAGCCCGCCGCGCGCTGGCTATCCTGAATGGAAAACTCAAGCCCGAAGACATCGTCAACCCCGATTCGCTCCCCGCTCCCTCCGCCGAACCCCAGGCCGTCCAGGCCGACCGTTTCACCTGCCCAAAATGCGGCGGACGGATGGTCTTTGCCCCTGATGGCCGCTCACTTTATTGCGAATACTGTACGCGCAATCAGACGCTGGTCAGCAGGCCGGTGGAGAATGAACAGGACTTCATCCTGAAAATGGCAACTGCGCAGGGGCATCTAACTTCGGTGGCTGTCAAAACCCTCACTTGTCAGGGTTGTGGGGCGCAATTTGTCCTGCCGCCCCAGCAGATTTCCGCCGAGTGTGCCTACTGCGGTTCGCGCTACGTCACGCGCGGCGATGGGCAGTTGCTTCAGCCCGATTCCATTATTCCGATGGGCATTCAACAACGACAAGCCACCCAATCCCTGGTGGAATGGGTCGAAAAACAAGGCATCAAGCCCCAGCGCAAAGTCCAGCCGCCGCGCGGCCTTTACCTGCCATTGTGGACTTTCGATATTATTGGCACCATTCCCTGGAGCGGCTATCTCATTCGCAGCGGGCGCGAGCAGGAGCGCGAGCGCATTCAGGGCGAAAAGGTTATCCACTTTGATGATATCCTCGTCCCTGGCGCGCCCAAACTGGCCGATTTACTGCCCAAAATTGCGGGCGGATTTGATACCAATCATGCCCTGGAATACGACCCTCGTTACCTGGCAGGCTGGCCTGCCGAACTGCCCCAAATCAGCCTGGCGCAGGCCTCGCTGGATGCCCGCCAGCAGGCCGCCTGGCGCGCGCGCGGCCTCATTCAGCGTGATTTCGACCGCCAGCACGTTACCGATTTTTCCTACAGCACGGCCACCGTTTCGGTATCTACATTTAAACTGATGCTGATACCGGTTTGGTTGACAACCCTGCCTGTGGATGGCAAAGATTATCGCGTTCTCATCAATGGGATGCTCGGCAACGTTTACAGTGAACTGCCTGCGCGCGGGTTGAAGGGTTGGATGAAGGAATTTTTTGGAACCTGATATGCTCGCTGCTATTCTCATCTTGCTCTACACCGGGGCGCTGTGCTATGCGTATGGCGCCTTTTTCTTCAAAAAAATGCCTTTTGCGCTTACCCTGCTGGCCGGGCTGGTTATCCTGACGGTTTTTGCTGAATTCTTTTCCCTCTTTTTTCAAATTGGATATTTCATTCACCTGATTCTTTTGGCTGGACTGATGACGGCCCTGTTCACCCGCCGCATTCCCCGCCCCCCATTGGAACGCACCTCCGCCTGGCTGCCTCAGTTGGTTCTTCTGATTACCCTGGCGCTTGTGCTGGAAAATGCTACGCAACGCCCCACCAACCCCGATACCAACCTCTATCACGCCCAATCGATTCGCTGGATAGAAACCTACCCTGCAGTGCCCGGCCTGGGCAATTTGCATGGCCGCCTGGCGTTTAATTCAGCCTGGTTCGTTACCAACGCTCTGTTTAGTTTTTCCTTTTTGGAATTGCGCTCTTTCCATCTTTCGGCAGGGTTTCTCTTCATCGCAGCAATGCTTGTTTTCTGGCAAGGCCTTGTTGCGCTGATTTTGGGTCATTTTTCGGCCTCCAACCTGCTCAAAGCCGGATTTCTGCCTCTGGCCTTTTATGTGTTGGGCGGTGAACTCTCCTCGCCAGGCACCGACCTGCCGGTCAGCCTGCTCATCTGGCTGGTGGTTGTCTTATGGCTCGAAAAATCAGAAAGCGAGAAGCCTTATCATACGCCGCTAATCGCTCTACTGATTTCTTTTGCCCTCACGGTCAAACTGTCTACCCTGCCTTTGGCCCTGCTGCTTGTTCCCTTGCTGCAACAAGACAAACAACGTATCGTTTCTGTTGCTGCCATTGGCGGATTGGTTTTGCTGCCCTTCTTATTGCGCAACCTTATTTTAAGCGGCTATCTGGTCTATCCTCTCCCCTGGCTGGATTGGTTCCATTTCGACTGGAAAGTTCCCTTTGACATTGCAGAAAGCGACCGCCAGGACGTCATTGCGTTTGGGCGCTTTGTCGGCGCTGGCGATATTTTCGCGCCATTTTCCGAATGGTTCCCCTACTGGCTCTCGCGCCAGACCATCAACCGGCGTATCATCTTCTTTGCGGCACTTCTTACGCCCCTGGCTGTTCTGCCACGGCGCTTTGCGCCGCGCGCCGCGCGGACGGTCTGGTTCGTTTTATATGTCGGCATCTGGTTCTGGCTGTTCAGCGCGCCCGATTTTCGCTTTGGGTACGGGTTTTTGGTGGCAGCTTTGCTATTGGCCCTGGTTCCCTGGTTGCTGCTGGTCGTTCAACAATGGCCTGACATCCAAAAAGTATTCACGTCCCTGGCATGTTGGCTGTTGACAACCTACTTGTTGTTCACGCTGGCTCGTTCGCTGGAATGGCGCACTTTTCCCAGCCGCGTCTTGCTGCCTGCAGACTATGACCGCGTTCCGGTCGAAGTTTGTTTTTTGGCCAATGCTCCGGCGTTTTGCGCGCGAGAATATGGCTATTGCGGTTATATGGAACTCCCTTGCGCTCCATCACCTCGCTATTGGGTGCAACTGCGTGGCGCAGACCTGCGCAATGGCTTTCGTTCCTTGCCCAGGTGATAAAATACCCTCATGCCTGCTTTGCCCATCCTGCGCCGCCGCCGTGAGCGGCGTATCGAACAGCGCCAACAAAAAAACGACCGCCTGGTGGGCGGCCTGGTTGGTGTGGGGCTGGCTTTTTTTGCCTTCCTGGGTCTGACCCTCCTCGGCCTGACACTGGCATACGCCTCCCTGACCGCTGGTTTACCCTCGCTGCAAACCATCCCCGCCTTGCTGGAGCCGCCCTCCGGCTCTCTGCTCCAGCCCACCCGCTTCTACGACCGTACCGGCGCGCAACTCCTGGCCGTTCTTGCCCCGCAAGATGCCGCGCGCCGCTATCTGCCGCTCGACCCCTCCGCCTCCGAACACATCCCAGAATCCCTTGCCCGCGCCACTGTCGCACTCACCGACCCCGGCTTTTGGGCCCACCCCGGCTACAGCCTGGGCGGGCTTGCCAACCCCAATTTTCATCCTACCATTCCTCAAAAACTGGTCGCCGACCTCATGCTATGGGACGAACCCCCCGGCCTGCGGCGCGCTCTGCGCGAGCGTATTCTGGCTGCTCAACTCGTCAGCCACTATGGGCGCGAAAAAGTCCTGGAGTGGTACCTCAATGCCGCCGATTATGGCCGCCTGGCTTATGGCGCCGATTCTGCCGCCCGGCTCTATTTTGGCAAATCGGCTGCCGAACTCAATCTGGCCGAATCCGTCTTGCTTGCCTCGGTCAGCCAGTCCTCAGCCATCAATCCGCTCGATGCGCCCCAGGCCGCTCTTCAGCGTCAGCAAGAAGCCCTCAACATTCTGGCCGCTGCCGGGGTCTTCCCGCCCGAGGAAATCGAGGCCGCGCGTGCCGCCCCGCTCCTTTTCCAGCCCCATACCTCTGTTCAAAGCCCGGCTCCCGCCTTTGTTGCTCTGGCGCTGGCCCAACTCGAAACCCGTTTTAGCCGCACCCGCGTTGAACGCGGCGGGATGGTTGTGCTGACCACGCTCGATTACGAGATTCAATCTCGCGCTGCCTGCGCTATTCGCGCGCAGCTGGCGCGTCTGGCCGAAGTCGAATCGCCCGTTTGCCAGGGCGCATCGGCTCTACCACCCCTGCCGCCTGGCATTCTGGCGCAACAGGCCTCGGCCAGCGCCGCCGTCATTGACCCGCGCTCTGGTCAGGTGCTGGCGTTGGTGGGAGATACGAAAGATGGGATGGAATCGGCCTTTTTGACTCCTCACCGCCCGGGGACCTTGCTCACCCCGTTCATTTACCTGGCCGCATTCACCCGCGGCCTGTCTCCTGCCACCCTGGTGTGGGACATCCCTGAGGCGGGTTCCGTCTCCCCAGCCGAACTGGATGCGTATCGCGGCCCGATACGCCTGCGAGTGGCGATGGCGAATGACCTGCCCCTCCCCACCCGCCAGATGTTCGATGGCATGGGCGCAGCGTTGATCGGACAGACTTTGCGCGCTTTTGGCCTCGACCTGACCCCCGCCTCGCTCGATGAACTGCTGGCGGTTGAGAATCGTTACACCGTCCTTGAGATGGCCCGCTTCTATGGCGTTTTCGCCGCGCAAGGCACGCTGGTTGGTTATGAAACTACGCCGGGGGTCTTCGATGCGTGGACTTTGCTGTCTGTTCGTGGCGCGGATGGGCGCGATTACGCCCGCTGGAGCGCGCCCAGGTCCGAACAGGTTGTCAGCGCGCCGCTGGCTTACCTGGTGACGGATGTACTGCGTGATGAAACAGTGCGTATCAGCCCAACTTCGTTTGCAATTGGTCGTCCGGCAGCGGTCAAAACTGGATACGGCCCGGATGGTTCGGAGATGTGGGTGGTGGGTTATACCCCTCAGCATGTGGTCTCGCTGTGGTTAGATGGCGAGGGCCTTTCTGAGTTGCCTGCTGCCGGGTTGTGGACGGCGCTCATGCAGGCCGCCAGCCATCAGGCCGCTCCCGAAGATTGGCCGCGCCCGCCTGGCATCGTCCGCCTGAACGTGTGCGACCCGTCGGGGCTGCTGCCGACCGAAGCCTGCCCCAACCTCGTCGCCGAGACGTTTCTCGATGGCTATCAGCCCCTGCAACCCGATTCGCTCTACCGTTCCTATGCAATTAACCGCGAAACCGGCTTGCTCGCCACCGTCTTCACGCCTCCTGCTCTGGTGGAGAATCGCGTTTATTTGCAGGTTCCCCCCGAAGCGGCGGCCTGGGCGGCGGCCAGGGGCATTCAATCCCCACCCAATACCTACGACACCATCCGTGCGCCGCGTTTCAATCCGGCGGTCAATCTCACTTCTCCTGCTCTGTTTGATGAATTGAAGGGAACGGTCCCTATCGTTGGTACGGCGGCGGGTGAGAATTTTGCTTCTTACCGGCTGCAATATGGGCAGGGGTTGAACCCTTCGGGCTGGGTACTGATTTCGGAAAGCAACCAGCCTGTGGAGGCGGGAACCCTGGCCGAGTGGGATACGAGCGGGTTGAGTGGGCTGTTTGCGGTGCAGTTGCTGGTCATCGGTGCCGATGGCCGCGTCGAAACCGCCACCACGCAGGTGATGGTGGATAACGAGTCCCCGCTCATCGGGCTGAATTTTCCTCTGGATGGCGCAGAAATCTCCCTGGCAGAGAATCCGCAAATCGTCTTTCAGCCGCGCGTGACCGATAACCTGTTTGTGACGCGGGTCGAACTCTGGTTGGATGAGCGGCGGCTGGCCTTCTTGGATGCCCCACCCTTTACCACGACCTGGACGGCGCGGCGCGGCAGCCATGTTCTGCGGATTGTGGCGCGCGACCGGCTGGGCAACGAGTCGGTTTTGAACGTGAATTTTACGGTGAAGTGATGGCAGATTGGGTCTATGTGACAGGCGTGCTGGCGCAGGGCTACCGGGTGGCTTCGGGGCCGTCGCGCGACTATCCGTATGGCGCGCTGGAGCGGCAAAGGCCGCTCTTCAAGGCGCGCGGGCTGGATTTGGACGGCTACTTCAACGGTTCGCTCAATGTTGATATTTCCCCGGCCCGGTTTGCGATGCTCAAGCCACAGTTCACCTTTCCGCTGGTTGCGTGGACCGAGCTGCACCCGCCCGAAACTTTTTCGTTTTCGCGCTGCCGGGTTGTGTTTCGCCAGGTGGAATATGACGGCTGGGTGTATTACCCGCACCCTGAAACAAAACTGCGCCACTTTCAGAACCCCTCCCTGCTGGAGGTGATTGCCCTGCCTGTTCCTGGCATTCGCTACGGCGACGCGCTGGGCGTCTGGCTTCAGGCGGAGGAAATCCTGGTTTTAGACTGCGCATAGTCTGATTATTGACACATCTTTCCTTTGCGGTATAATATCGTCCGCTCGATGGTCGACTAGCTCAATGGCAGAGCAACTGACTCTTAATCAGTGGGTTCAGGGTTCAAGTCCCTGGTCGATCACACCCATATCTGGGGGCCTGGTTGTAAACCAGCCCCCAGATATTGCTATCGGCTGGGGGGTGTGTTTTTATTTTGCGCGTTTGGTTGTCATTTGGTTGCATTTCGTTTTCTCCTGCCGGGGGTATTTTACAGGTCGTGTTCGAAGGTGTATCCATAACTGGACTGCCCACTCCAGCGGATTGAGTGACCTCGTCATAAGGGTCATTGGCTCTGGACAGGGTTACCGCCCCGGTCGAATCTCTCCGCTGCTCAAGAAGGATGACCAGCGTATGATTGATGTGTTGAAGAAGCGCGACGTTTACCTGAAAAACATCGCCAAAGCGATATTTGGGAATGATTGGGCGGTGGCAGACATGGTTTTCATGGCACTTCATATACAAAACGGCAGATTTCGCGTATTTTCCCTTTCTTTTTCTTCTGGCATGATTATCTGTAATTAACGTGATACCTTCGGCAATGTTTGGGGGCAATGTCATTGGTATTTAGATACGGTGAGTTTCGTTAACAGGTTTAGCGAAAGCGGTTCTCTCGAACTATCAGGTGGCAGGAATCCGGGTTAGGCCCTCCGCGCAAGACTACAAACGTACTGAAGTCGGTCACAGGCAATTGGCAGAGTTTCGAACTTGCTGGCAATTTTTAATAAACCTGATTGACGAATTAAGAGAAAACAATCATGCAAACCAAGAGACCAATTAGCCTGAGCAGTCACCCCATGATGTTTTGGCTGGATGAAGATGCTTATGAGGCTCTCCGGCAATATTTGGAAATCGCCCGGGTACGCCTGAAAGATGACCAAGATTACGAAGAAGCACTGCGCGATTTGGAACAATCGATTGGCGAGAAGCTCGCAGCCCGGTTGTGTTCGAACGAGCTGATTATCCATATTGCTGATGTCAAATCTGTGCTGGAACGGGTCGGCCCGGTGGAGACCGGCAGCGACACTCCAGACGCCGTTGGAGAACTCCCCCGTTCTCAGCGCCGCCTGTATTGCATCCAGGAAGGACAGAATATTTGGGGTGTCTGCCAGGGGTTGGCAGCCTATTCCGATATTCGCGTGGATTGGGTGCGGACGATATTCATAATGTTGATGGGAGTCACTGGCGGTGTTTTCCTGCTCGTCTATTTTGCTCTGGGGTTTTCCTTCCAGTGGTTGCCACACGCGCAGAATATCTGGCAGTTCATCAGTCGACCACGAATGCGTAACCTGGGCGCTTTGAACTGTTTTGACCTGGCTTTTTGATTGAGCGGCGTGGGACTGTCCAAAAAGTAGGGCAGCCCCTTTACTATCCACAGAAGTTCCCGGGGTCGCATCTCAAAGGTTTCATTCCCCCTATTTAGACACCCAACCAAAATCCTGGTGACATATATCCCCAATTATGGTATGATTTTATAGATTTATGTGGTAGCGTGCTCTTTTTATTAACACAGGGCGGTTTATGTTTGAAAACCTTAAGTTTGCGCTAAAGTTGGTCGGTGATGCAATCAGGAAGGGCGATTTGCCCACGCTATTTCATCAGCAGGTTTTTTACAAAAGGGTGGCGGTTCCTGGTTATTTCGATTTAACCCAACTGGTGATTTCAAAACACCCGCTCTTCGGGTTGGATTATCGCTTTATCGAATTAACCCGGCAGGATGTCGAGGCCGGTAAATGGACTTTCCTTGCCGGGCAGCGCCGTTTGGCAGCCTTACGTCACTTCAAACAGGGGTTGCGCGGATTTGCGCTCGTGGACCATCAAAATACCGTCATTGGCGATGTATGGTGTCTGACTCCTGGCAGGGCAAACAAGCCGATTCAACACCCCGACTTATCCATGCTGGGCATTAACTGTACCGAACAGGATGTTTATGCGCTGGATATTTTCCTGCCGCCCAGCCATCGAGGCAAGAACCTGGCTGCGCCTACCCATCGCTCGCTGCAACTGGTTTTGAAAGACGAGGGCTGGCGGCGGCTGTATGCTTATTACTGGCTGGATAACATCCCATCCAGGTGGATGCACCTGATGCTTAAATTCAGCGAACTCCCTCAATTGCGCATTTCACGGTTCTTTTTTATCCGCACCACCCACACGGTTTCCAGCCAGGGGGCACAGCATACCCGTCTCCACATCGGATAAAGTTGCCGCAAGCAGGCATTCTTTGCCCTTTTCTCCAAAATCATTCCCTGTAAGAAAGAGAGCTCAAGATGCAAACAATACAAGAAGCCCTTCGCGCCTACATTGCCCAAAACATCCTGTTTTCGCCAGATGGATTTACTTACACAGATAACGATTCTTTCCTCGAAAATGGCATTCTCGATTCTACTGGCGTAGTGGAGATGGTTGCATTCATCGAAGACCACTTCAAAATTTCGGTCGAAGATTCCGAAATCACACCCCAAAACTTCGATTCTATCTCCAACCTGGCGGCCTACATCCGCAGCAAATTGAACCACAAGCATTGAGCGGCCATGAACGCTGCTGATGACTTTCTGTTGAACGCCAGGGAAGACGCCATCGCCTTCCTTGCCGAGGAGGGGCAGGTCACTTATGCCCAATTCCGGGGCATGTGCGCCCACTTATGCGCCGAATTGACCGCGCGCGGCATTTGCCCCGGCGAGCGGGTGGCAATTGTGGCCAAGAACTCGTCGTTTTGGGCGGCGGCGTATCTGGCCGTGCTCAAACTCGGCGCCGTAGCCGTGCCAATTTCCAACCTCTACCCGCCTGAGGAAGTCCAGCGCGTGTTGAGTTTCGCGGGGTGCAAATTTCTGTTCCTCGATAAGCCCGCCCAGGTTAAATATGCCGCGCTGTGCCATGAACAGCCCTGCTTTTTGCTGGAAAAAAGCCTGCTTCAGGTACAGGCAGCTCCCTGGCCGTCCTCCGTTGCCGATTTCGACCTCGATTCCGATGCCGCCCTCATGCCCACCTCTGGCACAACTTCCCGGCCGCGCCTGGTTCGAGTGACGCATCGCAATTTGCAGGCCAACACCGATTCCATCATCGAATACCTCCAACTGACCGCCGCCGAGCGCATCATGGTCGTCCTGCCGTTTTACTATTGTTACGGCGCATCGCTGCTTCACACGCACCTGCGGGTTGGCGGCACGCTGGTCATCAGCAACACCTTCACCTATCCCGAAACCGTCCTGGATAAAATGGAACAGACCGAATGCACCGGCTTTGCGGGCGTTCCATCCACATATCAAATTTTGCTCCGCAACTCCACCTTTCCCCGCCGCGCATTGCCCCATCTCAAAAAACTTCAGCAGGCGGGCGGTAAATTGCACAATGCCTTGCTGCAAGAACTGGCCGCCTCGCGCCCCAACGCCAGAATCTACGTCATGTATGGGCAGACCGAAGCCACCGCGCGGCTCTCTTATCTGCCCCCCGAACTGCTCTCCCATAAACTCGGCTCCATCGGGCGCGGCATCCCCGGCGTCAGACTGAAGGTGCTGGACGAAAACGGAAGCCCAATTCAGCCCGGCGAAACCGGCGAAATCGTCGCCTGGGGAAACAACATCTCCCCCGGTTATCTCAATGATGAAGAAGCCAGCCGCGAGAAATTCCGCAAAGGCGCGCTCTACACGGGCGACCTGGCGACGGTCGACGAAGACGGCTTCATTTACATTGTCGACCGCAAGAGCGACTTCATTAAATCTTACGGACACCGCATCAGCAGTTACGAAGTCGAATCGTGCCTGTTGCAAATTCCGCAGGTCGTTTCGGCGGCGGTGGTGGGCCTGCCCGATGAGCAGGCCGGAGAGCAGATTGCGGCTTTCGTCGTGCGCAAGACCGGCGCGGCGCTCACTGAACAGGACGTGTTGCAGCACTGCCGGGCGCATCTGGCGCGGCACATGCTTCCGCAAACGGTCATCTTCCTGCCGGCCTTACCGCTCAACGCGCACGGCAAAGTACTCAAATCTGAATTGCGAAAAATGAAAGCGACGGCCTGAAATGTGTGGAATTTGCGGCATCGTCAACCTGGAGGAAGCGCAGCGCCCCGAAAAGCGAGTCATCCACCAAATGCTGGAAATGCTCCGCCATCGCGGGCCGGATGGCTTTGGCATCTATTCCGACCCTCACGCCGCGCTCGGCAATGCCCGTCTCAGCATCATTGACCTTGCCACTGGCGACCAGCCCATCGGCAACGAAAACGAATCGCTCTGGATTGTCTTCAATGGCGAAATTTTCAACTACATCGAACTGCGCGCCGCCCTCGAACAGCGCGGACACCGCTTCCGCACCCAATCAGACACCGAAGTCATCCTGCATCTCTACGAAGACCTCGGCCCGGCCTGCCTGGAACAACTCAACGGCCAATTCGCCATCGCCATTTGGGACAGGCCCCGCCGCTCCCTCTTCCTGGCCCGTGACCGGCTGGGCGTGCGCCCGCTCTTCTACGCTCGCGCTGGCAATCGCCTCGTGTTTGGCTCAGAAATCAAATCCATCCTGGCCTACCCCGGTCAGCGCGCCGAACTTGACCCGCAAGCCCTTCAAGAAGTCTTCACCTTCTGGAGCGTCCAAAGCCCGCGCGCCATCTTCAAAGGCATCACCGAACTGCTGCCCGGCCACTACCTGCTCGCCAGCCCGGAAAAATTTGAGATTCACCCCTACTGGCAGCCCGATTTTCCCCCCCCTGCCGCCCCCCGGCCCGTCCAGGAATACCTGGAACAACTCGAAACCCTGCTCATAGATGCCGCCCGCATTCGCCTGCGCGCCGATGTCCCCGTTGGCGCCTACCTGAGCGGTGGACTCGATTCCTCGCTCGTGACCGCCCTCATCCGCCGCTATGGGCAATCGGAACTCGAAACCTTCTCCATCGCCTTCACCGACCCGGCCTTCGACGAGAGCGCCTTCCAGCAGCAAGTGGCCGCCTTTCTCGGCACGCGCCACAACATCATCGAATGCGCCTACGAACAAATCGGCCAGGTCTTCCCGCAAGTCGTCTGGCACGCCGAAACGCCCCTGCTCCGCACCGCCCCCGCGCCCATGTTCCTGCTTTCGGCCCTCGTCCGCAGTAAAAACTTCAAAGTCGTCCTCACCGGCGAAGGCGCCGATGAAACCCTGGCTGGTTACGACATCTTCAAAGAAATGGCTGTCCGCCGCTTCTGGGCGCGCCGTCCCGATTCTAAAATTCGCCCGCTCCTGCTGCGCCGTCTCTACCGCGACATCGCCAATCTATCAGACGGGCAGATGAGTTTTTTGGAATCCTTCTTTCGGCAGGGTCTGACCGAGACGGATTCACCATACTACTCGCATCTCATCCGCTGGAACAACACCCGCCGCCTCACGCGCTTTTTACGCGAGCCGCCCCAACCGCTTACGCACCCCCATCGGCCTCTGCCCCCGGCATTTTCCCGCTGGACTCCCCTGGCCCAGGCGCAGTACCTCGAAATCACCTCGTTCCTCTCCCCCTACCTGCTCTCTTCCCAGGGCGACCGCATGGCAATGGGCAACTCGGTCGAAGGCCGCTATCCCTTCCTCGATTACCGCATGGTCGAATTTGCCAGCCGCCTGCCCGATTGGCTCAAACTGCGCGGCCTGACCGAAAAATACCTGCTCAAACAACTGGGCGCAAAGTACCTGCCCCAAACCATCTGGCAGCGCGGCAAAAAAACCTACCGCGCCCCCATCCGCCAGGCCTTCTTTGCCCGCCCGCCCGATTACCTGGCCGACCTGCTCTCCGAAAGCAGCCTGGCCGAAAGCGGCGATTTCCACCCCGCCGCCGTCCGCGCGCTGATGGACAAAGCCGCCCGGCTGGAGACCCTCAGCGAGGTCGACTCGATGGCCGTTGCGGGCATCATCTCCACCCAACTCCTGCGCCAGTCGTTTATCAAAGATTTTCGCCTGAACCCGCTGCGCGAGGAGCATATCCAGCGCTATGTCGCGTTGTAACGCGGAATTCATTCTACGCCATCATGAAGGAGAACCCCATGACCAACAAATTTACCCGTTCCTGGCTCACCCTCGACCCCGCCGCCGAAACCGAGCGCATCTGCCATGCCCTGCGCGAGGGCGTTTTTGGAACCATGAAAAAACAGGGCGGCGTGGTTGGCATCAGCGGCGGAATAGACTCCTCCGTTGTGCTGGCGCTGGCGACGCGCGCCTTTGGCCCGGAGCGGGTGGTGGGCGTCCTGCTGCCGGAGCGCGAATCTCACCCGGAGAGCGAACACCTGGCAAAGATTCTTGCCGAACCGTTGGGCGTAGCCACCGTAGTCGAGAACATCTCCGGCGCGTTGGAGGGCTTCGGCTGTTATCAGCGGCGCGACGAGGCTATTCAGCGGGTCATTCCCGAATACGAACCCTCTCGCTGGGGGGCCAAAATCGTCCTGCCCTCCAACCTGCTCGAACAGCAAACCCTCAACGTCTATCGCCTGGTCGTCACTGGCCCCGATGGGCAGGAAATTAGCAAGCGCCTGCCGCCCGCCGAATACCAGCAGATTGTGGCCGCTTCCAATTTCAAACAGCGCAGCCGGATGTGCATGTTGTACTATCACGCCGAAAAGCGCAACTACGCCGTACTGGGGACCGCCAACAAAAACGAACACGAATTGGGATTCTTCGTTAAATGGGGCGATGGCGGCGCCGATATTGGCCCCATCCGTCACCTGTTCAAAACACAGGTCTATCAACTGGCCGAATATCTGGGCATTCCCGAAGAAATTCGCAGCCGCGTTCCCACTACCGATACCTACCCCGGCGGCAGCACGCAGGAAGAGTTCTTCTACCGCATTCCCTTTGACCTGCTCGATGCCATCTGGCTGGGATACGAAAAAGAAGCCGCCCCGGCCGACATTGCCGAGGCATTGGGCTTGCAGCCGGAGCAGGTGACGCGCGTTATTGCCGATATCGAGAGCAAAAAACGCGGCACCAACTACCTGCGCCTGATGCCGCTCTAATTAATCGCTCCGTTTGCCTGCCTCAGGCAGGCGTGAACACAGCGCGTTGAACCTGGGGCGCTCTTCTTCCCATAGTTTGAGAGGTACGCTGGTACTTTTATGCGAGGGTGTAATTTGGATAAATATGATACAAGTAATATTAAATCCCTTTTCTTAAGTCCCTTTTCTCTGTCAAAGGGGGTGCCATGTTGATAGCGACTCTTCCTATTCAGGACCCCAAAAAACCACCCGTGCTCAAGTTCCCGCCGCGCTGCGTCCATTGCGGGCAGCCCACGACCGAGACCTTGCCGGTCAAACTGCCGATGGGCGTCGAAAAACGCTCCAGGCAGGTCGTATTGGAATTTTCTCTGCCGATGTGCGCCGAAGGCGCAAAACTGGAGCGCAGCCTTGCTAAAGTGACGCTGATTCCCTTTCTGGTGGGCGGCCTGCTCATCGGGCTGGCGGGGTTCGTTTTGGGCTGGCTGTTTGCCCCCGAACCGCCGCTGCAAACCCTTCAGACTCGTTTCTTTGATGTTGTCATCGGCGCCTTTGTCGGACTGACCGCTGGCATCCTGGGCGGAATGGCGGTGGAGACGGTCTTCAAACTGCTTTTTGCGCCCGTCTATGGCAAATTGCTGCTCCAGCGCCCGCTGACGGCGGTGGAAATTTTCAGCGATACGGAAAATTACGTCGGACTGTCCGCTGCGCTCTCGCCGGACAAAAAACAGTTGAAATTGACTTTCGAGCGCGAGGATGTCGGGAGAGAATTTCAACAGATTAACATCCAAAAGGCTGCTACGCAAACCGGAACTTCGAGACAATGATTGAAAAGGAAAAAACATGGATACACTCGCCATTTTCATCACTGCCGGCGCGATTGGCGGTTCTGCCTTGCTGGTCAACGCCATCCTCCTCGTCAACATTTTTGTTGCTCAACGCAAAGCAAGCGCAGCGCAAAACTGGCCCATTGCAGTCGGGACAGTCGTCGAATCGAGGCTGGAATCCTGGCGCAGTTCAAACAATCGCGCCTGGGTCAATTATCCATGCGTGACGTATGCCTACAGCGTGGGCGGACAATTCTATGCCAGAAATCGCCTCAGCCCCGGTTTGGAAGCGGCGGTACAACCGCTCCAGGGGTCATTGCCAGATACCCGGTGGATTCGCAAGTGAAAGTTTACTATAACCCGCAGAATCCGTCCGATGCAGCGTTGGAAATCAATACGCCCGCCTCTGTGAAAATTCTCTGGTTCGTGCTGCTCATCTTCAACCTGATGCTGTGCGGCATCGCCATCCCTCTGGTACTTTTCCTGCGATAAGGAGCAATTATGACTGCCCGCCTTATGCAAGCCCTTGACTTTACCCCCGAAGACCTGGCATACAATCGCCGCGGCGCGCTCTCGCCGCGTCAGACCGCCCGTCTGACGAGCAAACGCCGTGCATTCAAATTATTCCTGCTGACTTTGGGTCTTTTGCTGGCTTGCGTCGGCGGCGGGATTATGGCCTGGCAGGGAGTTTCTTCTCTTGTCCAAGACTCTTCCGCTGGAATCGGGATGCTGGTCGGCGCAGGGGTTTTTGTTCTGTCTGGCGCGCCGCTCATTTTCATGGGGCTGAAGCCCATGCGTCCCGTCAAAGTGGCTGCGGCAAAGGGCGCGGCGCGCATGGCCCGCGTTCAGCGCACGCGGCGCGTCAACAACTCAACCAGCACCTACGTTGCTACCGAACTGCACCTGGCGGATAAAATCTTCACCGTGCCAGATGCCGCCTTCCCCGACCTGGAAGATGGGGCGGCGTATGCCGTCTATTACTGGGATGGCCTGGATGAGATTTTCTCGCTGGAAAGAGTGTAATTTGCCATGAACGCATTCCTGCTCTTTGGCGGCGTTTTTGCCGCCTTGCTGATAGGTCTCATTGTCTTTGCGGCGCTGCTCAAGATGAAAGAACTCCGCGCGGCCCAAAACTGGCAAACCGCGCGCGGCAAAATCATCCGCTCTGAAGCGCGCGCCTTGCGCAAGCGCAACATGGACGAAGGCGAACGAGTGCGCAGCGCGCCTTCGATTGCCTACGAATACACCGTCAACGGAAAGCGTTACACGGGCGAGCGTGTCAGCCTGGGTGAGAATATCCCCGAAAGCGAGGTCGAAGCCATGCTGAACCGCTACCCGCCCGGCGCGGAAGTGACCGTCTATTACGACCCGGCCGACCCGGCTCAAGCGGTGCTGGAACGCGCCCTGCCCCCCGATTTCGGCAAAGGGCTGACGGGCGTGTTCCTCTTCTTTGGCGGCGGCGCGGTTTTGACCTTGCTCACCCTGGCAAAAGTCCCCGACCTGCTTGCGCCGCATCTGCCGCAGCCAGAAAACGCCCTGTTTGTCACCCTCTCCGGCGGGATGGGGTTGTTCCTGCTTCTATTTGGCTTTGCGCAGCAGCGGCAGGCGCTGGCCCTGCAGACCTGGCCTTCGGTGGCTGGGGTTGTCGTCGCTGCCGAGTTGCGCTCGTTTCGAGAGTGGAAAGACAACGTGGAGCGCACCCTCTACACCCCTGGCGTGGTCTATCGCTACACGGTGGCGGGGCGCGAATATACCGGCGACCGGTATAGCCTGGGCGCAGGGACGCAGTGGGGCAGACCCGAACCTGTCCAAACTATGCTGAAACGTTTTCCGCCGGGCGGCGCGGTGACGGTTTTTTACAACCCGAAAGCACCCGCCGAAGCCGTGCTGGAGCGGCGCGTGAGCGGCGGCTGGCTTATCTGGCTGCTGGCAGTGGGGCTGGTTTTGCTGGCGGCTGCGAGCGCAGGGATTTTGTGAACACCCTGTTGCTGGAAGCGGTTGCGCGCCTGACGATTTTCGTCTTGCTGGCGTTTCCGGCTTCTCTTTTGCTGGTACATGCCTGGAAACTGTACCGGCTCTCCACGCGGGAGTGGCAAGCCGTCAGCGGGCGGGTGTTGCGCTCCGAGGTCGAAGAGCGACTGGTCTCGGTGCGGGTTTCCACTTCCACGGCCCGCCGCCGCCTGGCAAAGCGCTATCAGCCGCGAATGATGTACGAATATTGGGTGGAAAATCAGCGTTACGAAGGGCAGCGGCTCTTTTTGGCGGAGGCCGTTCTGTACTCTTCTGCCGCCGAAGCCCAAAAGACGCTGGAGCGTTACCCCAAACCGGGCGAGCCTGTCACCGTGTGGTACGACCCGCGCAACCCTGCCGAAGCGGTTTTGCAAAAATCGCTGCACTGGCAGTTCTGGGTGGTTCTGTTATTGGGCGTTGGGCTGTCAGGCGTGGGGTTGGTTTTCCTATTGCGGGGATAGCGTCACTTTTGGGACTCAATTTCATCTAAACGCCTGTAGAGTTTTCTCAAAAGGAGAGATTTCTGATGGAATTGAGCATGAATCTGACCAACCCATCTGATTCCACTTATGATGTTGTCATCATCGGCGGCGGGCCGGCCGGAAGCACGGCGGCCATGTACGCCGCCCGCGCCGGGCTGAAAACGCTGGTGCTGGATAAGGGTCTCACCACCGGCGCGCTGGGCATTACCGGTAAAATTGCCAATTACCCGGGCGTGCCGGGCGAAATCAGCGGCGCGGAACTGCTGGAGCGGATGCGCGAACAGGCGCGCTCCTTCGGCGCGGAATACGTCAACGATAAAGTGATTGGCGTGGATTTGCCCGGCGAACCCAAATCTGTCTTCGGCAACAACGGCGCGTATATGGCGCGCGCGGTCATCATTGCCACCGGTTCGATGGGGCGCGGTTCGCGCGTAAAGGGTGAAGACGAACTGCTGGGGCATGGCGTTTCGTACTGCGCCACCTGTGACGGGGCCTTCTTCAAGGGGCAGGAGGTGGCGGTGGCCGGGAACACCGATGAAGCCATCGAAGAAGCGCTCTTCCTGACCCAATTTGCCAGCCGCGTGCATTTCCTTTCCCCCACGCCGGAACTGAAAGCCCCGCCCGAAAGGGCCGAAGAACTGCTCCACCACCCCAAAGCGCAATTTTACCAGGGCGCCAGCCTGCGCGAAATCATCGGCCAGGGACGGGTGGAAGCCATCCGCTTTGCCCTGCGCGGTCAGGGCGAGCAGACCCTGCCCGTGCGCGGCGCGTTCATCTACCTGCAAGGCGGCAGGCCCATAACCGACTTTCTGCAAGACCAGCTGCAATTGAGCGATACTGGCTGCCTCATCGTCAACCACGAGTTCCAGACCGCCCTCCCCGGCGTGTATGCGGTGGGCGATGTCTTGTGCAACCACGTTAAGCAGGCGGTGATTGCCGCCGCTGAAGGCGCGACTGCCGCGATTGCGGTTGAAAAAGTCCTGCGCGGGCGCAAGCAGATGGTGGCCGACTGGTCGAAATAAGGAAACCGCATGAAACCCGAATCGTTTTATTTCAAACTCAAGCGCAACCCCCGCCCGGTGGTGGTGGATTTCTGGGCGCCGTGGTGCGGCCCGTGCCGGGTGGTCAAGCCCATCCTGGAGCGGCTCGCTAAAGAGTATCAGGGTCGGGTGGATTTGTGGCAAATCAACGCCGATGAGAACCAGGAACTCTTGCAGGAACTGAAAATCTACGGCATTCCCACGCTGATTGTCTTTCGGAACGGGGAAGAAGTGCTGCGGCATGTGGGCGCGAAACCGGCCTCCACCCTCAACGAGATGTTCGAGACTCTTGCGCAGGGCGGCACGCCCTCCCCGCTCTCCTCCCGTGACCGCATCCTGCGCATCACGCTGGCGGCGCTGGTGGCGGCGCTGGCCTGGTTCGCCTTCGAGAAGAACTGGCTCCTGTTCCTGGTCAGCGGCGCGTTGTTCTTCAGCGCCGTCTATGACCGCTGCCCGGTCTGGAAGGCGCTGACGGGTTACTTCAAAAAGCGGCGCAGCCAACAGGCGCAGAAGAATGCCTGATTTTGCTGCATTTCCCCCGTTGGTCAAACCAATGGGGGATTTTGTATTTAGAAAAGCGAATATACTCTCCTGGCAAAAGTGGCCCGAAATCTCGAAAAAACTCTTTGTTCCCCGGCTTTCTGACCGACTGCGCATGAAACCGTCTGTCTTGCTCCTCCTTTGCCTGACGCTCTCGTTCCTCTCCGCCTGCCAGCCCGCGCCCGCCCCGCCCCCAACGCCCATCAGCACCCCGGTCACATCCACCCCAACCCCCGCGCCCGCCCTCGACAAATGGTCGCTCTGGACGAACGGGACGCAACTGCGCGGGGCGAACCTCTGGCAGCGCATTCGCGTCCCCGACCTGGACGGCGACCTGCTTGGGCCAGGCTACATCGGCCCGCCCTACGCCCAATCCGATTTCGACCGGCTGGCGGCGGCGGGAGCGAACTACGTCAATCTGTCCATCCCCGGCCTGTTCACCGAACGCCCGCCCTACGTCCTGGACGAGGGCTCGCAGGCCAATCTCGACTCGCTGCTCGAAATGGCGGAGCGCGCCGGGCTGTTTGCCGTCATCTCCTTCCGCACCGGGCCGGGACGCAGCGACTTCACCTTCTACCGCGACGGCGCCGGCGATTGGTTCGACCCCGCCCTGCTCATCGAAACCGTCTGGACGGAGCAGGCCGCGCAGGATGCCTGGGTGGAGATGTGGCGCGTCACCGCCGAACGCTATCGCGGCCATCCGGTGGTTGTCGGCTATGACCTGATGGTGGAGCCGAACGCCGATGACGTGCTGCTCCAAATCTACGACCCGGCGGAGTTCTACCCGCGTTATGCCGGCACGCTCTACGACTGGAATCAGTTCTACCCGCGCATTGTGGCCGCCATTCGCCAGGTGGACGCCGAAACCCCAATTCTGGTCAACCCGATGGGCTGGGGCAGCGTCCCCTGGCTGCCGTACCTTCAGCCGGCGCAGGCGGAGCGCATCGTCTATGCCGCTCATCAATATGCACCCTTCCTCTACACCCACCAGCAGCCCCTGGAACGCAAACCCTACCCCGGCGAGTTCGACATCACCTGGGACGGCATCCCCGACCGCTTCGACCGCGCCTGGCTGGAAGCGTATCTCGCCCCGCTGCAGGAATTCCGTCAGCGGACGGGCGCGCCGGTAGCGGTGAATGAGTTCGGTGTGGTGCGCTGGGCGCCCGGCGCGGCGGACTTCCTGCGCGATGAGATTGCCTGGTTCGAGGCGCATGGCATCCATCACGCCCTGTGGGTCTGGGAGCCGACCTACGAACCCTGGTACACCTGGGGCGACCGGGCGATGTACTACCCCTTTGGCCCCAACCCGCAAAACTTCACCGAAGTCGAAAACGACTTGTGGCAGGTCATTCGGGAAGCGTGGGCGCGCAATCGCGTGAGGCCGTGATAGCGTTGCCTGTCACAAAAATTGCTCAAAGGAGATTTTTGTGAAAACCAAAAACGTCATCTGGATTGCAGGCCTATTTTTGTCGCTGCTTGTTATTGTTTCGGCAAACATAAACTATGGCAATCCATCGTTGGAATCGCCGGAGCGTGTTGTGTCGGCCCAAACTCACATCGCGCGTGTTTGGCTGCCGCTGGTATTGCGCAGTTCTACGCTATCTCCAACGCCTACCTCAACGTTGACCACAACTCCTCCTCCAACGGTTACACCGACCCCCACTTACGCGCCGACTGCAACATCTACACCAACCGCCACACCCACCAATGCCACTTATTCCCTGCGTTTTTACGGCACCGGCAGTGGCGACATTGACCGGGTGAAAATCCCAATCAGCAACACCATCGGCATCTCGCTCCCCGTCAACATTGGGGCAACCGACTTTACCCTGGAATTCTGGCTGCGTTTTGCCCCCGGCGAGAACGGCAGCGGCCCCTGCCAGGAAGGTGAAGATACCTGGATTAACGGCAACATCATCTTGGACCGGGATATTTTCGGCACACCTGATTACGGTGATTTCGGCATCTCATTGTATGGCGAACGGATAGCCTTTGGTGTCCACAACGGGAGCAGCGGCTATACCATCTGTGGAAACACCACCATAGCAGCGAATCAGTGGCACCATATTGCCGTGACACGGCGCATTGACGGCGAGATGCGCATCTTTGTCAATGGGACGCTGGCACGCAGTTACAACGGCCCGGCAGGGAACATTTCCTACCGCGTTGGGCGCAACGCCGCCTGGCCTAATGAGCCGTTCCTGGTCATCGGCGCAGAAAAACATGATTATGACCCCGGAGCTTACCCTTCGTTTCATGGCTGGATAGACGAGATTCGCCTTTCGACGGTTGTGCGCTATAGCGGGGACTTCACACCGCCCTCTGCGCCATTCCTCCCCGACGAAAACACGGCGGCTCTGTACCATTTCGACGAGGGCGATGGGATACTCATCCTCGATTGCTCGAATGCGCCCGGCGGGCCCTCTCACGGCGAACGGCGCGTTGGCGGGACAAATAACGGGCCAGCGTACGATACCCTGACATCATTCACGCCTTAAGTTCCACCTGTTCTCTTTGCTCTGGCAAAGTCCAGGGTTCGTCAAAAATCATGCCTACCGGCACGGCGGACGTAAACGCCGCCCCCTTCGCCCCGCAAGGCGTGGAGGGGCCGGCCTGCCTCTCATGGGCAATCTTTTGCCGGGGGGAAAGTCTATGCCATCGGTTGACCGGTCAGCCCGCGCTGGATGAAGCGCGTCAGGGCTTCACCGGCGGAGATTTCCTGCGCGCCGCTTTGGTTGGGGAGCGGCCATCAGGGAAGTGAAGGCCTCATGGATTTGGGTATTCTACCGCTCGTTCAGATGTTCCTCGCCACAGGAATTCGGTCAGCGCCCGCCCCTGGGCAATTTCATCTTCGTCCTTTTGCGGTCGTGACCAGCCCAAAGCATCGTAGAGGGATAGGCGGTACAGGTCAAAGGCGCTTTCGATGAGGTCAGCATAGGCCATGGCGACCGGCAAGGCCAGGTGATAGGCCATCCACATCCAGAGCAGCGCCAGCGGCAGCGCCCACCACGACCAGACTACCCAGACCAGCGAGAGCAAGCCCATGCCCCAAAGCTCGGCCAGGGTGAGCAAGCGGCTGCGCACGGCGGTCAGGTCGTCACGCAGGGATTCGGGCAGGAGCGGCCACAGGCGCGGCCAGCAGACGCAGGCATCCAGGCCGTATTTCTGCGCCGGAGCAGTCTCGCCGGCGCGCAGGATGTTGCCCAGGCGCGTTGGGCAGATTTCGTGTATTTCGGAGGGAAAGTAGTGCTGAAAGACCTCGAGCGCGGCGCGTTGACGCGTGAGCGCGGCGGTTTGGGTGTCAGGCAACCGGTTCAGGCGCTGTTCGGCGGCTTGCAGGCGCTTTTGCTGCCAGGCGATGAAGAGCGGTTCTAGCGAGAGCAGCGGCCAGGGCCAATATCCCTCCATCCAGCGCAGGAAGGAAAAGCGCCATTGCGCGCTGAGCAGGGCGCTCAGAATCAGCCCGATGAGCAGCAGGACGAGCAACGCAATCTGTTCGACCACGCTCCGGCTCAGGAGTTGCTGCCAGAGCGGCTGCCAGCCGTAACGCAGGATGTAGAATCCCAGGCCGCTCAGGTAGAACAAAAAGGGCGGGCTGAAGGCGCGGCGCAGCCACTCCCCGGCCAGGTCGCCGCCCAGACTTTCCCAGAATTTATCCAACATGGTTTTGCTCCTTGGGAACGACCGGCTCCAGGGGCGAGCCATCACGCGGACAGGGCGGCACCGGCCGCCCTGTCCGCAGCACGCGCCAGGTGAAGCCGCATCGGGGACATTTCCACAGGCTGCGCGCCGGAATCTCACCCGGCTGGCCGGGCAGCGTCTCGTAGCCGCGCGCCTGTTCGGCCCCGGAAAGGTACAGGGCGCGCTGGAGCCACTCGCGCCCCTGCGGTGTCTCCTGAAAGAACGCAAGCAGTTTGACTGGTGGAACCTTATCCTGGTTTTGGAGCAATTCGAGCAGTGAGTTCTTTTCTGCCTCGGGGAGCAACTCAGCCGCCCGCCTGACGGCGTAACGGATTTCAAAGGGGGTGGGAAGGGAAGGGTCTCGTTTACGGGACATAAGGCACTCCTAAGGACAACTGCTAGCAGTTGTCCTACAAAAAGGCTACAAAGGTATAAGGCCAATCCTGCCAGTCTGAGACCAAGCCTGCTTTGACTGGATTGTTGACGATATAGGCCAGGATATGCTCATATTCACGTTCATTCCGCACGACGTGGTCATAGCTCTCATGCTGCCAGAAGGCCTCTTGGCTGCGTCCCAGATGACGATTGCACAGCGCTGCGCTTTTGCCTTTGAGCAGACGTAAGGCGCGGCTGAGGGCAGTGTAAAGTTTCCCATCCCGGCGGGCAGGATGCTCGGGAATATCCTGCTGGTCTATCAGCAAGTGAACATGGTTGCTCATGATGCAAAAGGCGTGCAGGTGATAGTGTGTTGGGTCCAGCTCGCGAAGGCACGCCATAACGATGCGGGCGCATTCCGATTCGAGCAGCCAGCGCGGGCCGTGCAAGGCGCGGTCGAGCAGAGCGTCCAGCCGATCGAAGTAACGTTTTTGAGCCTCCTGTCGCGCCTGATGCAGCGCCGCGCCGCTCAGGGTTTGCTCCAGCCGGCGCAATTCAGCCTCATGCTCCTGTTGAAAGCGCTGCACCACTTCCACAGGCAGGCTGCCCGCCAACCGAAAGGTGATGAAATAGGTGGCGTTCGGCAGATGGTAGTGAGGGAGATGGCGACGGAAAAAGACGCTCATAGTTTTATTGGGTCAACTGCGAGCAGTTGACCTACAAACCAGTGTACGTAAACCCAGCCCAGTAATACGGGTGGGCAAAATCGCGCAGGGTGACCAGGTGGAGGAAATCCCCGGCCTGTTCTGACGCCATGCGCCAGCCGGCGCGCTCTGCCAGCGCTTCCAACTCGGCGCGCACCGCGCCGCTTTGAAAGGCATCGCGCAGGCAGCATTGCGCCCGGCGCAGCGACTGAGGCAGCGGCATGCCTTCCTTGCGCCAGAAGTGATAGAACCAGGTCATCAAGAGCGCCGTGCTCAGGTCATTGACCGCCCACAACGAGCCGACCACGCCGGGGACGCCGGCTTGCATCAGGCCGGTGGGCAGGGCTTCGACCTCGTCCGGGTTTTTCAGAGTCGGGACGCCCGTCTCGCAGGCGGAAAGCACGGCCAGGCGCGGTTTCTCCAGGCGCAGCGCGAAGATTTCCGGCAGGGTGAGCCACTCGCCCCCGGCCAGGAGCACACCGGCGCGCTCGCTCTCCGTCCAGCCGGCGCGGCCGTGCGTGGAGAAGTGGAGCACCTCCGCCTGGGACATGGCCTGGCGCACGCGCTCTTTGGCGGCGCGCGGACCCTTCAGGGATTTTATCCCCTGCTCCGGGAAGACATCCCGCACCCCTTCGGCCTCCTGGCCGGAAAAGACCAGCGAACCATCCGGGTTATCCACGAGCAGCAGGCTCTCTGCCGGGCGTTTCGCCGCAGCGCTGGCATGATAGAGCGCCTGGGCGGAGGGGAGGGATGTGAAGGTGTAGTGGTCGAGGGCATACGTAGGACAACTGCTAGCAGTTGTCCTACCGGCATGGAGCGGGAGCAGCCCCAGCCAGCCGCCCGGAATCAGGCGCACGAGCGAACCCTGCGGCACGCCGAGCGCTTCCAGCCGCGCCACGAGCGGCGACATCACGGCCTGACCCAGCCAGGTCAGCATGGCCTCCAGCGCATCGAACCAGGCCTGCCGGGCGGCTTCATTCCGGATGTTGGCAAGCCAGCGCCAGTAAGCGCCCAGGTAGCCGCCTATAGCAGGGTCGTCTTTGGGGACAACGACCTTTTCGCGCAGCGCTTCTTCGGTCAATTCAGGCAGTTCAAGGACATCCACCCCTGCCCCGGCGCGGACGATGAGGGCAAAGCCGCCATATTCGGTGGCGGCCAGATAGACCAGCGGGGCGTCTTCGGCTTGCTCCTGGATTGCGTCGAAGGGCAGGGAGCGCAGGAAGTATTCGAAGCCGGGCACGCTTTGGATTGCTTGCATGGCTTGCTCATAATGAGCATATGCCGCGTCTGCCTGCTCGAGCCAATCGCCGGGGCGGTTCGGGGCATCACTCAGCTCATACATCTGACGCAGCCTATCGCGCGCCTCGCGAAAGGCCTGCTGTTGTTTGCCATAGCCCAGCGCGGCGAGGCGTTCCAGGTCTATGCTTTCCTGTTGCAGGGTTTCCGCCATCTGGCGGGCGCGGCCGCTCTCCAGCCAGGCGACTGCCTGCGCCGGGTTCCCCGACCGCAGTGCGTTGAATGCTGCCCTGGCCTGCCATCCCTGATTGGCGCGTAGATATTCCTGCCGTGAGCGGGCAGAGATGGCTGTGACGGTGAACAGGAGGGCATCTGCTTCCAACGCACGGCGATATGCGTTCGCAGCCGATGACCAGTCTTTCTTCTCCTCCAGCAAGCGGGCCAGGCGCAAGCCAACTTCCTTACACTGTTGAGCATACTTCTGCGGTTCGTACACTTCCAGCGCCTGCTGGTAGTGGAAAATGGCCTGCTCCAGATTCTCCGCCCGCTCTCCCCGAATGCGGTTTAGGTAGGCGTTTGCCAGGTTGTTTTGCGTCATGGCCCACTGCTCCGGGTAGGCCTGGCGGGTATACACTTCCAGCGCCTGCTGGTAGTGGAAAATGGCCTGCTCCAGATTCTCCGCCCGGCTGCCTTGCGGATTTTGCGCCAGGGCATTGGCCAGTTCTACATGGAGCGCGGCCCATAGGGGGGGATTTTGTTCGCGGAGAATCAGCGATAAGGCGCGTTGACAGAGTTCAACCTTGCGTGGCATTTCGGAAAGGCGGCGCAGGCTGGCAATTTCCTGCAACAAGGCGCGCAAATCACCTGGAACCGTATCTGTTGGTTCACGCTGTATGTTGCGGGCAGCGCGCTCCCGTTTCTTACGCAAATCGGGGTTCTCTTCCAGGGCGTGCTCCAGGTCTTCCGGCGAGCGGATTTGCGCGCCGCGGCGGGCAAGTTCTTCCAGGACTTCGCGCAGTTCGGTGGGCAGTTGGGCGGCCTGGCTGACTGCGGCAAAGGTCTGTTCCAACCCCAGTTCCTGGCAGAGGCGATGGATTTGAAGGAACATTTCCAGTTGCTGCCTGACATGCGGTCGCGTTTCGACTGCCAGCAGGCGTTCCAGAAGTTGCAACCCTTCAGGCGCGTAGAGTTCCGGGTGCTGTTCCAGAAAGGCGCGGTGCTCTTCTGCCGAGCGGACGTTCAAAACAGCCACCAGGGCTTTTCCCAAATCGCCTGCTTCTTCCAACAGGCGGATGGATTCTTGGGGTACTTGCTGGGCTTCTCGCATCTTCTGCTGCACGGCTTCCAGCCCTTCGGTGAGCGCCAGGGGCAGGAGCGGGCGCGGCACGGCTGGCAGGCCGTTTGCCAGCCATTCATCCCGCCAGGCGGAGCCGAGGCTTTCTTTCAGGCGCTCCACGAGGTGGCGGGCGTGTTGCCGGTCTTGTTCGGCGGTGGTCTGTTGGGCGGGGGAGAAGAGCACCCTCACCCCTGACCCCTCACCCCTGGCCCCTCTCCCAAAGGGAGAGGGGAAATCGGGCGGGAAGTAGAGCAGAAGGGGTTGGTCGGCGTCGAAGACGTGTCCGCACTGCGGGCAGGTGACCTGGTGGAGCGTGCCCTGCCTGGCCTGTTCCAGCAGGTCGGGGCGCGCGGCGGCGTCTATGATGAGCCACGCATCGGCGCGGAAGGATGTTCCGCAGCGGGGGCAGGTCAGGTCGGTGGTTGGAGAGAAGGAAGGGGGCATGGGCTGTTCTCCCGTTTTTTGTGATGATGCCAGAATCTCCCGAAGCAACGCTTTCCGTCTGGAAAGACGAGGCACGCGCGCTCACGTAAGTATAGCGCACATGGTTGTAAATGGAAAAAAATTGTAGGACAAGTCTTGAAGACTTGTCCTACAACATCATTCCACTATCTCCCCTTCCACCACCTCCACGCCCACCGCGAAGGTCAGCCCGTCCGGGCCGCGCTCTACACGGATGGTGTCGCCTTCCTTGCCCGTCCTGGCGTCCGGGCCAGGGAACTCGCCCGCCAGAATCTTGAGCGCCAGCGGGTCTTGCAGTTCGCGCTGGATGGCGCGTTTGAGTGGGCGGGCGCCAAAGTGCGGGTCGTAACCGACTTCGGCCAGGTACTCGCGGGCGGCTTCGGTCACTTCCAGTTTGTAGCCCTTCTCGGCCAGCAGTTTGCTGACGCGCCGCAGTTGAATATCCACGATTCCGGCCAGGTGTTCTTTGCCGAGCGGGTGGAAGACCACAATCTCGTCAATGCGGTTGAGGAACTCCGGGCGGAAGTGCGTTTGCAGGACGCGGGTAATCTCATCGCGCCCGACCTTGTGGCCGTTCTCCCAGAGCGTGTTGCCCAGGTTGGAGGTCATAATGACCACCGTGTTGCGGAAGTCCACCGTGCGGCCCTGACCATCCGTCAGGCGGCCATCATCGAGCAGTTGCAAGAGGACGTTGAAGACTTCCGGGTGCGCCTTCTCGATTTCATCAAACAAGACCACGCTGTACGGGCGGCGGCGGACGGCTTCGGTCAGTTGACCGCCTTCGTCGTAGCCCACATAGCCCGGCGGCGCGCCAATCAGACGGCTGACGGTGTGTTTTTCCTGGTATTCGCTCATGTCAATCCGAATCATGGCGCGCTCGTCATCAAAGAGGAACTCTGCCAGGGCGCGCGCCAGTTCGGTTTTGCCCACGCCGGTGGGGCCGAGGAAGATGAACGAGCCGATGGGACGGTTCGGGTCTTGCAGCCCGGCGCGGGCGCGGCGGACAGCGTTGGAGACCACCCGAATCGCGTCCTCCTGACCGACCACGCGGCGGTGCAGGTTTTCTTCCATGCGCAGGAGTTTCTGCGTTTCGCCTTCCAGCAGTTTATCCACCGGGATGCCCGTCCAGCGGGCGACGATGGCGGCCACTTCTTCGGCATCCACTTCCTCTTTGAGCAGCGCGCCCTCAGTCTGCATGGCCTTCAGCCGGGCTTCGGCGGTGCGGAGTTGCTCCTCGAGGGCGCGTAGTTCGCCGTAGCGCAGGCGGGCGGCTTTCTCCAGGTCGGCGGCGCGTTCGGCGCGCTCCATCTCGGTGCGGGTTTGCTCCAGTTTCTCCTTCAGCGTGCGCAGTTGACCGATGGCCTGCTTTTCAGCCTGCCAGCGGGCGGTGATGGCCTTCGATTTCTCGCGCAGTTCGGCCAGCTCGCTTTCCAGTTTCTCCAGCCGTTCTCTGGATGCCCTGTCCTTTTCTTTTTTGAGCGCCTCGCGTTCGATTTCGAGCTGCATGATGGCGCGGTCCACCTCGTCCAGTTCCTGCGGCTTCGAGTCGATTTCCGTCCGCAGCCGGGCGGCGGCTTCGTCAATCAGGTCAATCGCCTTATCTGGCAGGTGCCGGTCGGGGATGTAGCGGTGCGAGAGGGTGGCCGCAGCGATGACCGCCGGGTCGGTGATGCGCACGCCGTGATGGACTTCGTAACGCTCCTTCAGACCGCGCAAAATTGAGATGGTATCCTCCACGCTTGGTTCTTCCACCAGCACGGGCTGGAAGCGCCGCTCGAGGGCCGGGTCTTTCTCCACATATTTGCGGTATTCATCGAGGGTGGTCGCGCCGATGAGATGCAGTTCGCCGCGCGCCAGCATGGGCTTGAGCATGTTGCCGGCGTCCATGCTGCCTTCGGCTTTGCCCGCGCCCACCACCGTGTGCATTTCATCCACGAACAGGATGATTTCCCCGGCGGATTCGGTGATTTCCTTCAGCACAGCCTTCAGGCGTTCCTCAAACTCGCCGCGATACTTGGCCCCGGCCACCAGCGCGCCCATATCGAGCTGCACGATGCGCTTCTTCTTCAGGCCTTCGGGCACGTCGCCGTTGACGATGCGCTGCGCCAGCCCCTCGGCGATGGCAGTTTTGCCCACGCCCGGCTCGCCGATGAGGGCCGGGTTGTTCTTGGTGCGGCGGCTGAGAATCTGGATGACGCGGCGGATTTCCTCGTCGCGGCCAATGACCGGGTCGAGTTTGCCTTTGCGCGCCAGGTCGGTCAGGTCGCGGCCGTATTTTTCCAGCGCCTGGTAGGTGCTTTCCGGGTCCTGGCTGGTGACGCGCTGCGAGCCGCGCACGCTCTGGAGCGCCTTGAGAATAGCGTCTTTGGTCAGGCCGTAAGAAGCCAGCCGCCTGCCTTCGATGGAATCGGTCAGACCGAGCAGGATGTGTTCGGCTGAAACGTATTCATCACTCATGCCTTTGGCGTAGCGTTCGGCGGCGGTCAGCGCGTCCGCGGCGGCCTGCGAAAGGCCAACCTGCATGTTCGCCCCGTGAATCTGCGGGCGTTTGGCGAGTTCCTTTTCCAGTTCCTCGCGCAAGGCGAGGGTGGAACCGGCAATTTTGGTCACGATGGCCGGCACGACGCCGCCGTCCTGGCGAATCAACGCCAGTTCCAGATGAATCGGCTCAATGGCTTGATGATGGTGTTCCTGAGCGATTTGCTGGGCAGAGAAAATCGCTTCTTGTGATTTTTGGGTGAATTTTTCGAGGTTCATGGTGTTTCTCCTTACCAATAAGTGCTTGCAAGACAACGGCGATGAGTTGTCCTACAAGAATATAGTCAATGTGTGTTGGAGAACGGTTGGAGAAAGGTAAAAAATGTATAATACGGCAATGTCCGGGTTGCCAGCCATCCGCGAGATGGTTTTTGGGTGTTTTTTGGGGTGGTGGCCTGGAACCGTCTATTGGCTTTTCATCTTTGTCCATGTCGGGCATGAGATGCCACGCGAACAGGTTGGTTTATGAAAATTGGCCTCGATTTTGGCACATCCAATTCTGGTGTTGCTTTGTATGATGGTCACCATGTGACCGTGCTCCCGCTTGACCAGAAAAATGTCTTGCCCGAAGTGGTGAAGACCGTCTTATACATCACTCGCGACTATCAGGCTGCGATTGGACAGGACGCGATTGCTCAGTATTATCGCGATAACATCAACCGCCAGCGCCATTTTGTCAAAAAATGGGGTGGAGAAATCGAATACCATGGCGCGGAAATGAGTTATGTGCGCGACGTTTTTGTGTATGTGGATGAATTGAAGCCTGGACGTCTGTTGCAATATTTGAAAACTGCTTTGCGCCGCGAGGGGTTTGCAGGGACGCGCGTTTTTGAGCGATTTTATACCCCCGGCGACCTGGCGCAAGTCTATCTATCGCTGCTCAAATCTCGGGCCGAGGCCGTTTTGAAGGAGAAAATTGACGCAGTAACGCTGGGCCGTCCCGTCAAATTTTCTACCGACCCTGCGCATGACCGTAAAGCCGAGGAGACTTTGCGCGCGGCTGCGCACGAAGCCGGTTTCAAGCAGGTTGATTTTGAATTGGAACCAATTGCTGCGGCGCTCGATTACGAACAGCGGCTCGAAACTCCCAAAAATGTGGTGATTTTCGACTTCGGCGGAGGCACGCTCGATATCGCCGTAATGCGGCTGGGTGGGGGGCAGCGTGAGGTCTATGCCAACGGGGGCGTTGATATCGCTGGTTCAGATTTTGACCGCGCTATTATCGAAAAGCGGATGTTGGTGCATTTTGGCCTGGGGCGCGTCAGTCATCAGCCCGAAATCCTGGAGATGATTCAAGCCGTTCCCGATTGGATGGCGCTGCCTGACCTGGGAACGCCCATCAATCGTAACATCCTTGAAAAAGCCATCCGCGCCGGAACGGCGCCGGTGCAGTTGAAGGCGCTGCAATCACTGATTTACCATGACCTGGCTTTTACCTTTTACAACCGTGTCGAAGCAGCCAAAATCGCGCTCTCCAGTGAGGGCGCGACTGTCATTCGTCTGGATGATAAAGATATTGCGCTTTGGGAACTCTACACCCGCGCTCAATTTGAAATGGACGTTTTTGATTATGTCGGCCAGGTCGAAAAAGTGCTGTTGGAAACGCTGTCGGCTGCCGGTTTAGAGCCGGGGCAAATCGATGCAGTCGTCAAAACTGGTGGTTCATCGAACATTCCGCTGTTTACTGGTCTGTTGGGGCGCATGTTTGGCCCAGAAAAGGTCACAGAGACGAATGCCTTTTCCAGCGTGGTGGCGGGGTTGGCGATTAAAGCGAGCGGGCGATAATCCATTCCTGTCTACCCAAAAGGAAGCGCCTTTGCCGAAAATTCAACAAAGGCGCTCGTCTGGGGCGGAAGATGTCCTGGTTATTGTTTGGCGCGCGCTAAATCTTCGGAACTGAAGTAAAAGCCTTCATGGTATTTGGCCCAGTTGCGAGGCACGCGGTTGAGAACCACCCCGAGAATGTTACCTCCCGAACGTTGCAGATATTCCAGGGCGGCTTGGGCGGTTTCGATGCGGGTTTTACCGGGCCGCAAGACCAGCAGGATTCCATCCACTCGTGAGGCAAATGCCAATGCGTCGGCTACGAAGACCGGCGGGCCATCCAGAATGACCATATCCACTTTGGCAGTGAGTTTGCTTAACACCTGGCCAAGACGGTCGGACTCCAGTAATTCGGTAGGGCTGTCGGGCGTATGGCCGCCCGTTAACGCCTGGATGTTTTGTTGCCCTTGAATCAGGCGCGTGGCTGTGGTGACATCCGCTTTATCAGCCAGGATATCGCCCAGGCCGATGTTGTTATCGACTCCCAGGGTCGCGTGAAGACGCGGCGAACGAATATTGGCATCGACTACGGTCACCCGTCGGCCCAGCATGGAAAAACTGGCTGCCAGGTTAAGAGCAATTGAGGACCGACCATCGTTTGGTTCTGGGCTGACAATCAGCAGGGTCTTGATGGAACTCCCGTTTAAACCATACATGATGCCAGTACGTAACAATCGAAAGGCATCTGTGATGGGCGATTTGGGGTTTTCCATAATAAAAATACCGCCATTTTTATTCTCTTTGCTTGAGAACTCCTGAATGCTGGCGATGGTGTGCAGGCCGAGGCTCTGCATTACATCTTTCGGCGATTTAATCGTATCGTCCATCAGTTCGATGGCAACGGCTGTTGCGCCTACCAATACTGCGCCTGCCAAAATCCCCATAATGGTATATCTGATGGGAGAAGGCCTGATTGGTCGCAAGGGAGGCGTAGCTGGTTCAATCTGGTCAATGTTGGGGGTATATTGCAATCGGAGGAGTTGCAACGATTCAAGGTTGTTGAGCAGGTTCAGATAGAGTTGTTGATACAGGCTAATCGTAGATTGCAGTTGTAGAGTCCGAAAGTCGGAACGGGTATTAACGCCCAGCGCTGGTTGTCCAAGGAAGATAAGATTGGAGCGGATTTGCTGGTAGTTTAACAACAAGGGCTGGACTCTTTCGAGTTGGGCCTGTTTTTCCGCCAATTGCGCCTGGCGGGCAATTGCCTGTTCTCTGGTTTCGTCCCGTGGAATGGTAGATAACTGCGCAATATCCTTTTCCAACACAGCGACTTCATCCTGCAAGAGTTTGATTTGTTCCTCGACTTGTGTTAATTGTTCCTCAATTTCTTGTTGTGAAATCTGGTCAAATTCGGTGCGAAGTTGTTCAATTCGTTTTTCAACGTCCTTAATTTGCAGGTTCAGGCTGGCCTCAACAGAAGCATATTTACCTGCCTGAAGCTTTCCACTTTGTTCGATGAGTACTTCAATGAGTGTGTTGGCAATCAGGGCGGCCCGTTCAGGGTCCTCATCTTCTACAGCAATCAGGATAATTTGGGTCTGGCGCACCTGCACGATTGCAATTTGGGCTGGTTTAACCTCAAAGCCAACCTTTTCGATAACAGCGTCTAGAATGGGTTTGGTTTGTAAAATCTCGATGTAGGTTTCCAAAAGCTGCTGGTCGCTCAGGTAGGCAAATTCAAAATTGGGGTCCTGACGATTACTGGTAACCAGGACCTTTGTTTGAGCCTGATAAATCGGAACGGTTATTTTGCCCCATATCGCTCCGGCAATGCCGCCAAGTATGCCGCCCACAATAAGCAACCAGAACCATTTTTTTGCGATAAGAAGGTATCTTTTAATTTCCATTGTGTGGTGTCGCTTTCTACCAATACAGCCAATACAGCAAGCGTGGCGAGACCTTCGCCGTCTCAAAACTTATTGCGAGCTTCCCAGGACAGAGCGTATCTCTTGTACCACACAGATGACCTGTTCGTTTGCCATGGTTGGATAAAGTGGCAGTGTAATTTCGCGCCGGGCAATGTCGTCTGTCCATGGCAGTTGGATTCCTTTCGCCAACCCAGAATAGGCGGTGAAACTATGGACAGGTGGATAGTGGATACTGGTTTGGATTCCCTGCGATTTAAGGTGTTCCATGACCTTAACCCGCTCGATATTTTTGGGGAGGAGCGCAGGAAGAATATGATGCGAAGCTTTGCCGGGATGATTGGAAAAGGGGATGGTTACTTCGGGCGCAAGTTCATGCATGGTATCGCGGTATAGTTTGGTTAATTCAGCGCGGCGGGCATTGTTGCGCGATAGTTTTTTTAATTGTTCCAGTCCGAGCGCAGCGCGAATTTCATCGATACGGTAATTGTATCCAAGGTCCACCACGTCGTAACTCCAGGCATGTCCTTTATGCCGGTCCCAGGTCAGAGTGGTCATGCCGTGTGAGCGGAAAATGCGCAATTTCTCATAGAGTTCTTCGCTGTCGGTGGTTAACATTCCGCCTTCACCGGTGGTCATATTTTTGTTTGAGAAAAAGCTGAAACAACCAATTTCCCCCCAGGTTCCGAGTTGTCGCCCATGGAGCGTTGCGCCAACGCCGTGGGCGTTGTCTTCAATGACCTTCAGGTTGTGTTTGGCCGCAATTTCCAGGATGCGCGGCATGTCACAGGGATAGCCAGCGTAATGCACAACGATAATCGCGCGTGTTTTTGGGGTAATCTGTTTTTCGATGTCGTCTGGCGAGATGTTTAAATCGTTATCACTGCTGACATCTGCAAAGACCGGGGTTGCGCCTACATAGCGGACGGCATTGGCTGTGGCAACAAAGGTCAAAGAAGGTACGATGACTTCATCACCAGGGCGAATTCCAAGTGCTAAGCAGGCCATGTGCAGGGCCGCCGTGGCATTCGTAACGCTCAAAGCATATTTTGCCCCAGTAAAATTGGCAAAGGTCTGCTCGAATTCCTGAGTAACAGCGCCCATGGTCAACCACTTGCTTGCAACAACTTTTTGGACTGCGGCGGCTTCTTCAGGTCCAAAATCAATATCTGCAAGCGGGATGCGCCAGTTCATATGGATATCTCCTCAGGTAGGAATTGGTTGCGCATTTTTTCAAAATCTTGCGCGGCTTGTTCATAATCGTCGGGGCGACCCAAGTCTTGCCAGTAACCGCTGAATTCATACCCGACAACTTTTTCTCCGGCGGCGATGAGCGTTTTGACCAAATCTGGAAAATCAAGATACTGGCCTTTGGGGATATATTTCAGAACGCCTGGCTCAAAGACATAAACGCCCATGCTTACGCAATAATCATATGTAGGCTTTTCAATGTATCCATTGATTTCTGGTTTCCCATTCCACTGAATAACACCCAGGTCAATTTTGACTTTGCGCTGGTGGACGGCTATCGTTGCCATTGCACGATGTTCTCGGTGAAAGCGTATCAAATCTGCAAATTGCAGCGTGGTGAGTACGTCGCCATTGGTGACCAGGAAGGTGTCATTAAGGCCTTCGATGAGCGCAATGGGCCCTGCGGTTCCCAGGGGGTTGTCTTCGTAACTGTACTCGATATTAATATTCCACTGTCGGCCATCCTGAAAGAAGGTGCGTAATAGCGATGACAGATGACCAACGGTTAATATAACATGGTCAATGCCGGCGATTTTCATTTGCCTTAAGATAACCTCCAGAATGGGGGTTTCTCCAATGGGCATAAGTGGCTTGGGTAAGATTTTGGTATAGGGCGCAAGGCGAGTGCCTTTGCCGCCTGCTAAGACGACTGCTTTCATAGGCTTTACATCTCCTCACTAAAATTCGTAAACGCCAACGCGATACAAGTCAAGGTGTTGGCGTATCCATTCAATGGTTTGGTCAAGGCCGCTCTCCAGGTCGGTTTGTGGCTGCCAGCCTAGAGCCGTGCGCGCTTGCGAATTATCAGAAATCAGGCGATAGACCTCCGATGCTTCGGGGCGCAAGCGTTCCTCATCAACCTGGATTTGGACCGGGCGATTGACTTTGGCAATAATTTTTTCGACCAGGTCTCCGATGCGGATTTCAGAACCGGTTCCCAAATTGATGGTTTTGCCTTCCACGCCTGCGGCCTGCGCTGCCAGTACAAACCCATTGACGGTATCCTGCACATAGGTGAAGTCGCGGGTCGTGTTTACGTTGCCCAGTTTGATGGTGGGTTGAGTCAATGCCTGGGTGATGACTGTGGGAATGACTGCGCGCGCCGACTGACGCGGGCCATAGGTGTTAAACGGACGGATGGTTACTACTGGCAGGCCGAAGGCACAATAGAAACTTTCCGCCATTTTATCGGCTCCGATTTTGCTCGCCGAGTAAGGCGATTGTCCTTGCAATGGGTGCGCTTCGCTAATTGGAGTTTGGCGCGCTGTCCCATAGACTTCGCTGGTAGATGTATGCACCAGGCGCTCGACGCCATATTCACGACAGGCCATCAGAACGTTGAGCGTGCCAATCAGGTTGGTTTGGGCAACCTCCACCGGGTGGTAGTAGGAGTAAGGAATGGAAATGAGCGCGCCCAAATGCAAGACGATTTGACAATCTTTGACTGCTTTTTGGACAGCATGTTCATCACGCAGGTCTCCGCCGATAATTTCGAGGTTTGAACGAATTTCTGGCTTTACCAGTCTAAGCAATCCGATATCGGCGCGGGAATTGTAACGAACAAAGGCGCGTACCTGGGCGCCTTGTTGTACCAATCGTTCGACCAGATGGCTTCCAATGAAGCCACCTGCCCCTGTAACCAGGACTTTTTTGTTATGCAACGATATGTTCATGTTGTTTTGTCTCAATGATTGTTCTCTTGCTGTAGCAGGATACGATATCTGGATTTTGTATGTCCTGACAATCGCCATCATGGCAAACGCCAATGACCGGTTCGATGTTGAAACGGTGTCCGTTAATTTGGAATGGTTTGGAGAGTGAATTGAAAATGCGTCTGGCAACGATGTCTGTTTCGTTCAAACTGGAAAGATGTTCCAGGATGATGGCGAACTGATGCTCACCGAACCGCGCCAGGGTGTCGCTATCGCGTTTGCAGTGGACCAGTCGCCGTGCTGCCTGGATGAGCACTTCATCACCATATTTTCTTCCAAGCGTGTTGTTAATGTCTGGAAGGCCTTCGAGGTCGATGAACATAATCGCTACATGAGTGTTATAGCGGCGGGAATATGCCAGTGAGTGGCGCAAGCGGTCTTGCAACAGGTAACGGTTGGGGAGTTGTGTCGTAATATCGTGGATGGCTTTGAATTCCAAATGGTCTGCGCGCCAGATGGCATTCTGGGTGTCACGGACAGGTTGAGTGACTTGCTTGTCCACCATACGCAGCAGGTCATCTAAGAATATCAAGCGGATTCCATAAGCACGACAAAAATCAAAAATATATTCATCAAGCTTGGGGTTTGTGGCTGGGATGGTGGAGAGAATGACACCGATATCGTGCTTTTCAATGATGCTTGGAAGGTCGGTAATGCCTCCCAACATCCAGTAGCCTCCAATCCGAAGGCCATGCATGGTTGGGTCATTATCGTCTACCATGCCAACGATGGAAAAGGCTGTGCGGAACATGCGACGCTTAAGCAGCCAGCCAGCAATTTGACTACCTTCTCCGGCGCCAATGATGAGGACTCGTTCGCCTATCGTCATCTGATTTTGCCGTAGACTTAACCACCGATTGGCGGTGGCGCTGACCAGGCGCAGGCGGAAACGGGCGGCTACGAACCCGAATTGGGCTACCATGCCGACAAAGATAATCATGCTGAGCTGCATGTCGGGCAATCCAACCCAGTGGGCAATGAAGTTCACTTCGCTGGCTATCAGTACAAAGGTGAGAGTCAAGAATCCTGCGAAAAGCAGCCCGACGCCATCTTCCGATGTGGAGCGAGACCACAAGACCCGGTTATGTCCGGAAAACGCATTGATGCTGCTGAACAGAAATGCAATCAGAATCGCAAGCCACAAGAGCGATTGCATTTCCCAGGTCGTGGAATTTAAGGGTTTCCACAAGAGGCTGGCAGTCCCCACAGAAGCCAAAGATACGAACAAGTCGATGATGAACCAGTTGAAGTAACGCGTTGCCAGTCTGGAGAAAGGCCCAGCAAAGAGGTATCCTTCGGGAATTTTTGAGTTAGCAAGGCGCGGAATTAAAACTGCAATTGTCCAAAAGATGACATCCAGGTCGGTGAAGAAGGAGTGATATCTGACGTATAACCGGTCGAGACGCATTTTGTCGGGCAGGATGCTTTGGAAATATTCTTCCATCAGATTGCCCTTGGAAAGCAGTTTTTCTTCATCGTGGTAGAGGATGCTGGCTGGGCTGGTAATGCCTGGCCGTACCGATAGAATCTCCTGTCGGGCGTCTTCGGGCCAGGATTTTGCAATTTCCACATCTTCAGGGCGTGGGCCAACCAGGCTCATTTCCCCTATTAACACATTCCACAATTGAGGAAGCTCATTGATTTTTGTGTAGCGTAACCAGGCGCCAAGGGGCGTGATGCGGTCATCACCATTGGCTGTTACGCGCGGCCCCGCATAACTTTCGGGGCGCTCATACATGGTGCGAAATTTTAGAATGTGAAATGGTTTTCCGTTTTGCCCGGCACGTAACCCGCGATAGAGAATGGGGCCTGGTGAATCCTTCTTGATGAGGATGCCGATAAGAATCCAGACCGGGGTCAGGAGAAGAATGCCGATAATCGACATGATGATGTCAAACAAACGCTTAAAGGCGCTGTGTAATATCGATGATGCGGTCGTCGGTTTAACGGCTTCTGCATGTTGTTGAAGTTTATTAGACGTAACGGCAGTTTGTGTGCGAACCATTATTCCTCCCTGTCTTTAAATTCATGGCGTTGTTATTTGAGTAGTTTACAGGTTTTATATGTTATTCCAGGCTCTGTACAAAATAAACAAGTCCCCTGTTTTTATGCACTCTCAGGTTGTTTTTTGAGGAGATTATTTTTTCTATCTGCCAGGGACAGAGAATCACCCACCTGTCACTTGCTCCTCGCTACAGATTTTTGGGGTATGGAGACAGCGCCATAAAAACACACTCCTCGCATTAGCGCCAAATTTTTGATTGACTGATTTTGTGGCCTAAAAGATGTTGAATGCGTAACCCACTATAAACCGCTCAATAAGTTGGACTTTAACTGGAACCTGGAATATTACAAAATACTTTCCGTTTACAAAGTCCACCCTCGCGCAGGATTGACCTTACAAAATCGTAATTCTTGATAATTATAGCCATATATTCCAAAAAAGCAAGAGGAATTTCGTATTTCCACGCGCGTTTCTTAAAGTTGTGAACTATCTTTGCGAGGAGCAGTTTGCGCGACGTAAATGCTCCTCCTGGCACCTTCCCTGATTTTCAGAAAGCCTTGGGCGCGTTAGCACTCATCATGCCAAAATATGTTAGAATAAATATTCTAATGAGAGCCATACGCGCATCTGAGATTGGTTCATATTTATACTGCCGCCGGGCCTGGTGGTATCGCCACACAGGGGAGGAATCAATCAACCAGGTCGAACTGGTTGCTGGCACCGAACTGCATCGTCAGCATGGTCGCAAGGTCTTGGCTGCCGGTCTCCAGCGTGGGCTGGCTTTCCTGTCGTTGCTGGTGGCTTGCGTTATGCTGGTTGCTTTTGGTTTGTTTTATTTCCTGGGAGGCTGATGTTTCTCTTTTACGCCGCGCTTGCCTTACTCTTGCTAGCCCTGACCCTATTCTGGATTTCGGGCCGGACGCGGCGCGCTGCCGGGTTGCCAGGTGGACGCATCATCTATGCCGATACGCGTGGCTGGGGCAAGGTTGAAAAACCACTCTATGATTCCACGCTGGGGCTGACCGGCAAACCCGATTACCTGGTAGAACAACATGGGACACTGATTCCGGTGGAAGTCAAGAGCGGGCGCGCGCCTCAGGCCCTCTACGACTCTCACGTCTATCAGCTGGCTGCCTATTGCTTGTTGGTCGAAAAAACAATGGGCAAACGCCCGCCTTACGGAATTATCCATTATGCCGACCGCGATTTCGCTGTCGATTACACTCACGAGCTGGAAGACGCTCTGCTCGACCTGCTGGCCGACATTCGCCGCGACGAGCGCCGCGAGGACATTCCCCGTTCGCACGAAAATCCCGGGCGATGTGCCAGGTGTGGGTTTCGCGAGGTCTGCGACCAGCGGCTATAATATAATATCCCCATGACGAACGTCATCTCTCCCTCCCGGATTGTTGTTGTCGGCCATCCCAAGCTGGCCGAATCCTTGAGTGAGGCTGCCCAAATTGCCAAATTCCTGACTGAGCAAGGCCTGGATGCCTTGCATGGTTCAATATATGATGAAAAACTGCGCAGGCGTGTTCACGCTGGAGAGTTTGACCTTCTGATTGCGGTGGGCGGCGATGGAACGATGTTGCGCGCCGGGCATTTGTGCGCCCCGAATAATATTCCCATCCTGGGAGTCAACAAGGGGCGTTTGGGTTTTCTGTTCCAAATTGTCGAAGGCGGTTGGCAAAAGATGCTCACCCAACTGTTGGAAGGAGATTACTGGGTGGAACACCGCATGATGTTGCGCGCCGAACATATTCGCGCCGGAGAACGGCTCGGTTTTTGGCAGGCGCTCAATGATGTCGTTGTTGGGCGCGGCCCCAACATGCGTCCCATTCACGTCACTGCCAGTGTGGACGGGCAATACCTGACCAAATTCGTGTGCGACGGGCTGATTGCCGCCACCGCCAGCGGTTCGACTGCTTACGCATTGGCCTGTGGCGGGCCTATTTTGCCGCCTGAATTGCGCAATATTTTGCTCATCCCGATCGCCCCACATCTGTCCTTCGACCGGGCAATTGTCCTCTCGGAGGGAGTCACGGTCAGCATGAACATCCTCAGCGATAACGGCATCCTGAGCGTGGATGGACAGACTCCCATCGGCATGGATGAGCACGACCGGGTCGATGTCCAGGCTGGGGAAAATACCGTCAAATTCATTCGCTTTGGTGACCCCGGCTATTTTTACCGTAATCTCACCGAACACATGAACCAGAATACGCTGGTAGGATTACCCCGATGACCGAATCTGCTATTACTTATTGCGCTAACCATCCCACTGTTGAGACCACCCTGCGTTGTCGCCGTTGCGATAAATACATCTGCACCAGGTGCGCCACCCGCACGCCAACCGGCTACATTTGCAAGGAATGTTCGCGGGCTCAACAAAAAGCTTTTGAAACGGCCAAAACCATCGATTACATTCTTGGGTTTAGCGCGGCAGTCGTGCTTTCGCTGATAGGTAGTTTTCTCATCAGCCTGATTGGCTATATCGGCGGTTTTTTTGGCTTAATCCTCGCCAGTATCGCCGCGCCGACCGCTGGAGTCGTCATTGCCGAAACGTTGCGCCTCATCATCCGCCGTCACCGCGCCGCGTTGTTATTTCAGGTCATTCTGGCAGGCATCATCGTAGGCGCGTTACCGATGGGACTCATCCAACTTTTCACTTTCAACATCTTTGGCATCCTGTTCCAGGCCATCTACCTGTTCATCTCCGCGCCAACCGTGTATTACCGGCTGTCGGGCATCCAACTCTTTAAGTAGTGCGTTGTTTGCTCAACCACCATTTACCATTCACCAATTACCCACTATGTTGACTGAACTGCGCATCGAAAACTTTGCCATTATTGACCGGCTGGAACTTGACTTTGGCCCCGGTCTGATTACGTTCACCGGTGAAACTGGCGCGGGCAAATCCATTATTATGGACGCGCTCGAAATGCTGCTGGGAGGCCGCGCCGAGACGGCCGTCATCCGGGCTGGGGCCGAGCGTGCCACCGTGGAAGGCGTTTTCAAACTCTCCGGCGCGGCCAAACAAGCAGTCAACGAAGTGCTGAAGCGCGAAGACCTGCTGGATGATGAGAACTACGTCACCCTGGCGCGCGAGGCGAGGCGCGAGGGACGTTCCACAGCCCGTATCAACGGCAGCACGGTCAACGTTGGGTTGTTGCGGGAAGTGGGCGCCTATCTGGTGGATATTCACGGGCAAACCGAACATCTCTCCCTGCTGGATGCGCGCTCTCACCTGGGGCTGCTCGACCGTTACGCGGGCGTCGACTCGCTCCTGGCTTCGTACCGTCAAACCTACAACGCGCTCCAAAGCCTGCGGCGTGAACTGGCCGAGTTGCGCGCGGCCCAGGCCGATTCGACTCGCCGAATCGAAATGTATGCTTTCCAGGTGGAGGAAATTGAGTCGGCGCGGCTTAAGCCAGGCGAGGACGAGGAATTGCGCAGGGAACGCGACCGTCTCGCCAATGCCGAATCGCTGGCCGCCAATGCCCAGGAAGCCATTACTCTGCTCGACGAAGGCTCTCCTGAAACTCCGGCTATCACTGACCAGTTGGGGCAGGCTGTTTCGGCGCTCGCGTCGCTGGCGCGGGTCGACGCCTCGAAAGCGGAACTGGCCGCCCGGGCCGAATCTTTGCTCGAAAACATTGCCGAGGTTGCGCATGAGTTACGCGACTATCTCGAAACGGTGGAATACAACCCCAAGCGGCTGGAACAGGTGGAAGAGCGCCTCGACCTGATTCATCGCCTGCTGCGCAAATATGGCGGGAGCATTGAGGCGGTTTTGGCTTTTGGCGCGAATGCCCGCAAGCAATTGGAGACTATCACCACCGCGGCGGAGAAAATCGAGGAGTTGGAAGCCCGCGAGGCGGTTTTGCTGAATGAATTGGCTGCGCGCGGCGAAAAACTTTCGAATCAACGCAAAAAGGCCGCAGAGAAGCTTTCCAAAGGCATTGAAGCCGAGTTAGACGACCTGAAAATGGCTTCGGCCCAGTTCGCGGTTGATTTCCAGACCAGGCCAGATAATGCCGGTTTGCCGGTGGCAGGCGGCAGGGTGGCTTTCGATGCGAATGGCTTCGACCGGGTGGAGTTCCTGGTTGCGCCGAATCCTGGCGAAGGCTTGAAGCCGCTTGCCAAAATTGCCTCCGGCGGCGAAACCTCCCGCCTGATGCTGGCGCTGAAAAACGTTCTGGCGCAGGCCGACCAGATTCCCAGCCTGGTGTTTGACGAAATTGACCAGGGGATTGGCGGGCGCGTGGGCGGCGTGGTTGGGCAGAAGTTGTGGCAGTTGGGGAGAAGTCACCAGGTTTTGTGCATTACGCATTTGCCGCAGTTGGCCGTTTATGGGGAACAGCACTTCCAGGTGCAGAAAGTGGTCAAGAATGGGCGCACGACTACGCAGGTCAGGCGGCTGGAGGGCGATGAGCAGTTATTGGAACTGGCCGGGATGTTGGGCGAGGTGAGCGAGGGGACGCTTCGTTCGGCTTCCGACTTGTTGCAATCGGCGCGGGCGGTCAGTGCGTCGAGATGAGAAAGTCCATTTGATGCGCGATATAAATCAGTTCGGCGCGCTCGATTTGGGCGCGCCGCTGTTTTAACCATTCTGCCAGCAGGTGCGGGTCGAGTTCGGGGTGGTTGGCGAGGGAGGTCTCGAAGAAATGCAGGATGAAATGCAGGAAGTAGGCTTCATCGGCGGGATATTGACCCTTAACGGGGTACACCACCCAATCAGAGGCTCCGGCGGCGAGAATTTCGGCTCCGGCCTTCGCCAGGTGCTTGAACAGGTGGCGTCCCGAACGGCTGTCGCCGCCGGTGGGGCGAGTGTCCATAGTTTGATGGTAGAGGCGCTCGATGAGAGAATCAACGGATTCGGGAACGGATTGGGGAGCGGATAAACGGATATCGACAACGGATGAATCGGAGAAGCGGAGGCCGGCAGCGGAAGAATCGGGGAGGCGGAGGTCGTCGGCAGTGGATTCGGGAATGGATGGCTGGCGCGAGGTGGATAAACAGATGTCAGAAGCGGAGTCGACAACGGATGAATCGGAGAAACGGATGTGAGAAGCGGAGTCGACAGCGGATGAATCGGAGAAACGGATGTGAGAAGCGGAGTCGACAACGGATGAATCGGAGAAACGGATGTCAGAATCGGATGAGAGAGCAGATGAATCAGGGGAGCGGAAGGGCGGCTCCAGGGTGGTGACGCCATCGAAGTTGATGGTCAGCCAGGCCAGGCCGCCGGGTTTGAGGAGTGAGAAGAGTTGGGGCAGGCTTTCTGGCATGGGTAGGAGGTCGAGAAAGGCATGGGCGATGAGCAGGTCAGCGGAGGGGGGAACGGAGTGGGCAACGGATGCATCGGATGAGCGGAGAGCGGAATCGGATTGGGAAGCGGAAAAACGGATGTAGTCGAAGACGTCAGATTGCTTGAAGTGAATGAAAATGGATTGCGGAATAGATGTCGAAACGGAAAAATGGATGGTTTCATCGGGCAAGGTTTCTACCTGATAGCCATTTTCCTGGGCCCATTGGGGCAGCCATTGGCGCGCGAAGGCGATGTTTTCGGGCATTTCATCCACGAGGGTGTAGTCCACGTTGGGTGGCAGGATGTTCCAGCGCAGGAGACGCGTGAGCATGGTTCCAATGCCCGCGCCGACTTCGATGACGTTGAAAGCAGATTGGGGAACGGATGGCTGGTGCGAAGCGGATAAACGGATATTGGCAGTCGAAAGATGCGATTTGAGCGCGGTCAGGACGTCTTTGTTCAGGGCGCGGTCATCCACTGTTTGTTTGGCGAGCAGGTAGCGGGGAAAGGAGTATTCCATAGGCGGGGCGCGCAGCATGAAATGAGTTGCAGTCTGCGATTGTTTGGGATATGATACCTTCAGTATGACACAAATCAGCCAGGAAGGAAAGGATATGGCTATGCGTGAGGTGCAGGAGTTTGCCAGCCGGGTGATGGAGAACGTTGAAAAAGTGATTATTGGCAAACGGGCGGCAATTGAGTTGATGATGGTGGCATTGTTATGCGAGGGGCATGTCTTGCTGGAGGACGTCCCCGGTTCGGGCAAGACGATGCTGGCGCGTTCGATGGCGGTTAGCCTGGGGATTGGTTTCAAGCGGCTGCAGTGCACGCCCGATTTGTTGCCAAACGATATTACTGGCGTTTCGATTTTCAATCAAAGGAGCGGTGAGTTCGAGTTTCGACCGGGGCCCATTTTTGTCAATATTCTGCTGGCCGATGAAATTAACCGCGCCACGCCGCGCACGCAGTCGGCTTTATTGGAGGCTATGCAAGAGCAGCAGGTGACGGTGGACGGCGCTACGCGCGAGTTGCCACGTCCTTTCCTGGTGCTGGCAACCCAGAACCCGATTGAGTACGAGGGAACGTTTCCGCTGCCAGAAGCGCAGCTTGACCGTTTTCTGATGCGGCTTTCGCTGGGTTATCCCAACCCTCAGGATGAGCGCCAGATTCTGCTGAATCTATGGCGAGAGCATCCGATTACCAGACTGGAGAAGGTGGTGGATGGCCTGGCGTTGGTTCAACTCCAGCGGCAGGTCTGGAATGTACATGTGGACGAAACTTTGCAGGCTTATATTGTCGCGCTGGCAGCGGCCACTCGCAATTACCCCGACCTGGCGCTGGGCATCAGTCCACGCGGCAGTTTGGCGCTGTTTAAAGCAGCGCAAGCCCTGGCGGCAGTGCGCGGACGTGACCATGTCTTGCCCGATGACATTAAATATCTGGCTCCGGTCACATTGGCGCATCGTCTGATTGTCCACCCCGAGGCGGAACTGCGCGGGCGGACGGCGAAGGCGATTTTGGAGGATATTTTGCAGAATACACCGCTCGATTTGGGACGGGTGGAAGAACAGTAATCTGCCGATGTTGCAGAGTTCACGATTGGTAAAGCCCAAATTTTGGCAATTTTTCCGCGGATACGCGCGCCATTCGTTCGCTGACGGGGCTGACCAGATAGCAGCCGCCGTTGCGGTGCAGAAGTGGGATTCGCCGCCGTTTTTGGGTAAAATGGGCGCGCATCCGTTCAGAATGATAGGCGTAATTCTCGAAGATGTCCTGCTCCAGCGCGAACAAGCGGTCGTGCGTTTCGATGAATTGACGGCGGTATTCCCCCGTGACTTCTTTCAGGTTGCTGATAATCCAGCAAAGCGGCTCGAATTCCCACTCATAAGTCAACCCTGCAAACCGATAATCGGATGTGACATACGGAAAGAAGGGAAACTGCCTGCAACTCAGGGCCCGGAAAGGGCGTTGACAGGCTTGTGGTCCCAGGCAGGCCAGCAAAACCATCGCTTCGGGTGCTTCGGCTTGCAATTTCTGGCTGTTTGGCCCGGTGGGGCATTCATCGCCGCGCCAGATATGCCATAAATCGGTATTGGGTTTCAGGTATTCCCATTCCTGCCGGTAAGCCGCCGGTACGGCATGGCAAATGTCACAGCAGAAGGGTTTGCCGCTGGGGTTGTGGGGCGCGCATTTCTGGCCGCAATCCAGGGGCGTAACCGGGGCATCGAATTTATCGTAAAGCGCGCGAATGTTTGCAAGCGGGGAGGTTAAGTAGAATTTGGGCATGAAGGTATTGTATCTGAAATATAATCCGGTTGTGCAAATCGTTCCGCTTTCCGACTCATCGGTTTTATTAAGATTAGGCGAGAGCATTGCTCCAGCCATCAACCGCCGGGTACATCTGCTGGCAGCGGCCCTGTCGCTCCACCCGCTCCCTGGCTTGCGCGAAACCGTCCCCGGCTATGCTTCACTGACGCTTCACTATGACCCGCTGGCGCTGACTTATGCCCAGGTCTGCGAATGGCTGGAATCCCGTCTCAACCTTGTCGCCGAAACTGCCTCCCTCCCATCCAAAATGGTTGAAGTGCCGGTGGCTTACGATGGCCCCGACCTGGATTTCGTGTCCACGTACTGCCGCCTGACCGTTGATGAAGTTATTCGCCTGCACGCTGGAACAGTGTATACAGTTTACATGATAGGTTTTACGCCTGGCTTTCCCTATCTTGGCATTCTGCCCGAAGCCTTGCGCGTTCCGCGCATGGAAACGCCGCGCCCAAAGGTCCCGGCGGGCAGCGTGGCGCTGGCTGGGGTTCAGACCGGCATCTACCCGGTGGAATCGCCGGGCGGCTGGCGGCTGATTGGGCGCGCGCCGCTCTCCCTGTTCGACCCCCAGCGTGAGCCGCCTTTTCTGTTTGCTCCGGGGGACGAAGTTCGGTTTATTCCGCTCTAACAAGGCGGGCGCCACAATACACCCCAGGACGATATAATCAGCCGCGTGAAACACATCCTTAATTTTTTTAATCCCCCTTCCGTTCCGACAGAATACCGCCGGAATTTTACGCACCTGTACTTTGACATCGCCTGGTACGGCTTGCTGGCTGGCAGCGCTGTCAATTTTGTGACCGTTTATGCCACGCGGCTGGGCGCCAGCGGCTTGCAGATTGGGTTATTGGGCGCGCTCACCGCGGCGGTCAACCTGGTGCTTGCCATCCCTGCCGGGCATTGGCTGGAAAAACGCCCGGTGGATAAAGCCGTGTTCTGGACCGCCGCCGCCTACCGGGCCGGATACCTTCTCTGGGTATTCCTGCCGTTCTTCTTTGGCGCAAACAAGCAGGGCGAAATCTGGGCGCTCATCTTCATCAACTTTCTCATGGGCATCCCGCTGACGGTGGTTGGCCTGGGCTTTAACGCCCTGTTTGCCGCGGCGGTCCCGCTCAAATGGCGCGCGCATGTTGCCGGAACGCGCAACGTATTGCTCTCGGTCACGTTCATTCTGACCTCCCTGGTCTGCGGTTTCGTGCTTGACCGGGTTGCTTTCCCGATGGGATACCAAATCGTTTTTTTGATTGGGGTTGTGGGCGGCGCGATGAGCAGTCTGCATCTCTGGTTCGTACGCCCGCTCTCGCAGCAAACTGGTCACGCGCCTGCCTCGCCGTTAAACGAATCGGAAACCGCATCCCCGGCCTCCCCCGTCCCGCCGGAATCCCCCGCTTCCAACGCAGCCTCTCCCCGAACATCCCTCCGCGACACCCTGCGGCTCGATATTTGGGAATCGCCTTTTCGCGCTGTATTGATGGTCATGTTTGCCTTTCATCTGTCACAGTTTCTTGCCATTCCGGTCTTTCCGATTGCGTTTGTGCGCTTTCTCAAACTGACCGATGAACATATCGGCATTGGAACAGCCATCTTCTACATGGCCGTTCTGATTGGTTCTACCCAGCTCAACCGTCTGGTGCGCCGGGCCGGACACAAAAACATCACCGGTTGGGGGGTGATGGGCATGGCCGTATATCCCATTTTGCTGGCGCTCTCATCCACCGTGTGGCATTTTTACGGCCTTTCGGCGATAGGCGGTTTTGCCTGGGCGCTTGTGGGCGGAGCCTCTGCCAATTATCTGCTCGAAAACATTCCCGAGCATGACCGTCCGGCGCACCTGGCCTGGTACACGATGGTTCTCAATGCCTGCACCCTGCTCGGCTCGCTGGCTGGCCCTGCCATTGCCGAGATGATTGGGCTTTCCGTGGCGCTCATTCTGTTTGGCGTCTTGCGCGGCCTGGCCGGAGTTGCCATCCTGAAGTGGGGGTAGCGGAATAAATTCCGCATTACAATTCCACAATCTCGTGATAACATCAAATGACTATGCCAGAAAATGTAAAAGTTGTTGCTACCAACCGCAAAGCCGGGTTTGAATACTTTCTGATGGAGCATTTTGAGGCCGGGCTGGCTCTGCAAGGCAGTGAAATTAAATCCATCCGCGCCGGGCAAATCAGCCTGGCGGAATCGTATGTGGAGACGGATGGCAGCGAAGCCTGGCTGGTGGAGGCGCACATTGCTCCCTACCGCGAGGCCAATCGTTTCAATCACGACCCAAAACGCCGCCGACGCCTGTTGCTGCACAAACGGGAGATTCGCCGCCTTTGGAACGATGTTCGCCAGAAGGGCGTAACCATCGTGCCGCTCAAGGTCTATCTCAAAAACGGGCGCGCCAAACTTGAAATTGCCCTGGCAAAAGGCAAAAAACTGCACGACAAGCGCGACTCTATTGCCAAACGCGACCAGGCCCGCGAACAGGCGCGTGAAATGCGCGGTGATTAGTCTTTCCAAAATCCGGGAGATTTTGGTCTCCAAATGGAGTTGACCATGCCCCCTTCTAACATTGGCAGTATTAACCTGCTGCCCGAAGCCCAAAAACGCGAAATTTACAGCCGCGTCATTCCGCAGGAATTGCTCAACCGGTTTAACCTGCCGCCGGTTGATTCTCAGCGTTTGCAGTCGCTGTTGGAATTCAAATTCAAGCCCGGCGCAACGGATGTGGAGATGCGCCTGTATCACGAACCGCATTTTCCTGACCCCATTCTATACGGCCATCTGACCGATACCATGAACGGTCAGGTACATGTCTTGCTTTACATCTTGAATGACCCTGATTCGCCGCGCTTCAATGTTGATATTATGCCCGATGGCTCTTCTACCCGCTTTGGGACGCTGAAACGCAACCTGGAAGCCGAAGCCGCCGCCATGCGGGCCGGCCTGGCCCCAGGGCAGGTACGGCGTGGATTGCGTCTGCTCTCGCCAGCCATAGCCGCATTCGAGCAATTCGTCTCCAGCCTGGGGCATGAAATGTACTTTGTTGAGCCGCTTTATTATCACAATGCGGTCATCTTCGAGCGCTATGGCTTTTCTTATCAGATGGGCCGCCGCCTGATGGAACGAATTGAGGCCGGTTTTGAACCGGGCGGCGATTTGCTCGCTACCCTCGATGAGACGACGCCCTTTCGGTCGCCCGCTGCGGCTCACAGCATTCGTCTGCGCTCCTGGGCCATCCATGATGGAATTTTGGGCGAGCCGTTTACAAATGTCACTATGTATAAACGGGTTGGAAAATCGGCGGGGATTAGCACCTGTCCCAGCTGCACCTGGTAAAAAACATCCGGCTACTGGCCGGATGTTTTGTTTTGCGCTTCTTGGATCTTTTTCATTTGAATTTGGATGAAGACCTCCACCATGCGGGGGTCAAAGTGCCTGCCAGAACCGTTGCGCAAGAAATTGAGCGTCTCAGCGGGGGGAATGCTTTTGTGGTAAGGACGGTCAGATGTCAGGGCGTCGTAAACGTCCACAATTGCCATCAGGCGGCCTTCACGCGGAATGTCCTCGCCAGATAATCCCTCCGGGTAGCCTGTTCCATCCCAGCGCTCATGATGGTACAAGATATACGGCCTGGCGGGGCGCAGGTGAGGGACGCTTTCGATGATGTGCGCTCCGGCAACGGTGTGATTGCGCATGATTTTGATTTCTTCGGGGGTGAGTTGGCCGGGTTTATTCAGTACCGCTTCCGGGGTGGTGATTTTGCCCACATCGTGCAAGAGCGCGCCAAACTCTAAGATAATCATATCTTCCGGCGACCAGTTGAGCGCGCGCCCCAGTTCCAATGCGGCTTGCTGTACCCGTTCCACATGGCCGCGCGTATATGCATCGCGGGCTTCGATGACGTTTGCCAGCAGGGTGATGGTTTGCAGGTGAGCCTGGTGCGAATCAAACAATTCTGCCGCGCGGCGGCGCTCCAGCCGGGCCTTGACGGCAATCAGCAAATCATCCGGCTGAAATGGTTTGAAAAGGTAATCGTCTACCCCCAGGCGTTTGGCGGTATAAACATCATCATGCTCCGAAAGCGCGGAAAGGAACAAGAACGGCACGACTGACCCGGAATGCAGTTTGCGCACGGCTTCCAACAACTCGAACCCATTCATGATGGGCATGCTGATATCAGAAACAACCAGGTCGGGGTTGATTTGTTCAAAGGCTTGCAGTGCCAGTTGCCCGTTGGGGAAGGCAAAGACTTCGTATCGGTCCAATTCCAGGATGGCGCGAATCATTCGGCGCAGGGCGTCATCATCTTCGGCGAGTAGAATGCGCGTCATAAGGCTTAAGGCCCCCAGCGCGGTTGCCAGTCGCAATAATTGTTATTGGTCAGCCGGGTCAGGCCGGTTCCATCTATTTTCATTTTGTAAATCTCGCAGCCATGCGCATTACCAAAACGGTCAAAATAACCGGTAAAGGCCACCCATTGCCCATCGGGGGAAAAGGTTGGCCCCTGGCTGTTGCCGCCGGGCGGGGTGAGTTGACGAAGAGGCGAACCATCCAGCGGGAGGAGGAAGAGTTCGCGTTCCCACGCGCGGCCAGAGTAAGTGACGATGTTGCGGCCATCGGCAGACCAATCGCTGCGCCCGCGCAACAAGGGCAGGTTTGAAACCTGCTGAAGACCGCTACCATCCAGATTGATGGTCATTAATTGCGACAGGCCGTTGACCTGCGAAGCAAACAGGATTTTTTGACCATCCGGCGACCAGGTGGGGTCCCAACCGTTGGAATAGAGCAGGCGAGGGTTGCTTCCGTCGCGGTTCATTACCCAAATCATGTCGTTTTTGCCGTCGCTTTGGGTAAAGGCTATCAGGCGGCCATCGGGAGAGACTTCTGGGGCAACGCCGGGTTGCCACAGGTTGGTGAGTTCACCCGTGAGTTTGAGTTCGTAAATGTAAAAGTTCGTTCCATCCATGTTGGATGAAAATAGGACGCTTTGCCCGTCGGGCGCAAGGGATGGATAGTAATGCCGGGCGGTATCGGAGGTTGTCAGCCGCCGCTGGTCGCTCCCGTCTGAATTCATTATACATATTTGGTCGGCTTCTGACACACGGAAAATTTGACAGACATAGACGATTTTTCCGCCTGCGGTGTTAGTAGAAAGCGGCAGTGGAGAGGGCGTCTCGAAACGGGATGCGGAGGCAGTGGGGCTGGATGGGATGGGTCGAGTAGGGAAAATGAGTGGCGGCGGCGCAGGTTTGGCGTTAAGAATGCTGCGCCGGGCAAGCCATATCCCCAACATTGCAATCAGCCCAAGCGCAAGACAGGTAAAAATGACCAGCAGATATGCAGGTTTACGGGACACGGTTCAAAACACTATCTGAGTTTTGATTTCCGCTCACCAGTTGTGCAATACGGGTATCTCGAAAGGCGCCTTTGTTGTGAAGTTCAATGAAAGCCTCGACCAATTTCGGGTCGAAGTAAATGCCGGAATATTTGCGGATGTATTCCAACACCGATTCTTCGGTGCAGCCCCGCCGATAGGGGCGGTTGGAAAGGAGCGCATCCCAGACATCAACGATAGAGAAGATGCGGGCGGCGAGGGGGATTTCCTCCCCTTTCAGTCCGCGCGGGTAGCCGGAGCCGTCCCAGCGTTCATGATGGCAGTAGGGAATATCCAGGGCGGGGCGTAAGTAGGAAATGGGATAGAGCATTTGTAAGGCATATTCAGGATGCTTGCGCATTTCTTCCCATTCTTCGTCGGTCAGGGCGCCGGGTTTTTGCAAGATGCGGTCTGAAACGCCCATTTTTCCGATGTCATGCAGCAATGCGCCGCGCCGCAAATGCACAATGTCATCCTCGTTGACGCCCAGGGCGCGCGCCAGACGCACAGCAGCCTCGGTGACGCGCTGGGTGTGGCCTTCGGTTTCTTTGTCGCGCAGGTCCAACACGCGAGACCAGCCTTCGATAGTTTCGTCGTAGGCTTCGGCCAGGTGTTCGTGGGCGCGCTGAAGTTCGATTTCGGCACGTTTGCGTTCGGTGATATCGCGGATGATGGAAATAATGCAGGGCTCGTGGTTGACTTCGATGATGCGCGCAGAGATGAGGCCAATCCAGCCTTTGCCTTGCTTGTTTTTGAAAACGCCCTCCATGTTGTTGACCTGATTATGCAATTGCATCGAGATCACGAAATTTTGGTATTCATCCATATTTAACCAGATATTGACCTCCAGGCTGGTTTTTCCAAGCACCTCTTCGGGTTTGTATCCGGTCAGGTGAATGAATCCTTCATTGACTTCGATGTAATTGCCATCGGATAAGCGCGTGATGGAGATGGCGTCGGGGGAGATTCGGAAGGCTTTGGAGAATTTGTCTTCAGAGAGACGCAATGCTTCATCTGCTTTGCGTTTTTGGTCGCGCAAGGCTTTTTGTTGAAGGGCGCGCTCAACTGCCTGCCCTAGACGCCCCAGGCGGTCTTTGAGCAGGTAATCGGCTGCGCCTTGTTTCATGGTTTCGACTGCTGCTTCTTCGCTAATTGTCCCCGTAATGACGATGAAAGGAATATCGTATCCCCGTTCTTGCAAAAGGCGAAGAGCCTGCATGGCGGTAAATTGGGGCAGGCTATAATCTGCAAGAATAATATCTGGAATTTTATCGATGGCGCGCAGGTATTCGTTCTGGGTGTCTACCCGGGTGCTGACACAGTGATAGCCAGAACGTTTCATCTCGTATAAGATGAGTTCAGCATCAGCAGGCTGGTCTTCCAGCACTAAGACGTTTAACGGTATCCCGTTTGACATATCGCAGTTAAATGTTTGAGATGGGTACCTGATTCAATAGCAGCCAGTATAGACCGACATCGCGTACGGCTTGGGTAAATTGCTCGAAGTCAATTGGCTTGACGATATAACTATTGACCCCCAGGTTGTAAGTTTCGAGAATGTCGCGCTCTTCACGGGAGGATGTGAGGACAACGACCGGAATGGTTCGGGTAGATTCGTTTGATTTTAGTTTGCGCAGGACTTCTTGACCGTCGATTTTCGGAAGTTTCAGGTCGAGCAATATCAGGCGGGGTATTTGTATGGGAGGACAGGTGGTATCGTGTTGAGGTCCGAAAATATATTCGAGCGCTTCGGCGCCATCCCGCGCATGGTGAATGTGATTGGCAATTTTGAACTTGCGCAGGGCATAGAGGGAAAGCTCCGCGTCATTCGGATTATCTTCTACCAGCAAAATTTCGACGGGCATTTCTGCCATTCCCGCCTCCCCAAAATGATAGTGTAAATTAGAAAGAATTATAATGGTTTCCTGCAAAAGATTCTAGTGCAGCGTTTGGCGAAAAGTTATCAAATTTGACTGGTTTAAGTGCGGGGAAGCGCGAAATAGAATGTGGCGCCCTGGTTTGGCTGTCCCTCAGCCCAAACGCGACCATTATGTTTTAAGATGATACGCTGAACGATAGCCAGGCCAACGCCGGTGCCTTCGAATTCTTCGGCGCGGTGCAAACGCTGAAAAACGCCAAATAATTTGTCGGCGTATCGCATGTCGAAGCCAGCCCCGTTATCTTTGATGAAGTAAATTATCTCATTCGGGCTTACGGTGGCGCCAATTTCAATGGATGCCGGGTTGCGTTCGCGTGTAAATTTCAGGGCATTGGCGATCAGGTTTGTCCATACTTGTTGAAGCAAGACAGGGTCTCCGTGACAGGCTGGTAATTCTGTAATTTTTAAGTTGATGTTGCGACCGGTCTGTTCAGATTCGAGGGCGGCGAGAGCATTCTCTATAAGACTGCGGGGCATAACCAGGGTCTGGCTCACGGTCAGGCGTCCAAGGCGTGAAAAGGAGAGCAAGTCGTCAATCAGATGCCCCATTTGTTCGGCGTTTTGGCGGATGATGGACAGGTAGCGCAGGGTTTCTTCAGGAGCCTGTCCATTCAGAGCATCCCAAAGGATGCGCCCAAATCCATTGATGGCGCGCAGGGGGGCGCGCAAATCGTGGGAGACTGAATATGAAAAAGCTTCCAGTTCTTTGTTGGCCGTTTGCAGCGCGGCGGTTCGTTCTTTAACGCGCTGTTCCAGTACTTCGTTCAGGTTTTGAATTGCATCCTCGGCTGTCTTGCGGTCGGTGATGTCGGTTGCGTTGAATATGGCAACATCGACATGACCATTGTCTATGACTGGCGAAATGTTGCAGGAAAGCCAAAGTTTCTGCTGGTTGGGGCTTACCAGGGAAATTTCGAAAGAGGTGGTTTCGCGCTCCCGAAAAACGCGCATGAGCAAATCACGCTTATCTGCATCATCTAGGCCGACCATATACGGGAAAATAGATTGTCCTATCATTTTCTCGCGTTCCAGACCATGCAGGGTGCGGTTGGCGAATAAGATTTCTCCCCTGCGATTGATGGTGAAAATCAATTCGGGTGTGTTTTCCATCAGCGTGCGCCAGCGGGCTTCTGATTCCCGCAGGGCATCTTCTGCCTGCTTACGCTCAAAGGCAAGCGCAATTTGCGTGGCAATAAGCGCGAACGTTTCTGTATCTCCTTTACTGATACGTTTTCGCAGGTCATAATTTTTGAGAGCAACCATGCCCAAGACCCCCCGGCTGGTCTGTAGGGGCGCGCCAAGCCAATCGGCAAACACTTTTTGCCCTTTCTGATGCTGAAATTTATCCGAGCCTGCCATTTCGCGTGTAATCAGTAACGGTTGCCCGGAACGAATCACCTGTGTTACCAGGCCGCTGTCAGGGGTGTGGACAGATGGCCAGGCGTCATGGGCGTCCAAATGATAGGGATATGTCACCAGGTTAGCCGCCGGATTGTAAAGGGCAACCAGGAAGTTTTCGGCAGGGAGCAGGTCTCGCAGAATGTCGTGTACCAGTGAAAAGAGTTCGAAAAGGGTCTGACTGGCCTGAGCGGCCTGGAAGATACGATAAATGGCTACCTGGATTTGTTCTACTCGTTTGCGCTCATGAATATCGCGCACGGCGGACAAAAGGCATTCTTGCCCATTGATTTCAATCACGCGCGTGCTAAATTCCACCCAAAAAATGCGTCCTCCCTTATCTATGGTTTGCCATTCAAATACTTGTGGCCCCTTGGTACGCGCGCGGCGAAGCCATTGGAGAAGATTGCGCTGGTGGTATGGGGATTTTTGCTGGCTGATATTCTGAATTTTAAGCGATTGTATTTCTGCGCGGCTGAACCCATACATTTCTTCAAACTTGGCGTTGACCTCCAAAATGGAACCGTCTTCGGCCCGGACCAACAGGATTGCATCATTGGCGAAATCAAACAACAGACGGAAGCGGTGTTCACTCGCCTGGAGGGCTTCAATGGTCTGGTTGAGTTCTTCGATGTGCTGTTCTTGTCGCAGCGTCAGTGACCTGGTCTCATGGCGAATGCGTTTCAGGCCATTCGCGATGCTGCCAAACTCGAACCACATCCCGCCATGCTTTATTTCAGAGTCTAGATTGTCAGGGCTTAGCTTGTGGGCAAAGGCGCTTAACTGATTGAGCGGGGCGCCGACAAAGAACCAGGCGGCCAGGCCCCCGGCAAGAATGACCACCAGCAGGCCAATTCCTGCCGGAATGGCAAAGGCCTTGAATAATTCGAGAACCTGGGTATCGAGTTTGGAACGGTCGATAGTGATGACATCGAACCATCTTTGCTGATTGACAGGCGCAAAGACCATGATGTCGCCAGAGTCGGGTTCAATCATCCAGCCTGCCTGGCTGAAGAAGAACGTGTCAATGCAGGCTGGGGAAAAATCCAGGCAGATGTTACGCCCTTCCATCGCCTGGTCAGGGTGAATCAGGTATGTTCCATCAGCATGGATGAGAAAGTGAATGCCGCTGCGCGGCTGGCTGGCAAGCACATAAGCGCGGGCGGCATCCTCATTGGCAGTTTGGCTTAAAAAACAGGCGTGAATCTTTACTTGCGAAAGGTTTTGGTCAATTGCTTGTTGAACAAAGTATGGCCTTAAAAGTAGAAATAACCCAACCAGGAGCAGGATGTTAAGCAATGCAAAAGAGAGACACAAATGCAAAACGACCGATGAAAAAAAACGTTGCACTCGTAATCTCCCGCCAGTGGAAGAAGGAGCAGGGTTCCAGGGCACATACCAATTTTACCTGATAGCCGTTTGCTTTAACATTATGTTTTCTCATATCAATTGCATGATGTTTCTTGTTCAAAGGATGCCGCAAAACGTCTTGAGTGCATGCTCATCGAGTCCATTCACATCCGTGTTGGAGCGCTCTGGCCGAGGCGCCGCGGCAAACTTACGAATAACGACGATGCGATGAGATATACTGTGACCATCCTTAAAAACGCCACAAATCTTGATGAAAAAAACCTGGCCCTTTCTCTTTTATTTTCTGTACTATGCAGCCGTATCGGGCGTGTTCCCATTTGCAGCGTTGTATTATCAAAGCATTGGTTTATCTGGCGCGCAGGTAGGGGTGTTGTTGGGGTTGGCGCCAATTGTTGCTCTGGCCGGTGGCCCCATTCTGACGGGAATTGCTGATAAAACCCGGCAACACAAGCGGGTTCTCAGTCTGACCATGACCGGGGTTATCCTGTGGGCGCTGGTCGTGCCATTTACGGATTCATTCCCCGTTCTGTTGACGTTGGTTATTTACAATGCTCTGTTATCGTCGCCCATCAATTCCCTCGCTGATAGCGCTACTATGGCTATGCTTGGCGAGGAACGCGCTATGTACGGGCGTGTTCGATTGGGTGGCGCCCTGGGTTGGGGGTTCATGGCGCTTGGGGTTGGGCCGATTGTGGAGAACTATGGGCTGGCCTGGATTTTTGGCATATTTGCGATTGGCATGACGCTCAACTTGCTGGTTGCGCAAAAATTTTCCTTTGTGGAAACCAGGGAACAATCCCCCTTCGGGCACGGTATCGGTAGATTGCTCTCCAATCCGCGCTGGGCATTCTTCCTAGGAATTACCCTTGTGGCGGGACTGGGCATGGCAAGCGTCAATACCTATCAATTCACTTACCTGGCTGAGCTTGGAGCCAGCGAGTCCATCATGGGCCTCTCGCTCTTCATCTCGACTTTTTTTTCGGAAGTACCAGTAATGTTCTTTGGGAATCGCCTTCTCAATCGCTTCAAAGCCCAGGGGCTGCTGATTTTGGGAACCGGAGTGGTTGGGGCGCGGCTGTTGCTCTACGCGGCATTCAACTCTCCCGAGGCCATCCTCGCGTTGCAAATGCTTCATGGCCTGACCTTCCCCATCATCTGGATTGCGGGTGTCTCTTATGCCCATGAAAATGCCCCTCCTGCGCTCAGCGCTACGGCTCAGGGGCTTTTCGGCGCGGCTGTTTTTGGAATTGGCTCTGGGCTGGGAGCCTTTCTGGGCGGCATCTTAATGAGCACCCTGGGTGGGCGCGGCTTATATTTCATCTTTGGCGGGTTTGTGCTGCTGGCTTTGCTGGTGATTCTTTTCATTCAAAGGCGTTTTCCCTCAGCGCAAGCCGGGCCTGCCTGAAACACGCAATTCTTGCATGGATGTGTAACGTGCTCGCTTAAGCGTATCGGATAGAATCAAAATATGACGCAAAAATTAACAGCAACTCAGAGTACTATTTTGGTTATTCTCGCCAATCTTTCCTTGCAAGAGGAAATGGATGAACTGTTGCGCAACACAACTTTTCGGTTGGAATTTGCCAACACCGCCCAGGAAGGCCTGCGCCGGGCCGAAGAACTTCTTCCCGACGCTATTCTGTTGGACAGCGACCCCGCTCTGGAATCTTACGAAACCTGCCGCCGCTTGCGCGCAAGCCGTATCCTCAGCAATGTTCCTCTCCTCATGCTTCATTCGCGGCACAATCGTGATGAAAGGGCTGCTGGTCTGAGCGCGGGGGCCGACGACTTCATCGAAAAACCACTCGATGGCCTGGAACTGCTTTCGCGCTTGAGAACAATCACCCGCCTCAATGCCCAGCGATTGTTGCTCTCTCACCTTTCCCGCTTTACCTGGATGGCCGACCATGCCCAGGAAGGTTACCTCTTGCTGGACCGAGCCGGGAGTATCCTATATGCCAATGAACGGGCAATTGAATTACTTAACCTGGACGAGGATTACGTCGGGCTGCCGTTCATCACCGCTGTGGAGCGTGCTTATCTGCCCGAACCAGAAAGTGTCTGGCAACATTGGCTGGATGAACCCGAACCATGCTTCCTGGTGCAGCCCGAAACCCCCACTGCCCGCGCCGCCTGGGTTATTCTTGAAGCCCATGAGCTGGATTTAGGAAATGATTATCAACGTATCGTGCGCCTGCGTGACGTCACTGAGCGCATGACAATTTACCAGGACATGCGTCGCTTTCACACGGTAGTTGCCCACAAATTGCGCACGCCCATGTCGATGATGGTCAGCAACCTGGGTATCATCAAGAATAAAATGGACATGCTATCAGCAGAAGAAATTCGTGAATATGCCCGAGGCGCAATTGGGGGAGCCGACCGGTTAGCCAACGAAATTCGCAAAATTTTGACCTATATTGACGCCCCGCTGGCGCTCAACCTGGGACAACCTGCCCGGCTCGATATTCTGCCAGATATGCTGGCCGAAATCTGTCGCCTGCTTGACCTGAAACAGGTGATGCTCTCTCTGCCAGAGCCCTTAAAGGAGCAAACCATTGCCCTGACCACCGATGCTCTTGAAATGACTCTTCATGAACTGCTTGAGAATGCCCGCAAGTTCCACCCAGAACATGCTCCCACTGTCGATATTTCCATCGGGCAGACCACGCCCGGATTTATCAACATCCGCGTTGCGGATGACGGCATGAACCTGACCCCCGAACAACTGCGCTGGGCCTGGCTGCCCTATGTGCAGGGCGAAAAAGATTTCACCGGCGAGTTGCCTGGCATGGGATTGGGATTCCCAATGGTGGCCACCCTGCTCTGGAAGGCAGGCGGCGACCTGCGCCTGCGCAACCGCCCCGATGGCCCGGGCATCGTGGTCGAGATGAAAATTCCGCTCGAAGGCACTATTCGGCAAGTCGAGCGTAGCGCAGCGCCTTACAGAAAAGAATAACAACGAAATCCCATCGGAAAGGATGGGATTTCGTTTAAGTTACTATTCTCCTGCGAAATGGTTATCTTTGACTGTATGATTTTTTGTTCTGGCAAGCCATAATATAGCTTAAGAAATGCTCTGTCGCAAACATGATATTTGTCTGCGGTTTCCCCTGACCTCTGCCCATTTCCCATTGAGAGATGGTTGGGGTGAGGGGCAAGCGCGGAAGCAAGTTCATCTTTGTAACAAAGCAATTAAAAAATACTCTCTTTCAGGAGGCAATCTTTTATGGAAAACCTGGTTGATTTTATCCAGTCTGCAATTGTAGCGATTGCCATTGGTTTTGTCGCTTATCTCGGCGCATTTCTTCTGGGGGTGGTTCTCCGCAAAGCTCTTCATCGCCTGTTAGGAAAAACCTGGAGTAATTTTGTCGCCAGTCTGGTGATGCTGGTAATTATGATGTGGGCGGCAAAAATCATTCTCGATTACACTGGCGCGGCGGGCGCAATTGTTATCCTCGCTACTGCAATCACCGGCGCGCTGGCCTTTGGCTCCGAGCGGCTGGCGTCAGATGTCTTGGGGGGACTCACCATTTTGTTCGTAAAACCTTTTGAAATTGGGCAATATGTCAGCATCGGACAATATGAAGGCGATGTCGCCAATACTAACCTGACAACCACTCATATCAACGGCTATGACGGGACACGCATCATCCTGCGCAACTCAACGGTCATGGATAGCACCATTGTCAATTATTCCGCCAATTCAGCCCTCCGCATCTCAGTATTGGTCCCGGTGCCGGCCACCGAAGACCTGGAAAAAGCCGCGCTTACGTTGAAGGAGGCCGTGGATAGTTTCGAGCCGCAAGTTCGCCGGGAAGGGCAATTCCTGATGGAACGTCTGGAAGGAAACGTTATTTGCGATGCGGTGCGCGTTGGATATGCTGAGTTCGAGCTGCGCGTTTACCTTCCTATAGGGGAACCGATAAGCGCCAACCGTTTCAAGTTGTTTGTGCATGCAACGCGCGCCCTTAAACAAGCCAATATAAGGATGAAGTTCTAGCTATGTCTGCGAATGAACCTGCCCGCAGTAAGAAAATTGCCCCAATACCCGGCGTGCGCCGCAGGCGGCCAAGGCTGCTCAGTTATATGTTGACCATGATGACGGTCGCGACCATGATTGCCACCGGCGGATTTGGAACGTTTCCACCCAATGAGTTAAGCAGCGATGCCGCCCAATGGGTCAGCGAAAATTTCCCGGATGAAATCATCCAGCTGGTCAACCCGGTGTTGGAGCAGGCCGCCGCGCCTACGCTCGAAATTATTGAGCGGCCTCAATCACCAGATGCCGGCGATGAGATTGCCCAAATTTTTGAAAACCTGATTGCGCCGGTTTTTTCTGCTCAACCCACAGAGATGACCTCCACAGGGGCTATTCCGGCCTCAAACCCGCAAGAAGCCCTCCAGGCGACTATCGAAAATGCCATTCCAACTGTTTATGCCGGGTGGACGCAAACCGCCGAATCTGCAATCATACTGACGGCGGTTCCATCGTCTTCTGCACCTGGTACCCAGGCAACCCCTACCCCGCCCATCACTGGCACAGTTCAATCCAGCCCCACTTCCACTCCACAACCAGGCCAAACCCTCGAAGCGAGCGCTACCGCAACGTCCACCCCAACCTCGGTGGTTATTTATTTTCCCCCACCACCAACCAACACCAGGAAACCCAAACCACCCACCGATACCCCGCTCCCCCCAACCATCACATTATCTCCTACGCCAACCTTTGGCCCTCAATTGATAATCACCAATGTTTCATTCAACGGCGGAGGCAGTTCGATTTCTGTGGTTCCCGGCTCAACGGTAACGGTGACTTATGACTTCCAGGTGATGAGCGATGGCTGCCCGGGCTGCATTACCCAACTGGTGACCGGCCTGGGAACGCCCGGCTCGCACGGCGGCACCTGCGCCTTTGATGGCATTGCTGGCGTTTCTCCGGGCGTGACTGGTTCTGAAAACACCACCCTCACCATGCCAACCACCGAAGGCACATACAATGTCACGGTGCTTTACTCGTGGCAATATAACTGCGCCGATGCCCTTGCGGCCTACGGCCCCGGTGGAGAGGTAATTGGGCAAATTACAGTTGCCTGCGGCGCAGGGTTGAATCTTCTGCTGACAGTTCCTGCTGGTACCTTTATGAGCATTTCTTTGGATGGCACAACTTGGGGCGCGGTCCCCAGCATCATAAGCCCGAACGAATGCACCATAGACCTCACGAACAACAGCGCAGCTGTCCTGCTGGCTGCATTCAAATTTGCAGACAACACCTGTATATCAGTATCGATTCCTCCGGGTGGATACTCAAAAAATATAACGGGCGACAACCTCGCCGGCGAATGCCCACTTGAGCTTTACGTGCCTTGATTCCAATTCGGACAATTGGCGTATAATTTGAGACCTGACGGGTTCAACCTGTCAGGTCTTTTTTGAGGAGCCAACATGACCACAACCAAAGTTCTCTTATCCGTACTCGCCCACCCCGATGACGAATCCTTTGGCATGGGTGGCACCCTTGCGCTCTATGCCCAACAAGGTTGGGATGTGTACCTCGTCTGCGCCACGCGCGGCGAAGCCGGAACGGTGGACCCACACTACCTCGAAGGATTTGGCTCCATTGCTGAACTGCGCGAGAGTGAACTGCGCTGCGCGGCCAGGCATCTCGGTTTGAAAAGCGTCTTTTTCCTCGACTATCGTGATTCGGGCATGCCGGGCATGGAAGCCAACCTGCACCCCCAGGCGCAAATCAACGCGCCCATCTCAGAAGTGGCTGCCAGAGTGGTTCGATACATCCGTGAATTACGGCCCGATGTTGTCATCACCTTCGACCCGATTGGCGCCTATCGCCACCCCGACCATATCCACATCCACAACGCAACTGTGCTGGCCTTTGAGCGCGCCGCCGACCCGGCCTTTGCCCCTCAATCTGGTGCGCCCTTTCAGCCGGGGAAACTTTATTTCCACACCGTTCCGCGCAGGTTTCTGAAGATTGCCGTCCGCCTGATTCGCCTGTTTGGCGGCGACCCAACCCGCTGGGGACGAAATAAGGACATCAACCTGGCTTCGCTGGCTGAAGTGGACTTCCCCACCCATGCCCGCGTGGATTACACCCGCGTCTCACATAAGAAAACCCTCGCCAGCGCCTGCCATGCCTCGCAAGGGGGGAGTCAGATGCGGCGCGGCCTGATTGGCGCTGTTTTTCGCCTGCTGGGCGAAAAAGATACCTATATGCGCGCCTACCCTCCCGTTCAGCCAGGAGAAAAGGTGATGACTGAACTCTAGATTGGCTGAAAGACCGTCCAGAAGATTCAAAATTCTTCTGGACGGTCTTTTTTGGGAACAAAATTCACCCTCCCAGCGTCTCAAAAACAGGCCCTGAAACGGTGATACAATCTTGTCTGTTGATTCACAAAATAACAGTAATGAACGATACCCCTTCTCTTACAGCCACCTCTGTGCCCAGGCGCTTTGAGCTTAAGCGAGTCTTTGCTTTTCTCTTTCAGCCTCGCAAAGAATTTGAGCGCATTGCCGCCGAAGAAGCGTCCTCCTGGCAAATGCCCATGCTGTTGCTCAGCCTGGCGCTCATTTTGCGCCTCATCGTAAGTGGATATTTCCAGTCCCGCGCTGCCTCAATGGGACAGGTTCCCCTGCCGCCCGATTGGCAGTGGTGGACGCCCGAAATGCAAAACAACTACATGCAAGCCATTCAGCAGACCCAAAACCCGGTTTTTGTTTACATTATCCCCATCGTTATGGGTTTGTTCGGTCTGTGGCTGGGCTGGCCTGTTCTGACCGGGCTGCTGCATCTCACCTCCACCTTGTTTGGCGGGCGCGGAAAAATGGGGATTGCGCTCAGCCTGGTGGCCTGGGCAAGCATCCCCTTTGCCCTGCGTGACCTGCTGCGAGTGGCGTTTATGCTGATGGTTGGGCGAACCATCTCCAGCCCAGGGCTTTCGGGGTTCATCACCGCAACCGGGCCCGGAATGCTTTTTTTGGGACAGATTCTTGCCAATGTGGATATTTTTTCCCTCTGGCATATCTTCCTACTGATTCTTGGATTCCGCCTGACCGACAACTTACCTGCCGTTAAGGCGGCTGTGGGCGTGCTGATTGTGTTAACGCTCACTCTGCTTGCGCAGGCCGGGTTGGGGACGCTGGCTTTGCGCTTGAGCGGGCTGATGGTCACGCGCCAGTTTTGAGTATGGCTTCCCCGTTTATTCGCATCGTTAATCTCAAGAAACATTTTCTGATGGGTAGTACTACCGTACGCGCCCTGGACGGAGTGGATATTGAGATTCCCGAAAAAACCTTCACCGTGGTCATGGGGCCTTCTGGCTCTGGCAAAAGTACGTTGCTGTATTTGCTCGGAGGTCTGGACCGCCCATCGTCTGGTCAAATCGAAATTAATGGCGCGCGGCTCGACCAGATGGACGAAAATCAGCTGGCTCATTTTCGCCGCAAAACAGTGGGTTTCATCTTTCAGTCCTTTAACCTGATTCAGAGCATGACCGCGCATGAGAATGTTGGCTTTCCAATGCAATTTGCTGGTGTGAACCCGCGTGAACGCGATACCCGCGCGCTCAATTTGCTGGCGCGCGTGGGATTAGCCGAACGCAGCCGCCACAAGCCCAATGAACTTTCGGGTGGGCAGCAACAGCGCGTGGCAATTGCTCGCGCTCTGGTGAATAACCCTGCGCTCATCCTGGCCGATGAACCTACTGGCAACCTGGATACTGCCAGTGGCGTGAGCATCATGCACCTGCTGGCCGAACTGCACGAGCAGGGCCGCACCGTGCTGGTGGTGACTCATGACCCGCGCATGACGCGCTTTGCCACCCATAAAATTTTCTTACTGGATGGAAAAATTGTGAACGAGGCCGAATATCAGGCTGCCAGCCTGGAATAAGCAGCGCAAATGATATTTTGCGCTGTACAGGAGCAACTATGAAACCTGGAACAAAACTACTCTCTTTTTCCGCTATTTTATTTGTGCTTGTTTCTTCGCTGGCATTGCCTGGCCCGGCGCATGCTCTTGACATTACCGGTATTTCTCCGTCTGCAGTACCGGTTGGGGTGGCATCTACAGTTACAATTAGCGGTGCAGGTTTTGAATCGGATGTGGTGGTTACGTTGAGCGGATATCCTCATCCACTGGTGATTACATCCTGGAGTACCACCGAATTAACAGTGATTGTTCCGGCAGATGTGCCTGCGGGTGTTTATACGATAACGGCCTCCAGTTTGCTTTCTCCACCCGATGACTCGTTTTCATCACTGACTGTGTTGGCGGCGCCCACTCCAACAAATACCCCTCTCCCGACTCCTACCCCCCAACCCACCAACACGCCTGGCCCCTTTGGCCGCCCGCAATTGGCTGTCAAATCGTACCGAACCAACGTTGGAGAAATTCGCTACGGACAGGATTTCAACCTGGTGGTACGCATGGAAAACGCCGGGCAACTCCGCGCCTACAACGCTCAGGCGGTTTTCACCTCCGCCGACCTGGTGCCGCTCAAAACCGGCGGTGTGGCGGTGATTGGCGAGGTAGAGCCGGGCGTCAGTTTCGATGTCGGTCAGCAGATGAGAGCCAATGCGTCGCTTTACGGAAAGACCAGCGTCATCGTCGAAATGACCGTGACTTATTATGACGAAAAAGGAACGCAATATAGCGAAAAATTCACCCTCAACGTGCCAGTGGTGGCTTCCAACTACGTCTATGTCTCGCCGACGCCCACTTTTGCCACCCGCTCCCAACTGGTGATTACCGCCTATGAGACCGACCTGCAGCCCTTGCAGCCGGGTGCGCAATTTACGCTCCAACTCACCATCCAAAACATGGGGAATGCGAATGCCAAAAATGTGACCATGATTGTGGGCGGCGGCTCGACCAGTTCTGGCGGCGGTGGCACGCCCCAGCCGGGCGGTGTTTCGGGCGGCAGTGGGGAATTCAGTAATTTTGCCCCGGTGGGGTCTTCCAACGTTCAGTCCCTTGGCGATATTGCCAGCGGAAGCACGCTTAAAGCCCAACAAAATCTGATTGTCAATGTTTCCACCAATCCGGGAGCGTATCCGCTTAAGATTACTCTTTCGTATGCCGATGAAAAGAATACCGTCATTAACGATGAACAGGTCATTACTCTGCTTGTGTATCAATTGCCGGTGGTAGAGCTGAGTTTTTATCAGCCGGTCTTGAGTCTGACGGCGGGCATGCCCAACCCCTTACCCATCCAGATTACTAATTTGGGCAAGAAATCTGCCGTTCTGGGCAGCATGAAGATTACAACAAACAATGGTTCTGTTGAAAATGATTCGGCTCTGGTAGGGAACATCGAAGCAGGCGGATTTTTTTACCTTCGATTCAACCGTCTATCCCGATACTCCTGGCGCGCTGGAACTGACCGTGACCATTGAGTACACGGACGACTTCAATCAGGCCCGCACGATTATCAAAACCCTCACGCTGGATGTGATGGAGATGCCGATGGAGCCGACCCCCGACCCCAACATACCCGATGGCGGTGAAATCCCTGTTTCGGGCGGGGAGCAAACGTTCTGGCAAAAAGCATGGCGCTTCATCCTGGGATTGTTTGGTCTGGATAGCGGCATACCGCAGCCAGAGCCAGTTCAACCGCCTATGGACGAACCCATGCCTGTGCCGGGTGGAGGCGGGTTTAAGGGCTGATGAAAACCATTGACCTGTTTCGACTGATTTTCAGCAACCTCAGCCGCCGCAAGGCTCGCGTAGCGCTTACTGCAATTGGGGTGGTCATTGGCACCGCGGCAGTGGTGATTCTTGTGTCGCTGGCTATTGGTTTGCAGCGCAACGCAAATGAGCAGTTATATGGCATTGGCGACCTGCGCCAGATTCAGGTGTACCCCACCTTTGGCGGAGGGGAAGGAGGCCCCTTTCCCGTGCCAGGCGGCGCGCCGGCTGAGACCAAACTGTTAACGATTAGCGCGCTAGATGAAATTCGCTCTGTCTTGGGAGTGGTGAAAATCATTCCACGTGACTATATGATGGCCAATGCTGTACTGCGTTTCAAGCAGATGGAGGGTTACTCGAATGTCATTGCAATTGGCACCGACGATTTGTCGGAGCTGGGTTTGGAACCCCGCCAGGGGGATGCCCAGTTGCAGCGCGGGACGATTGTGATAGGCCCGATGGTGGCAAATAATTTCTATAACCCCCGTCTGCGCCCCGGCCAGGAGCCACCCCCGCCGCCCGATTTGTATGGACAGACCATTCAGTTTATTTTTATTAAATGGGACAGCGAGGGCAAGGAAATCCGCAAGTCGGCCATGTTCAAAGTCGTTGGAGTGTTGAAAGAAACGCGCGGTGAGTCGGACTGGTCTATTTTTATGCGTCTGGATGAAGCCAAAGCCTATAACGAGTGGGCGATGGGACGCCGAATCAACTATAACAAAGACGGTTATAGCCAGGTAGTGGTCATTGTAGACAATGCGGAGAACGCGCTTAACATTAGCAAGCAAATTACCGAAATGGGCTTTCAGGCATACACACCGCAATCTTATTTGCAGGGCATCAATAACTTCTATATGATTCTCCAGGTCATTTTTGGCGGGGTCGGCGCGATTGCTCTGTTGGTGGCTGCCATTGGGATTGCGAACACGATGACCATGGCGATTCTGGAGCGCACCCGCGAAATTGGCCTGATGAAGGCGATTGGCGCAACCAACCGTGATGTGCTGGCGATTTTTTTGGGCGAAGCCGCCGGGATTGGTTTTGTGGGCGGTTTGGGCGGGGTGGTGATTGGCTGGCTGGCAGGACAGGGGCTGAACGTGGTGGCGATTGTCTATCTCGCTGGTCAGACGGCTCAACAGGGCGGAATGCCCCCAAGCGTAGCGGTCTATACCCCGCTCTGGCTGCCGCTTTTTGCCCTGGCTTTTTCTACGCTGATTGGTTTCATCTCGGGCTTATACCCGGCTTTGCGCGCGGCAACGATGGTGCCTGTGCTGGCGTTGAAGTATGAATAATGGGACATTTGTCATTTCTAATTTGCTGTTCCATTAAATTTATTCATCGCCGCATTCAGGCCTTCCATGACCCAGGTGAGGGCGGCGTCGGCGGCGCGGTCGAGGGTTTCGGAGACGGCCAGCAGTTCTTTCTGGGTGAAATCTTGCAAAACATAGGCTGCGGCATCCATGCGGCCAGGGGGACGGTCTATCCCCAGCCGCAGGCGGGCAAAGTTGGGCGTTCCTAACTGGTCAATGATGGATTTGACGCCTTTTTGCCCACCCGGTCCGCCGCCGGGCCTCAGGCGAATAGCGCAGAAGGGTAAATCCAGGTCGTCATGCACAACCAGGATGTGTTCCAGCGGCAGTTTGTAAAAGCGTACCAGGCTTTGGACTGATTGGCCTGACAGGTTCATGTAGGTTTGTGGCTTGGCCAGGATGAGTTTGTTACCTTCGTGCTGAGCGGTAATCACAATCGCTTTGGATTGAACTTTCATGCCGCGCGCGTTTAAGCGCACGGTCAGTCGGTCAATGAGCATAAAGCCAATGTTGTGGCGGGTTTGGGCGTATTCGCGGCCTGGGTTGCCCAAACCTACAATGAGGTAAGGGAGAGATTCGGTTAAAGCGTGGGATTTGAAGAGGGAGAGAGGCCAGTGTTCAGTCATCAGTTATCCGTTGAGGGAGCAGCATTTCAAGTTCGATTTTGTGATGGATGGGGATGCCAATCAGCCACAGGCGGCGGAGTGCGACCCGAAGCGCGGCTTTTTGCGCTGATTCTACCAGCGCACAGCCAGTTCCCTGGTCCTCGAAAGGGCTGTCGAGGCTGAGAATCTGCGCAGATGCGGTAGGTCATCCGCCCAATGGCTTTTTTCTCTTCGAAATTCAGCAGGGTAGATGCGTTCACCATGAACAAGGATGAATTCTGCGTCCCAGTGGTTGGTCATCCATTCGCGCATCCAGTGCTGGTCGGATGGGAGGATGGGGCGCAGGGTGGTTTTCGCAGGGAATATTTTGGTCATATTCGGGAACGAAATTTTTGGCTAATGGTCAGTAACAGGCCAAATAAGGCAAACAACGCGGCGACGGCCAGCACGCCTTTGCCAAACGATAGCCCGATTTTAGAAGTTTGCAATACAGCCGGGTTGGTTGGAAGGGGCGTGGGTGGGGGAGCGGGGGTGTAGGTGATGGTGGGAGTGAAGGTTGGCAGGGGGGTGGTGCTGGCGGTAGGGGTAGGGGTCAGCGTTCCGGCAGGGGTGGGCGTTTCGGTGGGGGAGTAGTTGCGGATGTGGATGTTTACCAGGTAGTCCTGAAAGGAATCGGCGGTAAAAATGCGCAGGCGCAAGGTGTAGAGGCCGTCGGTGATGAGGGTGGTATCCCAGGAGGGAAGCAGGTCGCCGGTGAGGGGGTCGGGGGATGCCGCCAGAGGGAACCAGGTTCCGGTCGGGTCGTCTCGGTAGCCGAAGGCGAGTTCCCATGCGGTGGGGGCAGAGCCGCGGATGGTCACGACTCCGCTCAGGAGGGACTCGGCCAGGGGTGCGGTAATGCCAGGGGCAACGGGAGTCAGGTCTGTGAGCGGGTTGACTGTGCCAGGCGTAAGCGTGGGCGTGGGAGATATTCCTTGCGCGGCGGCAAGTCCGGGCCAGTTCATCCCCATGAAAAGAATCAGCAGAGCCGGGAGCACCTTTCGCATTAGAAGCCAAATTTGAGCCAGTCGGTGCTCAACAGGACTGAGAGGGTGAGCAGGCAAGAGAGGACGAGCAGGATGGTACCACAGCCACAGCCACAGCAGCCGCCACGCCCAAAGCCAAATTTTTCCTGGAAGAAGTCGAAAACGGCGTCGATGAGAAAGAGTTTGAGCAGGCCAGAAAGACATCCGGGGCGGTCGTTCATCGTATTCTCCTTGAGCAAGTGTTGAAAAGTTTAACACGAAATACGCGGTTTGACCAATTCGGTTGCTTGTGAGGGGGATACAGTATAATTCCGCCGTCCATTTTTATGCCCAAACTTGTCTCTGTCTCCCACCAGTTGCAAAAAATAAGAAATGTCTTCTTTTCATGGCAGGGGCCGTCGGCTTTGCGGCAGATTTTTAGCGCGACGGTGTTGATTGCGTTGGTTTCTGTTGCTGCCAAATTGGGGACGGTGGGCAAGGAATTGATGGTTGCCAATTATTATGGCACCAGTGATGCGCTGGATGCTTTTTGGGTCGGGTATATGGTCCCGGCATTCGTGGTCAATATTATTGCTTCTGCATTTCTGGCGACGGTGGTGCCGCTTTATACGGAAATTCGGACGACGCGCGGCGAAGAAGCCGGGAGGATGTATTCGTCTGGTCTAATAGGGTGGGGCGTGGTACTGTTGATGGTTCTCTCTGCCGCTACGATTGCTCTTGCGCGATATTACCTGCCATACCTGGCCAGTGGGTTTGGTCCTGAAAAGTTGGCGCTGACCTTGCGGATGGTGTATTGGATGGCTCCGCTGATTTTTATTAATGGGCTTTCGTCGCTTTTGCTTGCGTTTCTGAATGCCAATAAGTCCTTTGTTGCTCCGGCGCTTATTCCGGCGGTGACGCCGGTGGTCATTATGGCGGGGATTTTAACGCTCAGAGAACGGGCGGGTGTATTTGCAATGGTCATTGGGTTGCTGGCCGGGCAATTGGTGGAATTGGCTTTATTATGGGCGCGGGCTAAAAAGTATGTTTCGGCTTTCAATTTGGAGTGTTTCAAGTCGGATGAGTATTTGCGGCGGACCTGGCGACAGTTTTTGCCGATGGCGGCTGGCGCGTTGGTGATGGGCAGCAACCCGCTTATTGACCAGGCTTTTGCGGCTGCGTTACCTGCGGGGAGCGTTTCTGCGTTAAGTTATGGGAATCGGTTGATTTCTTTTCCGCTTACTCTGGCGGCTGGCGCAATTGGGACCGCCGTGTTGCCTTATTTTGCCGGGATGATTGCCAGCCAGGATTTCGCGGGCGCGCGGAATGTGTTGCGAAAGTCGTTGATGGTCATTTTCGCTGTGTCTGTTCCGGTGGTATTGCTGTTGGTCGTTTTTTCCGTGCCAATGGTTCGAATTTTGTTCCAGCGTGGCGCATTTACCGGGCAGGATACGTTGTTGGTGGCGCAAATTCAGGCGCTGGCGGCTTTTCAGGTTCCGTTTTACCTGGGGGGGATTGTGGTTGTTCGGATGGTTTCTGCGTTTCAGATGAATCAAATTTTGATGTGGGGAGCGGTGCTGAACCTGATGGTTAATGTTGTGGCAAATTACATATTCATGCACTATTTTGGAGTGGCTGGCATTGCTTTATCTACCAGTCTGGTATATTTTGTTTCGTTTAGTTTCGTTTTTGCCAGCATGTGTTTGGTTTTGCGGAGTAAACATGACTCTCGATAAAGCGGGGAAAGAATATTGGGACCGACTTTGGGTGAACCGGTCTTTACCGCGCGCTGTTGACCCGGGTAATCTCAGTCTCGATAACTATCCGAATGCGCAGTTTCATGCTTTTTTTATGCGGTTGTTTTCAGGTTTGGGTAAGGAAACCAGGCTGCTTGAAATCGGTTGCGCCGGTTCAGAATGGTTGCCGTATTTTAAGAAGCAATTTGGATTTGAAATCGATGGCCTCGATTATTCGGAAATTGGATGTGAGCAAGCGCGGGCTGTTTTAGAAGCGGAACAGGTTGATGGAAAGATTATCCTGGCAGATTTTTTCAATCCGCCAGTGGAGATGCTCGGTCAGTATGATGTTGTGGTTTCGTTTGGCGTGATGGAGCATTTTCAAGATACGGTTTCTGCGGTAAGGGCAGCTGCTTCACTGGTTAAACCGGGAGGAATGCTGGTGACAGTCATCCCGAATGTGGCGGGTCTGAATGGACATATTCAGAAGTTCTTGAGTCGTTCTATCCTGGATAAGCATGTGCCTCTTACGCGGCAAGGTTTGGAAGCGGCCCATGTTGGAGCTGGATTAGATGTATTTTTCTCCAATTATTTTTTAAGTACGAATTTTGGCGTGCTGAACGTTTCTGATGTTCAAAAGAATAAAATGCTCAAAACGCAAATTCATCTTTTCTTAACGCGAATTTCTAAACTGGCCTGGACATTTGAAAAACATGTTTTGCGATTGCCGGTATTGCCGTATTTTGCGCCGTATATCATCTGTGCCGGTCGCAAGAACAGCAGAGGGGTTGAGTGACCATGCTTGCGCGCCTGAGAATTGCGTTGGTTATCTCTTCACTTGGTTCGGGCGGCGCAGAACGGGTGTTATCGCAAATGGCCAATTACTGGGGTCGGGCAGGGCATGATGTTTCAATAATCACGTTGAGCATCCAGAAACCTTTTTATGCGTTAGAGAGCGTCATTCATTTTTCTCCGTTGGGGCTTGCAAATCCATCGGGGAACTTGATGGAAGGTTTTTTTCGTAATTTTGAGCGCATTTGGAAATTGCGCGCTGCTTTAAAATTATTGCAGCCCGATGTGGTCATCAGTTTTCTGAATACTACCAATGTCCTGGCCTTGCTGGCCGCGCGCGGCATGGGCATTCCCGTCATTATTTCTGACCGTTCAAATCCGTGGAAATATAAAGTGGGAAAAGCGTGGGAAAAATTGTTTGATTTAACTTACCCCTGGGCCGATGCGATTGTTCTTCAAACGAAAGGATTTGAAAGCGCCTATCATCCCAGGGTGCGCCAGAAAATCCGCGTTATTCCAAACGGAATATCTCCCCTTGAGAAAAGCGGGAGCGCGCCAGAAGTGCTTGCCCGCCCGGCGATTATCGGCGTTGGACGGCTGGGAGCCGAAAAAGGGATGGATATCTTAATCACCGCTTTTGCGTTGTTGAAAGACTCACTCCCAGATTGGCATCTTGTCCTTGTAGGGGATGGCCCAGACCGGCTTGCGCTCCAGGCTCTTTCGGAAAGGCTTGGCGTTGCAGAACGTGTTTTGTTTACTGGTCTGGTGGAAAATCCCATCGGGTATCTTGAACAGAGCGATATTTTTGTGCTGGCTTCGCGTTTTGAGGGATTTCCAAATGCTTTGTGCGAGGCGATGATCTGCGGCTTGCCTGTGATTGCCTCTGAAAGCTCTCCGGCTATTCGTGAAATTATCCGGGAGAACGAGGATGGAATCATTGTCCCCCTGGAGTCTCCTGAAAAACTGGCTGATGCTTTGCAAGAACTTGCCGGGGATACCGCAAAACGCCGCCGGTTGGGCGAAAAGGCTCGTGAGATTACCCACCGGTTTGGCTTTGAGTCCGTGATGCAAATGTGGGAAGAAGTCATTCAGTCTGTCTTGCGGGGTTGAGGTTGGATTGAGAGCAATGTTCAGAAAGGATAAATCACTTTATGCAATCGGGTTTTGAGGCACAGGTTTCTCAAGCAGAGCGATTTCAGTTTGGAAAAAATTGGCGCGCGTTCCTGGAAACGGTCAATGAAACGCACATCCACAATGCGGAAGTTTCACTCAGGGAAATGCTCAGGCAGGAATCATTTTCGGGACTATCCTTTCTGGATGCTGGCTGCGGCAGTGGGCTTTTTTCCTTAGCGGCAATGCGCCTGGGGGCCAAACGGGTGTATTCATTCGATTACGATCCCGCCAGCGTGGCCTGTACGCGAGAACTCAAAAAGCGCTTTGCTCCTGATGCTGTGGACTGGCAGGTCGAACGCGGAAGCATACTGGACCAAACCTATCTTTCCGGGCTTGGAACTTTTGATATTGTCTATTCCTGGGGGGTTCTGCACCATACCGGGAATATGGCCCAGGCATTGGAAAATGTCTTAATTCCACTTGGCAAACATGGTCGTTTATTTATTTCGATTTACAACGACCAGGGTGGAATCAGCCGGAGGTGGATGAAAGTGAAGAAACTGTATAATAAACTTCCGAGCGGGTTACGTTTTTTGGTGCTTATTCCTGCTACCGTGATTTTATGGTCGCCAATTATTCTCGTAGATTTGCTCCGCAAAGGACGGCCTTTTGAATCCTGGCAGAATTATTCTAAAAATCGCGGCATGTCGGCCTGGCATGACGTGATAGATTGGGTTGGAGGGTTGCCGTTTGAAGTTGCCCGCCCAGAAACAATTTTTGAGTTTTACTATGCGCGCGGCCTGGAGTTGCAACGGCTGAAGACTGTGGGCGGGAACCTGGGCTGCAACGAATTCGTTTTTCTGAAAAAATGATTGGTCTTTTCTTTCTCATTCGCTCCCTGGATGTCGGCGGCGCTGAGCGGCAACTCATCGAGTTGATTCGCGGCATGGACAAAACAAAATTTCGGATAACGGTTGCCACTTTTTATGATGGCGGCGTGTTACGGATGGAATTGGCTGCCATTCCTGGCGTCAAAACCATTTCCCTGGGAAAGAGTGGGCGTTGGGAGTTGGTTTCTTTCTTCAGACGCCTGATGCAGGCGGTTCATGTAGAGCGCGTAGACATCATTCATGGCTACCTGGATGTTGCCAATATTTTTGCCTGGTTTGCCGGACGGCTTTCCGGCGCAAAAGTGATATTTGGCATTCGCGCTGCGTTTATGGATTTCTCGCGCTATGATTGGACCGCGCGCGCTACTTACCAACTCGCCAACTGGCTGGCCCGGTTTGCCAATGGTGTTATCATCAACTCTCATGCTGGTTTGGCCTATCACCGCGCCAACCGATTTGAACAGGCCAACACAGTGGTCATTCCAAACGGAATAGATACGCAAATCTATCGGCGCGAACCCGCTTTGGGATTGCCCCTGCGGGCAGAATGGGGCGTTTCGCCCAATCAAAAATTGATAGGGTTGGTAGGGCGGCTCGACCCCATGAAAGACCATCACACTTTTCTGCAAGCTGCAACCCAATTGGGCCAACAGGCGCAATTTGTCTGCGTTGGGGATGGACCGGCTGAATATCGACGGTCGCTTCAACAATTTGCTGAGCAAGCTGGAGCCAGGAACGTCATTTGGGCGGGGGCGCGCCGCGACATGCCATCGGTTTACAATGCGCTGGACCTGCTTGCGCTCTCCTCGCGTGGCGAAGGATTTCCAAATGTGGTGGCTGAGGCCATGGCTTGTGAAATCCCCTGCGTCGTGACGGATGTCGGTGATGCCCGCCAGATTGTTGGTGAAACCGGGGTTATCGTCCCGCCAGGAGACGCACAGGCGCTGGCCGAGGGCCTGCGTCAGTTGTTGCTGCTCTCAGATGAGGAGCGAAAAGCCTTGGGCAGACGGGCGCGTCAGCAGATTGTGGATAAATTCTCTACTGAGAAGATGGTTGCTGCAACAGAATCTTTTCTGATGGACCTGCTGAAGCGGTAAACCCATGCCACCCATCCGCATTCTTCACCTGATTACCAGCCTGGACATTGGCGGGGCCGAGATAACTCTGGCGCGGCTGGTAGGAGGGCTGAACCGGCAAGAATTTGAATCTCGCGTGGTGAGCCTGATTCCCCCTGGCCCAGTCATGAAACTGGTCGAATCGCAAGGTATTCCGGTTGATTCTCTCTGGATGCAGCCAGGTCAGGTCAACCCGGCAGGATTATTCAATCTCATTCGCCTGTTGCGCGCCTACCAGCCAGATATCTTGCAAACCTGGCTGTACCATGCCGATTTTCTCGGCCTTCTGGCCGGAAAACTCTCTGGCATCTCTACCATTGCCTGGAATATCCGTAGCTCTTCGATGGATTTTGCCCGTTATCGTCCTCTTTCGGGGTTGGTAGCGCGCGCCTGCGCCTTGCTTTCGAGCCTTCCGCAGGTGGTGGTGGTAAATTCGCAGACAGGTTGGCGGCAACATGAACAATTTGGCTACCACCCTCGCCGTTGGGAACTGATTCCCAATGGGGTGGATACGACCCTCTTCTTGCCCAATCCGTCTATGCGGAGTGCCCTGCGGTCTGAATGGGGACTCTTTGCAAATCAGCCAGTCGTTGGCCTGGTGGGGCGCCTGGACCCTCAGAAAGACCATCCCACTTTTCTGTCTGCGGCGGCGCAGGTGATTCAAAAATATCCTGCGGTGTCTTTCGTCTGCGTGGGCGATGGGCCTTCTCACTATCTAACCGATTTGAAAACGTTAACCAGGACCCTGGGGCTCGAGCAACATGTCATCTGGGCCGGGCCGCATCGCCAAATGTCCGCCGTATACAACGCTTTTGACTTGTTGGTGCTTTCTTCCGCCTATGGCGAAGGATTTCCCAACGTTGTGGCTGAAGCCATGGCCTGTAGCGTCCCTTGCGTGGTGACGGATGTGGGCGATGCCGGACGAATTGTGGGGGATTGCGGCGTGATTGTTCCTCCGCGAGATTCCACTGCCCTGGCAGAGGGGGTTCTTCGCCTGTTGCTGCTTTCTGCCGCAGAGCGGGAATGGATTGGACGCCGCGCCCGCCAACGGATTCAAGACAAATTTAGCCTGGAACAGATGTTGGCCGCCTATAAGGCGTTATACTTGAGCCTGTCTTCGCAAGAAGAGTAGCTGTGATGTATCATATCTTTCTTTTTTTCTCATCCAACCAAACTTCATCCTATGTGTGGAATCGCCGGTTTTTATCATCCATCTGCCTCTTACTCTGCGGAAGAACTTAAAACCATCCTTCGCTGTATGACGGATGCCATCCGTCATCGTGGGCCCGATGATGAAGGTACATGGTACAGCGTTGAGCGGGGAATTGCGCTGGGATTTCGCCGCCTGGCCATTCTCGACCTTTCACCGACCGGTCATCAACCGATGATATCAACCGATGGCCGCTATGTGATTGTTTTCAACGGCGAGATATACAACTATGGCCGCTTGCGAGAGGAACTTCTGGCGCTGGGGCATATCTTTCAGGGAACATCCGATACCGAAGTCATGCTCGCTGCCATCTGGCAGTGGGGGTTATCCGCCGCAGTACAGCGATTTAACGGTATGTTTGCTTTCGCGCTTTGGGATGCCGAAAATCGCGCCCTGCACCTCGTCCGCGACCGCTTGGGAGTTAAACCGCTCTACTATGGCTGGCTCGGAAAGTCGCTGGTTTTTGGCTCAGAGTTGAAATCCCTGCGTGTCTATCCGGAGTTTCGGCAGGAAATCGACCGCGATGCGCTGACCCTGTATCTGCGGCATAACTATATCCCTGCACCATTCACCATCTATCGAGGCGTACGAAAACTGATACCGGGTCATATTTTGACGGTTTGGCCGGGCTCGGAAGAAGGCGACGAGCGCATGGAACCTTATTGGTCGCCGCGCGCCGCAGTGGAGAAAGGCATTACCAACCCCTTCAAGGGCGATGCGCGCGAGGCGTTGCAAGCACTCGATAGCCTGCTGACCCGCTCCATCGGCCTGCGGATGATAGCCGATGTCCCACTGGGAGCCTTTCTTTCTGGGGGGGTAGATTCTTCAACCGTCGTGGCGCTGATGCAGAAACAGAGCCGTTTGCCAGTGCGAACCTTCACCATTGGGTTCTACGAGGCCGGTTTCAATGAAGCCGAATACGCCCGGTCTGTGGCCAAACATCTTGGCACCGACCACACCGAACTGTACATAACGCCTGATGAAGCGCGCGCCGTCATCCCTCGCCTGCCCACCCTTTACGATGAGCCCTTTGCCGATTCTTCCCAAATTCCCACTTTTCTTGTATCAGAATTGGCGCGGCGGCATGTAACGGTCAGCTTGTCAGGAGATGGCGGCGACGAATTATTTGGAGGCTACAACCGCTATTTCTGGGGAATGCGAATCTGGAACGCTGTTGGTTGGGCGCCGTTGAGGTGGCGGCAGACTGCCGCGCGCAGATTAACTGCGCTGACCCCGGCGCGATGGACCAGGCTGCTTGCTCCGACTGGCTTTCCCAACCCTGGCGATAAAATCCACAAACTTGCCGAAATCCTCAGTACGCCGGTGCGCGAGGCGCTCTATCTCGACCTGGTATCGCATTGGAAACGCCCCGCCCAGGTGGTTATTGGCGGGCAAGAGCCTCTGACTGCTGTGACAGACCCCTTGCGCTGGATGAATACTGCTACCTTTGCCGAGCGGATGATGTCATTGGACCTGGTAACGTACTTGCCAGATGATATCCTGGCAAAAGTAGACCGTGCCAGCATGGGCGTTAGCCTGGAAGCCCGCGCGCCTTTCGTTGATGACCACGAGGTGGTTGAGTTTGCCTGGAAACTGCCGCTCACGCTTAAAATACGAGGCCGCCAGGGAAAATGGATTCTGCGCCAACTGCTTTATAAGTATGTGCCGCGCAGGCTGATTGAACGCCCCAAAATGGGTTTCGGTGTGCCAATTGATGCCTGGCTGCGCGGGCCGCTGCGAGATTGGGGCGAGGACTTACTGGCCGAAAGCCGCTTGCGCCGCGAGGGCTTTTTCCAACCTGAACCTATTCGCCAGAAGTGGCAAGAACACCTTTCTGGCAGGCGAAACTGGCAATATTATTTATGGGATATCCTGATGTTCCAGGCCTGGCTGGCATGGCAGCGGGGGTAGACATTTGAAAGTCGCGCTTTTTGCCAATACCGACTGGTATCTTTATAACTTCCGCCTGCCGCTGGCTCGCGCTTTGCGGCAACGAGGGAACGAGGTGGTTTTGCTTGCACCGCCTGGTCGTTATGCCGCCCTCATGACGCAGGAAGGTTTTCGGTGCGAAATCTTTCCTTTGGAGAGAAAAAGCGCGAATCCGCTGGTTGAATTGGGAACCATCCTGCGTCTGTGGCAATGGTTGCGGCGCGAAAAACCTGACCTGCTGCATAATTTCACCATCAAACCGGTGTTATATGGTTCCCTGGCGGCGCGCCTGGTGGGAATGAGCCGGGTGGTAAACGCCGTGCCGGGTTTGGGCTTCGCCTTTTCGGAAGGACAGTCCGTTTTGCGTGTAATGGTTAGCGTGTTGTATCGCATTAGCCTGGGGAAAAGCATGGCCATCTTTCAAAACCCCGAGGACCAGGCCGTTTTCATTAAAAACCGCTTCATCCATCCCGCGCAGACACGGTTTATCCCAGGTTCTGGGGTCGATACGCAAGTTTTCCTTCCTGCGCCAGAGCCAGAAAGCCCCCCCGTGGCGCTCTTCGCCGGGCGTTTTTTACGCTCAAAAGGCGTGGCAGAATTTGTCGAGGCCGCCCGGCGGCTCCGGGCAAAAGGCATTGCAGCCAGATTTGCGCTGGTTGGCGGGGTGTATCTCGATAACCCCGATAGCATAACCACGCAGGAATTATCGGCCTGGCAGGCTGAAGGTGTCGTGGAATATTGGGGCTGGCGTGATGACATGCATCAGGTTGTACCACAATCTGCGCTGATTTGCCTGCCGACCTCCTACAAAGAGGGTTTGCCTCGCAGCCTGCTGGAAGCCGGGGCTTGTGGACGTCCCGTCATTACTACCGATATTCCTGGCTGCCGGTTAGTGGCGCGGCCGGGCGAAAATGCGCTGCTGGTTGCTCCACATGATTTAGATGGCTTGACAAAGGCTCTCGAAACCCTGCTGACCAATCGCGCTCTGCGTATCCGCATGGGGTCTCGTGGGCGGGAGATTGTAGAAAGCGAGTTTTCCGTCGAAACCATCACCGCGAAAACCTTACGCGTATACGAGGAACTGGATGCCTGATTTTGGGTTCGATGTGTTTGTTCTGCTGGGGGCAGGGTTACTGCTCGGCGCGTTGACCAGCCTGATTGTCCTGCCTTTATGTAAGCCGCTGGGCCTTATCGACCATCCCGGAACCGCCCTGCACAAACAGCACGCCCGGCCTACCCCGCTGGCCGGTGGACTGGTTATTCTGGCAACCCTGATTGTGCTTCTTCTTATCTTCCCCGCCCTGCTCAATCCTCCCATGTGCGGAGCAGTCCTTGCCGGGGCGGTCATCTTGGGATTTGGCCTGTGGGACGATATCGCCGGTTTGTCGGCAGGCGTCAAGTTCGTGGGGCAATTTGCCGCGGCGGGAATTGCCATCGCATCGGGTATCCGCATCGAGTTCCTGGGCGATGTCTTGCCCGGCTGGTCGTTTGTTTCAGACATCCTGAACCTGGCTTTGACGGTCTTCTGGCTGGTAGGAGTGACCAACGCCTTTAACCTGATTGACAGCATGGATGGTATCGTCGCGGGGCTGAGTGCTCTGACCGCCGCTTTTTTCCTGCTTGTGACCATTGAGTCGGGGCAGGCTATCTTGACCCGTTGGACCGCCATTCTGACTGGCATCAGCCTGGCGCTTTATTTTTGGAACTCTCCCCCGGCGCGTTACTTCCTGGGCGATTCTGGAGCGCAAACTTTGGGCTTTTTGTTGGCTGTGCTGGCGTTGCTGTATAATCCGGTCGATAAGCCGCCTGCTTCTTCATGGTTCGCGCCCATCCTGATGCTTGGCTTGCCCATCTTCGATACCTCGCTGGTGGTTTTTTCACGCTTACGCCGCCATCTGCACCCTTTCAAAGGCAACCGCGACCACACCTATCACCGCTTGATGCAGGCTGGTATTCCCTCGGGCCGTGCGGTCAGCCTGTTGCACCTGGCTGCCCTGACGCTGGACATCTTTGCCATTTTGGCGATTTCCCTGCCCCCGCTGGCATCGAACTTTATTTACTTTGCCTGTCTGTTATCGGGCGGGGTTCTGGTGGTATTCTTGGACTACAACCGATTGTTTATTTCTCAACCCCACGATAATTTGGAGAAAAAATGAACGAAGAACTCTTTCGCAGTTCCGAGGCGCTCACGTTTGATGATTTGCTGGTGGTTCCCGGCTACAGTGAGATGCTCCCTTCTGATGTTGATGTACGCGCGCGTCTGACGCGCGACATTCCCTTGAACATTCCGCTCCTTTCGGCGGCAATGGATACGGTGACCGAAGCGCGTTTGGCAATTGCGCTGGCGCGGGAAGGCGGCATTGGCATTATTCACCGCAACATGTCTCCCGATGAACAAGCCGCCGAAGTGGACAAGGTCAAACGCTCGCAGGCCGGGATGATTTCGGACCCGGTGACGCTGCCGCCCGATGCCACTTTGCAGGATGCCGAAAACATTATGGCGCGCTACAAAATCAGCGGCGTGCCTATCGTCACGCGCGAAGGGCAACTGACCGGCATCTTAACCAACCGCGATATCCGATTTGTCGAACCGGTTGATTTCGTTCGCCCCATCAGCGAATTTATGACCCCCCGTGAGCGGCTGGTAACGGCCCCGGTGGGCATTTCCAATGCCGATGCCAAAATCTTGCTGCAAAAGCACCGCATCGAAAAACTGCTCCTGGTTGATGAAGCCGGACATCTGAAAGGGTTGTTAACCGTCAAAGACATCCTGACCGAAATCGAACACCCGCACGCCGCGCTGGATGAGCGCAGCCGTTTGCGGGTGGGCGCGGCGGTCGGCGTCGGCGCGGATTTGGAGACGCGGGTCGGCAAATTGAACGATGCCGGGGTGGATGTCGTCGCCATTGATACCGCACACGGCCACTCGAAGGGCGTCATCACGGCTATCCAACGTATTCGAGCGGCCTTCCCCAATTTGCCCATTCTGGCAGGCAACGTGGTCACAGCCGAGGGAACGCGCGCGCTCATTGAAGCTGGGGCGGATGCAGTGAAGGTCGGCGTGGGAGCGGGTTCGATTTGCACAACGCGCGTAGTGGCCGGGGCAGGGATGCCGCAACTGACAGCCATCTACGTTTGCGCGCAAGAAGCGCGCAAGACCAACACCCCCATTATCGCCGATGGTGGCATCAAATACTCCGGCGACATTGTAAAAGCGATTGTGGCCGGGGCCGACACGGTCATGCTCGGCTCGCTGCTCGCCGGGCTGGAAGAATCTCCCGGCGATACGATTATCTTCGAGGGCCGCCAATTCAAGGAGTATCGCGGCATGGGGTCAATGGGCGCGCTGCAAGGCTACGGCAAAGACCGTTACGGGAGCGGGCAGGGGACGCTCGGCAAACTGGTCCCAGAGGGGATTGAGGGGCGCGTGCCGTATAAAGGCACGCTGCGCGACTTTGTTTATCAACTCGTCGGCGGCCTGCGTTCGGGCATGGGCTATGCGGGCGCCAGGTCGCTCGATGACCTGCGAAACAATACGCGGCTGGTCAAAATCACCAATGCCGGTCTCATCGAGAGCCACCCCCACGATGTCATCATCACCAAAGAAGCGCCCAACTATCAGATTCCACGCTAATCTTGCATGAAGGAACGAACCATCGAATGCGCCCGTAAAATGGCTCGTTCCCTCATCGTTTACCTGGGAACGGTTCCGTTTTCATTGCCTGTGCTGGCAATTTGCCTGTTGCTGACGCTCTCTTCCGCTTTTTGGTTTTACGATACCATCGAACCAGGGACGTTTCGCTACGTTTCGCGGCGGATGTTGCTGCTGCTTTCCATGCCCGGTTGCCTGGCAACCCTGGTTTTCAACGGATTCATCATCTATCGCGTTAACCGCTACCTGGAAGAAAAACTCAAATAACAGAAGGCAGAAATGCTTTTTGTTTCCCATTGCAAAAAAGTTTGTGCAAAAAAATCGGCTTTGCCGTATAATTTCATGGTAAACTCTCACAGACTTTTACGCCCGGAGAATGTCTCATGAGTAAAAATCGCAGCCAGTTGATGGTCGAGCGCCTGCGCGCAATGCAGGCTTCCGCTTCCGACATTGAAGCATCTGCTGTTGTCTCCGTCGATGGCCTGATTATGGCCTCCGCTTTGCAGCAAGGCGCCGAAGAAGACCGCGTTTCGGCCATGTCTGCAGCCATGCTTTCGCTGGGTGAGCGAATTGCCCAGGAGTTGGGACGTGGGCAGTTGGAACAGGTCTACATCAAAGGCAACAATGGGTTTATTGTACTGATTTCCATTGGCGATGAAGCCGTTCTGACCGCGCTGGCGCGCCAGGAAGGAAAATTGGGCCTGGTCTTCCTGGAGATGCGGCGCGCCGCCGAAGACCTGGTGAAACTGGTCGGGTAATCTTCGCAGCGGGGAATGAATTCCCCGATACCGGCAAAAACCGTCCCGAAGGTGTAAACCCTTCGGGACGTTCCGTTTTATCGTCCGCGTTTCTGCTCCTGCCATAGCGCCCGGTCGCGGGGGTCGTCGGCGTCCAGCAGGCGGATATCGACCTCCTGGCGTAGTTTGTAGCCGTTGGCAGTCCACAAATCGGCTGCCAGCTTGCGGGGTTTGGTGTGAACCCCCTGTTTGCTGAAGTACTCACAGATGCGGATGACATCACGCTCGAAAATGCGAAAAGCGTTGCGGTTGCCCTCTGGTGAGACTACCTGAGGGAAATCTATCAGCGTGATGTCGCCATCCCAATATAAGATGTTGTAGGCCGAAAGGTCGCCGTGAATGCGTCCGCGCGCCAGCATAATTTGGAGGTTGCGGATGACGCGCTCGTAGAGCGATTGGGCTTCTTCGTGGTCGAGAGAAATTTCACTCAGGGTGGGTGCGGCTGTGCCGAAATCACCGATATATCCCATCAGGATAGCGTTTTTGGTCATGGCATAAGCTTCTGGCACATCGGCGCCAGCCGCCCGCAGTTCCTGTAGAGTGGTGAACTCGTAGGCAATCCAGGAGGTGTGACGAAGTTCCTCGCCGTAAGCAGTGCGCTTTGCCATTGCGTGCAGGTCGCCGTCGTTAATCACCTGGCGGCCTTCGGCATCCAGGTCAGAGCGGCCCTCGCGGTAGGAAGCATCATTTTTGAGATTGCGCAACATGCGCGGGCGGTAAACTTTTGCCGCCGCCAGCCCGCCGCCGGGGATGGCCGTTCCGGCCCGGCACTGATACACCGAGGCTTCCTTGCCGCCCCTGACGCGCCGCAGCACGTCCGAAATCCACTGGTGTTCGTAGAGCTCGCCGAGAGAATCGAGCAACCACCACGCTTCAAAGCGGGCCGCTTGGTAGGTGAACTTGAATGATGCGCGCGAATCATCCTGCTTGCTCAGGAAAACCTGTTCACTCATCGGCAGTTTTTTAGGGTTGCGGCGTGGAAATCGCTCGCGCCCTTTTTCGTCCAGGTCGAAGTCATCGAGTTCCTCAAAGTAGTTGTAAATATTTTGCAGAGACATAGTATTGATGGGTATCTTTGTGAGAGAAGAGCGTTAAAACAAAACGCCACAGCACGAATCCATCTGCGGCGAAAAAAAGCCGCAGGCGCGTGCCTGCGGCATCAGAGATAAAGACGTAAAGACTCTAACGAGTTACCCTGGCAGGAGGCACGCAAAAAACACGTTGAATGGACGTGGAGATTTGTTTCATCATTGGATGTCGCCTCCTTTCGTAGAGTAAGATAGTCCAATTTTAGCGCGGCGCAGGATGGGCGTCAAGGGTTGCGCCGCGCGATGAAACGCTCCCCCTTTGACATTAAGTCATCATGGTCCTCTGGCGCGGGGGCGGCAGACATCTGCCGCAGGGTGGTCTCGCGCAAAACGCTCTCCGCGGTTGGCTCCCCGGCGGCCTGCCATTTTTCCAGGCTCAAGCGGGGAAAGACCGGGCTGAGATAGTACCCGCTTCGAAAACCCCGCCGCGTCGAGGGCGCGGACAGGAAACTGCCTCCCGGCCCGGCTTTTTCGATTTCCTGCAACACGGCGGTCGAGTCGTCCAGTTGGAACCCATCCGCGAACCGCAGGGATTGGTCAATCACCTCGTGGATATACACCAGCGTCTGGGGCGAAATCGCCTTCGATGTAAGCGTATCACCGACAAACGGGGCCAGCCCGCCGCGCTTCAGAGTATACGTCAGGGTATTCATCCAGTAAGTATCGGCGGAGATAAAATCCATACCCCAGCCGGTGCCGCTGCCCGACGTGCCGCAGTGTGGCAGGTTATAGTGCGCCATCATCTCGGCGCAAGCCAGGTTAAGCAGAAAACTCTGCGGGTCATAAAAATTGACCATCGTCTTCATGTCGAAATACGCCGGGAGCATTCCCAGGATGACCGGCGCGCCTTCTTTGAACACCTGGCTAATGACCAGCCCCGCCAGCAACTCAGCCAGCAGGAGCGACAGCGTTCCGGCAGGCGTGATGGGCGTGGAAGCCCCGGCCATGCTGTAACTGGAAACAATCACCGGCAGGCCGCGCTCAATCGCCACCTGCATTTTGTCCACCGTCCCGGCGTTCATCACCAGCGGCGAGACCGGGTTGAAATAGGGGAGGACAAAGGGTTTCTCCCCCAAATCACCAACCAACTGCTCGAACATCTCCAATACGGGCGTGAAATTCTCCTCATCCGAAACCAGCAGTACCAGTGGGCGGGTGGTGTTGGCGAGCATCTCCAGGCTGCCGTACAAATCCGAAAGCGCGGCGGGGACATCCTGCACAATCCCAACCGTCGAAATCACCTCATAATGCGGCAGAGACGCGCCCAACCGCACCATATTGCGCATATCGGCGCGCGAAAAGGGCCTCAGGTGGTTGGTTTGCGGGTCCTGGTAATAGAGCGCGGTCACGCCGACTCCAAAATGCGTGCGACCATCGCCCAATTGGAACGCGTGATTCCCGGCCCGGTCGTAAATGTCAATTTTGGATGGAGCGGCCCGCAGCGCCCACTCCACCACTTCCGCCGGGAACCGCACCCGCTCGCCATCTACGCAGGCCGCGCCGAGTTTCCGTTCCAGCAGGCGGCGCGCCGGCTCCGAATCGACCCGTGTCCCGGTCGTCCTCAGGATGCGCAGAGCATACTCATGCGCTTGCGCAATTTGCTCCTCCGAGAGCAGGGTCAACTGCGGCTGGACGTTCTTGGGGGACATGGCGGCTCCTTGAGATGGGGTTTTGACTGATTCTACCCCGTTCCCCCGCCTGACGGTATAATCTCCCCCAATGTCTCCCTTTGTCAGTTCCTCCCCCCAAACTACCCGCCAATTGGGGCAGGCGCTGGGCGCGCTGCTTCAGCCGGGCGACTGCATCTGCCTGCAAGGCGACCTGGGCGCGGGCAAGACCACCTTCGTTCAGGGCATTGCCGCCGGTTGGGGCGCGCGCGATGAAGTCTCCAGCCCCACCTTCGTACTGGTCAACGTCTATCGCGGAACGGAAGACAAAAAACTCTTCCACCTCGATACCTACCGCATCGAATCCCCTGCCGAAGCCGAAGAACTCGATCTCGATTCCATGCTCGCGCAAGGCCCGCTGCTCATCGAATGGCCGGAGCGCATCCGGCCCGTCCTGCCCCCCGAAACCCTTTGGGTCACGCTCGAACATCTCGATGAAACCCACCGTCAACTCGTTTTTCGCGCCAGCGGCGAGCGGCCCCGGCAACTCCTCAGCCAATTGCCACTGACCCATCTCTCATCCCATGTTGCTGGCCGTTGACACTTCCACCCCCCAAATCGGCCTCGCGCTCTACGACGGCGCGCGCGTCCTGGCCGAGCATCTGTGGGTCAGCCCGGCGCGTCATACCGTTGAACTGGCCCCCATGGTCGAGAAAATGCTCAAACAAACCAGCCTATCGGTGGCTGACCTGACTGGTTTGGGCGTTGCCATTGGCCCTGGCTCGTTCACCAGCCTGCGAGTGGGGTTGTCTTTTGCAAAAGGACTGGCGATGGGCCGGAATCTGCCGCTCATCGGAATCCCAACCCTCGATGTGGTTGCCGCGCCGGTGGCGTTCGACTTGCGCCCCTTAGCCTGCCTGCTGCCCGCCGGGCGGGGGCGGCTCGCTCTCGCGTGGTACCACGCTCACGAAACCGGCTGGCAGGCTTCCGGCAGTTTGCGCGTCACCACCGCCGAGGATCTATCCACCTCCATCGAGCAGGAATCGCTCATCGCTGGCGATTTATCCGCTTCGGAGCGTTCCACCCTGCAAAACAACCCGCTCATTCGGCTGGTTTCCCCCGCATCCTCCACCCGCCGCCCTGGGGTTCTTGCCGAACTGGCCTGGAAGCGCCTGCAAACCGGTCAAGCGGATGACCTTCACAGCCTGGCCCCACTCTACCTGCACATTGGCGAACCGATATGAACATTCGCCCGATGAACCTTGATGACATCCCTGCCGTCGTCCTGGTGGATGCCATGGCCGGGATATTACTGCCTTGGTCGCCTGCCGCCTACGCCGCCGAACTGCGCAGGCCGACCTCCTGGTGCTGGGTGGCCGAAACGGTCACGGACGAACCGCTCGTTTACCTGGCGTCGTTTGCCCTGCCGGTCGAAAAAGTTCAATACCTGGCGGGAGAAAAAGCAGTCATTGGCTCACTCACCCTGTGGGATGTGGCCGGGGAAGGTGAAATTGCCAATGTGGCCGTGCATCCCAAATTCTGGCGGCAGGGCATAGCGCGCGCCCTCATGCAGACTGCGCTGAACAAAGCCGCCCAACTGGGCCTGACGCGCCTCCTGCTCGAAGTGCGCGCCAGCAACGAACCTGCCCAACGCCTGTATCGCTCTTTCGGCTTCGTGGAAGACAGCCGCCGCCCGCGCTATTATTCCAACGGCGAAGACGCCATATTAATGTCGTTATCCCGCTAGTATCCCAGGAGGAACCCATGCCCACCCCCGATACTCTCGCCCAAATTGCCAGCGAAGTTTCGGCCTGCGCCAAATGCGCCCTGCACAAGACCCGCACCAAATCTGTTCCGGGGGAAGGACCGGAGAACGCCGAAATCATGCTGATTGGTGAAGGCCCCGGTTTTAACGAAGACCAGCAGGGACGCCCCTTCGTGGGGCAGGCCGGGCAATTTTTGGAGCAATTGCTCTCTCTGGCCGGGCTGAAACGTTCTGACGTGTGGATTGGCAACGTGGTAAAATGCCGTCCGCCTGGTAACCGCGACCCCATGCCCGAAGAATTGCAAGCCTGCCATGCCTACCTGGAGCGGCAAATTGCGGCCCTCGACCCGAAAATCATCGTCACGCTGGGGCGGTTTTCGATGGGTAAATTCTTCCCCACCGCTCGTATTAGCGCCGTGCATGGACAAATGAGCCGCGTAGGAAGCCGGTTTGTCATCCCCATGTTTCACCCGGCGGCGGCCCTCCATAACCCCACCTACCTGCCGCTCATTAAACAAGATTTCGCCAAACTGCCCGAACTGCTCGAAAGCGCCCGCAAAGAACTGGCCAAGACCAACCCTCCGCCCGCCGAGCCCAAACCGCTCTACCCGGCGACAAAAGACGAAACCCCCAAACAGATGAAGTTGTTTTAGGCTCTTACGGAGAAAAATGACCACCAAAGACACCCTGATTCAAAAACTGCATGACAAAACCGCCAAAATCGGCATTCTCGGCATGGGTTACGTTGGCATGCCGCTGGCTGTTGTCTTTGCCGAAAAGGGCTTTACTGTCCTCGGCATTGACCCCGACAAACGCAAGGTCGAAACCTTCAGCCAGGGCCTTTCTTATATCCAGGATGTGCCAACCGAAACGGTTGCCCGCCTGCAAAAGGCGGGCAGGCTGAGCATGACCGCCGATTTTGCCGCCCTGGCCGAAATGGATGCCGTTTCAATTTGCGTCCCTACCCCCCTGCGCCAAACCGGCGACCCGGATATGTCTTTCATCATCTCTGCCACCGAACAGCTGGCAAAATACGTTCACAAGGGGATGGTCATCGTGCTGGAATCGACCACTTACCCCGGCACCACTCGCGAGTTGCTGGCTCCCATGCTCACCGAAAAATCCGGGCTGAAAGTGGGCGAAGATATCTTCATCTGCTTTTCGCCGGAGCGGGTTGACCCAGGCCGCACCGACTGGACGACCTACAACACCCCCAAAGTGATGGGCGGCATGACATCTGCCTGCGTGGAAGTCGCTTCTGCCTGGTATGGCGGCGCGTTGGAGACGGTTGTGCCGGTCTCCTCGCCCGAAGCCGCCGAAATGGCGAAACTGCTCGAAAACACCTTCCGCATGATTAATATTGGCATGGTCAACGAACTGGCTCTCATGTGCGAACGGCTGGGCGTGGATGTCTGGGAAGTTATTGACGCCGCCGCCACCAAGCCTTTCGGCTTTATGAAATTCACCCCCGGCCCTGGTCTGGGTGGACACTGCATTCCCATTGACCCGCTCTATCTCTCCTGGAAACTCAAAGAGATGAATTACAATGCCAGATTCATTGAACTGGCGAGCGAAATCAATACCAACATGCCGCGCTATGTGGTGACGCGCGTCATGGAAGCCCTCAACGAGCGTGGCAAGCCTCTCAAGGGCAGCAAAATTCTCGTCCTGGGCGCAGCTTATAAGCCCGATATCGACGATGTGCGCGAATCTCCGGCTTTCGATGTGATTGCGCTGATGAAAAAGAAAGGCGCGCTGGTGGAATACCATGACCCATATATTCCCCACATTCACCACGAATACGAAGGCTGGGAGATGAACAGCATTGCCGATTCTGCCCTGCTGAAACATGTCGCCGCCGCCGACGCGGTGGTTATCATCACCAATCACAAAACCTACGACTACCCGGCCATCCTGGAAGCCGCTCAATTCATCTTCGACAGCCGAAATGCGCTGGGCAAAGCAGGCAAAGAGAGCGAAAAGGTGGTACGTCTTTAGTTCAGTCCTCAGTCACCAGTTTTCGCCTACTGATAATTGAACACGGATAACTGGATAAAACTATGTCTCACTACCTCGTCACTGGCGCGGCTGGTTTCATTGGCGCGCGAACATCCGAGTTACTGCTCGCCCAGGGCGATGCGGTTACTGGTATCGACAACCTGAACGACGCTTACGACCCGCGCATGAAGGAATATCGCCTGCGCAAATTAGAGCAGCTGCGCGGTTTCACTTTTCTCAAAGCCGACATCGCTGAGAAATCGATACTCGAACACTCGCATATTCGAAATTCGAAATTCGATGGTGTGATTAATCTCGCCGCCCGCGCCGGGGTGCGCTATAGTGTGGAAAATCCCTGGGTCTTTGTCGAGTCGAACGTCCTCGGCACTTTGAATATGCTCGAGATAGCGCGCCAGAGCGGCAGCTGCAAGTTCATCCTGGCCTCCACCTCCAGTATTTATGGCGCAAATCCGCCTTACCCAACGCCAGAATCTGCTTCGAGCAGTGAACCGCTTCAGCCTTACGCTGCCAGCAAAAAAGGCGCGGAGGTTCTCGCGTACAGTTATCACCATCTCTATGGGATTGACTCAACCATCCTGCGCTTTTTCACCGTTTACGGGCCGGCTGGCCGCCCCGACCTGGCTCTCTTCCGCTTTGTGCAGTGGGTGGTCGAGGGGCGTCCTGTGCGTATCAATGGCGATGGCACTCAATCACGCGGTTTTACTTATATCGACGATATTGTCCGGGGCATTCTGGCCGCGCTTAAGCCGTTGGGTTACGAAATCATCAACCTGGGCGGCCACGAAGTCATTACCATCAACGACCTGGTGACGCTTATCGAAGACATTACCGGCAAAAAAGCAGTTGTCCAGTACGGCCCACCCAACCCGGCAGATATGTTCACCAACTGGGCCGATGTTTCCAAAGCCCGTGACTTGCTTGGCTGGGCCCCTGAATACGATATGCGCCGCGGCACCGAAAAACTGGTCGAATGGTACATGCGGGAACGGGCATGGGCGAAAGACGTGCTGACGCCCTAATCTTATCAGGGTTGCCTGACGCCTGACACACTCACCCTATGTCGATTCTTTCCAAACTGAAAGAGACCTGGCAATCCGACCTGCTCCTGCGCCGGGTGCTTCAAAACAGCAGTCATCTGTTCAGCAGCAGCGCCATGGTTGCCTTGCTCAGTTTCGCGCAAGGCATTCTCGCTGCGCGATTGATTGGCGTTGCGGCGCTGGGATTGGTGACAACCGTCATCACCTTTGCCTCCAACATCAATCGTTTCCTAACCTTTCGGATGAGCGAAGTGGTAGTCAAGCGGGTGAATGAGGCCCTGGCCAAAGACCGCAAAGACGAAGGCGCGGCAACAGTCAAAGCGGCTTTGCTTATCGAAATTGCCACCTCCATGCTGGCCTATCTCACCCTGCTGGCCACTTCGGGTTGGGCCGCGCAGACCTTTGCCGCCGATTTTTTATCTGACCCGCTGACGGTCACCCTGTTTCCGTTTTATGGCCTCATCCTGCTGACCAACTTTGCCACTGAAACCTCCACAGGGGTCTTACAGGCCGCTCGCCGTTTTTCCTGGATTGCGCGCCTGAACATCCTGCAGGGATTGGCCACCGCCGCCCTCATTGGGTATGCTTTCGTCTTTCAGCGCGGCGTGTATGAAATCGTGCTGGCCTATGTTATCGGAAAGACCATCAATGGGCTGGGGCTGGCTCTGCTGGCGCAAATCGAACTGCGCAGTCTGCTCGGCGTTGACTGGTGGAAAACCCCCTTGCGCCTGTTGCCCGAAAAGCGCGCCATGTTCACGTTCCTGCTCAATACCAATCTGAGCGGCACAGTTAACCTGTTCACCCGCGATAACTTCCCGCTGTATGTGGCCTGGCTCTTGAGCAGTTCTCAGGTCGGCTACTACCGGCTGGCGCAAATGCTCATTAACTTCATTATTCTGCCGCTTGACCCTCTCATCTGGCCGACTTATGCTGAAATCACGCAGACGCTTGCCCAAAAACAATGGGACGCCACCCGCCGCATCCTGCGCCGCGTAAGCCTGTTGACTGGAAGCGTTGTCCTGACGGTTGGCCTGGGCCTGGCGCTGACCGGCTGGTTCCTGCTTCCGCTGCTTTACGGCCCGCAAGCCGCCCCGGCTTACCCCATTTTGCTTCTCCTGCTGATAGGCTATGGCTTTGCCAGCATCTTTCAGTGGAATCGCCCCTTGCTCCTGGCGCTTGGCAAGCCCGGCTACCCTGTGCTGATTGCCCTGCTGGTGGGTATTATCGAATTGACTCTCATATTCACGCTGGTTCCGTCCTCTCATTCCATGCCCTTGCTCGCTGCCATCTTCTCTGGTTACTTTGTCGTCTCCATTGGCCTGACGGCCTGGCGCGGCTGGAGGGCCATTGGCCATTGAGCATTGGTTCTTCGTCACTCATCCTTGCCCATTTCCCATGAAAATTGTTGCCATTTCCGCCTCCCAGGTTCCATCGATGGTTGCCAACAGCATCCAGGCCATGAAAGCCGTTCACGCGCTGGCCCAAAACGGCCATGACGTGACGCTGATTGTGCTGGCGGGCGAGAAGCATCCCCACTGGCCCGACCTTGCCAATTTTTATGGCCTGCGCACCGAATTTCGGATTGAATACCTGCCCGCCGCGTCTCGCCGCTTGTTTTTTCTCTCGGCGGTGCAGCGCGCCCAACGCCTGAAGCCCCACCTGCTGTATGCCTGGCCGCTCCAATCGGCAGCGCTTGGGGTATTGCACGGCCTGCCGGTGGTCCTGGAAATGCACGACCTTCCCTCCGGCAGATTTGGCCCGCTCTGGTATCGCGTATTTTGGGCGCTCAAAGGCCAAAAACGCCTGGCGGTCATTACCCAGGCCCTGAGACAGTCGCTGGAAGATGAATACGGGATGTTCCACGCTGGAGAAGTCGTGCTGGCCCCCAACGGGGTCGAAATCGAACGATTTGCCCAACTCCCCGACCCGCCCACCGCCCGCCGTTTGTTAAAATTGCCCGAAGCCCCTACCCTGGTCTGTGCCGGGCATTTGTACGCAGGACGGGGCGTGGAACTCTTCCTCGAACTGGCGGCCCGGCTGCGGGGAGTCTGTTTTCTATGGGTGGGGGGCAACCCCGAAGACGTGGAACGATGGAAAGGCCGGGCCGAAGCCCAGGGACTGTCTAACGTCACTTTCAGTGGATTCATTCATAACGCCCAATTGCCGCTTTACCAGGCTGCTGCCGATGTTCTGCTCATGCCCTATAGCCGTGAAATCGGCATTTCCAGCGGCGGAGGCAATTCAGCGCAAATTGCCAGCCCAATGAAGATGTTCGAATACCTGGCGACAGGCCGGGCGATTGTTGCCAGTGATTTGCCGGTCTTTCGCGAAGTATTGAACGAGAACAACGCTGTCTTTTGCGCGCCCGAACGGACAGCCGTCTGGGAAGGCACTATTCGCGCTTTGCTCGATGACCCCTCGCGGCGGGCGATTCTTGCCAGACAGGCCCGCGCCGATGCCGCCCAATATGCCTGGACCGAGCGCGCCAAACGCATTCTCCATGGATTTCTGGCATGAGGTCTCGCCGCATTTACTTCCTGGTTTTGCTCGCTTTTTTGCTCCGCGTGGGGCTGGGGCTATTTGCGTATTTTGGCCTGCCGCAGGTTGGGTATGGCAGTGAGACCGAGAAGGCAGGTTACCTGTTTCTGGATGCCTACCATCGTGACTCTCAGGCGCGCGAACTGGCGCTTTCGGGTCAGCCCCTCTCCAGGGCATTCGACGCGAAGTTCTCTTCCGACCAGTATGGCGGCCTTCTCTGGATAAGCGCGTTTTTATACCGTTTTGTGGATGCCAGCCCGCTGGTGATGGTCTTTCTGGCGGCGCTGGTTGGTTCGCTCGGCGGAATATTTATAGATTGGGCGGTCCGGCTTATCTTCGATGAAAAAACCGCCCTCTTCGCCTCGCTCATCTTTCTTTTCTACCCTGATTCTATCCTGTTCGGCGCGTCGCAGATGCGCGAGCCGTTCTTGATGACGCTGATTGCAATCGCTTTGTATGGGATAGTCCATGTAGAAAGGATGACCAGCGCGCGCGCCGTGGGCTGGTGGTGGATTGCCATGGCATGGATGGGGATGCTGTTCATTTCGCCGGGATTTGCTCTGTTAACCATTTTTGCGCTGAGCGGGTGGGTTTTCCTGGGCGGGCAGGGGCGCAGAATCCCCTGGCAGGTGGCAGTCTTTGCGGTGGGATTGTTCGTGGTGGCGCTCATTGTGCTTGCTGCCAGTTGGGAATCGCTGGTGGCGGTCAGGAGCGGTGGGATGTTGGGCATTTTGGGAGATTGGGCGCGCGAAACGGCCAGGTGGAATGCCGATGTGTTGAAGCGCAGTTCAGGAATCGTCCAATTGTTATTCGAAACCTTGCCGCCTGGTCTGGCAATTCCGTTCGTGGTCGTTTATGGCATCCTTCAGCCGGTGCTGCCGGCTGCCATTATCGAACCAGGCAATCCTTTCTGGCAGGGGCTGGGCATCGTCCGCGCATTGGGGTGGTATTGGTTGCTGCCCCTGGTAGCCTATGCGCCTTTTTCAGCGTGGACAATTTCCAATCGTCAGCGAAAAAAGCAAATCATCTGGCTTGCGCTGCTTGTTTGGGTCTGGATTCTCATTGCGGCGGCGCGCGGTGGTGGAGACCAGTGGGATAATCCCCGTTATCGCGTCATTCTGTTGGCGTTTATGGCAATCATCGCCGCGCAGTCATTTTATGCTCTCAAGACGCGCTGGTTCTGGCGCATCCTGTGGGTAGAAGCAATTATCCTGTTTGTTTTCACCCATTGGTATGCCTGGCGGTATCTGGGAATTGGGGTTAACCTGGGCATTCGCAACACGCTGGCGATTGCGCTGGGGGCTTCCATCCTGCTGGTGGGGGCGGACCTGCTTTGGCAGTCGAGAAAACGCAAGAATCAGTTATAATTCAACGTTTGAATATAACCAGGAGAGTAAATACATGCCTACTGCTTTAATCACCGGTATCACAGGTCAAGACGGTTCGTACCTGGCTGAATTCCTGCTCAAAAAGGGGTACACCGTCGTTGGCATGGTGCGCCGCTCAAGTACTGTGACGTTTGAACGTCTGAGCCACATTCAGGATGAGATTACCATTGTGCAGGGTGATTTGCATGACCAATCATCTCTGGTGGCTCTGCTTGAAGAATACCAGCCGGAGGAAGTCTATAACCTGGCGGCGCAGTCGTTTGTGCCGACATCATGGAGCCAGCCGATTTTAACCGGTGAAGTAACCGCTCTGGGCGTGGCGCGTCTGCTGGAAGCGATTCGCCAAGTCAATCCTAAGGTACGATTCTATCAGGCTTCTTCCAGCGAAATGTTCGGCAAAGTGATGGAAGTGCCTCAACGCGAAAGCACGCCCTTTTATCCGCGTTCCCCTTATGGGGTTGCCAAAGTATATGGGCATTGGATTACCATCAATTACCGTGAGTCTTTTGATATCTTTGCTGCTTCGGGTATCTTGTTCAACCACGAAAGTCCGCGGCGTGGCATTGAGTTTGTGACGCGCAAAATTGCGTATAATGTTGCCAAAATTAAACTTGGGTTGGCCAGGGAACTGCGCCTGGGCAACCTGGAGGCGCGCCGCGACTGGGGCTATGCAGGCGATTATGTTGAAGCGATGTGGATGATGCTTCAGCATCACACGCCCGATAATTTTGTAATTGGCACTGGCGAAACCCATTCGGTGCGAGAGTTTTGTGAACTGGCGTTTGGCTATGTTGGCCTGAATTACGAAGATTTCGTGGTGCAAGACCAGCGTTACTACCGCCCCGCTGAGGTGGATTTGCTGATTTCAGACCCCACCAAGGCTCATAAGGAGCTTGGCTGGAAGCCCAAAGTCTCGTTTAAAGAACTGGTTGAGATGATGGTTGAAGCAGATTTGCGCCTGCTTCAATCGACTCACCGCTAATCTTCTGGCGCGTCGTTGCTTTTATCCACTCACGTTCGGTTGCCGATGCATGAATCGAAGATGAGTGGATTGAGTTTCTTCCCATGTCCCGCCTGACAGCCTTTTTCCGCGCGCGTCCCTTTCTGGCAGATTACCTGTCTCTGGCAGGCATCTTTGTTTATGCCGGGGTGATGTGGCATTTTGTCCATGTTCAGTTTTCGGTGGTCGATGAGGGGTTGTACCTTTACAAAGGCTGGCTGCTGGCTTCGGGAACATACATCCCATTTCAGGATAATGGTTTGTGGATGAACCAGATGCCGCTTGCGTACCTGATACCGGGCAGCGCGCAGATTTTCTTTGGCCCCGGCCTGGTGACGGGGCGGATGTTTTCCTTCGCGCTCGGAATGCTCTCCATCTTCGGCTGGTGGCTGACGGCGCGGCGGCTGGGCGGGCGCTGGGCAGCGCTGGGCGTTGTGTGGGCCATGGCGCTTAACCCGGCAGCGGCGCGCATGTCGGCGCTGGCGGCCTCGCAAGGGCTGGTGGCGGCGCTGCTGGCCTGGACGATGTTCTTTGCGCTGGGCAGTGACCGCAAGTGGTGGCAACTGTTCCTGGGCGGCTTGCTGGCTGGCACGGTAGTGATGGTGCGGATTAATCTGCTTCTGCTGCTGCCGTTGTTGGGCTTGTATGTCTTGTTCAGCAAGCCAAAGTTGCGCTGGGGCGGGTTCTTCTTCGTCCTGGCAGGGATGCTTATCATTTTTGGCGGAATACACGCCCTCTACTGGCCCAACATTTTGCGCCTGTGGGCCAGGTGGCTGCCCCTGCCTTTCCTGGCTGAATTTTTTGCCCCGCCCAACCTCCCGGTTTGGAAATCTGGCACGGCATTCTTGCTGAAGGTTGCCAGTTTTTTCCTGGCTTTTCGGGCTCATTTCGCGGCGCTGATAGGAAACCTGGCCGCGATGATTTTTTGGCCAGAGCGGGGAAAACTGAAAGAAGAAAGAGCTGCGATTTTTCTCCTCCTATTCTTTCTTTCGTCTTTCGCCTTACACGCCTGGGCTGCGCTGGGCAACGAATACTGCATTTTCTGTTTCCAAACGTACACCACCTTTTATGCCGGGATTGGCCTGTTGTTGGCCGCCCTGACCTTGCCGCGCTGGAACTGGAATCCGGCCTTGTGGCGCAAACTGGCAGGTGGATTGACCCTGCTGGCGCTGATGGGTGGAATGGCCTATTCGGCGGAGGGACTTGTCCGTGATTCGCTGCCGGAGAATTTCTACAAGCGTCTGATGGCTTTGCCCATGCCGGGTTTTCACGGGGCGCAAATCTGGCAGGTGTTTGCGAATAAATTCGGGTTGGAATATGAACAAATTGCAGACGCCACGCAAGCATCTTTCCCGGTGGCGGCCGCAGTAGCGTTGGGGCTGGCGATTTTCCTCGCCGGGAGAATCTTTGGGGGCAGCAAGCACGGATTCGGCGCGGGGTTTGCCATTCTACTTCTAATAGGAACGCTGTTTGCGCCTTCGCCCTTTATTGCAGGCGAGTACAAAGCGTATGACTGTCCATCTGATGTCTTGCGTTCTTACGAGGCCGTAGGAGCCGAATTGGTGAACGTTGTTCCGCCGGGGTCAAAGGTTTATTGGGCCGGCTATTCGCCCGCTACGCTGTTATACTTGCCAGGCATTCAGATTTTGCCTGGACAACTGCATGGAGTCTATTCTTTCCGCATTTCGGAGGACGACGCGGCCATTCGGCGTTACGGCTGGTGGAACCAATCGCTGGCCGATGACTGGCTGGCGCAGGCCGATTTTGTGTTGGTGGAGCAGCGTGACCTGGAACGCGAGAGCCTGAAGGATGAGCAGCTGGCGGGGTTCGAGTTGGTTTTGCAAACCGCGCCGCAATCGTGCCGCCCGGGTTCGGCAGTGCTGGTGTATCGCAAATCAGACCGTTGACCGCAGAGGCCGTAGAGAGTGTTCATGGACTTATCCATTGTTATTCCAGTCTATAACGAAGAAGAGAGTTTACCTCACCTGCATGCGGCGATTCGAACGGCGTTGGAGGATTTGCCCTGCTCCTGGGAAGTGATTTACGTCAACGACGGCAGCCGCGACCGTTCGATGGATGTGCTGGAGCAGTTGGCTGCGCAGGACCCTCACCGTGTCTGTGTGGTAGAGTTTCGCCGCAATTTTGGGCAGACGACCGCCATTGCCGCGGGGATTGACTACGCGCGCGGTCAGGTGATTGTCTTTCTCGATGCCGACTTGCAAAACGACCCGGCGGACATTCCGGCGTTGCTCGCCAAGCTGGATGAAGGTTATGATGTGGTGAGCGGCTGGCGTAAGAGCCGCGAAGACAACGCCCTGACGCGCAACCTGCCCTCGCACCTGGCAAACTGGCTGATTTCCAACGTGACGGGCGTTCATTTGCACGATTACGGCTGCACCCTCAAGGCCTACCGCCGTGAGGTCATTACTGGCTTTCGGCTGTACGGTGAAATGCACCGTTTTATTCCGGTCTATGCCAGTGCGGTCGGCGCGAAAATCTACGAAATGCCGGTGCGTCACCATGCCCGCAAGTTCGGCAAGAGCAAATATGGACTGGAGCGCACTATCAAAGTCATCCTCGACTTAATTGCGGTGCAATTCCTGACGCGCTACTCGGCCAAGCCCATTTACCTGTTCGGCGGCGGCGGTTTTCTGATGGGCGCGCTCGGTTTTTTGGGAATGTTGTTCTTGCTGGTTCGTAAATTGCTGCTTAATATCGACATCCTGACCTCGCCCTTTTTTACGCTTTCAGTCATGCTGGCTCTGCTGGGTTTTCAGACCATTCTGTTGGGGCTGATTGCCGAGTTACTTGTCCGCACCTATCACGAATCTCAGCAAAAACCGACTTATACGGTCAGGAAGGTGGTCAGGAATGGAGAAGCGGCAGGCAGGCCAATCAGCCAGTTGGGCTGAGCGCGCCCAACCGGCAGGCCGCTAGTCGGGTTGACCCGGCTTCGTAAGAATAGCGCAGTGATTTAGCGCCACGCGGCCTCCTTGCTGAAAAATATCCACTCAACTGCAAATTTTCCAGCCCGGCTATGCCTGACCCATAGTACTGCTCACTGTTCACCGATTACTGCGCGCTGATAACTGATTACTGATGACCGACCACTGGCTGCGAAAGAACCGCAAAACCCTCCTCCGAACCGGCGGCTCGCTGCTCTCGGCGCTCCTGCTCGCCTTCCTGCTCGCCCGCAACGGGAGCGAAGTGCTGTCCGCTCTGCGCCAGCTCTCCCTGCTCGACCTGCTGGCCGCCTTTGGGCTGATACTCGCCTCGCGCCTCTTCGTCACCCTGCGCTGGTACACCCTGCTGCGTTCCGGCGGAGTGCCAATTTCCCTCAAAAACACCGCCTCACTCACCTTCACCGGCCTGTTCGCCTCCAACTTCCTGCCCACCACCATTGGCGGCGACGTGGTGCGGCTGGCCGGGGCCATGCAAATGGGCTACGACCGCGCCGTGTGCCTGGCCTCCATCGCCGCCGACCGGCTGGTCAACATGGCGGGCATGTCGCTGGCCGCTCCGCTCGGATTGTACCAGGTCTGGCTGGCCGCGCCCCTCACCGCATCCGCCACCGCCGCGCCCAACCTGCTCCAAACGGGCTGGGGCTTCCTCCGCCGCGCGCTCCAATCGCTCACCCTCTGGCTCAAAAAGCCCGGCTTCCTTCTGCTGGCGCTGGCCTTTGCCCTGGCGCACATGCTCTGCTCGTTTTCGGCCAACTACGTCCTCATTCATGCCCTCGGCGCGGAACTTGCCCCCTGGCGGGTTATCGGCATTTACAGCCTGGCCTACTTCGTTGGCCTGGTTCCCATCTCCATCAACGGCTACGGCTGGCAGGAACTGACCAACTCAGCCTTGCTCGCCACCCTGGGCGGCATTGACCCGTCGCTGGGCGCCACCGTTGCCATCTTCCACCGACTCCTGATGATGATTGCCAGCCTGCCGGGCGCGCTCACCCTGCCGGGCGTGCTGGCCCAACTCCCCAAAGATGACCAACCCTAAAACCTTTTGGCAAACCGCCTTCGTCTTCACCTTCTTTGCCAATCTCGCCATTCTGGTCTGGTCGGCCATGCGCTGGGCCGAAATCGGCGTCATCCTCTACCGTTCGGTCTGGGGCGTGGCGCTCCTGCTCTACCTCGGCATTCTGGCGGGTTGCGTCTTTTTATTTTTTTGGATAAAAACCGGGGATTCTCGCGTCGAGCAACTGGTCTCGCTGCTCGAACTGACTCCGCTCTCGAACATTTTCTGGCGCGGGTTGGGCTGGGGCCTGTTCGCCGGTATCCTCCTGCTCATTCCCTGGCTCAAATTCACCCTGCGCGTCGGGGAAGTGGTCAAAGGCTCCACGCAAGACCCGGTGCTGACGACGATTCTCTTCTACTGGATATGCTGGTGGTTGGTGCTGCTGACCTCTGCCGCCCTGAAAGTGGCTCTCAAGACCTCCTGGCAGGGCGGGTTTGCCGCCGCGCTGGTGATTTTGGGCGTGGCCTACGAAATTTTCATCCGCTTCCGCGTCGTTTCCGATTATCCCTTTTCCCTGGGTTGGTCAGAAACCAGCCGTTACTTTTACGCCTCGCTCTATTTTTCCAAATCGCTCTACGGAGAGACCTTTCCCCTCTCCACTCTGCATCCTACTCGTTATTTTCTACAATCCCTGGCCTATCTCATCCCCTCCTGGGGACTCACCGAACACCGCTTCTGGCAATTCCTGTTATGGATTGCGCTAACCGGCATGGCAGCCATTTCGCTGGCCTGGCGCGTCCTACTCTCCCCTCTCCCATCGGGAGAGGGGAGCAGGGGCGAGGGCTGGCTCTTTGCTGGATGGTTCTTCCTTTACCTCTTGCTCGTGGGCGTCTATTACCACCTGACCGTGATAATTTTCGTCCCGCTCCTGTTCGTCTCGCCCAAACATCCCTGGCGTTCCCTGATTGCCATCCTCTTCGCTTCGCTCTGGGCCGGGGTCAGCCGCGTCAACTGGTTTCCCATGCCTGCCATGATAGCGGTGGCAATCTACCTGCTCGAAGTCCAATATTCAAATACTCGCCCCCTCGATTATCTGAAATGGCCCTTCCTGTGGACGCTCACCGGCCTGCTGGCCGCCCTGGCCGCGCAAGCCGCCTACATCCCGCTTTCTGGCAACGCCAACAACCCGGAGATGTTCGCCTCCAGTTTCACCTCCGATTTGCTCTGGTATCGCCTGTGGCCCAACGCGCTGTTCCCGCTCGGCATCGTCCCGGCCATTCTCATTGTCAGCGGGCCGTTTTTGCTCGTGCTGATAGCCGCCACGCTTCAGCAGTGGAAACGGTTGCATCCCCTGCGCTGGCTTGGACTGTGGGGCATGATTTTCGTCCTGTTTGCTGGCAGCCTGGTGGTCAGCGTCAAAATTGGCGGCGGCGGCGATTTGCACAACATGGATACCTACGCCGTCCTGCTTGGGGTCGTCTCCGCCTGGTTTATCGGCGGCAAAGTGGTCAGCGAGAGTGGGACGGACTTCAGCCTGTCACGCTCCTGGCCGGTGACATCTATCGCCCTCCTCATCCCGCTCCTGTTCCTGATTCCCTCCCTCGCGCCGCTCATCACCTACAATAAACCCTGGGCGCAAAACCAGTTACAACAATTGAAAACCCTGGTGGAGGCGGCAAACGGCCCGATTTTGTTCACCACCGAGCGGCATCTGGTGACGTTTGGACAAATTGATGTAGCCATGATTCCCGAATATGAGCGCGTAACCCTGATGGAAGCCGCCATGAGCAATAACCGCAAAATGCTCGAACAACTTTACAGCGATTTGCGCGCCCACCGCTTCGCGCTGATTGTCAGCGGCAAGGAAAACCTGTTCGTCAAAGAAGACGAGCCATTTGCCGAAGAAAATAACGTTTGGAATCTGCGTATCGCGCCGTACATCCTGTGTTATTACGAGTCCGTTGCCCTGTTCGAGTCAGATTACAGCCGCTTCGAGGTCTTCGCGCCCCGCGCCGCGCCGGGAGTCTGCCCATGACGAGCGCCCCAACTGCCTTTTGTGCTTTTACAAATTATTCCAGCAGTGACTATCGCGCTGAGCGGAGCGTCCCGCGCGGAGATTGTTTCTCAATCTGCAACAGGGTGTTTCTGCCGGGAGTGAGTTCATGACCCCCAAACGCCGCCCTCTCTCTCTCTGGATACGCTGGATTGGCACGCTCCTCAGCCTGGGGCTGTTCCTGTGGCTGGTTGCGCGCCTCAACTGGAGCGTTGTCGGAACTCAACTGGCCGGGCTTGCGCTTTGGGCCGTTTTGCTGGCAATTCTCTTCTACCTGCTTTCGCAAGCCTTCAACACCCTGCGCTGGTGCGCCCTGCTTTGGGCGCATAATGTGAACATCACCTTTTGGCAGGCCTTTCGCATCACCTGGAGCGGAATTTTCGCATCCAACTTCCTGCCCTCCACCATCGGCGGCGACGGCCTGCGTATGGCGGCAGTGTACCCCTACGCAAAGAGCAAAACGGTGGCAGTCGGCTCGGTGGCGCTCGACCGAATTATCAACATGGCGGCCATGACCTGCCTGCTCCCGCTGCCAATTTTGATGTTTGGCCCTAAATTGAACGCGCTGCTGGCGCTTGCCCTGCCATTCAACCCGCGCGCGCTGGCCGAAAAGTACTTCCCAAAAATTATGGCGGCAGTGCGTGAATGGGCCAACCGCCCGCAAGCCTTTGTTTGGGCGTTCCTCGTAGCCTGGCCTTCCAACCTGACCGCCATGTTTGCCACCTGGCTGATTGCGCGCGGCCTGGGCATGGAGATGTCCTTCTGGCAGGTTGCCGCCGTGCAAACGGTCACTTACTTCCTGGCTGTTTTGCCCATTTCGGTGAATGGCTATGGACTGCGCGAAGTGACCTATTCCACCCTGTTTATTGCCCTGGGCGCTTCGCTGGAACAGGCCTCCGCGCTGGCCGTCATCACCCGCTTCTTGATTGTGCTGGTGACGATACCAGGGGCAATTTGGGTCTCCCAAATTGCCGCCGATGTGGTCGAAAAAGACTTGCAAAGCGGAGCGTAATTCGATATTCGAGCATCGAGTATCGAATATCGAACTATGAAAATCCTCGTCCTCTCTCACGAATTTCCCCCGGTGGGCGGTGGCGGCGGGCGCGTGGCGCGCGACCTGGCGCTCGGCCTGGCGCGGCGCGGACACGACCTCCGCATCCTGACCGCGCACCTCGACGGCTTGCCCGCCCTCGAGACGGTGGAATCCGTGCGGGTGGAGCGCATCCCCTCCAAACGCCGGGCGGCCTTCCGCGCCGAGTTTTTTGAGATGGCGCGCTACGACTGGTCGGCGGTGGCAGCCGGGCGCAGGTTGATTCGGGAGTGGCGCCCCGACCTGATTCATGCCCATTTTGCGGTTCCGGCTGGGGCGGCGGCCTTCGCGCTCTCCAAACTGACCGGCATTCCCTACGTCCTGACCGCCCACCTCGGCGATGTGCCGGGCGCGGTGCCAGAGAAAACCGACCGCTGGTTTCATTTTGTCTATCCCTTTACTCATCCCATCTGGAAAAGCGCCGCCCGCGTGGTGGCCGTCAGCGCATTTACGCGCCGCCTGGCGCTTCGACATTACCCCGTCCCCATCGAGGTCATTCCCAACGGTGTGGATTTCTCCGCTCTCCCGGCCTGGCAGCCGGGCAATGGAACGCCACGTATTCTGTTTGCCGGGCGGTTTATGGAGCAGAAAAATCCCGCCCATCTGGTCGAAGCCCTCATCCGCCTCAAAAATCTGCCCTGGGCGTGTGTGATGGCCGGAGACGGCCCGCTCCTGGAGCAGGTACGCCATCAGGCGGTAGAATCTGGCCTGGCAGAGCGATTCTCCTTCCCCGGCTGGGTCACGCCGGAGCAGGTTCTTGGCCTGATGGCGCGCAGCGACATCCTGGCTCTGCCCTCTCGCTCGGAGGGACTGCCCGTCGTTGGCGTGCAAGCGTTGGCAATGGGGCTGGCGCTCGTCTTGAGCGATGCGGGCGGCAACGTGGAACTGGTTCAGCCCGGAGAAAACGGCCATCTCTTTCCGTCCGGCGACCTGACGGCCCTGACCGAATCGCTCCACAGCCTGCTCGCCTCCCCACCTGCGATACAATCTGCCCAGCGCAAAAGCCGCGAAATGGCAAAGGCCTTTGATTTAAGCGTGATTGTCGAAAAATACGAAACGATTTTCAAGGCAGTCATTCGCAATTCATAATTAGCGTACTGCAAAACCATTAAACACAGAGAACGCGGAGTGATTAAATTGCCAAACCGGTAAGAATTCCATTTATTTTGCGCGACAACCGCAAAAAATCTCTGCGTTCTTTGCACGCCCTGCGTTAATTATCCCAAGAAAGACCTTTTTGCAGCAGACTCATTATTCGATATTCGTAATTCGTCACTCATCATTCTGCATTCCAAACCATGTATCTCTTCTCCGAACTCTCCCCTCTCCCCCTGCTTCTTCTCCTCGCCCTGTGGACGGCTGGCGGCTGGCTCATCCTCTCCCGTTTTGAGATTCCTGCCCATGAACGCGGATTGCTCGGCCTGGGTCTCGGTCTGACCCTCTCGGCTCTGCTTGCAAACTTCACCGCCCGCTTTCTGCCGACCACAGCCGCCTTCTGGCTGGCCGCCATTTTGACGCTTACGATTGGTTTTTCCCTTTCCTGGCTGCTCAAATTACGCATCACGCATTACTTATCACCAATTACTCATCACCAATTACCCATCTGGCTCTCTTTCGCCGCTCTTGCTTTCGTTCTCACCCTCATTGGGCGCGGGCTGGGCATCTTCGATGACTACCAGAACCTGACTCAACTTTCCAGCATGGCGCTGGGCGATATTCCGCCGCGTTTCGTCTATGACCCGCGCATCATGTGGAGTTATCACTACTTCTTGTTGCTGGTGGCCGCGCAGTTCACCCGCCTGGCCGAGGCCCCGCCCTGGGTGGCGATGGATTTGGCGCGCGGCCTGACCCTGGCCCTGACCCTGTTCTACGGCGCGTTCCTGGCACGCAGGCTGACGGGCAGCCGGGTGGCCGCTGTGCTTTCGGCAGGATTTCTGTTCTTCGTGGGCGGCGCGCGCTGGGTTTTGCTCTTGCTTCCGGCCAGTCTGCTCACGCGCATTTCTCAATCCGTTACGCTCATTGGCTCCGGGGCCGATTCGGGCGCAAACCTGACGGCAGCGCTCTACAATCCCTGGAAAATTCAGGGATTGGGACCCTTTCCCTTCCCCTTTTTGTATGGCTCCGGCCTCGACCCCTCACTGACGATGGCCCATGCCGGTTATGGCGCGAGTATGTTCATGCTCGTTTTGATGGTCATTCTGTTGGCAGGCCAGGGAAAAGGATGGTTTCAACAGTTTATCCTTGCCCTTTTGCTGGCTGCCCTGGCGCTGGCCAACGAAGTGACCTTTGCCTTTCTCTACGCCGGTCTGATTTTCGCCGTCCTGTTCTGGGTCATCCGCAGCCGGACGTTGAAACTCCCCGCCTCGCTGTGGGCCTTTGCTCCGGCGGTCATCGGCGGAGGGGTGATTGCTTTGCTTCAGGGCGGAGTGTTTACCGGCCTGCTGCTTGGCCTCTTGGGGCGGGTTGGTGGAACGGATGCAAGCGAGGCGCTCTACAAGGTCTCGTTTGCTCTGCGGTTGCCAACTGTTCTCTCGGCGCACGTTGGGACGCTCTCGCTGCTCAACCCCCTGCACTGGTTTGTCATCCTGGCCGAAACCGGGCTGGCCGTTTTTGCCTTGCCCTGGGTCTTTGGGCATGGATGGAAACGCTTGCGCCAGGAAAAATGGCTCGAAGCGGCCTGGATTTTCTCGATGATTCCCAGCCTGCTGACGATTTTTCTCGAATACACCGGCAACGCCGGGCCGACGGCACTCTCGCGCATGACGGCGCATTTCCTGATGGCGCTGAAGTTCTATGCCGTGCCGCTCTTGTGGCTGTGGGCGCGGGAAAAATCTGACACCCTTCAAGCCGCCCTGCTGGGCTGGGGACTGGCCGCCGGGTTGAGCGGAATCGCGCTCTTCAGCCTGCAAATTCCGGCCATGCCGAACCCGGTTTACGCCGAGTTCCTCGCGCCGATAGATGCGAAAATGTATCAGAAACACTGGGGCAGGCTTCAGCCCGGCGCGCTCGTTTTTGACACCCACTATCAGCGCGGCCCAACCGTTCTCGGTCTGCATACCCTCTCTGGCATCCATTATGGCCCGCCAACCTATGCCGAATGGTATGAATTGTCCGAAAATCCAGACCCGTATGCCATGCGCCGCGCCGGATTCCGTTACCTGTATCTGGAACTCTCGTACTGGCGCAAATTTGCCGACCACTTTAACGATGCCTGCGTAGTTCAACTGGATGACATGCAGGAAACCGCTTCCGATGGCCGTCTCACCGCGCAGCGCGTGCTTTTGGATGTGGAAGCGTGCAAATAGCAAATTATTACTATCCGTTAATCCCACTCTGATAAATCCGTGATATAAAATAAATTGCTCACCACTTCCTACGCTACGCCTGATGCGTGGACAAAGCCACGTCATTTTTGAGACAGGCAGGTACCCGAACATGGTCACTTTACAGTAATCCGTTATCAGCAAACAAAGGGGGCAGGAAAAAGGAATTTTCGATTTCTTTCCGTTCTCTTTTCCCCTGCATTCCCGTATTGTTCCGAACCTTATCACACTCCATCTGGAACTCTCTTTCTATGAGTCAACAGCGCCGAATTACCGATGACCTCGATGCTTTGTTGGGCGTTTTGCCCCAAAGCATCGTTGAGGCCGTTCATCAGGCCAATAATTACGATAAATTGCTCGAAATCATTCTCGACTTGGGGCGCGTGCCAACCGCCCGCTTTGTAGATGGCGAAATCACGCTCCGTGAGAGCGAAATTACCCGCGAAGAAATAGACTATGTGGACCAGCATGTTGGCGAGTTCGATGCCGATAACCGCGCCGGAATTGAGCGCACGTTGCACCGCATTTCTGCCATTCGCAATCGGCGCGGCGCGGTGGTGGGGCTCACCCTGCGGGTGGGGCGCGCCGTGTATGGGACGATTGACATCATTCAGGACATCATCGAAAGCGGCAAAAGCATTCTGATTCTGGGCCGTCCGGGCGTGGGCAAAACCACCCTGCTGCGCGAGGCAGCCCGCATTCTGGCTGAAAGCCGTCGCGTGGTGATTGTAGATACCTCCAACGAAATTGGCGGCGATGGCGATGTGCCGCACCCCGCCGTAGGCCGCGCCCGCCGCATGCAAGTGCGCGAGCCTATGCTTCAGCATGAAGTGATGATTGAAGCCGTTGAAAACCACAATCCCGAAGTGATTGTCATTGATGAAATTGGGCGCGAGTTGGAAGCCCTGGCTGCCCGTACCATTGCCGAGCGCGGCGTGCAGTTGATTGGCACGGCGCACGGCAACGCATTGGAAAACCTGCTCCAAAACCCGACTCTCTCCGACCTGGTGGGCGGCATTGAGGCAGTCACTCTTTCTGATGATGAAGCCCGCCGCCGTGGAACGCAAAAAACCGTTCTGGAGCGCCGCGCCCCGCCGACCTTTGATGTCCTTATCGAAATCCAGAGCCGCGACCAGTTCGCCATTCACATGGACGTGACCGCCGCCGTAGATTCTTTCCTGCGCGGCTATCCGCTGCCCGCCGAGTTGCGCACCCGCGATGCCGAAGGCAAGATTCGCGTGGAAAAAGCGGCGAAGGTTGAGAATCGAAATTCGATATTCGATACTCGAAAATCGAAAGGCGAATCCCGGCCAGCCAATAGCGAATATCGAACTTCAAATCTCGAATATCAGACATCGAACAACGAATTACCTGTTACCAGTTCCCAGGCCCCGCTCCAACCGGTCAAAATTTACCCGTATGGCGTGGCGCGCAACCGGCTGATGCAAAGCGCCAAGCGGCTGGGCGTCCCGGCGATTGTCGTTCGCACGATTGACGAAGCCAATGCTCTGATTACGCTGCGCTCTTACTACCGCGACCATCAGGCAACCATTGTGGAGGCCGAACATCGCGGAATGCCGATTTACGTCCTGCGCGCCAATTCCGTCAGCCAGATTGAGCAATTTCTGACCGACCTGTTCAACCTGCCCGGCGAATTCAACCTATCGACGGGGGTCGGGGATGTCGTGCGCAACGAAACCCAGGCCGCCATTGCCGCTGTGCTGAATGGCGAACGCTATGTAGATATGCCCCCAGCGGGGCCAGCCATCCGTCGCATTCAGCACGAAATGGCGCGCGCTGCTGACCTGGTCAGCCACTCTTACGGGAAAGAACCCCGGCGGCATGTCCGAATCTTTCGCGATTGAGCAAACCCAGACGAAAAAACGAGTAACGAACTGCGTTACTCGTTTTTTTTAAGCAATTCAGGCAGAAACGCTTCCCCTGCGCAAAAAACCAGGCACCTGCCGCTATCGGTGGCTGGTTTCTCCTAACGAGACCTCTGTTTGTTGAACCTGCCCGTTACGAATAAATTCAATTGCAACCGACTGACCGGGGGCAAAGGTAAACAGCGTGTTGAGATACGGATGGGATTCGTCAATTTCGACCTCCCCAAGTTTAATGATGATATCGCCCCGCCGCAAACCGGCCTGACTGGCTGGGCTTTCCGCAGCCACTTTGGTGATATACGCTCCCCATTGAACAGGCAGGTTATAGCGCAGTGCAATTTCAGGCGAAATTGGCTGGAAACTGATTCCTAAATAAGGGCGCGAGAAATACCCCTTTTGAATAATTTGGGCTGCCACCGCCTGCGCAGTACTGACCGGCACGGCAAAGCCCAACCCCTCGGCTACGCTGCCACTGCTGGTGCTGCGCACAATCATGGTATTAATCCCAATCACTTCGCCAGCCAGATTGACCAGCGGGCCGCCAGAATTGCCCTGATTGATGGCTGCGTCGGTCTGAATGAGATTCTCAATCTGGTAGCCGTTACCGGTGTCAAGCGCGCGCCCGGTTGCACTGACCACGCCCACTGTTACGGTGTTCTTAAAATCGCCAAGCGGCGAACCAATTGCAATGACCGTTTCGCCAGGGTCGAGCATATCTGAATTCCCAAGAACTGCCACCGCTGGAACTTTGCCATTCGTCTTTAAGACGGCAATATCAGAATATTGGTCAGCGCCGACAATCACAGCGGTTTGCTGAGCGCCGTCCGAGAGAATGATATTCACCTCTTTCGTACCCTCAACAACATGATTGTTCGTCAAAATATAACCATCTGATGAGATAAAAAAGCCGCTTCCGCTGACGGTCTGGTCGCCAGTTGGGCCAAAAAAGGTCATCTGACCAGGGATGGTGCCAACCACCGTTACCACCGCGGCGCTCACCTTTTGCGCAGCCTGGGTAATCGTGGTCTGAATATCGGTAGTATTGATGTGCATGGGCTGAAGGGTCGTCGAATCGGGCAGCGCCACCGCCTGTTCGCCGCTCCAGTAACTCTGCCGGGCAGCCTGATAAACTGCCAGGCCGCCTGCCAGGGCCCCGCCCAGCGCCGAAACACTGGCCACCAGCACCAGGAAAACAGCATAGAGTATTCGTTTTACAGTCATAACAACCTCCTTGATTGTTGTTATCGAAAAAGATTTTAAACCTGCAACATCAATATCAAAACAATAAAAGATAAACGTATAATAAGAACTTGCTTTGAAAATGCTGTGAACTCATTCTATCCGACCCTATTCATCAACCCCATTCTTTGACCATGTTTATCACCCTCGAAGGCCCCGAAGGCTCTGGCAAGACCTCGCATATTCCTCCCCTCGTCCAATTCCTGCGTGAGCAGGGGTATACCGTTTTCCCGACCCGTGAGCCAGGCGGAACCTCCATTGGCGAGCAAATCCGCGCCGTAATTCACGACCTGAAAAACGCGGAAATGCACCCGCGCACCGAAACCTTGCTCTACCAGGCTGCCCGCGCTCAAATTGTGGAGGAAGTCATCAAGCCGCGTCTCGAAAGAGGGGAACTTGTCCTTTCGGACCGCTATTTTGACTCAACCATTGCCTATCAGGGCTACGGGCATGGTCAAAACCTGGAACAGGTTCGCCAGCTGGTACGGTATGCCACCAGCGGCCTGACCCCCAACCTGACCATTTTGCTTGACCTGGATGTGGAAATTGGCCTGCAGCGCAAATCGAAGCAGCAGGAATGGAACCGGCTGGATGCCTATACCATTGATTTTCACCAACGAGTGCGCGCCGGCTATCGGGAACTGGCCCAACAAGAGCCGCAGCGCTGGAGAGTGATAGATGCCAGCCAGGAGTGGCATGAAGTGCAGAGAGAGTTGAGAAAAGTGATTTTGGCCACATTTTCTTAAGCGCGCCAAAACCCGCGCTGCATGGGGCGCACTTCCTCAGTGGTAACGAAAGATTCCGGGTCAGATTCGTAAACCAGTTTTTCAACTTTACCAATATCTTTGCGCAAAACGCTCACTGAGAGCATGCTTACCATGCCATCCTTGCCGCGCGCCGGGATTTCCGTCACGCCGAAACCGGCTTTGCGCAAGGCATTGGCAAGCAGAACTCCTCGCCTTGGGCTGATGATTTGTAATTGGGCATGCCCAATCGCCAGCCTTTCCTCAATAATCATCCCAATGACGTTTCCGGTAGCGAACCCGGCAGCATAACCGATGACGTTCAATGGGTTATCCAGGTTGCCTAGCACCGAGGAGATGGCAACCACAAAAATGACCGACTGGACGAAGCCCATGCCCCAGGAAATGGCCTTGCGCCCGCGCATGACGAACAAGACGCGCAGAGTGTCGAAGGTCATGTCGGCCACGCGCAGGACGAAAATCCCGAATGCGCCTAGCCAGGCGGCAGGGGAGAGAAAAAATTCAAGCATAGGGATATTCCTTTCAGCGTTCTTTCTGGTATTCACGGAACTGTTGGCGTGTTTCAGGCAGGAATGAGACAGAACCGTCCCAAAACATCGCCAGAGAATCGCCAACCTGTTTCAGCGAGAGTCTACCAAACCAGTGGTAGAAGTTACAAGGCCGAAGAAGACAATATCTCTTGCATCGAGCCGAAGCGCGGTTACAAAAATTTTGTGGATAGTGGTTGGTCAAGTGTAATTCTGTCTGATTTGTGCTATCATCAAATCAGGAAGGCAAGTTACCAGGCAGGAGGCCACAATGAAACTCCACTTTCACGGAGCAGCGCAAACAGTCACTGGCTCGATGCACCTGCTCGAAGTCAACGGTTCGAAATTACTCATTGACTGTGGCCTGTTTCAAGGGCCGCGGCGCGAGAGCTTTGAGCGAAACCGCAATTTTCCATTCCACCCACGCAAAATTGATGCCGTACTTCTGACTCACGCCCATATTGACCATAGCGGCAATTTGCCCAACCTGGTTGCGCAAGGTTTCGACGGGCCCATTTACTGCACCCCTGCTACGGCTGACCTGGCGCACATCATGCTGATGGATTCGGGCCACATCCACGAGAAGCAAGCCGAGGCGGTTTCCTGGCGGAACGAACAAAAAGGGCTGGAGCCGGTTGACCCGCTCTATACTCAGGAGGATGCCGCCAGGGTTCAGCCATTGTTCCAGGGGATTCCCTACGATGCTTCCTTCGAACCTGTCCCAGGCGTGACGGCCCGGCTGGTGGATGCTGGTCACATCCTGGGCTCTGCGGCTCTGCCCCTTGAAATCAACGAAAAAGGACGCGTATCGACGCTCTGGTTCTCTGGTGATATTGGGCGGCGGCGTTTGCCTATTCTGCGCGACCCGCAAATGCCGGAGAGAGTCGATGCAATGGTGATGGAATGTACCTATGGCGACAAGCCGCACCGCAACCCCGAAGAAGCCTATGAGGAAATGAAGACGGTAGTCAACCGGGCCCTGGAACGGGGCGGCAAAGTCATCATTCCGGCCTTTGCCGTGGGACGCACCCAGGAACTGGTTTATAACCTGAACATGATGTATACCAATGGCGACCTTCCCAACGTTCCGGTTTATGTGGACAGCCCGCTTGCGGTCAACACCACTGATATTTTCAAAAAGCACACCGACTGCTATGATGCTGAAACCCTGCAATGGATAGAACGCGGTCACCCGGCGCTCGATTTTCCGCTGTTGAAATACATCAACAATCTGGATGACTCCAAGGCTCTCAACTCGCGCAAGGACCCGATGATTATTATCTCTGCGTCGGGCATGGCGGAGTTTGGCCGGATTGTCTTTCACATCCGCTGGAACATCGAAGACGCGCGCAACACCATCATGATTGTGGGCTGGCAAGCGCCTGGCACTTTGGGCCGCCGTCTGGCTGAGCGTGAGCCATTGGTCAAAATCCTGGGGGAGACTTATAAAGTGAAGGCGGAAATTTCAACCATCGGCGGGCTTTCAGCCCACGCCGGGCAGGACTTGCTGACAGAGTATGCCCGCGCTGCTCATGCGCAGAAAAAAGGCATTTTCCTGGTGCATGGCGAAACCAAAGCGGCAACCGCCTTGCAGCATGAACTGGAAGAAAAGGGTCTTCGCCGGGTGTTTTACCCCAACCCCGGCGCGGTGCTGGAAATGTAAACCGGGCATTTATGCCTTACTGCAAAATCTCGTTCTGATACTGCTCCGCGAACAACGCAGGTTGACCGCCAGTATGCCAGAACAGGACGGTTTCGTCTTTCTTGAAGAACCCCTGGCGGATTAAGTCAATCATGCCCGCCGCGGCGCGGCCTGTGTAAACCGGGTCAAGTAGAATGCCTTCGTTTTGGGCAAAAAGCGTAATGGCCTCGCGCTCGCTTTCGCCAAAGACTCCGTATCCGGCCTGGCAGTATCTATCGTTGGCAAGGATGTCATCGGGGGAGAACGGAATGCGCGGCCCCAGTTTTTCGCTCGCCTTCGAAGCAAGTTCAGCCACATGCGCTTTTAACTCTGCTTCGGGTTCATCAATGCTGATTCCCAGAATCCGACCCTGATAGCCAAAAACGCGCTGTCCCAGCGCCAGCCCGGCATGAGTCCCGCCGCTGGAAGTGCCGAAGACCACCCAATCGGGGCGGATGCCCTGCCCCAGCATTTCCTCCACCGCGAAGGCATAGCCCAATGCTCCGGTGGAACTGCTGCCACCATACGGCACAAGATAGGGTTTGCAGCCTGAATTCTGCGCCATCTGGTAAATTTCCTGCAATTTGGCGTCGCGCTCTTCGCGTTTTTCAACCCAGACTATATCTGCATCGAACAGAAAATCGAGCAACAGATTGCCTGATGGCTCTTCCTGATGCTGACCCGCCAGCACAAGGATGCAATCCATCCCAAATTTCGCCGCCGCAGCGGCAGTCTGACGGCAGTGATTGGACTGCATGGCCCCGCCGGTGATGAGCAGGCAGGCGCCCTGTTCTTTCGCTTCCGCCACCAAAAATTCCAGTTTGCGGGTTTTGTTGCCGCCAAAGGCTAGCCCGGTCTGGTCATCACGCTTGATGAGCAGTTTGGGGCCGCCCAGCGCCGCTGTCAGGCGCGGCATTTCTTCGATGGCGGTCGGCAGATGGGCAAAACGAATGCGAGGAATGGAATTCATCGTTTATTCTCCACGAAAAGTACCCTGCTGATGGTTCCCAAAAAACTCTTCAGCAGTGACATGCCCCGGTTGGCTGATTCCTTCGCGCCTGAATACTTTCCAGATGGTCAGGAAAATGATTTTGATATCCAGCCACAGGTTCCAGTGGTCCACATACCACACATCCAGCCGGAATTTATCTTCCCAGGAAAGGGCATTGCGCCCGTTCACCTGCGCCCAGCCGGTGATGCCGGGCAAGACATCGTGACGGCGGGCCTGTTCGGGGTTGTATCGTTCCAGGTATTGCATCAAAAGCGGGCGCGGCCCGACGATGGACATCTCGCCGCGCAGGACGTTGAACAGTTCGGGGAGTTCATCCAGGCTCGATGAACGCAGGAAACGCCCCAGCCGGGTCAGCCGCTGCGCATCTGACAGAAGGTTTCCGTTTTCATCACGGGTATTTGTCATTGTGCGGAACTTATAAATATAAAAAGGCGTCCCCTTAAAGCCAGGACGTTTTTGCGTGAAAATGACCGGGCTGCCATGATAGATTCGCACCAGGATGGCCGTCAACGCCAGGATGGGCGATACAATCACCAGAGCCAGGGCGGCCAGCAGCAGGTCGAAGATTCGTTTACGGATAGGAATTCCGGCGGGAAACATCCCCAAAATTCTACCACCGGCCTGTGAATTTGTTGAGAAAGGTCCGAATTTTACAAAAGTCATATACAGATTGTGTATAATCTTAACTAAAGTTGCTTAACGTTGAATTCGTTTTGCGACGATGGAGACGGCTATGAACGAGAGAATTCTCATTATCGAAGATGACCAGGCTATTCTGAAACTACTCCAGCGTGGGTTGGCCTATGAGGGGTATGTGGTCGATGTCGCCACCGATGGCCGCACTGGCTTGAACCTGGCGCGCGACCGTAACCCAGACCTGGTGGTGTTAGATTGGATGTTGCCTGGCATGGATGGGCTGGAAGTATGTCATCGCCTGCGTCTGGGCGGCGCAATGCCAATCTTAATGTTGACTGCCAAAGACACCATTCAAGACCGCGTGCAAGGGTTAGATGCCGGGGCCGATGATTACATGGTGAAACCTTTCAATCTGGATGAATTGCTGGCAAGAATTCGCGCTCTTTTGCGCCGTACCCAGCCGGAGCGAATCCAGGTCTTGAAATTCGCCGACTTGACCCTGGATACCGGCTCGCGCGAAGCGACGCGTGGTAACAAACTGATTCAACTGACTGCCAAGGAGTATGAACTGCTCGAACTCTTCATGCGCCACCCCAAACAGGTGTTGACCCGCGAGGTGATTTTTGACCGGGTTTGGGGCTACGACTTTGGTGGCGAAAGCAACGTGTTGGAAGTTTACATTCGCTATCTGCGCCAGAAGCTGGAAGACAACGAAACCCTGCCGCGCCTGATTCACACGGTGCGTGGGGTGGGCTATGTATTACGCGAAACGCCATAACGAGTGAGAGATTTACTCTATAAATGATTCAGAGCGCCGCGAATGCGGCGTTTTTATCTTAAACTCATCTGTGGGGGGTACAATTTGATAAATTACCGCTCAATCATTCCTTACTATGTCATTGCGTCTTCGTCTGACCCTCCTGTATACATCCTTGCTTGGCGGCATCTTGCTCTTGTTTGGAGCGCTTATCTACCTGCTCGTGGGCGCATTCTTACTCGACCAGATAGACCGTACCCTGGCTCAAACTGTGAACGGCATCCTTGCCAACTCACGGGTGAGTTCGGTGGGCGATTTGAGCATGTTAACCCTGCCCTCGCTCGAAATGTCCACCAATGTTTATGTGCAGTATTGGGACCGGCAGGGGCGGCTGCAAATGGTCTCGCCGGGTATCCGCGACTTCACCCAACCGCTCGACGCAGTCAACCTGATGTCGACCAGGCCGCTGTACCGCGATGTCTACATCCAGCGGACGCATTTACGAGTCCTGACCGCGCCGGTGGTGGTGGGGGAACGCCCGGCGGGGGTTTTGCAGGCTGCCACCAACCTGACTATCCTGGATGCCATTCGCCGCACGCTGCTTGGGCTGTTGATTTTCCTGACAATCGCCTCGATGATATTGGCAGCAGCGGCTTCCTGGCTATCTATTGGGCAGGCACTTGCCCCGCTCCAAACCGTCACCGAGACGGCAGAACAAATTACCCGCGCGGATGACCTTTCGCGCCGCATCCCTTACAGCGGTCCGGCTCATGATGAAATTGGCACGCTCATCCGCGCCTTCAATCGAACCTTCGAGCGGCTTGAAAACCTGTTCACCGCACAGCAACGCTTTCTGGCCGATGTCTCGCATGAACTGCGCACCCCGCTGACGGTCATCAAAGGCAATGCCGACCTGATTCGCAAAATTGGGCCGGATGAAGAATCGCTCGATTCGATTAAAGACGAGGCCGACCGCCTGACGCGCATGGTGGGAGATTTGTTGCTGCTGGCCCAGGCCGAATCGGGCAAACTCCCGCTGAATCTGCGCACTGTCATGTTGGATGAGTTAATTACGGACGTTTTTCAGGAAATGCGCGTGCTGGCCGGGGATAAGGTGCATCTCAAATTGACGGATATTGACCAGGTGACACTCACCGGCGACCGCGACCGGCTGAAACAGGTGTTTATCAACCTGATTTCAAACGCTATCCACTACAGCCCCATTGGTGGAGAAGTGTACATCGGTTTATCCAAATCACAAGAGATGGCGCGAGTCATCATCCGTGACATGGGGCCTGGAATTCCCGCGGCGGATTTGCCGCACATTTTTGACCGATTTTACCGGGGCGAAAAATCTCGAACCCGCTCCAAAACAAGCGGGTTCGGGCTGGGGCTTTCGATTGCCTATTTTATCGTTGATTCGCACGGCGGACGCATTGAAGTCGATTCGCAGGAGGGACGAGGCACTACCTTTGCCGTTTATCTGCCGATGACCGAGTAGATTTATGGCAACCCCAACCGCTGACGTGCTTGTTTACACAGGCTGGCGCCTCCGGCGGTGAGCCATTCGTTTAATCGGCTAGATTCTGCTGCGTTTTGCTGTGCATCTGCATAGATTCCACTTCCCCAATACGCATAGCGGCGCGTCTCAGCGGCCCAACTCGTTTCAGCGCGCCCAATGACGCCAATTCCACCATTGTAACCGGCCAGCGCCAGGCGCGGGTCGCCATTGGCGCGTTCCAGCGAGCGGCGCAGGTAATCTAACCCGCGCAGGGCATTCGTGTTGGGGTCATAGGTATCTTCATAAGCCTGAAAATGATAGGGCATGACCTGGAACAGCCCGGCGGCCCCGGCCACTGAGCGGGCAGAGGGGTTGCCGCACGATTCGATTTGCATCACCGTGGCGACCAGATTGGGGTCGAGGCCATTTTCTGCTGCCCAAACGGCAATCCGCGCTGCCCAAAACTGGACTTCGGCGGTGAACAGAGGCGCAATTCCCTGGTTTGCCGTAAAAGGCGCCGCAGAGGCGTGGCTTTCGCTCTCTGGGCCGCGAATGGTGAGAAAGGCCAGGAGTACGCCAAAGCACAATGCGACAAGTGGGGGGAGTAAAAAACCAGACAGACAGCCGCTGGATTGGACTGTCTGTCTGCTCTTTCGACGGGCTGTCGTTTCAGAGCGCGCAGGAGTCATAGTTTCACATTCGTTTCAGGTTCGCTCATCGTCAAAAGTCAAAGCGCAAATTCGGCCATTAGCGGCGCTGGTCACGTTCCATCAATTCGCGTGCGCTCATCAAATTATGATAAGCCGGTTCATCGGTTGGCACATAGGTTGGCTCGGGGCGGCTGACTGGCGTAGCGGCAGGTCGAACGGGGGACTGCGGTGTGTTATAGGCAGGCCGATGCTGAGGCTTATATGCCGACCCTTGCGAGGAAAACGAACGCGCCGGGGTGTTGTTGTTAACTACCGGACGGAAAGGGCGTGCCTGTGCATTGTTTATCGTGGCTGGCCGCGCAGAATCCGAAACCACGCGCCCGTTGCGACGGTCGGCCTGAGTGAAGATGCGCTCTCCAGCCAGCGCAAATGTGCCGATAATCAGAATGCGGATGACCCAGACCATGACGGCGACAAAGACTGGCACAACCTTTTGAACGGTATCTCCGCCAATCACCGCAGCGCCCTGGCTGGTGTGGGTCGCAATCGCCACCGAAACGCCCCACCAGGTAAGGGTCGCGTTCATGGCGGCGGCCAAAATCCATGCCCCAAAGAGATACCAGACTTCGGCAGGTTCGTCCGCGCCCTGTTCGGGGGTAAACAGGCGGGCGATGCCCGCAAAATCTATTCCACAAAAGGCAATCGAAAGAATAATCGACCACTTGATGCCCAAAAACTTGAGGTTGCCAAGCACATCGTTGAGCGCGAACTCGGTGGTGCTGAAGTTGAATAGTTCAAAGGCCAACAAGGCACCGATAATCATAAAACCAAAGGCTCTGCCGCGTTGCTCGTCAAGCGCGTGAATGACCTTGCCAACGCTCACGTTGAAAGGCCGGGAACGAATGGTTTGACTCATGAAATGCTCCTTTTGCTCTGTTTAGAATAAATGTTCTATTGAACAGATTATAGAACATTTGTGCGGCACTTGTCAAGTGGCAAATTTGACGGGATAATAGACCTATGACTACACTCGACCGCTACAACCAACTCAAGCAGGAAATCCATTTTCACCTGTATCGCTACCATGTGCTGGATGCGCCCGTCATCAGCGACGCGGAATATGACCAGCTCTGGAAAGAGTTTCAGGCGCTCGAAGCCGAACACCCCGAATGGGTTACGCCGGATTCACCCAGCCAGCGCGCGGGGGCGGTTGTTTCGGAGAAGTTCGAAAAGGTGCGTCACCCGCGCCCCATTCTCAGCCTGGCAAATGCCTTTGGCGCGGAAGATGCGCGGGCCTGGTACGAACGCATTCGCAAACTCGATGCGCGCGTCGAAACGGCGAAATTTGTTGTCGAGCCAAAAATTGATGGTCTCAGCGTGGTGCTTCATTACCGGCAAGGCATTTTCAGCCAGGGCGCAACGCGCGGCGACGGGGAGGTCGGCGAGGATATAACGGCCAACCTGCGCACGGTGAAGGCCATCCCCCTGAAAATTCCAGTGAGCAGTCATCAGTTTTCAGCGGCCAGTGGTCAGTGGTCGATGTTCGACACGGCTTCGTCTCCAACAACCATTCTCAAAGTCCCCGATTATCTGGTGGTGCGCGGTGAAGTTTTCATCACCAACCGTGATTTTGAAGCCCTGAATACCCGGCTGGCCGAGGCGGGCGAAAAAACTTACCTGAACCCCCGCAATACCGCCGCCGGTTCGCTGCGCCAGCTCGACCCGGCCATTACCGCCAGCCGCCCGCTGACGATTCTGGTGTATCAGGTGGTGTATGCCGAAATGGGTATGCAGGGCAACAGGGAAACAGGAATTCCAACCTCCCAATGGGAATTGTTACAGTGGCTCAAGTCGCTTGGCTTCCCTGTGACTGATGTAGCGCGGCGCTTCGATACGCTGGATGCAGCGATTGCGTACATTCAAAGTTGGGAAAACCGGCGCGATGAATTGGGCTATGAGGCCGATGGTTTCGTTATCAAACTCGATGACCTGCGCCTGGCCGAGGAACTTGGTTTTGTGGGTAAAGACCCGCGCGGAGCGGTTGCTTACAAGTTTCCGGCGCGCGAAGTGACCACCAGACTGCTTGGAATCGAGGTCGAAGTGGGGCGCACGGGCGTTCTCACCCCGCGCGCCGCGCTGGATGCAGTCGAAATTGGCGGGGTGATTGTACGAAACGCCACCCTGCATAACTTCGACTACATCGCCGAAAAAGACATCCGCATCGGCGACCGGGTGCTGGTCAAACGGGCGGGCGAGGTCATCCCCTATGTCATCGGCCCGGTGGTGGAGGCTCGAACGGGTGACGAACAGCCTTACGCGCCGCCTCAAACCTGCCCGGCCTGCGGCCAGCCGGTGGAGCATTTCGAGGGCGAGGTGGCCTGGTATTGCGTCAACGCCGCCTGCCCGGCCCAACTGACGCGCAATGTGGAGCATTTCGTCTCGCGCGGCGCGATGGACATCAGTGGGCTGGGAATCAAGATTGTGGAACAGTTGATTGGCGCGGGGCTGGTAAAAGATGTCACTGATTTATACTTTCTAACGAAGGAACAACTTCTCGCGCTGGAAGGTTTTGCCGATAAAAAAGCCGAGAACCTGCTGACGGCCATCCGCGCTTCTGCCGCGCAACCGTTAAGCCGGCTCATCACTGCTCTCGGCATTCGCGGCGTGGGCGAGGTTGCCGCTGCAGACCTCGCGCATCACTTTCCCGATTTGGAGACTCTCTCGCGCGCCACTGCCGATGATTTACAGGCTATCGAAGGCTTTGGTCCCAATACCGCCGCCTCGATTGTCGATTGGTTTAGCCGCCCGGCCAACCGCGCCCTGTTGGAAAAGTTGAAAACCGCTGGCGTTTGGCCGGTTGCCAGTCCACAGTCACCAGTAAGCAGGACTCAATCTTTGAGCGGATTGACCTTTGTTGTCACCGGCACGCTGCCGACCCTGACCCGCGAAGGCGTGAAGGAATTTATCGAGCAGCATGGCGGAAAAGTGACCGATTCCGTCAGCAAAAAGACCAGTTACCTGGTTCTGGGCGAAAACCCTGGCTCAAAACACGACAAAGCTCTGGCATTGGGGGTGCCGGTCATTGGAGAAGAGCAACTCAGAAAACTGGCAGGGGAGTAAATCACCTGCCAGTCATAACATGTTTTTATTTTTTGAAGGTCCTGCGCCCGGGCTTGCCGCCGTTATCGGGCGGAGGGGTCGGCCCGCGTCTTTGGTCCGTTTCGCGGCGTGAAGTTTGCCCCGCCAGAAACTTTCTGACCGTTTTGGGGCGCGAGACTGGCCTGGGCAGTTCCCCTTTCAATGCGGAAACTTCCTCGGCTGAAAGAGGCCGCCATTCCCCTGGTTTCAGCGTTCCCAGCCGCAGCGTGCCAATGCGCACGCGCAGAATTCGGACGACCGGCAGCCCCAGCTTCGAGCCAATCTCGCGGATTTGGCGTTTGCGGCCCTCCTTCATGGTCACCCGCAGCCACATCCCTTTTCCCGCTTCAGATTCAACCCGCACATCTGCTGGTTGGGTCTTATAGCCATCCTCCAGCACCACCCCACGCCGCCAGATGTCCAATTGCTCCTGGTCAGGGTGTCGGGCTACCAAAACGCGGTACTCCTTCTCGTGTCCGTGTGAGGGATGAGTCAGTTTTTGGGCCAGGTCGCCGTCGTTGGTCATCAGCACCAGACCCTCACTGTCGAAATCCAGCCGTCCCACCGGATACAGTCGTTCCGAAACGGGAACCAGGTCGCGCACCGTTTTGCGCGTATCGCCCGGCTCTGGCTCAACGGTCGTCAAGACGAAACGCGGTTTGTGCAGGGCAATATACACCTTCTGTTCGGGCGGTTTGATTGCCCGCCCATCGACCGTGATTTTAGCAACGGATGGGTCGGCCTTTTGTCCAATCACGGCCACCTGCCCGTCAACGCGCACGCGCCCGGCCAATATCAACTCTTCGCAATTGCGCCGGGAACCCAGCCCGGCCTGTGCCAGTATTTTTTGCAATCGTTCTTCCATGAGCGCGATTATAATCGTAGATGTCGTACCGGAATCATCGAATTGCGACCGTATTCTCCTGGTCGTCCGCCATTTCCAACGCTTATTTTGAGAGAATGATGAAAACTGCCCTGCTCGTTATCGACATCCAAAAAGATTACTTCCCCGGCGGCAAAATGCCGCTCGTCAACCCCGAAGCCGCCGCGCGAAACGCTTACACCCTCCTGCAATGCTTCCGCGAACACGGCGGAAGACACGTTCACATCCAGCACGTCTCCACCCGGCCCGATGCAACCTTTTTCCTCCCCGGCGACCGGGGCACCGACATCCATGACCTGGTCGCTCACTTCGAGGGCGAACCGCTTGTCCAGAAACACTATCCCAATGCCTTCCGTGAAACAAATCTGCTCAACCTGTTGCGCGGCTGGGGCGTGGAGCGGCTGGTCATCTGTGGCATGATGACCCACATGTGCGTTGATGCCACCGCCCGCGCAGCCACCGACCTGGGCTTCCAGGTCATCATTGCGGCGGATGCCTGCGCCACCCGCGCCCTGACTTTTGGCGAAATCACTGTCCCTGCCGGGCAGGTTCATGCCGCTTTCCTGGCCGCGCTCAAATCGTATGGGCTGGTGCTGACCACCGAGCAAATCATTTCGCGCCTCGCCAGCGAACAAATCCAAAATCTAAAATCATAAATCCAGATTCCCACATCGAAAAATCATGATTGCCATTGACCCTGAACGCCAAAAACAAGCCAAACAATATGCTCGTATCAAACGCCGCCTGTGGCTGGTAGATACCGCCTTCAGCGCCGTCTACGCCATGCTGTGGCTGGTTGCTGGCTGGAGTATCTCGCTACGCGACTGGCTGATGGGCTTCATCACCCAGGACTGGCTGCTCATCCCGGCCTTCCTGGCCGTTTTTGGGGGGATTTCCTTCCTCCTGACCCTGCCACTTGGCTATTACAGTGGCTTTGTCCTGCCGCATCGCTTTGGTCAATCGAACCAGACGTTCCAGGATTGGGTTCTCGACCAACTCAAAGGCATGGCAGTTGGTCTGCCGATAGGCCTGCTGTTGGTCGAACTGCTTTACCTGGCCTTGCGAGTCACCGGGGCGTGGTGGTGGCTGTGGGTGGCAGGCGGGCTGCTTCTCTTCAGCGTCCTGATGGCGAACCTGGCCCCCATCCTGATTATGCCTCTCTTCAATAAATTCATTCCGCTGGGCGAAGAACACGCCGACCTGGCCGAGCGATTAATCAATCTGGCCAAGCGCGCCAATACGCGGGTACAGGGCGTCTTCAAATTTGATATGTCGCGTCGTACCCAAGCTGCCAATGCCGCCCTCACCGGCCTGGGCAACACCCGCCGCATCGTGCTGGGAGATACTCTTATCCACGAATTTTCTCCCGATGAAATCGAAACTGTGCTGGCTCATGAGTTGGGGCATCACGTCAACCGCGATATTCCGCTGTCCATTGCTTTTGGGATACTCACCATCACGCTTGGTCTCTACCTCGCCTCGCTGGCAATGAATTTCGCCATTGCGTGGTTTGGCTTTGCGGGCGTCTGGGATGTGGCCGCCTTTCCGGCGTTGATGCTCATCTTGGGCGCTTACAGCTTGCTGACCATGCCCCTCGAAAACAGTTTCTCGCGCTGGCGCGAAAACCTCGCCGACGATTACGCCCTTCGGTCCACTGGCAAGCCTGAAGCCTTCAAGACGGCCTTTATCCGTCTCGCAAACCAGAACCTGGGCGAAATTGACCCGGAGAAATGGGTTGTCTGGTTGTTTTACAGCCATCCACCCCTGGGTGAGCGAATTGCCAAAGCCCAACATTGGCAGACCACGACATGAAACACAGACGCGGGCGAAACGGGTTTGCCCGCGTCTGTGTTTCATGTCGTTTGCTTTTCAAACTGCGGCGCAAATTCACGCACCAGGGCGGCCAGCATGTGCGCTGCCTGGTCCACTTCCATCTTTCCCGTGTTGATAATCACATGATACAGCGCTGGGTCATCCCAGCGCACATTATAGAAGCGCCGCAGATAATCTGCGGAAGCCGCATCCTTCCGTTCAATGGCATCCTGAGCGGCGCGCCGCAAATCGATGCTGGTTTCATAGGGCTGCCATACATCTCGCACGCGTAGAATGCGCGTCTCAAGCGGCGCCTCCACCCGCACATGCAACACATCTGGCTCATCTTGCAAAATCACCTGTCCGCCGCGCCCTACGATGATGACGTTTCCCATCCGATAGGCGTAGCGAATGGCTTTCTGAACAAGTTCCAGCGCAATTTGCTCGGTCAGAAGCATCGAATCCGGGGCGAGCATCCCCTGATTATCCTCCCGCCATCGTTTCACCTGTCCCAGGGTTTGTGGACGGCCCAGCATCCGGTCGAGAAAATTCCGCATCCGGTAGTTCTCCTCCGAATAATCGACCATTTCCTGTTCCGAAAGCCCGGCTTCACGCGCGGCCTGCATCACTAAATACTTGTCGAAATAGCGGTAATTCAGAATCTCGCACAGTTTTTGGGCAATTTCATCCCCATAACTGCCAAATTGACGCGAAATGGTGACGACGGTCATGGCTTTCGCTCCTTTCTGCGCTGACGCAAAAGAAACCCGCCAAAAACCTGGCGGGTTTCCATGAACACGGGTTGCTTTTCCGCCTGCAAAATAGGCCACAGTGCGGACAAACTTCATCTTCAATATAGCACAGAAACAACGCTCATTCAACCTTTTTTGTAAAAAACATGTCTGTTTTTCAAAACATATTCTTATGCTTGTTGAGAGATGAATGCAAAAGGCCCGCCCGCGCTGTTCATGCCAGCGCAACGTAATCGCTGGTAATGTGCTGGTCTTTGGTCACGCCCAGCAAAGCGAGCAGTTCCACCGAAAGTCTGGCTTTTTGCTGGGCGTCTTTGCGGCTCCAGGTGCGGCTCTTAATTTCCAGAAATTGTCCCATATCGGGGCGCTCAACGGTATCCAGGTTGATGTAAAACTCCTCGCCCTGGTATTTCACTTTCCAGCGCAGGCGGTCTTTTTCCACCACTTTTTCCTCCACCGGTTTAAAGTATTCACGGTAGAAGCGCAGGGTTTGGGTGGCCGGGGCCAGGTAACGCGAGCGCGAGAGCAGCACATCCTGGTCGAACCCACCCTCGCGGTTTTCGCCAAGCAAGGTGAGCCGGGTGCGAACGTTGGAGACCTTGCCCTTCGCGTCAATAAAATCATCCTCGCGGTAGCGCAGGCGTCCCTGGGATGGGTCATCAAACGAGAAGTAAACGTCATATTGACGGTAATGCCGCGCGTAGATAATCTCCAAATTTTGGGATTTCAGCGCAGACTGGACACCAGCCGGGTCCGATAATTTGACCTTGACCTGCACCTCGTAGGATTCTTCCTCGCTGGAACCGCCCAGCGCAATCAACTTGCTCAATACCGACTGTTCGCGCGTCATCAGGAAGGCGTCTATTTTGCGGGCATATTCGGCGGCCTGGGCGAGCAGTTCGGCTTCGTTCAGCGTCAGCAGTTGGCGGTCGCGCATCAGCCATTGACCGTTGACCATCACATCGGTCACATCGGTCGATTTTCCGGCATAGACGATTTGCGCATACGCCCCGTTGGGGTCGCGCTCGAAGCGCGGAGAGTTGTGCAGGGGGCTCAGGTCCACCAGAATCAGGTCGGCGCGCTTGCCGGGGACGAGCGAACCGGTCATGTCGCCGATGTGCATGGCCTGGGCGCCAATGCGGGTCGCCATCGCCAGGGCTTGCGGCGCGGGCAGGCTGGTGGGGTCGTTGGAGACGGTTTTGGCAAGGAAAGCCGCCAGTCGCACTTCCTCGAACATATCCAGGTCGTTGTTGGAGGCCGGGCCATCGGTGCCAATGCCCACGTTCAGGCCGGTTTTGAGCATTTTGCTGACCGGGGCGAAGCCCGAAGCCAGTTTCAGGTTGGAGGACGGGTTGTGCGCCACCCCGGCGCGGGCGTGCAGCAAGGTGCGCATTTCGCCCTCGTCAATGTGGACGCAGTGCGCCGCCAGCACTTTGGCATCGAACAAACCCTGTTTTTTGACATATGGCACAACCGGCATGCCGTTTTCCTGGCGCATGGTCTCCACTTCTTGCGCGGTTTCGGAAATGTGAATTTGCAGGGGAACATCGAACTCGGCGGCCAGTTGCGCGCAGGCCTTCAGGATTTCGGGCGTGGTAGAGTAGGGAGCGTGCGGGGCAACGGAAGGCACAATCAGCGGGTGGCCTTTCCATTTCCGAATGAACTCCCGCGCCCGCGCCAGGGCATCCTCGAAGGAGAGCGAATCGGAGGTGGGAAATTTCAACACCGATTGCCCGCATACCCCGCGCAAACCGGCCTGCGCAGTGGCCTGCGCTACGTCATCTTCAAAAAAATACATATCGGCAAAGGCTGTCACGCCGCTTTTGATAAACTCCGCGCAGGCGATGAGCGTTCCCAGGCGGCAAAACTCTGGCGAGACGAACTCTCGCTCCACCGGCCACATATAGCCCAGCAGCCACACATCCAGCCGCAGGTCATCGGCCAGGCCGCGCAGAAGCGTCATGGGAACGTGGGTGTGGGCGTTGACCAGGCCCGGCATTAAGATTTTCCCGCCGCAATCCACCATCTGTGGCGCGTGATATTGCGCCCTTATTTCCTCTTCCGGGCCAACCGCCAGGATAGAATCGCCCCTGACCGCCAGCGCGCCATGACGGTATTGCGTAAACTCTTCATCCATCGTGAGGATGTGGGCATTGGTAAACAAAACATCCGCCGTATTGGTCATTCCGTCTCCTTTTGGGGTTAAATACGAATTGACCAATTATGTACTTGTCTGACATTAAAGTCAACGGTTATACTTGGTTCGATACGCGATACACTCGAATTCCGAACATCGGGTATTGGTATCGAACATCCGAACATCGAATATCGAATATCGAGGTTTTATGCACATTCTGGTAACCAATGATGACGGCGTGCAGGCGCCAGGACTGCTGGCCCTGGCGCAAGCCATGCGCGCGTTGGGCAAGGTGACGGTGCTGGCCCCCGACCGTAACTGGAGCGCCTCAGGGCATGTCAAGACAATGGAACGGCCTTTGCGCGTGCGCGAAGTGAAACTGGCCGATGGCACGCCTGCCCTGACGAGCGACGGCGCGCCAAGCGACTGCGTGGCGCTGGCCCTGCTGGGGGTGGTCAAAGAGAAAATTGATTTGGTGGTTTCAGGCATCAACCCGAATGCCAACATCGGGCATGATGTGACCTATTCTGGCACGGTGACGGCAGCCATGGAAGCGGCAATTGCCGGGGTGATGGGAATCGCCGTCTCGCTCGATTCCAGGCCCGGGCAAAATCCCCGGACGGTTGTTGAGCCACGTCGAGACAGCCCGGCGGAGCGGGATGGCGAACTGGATTATGGCCCGGCGGCGCGCGCGGCGGTCCGAATTGCAGCCAGGGCAATGACGGAGGGGCTGCCAAAGGGCGTTCTTCTCAATGTCAACGTACCGCCTCTGACCGATGAAGAAATTCGGGGCATTCAGGTCACGCGCCAGGGCTTGCGCATTTATCGTGATGCGCTGGACGAGCGCCGCGACCCGCGCGGTCGCCCCTACTACTGGATTGGCGGCGACTTCCCCACCGGCGTGGACGAAGCCGGAACCGATTTTGGGGCCTTGCAGGCGGGCTACATTTCAGTTACGCCGCTGCAACTCGATTTGACCGCTCAGGATGCAATGGAGAGATTAAAATTGCTGAAATGGTGATAGGATTATAGACAAAAGAAAGATTGCTTCGGCATAGCCTGAGCTGTGCAATGAATTGCTGCAAGGCAGTCTTTCACCAGGCTGCTGGCAAGAGAAAGCTCATATCCGCAAAAAGGGAGCCATGATGGCTGATTTTATTGGAAAAACCATTGGACGCTACCACATTCTCGAACAGTTGGGCGAGGGGGGCATGGCGATGGTTTTCAAAGCCTACGATACCCGCCTTGAGCGCGAAGTGGCCCTCAAGGTCATTCGGCGCGGCGCTTTTGCGCCCGAACTGCTCGAGGAAGTTTTGAAACGATTCGAGCGCGAGGCTAAATCACTCGCGCGCATGTCGCACCCCTCCATTGTAAAGGTCCACGATTTCGGTGAACATGAAGGCGCACCCTACCTTGTGCTGGAATACCTGCCTGGCGGCACGCTCAAGCGCCTGCTTGGCAAACCCCTGCCCTGGCAAGAGGCCGTACGCCTGCTCTTGCCGGTAGCGCGTGGATTGGCCTACGCTCACCAGCGCGGCATCCTGCACCGCGACATCAAACCCGCCAACATCCTGATTACCGAAAACGGCGAGCCGATGCTCTCCGATTTCGGGATTGCCAAAATCCTGGAAGGTGACCAGGCCACCTCGCTCACCAGTTCTGGCATGGCAGTCGGCACGCCCGAATACATGGCTCCCGAACAATGGAAAGGTCAAACCCTCCCGCAATCGGACATTTACTCGATGGGCATTGTCCTGTATGAGATGCTGACAGGGCGCAAACCCTACAGCGCCGATACGCCTGCCGCCATTCTCATCAAACAGGCCACCGAAGCCCTGCCGCGTCCTTCTCAGTTTGGCATTGACCTGCCCGAATCCGTCGAATTCCTGCTCATTAAAGCCCTCGAAAAAGACCCCGCCTTCCGCTTTCAGGATATGAACGCTTTTGTGGCGGCTCTGGAGAGATTGCTCGACCCAGACACGCTCTATACCGGCAAAACAACTTCCGCCGCTGCGGCCCCGCCGATTCCTGCTCCCGTTCCATCTACGGCCTCGTGGCCTGCGGCATCGCCATCCCGCTCAATCCAGGCCCCGCCCAGTCAGCCGCGCCTCTCGCAGACTGGCAGCCTGCCGAAACCGAAATCTGGATTGGGTTGGCTTGCCGGCAGCATGGGCGGCGCGGCCATCCTGTGCCTGGTGGCGCTGGTGGGTGTTTTTGTGGTCTGGCGGTTGGTTTTGCGCCCCCTGGCCAGTCCTCCTGGGGCGGGGCAGCCTTCTCCCAATTTCCCGCAAGAAGGCACCCTCCCCGCCGAAGTGAGCGACGCGCGCGGGGTCAAAATGCGGCTTGTGCCGGGCGGGCCTTTTCAGATGGGCAACGGACGGGACGAGCATACGGTTGAACTACCGCCGTTCTATATGGACCAATACGAAGTCACCAATCGCCAGTATGCCGACTGCGTGCGCGAGGGCGCCTGTCAGCCTCCGCTGCGGGTCAACTCTGCCACCCATTCCTCCTATTACGAAGCCCCCGATTTTGCTGATTCACCGGTGGTATGGGTCAACTGGGCAATGGCCTCTGCTTACTGCGAGTGGCGCGGCGCGCGCCTGCCAACCGAAGCCGCCTGGGAGAAGGCGGCGCGCGGCACTGAAGGCCGTCCGTATCCCTGGGGCGCGGGCATCGACCGCCACCTGGCCAATTATGGCTTGTTTGAGGGTGATTTGCTGCCGGTGGGGCGTTATGAAGACGGACAGAGTGCGTATGGCATCTATGACCTGTCCGGGAACGCCTGGGAGTGGGTCAGCAGCCTGAACTATCCCTATCCCTACCGCCCCAACGATGGCCGTGAATCGCCCACGGAAATTGGCAAGCGCATTTTGCGGGGTGGTTCCTGGCGCAGCGAACCGGAATTCTTATACACCTATTTCCGTTATGAAGCCGACCAGACCACTGCCGACCTCGATATTGGTTTCCGTTGCGCCAAACCCGCGGAATGGCCATAACCAGATTTTCTCCACCCTTAAGCAGACCGGGTGAAATAAGACCCGCATCCAAAAAACAGCCGCGCAGCACGCTGTGGCTGTTTTTTTGTCCCTTACGCAGGCATGCGTTTGGTTTGCCCTTGCTCAAGCAAAAACACCCCTTGCGGGGGGTGTTTTGCAGCGGAGAGGGCGGGATTTGAACCCGCGTTCCCTTTCGGGAAACACGCTCTCCAGGCGTGCGCGCTAAACCAGGCTACGCGACCTCTCCATTTCGAGCGGGCGGTATTATACCATGCTTTAGCAGGGTGAGTTGTTTTTCGGTTTGCGGGGAGTGGTTCTTCCCATTCAAGAAAAGCCTGCGAACATCCCCAAAGCGGAGCGGTCTTCAGGGGAACCAGAGACAATCACAAAGGATATGGCTTGCGGAGGTCTGCATGGTAAAACCGCATCAATGCTCATTTATAATTCCAGTTTAAAAAAAGAACCGCCTGGAGGAGTCTGAATAGAACGCCATGAGAATATTAGTCAAAGTTCCTGCCACCACGGCCAACCTTGGCCCCGGGTTTGACGCTCTGGGTCTGGCATTGGATTTGTGGAACGAAACCGAGTTTGTTCCCACGACCGACCGGCAAATCACCGTTAGCGTGAGGGGGGAAGGAGAAGGCAAATTGCCGCTCAATGCCGAAAACGCAATTGTCGAAGCCGCGCTGAAAATCTACGACATGGTCAGGAAACCCTGTACAGGAATGAAAATTCACTGTCTGAACCGTGTGCCGATTGGCTCCGGGTTGGGGTCCTCTTCTGCGGCAATGCTGACCGGAATGCTGGGGGCAAATGCTTTGTTGGGCAGCCCATTTACAGATGAAGAAATCTTAAAACTGGCGATTGAAGCCGAAGGCCACCCGGATAACGTCGCCCCGGCCATGCTGGGCGGCCTGGTGGCTTCGATTGTCTACGAGGAGCGAGTCATCTCGCTCAAACTTCCGGCGCGCGCCAATCACTCGGCCATGCACGTCACCGTCGTTCTGCCAGATTTCGATTTCCCCACCAGGCAGGCGCGCGCCATTTTGCCCAAACAGGTGGAACGCAAGGACGCCATCTACAACATCAGCCGCGCGGTGTTGGTAACAGAGGCCCTGCGCACTGGCGACCTGGACCTGCTGGGCAAGGCCATGACCGATGCATTACACCAGCCTTATCGCCTGCCGCTCATTCCGGGAGCGCAGCAGGCCATGCAGGCCGGGCGCCGGGCAGGGGCGGCGGCGGTTGCTCTTTCGGGAGCGGGTCCCAGTTTGATTGCTTTTTCTTCGAAACGGGAGTCAGGCATTGGCATAGCCATGCAGCAGGCGTTTGAATCTGCTGGTTTGGCGGCTCGCATCTTTGAGCTGAGAACCTCTTACGAAGGCGCGGAAGTGTCTATCATCTAAACAAGAAAAACTTCCGAATCCGCCGGATTCGGAAGTTTTTATGGCAGCTGCTTTTTGGGGACAAAGTAAACATTGGTTGGTTTGAGTTTGGAATTTCGCAGGAAGCGCGGCCTGATGTTCGACTGTCGTGCCAAATTCCTTCATGTGGCGCGTGACCATCACCGCGTAGTAACCCGAATAAAAAACCTCCAACGGGATAGTTGAATGACACGTCGGAGGCCAATGCCATAAATTCGTTTCCTTTTCAGGTCTCCACATGAGACATGGTCTTGAACCCATAAGCCACGCAAACATCCATGTGGCTGCTGGCAATCGATTTCCAGGCATCCTGAAAACACAGCCCGCCGGTCGCCCGCCTCCTTCCACACGATGACCGGGTTTGGGACATAGCCCCAGGTAGTCCTGCGCCATAATCCCTGCCATCAACTGGCGAGTAAAATGGTCTGAAAAATTAGGAAGCCACTGAACCATCCACGCAGCGCGTGAACGTCGGAAAGTCGAGGCCGATATCAGCAATGGCATCGTCGTACGCTTCTTTGATAATTGCCTGGAAAGTTTTATCGGGCCGCGCTTTGGCAAACTTCGAAACGCCCCCCGAAACAACATAAACAGGTCGGATTGTTCCTCCTTATGAAAAAACAAACGAACCGCTTTCGATATTCATATCTTGGCAAAAAACCGGGCAAATTACAATAGACATTGAACCGGTTTTGCGCCATTCTATGCTACACTTTTGAAAATTTACGTCGGAGCGAGAGCCATGGAAATTATCGAGACATCCATTTCTCCTGACAGTGCGCAATTTATTGAGAATAAAAAGCACAACCTGGGGTTGGCCGCCACCCTGCGTGAACATCTGGCGATTGCGCGTCAAGGAGGAGGTGAAAAATATCGCCGCAGGCAGGAAGAGCAGGGAAAATTGTTCGTGCGGGAGCGAATTGAGCGCCTGCTTGACCCCGGCTCGCCCTTCCTGGAACTCTCTCCGCTGGCAGCCTTTGACCTGTACGATTTACAGGCTCCAGGCGCGGGCATTGTAACTGGCATTGGGCGCGTTGCCGGCCATCAGGTGATGATTGTCGCCAATGATGCCACCGTCAAAGGCGGAACGTATTTTCCCCTGACGGTCAAAAAGCACCTGCGCGCCCAACAAATTGCCGAGGAAAATGGCCTGCCCTGCCTCTACCTGGTGGATTCGGGCGGGGCCTTCCTGCCTTTGCAGGATGAAGTCTTCCCCGATTCTAACCACTTCGGGCGCATTTTCTATAACCAGGCGCGCATGAGCGCAAAGGGCATTCCGCAAATAGCGGCAGTGATGGGCAGCTGCACAGCAGGCGGGGCGTATGTTCCGGCCATGAGCGATGAGGCAGTGATTGTGCGCGGCACAGGGACCATTTTTTTGGGCGGGCCGCCTCTGGTCAAAGCCGCCACCGGCGAAGATGTCACCGCCGAAGAACTGGGCGGCGCAGATGTTCACACCCGCAAGAGCGGCGTGGCTGACCATTTTGCCGAAGATGATGAACATGCCATTGAGATTTTGCGCGGAATTGTGAATACCCTGCCCCAACGAAACCGACGGTCAATGGCCGTTGGCCTATCGTCTGCCCCCGAAGAGCCGCGCTACTCTGCCGAAGAAATATACGGCATCCTGCCTGCCACCTTCCGCGAGACGTATGACGTGCGCGAAATCATTGCCCGGCTGGTGGATGGCAGCAGGTTCCGCGAGTTCAAGGCGCGTTATGGCCCAACCCTGGTGACCGGCTTTGCGCGCATTCATGGCTACCTGGTTGGAATCCTCGCCAATAATGGTATTCTGTTCAGCGAATCGGCCTTGAAAGGCGCGCATTTTATTGAGTTATGCCAGCAGCGCGGCATCCCGCTCCTGTTCTTGCAAAACATCACCGGCTTCATGGTTGGGAAAGAATACGAAACAGGCGGAATTGCCAGAGATGGCGCGAAACTCGTCCATGCAGTGGCAACCGCCCGCGTGCCGAAACTAACCGTTATCATTGGCGGCTCGTTTGGGGCCGGGAACTACGGCATGTGTGGGCGGGCCTACAATCCGCGTTTTTTGTGGATGTGGCCGAACGCCCGCATCAGCGTGATGGGCGGAGAGCAGGCCGCCAACGTGCTGTTATCTGTCAAACAGGAGCAACTGGCTCGTGAAGGCAAACCCCCTCTCTCGCCCGAAGATTCCGAAGAGTTCAAACGCCCTATTCTGGAAAAATACGAACGTGAGGGTAACCCCTATTATGCGACGGCTCGCTTGTGGGATGATGGTGTTCTTGACCCGGTCGATACCCGTCAGGTGCTTGGGCTGGCGCTTTCGGTGGTGTTGAATGCGCCCGAAGAAGAAGGCGGTTTTGGGGTATTCCGAATGTAGGGGGAGCGGAACGCAAGGTTTGCATAGGCACTGTTCCTGACCAAAAAACCCGCCGCGCGGCGGGTTTTTTGGTCATCCGAACAATGGTGCCCCCAAGGGGACTCGAACCCCTGTTTGAGCCTTGAGAGGGCTCCGTCCTGGGCCGCTAGACGATGGGGGCAGGCAGGACTTTGAAAAGCGGGCTGTATTTTATCATCCGCGCCGCCTGGCGTCAACAAAAATTCCTGTATTTCATTCATTTCCTGAATTAACCGCCCTGCAAGGTTGACTTTAATCTCGCTGTGGTATGATTTGCCCGCTATTTTTGAAAGGAACGATTATGCCAACTTACAAATCGAAACTCCCCAACCACTTTGATTTGCCGCGGCGCATTAACCGCTTGGGCGAACTATCTTATAACTTATGGTGGACCTGGAACCCCGCCGCCCAGCGTTTGTTCAACCGCATTGACAACAACTTGTGGGAGCGCGTCAGGCACAACCCTATCCTGTTTCTGCGCCAGATAGAACGTCCCACGCTGAACGCCGCAGCCCAAAACCCCATTTACCTGGAAATGTACGACCAGGTCTTTGCCGATTTCGACTCTTACATGCAGCGAACTGACACCTGGTTTGCCTCTCAATACCCCAAAAGCAAAGACCAGATTGCTTATTTCTCGATGGAATTTGGTCTGCATGAGACTTTGCCCATCTATTCTGGCGGCCTGGGCGTGTTATCTGGCGACCACCTGAAAGAATCGTCTGACATCGGTCTGCCGCTGGTGGGCATTGGGCTACTCTACACGGAGGGTTACTTCTCGCAGCGCATCACCGAAGATGGCTGGCAAGAAGCCATCAACAACCCGCTTGACTTCAATGGCTTGCCTTTGCTGTTGGTTCGCAAAGAAGACGGAACAGAGTTAACCATTCAAGTCGATTTTCCCGATGGCCCGGTGCAGGCCCGCATTTGGGAAGTGCGCGTTGGGCGGACTCCGTTGTATTTGCTTGATACCAACATGGGCAGCAACCCGCCCCTGGTGCGCCAACTGACCACGCGTCTGTACTGGTCCGACATCAATCTGCGCGTCATGCAGGAAGTGTTGCTGGGCATTGGCGGTGTCCGCGCCTTGCGCGCGCTCGGCTTTACTCCCACTGTCTGGCACATGAACGAAGGCCATGCCTCGTTTATGATTTTGGAACGCGCCCGCGAGCTGGTCAAACAAGGCAAGTCTTTTGAAGAAGCCCTGGCGCTCACCAGGACGCACAACATTTTCACCACCCACACCCCCGTCCCCGCTGGCAACGACGAATTCCCGCTCTGGCTGATTGACAAATACCTGGCAACGATGTGGCCCGAACTCGGTCTTACCCGCGACCAGTTCGTTGACCTGGCGCGTCACCAGCAATCCTGGGGCGAGACCTTTTCCATGCCCATCCTCGCCTTGCGCAACTCGGAGGGGCGAAATGCCGTCTCCGAACTGCATGGGCTGGTCAGCCGCCGAATGTGGAAACATCTCTGGAATGTAGAAGATGTTGATGAAGTTCCTATCACCTATGTGACCAACGGCGTTCACACCACCACCTGGATGGCGCGCCGAATCCGCATTCTGCTCGAAAAGTATTTTGGCCCCGATTGGCTAGACCACCTCGACGACTTTGAGATGTGGGAGAAAATCGAAGCCATTCCTCCGCAAGAGTTGTGGGCGGTACGCAACCACCTCAAGCGTAAAATGGTCTTCTATTTTGAAGAACGCTCCCGCCAGCGCTGGATGCAGGGTGGATTTCACCCCGTACAGGTCATTGCCAGCGGCGTCATGCTTGACCCGTACGTTCTGACGATTGGCTTTGCCCGCCGTTTTGCCACCTACAAGCGCGCCAGCCTGGCCCTGAGCGAGTTCGACCGCCTGCTTCACATCATCAACCAACCCAACCGCCCGGTGCAAATTCTGTTCGCGGGCAAGGCGCATCCAGCGGATGAGCCTGGTAAACAACTTATCCAGGAAGTTTACCGCAAAGTCAAGAAAGCCGAAAATGGCGGACGGATTGTCTTCCTCGAAGATTATGACATGAACCTGGCGCGCTACCTTGTCCAGGGTGTAGACGTGTGGATGAACACTCCGCGCCGCCCGAATGAAGCCAGTGGCACTTCGGGCATGAAGGCTGCCCTGAACGGCGCGCTCAACTTCTCCGTGTTAGATGGCTGGTGGCGCGAAGCCTACAATGGCGATAATGGCTGGGCAATTGGCCCCGATGCAGACCTGGATGCAGATGTGCAAGACGAATCCGACGCTGAAAGCCTCTATACCACCCTGGAGAAGGAAATCATCCCGCTCTATTACTCTGACCGAGATGCTCAAGATGTTCCGCTTAAGTGGGTGCAGCGCATGAAAGAATCGATGCGCACCATTACCCCGCAGTTCAGCACCCGGCGTATGCTCAAGGAATATGTCGAGAAGCTGTACTTGCCAAAGAAATAACTCTGGAGGGCGCAGGCATTGCCTGCGCCCTTTTTTATCAGGCAAATTTCTCTGTTATACTGAATGGGAGGAGATTGGACGATGGCAAAATCCATCACCCGTTATGTTTGTCAGCAATGTGGCCGCGTTTCGGCCTCGTACATGGGTAAATGCCCGCAGTGTGGTTCGTTCAACAGCATGGTCGAGGAAGTCATCCATGAGGCGGCCCCGGCCAAAAACGCTGGCCCGGCGCGTGGCCTGGGCGGGCGAACCGCCCCGCGCAAAATTGGCGATGTGGCGGTGGAAGCCGAACCGCGCATTGACGTGCCAATCGGTGAGTTCTCCCGCGTGTTGGGCGGGGGCATCGTCCCCGGTTCGATTGTGCTGGTTGGCGGCGACCCTGGGATTGGTAAATCCACGCTCATGCTTCAGATGACGCTGGCGATGGCCGGAAAAAAACGGGTGCTGTACGTTTCCGGCGAGGAATCGGAGCGTCAAATCAAAATGCGCGCCGACCGGCTGATAGCCCCCGAAGCCAGGCCAGGTGGGCTGGACAAAGGCGCAAAATTTCCTGACGAATTGTTCCTCGTCACCGAAACCAATCTTCAGACCATTCTCGAACATGTTCGTGAAGTGAAACCTGACCTGCTGATTGTCGATTCCATCCAAACGGTGTACTTGCCAGAGTTTGAGTCCAGCGCCGGGTCGGTTTCGCAAGTGCGTGAATGTTCATCTCAACTGCGGGAACTGGCCAAGGCGCACGGGGTGAGCGTTTTTATTATTGGACATGTCACCAAAGAGGGCGCCATTGCCGGGCCGCGCGTGCTGGAGCATATTGTAGATACGGTTCTCTACCTGGAAGGTGACCGTTTTCAGGCGTATCGGCTGCTACGTTCAGTAAAGAATAGATTTGGCGCTACTGCCGAGGTAGGCGTGTTCGAGATGCGCGAGAACGGACTGGTGGAAGTTCCCAACCCTTCGGAGGTCTTCCTGGCCGAGCGCATGGTCAATGTCCCTGGCTCGGCAATTGCCGTGACGATGGAAGGCACGCGTCCGCTGCTGGTTGAAGTGCAAGGACTGACTTCAGCCACGCAGTTTGGCAATGCCCGCCGCAACCCAAACGGGGTGGATTACAACCGCCTGATGATGCTGGCTGCTGTGTTGACTCGCCGGGCTGGGGTAAAACTGGTTGAGCAAGATATCTATGTGAATGTGGTGGGAGGCATGAAAATTGACGAACCTGCGGCCGACCTGGCAGTGGCCGCCGCAATTGCCTCTTCGATGAAGGATTTGCCTGTCCGCGCTGATGCGGTCTTGATTGGCGAAATTGGCCTGGCTGGTGAATTACGCCTGCCCGCCCAAATGCAAACCCGCCTGCGCGAAGCTCAAAAACTTGGCTTCAAAACCGCCATTGTGCCAAAGCGCCTGCGAAAAGCCGAACCCTGGCCCGAAAACATCAAAATTATCGAGTGCCGCTCGGTTTATGAAGCGTTGGAGATGGCCTTTGCCATTGAGCGCCGCGAACTACCCAAAGGACGGCAGGTCGCTGAGCGCATTTAACCATCAAAAAAGCGTTTTTTCTTGAAAAAATTCGCACATTAAACAATTCGCCCGCCTTAGCGGGCGGGCTGCTCGAAACATACTCTTTTTGTCGCAATTGAATAAGTTTTGAGCGGGTGACGGGACTCGAACCCGTGACATCGTGCTTGGGAAGCAAGCGTTCTACCACTGAACTACACCCGCTTGGGCGCGTGAGTGAAGATTATAGCCACGCTGAATCAAGATGTCAAGGCGTTTTCCACCCGTTTCCCGTTGCGCGGCAGGCAATCCATGCCCGTCCACGCATCAGGCCTGACGGCTGAGTAATTTCTCGGTGAGTTCGAACAAGGCCGCGCCAAACTCGCCTTGCGGGTCGGCCATGCGCAGGCTGTTGAGGGCCAGGTCGGTCATCTGTTTGGCGGCGTCATAAGTATAGCCATAAGCCGATTCGCTTGCCAACAGGTCGGCCATTTCCTGCACCTCTTCTGGTTGAATTGGGCCCTGCGCCCAGCGCGCGGCGAATTTGGCCTTTTTGCTCAACCCAACCAGTACAGGCAGTGAATTTTTGCCCTCCACCAGGTCGGATGCAGCCGATTTTCCCGTCAGGGCTTCGTCACCCCAAATGCCAAGCAGGTCATCTTGCACCTGAAAGGCCAGGCCCAGGTAGTGACCGAAGGAGCGATAGGCTCCCTGGAGGGACTCATCTGCTCCTCCCAAAATAGCGCCAATCGAGGCGCAACACGCCAGCAGCGCGGCGGTCTTGCCGCCAATCATCGGCCAATAGTCATCAATTTGCAAATCCTTACGCCCCTCGTAAGACATATCCATATATTGCCCGCGCGTCAGTTCCAGGCAGGTATCGTGCAAAATCTGGGCGGTTTTGACCACTGTTTCTGCCGGGTAGCTTTTTGCCAGGTCCATGATGGCCTGGTTAGATTGAACAAAGAGCGCATCGCCCACGTTAATCGCCATCGGAACGCCCCACTTGACCCAGACGGTCGGGCGTCCGCGCCGTTTTTCGGAGTTGTCCTGTACATCGTCATGTACTAGTGAGAAGTTGTGTACCAGTTCAACGGCAGCAGCGGCGGGTAACGCCAATTCCCAATTTGCGCCACAACTGGCGGTCGAAAGCAATACCAACAACGGGCGAATGCGCTTGCCAGTTGCCTCTGGCCCGGCGCCTTCACCGGTCCAACCCATATGATAAGTCAGCATCTCATAGAAGGGTTGGGTGCGGGGCTGGTCCAGGCGGGCCACCTGGCGTTGTAACTCGGCTTCAATGGCGGGCAGCATTTGCGAAATTATTTCATTCAGGCTCATGGCATGGGGTCTCCGTGCGTTGATTATACAAAACTTCCCACAAAACTGTGCTACCGTGACCAGGCCTGGTTGAGTTTCAGTCTGCCTGTTGGCATCGCGTCAGACAATCCATCGTCAGGCCAGGCGTTCCGTGTTCAAATGGCGTAAGGATGCGTTCTTACTTATTTGCCAGCAATTTTTCAATCTCTTTACCAATTTTCTCAGGTTCAAAGGAAGGGTCAAAACGCCTGAGAACATTCCCGTTCTGGTCCACCAGAAATTTGGTAAAGTTCCACGGGATATTTTCTCCCAGAATGGTTTTCTTTTGTGAGCGCAAATACTTGTAAAGCGGATGGGCCTCGGGGCCATTGACATTGATTTTGGCAAAGACTGGAAATTGCACATTGTAATTGCGCTGGCAAAATTGTTGGATGACGCTGTTTTCTTCTGGTTCCTGTCCGCCGAATTGATTGCAAGGAAAGGCTAAAATTTCCAGTCCTTTTTCATGCCATTGTTCATAGAGGGCTTGCAACCCTTTGTATTGCGGCGTATAGCCGCACTGACTGGCCGTATTGACCACCAACAGTACTTTCCCTCGATATTGCGCCAGAGACTGTTGCCTGCCCTGGGCATCTTCGACGCTAAAATCGTAAATGGACGTCATGATTGTTGTCTCCTATGAATGGTTTTGTGTGAGAATTGTAACAAGTCTTTTGGATTCGAATCAGAAAAGATAGGGAGTATATATCAAATTAGCGAATGAAATACCCAAACTGCCATTCCAGTGGCAGTGGATAGAGCCGCGCTGGTATTTGAGTTGGGCTGTGGTTCGATGAGCGAACCACAGCCCAACATGCAAGCCTGCCTGAAACGCACTCCTCAAGCAAAACAGTAAGCCCGTGACGCCTGCGGATTTATGATGCGCTATGCGATGGAGCGCCCCATGCAATGCAGACTGAACAGAAAGCAACCTGTTCGGTTGAAGCGGTGAACGCTGATTAGCGATGTTGCTTGAAACTTCTGGCGCGCATCTCCAGAGACTGACTTCACCGGATTGATTTCTTATATCCCGTAAATGAGAAGCTCTCCAAAAGTAGAAAGTCCAACTGGGGTGGACTTTGTGGCGTGTTCAATCCTTGTTGCGGCGCGTACGCGCGATGGCGTTCAGCAACTCTATCAGTTCCCGGAGTTTTTCTGGCGCAACGCTGTCTGTCGTTAAGACACTGTGCTTTCCTTTTTTACTTTCTACTTCGATTTTATGGGTAAACTGGTCGATGCCCGGACGGGCCGGTAAAATCTGAACGGGCAGTTCAAAGAAATCCAGTTCATCGAGCAGGTCGCGCAGTTGTTTCTCCTGCTCGTCGGGCAGGTCATCGAGTTCGAAACGGGTGGCGAGTTTCAGTCCGGCAAAGCCGCCCGTGCGTTCGTATTGGATGCGGATGTCGCTCATTTTCTCATCAATCCCAGAGAACGGAAGATTGCGGTCAGACAGCCGTCGCCGGGCGTGGGGGTGGGGGTTGGCGTGGGCGGCGTGCCGCTGCCTGCGATAATACCCACCTCGGCCCAGCCTTTTTTGACTGCCATTTGCTCCGCGCCGCCAGCGCCGTATAGTTGCCCGGCAACCTGGTAGGTCAAGTCGGCGGCCTCCTGAAAGTTAGAAGTGGCGGTCAGTTTATCGCGCAGGGCGATGTACCAGATGTTTCCGGCTTTTTCCCAGGCGTAGCCGCCTATTTCGAGCGCGGCCACATAAAAAGCGCGGTTGGGGATGCCAGAATTGATGTGGACGCCGCCGTTATCTTCGACCGTATTGACATAATCCTTCATGTGACCGGGCTGTGGGTCTTTGCCAATGACCGGGTCGTTGTAGGCCGTGCCGGGCGCTTTCATGGAGCGAATTCCAACTCCGTTGATGTTCGACGTAAACAGCCCTTCGCCGATAATCCAATCGGCTTCGGCAGCGGTCTGATTGCGCTGATATTGTTTGACCAGCGAACCAAACACATCCGACATGGATTCATTCAGCGCACCTGACTGACCGTAATAAGCCAGTTTGGCCTCATATTCGGTGACCCCATGCGTCAGTTCATGGCCGATGATGTCGATGGCAATTGTAAAACGGTTGAACAGGCGCTGTGCCGCGGGCAGGTCTTCATCGCCATCGCCGTACACCATTTGCTGACCGTTCCAAAAGGCGTTATCGTACCCCTTCATGTAGTGGACGGTCGAATCGAGCCGCAATCCCTTGCCGTCAATTGAGTTGCGGCCATAGATTTCTGAGAACAGGTCGTAAGTCAGCCCTGAGCCGTCATACGCCTCGTTAACCGCCGGGTCGGAGGTCGCCGGGTCGCCCTCGCGCCGCACCGGTACCCCGGGCAGTTGAGAACCTTGCCGGGCGTCGTAAATAATGCGCTCTTTGCCAGGCGTAATTGCAAACGAAAGCACGCTGGCAAAATCACGGGTAGCATGGCGCTGACCGCGAAACTGTTCTGAGGTCGCCATGGTCTGCATGGCAAATTCACGCTGGGCCTGCGTGCCATTGTGGATGATTTCTTTGAGCATGTGCGGGGGAATGATGCAGGTGATGGGATGCCGGTGCATAATGCGTCCTTTCGGGTCCAGGAATGGTTGGACACGCTTTCAGTATACGAGTATGCGCATGGAATTTCAAGAAGATTTTTGAGCGGAACGCTCCGATTTTTATAGAATTCGCTCTAATTCTGCCTGGAGTTGTTCTGGCGATTGGAAATGAATGGCATGGAACCCCAACTGGCGCGCCGTTTCGACGTTAGGCAGCGAATCATCAATGAAGATGCATTCCTCCGCCCGGCAGCCAATCCGCCGCAGAGTCAGGTGGTAGATGGCCGGGTCGGGTTTAACCAATTTGACTTCGCTGGAGACAACGATATCATCGAAAGAGCGAAAGAAGGGAAATTTGGGGCGCGTGAGCGCCAATTTCTCGCTGGAAAAATTGGTCAACCCTATCCTCTTCAGGCCATTCCCGCGTAACTGTTCCAAAATTCGCACTGTGCCGTCAATTTGCCCGCCAATGCAATCGGGCCAGTGTTGGTGATAGGCGCGAATCAGCGCGGCGCGATGCGGGAAGCGCGCCGACAGCTCGGCCACGCCCTCGTCAAAAGGGCGGCCACGGTCCTGCTCCAGATTCCAGGCCGTAAAATTCACTTCCGCAAAAAAAGCCCGGATTTCTTCCACAGAGAGATGGGGAAAGTGTTTTTGATACAATGCCAGTGGATTCCAGTCGAGCAATACGCCGCCCAGGTCAAAAATGACCGCCTTCACAGTCATAGAACTTTATGCTCCCCGCCAGGCCTGTTCGGCCAGCGCCAATGCGCCCAACACGCCCGATTGATTGCCCAACCCGGGGTGGACGATGTAATGTTCGATGCGTTCCAGGATTTCTGCCGACTGGATATAACCATTCAACAAAACGGGCACTTTCTCCCGCACCATTTTTATCACTTGCGGCTGTTGGCTGACCCCGCCTCCCAAAATGATGCGCTGCGGCGACAGGGTGTAGATATAACTGCACAGCGCCAGCGCAATGTAATGCGCTTCCAACTCCCAGGCGGAATGCTCTGGCGGCAGGGTTTCGGCTTTTTGCCCCCAGCGTTTTTCCAGGGCCGGGCCGGCAGCCAGCCCCTCAAAGCAATCTCCATGAAAAGGACAAATGCCAGAGAACGGGTCGCGTTCCGGGTCGCGCGGCAGGGGAAGATGCCCGGCTTCGGGATGAAGCAATCCGTGAACCAGTTTGCCATTCACTAAAACCCCGGCCCCAATTCCGGTGCCAATGGTGATGTACATCAGCGGGTCACAATTCTGCCCGGCGCCCCACCGCCCTTCAGCCAGCGCGGCGGCATTCACATCCAGGTCAAACCCAATCGGCAGGTCAAACGCCTTCCGCAAAGGGCCAACCACATCTACCATTGACCAGCCTGGCTTGGGCGTGGGCAAGATATACCCAAACGTCGGAGAAGCCGGGCGCGGGTCAATCGGGCCGAAAGAGCCAAACCCTATCGCCGCGAGCGGGCCGTGTTCCTGTTCCTGTTGCTTAAAAAAGTCGATAACGCGCCGCAAGGTTTCAGCGGGGGTCGTGGTTGAGAAGCGGCTCTCGGCGCGGATATCGCCAGGGCCAGCGCCAACCGCGCACACAAACTTGGTGCCGCCGCCTTCGATGCCGCCAAACAGGAGAGATGTCTTGGTGGAAGTCATATTTTTCCTCGTTTTTTGGATAGTGTACCACCGTCAGGGTCAGATTATGCTCTATAATTCAAGCCATCCAGCCTATGATACCTTTCGCCCGCTTCAACGAAAAATCCATTCCCTGGCTGTTTGGCTTGCTGACCGGCCTGGCCTACGGCCTGATGCTGTTTCAGACTGGCTTCTATTGGGATGACTGGCCCTTTGCCTGGGCTGCGCATTTTGTTGGGCCAGAGAGTTTCATTGGCTCGTTTATGCGCGTGCGCCCTTTTTTGGGGCCAATTTTCTGGTTCACTACCAGCCTGCTGCCCGAAACGCCGCTGGCCTGGCAAGCCTTTGCGCTGGTCATGCGCTTCGCGCTCACCCTGGCTGCCTGGTGGGCTTTGCGCCAAATCTGGCCGGTTCATCCCTGGCAAACCCTGCTGGCCGCGCTGGCCTTTCTGGTTTACCCTGGCTACAGCCAGCATTGGGTGGCTTTTACGCACATCAACCAGGAACTGATTCCGCTCTGGTTTTACCTCCTTTCTTTGGGGATGACCGGCCTGGCGCTTCATTCCCCCAGGCAAATGCGCCGCCGAACCGCACTGGGGCTGTTATTGCTGACCCTGGGTGTATTCCCCACAGAATATTTCCTCAGCCTCGAACCTCTGCGTTTTCTGTTCATTCTGTCCATCTTTGGCAGGCAAGAGCAGGGTTGGAAATCCACCCTGCGGCGTTCCCTCCAGGCCTGGCTGCCTTACCTGGCTGTTTGGGGCTTCAACGCGCTCTGGCTATTTCTATACTACCGCTCCGGCATCTATGCCAATTACGATGTTGTGCTGGGCGAAACGGACGGCCCGGTCGTCACCGGTCTGCTTGCCGCCAGCCTGGATGCTATTTGGAAGGCCGGTCTGTATGCCTGGGCGCTTCTGCCCATCCTGGCGGCGCAGACTTTCTCCGCTCCCTCCACCTGGTTGGCGCTGGGCGCGGCGGGCGTCTCGCTTGGCCTGTTATGGCTCTTCCTGCGCCAATTGTCGCTTTCCCAGCCGTTTTCGGCCTCCCCAGCCTGGGCCTGGCAGGCGATTTTCATCGGGCTGACCGGCCTCGCGCTGGGGCGGCTTCCCTCCTGGGCGGCAGGTTTGCCCCTCACGCTTCAATCCAGCTTCGACCGTTTCACCGTTTCGATGCTCCTGGCCGCCAGCCTGCTGATGGCTGGTTTGCTGACGTTCCTCTTTCGGCATGAGCGCGCCTGGCGGTTTGCCTCCGCGCTGGTCATTGCCGCCGGGGTTGGACAGCAGGTTTACAACGCCAACGTCTTCCGCCGCGATTGGGAGCGCCAGCGCAGCCTTTACTGGCAACTGGCCTGGAGAGTTCCGGCCCTTGCGCCTGGCACGGTGCTGTTGACCGACGAAGTCGAAATCGATTACGAAACCGACTATTCTCTCACCGCTCCGCTCAACTGGATGTACGCTCCTCATTTCAGCGGCGCGCGCCTGCCCTACCTGGTACTGGGCGTGGCAGAACGTCCCAACCGGCTGCCTGCGCTCGAACCAGGCCACCCTTTTGAATTTGCCTATCGTCCCGTTCGTTTTTACGGCAACACCAGCCAGGCTGTGCTCTTCCTTGCCCCGCCCGGCGCGTGCCTGCGAATTTTGGACCCGGCCTTTGACAGCGACGCGACGTTTGGAAAAAACTCGCCCTTGCTCTCGCAACTGCTCCCCCTCTCCAACCCATCCCAAATTTTGACCGACTCCCCCTCTGCCGCTTTGCCCCGACAGGTCTTTGGGCCAGAACCGCCGCCTTCCTGGTGCTATTACTACGCAAAAGCCGAACTCGCCCGTCAACGCAGCGACTGGCCCCAGGCCGCCCGCCTGGGAGACGAGGCCAGCGCCAGGGGGTTTCAGCCTGCCGCGCCGGTCGAGTACCTTCCCTTCATCGAAGCCTATCTCCTGACCAGCCAGCCAGAAAAGGCCCAAGCGCTCTCGCAAATTGCCCTTCAAACCGCCTCCATGCGTAACGCAGTTTGCGCGGTTTGGTTTCGCGCCGCGCAAACCCAACCCCTGCCGCGCCAATTGCTCAATGAACTGGGCTGCCCAGGCCCTGCTTCTTCAAATCAAGATTGACCACTCCCCATTCCTTCCTTACAGGTGTCTTATGCCCAACCACCTCGCCCGCGAAAACTCCCCTTACCTTCTCCAACATGCCCATAATCCCGTAGATTGGTATCCCTGGGGGCCGGAGGCCCTCGCCAAAGCCCGCGCCGAAGACAAACCCATCTTCCTCAGCATCGGCTACGCCGCCTGTCACTGGTGTCATGTGATGGAACATGAGTCCTTCGAGGATGAGTCGATTGCCGCGCTCATGAATCGCCACTTCGTCAACATTAAGGTGGACCGCGAGGAACGCCCCGACCTCGACAGCATCTACATGGCCGCCACCGTTGCCCTCACTGGCTCCGGCGGCTGGCCGATGTCGGTTTTTCTGACCCCCGACCTGCAGCCGTTCTACTGCGGCACCTACTTTCCGCCCGCGCCGCGCTACAACATGCCCTCCTTCCGCGATGTTCTGACCGGCATTGCCAACGCCTGGCAAAACGAGCGCGCCGAAATCTTCAAAGTGGGCGGGCAGGTGCGCGACCACTTGCAGCGCGCCAATCTGATTTCGGCCAAAGCCGCCCTGCCCCTCACCCCAGCCCTGCTCGATAACGCCGCCGACCACCTGTACCAGTCTTACGATTGGGGCTTTGGCGGCTGGGGCGGCGCGCCCAAATTCCCCCAGCCCATGACCATCGAGTTCCTCCTGGCGCGTTCCACCCTGCCCGATGAGCCGGAAAAACGCCAGAACTACCGCAAAACCGCCGTCCACGCCCTGCGCGCCATGGCGCGCGGCGGCATGTACGATGTCGTCGGCGGCGGTTTTGCCCGCTACAGCGTGGATAACCTGTGGCGCGTGCCGCACTTCGAGTAATCGCCACCAGAAAATTGCATCTCTGTTACTTCTCATCGTGTTTACGCTGGGTTGTGCCCTTGCACCGGCAGCGGTCTCCCATCCTGCCACGGCAACGTCATCCCCAACCGCCCATATTACAAGTACGGTTGTTCCACCAACGCAGACGCCAACTACGGTCCCCGCGACAAATACAGCAACGGGACTGCCGGCAACCCCGACCTGGATAGCAACTGCCCTGCCGTCCCTTACATCGGTCATCCTGCCCACCGATGTTCCGTTATCCAGCCCATTCAAGGTGTACTTTTTCGATGTCGGTCAGGGCGATTCAACCTTGATTCTGAGCCCAGATGGTCAGACCGCGCTGATCGACGGCGGGGACAGCGGGACCGGCTTGGTTCAGTACCTGCAAAACCTGGGGGTACAGCGCATCGACCTGATGTTTGCGACCCATCCTC